>CALUJY010000006.1 GCA_944321085.1 uncultured Barnesiella sp.
ATCTTGCTCAAGACAGTTAAAGGGTTCTGCTGTCTTATGCAAGAAATAAAAAATGGAATTGATAGAACCCACCATAATTAAAATATGTATCATGGCAACTGATAACTTTTTAGATAAAAAATCTGTTCTCGGTTTGGCGGAGCGAGTTCCTATGTGTCCCCCCCCGAGACAATAGTCTTTGCTGATAGTATACAATGGGGCGGCGTTTCTTTATTAAACAAAAATCAACATCAATATAGTGAGAATATATCCGCTATCAATGTCTCAAATCGAGAAATGATACGAAAACTGGCTATTGGTCAAAGCATTGCCTGTAAAATCAAGATAAATGCAGAACAAGTCTTGACTATTACACATTATTATCTTATGGAACGTGTCATAAAATATCGTCATGCCAGAACCTTGACATTATCTATTTCGCAGAGAACAATCTTTCGCACCATTATTTTAGTTATATTTGTGGGGGAATCCGTTTGGCAGCAAAAGTCAGGTTCATCCCGTTTATAGAAAGAGTGAAAACAGAAATATTTGCATTGTTATGACTATTACCGCCGGTAATTTTTTGTTGATAGGGTCAGTACTTCTTTTTGTCAGTATAGTAGTCAGTAAGGCAGGCTACCGTTTTGGTGTGCCTACGTTGTTGATATTCCTGCTTGTCGGCATGTTGTTTGGCAGCGATGGGTTAGGCTTGCAGTTCAATAATGCTTCGAGTGCGCAGTTTATAGGTATGTTGGCATTGAGTATCATCCTGTTTACCGGTGGTCTCGATACGCGCTTCGGCGATATTCGTCCGGTGCTGGCGCAGGGCATTGTGCTTTCTACATTGGGAGTGGTGTTTACGACGCTGTTTGCAGGCTTGTTTATTTATTGGATTTCGGGGTTCGGGTGGATAAGTATTACTTTGCCGCTTACCACTTCGTTGTTGCTGGCGGCAACCATGTCGTCAACCGACTCGGCATCGGTATTCAATATTTTGCGTTCGCAACGCATGACGTTGAAGTATAACCTGCGACCTATGCTCGAATTCGAGAGCGGTAGCAACGACCCTATGGCCTATATGCTTACGATAGTACTCATACAGATAGTGAGTGCTGGCAGTATGTCGGCTGGCGATATTGCGACTACGTTGCTGGTGCAGTTTGCCGTGGGCGGTGCGGCCGGCTATTTGCTGGGAAAGGTGGCTGTATGGACTATCAATAAGTTGTCATTACCCAATACGGCTCTCTACCCCATCGTGGTGCTTTGTTTCGTCTTTTTTGTCTTTTCGGTTGCCGATTTATGCCGGGGCAACGGTTATCTGGCCGTATATGTTGCAGGTATCGTGGTGGGAAACAGCAAGCTGAGTTTCAAGCGCGAGATTGTGACCTTCCTCGATGGTGTGACGTGGCTTTTCCAGATTATCTTGTTCTTGATGTTGGGATTGCTGGTAAATCCGCATGAGATGCTTTCTATCGCTTTGGCCGGTACGCTTATAGGAGTATTTATGATATTGGTGGCGCGTCCGTTGAGTGTGATGCTGTGTTTGCTTCCTTTCCGTAAAATGAAATTCTCTTCACGGCTCTTTGTATCGTGGGTGGGTTTGCGTGGAGCAGCTCCCATTTTGTTTGCTACCTATCCTATTATTGCCGAGGTCGAGGGGGCTAATATCATTTTCAATGTAGTCTTTTTTGTCACCATATTGTCGCTTATTGTGCAAGGCACTACCTTATCGGCAATGGCAAAGGCGTTGGGGCTTGCCGAGCCGCAGCAAGAGGCTCCTGACCATTTCGGGGTGGAAATCCCCGAGGAGCTCGATACGTCGCTCAATGCCATTGATGTTACTGCCGACATGCTTGTCGATGGCGCAACGCTCAAAGATGTAGCCTTGCCGCAAGGTTCGTTGGTGATGTTGATACGTCGGGGCGATGAGTATATTGTGCCCAATGGTTCGGTACATCTTATTGTGGGCGACCGTCTCTTGCTTATCTCGCGCGACAAGCCTATGCCCAAGATAGCGGCCAAAGAGGCAGCCGAGAGTGTTCAGGAATAGGAGGAATTTCAATCATTTTCATCCTGAATTTTGTCGACTATGGCACGTAATACAAGGCGATGCCGGCCGATGGCTATCTCTGTACGGATACAAAAAAACGGATGCCGAAAAGCATCCGTTGGTAGCCCATAGCGGAATCGAACCGCTCTTTCAAGAATGAAAATCTTGCGTCCTAACCGATAGACGAATGGGCCTTGTAAGGCAGAAAGTCCGGCTTCCTGTCTTGGCGACGACTCGTTATCAGAGTGCGTTTACGTGCAACGCAAGTTTCGATTTCAAGTTCGAGGCTTTGTTGCTGTGTATAATCTTCTTGTTGGCAAGTTTGTCCAACATAGAGCTTACTTTCTTGTACAATTCTACAGCTTCGTCTTTGGTAGTGGTAGCGCGTAATTTGCGTACGGCGTTGCGAGCTGTCTTGGCATAATAACGGTTGTGCAAGTTTCTTGCAACTGTTTGCCTGATTCTTTTCTTCGCAGATTTATTGTTTGCCATATCTTCAATATTTTATTTATTCTTATCGTAGCCCATAGCGGAATCGAACCGCTCTTTCAAGAATGAAAATCTTGCGTCCTAACCGATAGACGAATGGGCCTTCCCTGAGTTTGCCTTGTGTTTACCGTTTGTCGGGTTTTACAAAAGCGAGTGCAAATATACGGTACTTTTTTTTATTTGCAAAAGAAAAGCCTCAAAAATTGCTTATATACTGTTTTTTATCTCTCTCAGAAACTTCGTATGGCTTGAAAGGCAAGGTTTTTATGCCTATTTAGGGTGCGGAGGGTTTGTTTGTTTCGCGTCAATTCTCTTATTTTGCACCTATGTATGAGAAGTCTCGCGGCATAGTATTGCATACCGTTCCTTATAACGACACGCTCTCCGTGGTGCAAATCTACACAGAGGAGCATGGGCGTATGGCTTATATGCTCCCTCGTGGCGCCGGTCGGGCAGCCAAGATGGCACGTGCGCTCTATACGCCGTTATCGTTGATAGAGTTTGAGATGGAGTATCGTCCCGGACGAGAGTTGCAACGTATAGGCGAGGCGCATACATGGCAGGCTCTGCCGCTCTTGCAAGGCGACCCTGCGCGGGCGTCGCTGGCGCTTTTTTTGGCTGAGTTTCTTGGTAAAGTTTTGCAGAGCAGCGAGGCGCAACCCGATATGTTTGCATACATAGTTCGTTCGATAGAGTTGCTGGGACGTATGCAGGGGAGTTATGCCAATTTTCATCTCTGTTTTTTGGTGGGGCTTGCTCCTTTTTTGGGAATTACACCTAATGCCGACAGCTATCGTGACGGGTATTGTTTCAATATGCAAGAAGGGGTTTTTGTGGCGCAGCCGCCGCTTTTATCCCCATCGCTTGCTCCCGCCGAAGCGCATTTCCTCACCCGGTTGCTGCGCATCGACTATACCAATATGCACCTTTTCCGTCTGTCGCGGCAGCAACGTTCTTATATACTCGATCGTATGATATTTTATTACGGCTTGCATTTGCCCGGAGTAGGCAATATGAAGTCGCTTGCCGTGCTGCATGCTATTTTCGACTGACCGTTTATTGCGGCGATATAAAAAAAGTTGTACTTTTGCGCATCGTAAAGCGTTGCCTCTGTAGTTCAACGGATAGAATAGAAGTTTCCTAAACTTTAGATAGGGGTTCGATTCCCCTCGGAGGTACTGCAATAACAAGTTCCGCAGGGAAGGCAGCAAGAAAATTGCAGCCTTCCCTGCAATGTTTTTATGATTTTGTATCTGCGATGCCTTTCGTTGTCGGCGATACAAGGCACTGCCTGTCGTTGGGGGTATCCCATGCAGTTATCGGGTAAAAAAATAGGATATGCTGTCACAGCATATCCTATCACATAGACATGAAGTCTTCTATTACAATCTGTTATCTTATGAGTATCTTTGTTCCGTTGACGATATATATACCGGCTTTCAGCGGGATAAGCGTACGAGAGCTGCGCGCTTTGTTGTTATATACAATGTGCCCCGCCATGTCGACTATCGAAATGTTATCGCCGACGGTCGTTTCAACCACGGCACAACCGTTTGTCGCATATATATGGTGCGTGTTCAACATATTGTCGTTTATACCCGTAGGCCTGATTGCCGATATGGCATAATACATATTGGCAATGCTGTTTGTGGTGTTGTCGCGATACATTGTATAAGTGATGCGGGAGAGGCGGAAGAGGGTTAGCTCATCGCCCGCTATTTGGTCGTCGATAATTTCTGAGGTAGCACCGCCGTCGGCACTCAGGCTGGTTATATAATAGCCGTTGTCGCTCCATCCGTGGTAGTCGTGTCCGCGGGTGAGGATGTCCAACATGAGTGTTGCACCGTCTTGGATGAAGAGGCTGTTTTCAAATCCGGCAACTTCGGGAAGCGTGCGCAGGGAGCTTTCGTTGATAGTGGTGTCGGCGTCGAGTTTGGCTTGGTCGAAGTCCTCTTCGGTGATGTCCAGCCGGTAGAAACTGTTGGTCTCGGGAGTACCGTCCGATACCATCGGTATGCCTACGGGAGTACCGTCTGAGTCGTTCATGAAATCTTTGATGGCAGCAAGGCAACCTGTTACGGTTCCGTTGTTTTGCCCGCAGATGCTGCCGGCATAGTGGCCGCCACGTACTTCGGGGCTTACTTGTATCGCTGTGCAGTTCTCTATCGTGCCGTTATTGACGCCGGCAATAGCTCCGGCACAGTCTATGTTGTTGTTAGTAGGGAGCCTATGATGTCCAATACCAAGGAAATAGCCATTCTGTACAGTGAGATTTTGAATGGTACCTTCATTGACTCCGAATAGGCCTGCTACTCTGGGCCTTTTTATGATTAGGCCAGCCTCGTCTGACCCTGTGCCATAATTGTTATTTACATATACATTGCTGATGGTGTGACCGTTTCCGTTGAATGTGCCGCGGAAAGGATTGTCGTCATCGTCGCCTATCATAGGCCATTTCAAGCCGCTTGCTCCATTGGCGCCGAGGTCTATGTCGGTCATCAACGTTATGGTTTTACCTGCAAAATCTACGGGGTCGACTCTTTCCCAAAACCAAGGAGAGTCTATGCCGTTGACTAATTGAGCCAATCCGGCGAGGTCGGCTGCTGAATGTATTTCATACGGTTCGCCGTTTTCATACCATGCGGTAGAGATACTGCCATCCCATGTGTCGGCTTTCGCGATACCTACTGCTGCTATCAATGTAGCGACAAGCAGTATTGTTCTGTGTAAGTAATAGTTTCTCATTGTTCGTCGTTTGATTTGATTATTATGTCACTATATAAACCTTTTATTGAAAAATGTCGTTGCCACTTTCCGATTGCAGATTTGAAAGACAAAGAAATATAATTTTATCGACTTAAAAACATGGTATAATGGTAATAAATGTTAAAGTTATCGACGTAATATTTTAGTCACCCCATGCAGTCCTATTTAGTTATGCAGGTAGATGTTGCAGAAAGAGTCTAAAAATGAGTATGATATGAGAAAGCAGAACCGGCCTCAGACGAGACTCTGAGGCCGGTTCTGCTTATGTCGAAAACTCTATTTTTTTTAAGAGCTTTTATCGTTTGGCGATTCGCAAGACTTCGTCGCCGCAACGTACAATGTAGATACCGCTTGCATGGCGTGTCATATCTATGATATGCTTGCCTTCGGCAACACGCATGCCTTGCAAGTTGAATACATAGATGGTGGCATCGCTTGTGCTGCGTATGGTGGTACCATCGAATGTGAGGGTGCGGTCATTCTCGGCGTTCTCTATGCCCGACCCGATAGGCTCGGTAGTAAATGTCCATGTGAATGCAACATTGCTTTCGTCTGCTCCACCTGTTTCAGAAGCCAATGTTACCGCTCCGGCCTCTACGGTGATGGTATATACCGTTGAGTAGTCGAGGAGCCAATTCCATGTGACAGGTTGGAATATGAGAGTGGTCGAACCAACACTGTTGCCAACTTCTTGCAGCGGCAGGTAAGGTGCGATGCTTATCTTGCTCATATCTACCGAGGTTATTTCACAGCCAAAGTCGATACTCAGTTCGTCGGTAGAGGCTACCCTTACATCGGTGCTGTTATTGGCGGGCGACAAGGTGTAAGGTACGGCATGCTCTATGACGAGAGCGTAAATTCTGATACCGCTGTTGGTTGAATATACATAATATGTTCCGCTTTCGGTGAAAGTATAGACGAGCATATCGTTCGACTCGCTGTATATTTCGTCGCTACCGTTGCTGATGGCGAGATAACGTACGGTGGATTCGCTTGCCGAGGTATTGTATATGGTTATCTTATCGCCGGCGTTGGCTGTGAAGCTGACAGAGCGATACTCGGTGCTGCCGCTGCCATTCAAGCTGAGGCGTTTGGTGTAAGTGTTGCCGTCGGCGAAGGTCTTGCGATACTCCTCTGCATTTTCGATATTGACGAATTTGCCTGATGTTGCATGTACCGTAAGACCGTCATGCGAGAAGTTGCTGGTATATTTGCCCTCTTCGCTCCAATTATCGAATATCCAGCTTGTGCTCGTAGAGGGTATGTATATCTCTTGGCTGAGGCTGATGGTATATGTCAGTTGTGTGGTACCATCTTGGGCTGTCACAATGACGGTAGCCGTTGCGGGCAGTTCGTCTATGGCAGGTGCCGTCACTTGGTAAGTAGCCTTGCTGTGCGATGTTGTGGCCGTTATCTCGATGTCGGTGGCATCGGAAGGAAGGGCGTAGCTGTAATGATATATGCCCTCTTGCAGCGTGACGCCTATGCCGTTGACAAAGAGCTGACGCAAAGTTGCATCGCTACTCGGTGCGAGAGCACCTATTGTCAAGGGGTCGGAGAGTGTTGCTCCCGCGCCGTTATCGGGGTTGGAAACTACATCGGCCACCTCGCGTGCATCGTAAAGCGAATATTGGTAGGGTATCGAAACAGACCCTTTGTTCGAAGGTTTGTAGCTTCCTTCGAAATAGTTGTCGTGCCAAACATACGCTTTGGCATCTGTTTGGCTGAAAATGTTGACGCCGCTGGCGAAATAGTTGTTTTCGATAAGGAATTCCGAGTCTTTGCGGGGGTTGATAGCAACCTTGTTGCCGCTGCAATTATAGTAGCAATTATATATATGTATCGTGCCGAAACGAGCCATAGGCATACGTTGGTCGCAGTCCGAGCCCCACATACAGTTCGCCCACGTAACGTTGAGGTTATCGGCTCCTTGTTTCGATGCGGTGTCGTCGCCACCGATGAGGTTGGTGTTCATGTGGTTGTAAGCCCGTTCGGTGTAGCTGAAAGTACACCACGATACGGTGATGAAGTCGCTCTTTACCGTTATATCCATATTGCCGTCGATACCGTCGGTATAATCGCAGTGGTCGAACCAGCAGTGTGTCGTTCCGTCGATGACCGAGATAAGGTCGTTGCCGCCTACATCGACAGGACCCGGGCCTACCAATTTGAGGTTGCGGAAGATGAGGTTTTCACAGCCCGAGAGATGGAACAGTCCGGCCTTGCGGAACATTTCGCTTTCGTCTTTTGTAAGGTTGATGAGGGTTTGGCGGGTCAGGTACTCGCACTCTTCATCGACTTTCTCTCCATTGCTCAGCGTGCCGCCACCACCCGATGTGCTGGCATCCTTGACACCGGCTTTGTCGAGAGCATTCTTTATTTCGTCTGTGATGTAAAATTCGGTGCAGAGGCGTGCGCCGTTGATGCCGACAAAAGTTTTGTTTTTTACGCCTTCGAGTACGATGCTTTGCGATATGGTGAAGTCGCCTTTGCTGCCATCGAATATGATGATGTCGTAGTTGTTGATAGCATTCTCTATTTCGGAGCGCATGTCTCCGCCATTGTTGGTGAGGGTGATGCTTTGTCCGTCGGTGCCGCCTCCGGTGAGGTCATAGTCATCGCCTTGTGTGAGGCTCGAAGAGGTTGCCCATCCAAATGGTGCGTTTAGGTCATATTCCGACAATTGCGCGCCTGCCGGTAGCGTCATGGCGCACAACAGGGCGCCGATAGTTAATGGTAAAATTCTCATAATGCGATTGTTATAACAGATTGGTTCGATTTCAGGTATTCGATGCAAAAACATCGCAAAGTTATCTTTTTTAAGATACGTATGTGTGTAAAAAATGTTATAATTATTATAAAAAATTCGCCAATACAACTGGCTCGTTGTATTGGCGAATCAAACATGAAACGATTGTGAAAAGATAGTTTTAGTAGATCGTATTTTGCGGGTCGAAGTTTGTCCAGCCGCTCATCCAGTTGTCAGCCACTGTTTCGTTGGGAGAGAAAGCTCCTATGTATGATACCTGGTCGAAGCCGCTGCTTACATACGGATGCTCCCAGCTTGCTCCGTTTGCCAGCGGGCTGTTGCTGCCGGGTATCATGCAGAAGGATGTGAGATTAAACGGGGAGCCCTGCAAAGCCAGCTCGTCGACTGTGGCAAATGTGCGGTTGTTGCCACCGTTGCGGTTGAAGTAGCTGTCGGCAAAAGTTCCCGGGTCGGAGTCGTTCAGCTGACTGTTGTTTGACCAGTATTGGGCGTCTTGGAAGTTCTTTATCATACCAGCCATCACGCAGTTCGTAACCTGTAAAACACCATCGGTGGCGTGTTGTTGTGTCGTTGAGCCTTTATCGTTTTCTATGATAAGACCTATGGGGAATGCTGCAAAAAGAGAGTTGAATACGCGAAGCTCGGTGTTGCGGCGCAAGTGCATGGCGGCTTGGAAACGGGCATCTACCGGGCTGCCGTTTATGCCGGCCTGATTGGTGTAGGATGCAGGGTCGGTGACAGGACCGAATACCGAGAAGTTGGAAAATACACAAGATGTGTAGGGTTCCATGGCAGCGCCGTCACTGTTGTTGTCGCTTTCGAAGCCGTTGGATGCGCTTTTGTCGCCGGTGAGAGGGTCGCGCAGTACAACAGCATATTGTATTTTGCCACTGAATCCGTTATCGGTATCGAAATCGTCGTCCCATGTTCCCAGTGCTACCATGTGCTTGCAGTTGACCGTTCCGCCGAACCACTCGAAGGCATCGTCGCCCGAATAGGATACTTGTACGTAGTCGACGGTGGTGCCGCTGCCGACCGAGCCGAAGGTTATGGCGTTGATTTCGTTGTCGGTCGTATATTCTATACCGGCGTATTCGCAGCGTACATAACGGAGTACACCCGAGTTGTCGGCGTCGTTATTGCCGCCGTGTGTGCCGCGCACACCGCCTTCGATAGACATTTCGCCTTGATTGTTGCGTGCATTACCCATGAGGATGATACCGCCCCAGTCGCCGGGTTTGCGGCTTCCGGCCGGTTGGGCCGACGTGAAGACAATCGGTCGTTCCTGTGTGCCGTCGGCAATGAGCTTTCCGCCGGGCTCGACAATGATGGTTGCTTTGGTTGCTTTGTCTCCTTTAATGACGACACCCGGTTCAATGGTGAGTGTAGCTCCGTTGGGGACATACACAAAGCCTTTCAACGTATATTTGTTGGGGTATGTGAGGGTAACGTTACCGTCTATCTCATAGTCGTCAGAGCCATCTCCTATGGTATATTCCTGTCCCGGGAGAGTGCCTCCGTTATCGTTGTTATCCTCTTGACAACTTGTACCGGCTGCTGCGATGAGTAGAGCCAATGCCGGGAATAATACAATCTTTTTCATTTTCTTCTTTTTAGAGTTAGATTTGTTTGTATGGATTAAGTATGTATGATTTACAGTATCTTGTAGGCAACACCTAAGCTGATAGAAGTTCCTGGACGATACCTTTTGGTAACCTGTGTGCGGGTTTGATGTGTGCCGTTGAGGTCAAATTCGGGATATTGTGCATAAACGATTTCCTCACACAGAATATCTTTTGCACCTAGTTTTACGACAAACTTCCCTAAAGTTTTCGATACGGTGAGGTCGAGGCTGTTGCGAGGCAACTCGTAGGTGTCGGGGATATTGGTACTTTCGTCGCCGGTACTGTTGTTGGCCTTACCTATGCCTATAATGCGTTTCCCTACTCTATTGTATTGCAGGGAGGCCTCCCATCCGTATTTCTTGTTGCTGTAAAAGAGAGCGGTGTTGATTATATAGGGCGATTGGCCTTGCATGGGGCGGTTTTCTTGCTTAATGACGCCGCTGTCGTCGAAGGTAACATTGCTGGCAATAACCGATGCGTTGAGCAACAGGGTGAACCCTTTCATGCCTATGAAATCGAGTGTTTTGCGCAGTTCTATTTCGGCTCCGAAACACGAAGCCGAGATGGCGTTTTGGTAGTTGTAGCGTAAGGAGCCTCCCATGTCGGTGTATGTCCATTCGATAGGTTTGTCGAAGTATTTGAAGAAGAGACCTGCGCTGATTACTTCATTGGAAGCCGGATAGAATTCATAGCGAAAGTCGGCATTTTGGATTTTGCAACTTTCGAGGTTCTCGTTGCCGCCGATTTCATTGAAGAGGTCGAAGTCGTAATAGACTGCGGGTGAAACCTCGCGAAATTCAGGTCGGTTGAGCGACATGCCGTATCCAATACGCAAGAGATGCTTGTCGTTGATATCGTAGGTGATGTTGACCGAGGGCAGCACATCTATGTCGATATAATTGTGGCGTGATATGAGTGTTGAGGCCGGATCCATCGAACGGTCGCGAGTGAGTTGCATGTTGTTGTATTCGAGGCGCGCCCCGGCGTGAATGTTTATTTTGTCGATGGGAAACTCAAAAGCAGCATAGGCAGCTCCTAAGAAATTGGATGCTTGGTATGCGTTGGTCTTTTTGGTTACTTCATCGAGATATACTTTATCGGCGGAGAGCCATGAGTCGGTCATCATTTGTTCGAAGGGGAGGTAGAGATATTCGTTGCGTTCTTCGTATGTGAGTTTGTCATAACGGTAAAGAAATTCGCGAGGACGATAGTCGCGTGTGCTGTATTCGGTAAATAATCCGGCTTTTATGATGGGGACATATCCCCAGAGAGATATTTCGCCGCGATAGTTGAAGGCCAATGAGCCTACGTGGTCCGAGAGGGATTGGTAGTAACGGGTTATGTTGTCGTTCCCGGTGACGATTTGTGAAATATCGTTTGTATCGCTGATGCCCGACTGGTTGGTGATGATGCGTCGGTCCGGCTCATCGCGGAAAGCATAGTTATATGCAAGAGTCCAGTCCAATAGGTGGTGTCCCTGTTTGTCGGCATAGTGTTTGCCCGAGAGTTGCCCGGCGTAGGATAGCCGCGACTGATAGAGCATCTCTGTTTGCTCGCGGTAGTATGGCGAGCTTATGTCTTTGATACCACTCCGCTCGGTGAGCCGGTTTTTACTGAAAATATTGAGAAGATTGTGAAATTCGATACTGTGACGTTTGTCGAAGCGGAAAAGCCAGTTGTGCATCAATCCTACCTTTACTTCGTTCGTATATTGATTGTCGGTGTAATTGTCTAAATATACGGGAGAGTCGGTAGCCGCCGAATAGATGCCGTACCGTATATTGGTCATGTCGGTAACGGTTTTGTAGGCATTGCTGTAACTGAGTGCAGAAACGTTGCTGATTTCCATGCTGTTGTCGGTCGGGATGATAAACTCGGCATCGATGTTGAACTTTTGGTCGGGCATGGGGCGGAACTGACGTATGCTCCAATCGCGATTCATTCCGTAACGTGTCAGTTGTGTAAGGCGGCTGGGGTCGGTCGAAACGACGTCGAGATGTTGGGGAAAGTCGTTCGAGAGTTGCCGTTTGCTTGTGTCAAAACCGAGCCAGTCGGTGCAGCTTCCCGGGTTCATGCGGGTGTCGCAAAAGTGCGTCGATGTATTGAATCCTGTCGTATAACTTACTTGTAAGCGGTTGCGTAAAGGGTGGTTCTTGGTCGCTATTTTGATAAATCCTCCGGCAAATTCGCCCGGAATTTCGGGAGATGGCGACTTATATATCATCATATTGTCGATTTGCCCGCTCGGGAGCATGTCGAACGAGAAAACGCGGCTGTCGTTCTCGACACTGGGAGCGCTGCCGTGGTTGATCCAAACTTTGTTGTACCGTTGAGCCAGTCCGCGAATGACGATATATCGGTCGCTGAGGATAGAGACACCCGGCACACGGCGAATGATTTCGGCGGCGTTCGTGTCGCCGGTACGAGCAATTTGGCTTGCCGATATACCGCTGGCTACACTGAGAGTCGATTTGACGCCTTGCAGCATCGCTGTCTCTGTGTCTTGTCGGCGTTGTGTCGTGATGGTAACCTCTTGAAGGGTTAAATTATCCTCGGTAAGAGAGATTGTGATAGGCAATGGTGTTTGCTTGTCGACGGGGATACGTCGTGTTTGATAAGCAATATAGCTACATATAAGAATATGTTTACCCTCAGGAATATTTTTCAGTGTGAAGTTGCCATTTATGTCAGAGGCGGTTGCGATAGATGTATTCTCGATAGCAAGGGTTGCACCTATGATGGTTTCACCGGTACGGATGTCGATTACATTGCCGCTGATAGAGTATTGCGCATTGGCGTAGGAAAAGAGGTGAAGGAAAAATAATGTGGTGAATAAAAGCCTTTTTAAAGATATCGTTTGCATTACTTTCTTTTGTTTCGTTTACGCCGCAAAGGTAGGTGTGGCGTGATACGAAACAGTTACAACACTGTGAGAGTGTGGTTACTGATGTTGCAACCGTATGAATATGCTGTTTCAGCAAGACGATAGTTGTAGTCCGGTGCTATTTGCGTCCGAAGTCGGCGGGTATTTCACCCCAAGCCTCGGTGTCCCACTTGATGATGGGATTGGTGTATGTATTGTTGTGCAACCAACTTTCGGCACGAGTGATGAGGTCGAAGATGGGGGCATTTATCTCGTTGCGTTGCAAGCGGGTTTTGCACTGTTTTTGTTTTACCCACAATATGGCGTTGCGTGAGTCGCTGTATATGGGCATATTGCTGTTGCGCTGTTTGAGGTATGCCAGTCCGTGTACCAAGGCCAGAAACTCGCCTATGTTATTGGTTCCCTGCTGCATGGGTTTCAATCTGAAAATCTCCTTGCCGGTAGCAATGTGGACGCCACGATATTCCATGGTACCGGGGTTGCCGCTGCACGCGGCATCGACGGCAAGGCTGTCGCGTATGATGGCAGGGTTGTCGGCTGTCGGTGTTTTTTGTTCGGTTGTTGATTTGCTTCCTTTGTAATGCTTGCTTATTTCGCGTAACAGGCTTATGTGGTCTTCGGCCTTTCCTCTGAAAGCCTCTACGGCATCTTCTTGCGAGTCGAAGGCTTTATACTTGGCTCCTTTATAACCTTCTACTTGCGCATGACACTCGTCCCACGAGTCATATACACCCGGGGCAAAGCCTTCCCATACGACGTAATATTTGGATTTTTTCATGTAGTAAGCAGTATGTTGTGTACAAAGATACGTTTTACCGTTGAATAGAAAGTAATATATTTGCATTATATATGCAGGAAAATATGAGCAACCCAATATTTCTAATCGGATATATGGCAGCCGGCAAGACGACATTAGGCCGATATGCTGCCCGGGAGATGGGACGTGACTTTATAGACCTCGACAGGTATATAGAGGCTCGTTACAGAAAGAGTATTGCCGATATTTTCGCTTCCGACGGGGAGGCGCGTTTCCGTGAGATAGAACGCAACATGTTGCATGAGGTGGCCGAGTTTGACAATGTGCTGGTGGCAACTGGTGGTGGAACGCCCTGTTTTTTTGATAATATGGCGTATATGAACGAACGTGGCGTGGCGGTCTTTTTATCGTGTCCGGTAGAGACGATATGTCGCAGAATTAAGATTTCGAAAGTGAAGCGTCCGTTGCTTTTGTCGCTAGATGACGAGGCTTTGACAAATCGGATAGACGAAATGTTGGCTGCACGTATGCCGTTTTACATGCAGGCGACCTATTCTTTCGATTCGAGCCGGTATGAGTCGCGCGCCGTTTTGGCAGAAGCGACCAAAGCGTTACAGACTCTTATCGGGGAGAACGAGGGGTAGGTTTCAGAAATAGTATTCGGCAATATTGCTTGTTTTGAGCAGCTTGCGAGTGTCGTCGAGGAATATTTGCATTCCTTGCTTCACGGCTTCCGTGTATTCCTCACGAGGACGTGCTGCGGGAATAAGTTCAAAGTTTTTCTTCCCGCTCTTGACAGGACGGGCGGTATAAACGAGGCTGTATCCGCAGTCAGCCACGCGGGTGACAGAGTCTTTCTCCAAGACCAAACGTACCATCATGCCTCCGTCGGTGGCTCTTATCTTCATATTAGATATATAGTTGCCCAATGAATATACTACAAGGTGCTCTTTTCCGGCGGAATCCTGCCTCATTTCAAGGGGTTGTATCACGTGAGGATGGCTGCCTATTATGTGGTCAACACCGTGGGCGATGAGCCAGTCGGCGAGTTCGTGTTGGCTTTTGTTCGGTTGTTGGTCATACTCGATGCCCCAATGTATGCAGGCAATGATGGCGTCGGGGGCTGCCGCCCGGGCTTTGGCGATGTCTTGTGCCATGATGGCAGTGTCTATGCGGTTTACTATGTTGGGCGCCGATTCCGTCAGCCCGTTGGTGCCGTATGTGTAGTTGAGCAGAGCTATTTTTATACCGTTCTTTTCAAATACATAAGGGTAGCGGTTGTCCCGGTCGGTACGGTCGATGTATGTACCCACTTGTGCTATCCGGTCTTCCTCGTTCATCCGTGAAATAGTGCGTTCGATGCCGCGTTTCCCGGTGTCGAGGCTGTGGTTGTTGCTGGTGAGGAAGATATCGAATCCGGCATCGACAAGCGACGTGAAGAATTCGTCGGGAGCACAGAACGATGGGTATCCGTTATATGGTTTGCCTCCTAATGTCGTCTCGAAGTTGCCTATGGCAATATCGGCACGGCTTATTTCGTCATGGACATACTGCCAGCAATCGTCGTAGCAGTAGCCGCTATCGGTTTGAGCAGCTTCTATCTGTGCAAGGTGTTGCATGAAATCGCCGGCGAAAAGCAAAGAGAGTTGTGTAGTCGTCGGTGTTGCGGGGGCACAAGCTGTCGTATCGGGCATATCTTGTGCTATAACGCGAGGAAGTGCAAGTATAATGGTAAGCAGCGTAACGATATTGCGGGTGTGTCCTGACAGTGTCATAACGGGGCGTTTTAGAGTGAATGATAATGAGTATAATGAAAGAGTAAAGGAAGTTGTGTTATTCACGTTTGTCGGCACCCCACATCAGTTTGGTGCGCAGTGTTTCGGAAAAACTGTGATTGTAACCTTTGACGACTTTGATGACAAAAGGGGCTTTCTGCAAGGTGATGGTTGTACTGGTGTCGAGCATGACCGAGCGGCCGTCGCAACTGAGTAGGAATTTGTCGGTGCGACTCGATACTTGCAGCGATATAACGACGTCGTCGGTTACTATCAACGGTCTGACGGTGAAGCTGTGCGGAGCTACCGGGGCAATCACCCAATTGGAGGCTTGCGGTACCAAGATAGGGCCTCCTGCACTGAGGGCGTATGCTGTGGAGCCGGTAGGCGTGGCAATAACGAGGCCGTCAGCTTGGTATGTGTTGAAAAATTCGCCATCGATGTGCATGCGTACCGAAATCATCGAGGCGCTGTCTTGTTTGAGAATGGCTACTTCATTGAGTGCATAAGGCCATGATAATGTCGGGGCAAATTGGGCTTCCACTTGTAACAGCGAACGGTTCTCTATACGATAATGTCCGTTGAAGATTTCTTCTATTTCGTTGTCGATGTCGTTACCCGAAAGGTCGGTAAGGAAGCCCAACCGTCCGGTGTTGATACCGAGGATGGGAATGCCTTTGTTGCCGATGCAGGCTGCCGTATGCAGGAACGTACCGTCACCACCGATACTCAGTACCATATCGGCCGAGAAATCGTCGCGTGCGATGGTAGTAACCGGAGGTAATTGCAAGGGCGGATTGCAGCCTGCGAGTTCTCGGGCAAAAGATGAGTCGACCCCAATTTCGGCCTGCCGACGTGTCAGTGCATCGAATACCGATTGTATAATGGGATAATCTTGTGGATGGCAATGCTTGCCGAATATTGCAATTTTCATGATAGGCGTGTTTTATAGATTCTTGGAGAGGGATATAAAAGGCTTGCGACCTTGTTGCAGATAGACATTCCTCGTCTTTACAGGGTGTATCCCAGTTGCCGGGCAAGTATGGCAGAAGCGAATTTTGGCGAAGGGTCTATCTTTTATTCTCATATTTTGGCTGTTTTGGGTAAATCGTATTATTTTTGCATGTACAAAGATAACGGAAACAGAGGGCTTGTGCAAATACTGTGGCGGTTATCTTGTGCCAATGGCTTGCCCGAAAAGCGTGCGATGAATAGGGGCATGGATTTTGGCAAACCGGCAGAGAGAAAAAGAGAGATAGTATGACGAAATTGAGTGTGAATATCAACAAAATTGCCACCTTGCGCAATGCTCGGGGCGGCAATATCCCTAATGTTTTGAAAGCAGCTTTGGACTGTGAAACATTCGGGGCAGATGGCATAACCGTACATCCTCGTCCTGACGAGCGACATATCCGATATGCCGATGTTTATGAGCTGAGGCCGGTGTTGAAGACCGAATTTAATATCGAGGGTTATCCTTCGGAGCGGTTTATGGATTTGGTGTTGAAGGTAAAACCCACGCAGGTGACCCTTGTGCCCGATGCTCCCGATGTGCTTACCTCTAACGCCGGGTGGAACACACAGCAAAATTTCGACTTCTTGTCGAAAACAATCGATGCGCTCAAATCGGTAGGCATACGCACATCTATTTTTGTGGATACCGACCTGAAAATGATAGAGTATGCTGCCAAAACCGGGACAGACCGTATAGAACTCTATACCGAGCCTTATGCCTGCGGTTATGAAAACGATGCAGAGCAGGCGGTAGCTCCTTTTGTGGAAGCGTCGATACTTGCACATAACTTGGGAATGGGTGTCAATGCCGGTCATGACCTGAACTTGGAGAATCTGATGTTTTTCCATGATAAGGTGCCATATCTCAATGAGGTGTCGATAGGTCATAGCTTGATAGCAGACGCCTTATATATGGGACTGAAAACGACTATTGCACGATATAAAGAGTGTTTAATTTAACTTATGCTACGACGATGAATGCAATTCTTGCCACCCTGTTGTTACAAGTAACCGATACCATTCCCGCGCCGCCGGTGTTGACTCCCGAAGTGAGCGACGGCAGCGTGGAGTTGAATTTATGGGACTTGACGCTGAAAGGCGGCTTTTTCATGATACCGTTACTGTTGCTCTCCATATTGGCGATATATGTTTTTGTAGAGCGGTTGTTGGTTATCCGCAAGGCCGCACGCGAGGACAATACGTTTATGGACCGTATCAAAGATTACATCCATGATGGAGAGATAGACACCGCTTTGAAGTTGTGCAAGAAGACCGATACGCCTGCCGCACGGCTCATAGCAAAGGGTATCTCCCGTTTGGGACGCCCCATGAACGATGTGCTTGTAGCGATAGAAAATGTAGGAAATATAGAAATTGCCCGTCTCGAAAAGGGTTTCCCGTGGTTGGCAACAACGGCCGCCGGCGCGCCCATGATAGGTTTCTTGGGTACGGTGACGGGTATGGTACGTGCTTTCTACAACATGGCATCGGCCGGCAATAATGCCGATATTACCACGTTGTCGGGCGGTATATACGAAGCTCTCGTTACGACAGTTGCCGGTCTTATTGTGGGCATTATCGCGCTCTTTGCCTATAACTACCTTGTCGCTCGCGTAGATGGTGTGATGAACCAATTAGAGACGAAGACGATGGAGTTTATGGATTTGCTCAACGAACCGGCCGACTAAAATTGTGCATTTATGGCTATCAAGAGGAGACATCGTATCAATGCTTCTTTTAGCATGGCGTCTATGACCGACGTGATATTTTTGTTGCTTATCTTCTTTATGGTTACCTCGACGGTCGTATTTCCCAATGCCATCAAGGTGAACCTTCCCCAAAGTAAGCAGCAGGCGGCTGCCAAGCCGTTGTCGCGCGTCACGATAGATGTTGACGGACGTTATTTTGTGGCCTTTGGCAATGAACGCGAACAACAGGTGGATGAGGCTGCTTTGACTGAATTTTTGTTGGCGACTCGTGCCCGGGAGCCCGAAATGTATGTTGCACTCTATGCCGACGAGTCGGTACCCTATCGCGAAATAGTGAAAATACTCAACATAGCCAATGAGCATCATTTGAAGATGGTGTTGGCTACACGTCCTGTGAGAGAATAGAGAATATGACAGATTCGGTACGCAACAAATGGGTAAGTGCCGCATGTACGGTTGTGGTGCATGCCATAGCGTTGTGTATATTGATTTTTGTCGTAATAAAAAGCGAACCGGTGCCGGCCGATGCCGGAGGAGGGGTGTTGGTACAATTCGGTTCGGTCGATGAGGCGTCGGGCATGTTTATTCCCGACAAAGTGCCCGAAAGCAGTAGGCAGGAGATTGTGTCGAAAAACGATGAGCCGCTGATTACACAAGATGATGAGCCTACTGTGGCAATACCCGATGAGAAGAAAAAAACTACCGAAAAGAGTCCTGTGGAGAAACAACCTCGGCAAGACGATAAGGCCATAGATAACAGGCTGAAAGCGGCCTTCGGCAGCGGAGTGGCTTCGTCGGGCAGTAAAGGCGATGCTGCACAAGGAAGCGGTGTACAGGGAAATCCCTTCGGTGCGACACCCGATGGCGAGTTGCAAGGCGTGGGCGGTTACGGTGGATATAGCTTGGCCGGTCGCGGATTGTTAGGCGAGCTGCCTCGTCCGCAATACGATAGCAGCAACGATGCCGGTACTATTGTAGTGGATATTGTAGTAGATGCGCGCGGTAAGGTGGTAGATGCGCGTATCCGCGTGTCGGGCAGCGAGGGGACGGCAGCTTCGAATGCCAATTTGCGCCGTTCGGCCGTAGAAGCGGCTCGCAGGGCTTCCTTCGAAGCTGTGGCCAAGGCCGGTAATCAGCAGGGATACATTGTATATTATTTCAAACAGAGGTAGCGTATAGCGCGTGCATGGGGGCAATGCTTAATCGCGTCGGAATGAAAGCAGTTTCCCGCGACAACATTCGTTGATGCGTCCGTTGTCGTAGACGGTTGTGCCGTTGACAATGGTGCGGATAACCGAAGAGGGGAATGTGTGCCTTTCGAAAGGCGACCATCCGCAGCGCGACACGATTTTGTCGGCAGTTACGGTATATTTCTTTTGCGCTGCAACAATCGTCACATCGGCATAATAACCTTCCCGCAAAAAGCCGCGGCGTTCTATGCCGAAAAGTGTGGCAGGGGCATGTGCCATCTTTTCCACTACGGTGGTACGGGGAAAAGCTCCGTGCTCCGACAGTTCGAGCATGGCTTGTAGCGAGAATTGTACCAGCGGCCCTCCCGATGCAGCTTGTAGGCAAGAACCTTTTTTCTCAGAGAGCAGGTGTGGGGCGTGGTCGGTGGCTACGACGTCTAACTTGTGCGATGCTATGGCTGCCAGCAATGCTTTACGGTCGCCGCAGGTTTTAATGGCAGGATTCCATTTGATACGATTGCCATATTGCGCATAGTCATTATCGTCGAACCAAAGATGATGTACGCATACTTCGCCCGTGATGCGCTTCTCTTGCAGCGGTTTGTTCTCCAATAGTGTCAGTTCGTGAGCCGTTGACAGGTGCAGCAGGTGCAGGCGGGCGTTATGCCGTGTAGCCAGCTCGACGGCTGTTGCCGACGATTGGTAGCATGCTTCGGCGCTGCGTATGAGCGGGTGGAAGAAAACGGGAAGTTCTTCTCCGAAAGTGTTTGTATAATATTGTTTGTTTGCCTGAATAACCGACTCTTGTTCGCAATGCGCGGCTATCAGCACCGGAGCCTCGGCGAAAATACGTTCCAGCGTGTGGGGATTGTCAACCAGCATATTGCCGGTAGATGAGCCCATGAAGAGCTTGATACCGCAGATGTGCGTATAGTCGAGTTTGTTCAATAAGTCGGCGTTATCGTTGGTGGCACCTATGTAGAATGCGTAGTTGACGACCGATGTTTCGGCAGCTCGATTTTGTTTCCATGCAAGAGCTTCGGCGGTTACCGTCGGCGGTTTTGTGTTGGGCATTTCCAAGTAGGAGGTAACGCCCCCCGCGGCGGCGGCACGGCTTTCCGAGGCTATGTCGGCTTTGTGCGTGAGCCCCGGTTCGCGAAAGTGTACTTGGTCGTCTATGACACCCGGCATGACGTAGCACCCTGAGGCATCGATGACCTCATCGGCTTCGTCTATGAGACTTTTTTCGGGTTGCCCCTCTGCCACCTTCTCTATCAGCTCATCTTGTATGACGAGATAACCTGTAAACTCTTTTTGTTCGTTAACGATGAGACCGTTGTATATAATCGTTCGCATCGCCGTTATTTCTTTTGCGGATATTTGCGGCAGAAACTGCCTAATTTGAGTTTGATGACTCCGAACACGGCTTCGCCGAAGATGCTTGTATTCATCTTGCTTTCGCCCAAGACACGATTGATGAAGATAATGGGTACCTCTTGTATGTTGAATCCGCATTTGTATGCCGTAAACTTCATCTCTATTTGGAAAGCATAGCCTTTGAATCGGATTTTATCCAACTCTATCGTTTCGAGAACCTCCCGGCGGTAACATACGAATCCGGCTGTGGTGTCGTGTATTTTCAGACCTGTGATGAAACGCACATATTGCGAGGCAAAATATGACATGATGACGCGGCTCATAGGCCAATTTACCACATTGACTCCTGTGATGTAGCGCGAACCGATGGCGACATCGGCGCCCTGATTGCAGCAGGCGTCTTTCAGTTTGAGCAGGTCGTTGGGGTTGTGCGAGAAATCGGCATCCATTTCGAAAATGTAATCGTATTTGTGTGCGATAGCCCACTGGAAGCCGGTGATATATGCTGTGCCGAGCCCGAGTTTTCCGCTTCGTTCCAAAATATGCAGGCGGTCGGCAAACTCTTTTTGCAGCTCTTTGACTATGCGAGCCGTACCATCGGGCGAGTTGTCGTCGATGACCAAAATATCGAACTCCTCGGGTAGCCCGAAAACGGCGCGAATAATGTTTTCGATATTCTCTTTTTCGTTATACGTGGGAATGAGGACGACACTGTCGTGTTTGTAAAGAGGCTTAGACTCCGGCATATCTGTATTTTTTTGAGTGTACGGGTAATCTGTATATTGCGCAGCTATAATAGCTTTGTGCCGATGCGCACTATACAGCGGTAAGGCGAACGGTCAAATGAAAACTTGCTTTCAATTTCCCGGGTCTTCTCACCTTATGCAAAGATAAAGATTATTTTTTGTCTTTATCAAGTAGGGCGGGGCACTTTATTAGAAATTTTATTTTGAAAATAAGGCCTATAATCTCTTCACCGGGAACTATTTCCTGCTTTTGTATCTGTCGGCAGAAGAACGATGTTCGGTCGAAGAAATTCGGCTGCCGCTTATTCGTATTGTGTGCATTTATATTATCTTTGGCATCGATAAGCGGGAGCCCGATTGCCAAAGAGAGGTTTACTCTGAATGCAAAATTTGACGATTATCTTTTCGCTATATAGTACCAGCGGTTTTACAAAACGAAAATATCACAAAACTATAATTGCCGATGAAAACATTTATCCACTTTGACAAAATGCACTTTTATGCGCATCATGGCGTAGACAAACAGGAACAGACGGTGGGCAATAATTATACCATAGAGCTTCTGCTTAATGTGTCGTATGAGGCCGCCATGCGTAACGACTCTTTGGCGCACACGGTCAACTATGCTGCGATATACCGTGAGGTTAGCGCAGTAATGGCAATGCCTTCACACCTGCTCGAAAATGTGGCGGGACGTATTATCATGGTTTTGCAGTCGAAGTTCCCTTCGATAAAAGGAGGGCGCATATCGCTCTACAAAGATAACCCGCCTATATGTGGCAAGATAGACAGGGTGGGTGTTGTAATAGAGTGGTAGCGCAGGGTCAGCCGACGGGTATTTTGGCGATTCTACGGCTGTGTCGACCGCCTTCGAATGCCGTGGCGAGAAATGTCTCCGTGATTTTTTCGGCTTCTTCCAGTGAGATGAAGCGTCCCGGCATTACCAAAACGTTGGCGTCGTTGTGTGCCCGAGCCAAGGAGGCAAGCTCTTCTGTCCAGCAGAGAGCGGCGCGGATTCCTTGGTGTTTGTTTAGTGTCATATTGATGCCGTTGCCGCTGCCGCAAATGGCAATACCCGGCATACACTCTCCGGCTTCTACGGCAAGAGCCAAGGGGTGAGCATAGTCGGGGTAATCGACGCTCTCGGTAGAGTACGTGCCGAAATCCTTGCACGAATACCCTCTCTTCGTGAGCCAATTTTTGATATGTTCTTTTACTTCATATCCTGCATGGTCGCAGGCAAGACCTATTGTTGCGCCTGTGTTTTTTGTATCCATGGTGTAAGTTTTAGTTATATGCAAAGGTAATATAAATGGATGCAAAACGAAATAAGCGGCAGCCGAATTTCTTTGCCCGAAAGCCGGCTTCCGGCCGTGGGATGCAAATAAATATAGAAAGGTCTGACGGGGACAGGGAAAAAACGAAGTTTCTCGAAATAAAAGTGTAATTTTGCACATTGATAACAAGCACAATTCGCACGGATGGAATTACAAGTGATAGACTACATCTTGTTGATATTGATGGTAGTCATGGTAATATGGGGCTTTGTTCGCGGTATCGTGTGCCAGATAGGCGATTTGGCGGCATTGGTATTGGGATTTGTAGGCGCGCACTTGTGGGGCAGTACGTGTGCTGCGTGGGTGCAATCGCACACGTCGTGGGACGGCATGGCATGTAGCGTGCTTGCCTATATAGGATTGTTCTTGCTTATCTACCTGACGATACGTATTGTGGCGTCGTTTATCAAATCATTGACCAAGTTGGTACGGCTGGGATGGATAGATTCTGTGTGTGGTGCATTCTTCGGTGCATTCAAGTTGCTGTTGTTTGCCAGCATGGTTTTCAATGCGCTGTTGTGGGTGGCTCCCCAAGCGTCGTGGTGGCGCGATGAGTCGCTTGCAACGTCGGTTTCGTACCCCATTTTACGTGAAATGTTTCCATGGCTGCTTCATGTGGTTTGGCAATGACGAACTCTTACGGTAATAGGTTGTTTGGAATTTAGAAAGTAAATCGGAATGAAAGAAAATATAGAAGATAAAGTAAATGCGGCTTCCGAGGAGCAGCAACGCGATATGCTACTCGACGACGTGACGAGCGGCGACTACAAGTATGGTTTTGTCACCGACATAGAAACCGATGTGATAGAGCGCGGTCTTAACGAAGAGGTGATACGTCATATCTCGCAGCGTAAAGGAGAGCCCGATTGGTTGCTCGATTTCAGATTGAAAGCATACGAGTATTGGAAAACGCTCGAAATGCCCGCGTGGGCACATCTGAAAATACCCGCCATAGACTTTCAAGCTATCAGTTATTATGCAGCCCCCAAAACCCGAAAAAATCCTGCCTCCCTCGACGAGGTAGACCCCGAGTTGTTGAAAACTTTCGATAAATTGGGTATCTCGCTCGAAGAGCAAATGCGTCTGTCGGGGGTTGCCGTAGATGCTGTTATGGACAGCATTTCGGTAAAGACGACATTCCGGGAGAAGCTCGCCGAGCTGGGTGTCATATTCTGCTCTATCAGCGAGGCGGTAAAAGATTATCCCGACTTGGTACGCCGTTATTTAGGGTCGGTCGTGCCATATCGCGACAATTTCTTTGCCGCACTCAATTCGGCGGTATTTAGCGACGGTTCGTTTGTATATATCCCCAAAGGGGTGCGCTGTCCTATGGAGCTATCTACCTACTTCCGTATCAATGCAGCCAATACGGGACAATTCGAAAGAACATTGATTGTTGCCGACGACGACAGCTACGTAAGCTATTTGGAAGGCTGTACAGCTCCTATGCGCGACGAGAATCAGTTGCATGCCGCTATTGTAGAGATACGGGTACATGACCGTGCCGAGGTAAAATATTCGACCGTACAAAACTGGTATCCCGGCGACAAAGAGGGGCGTGGCGGTATATATAATTTCGTGACGAAACGCGGTTTGTGCAAAGGCGACCACTCTAAGCTGTCGTGGACACAGGTAGAAACCGGTTCGGCCATTACATGGAAATATCCCAGTTGTGTATTGGCGGGAGATAACTCTACGGGCGAATTTTATTCCGTCGCTGTTACGAACAACTTCCAGCAGGCCGATACAGGGACTAAAATGATACATATAGGCAAAAATACACGCAGCACTATTGTCTCGAAAGGTATCTCGGCGGGCAGCAGTCAAAACAGTTACCGCGGGTTGGTAAAGGTTACGCCCTCGGCCGACAATGCCCGCAACTTCACACAATGCGACAGCCTTTTGTTGAGCGACCATTGCGGTGCGCATACCTTCCCGTATATAGATATAAAGAACGATACGGCGGTAATGGAACATGAGGCAACCACCTCGAAAATCAACGAAGAGCAGATATTCTATTGCAATCAGCGCGGCATACCCACCGAAGATGCCGTGGGGCTTATTGTAAACGGGTATGCCAAGGAGGTGATGAATAAATTGCCTATGGAATTTGCAGTAGAGGCGCAGAAATTGTTGCAAATCACCCTCGAAGGGTCGGTCGGTTAGCCTCTGAATGTTAGGCTCGTCATCCTATCGGAACGGCAGTCGATAATGAAATTTTACCCGGCAGAGAGTTTATACTTTGCCGGGCTTTTTATTATATGCGATATGCGTAAAAAGCTTGTATATGGAAATGAAGAAGCCTTTTTATGAATGCGTGAAATTAAATAAAAAGAGGTTTTTTGTTGGAAACTTGATTTTGAATTGATTGAATATGAGAAATAGTATCGGAATTATTGTCTCGGATTTTTGGAATTTGTATATTTGTCTTTGAAATGTATCTATTATGAAAAACATATATTGTTTACTTTTCTTATTCGCAATTCTATTGATGGGGTGCAGTACCTTAAAGTCTCCGGTAGTTACACGATTTAATAATCGGTCAATTAGTGACTATAAATACTTTTATGTAGTGCCGACATCGAGTGTATCGTCCAGCTCGGGAGTGTATATATACAGTACCGGAGAAACTACGACCACAACAGTAAACCCGGCAGACGTTATTTCGGGATTCTTTTTTAAGAATGGGTTTATTAGGGTTCATGAGGTCTTGCCTGAAAATGCTTCCAGTACGATGATAATATCCTATGGCGAAACTGGTCGTAGAATGTTCGATTTGGCGTATTCTACGGAAGTTACTATTCAAATAACGGATGCTTCGACGCAAACGCTCATAGCTGTAACTACTGCGGAAGGGAAAGGTCCGACCGAGGCAGATAATGTCAGAATGGCTATTATAAATGCCTTAACCTCGCTTATAAGCGAGTAATTCTCTATGTATATTGTTGATTATTCAGTGTAAAAGAAAGTGTAGAAATGTATTATAAACACGGTGGCTGCGACAAATATCCTTTTGTCGCAGCTACCGTGGCAGTCAATGGTATTAGTATTGTTCTTTTTCGTTGGGGAAATCGCAGCTTTTCACATCGCGGATATAGTTTTGCACGGCCGAGGTGATGATGCTGTGCAGGTCGGCATATCGGCGCAGGAAGCGGGGCGAGAAGTTTTGGTTGATGCCCAGCATGTCGTGCATGACCAATACCTGTCCGTCAACACCGCCGCCGGCACCTATGCCTATGATAGGAATGGTGAGCTCTTGTGCTACACGTGTAGCGAGGGCGGCAGGTATTTTTTCTAACACGATGGAGAAACAGCCCAGTCTTTCTAACAAGTGTGCATCTTCTACGAGTTTTTCGGCCTCGGCCTCCTCTTTGGCGCGTACGGCATAAGTGCCGAATTTGTTTATCGATTGCGGCGTAAGACCCAGGTGTCCCATGATAGGAATGCCGGCACAGAGTATGCGTTCTATCGACTCTTGTACCTCGGCGCCGCCTTCGAGTTTTATACAGTCGGCATGTGTCTCTTTCATGACACGTATGGCCGATGCGAGAGCCTCTTTCGAGTTGCCTTGATACGTACCGAAGGGCATATCTACTACGACCAATGCGCGTTTTACGGCTCTTACTACCGACTTGCCGTGGTATATCATTTGGTCGAGGGTCATGGGCAGTGTCGTTACGTTACCGGCCATGACGTTCGAGGCCGAGTCGCCTACGAGTATGACGTCCATCCCTGCTTCGTCTATGAGTGAAGCCATGGAGTAGTCGTAGGCCGTAAGCATAGATATTTTTTCGCCGCGTTGCTTCATTTCTATTAAGCGGCGTGTGGTTACTTTTCGGTTGTCTTCTGTGTAAGTTGACATGTAGCAATACAGTTTTTTACGAGTGTCTCTCGTTATTTAGTTGTATGTTATCGTAAAAACGGCACAAAGGTATAGTATATTTTTCTATTTTGTGCTGTATTGCTATCGAAATAAATTCAGGGTCTATTTTGTCGAGGTAAAAATAAAGCCTCCCGGCCGTGAGCCGCGGGAGGCTTTTTGTTGGGTTTTGCCAATGGCAGTTTATTTTACTTCCCACGTATCGCCACTGAGTATGACGTCGCGCAGTGTGGGGTAGTTCTTCTTTTGTCTCACCTCTTCTACTTGGCGAGTTACTTCGCCATCGTAAGTGGGCGCTTCTACATTGCGTATCACGCCTATGGCAAGGGGCAGTTCGTGACCGTCCATCATGGCCAGCATCTGGTGCATCACGAAGTTTTGCGTTGTAGCGTCGTGTACAAGTACATCGTCTATCGTGTAGCCATCTTCGCCTATGGTGATGGCTTTCAGCAAATGGCCGTCGAGAACAAGGCCGCGGTTCATCTCTTTACCGAAGAGCATCTTCTCGCCGTGGTGCAGGTGTATGGTGCGCTCGGCGCGTACTTCCTTATCGGTGATATACGAGTGGATGTTGTTATTGAAGATGACGCAGTTTTGCAGTATTTCTACAACCGATGCACCTTTGTGACGTGCTGCTGCGGCAAGAACCTCAACCGAGGTGGCAGTATCGACGTCTAAGGAGCGGGCAAAGAATGTGCCGCGTGCGCCGAATACGAGTTCGGCGGGAATAAACGGGTCTTCTACCGTGCCGTAAGGTGACGATTTGGTCACTGCGCCGCGGTCGGTCGTGGGTGAGTACTGACCTTTGGTAAGTCCGTATATCTTGTTGTTGAGCAGCAAGATGTTGATGTCTATATTACGGCGCACTTCGTGAATGAAGTGGTTGCCGCCAATGGCGAGTCCGTCGCCGTCGCCCGATACCTGCCATACGGCGAGTTCGGGATTGGCAACTTTTACTCCTGTCGCTATGGCGCCGGCGCGTCCGTGTATGGTATGGAAGCCGTAGGTGCCCATGTAATAGGGCAGGCGCGATGAACAGCCTATACCCGAAATAACAGCTGTTTTATAAGGCGGTATGCCTACCTCTGCCATCGCTTTTTGCAGGGCGTTGAGTATGGCATGGTCGCCGCAACCGGGACACCAACGTACATATTGGTCGCTTTTGTAGTCTTGTGCTGTATATTTTTTGTTCTCTTCCATGGCATTATTTCTCTAACAGGTGTGCAAAATGTTCTACTAACTCGCTCGTTGTGAAAGGTTGTGCCTCAATCTTGTTGTATCGCAGGAAATCGACGCCGTGTATTTTCCCTGAGAGATAGGAAGCAAATTGCCCGTTATTGAGCTCGCATACAACGACTTTCTTGTAGCGACGAATGATTTCTTCGGTGTTACGGGGCAGCGGGTTGATGTAGTTGAAGTGTATCATGGCTACCGATTGCCCTGCATTGCACATTTCGGTTACGGCCGAGTAGATATGTCCGTATGTTCCGCCCCATCCTATGACAAGGAGGTCGGAGTCGGGATTACCCAGCACTTTAAGGTCGGGAATATCGTTTACGATATAATCTATTTTGGCTTGTCGGGCTGCTACCATGCGGGCGTGGTTTGAGGGCTCGGTCGATATGGCACCTGTCTTGGCATCTTTTTCCAAACCACCCAACCGGTGCATGAAGCCTTCGGTTCCGGGAATAGCCCAATGGCGGACGTATGTTTCGGGGTCGCGCAGATAGGGGCGCCATCCGTTGTCTGCCATTTCGGGTTTTACGTAGTTGGGTCGTATCTCGGGGTATTCATCGGCCTCGGGAATACGCCATGCCGTAGAACCGTTGGCGATAAAACCATCGGTAAGCAATATGACGGGAGTCATGTGTTCGAGGGCTATTTTTGCGGCGTTGAAAGCCATATCGAAGCAGTTGGCGGGCGTCGAGGCTGCGACAACTACGATGGGGCTTTCGCCGTTACGACCGTAGAGGGCTTGCAGAAGGTCGGTTTGTTCGGTTTTTGTAGGCAAACCGGTCGATGGTCCGCCACGTTGTACGTCGATGACTACCAGCGGGAGTTCTGCCATGACGGCAAGACCCAAAGCCTCGCTCTTCAAGGCAAGACCCGGGCCCGAAGTAGAGGTGGCTGCAAGGTTTCCGGCAAAGGCAGCGCCTATGGCCGAGCAGGCACCGGCTATCTCGTCTTCCATTTGGCAGGCTTTTACGCCTACGTCTTTGCGTTTGGCCAGTTCGTGCAGTATGTCGGTAGCGGGCGTGATGGGATAGCTGCCTAAGTAAAGCGGAAGTTTGGCTTTTTCGGCGGCGGCTATCAGTCCCCATGCAGTGGCAGTATTGCCGTTTACGTCGGTATAAGTACCTTTCTTGACCGAGGCACTCTCTATGCGGTAGGTCGATACCGATGCGTGTATGTTGTGTCCGTAGTTATAACCGTCGTTGAGAACTTTGATGTTTGCCTCGGCCACGGTGGGTTTCTTGGCAAACTTGTGGCTCAGCATCAAGCCGGCTTGCGATACTGGGCGGTCGAAGAGCCAGCATACGAGTCCCAAGGCGAAAATGTTCTTGCAACGTACAATGCTTTTCAGGTCGAGCCCCGAGTCGGCCAATGCCTCTTTGGTATGGGTTGTGATGGCTACTGTCATTACTTGCGACGGGTCGATACCCAATTCTGTTATTGCATCGTTGGTGTTGTAAAGCGCTTTTTTGAGGTCGCTCTCTTTGAATGAATCGGTGTCAATGATGACGACGCCACCTTTTTTCAGAAATTTGATGTTGGTTTTCAATGCGGCGGGATTCATGGCTACCAGAACGTCGGCTTTGTCGCCCGGCGTATAGACACCTTTGCCTATGTGTACTTGAAAACCCGAAACTCCGCTCAATGTTCCTTGTGGCGCACGTATTTCTGCCGGATAATCGGGGAACGTCGAGATTTCATTGCCTATGGCTGCCGAAATGGACGAGAAAATGTTTCCTGCCAGTTGCATGCCATCACCCGAATCTCCCGAGAAGCGGACAACTACTTTGTCCAACACTTTCACCTTTGTGGATTCTGTCATTTCTTTGTTATTAGTTGGTAAAAGATTAGGTTAACTTGTCCGTTGGCAAGTTGCCCAACGGCTTCGCGGCAAAGATAGGCAAATAAGGCATGTAAACAATCGAAAAGCCGAAATATTTTTTGCGGTAGTTGTTTTTCCTTTCTTGCTTTGCCGCTTGTGTAAAATGCTTACTTTTGCAAGGCTTATCTCCCTTGTCGGAGGCGGCGGTTTTCATGTCGCCAATCATGTTATGCCGGTAGTTCGGTATTTTTCTGCCTGATATGCCAGTAGTCTTGTCGGGCAAGGGTGGGTAAGTTTTAGGTATGACTGTTTCTGAAAAGTATATCGATGAGGAATTCGGGGCTTGCAATATTGTGAAAGATGCGCGAGCCCGACGTATTCGTATTAGGGCTGTCGATGGCAGCTTGCGTATTACTATACCGCGTTTTGCCCGTATTCCGAAAGCTGTCATAAAAAGTTTTCTCGACGAAAATCGTCCTCTCTTGCGGCGCATGTTGCAAGAGTCGTGCAACAAAGCCTCGAAGCGAGCTTTCTGTGATGGTAAGGTTATCGCTTTTTACGATGGGTCTATACGTTTTGCCGCCTCGGATACAGTCGGTGCAGGACGTGTGAGAATTGCCGATTGCGGTAATGGTGAATATCGGCTCGAATATCATTGCGGCGATGTTATAGAGGCGCCGGCATTTGCACGGGCGATTTCCAAATTTATTCTTCGTTTTGCCGTTTCGCGGGCACGAGAAGTTTTGCCCCGTCTTGTCGCTGAGGTGAGTGCCGAGGTGGGCGCGCATCCGACAGCGGTACAGATTGGACGGGGGCATTCTATATTGGGGCACTGTTCGCGTAAAGGGGTGGTTACGCTCTCGGCCTATGTCATGTTTTTACCCTCGCATCTGCGTCGTTACATCGTATGCCATGAGTTGGCGCATCTTTCGCACTTCGACCATAGTCCGGCATTTCACCGTTTATGCGATACCTATTGTGGCGGTCGCGAGAAAGAGTGGCGTTCCGAGCTGCGGAGAGTAGAATTTCCGATATGTGTATAATAGTTGTTTTGTCATAAAAAAACGTAATATAGCGTATGTGCGAATGGCTATATATTGAATTTTAGCTCATCCATTTGCATAACCTATAATAAAGTATTATCTTTGCGGCAACCGTAGAGGAGGGGGCAATAGTGTCCCCTCGTTTTTTTCTCGGGACTGAAAGCATGATTGATAAACAAACCATCTATCCAATCGTCGAGCAAGGGCTGCAAGATAGCGATTGTTTCCTTGTCGATATAAATGTCGCTCCGGGTAACGTCATCTCGGTAGAGATAGACAATAACACAGGTGTCGATATAGAGCGTTGCGAAAAGTTGCATCGTTTCATAGAGGCACATCTCGACCGTGATGTAGAAGATTATGAGCTCGAAGTAGGTTCGGCCGGCATTACCTCGCCCTTCAAGGTAGTAGCCCAGTATCGCAAAAATGTAGGTAACGAGGTAGAGACTCTTACCACCGACGGACGCAAATTTACCGGGGTGCTCGACCGATGCGACGACACAGGTTTTGTTTTATCGGTTACCCAAAAAGTGAAACCCGAGGGTGCGAAACGTAAGATAGAGGTTACCGAAGAGGTGCCCCTCAGATATGATGAAGTAAAATACACAAAATATCTAATCAGATTTAAGTAGAAGTATGGCAAAAAAAGCAGAAACCATCAGTATGGTAGATACCTTTTCAGAATTCAAAGAGCTGAAAAATATCGAGGTTACTACCATGATTAGCGTTTTGGAAGAGTCGTTCCGCAATGTCCTTGCCAAGATGTTCGGTACTGACGAGAATTTCGACGTTATTGTCAATCCCGCCAAAGGCGACTTTGAAATATGGCGCAACCGTACCATTGTCGAAGACGATAATGTGACCAACCCCAATATGCAAATTGCGCTCTCGGAAGCCAAAAAAATCGACCCCGATTTCGAGGTCGGCGAAGAGGTGACCGATGAGGTGATTTTTGCCGATTTCGGCAGACGCGCCATCCTGAATCTGCGCCAAACATTGGCTTCCAAAATCTTGGATTTGCAGAAAGATGCCATATACAATAAATATAAAGACCGCATCGGTGAGTTGGTAAGCGCCGAGGTATATCAGATTTGGAAAAAAGAGATGCTCCTCGTCGATGACGAAAACAACGAGCTCATACTCCCCAAAGAGGAGCAGATACCCTCCGATTTCTATCGCAAAGGCGAGACTGTAAGAGCCGTGGTACTCGACGTAGAGAATAAAAACAATAACCCCAAGATTATCGTTTCGCGGGTATCGAACGAGTTCCTTCGTCGTCTTTTCGAGCTTGAAGTGCCCGAAATTCACGACGGACTTATTCTCATCAGAGCTATTGCCCGTATCCCCGGCGAGCGTGCCAAGATTGCCGTAGAGTCGTACGACGACCGTATCGACCCGGTGGGAGCCTGCGTTGGTGTGAAAGGTTCTCGCATACACGGTATCGTTCGTGAGTTGCGCAACGAGAATATCGATGTCATCAACTATACTTCAAATCCTACGCTCTTCATCCAACGAGCTCTGAGTCCCGCCAAGATAGCATCTATCGAGGTCGACGAAGAAAACAAGAAAGCCTCGGTATATTTGAGCGACTCGAAAGAGGTGTCGCTTGCCATAGGTAAGGGCGGCTTGAATATCCGTCTTGCCATGAAGCTCACCGGTTACGAGATAGAAGTATGTCGTCTCAAACAAGAGGGTGAGGAGCAGATTGGCATTACGCTCGATAAATACGATGGGGAGATAGATGCTGCTGCCATCAATGCTTTTATGGCGGCAGGTTACACTACCGACCAAAGCGTACGCCGCACATCGGTAGACGAGCTTGTCGAGAAAACAGGCCTTCCGCGCGATACCGTCGTGCAAGTACAGGCGTTCCTCAATGCCGAAGAAGACGTATTCCTCGATGAGTTTGCAAACGAAATAGACCAATGGGTCATCGATTCGCTCAAAAAGATGGGGTGCAATACCGCAAAGCAGGTGCTTGCACACTCTCGCGAAGAGCTTATCGACAAAGCAGACTTGGAAGAGAGCACGGTAGACGATGTTCTTGCCATTCTCAAAGCCGAGTTTGAAGACTGATCTCTTTGGCTGCAAGAAGTTCAGGTGTTTTATTAATCAGTAAATTTAAGTATGTCAGTAAGGTTAAATAAAGTAGCGCGTGATTTGAATGTAGGAGTTCAGACGATAGTTGAGTTCCTCCAAAAGAAGGGTTTTGAAATTAATGTCGACCCAAACACTAAAATCAGTGACGAACAACACGAGTTGCTCGTTAAGGAATTCAGTACCGATAAAAAGCTGAAAAAAGAATCAGACAATATCGGCCACGACCGTCAGAAACGTCCTTCATCCATGCCCAAGCCCGTGGAACGTGTAGAGTTGCATTCCCGGGAGTATGTCAAGCCGCAAGTGATAGGGCACATCGATCTCGATGCTCCTCAGACTCACGGCGTAGCCTCCGCGCCCGAAAAAGAAAAAACCGATACCAAACCTGACATCCCTCAAAAAGAGACCGTTGTGTCTACGCCGACGCAACCTACTCCTACACCTGTTGTAACTCAGCAGCGCGAACCCCAACATAAACCCGAACCGAAACGCGAGCCGGCCGAGGAACCTGTTCGGCAACAACCGGCAGAACCGGTACATTCGGAACCCGTTACGACCTCCGAGTCTGTTAAACCCGAGGTATTCAAGCTCAGTTCGGTACCTGCGGCTCCCAAACCCCAAGTGTTGGGTAAAATCGACCTTGACAGCCTCAACCAGCAAACGCGTCCCAAAAAGAAATCGAAAGAGGAGCGTAAAAAGGAACATGAGGCTAAGCAGCGTGCAGCGGCTGCTACCGGCGCAACTCTTGCCGGTGGCAATAACGGTGAGCGTAAGAAAAGGAAACGTATCAATAAAGACCGTATAGATATTGAGAAGACGGCGCTTGCCATAGGTACCAATCCCGAGCGGAAGAACAATAATAGTGGAAGCAACAGCAATAATAACAAGAAAAGCAGTTCGAAACCTATTGCCAAGCCGCCTAAACGCCCTGTTAAGGCCGAGGTAAACGAAGAAGACGTTCAGAAGCAGATAAAAGAGACGTTGGCACGGCTCACGCAGAAAGGACAGAAAAAGTCAGCAAAATGGCGTCGTGAGAAACGCGAAGCATTCTCTACGAGAGAGCAAGAACGCGAGGAGCAAGAGCGTGCCGAGAGCAAGATACTCAAACTCACGGAGTTTGTTACGGCTAACGACCTCGCTTCGATGATGGACGTTCCCGTTAATAAGGTTATTGGTACCTGCATGAGTCTTGGACTGATGGTGTCTATCAATCAACGTCTCGATGCCGAGACTATCAATATAGTAGCCGAGGAGTTCGGATTCCAGACCGAGTATGTAAGTGCCGATGTGGCAGATGCCATTGCTGTCGAGGAAGATACCCCCGAAGAGCTTACGCAGCGTCCGCCTATCGTTACCGTCATGGGACACGTCGACCACGGTAAAACATCGTTGCTCGACTACATTCGCAACTCTAATGTTATTGCCGGAGAGGCCGGTGGTATCACCCAGCACATAGGTGCATACAATGTGAAACTCGAAGATGACCGTCATATCACTTTCCTCGATACGCCGGGTCACGAGGCTTTTACCGCAATGCGTGCTCGCGGAGCCAAGGTTACCGATATTGCCATTATTATCGTTGCAGCCGACGACAACGTCATGCCGCAAACGGTAGAGGCCATCAATCACGCTTCGGCTGCCGGTGTTCCTATTGTATTTGCCATCAATAAGATTGATAAGCCCAATGCCAACCCCGAGAAGATAAAAGAAGAGTTGGCCAATATGAACTATCTTGTAGAGGAGTGGGGCGGTAAGTATCAATCGCAAGACATCTCAGCTAAGAAGGGTATCGGAGTGAGCGAATTGCTCGAAAAAGTACTTCTCGAAGCCGAGTTGCTCGACCTGAAAGCTAATCCTAATCGTCGTGCCGTAGGCTCGATTATCGAGTCGACACTCGATAAGGGACGGGGCTATGTTGCGACGGTGCTGGTAGAAAACGGTACGTTACGCATCGGTGATATTGTGCTGGCCGGTACGCATCATGGTCGTATCAAAGCTATGTTTAACGAGCGTAACCAACGTATCACCGAAGCCGGTCCGTCGGAACCTGCGCTTATTTTGGGTCTCGACGGTGCGCCGCAGGCAGGCGACAAGTTCAATGTACTCGACACGGAGCAAGAAGCCCGCGAGATTGCTAACAAACGCGAGCAGTTGCAACGCGAGCAAGGGTTGCGTACTCACAAGTTGCTTACGCTCGACGATATAGGCCGTCGTATTGCCATCGGCGGATTCCAAGAACTCAATATCGTTGTCAAAGGTGACGTCGATGGTTCGGTAGAGGCGTTGAGCGATTCGCTCATCAAGTTGTCGACCGACCAGATACAGGTCAATATCCTCCACAAAGCTGTGGGACAAATCTCAGAGTCAGATGTTACGCTTGCGGCAGCTTCTAACGCCATTATCGTAGGTTTCCAAGTACGTCCGTCGGTAGCCGCTCGTCGTTTGGCAGAGAAAGAGGGAGTAGATATTCGCATGTACTCTATCATTTACGATGCCATAGAGGAGGTGAAAGCTGCTATGGAAGGCTTGCTCTCTCCCGAAATGCGCGAAGAGGTTATCGGTACGGCCGAGGTACGTGAGACGTATCATATCTCTAAGGTCGGAACTGTTGCCGGTTGCGCTGTCAAAGAAGGAAAAATGCGCCGTACGGCCAAAGTCCGCCTTATTCGCGACGGTATCGTTATCTATACCGGTGAACTCGGTTCGTTAAAACGCTTCAAAGACGATGTGAAAGAGGTTCTCACCGGGTATGAGTGCGGTCTTAATATCGCTAACTATAACGATATTAAGATTGGCGACCTTGTAGAGGCATACGAGGTTGTAGAGGTAAAGAAAGTACTCTGATTGGCAGGATACATAAATAAAGCCGAGGGCGTTTCCTATCACTAAGGAAACGCCCTCGGTTGTTGTATAATGATATGCGTCGGTATGCTCAACGCATGTTATTGGCGATGTACTCAGTCACTGTGAAATCTTTCTTTACGGTAGTGTCGCCGGGAACAGTTTCGCGAGTATCTGTCGAGAGACGTTCACCTTGGCGCACATAGCGCGATAAGAAGCTCAGAACGTCGTCGATATTGCGCGTCATGGGGGTCGATGCTATTTCGTGACCGGCGTTGTCGATGGTATAGAGGTAGCGTGAGGCGTCTATCTTGTCGAGGCTGCGTGCGATTGTTGCCGAGCCCCACAAACCGCCAAGCGTGGGAATAAATGCTTGTTCGTAAGGAACAATAGGGTCGGCATTACCATGAAATAGCATAAGCGGGCAGGGAGAGTTCTCCCATCGGAGCGTGTCGCGAGAGGCAATAGCCCCGGCAAATGAAATCACTCCTGCATAATGAAAGTCTTGTGGTAAAGAGGCCGGTTGCAGTCTGTTGCTTAAATAATATTCGGCTTGCAATACTGTGATGGCTCCTGCGCTCGAACCGCTTGCCACAATTTTTTCGGGCGCAATGCGCCACTCTTTCTCATGGGTAACCACATAAGCGGTGGCGTCGTAGAAGTCGGTGACAGCCGTGTCTATGGCGCATTGCAATGCTTTCATAAAATCGATAGGCGAAGCATGGTCGGGTATGGCGATTCTGCCCAATATGGCACGATAATCAGTCGAAATTACAACGTATCCGTTTCGTGCCAGAGTTTCGAAGTAAGGTATATATCCTTCGGATGCCCTGTCCCCGCCTCTGAATCCGCCGCCAAAGGCAAATATTACGACCGGCTTTGCAGTCTCATTCTCGCGGCAAGAAGGTAGTTGGTATTTGTCTAACATTAACGTGTCGTTTCCTTTGATGGCATATATGAAACTTTCCTTTTCTACGGCGGGTAATGTTTCGGTTGTGGTACGCTGCGAGCAGGCTGTTATTCCTAAAACCGCTAAACAGCAAATCGTGAAAAAAATGTGTAGACTTCGTTTTTTGATGGCAATCATACGCTGTATATATAAAAAGAGTGTCTTGTTTTGGGGATAAACGTATCGGGTCGACCTCCTGCTTTTGCATGGAAAAGTCCTTTTCTACGGTCAAAGGTCTATTTTCTTTTTGCGGTTGTGGTGAGTAAGACGTTTTTTCCAAGTAATGAGTTTGTCTATACCGTCGCGCAATCCTAATAATCCGTGAGAACTTGTTTCGACCGATTGCGAGAGAGGGTCGGCAAATGTAGGCGCAACCGCCACTTCGCCAAATTGTTCGGGATATATAACGAGCAGATTGTTATTGGCAAAGTATTGAGAGAGAAAAGCAGGGAGCTTCTCGTATTCCGGGTCGAACGAGACAGACGCGCGTCGTGCCGAAATAACGACGAACAGGTCGTCATCGAGTATCTCATTGGCGAGTAATAAAATATCGTTCCATGACTCTACGGTATGATATTCGTGGCGTATTTCATATCGTTGTCGGGCGATGCAGGCACGTATATATGGAATTGTCTTTTCATAGGCATAGAAGATAATGCGACAGCCTATTTGTTGTGCCATGTGTGAGAGGCGGTCTATCCAGCGGGAGAAACCTGTTTCGTATTCGGCTTTGGGAGGTACAGCCACCACGATGCGTGTAGCTGTGGCCGGCGGATTGACACATTTTGTAATCCATACCATTTTGTGCGTGCCTTTGAGTATGGCTTCGATTTTCGAGCCGAAGAAAGTATCTACGATATTGGCTTTTCGGTGCAGTCCGATAACTACTTCGCTGATGTTTTTTTCTTTGATGGTATGAATGATTCCGCTGGCTATATTGAGGTCGTATCGGGACATAGGTATGAGTTGCGTATCGGCCGCCGAAGCAGTTTTCGCAGCCATTTCAAGGACTCGTCGTGCAGTAGTATGAGGCTTGTTGTCTTTGTCGTCGTTGACATAAAGGGCATATAGCGGCGATTCCTTTTTGGGATTTTTCATCAGGAGCGCGATATTGACAAGGCTCTCTATGGTAGCCGGGTTAGCCACCGAGATAAGGATGCGTTCTTCGGTAGGAGCCTGCCCTATATCGGTTTTATCTTCTTGTTGCAGCCGCACGATGGTACTGCTTGCTGCACGTTCGGTAGTGATGGAGCTAACGGTACAGGTGACGAGTATCATAATGATAGTACCGTTGAGGATGGCATCGTCGAACATACCATATTGGCGGCCGATGATGACTGCTGCCAGCGAAACAGCTGCTTTGGCCGAGGTAATACCGAAGATAAGCCTGCGGTCGGAGGCCGTATAATGAAATCCCTTTTGTATAATCCATGCCGCAAGCCATTTGGTACCGATGGCAATGACACACATGATGAGGGCAACCCACAGCGTTTGCGGGGCTTCTACGACAGCATTGAGATTGATAAGCATACCTACTCCTATGAGGAAGTAGGGAATGAAGAGTGCATTACCCACAAATTCGAGCCGGTTCATCAAAGGCGATACAGAGGGGATGTAACGGTTGAGCACAATGCCTGCAAAAAATGCTCCGATGATGGCTTGCAGTCCTATACATTCGGCAACGAATGACGATAAGAACACCAAGGCAAGAACAAAAATAAATTGCGTCACATTATCGCTGTAAGTCTTGAAGAACCAACGGCTTATGCGTGGATAAACGTAAAGAATGGAAAGTGCGTATGCTATTACATATCCTGTGAGTTTCAGCCAATAGGTTATCGACATGTCGCCCGTGTGCATTCCTGTGATGATAGAGAAAACCACGAGTGCGCCTATGATGGCGAAGATGGTACCCGCTACGGCTACGGTGACAGGTGCATAGCGATTCAGCCCGTATCGACTTACGATGGGGTAAGATATGAGTGTATGCGAGGCGAACATGCTCGATAAAAGCAGCGAGGTAGCCCAGTTGAGTTGCAGCAAATAATGACTTACTACCGACCCTATCAGCAAAGGCAGTCCGAAGGTACACAGCCCGAATATAAATCCCGGTTTGCGGTTGCGGCGCAGGCTGAACATATCCATTTCGAGACCGGCCAAAAACATGAGGTAAAGGATACCTACGTTACCGAAAATCTCGAAACTGCTGTCGCGTTCCAGCAGATTGAACCCATGAGGACCAACAATGATACCGGCAATGATAAGACCTATGATGTGGGGAATGCGGAAACGATTGAGCAGGATAGGCGCCAACAGGATGATAGCCAAAACGATAAAGAAAATAAGTACCGGATTGGATATGGGAAGTGTCAGCGCAAAAGTCATAAGAATAAATATAAAGTTACATGTGGCACAGACAAGGCGGGTATGAGGGAAAATGCTTGTTGGGGAGTTCCCGAATACTCTTTGTCTTTTGGCAAAGATAGTGCAAATGAGAGCAAAAAGCAAAGTTTACTTATGCTTTTTGCCGAGTGCAGCCTATCTTATGGAAAGATAGTGCAAATGCTGGCAGAATCGAATTTACTTATGCTTTTTGCCGAGTGCAGCCTATCTTATGGAAAGATAGTGCAAATGCCGGCGAATCGAATTTACTTATGCTTTTTGCCGAGTGTATTTACTCGAAGCAAATGAAATCAGGCAAATGTTTTATTGGATAGGTTTTACCCCGGTGCGATTATTCATCTTTTTTATCGAGAGGAAAATGTTTTTTGTTCTCTCGGCTGCGGCTTTCGTTATAGTGCGACAGTTCGCCACGTACCGAGTTGACAACATATAATAGTATTCCGACATCATCGACCAACCCGCCGGGTAAAATATCGGGAATAAAATCGATAGGCGATACCAAATAAATCAATGCAGCTATTACCAACAGGAGGCTTTGGCGGTTGTAATCTTTGTATTTCCCTTGTGCTATATCTGTTACATAATGCCACAACAACAGCAACAGCGTGCCTATTTCACGTAACCCATCTTTACTTATATAGCCGCGTACCCGCTTGGTCAGGGTTACCATCCGTGCGGGGTGCCGTACATATAAGGCTGCCACTCTCAGCCATCTGCCTCGACGAAAGTAATTCAATAAGTTACGGCTAACTTGTACCATTTAATGAAATGTTTGTACAAAGATAACGCAAATGAAGGCAAAAGGAATGACGTAAGGCTTTAATTTTTTGTCGTAAACTCTTGCCCCCTGCATATTAAATGGCAAGTTATAAATGACTTGCTTATTGCTTATGTCAAGATGGGTCGTTCTCGGCAAAAAGCACAAGTAAACTTTGCTTTTTGCCCCTGTTTGCGCTATCTTTGTAATGCAATACCGTGCCGCGAAGTCGCGGTCGGCATAAATAAAAGACGGATTATGGTAGAAATAGGGACTGTATTTACACAGGTGGGCAAGAAAGCCCTTTTGTGCGGTAGCGGCGAGTTGGGAAAAGAAGTCGCAATAGAGTTGCAAAGATATGGAATAGAGGTGGTTGCTCTTGACAAATATGCCAATGCTCCCGCTATGCAGATAGCACAGCGCAGCCATGTACTGCCTATGCTCGATGGCCAAAAGTTGCGTGAGGTGATAGAGGCGGAACGTCCTGATTATATCATCCCCGAGGTAGAGGCTATTGCTACAAGTACGTTGGTAGAGCTTGAAAAAGAAGGGTATCATGTCGTACCTACGGCACGTGCGGCATACCTTACGATGAATCGTGAGGGAATACGCCGTTTGGCTGCCGAGGAGCTCGGGCTTCCCACATCGCCGTATCGTTTTGCCTCGACACGCGAGGAATTCGAGCGTGCTGTCGGTGAGATAGGTATGCCATGTGTAGTGAAACCCATCATGAGTTCGTCGGGTCATGGACAGAGTGTCGTGCGTACGGGACAAGACATAGACCATGCATGGCATTGCGCCCAAGAAGGAGGCCGTGCCGGTGCCGGTCGCGTGATAGTGGAGGGCTTTGTCCGTTTCGATTATGAAATAACATTGCTCACGGTACGCCACTCGGCAGGAACGACTTTCTTGAATCCGATAGGGCACATCCAAGTCGATGGCGATTATCGTGAGTCGTGGCAACCGCAAGCGATGAGCCCCGTTGCACTTGCCGCTGCGCAAGATATGGCGCGGAAGGTGACCGATGCGTTAGGCGGTTACGGCATCTTCGGCGTAGAGATGTTTGTGTGCGGTGATAAGGTGCTGTTTAGCGAAGTTTCTCCCCGGCCGCACGATACAGGTATGGTGACAATGATTTCGCAAGATCTTAGCGAGTTTGCTCTCCATGCTCGTGCTTTGGTAGGGTTGCCTATTCCCTCGGTACGCTTCTTCGGACCCTCTGCATCGCGTGCCATAGTGGTAGAGGGTGATACCGACAAAGTGGTGTTTGGCAATCTTGAAAAGGTATTGGAAGAAGAGGGCGTGCAGATACGCATCTTCGGGAAACCCGAGGTGGTGGGGCACCGCCGTTTGGGTGTGATATTGGCAACGGCCGACACGGTAGAAGAGGCGCGTGCTAAGGCCGAACGTGCTTACAACAAACTTGCTGTAACTGTTTTGCCGCGATAAAACATAGGGCGGGCTGTGGTAAAATGTCATATTTTGCCATAGCCCCATCTGTATGATTTGGTAATCTGTGCGATAAATGCTTTCTATATCTCCCGAAGGAATAAAGGGTGATGATATTATTGTAATATTGTGTGCTTATGCGCGATTTTGCGGCGATAGACTTCGAGACTGCCAATTATTATCCTACGAGCATCTGTGCAATAGGGTTGGTAGTAGTGCGTGGAGGTGAGCTCTGTGATAGCCTCTACCGCTTGGTGCGTCCCGAGCCCGAATATTATATACGTAAGTTTACCGCCATACATGGTATTCGTTACGAGGACACCGCGAAAGAACCGTGTTTTGCTCACGTGTGGAGTGAGTTTCAAGAAAAAATAGGCGATTTGCCATTGGTTGCGCACAATAAAGCGTTCGACCAGAATGTATTGCGTGCCACGTGTCGAATGTATGGCTTGGAGATGCCCGATGTACCGTTCTATTGCACCTTGCAGCAAGCGCATCGCGTGATACCCCGTCGGGAGATAGATAATTATCGCCTGCCTACGGTGTGTGCATATCTCGGGATAGCTTTCGGTCGGCATCACAATGCTCTCGACGACGCCGAGGGGTGTGCGCGCATAGCACAACGCATCTTATAACATGCACCCGAGCGTGGCGAATGTTTTTTTGTATAGGTTCGGTATCGGGGGTATTGTCAGTTGTAAAAAGGTTCCGATGGGCAGTTGAGCCAAGCCCGATAGTGTTTTCCCAAATGTTTCACTATCTGCACCCAATAGGCATTTCCGCACGCCGACATAGCCGATGGTACATCATCGAGAGCTGCGACTACCCAAGTCTTTTCGTCTATTTCATTAGCTAATTGTCCCGGCTGCCATCCGCAGTATCCGGCGAAAAATTTGATGCGGTTTTCGTCGTAGGCTTTGCTGTTGATGTAGAGCATTACATCGTTGAAGTTGCCCCCTACCGATAGCCCGTTGCCCAAAGAGAGGGAGTCTGATATAATATCGTTGCCTAAGGTGTGGATATACATGAGTTTGTCGGTTTCGACCGGCCCGCCAAGGTATAGCGGAATCTCATGCTTGCAGTCGATGCCGGGCAAGACATTGTTCAAGACGACATCGGCACTTTTGTTGAGGATGAGCCCTATGGTACCTTCCGATTCTTTGTGCTCTATGAGCAAAATGACCGACCGCTTGAAATAGGCCTCGTCTAACAGCGGTTCTACAATCAGTAGGTCACCTTCGTGTGGCGTCCGCTGGGGTTGCAAAACGCCAAATATATCTGCCCGTAATTTCATCTAATAAATATTTATCCACAATTTACGGGTTTTGTTAGTAGGATGTTGCTAAATGGATGCTGTTTTGTGAATATTTAACACAATATCTGACGATAGGGTGATGTTTTTCGAAATAGTCGTATCTCGAAGAGGTACCAATGGCAGTATTATGTAAGTGCGGTTGCAAAAACAACAAGGTATATATGATTTATTTTTCTCATGTAAATTGTCTTTTCTGTTGGATGTGTGTACATTTGCATTATCTTTGTAGCATAAAAGTGAAATCTGTTATGAAAAAAATTATCGTTTTTTTATTCGCTCCGTTGTTGATGGCGTCGTGTTCCCATCCGGGAGTGAAAATGTCGTTTGAAGGTTTCGAGAATGATACGGTTGTTCTCGTACATGCAGCGATAGACGACTTGTCTAAGATAACGTCTGATGACGACCCGTTGGTGTCGTGCGATACCTTCGTGATGCAAAACGGGCACGTAGAGTTTGCCTCAGATGCCGAGCGTGCCCAGCAATATATATGCTTGTTACCAGAGGAAGATTATCCGATTATATTTTTTACCGCTCCCGGTGAAAAATTGGATGTGACGGTAGAGAAACAGCCTTATGGTATGAATTGCGAAATAAAAGGCAGCGAACTTATGGAGAAGATTGGTGCATTGGAACAGGAAGCCGGTGCGTTCCGCAATGCTGCTATCGAGATTGCAAAGACCGAGATGTTTCCCGAGCAAAAAATCGACAGCCTCGAAACTAAATGCAATGAGGTGTACAGTCGTTTCTTGCGTACCAACCTCAACCATCCGGCTGTTGTGTGGGCTATGATGAAAGCCCCTGCCGACACGGTATTGCAATACATCGACTTTTTGGGCGAAAATGCCAAGGTATCGATACTTTCTCCTATCCTGAGCAATATTAAAAAGCGCATGGAGCGATATGCTATCGTGAAGAATGCACGTGAGGCAATAGCAGAGGGTAAGTTGGCTCCTAATTTTGTTTTGCCCGACCCCGAAGGGAATAATGTGAGCTTGCAATCGTTGCGTGGAAAATGGGTCGTACTCGATTTTTGGGGCTCGTGGTGCCCGTGGTGTATCAAAGGCTTCGACAAGATGAAAGAGTACTACGAGAAGTATAAAGACCAATGTACTTTCGTCGGCGTTTGCTGTCGCGATACCAAAGATGACTGGCTTGCTGCCGTAGAGAAATACGAATTGCCGTGGACAAATTTATATAGCGACCCCAATGCACAACCGGCTCAATCAGTCGAGGTGATATATGCTGTGCCCGGTTATCCTACCAAGATAGTTATCTCGCCCGAGGGCGAAATCAGCAAAATTGTAGTGGGCGAAGACCCTGCATTCTACGAGGCATTAGATGATATCGTAGGTAACAAAGATAGCAAGGACAAGGAGTTAGCTCAGAAATAAGATAAGTATCAGCCCGGCGGCGTGTTGCAAATCGTGACGCGCAGGGAAATAGAATAAAAAAAGGCGGTTGCATGGATAAAGAAGTCGTGCTGCCGCTTTTTTGTGGCTTGTGCTGCCTCAAAGGTATCTTTCGGACAATGTAGGGCAATAAGAAATACGTTTCGTCGTTTTTACTATACCATGATAATGCGTAGAAGAATAGAAGTCATACTCATAGGCATAGGTCTGTTATTGGGTTGCGTGCCAGCCGTAGCACAACGTGCAGGAACGGCCGGGCGTAAGATACAGAATCTGCCTTTTGTCGATTATAAGCTGATACACTTCGGCTTCTCTGTGGGTATGCACATGCAAGACCTTACTTTTACGCACAATGGTTACACGACCGAAGACGGGCAGAATTGGTATATGGAGGTGCCGTCGTTTTCGCCCGGTTTTTGTGTAAATCTTCTGGCTGACCTTTATTTGTGTCCGCACCTCAATTTGCGATTATCTCCCGGTATATATTTTGGTAACAAGGTGGTGCGATTTCGCGAATACAATAGTGGTGAAATGATGTCGCAGAATATCAAGTCGAATTATGTGGTGGTTCCGTTAGACTTGAAGTTCAGTTCGAAACGCTTCGATAACATTCGTCCCTATATTTCGGCGGGCGTGATGGGTGCGCTCGACGTGGCAAAGCAGGAAAATTCCTATTTGAGATTGAATAAGTGGGATTGTTACCTCACTTTCTCCATAGGTTGCGACACTTATTTGCCCTATTTCAAGTTTATTCCCGAGGTGAAATTTTGCATAGGCCTCACCGATGTGTTAGACCGCAATCGCGATTTGCCTAATCCTGCCGATATAAAATATACCAACTCGTTGGAGCGGCTGCGTTCGGGAATGGTCGTGCTTACCTTCTATTTCGAGTAACCGTGTATGTAGTTGCCTGTACATTCTCGTATGAGGGGCTGTGTTACACAATTCTTCCTTGTGCCTTATAGAAAAAGAGCAAGGCTCGGAGCCGTCTGACTGAAAACTTTGTTTTCATTTGTCACTCCATTCTCCTTTTTGTATTTTTGTCATAGTAATGGCACCTGAGATATGAAAGTAGTGCTTATCAATACATACGAGCGTAGGGGTGGTGCTGCCGTTGCCTGTAATCGCTTGGCACATGCGTTGCGCGAGGCAGGTGTCGATGCCCACATGTTGGCGGCAACAGCCGTGGGTGACGACAATGTCGTTGCAGGCGCGTGTCGGTCGCGTTGGGCAAAATGGTGGCAACGTTGGGCATTCCTGCGAGAGCGTTTACAGATATTCCTGTGTAATGGTTTTAGTCGTAAACAACTCTTTACAGTCTCTACGGCTTTGACGGGAATAAGTATCGTTTCGCATCCGCTGGTGCGCGAAGCCGATGTAATACACTTGCATTGGATAAATCAAGGGTATCTCTCTTTGCATGAGCTGGAATGCCTCTTGACATTGGGCAAGCCTGTTGTGTGGACGATGCACGACATGTGGCCGGTCACGGCGATATGCCATCATGCTCGCGAGTGCAATCGTTATACGACAGAGTGCCGATGCTGTCCTTTTTTGGCTTCGCATGGGAAAGATTTATCGACCCGCCTTTTCCATGATAAACAGAAAATCTATACAAAAGCCCCATTGCATTTTGTGGCTTGTAGCGGTTGGTTGCGTCGGGAGGCAGAGGTCAGTGCCTTGCTGAAACCGGCCGATACGCTGTGCGATATACCCAATCCCATAGATGTATCGTTTTTTGCCCCCGATTCGCAAGAGATGGCACGAAAACATCTGGGTTTGCCACTCGGCAAACGGCTTATCTTGTTTGGTGCTGTCAATGCAGCCGATAAGCGCAAGGGAATCGACTATTTGGTACAGGCATTGCAGGCATTGCATGAACGCTATCCGTCGTGGGACGATAAGGTCGAGTTGGTGGTATTCGGTGCTGCCGACAATCTCCCTTTCGAACAATTCCCTTACCGTTGTACGGCTCTCGGGTATCTTGCCGAAGCCGAGTCTGTGCGTGATATGTATCGTGCTGCTGATGTGTATGTCACCCCTTCGCTCGAAGAGAATCTGCCTAATACCATTATGGAAGCTATGGCGTGCGGCGTACCGTGCGTGGGCTTTGAGGTGGGAGGTATTCCCGAGATGATAACCGAGGGATGCGGTTATGTAGCCCGTTATAAAGATGCTGCCGATATGGCAAAAGGTATCGACTTCGTTTTGCAGGAGATCAACCACAAGTCTATGTCGCTCTTATCGCGCCGCATGGCCGAAGAGCGATATGCCGAATTGATGGTAGCCCAACGATATATCGCTTTGTATAAGGAATTATCGGCTCCGCAAGTAAAACTGTAAACGCTTAAAAGTTAGAATTATATGTCGGATACTCCGTTGTTTTCTATCATTACAGTGACGTATAATGCTGCTGTCGTATTGCTGCCTACTTTGCAAAGTGTGGCCGAGCAGAGTTGCAAAGAGTATGAGTATATTGTGGTAGATGGTGCTTCGACTGATGGCACGTTGGAGCTTGTGCGCCGGTCGGGTGTGCCGACATGTATCATCAGTGAGCGAGACAAGGGTATATACGATGCCATGAACAAGGGCATGAAGATAGCCCGAGGCACTTATCTCATCTTTATGAATGCCGGCGACGCCTTTCATTCGACCGATACGTTGCAGGCTATCAAAGAGCGCATCGGTACCCGTCGTCCCGGTGTAATATATGGCGAGACGGCAATTGTCGATGAGCAGCGGCAATATGTAATGATGCGCCGCTTGCGTGCGCCCGAGCATCTGACGTGGCGTAGCTTTGCCGTGGGTATGGTGGTGTGCCACCAAGCCTTTATTGTGCGTCGTGACCTTGCGCCGCAGTACGATTTGAGTTATCGCTATTCGGCCGATGTCGATTGGTGTATCCGTTGCATGAAACGCAGTGACGAGATGTTCAATACGCACTTGGTATTGGTCAATTACTTGCGTGAAGGGACAACGACCCGCAATAGGCGTGCTTCGTTGGAGGAGCGGTTTCATATTATGTGCAAGTACTACGGTACATTGCCTACGGTATTGCGTCACATTTGGTTTACAGTACGTTTCGGCATAGCCAAGATAAGAGGAACGGAGTAGTATTGTGTTGTAATTCTGTTCTTGTATAGAACTTTGCCGATACTTCGGCAGAGACGGGCCTGTCGGTATGAATAGATTGCCTGTGCGGAAGTCTTTTGAGGGGAGAGGGGGTATGAAAATTCGTTATTTCTGTTAGAAAAGTAGTCTTGTTATATCTTAGCTGCACGTTATGCAGCCGAAGTATAAGACTTCGTTTTATATGGACGGAGGCAGGATAACGGGGAGATAAATAAAGAGGATGAACCCCCAGCGGGTTCATCCTCTTTATTTATTATCGGTGGATAAATCTTTATCTTACAGGAACTTTATATACAAATTCGTGGTCTATGGTTCTTACTTTGACCATGATAAATCCTTTTATTCCACGGAGCGGGATGATTACGTTATCACTGCCGTTTATCTCCATGCTACCGATGGAACGTCCTTGCAAGTCGTATATGGCGATATCTTTGACATATACTCCTGAGTTGATGATATTGACATATCCGTCGAATGCCGACACTTTCAACGATGAGGCATTGGCGAGACTTACGGCAGCTCTACCAGATGTAAATCGTTCTTGTGCAGCCCAAGAGCTGATGCGGTCCATTGTACAAGCGGCGCGTACAGTCCACAAATATGCAGTTTCGTCTTCCAATTCGGTGAAGGTGTAGGTCTCTTCTGCCACGCCTTCGATAACTTCCCACGATGTAGCGCTTCCGGGACGATAGCGTACATCCCAAGCAAGATGCTCTTCATTGCCTGTCCAAGAAACCTTGATATATTCGTTCTCTATCATCTCTGAGGTGAGGTTTGTCGGAATGGGGCATTCGGGGAGCGGTTCGGTAGTGAAGTTTGCTGTCTCTGACCACTCTGTGGTGTCGCCCTCGGCAACGATACCGCGAACTTTCACCTGATAGGTAGTTTCGGCTGTAAGGTCTATCAATTCGGCTTCAAATCCGTTGATAATTTTATACGTCCACTCATCGCCTTCTTTGCAAGAAGCCATTTCGTAATTTTCTTGTTCTCCACGCCATGTGACAAGAGCCGAATTGTAAGTTATTTCTCCAATTGTAACAACGGGGATGGCAGGAATTTCGCGGCCGTCTATGTTGAATTTTTCGATGATGAGACGAGCGCCGGCGGCATTGTAATTCTTCCAGTAGATACGTATTTGCACTGTATCGTTGGTGTACGACGAGAGGTCGCCTTCTACTTGGGCAAACGCTTTAAGAGAGTCTAATTGAAGATTATTTTGGGCAGTGTACTCTTTGATTGTCTCGAAGTTGATGCCGTCTTTGCTCACTTGCAGAGCGAAAGTATCGGTTTCAGCCCATTCGTTATATGGAGTCGAACCTGTCATACGCGACCATACCGACATGTTGTATTTGAAGGTAACAGCTACGTCTCGTTTGTCTATGAGAATAGGACTGGTTGTGATGGTGTTTAACTTACCATTCATAGCGTCGCCGATAGTAAGATTACACTCCAACTGGTATTCATCCTCGCCGCCTACTTGGTTGTATTGTGTCGATACGCGGAAAGTACCGCCTTCTTCATACCAATCTACGGGCAGACCATATCTTTCTGCTTTTGAAAGGTCGGGGGTATAGGGCAGAGTTGCTATGGTGGCACCTCTTGCATCTACTACCTCAGTAGAGTACTCCATATCGGCATTTACGCTGAACGCACGCAGGTAGTATCCTGTTCCTTGTTCGAGCCCGTCAATCTCGATATTTTCGGCAGTTCCGCCAATATATATTACTTTACCGCCATTCTCGGTGATGAAATCACCTACCTCATAGCTTCCCTCGGGGGTGCCGATATAGGGCTCTTGTCCGTAGTTTATAACAGGCTCATAGAGCGAATCGCACATAGCAACGAGAACATTGTCGCCGTTTTCGTTTGCAGTTATCGATACGACGAGTTTATCAGTGCCTCTTTCGGTTATCGACAGTCCGGCGGGAGCCGTCGGCATAGTGCGTATGGCAGCTGTCAGAGGAGCATCGGTGTTATAAACCGGACCTTGTTTGCAGAACGAGTTGGCAGCCATGATAAAGACATGGTAAGTTGTTGTTCCTTGTAAAGAGGCATCGGTTGCAAACGTTCTTACCGTATCGTAAGAAAGTACGGTCGCATTGCCTAAAATATCGCCTTTGGCATAGTATGTACCGGTTTGAGGCAATTCAGTGAGAGCTTCGTCGGTTGTTAATAAGGTGAGATAATGGTCGGCGTTTTCGCACGGTTCGAATGAGCCGTTTATCTGGGTTGTGCTGACTTCATATTGTAGCGAGGAGGGTTGGCTTGCAGGAACTTCACAGGCAGAGGGGGGTGTGAATGTAAAAGTCAGCCCATCGGTGATATTGCTGTCGTCGCCGAAATATATGAGGGCATCGCCCATCTTGGCAATGGTGTTTTGCCAATCATCGTTGGCGTTATAACGGCACTGTATATCATCTTCGTTGCCTCGCAATCCCACTCTGCAACTCTTGGAGCTGCCATTGAAATTGTTCCAGTTACGGAATACAAACTCTATATTGCTATTGGCCTCATAGAGTTTTATCTGCATATCGACAGCCTTGATGTTTTCTCCCCAAAAGTCGAGACCTAATCCCCAATTTTTGTATTGTACTACCAATACGCGGTTGGGTGCCTCGCCTATGAGTTTGTAGCTGATGACTGTCGAGTCAGAGCCGTATACATCGGTGTTGGGCATCACACCAAAACAATTTGTGCGGCCTTCGCCATCACGAACAAACATGTAAGCTCCTGATTCAGGGTTGACTGTGACTTGGTCGCGGCCGACTGTTATATAACCGTTGGAGCCAATGACAAATTGATTGCAGAAAACGTCATTGTATTCAAATTCGAAGCCTATGGGGAATCCGGCTGACGTTGTAAGTTCCGTTACAGCCAACTCCGGATAGAAAGCGCAACTGTTCAGGTTGTTAGGGTCGATGGCGTTGCTCACTACAATGCCATCTTCTATTTCTTCGTATGTTCCTACAACACTACCGAAGCCATATCCCGATATGACTTGGCTGCTTGCCATTGTCAGGCAGCCCATCATTATCGATAATAAAAAGAGTTTTTTCATAATGTGATATTATTGTGGGTTAGTTGATGATTATTTTAACCGTAGAGATACCCTCTTGCGAGGCGAGAGTTGCCAAATATACACCCTTGCTGAGGTTGCAAGAAGAGGCATTCCATGTTACATAGTGGCTGCCTTGCGGCATAATACCGTTGTAAGCTGTTGTGACGAGTTTCCCTTGCAAATTATAGATGGAGATGGTAACCGGTTGCTCTTTTTTGTTGACAACTTGGAAGATGGCTTCATCGTTTATGATGGTCGATAGTGCTTTGAAACCGGTTGTTTCGGTACGTGTAGCTTTTACGGCTCCCGACCCGGGATTGCCTAACGTCATATTACGATTGATACGTTGCATGTATAAGCGGTCTACGTTGTTGTCGCCGCCAAGGACACCATTGTCTTCCCATTTTGCTACCCAGTACTCTCCTTTGGCCATTGGGGTGACTACAAGAGATGCTTTTTCAGAAACATTTTCTGTGAAGGCAAAAGGTTGCTCTTCCCAAACCGATTCGCCTGTTTCGCTATTGAGCAGCATGGCATAGCACGTAACGTCGCCGAAACCATACGAATGGTTCATCATGTAGAAGACTCCCATTTCGCCTTCTCCTCCCGGTTGCAAATCCATGTATGCAATCGGCTGTGTATCCATGGGGCATAGTTCAAGGCCTTCTTCTCCCCACAACAATTCGCCTTGCAGAGATACGCGTTGGGCTACCAATCGATACCAATTTTGGTTGGCGTCTGTTTCGCGCCACAAAGCAATGAAGCTGTTTGTTTTCGAGTCGTAGCGGGCTGTGACATTGAAAGAACGCCAGCCGGCATATCCCAGTTTCTGTGCCTCTTCACCGGCCGTAAATCCCAATTCTCCGTTGGGCTTTACATAAGAGAGGTATGCCGATTCTATATTGGTATAGTAACGGTCGTCGTTCCAAGCGATGATTGCGCCGCCATCACCCGACGGTTGTACATCGAGTATCGTCCACAGAGGAATAGATCCGAAGCCTCCGCGATAGATGCGGGTATCCTCAGGCCATACGGGTGTGCCGTCGAAATCGATTTTCCGTGCATACAAGTCTTGGTTCGACCCTTTGGCATAGACCAAAATGAATTGGTTGTCGCCGGCATTTACCAAATAGGGATACATGTAGGTCGATGTGTTGTCTATGAGGCGAACGTCATCGGCATTCCACAGGAATTCGCCGTCGTTTGATACTCGTTGCATCTCAATGGCAAAGAGGTTGCCATTTAAGCGCATCCAAGCAAAAACGTAACTGCCATCTTCGAGTTGTATTACTTTCATGGCAGCACTCGTTTCGTAAGTGATTCCTCCGTCGATAGAGAGACCCTCGTTGCCCCAAAGCATTTCGCCTTCGGGAGAAATTTTGTAGATGGTGTAACTGAGACGTTGCTCTTCGGAAGGAGAGTTGCGTAAGTCGTGTACCACAACAAGGGCATTTCCATCTTTATCGACCATTACAAGTTGGTTTACAACCGTGTAGGTCATGTTGCGCTCTTCCGAAACGAGAAGACCTTCTTCGCCCAGAAGTTTTACGCCGGTAGAGTCTATGGCTTGTACGGTCGTAGCCACAGTGCCGTTTTGCGGATGATATACGCAAAGCCATGTGGTGCCGTCTTCGCCCATTTGCATTTCGTTGGCATAGTAGCTCTTTCCATCAGGCCATACGAGCATGCTTTCTGAGGGATTGTCATTCCATTGTGCCATGGCCATTAAGCAAGAGATGGCACAGATACAAGTGAGTAGTCCTTTTTTCATAATATTGTTTTTTAGTTAGTGATTATTTTGAATGTTTGTACATTTTGGTTAGCTGCTATTTGTATGATATATACACCATTCGATGGGGTGGGAATCGCTGTTATGTTAGACCCTTGGGCAACCATTGCTCCGGCAAGGTTATATACTGAGACCGTATAATTTTTTGTCGTACGGTTTGAGTTGATGATGATTTGTCGTGCCGACTTGTCATAGGTCACGGCAAATGCTTCGGTGGCAGACAGCTTATTGACTCCGGCTGTTACGGACGTAGTGAAGAACGAGCGGTATCCGTGTCCCGTTATTTCGAGTTGTTGAGCCACGAGGCCTTTGCTGTCGTCATATAATTTGTAATATCCGCGCGGCGATTGCACGCCGTTAGCCCATGCGTCGGTTACCTCGAAACAGTATGTTTTGTCAGCTTCGAGTTCGGCCGTTTCGTTGTACACCTCTTTTAGGTTTGTCTCATAAGGCCCGAAGTTGTATACGATATTACCCTCGGCATCTTTGATACACCATGTGTTTTCGTCGGCGTAAAGGTCGGTGCGCAGCTCTATCAGTGTCGTCGGTGTAGTGGCAGCCGGGCTGCTGAATGTGCCTTCGATGGAGTTTCCGTCGTAAGATTCTCCGTTGAGTCCCGTCAGATGTATCGAATAATCGTTGCTGGAATCTATAAGGTCGGTTTGATTTACCGGTACTTTGATGTAGCTGGTTGCCAACGGTGCTATTTCACCTTCCCATTGGCATTCCATGAGCGTGCCGTTCAGCGTTACGTCGAAGCGTGCCGACGTGAGAGTTTCGTTCGATTTGTTGCGCAGATAGAGCTCGTAGAAGTTAAATCCGTATGTACCTTGTACCGGTATGCGGTATGCCGATATTTCGGCAGCCAGCGGCAGTACCAGTCCCTCGCAAGTGGGTTTTACGCCCGTGACATTCAAAACATCGGTTTTGTCGTTGGCGATGAAAACAATTACTTCCAGCTCAGCCGGTTCAACAGCTACGTCGTTGATAGATTCGGGAACAGCGTATGTGTAGTCTTTTGTAAAGTAAGTTCCTGCTGTGCAGTTGCTTATGGTGTCGCCCCACAACGGAGTCAGGTAGTCGCGCAACATGTGTTGGTGCACGTAGTCAGAGCCTACGCCGCCACCGCTTTGCGGGCCTTTGATGTTGTTCTGCGTAAGAGCTACTGTCAGTAAGTTTTGTTGTGCGTCCACGTCGGCCGTGTAGTATCCTTCTACATGTACGGTCAGTTGGGCTTCCGATGCCGAGTAGGTAGCTGTCGCGTAAAGGTTTACCGGAGCATCTTCTTGATGTATCTGTTTGGCGCACAAAGTCCAGTTGCTGCGTGACATGATGGGGATGGAGCCGGCAAATGTGTGCCGGTTAATCATGCCACAAGGGTAGCCGCTGCCTGAGGTAAAGGTGGCATCGAGTTCTTCACCCTCTTCGGTGCGAAAATCGGGTTGGTCGGGGAAAGGTGATGCGTAGTATCCGCTGTGTATGGCAATGGCGTAGAACGTATGTTCTTGTGCTAATAACAGATTGGCTGTTATTTTATGTGCATCGGGACAATTACCGCAATTTATTCCGGTAAATTCCTCTAAAAGGGCATTCTTGGGTTGCACTTCGGTAGATACTTGGTATTGTGCAAAACTGGTGCTACATACAAGTAGCATCGTAGCAAGAAAAAGGTAGTAATTTTTCATATTGCTTGTTTTTGTGTTTTTTCTTTGTTGCAAGTATAATTAATTTATTGAATAATGATTGAATCCTTGCTACGTCTTTACTACTGCAATATTTATAAATGACGTATAAATACTACTGCAAATATATATAATAATATATAAATCAATGTATTAAATGACCGTTATGTAAAATTTGACAGATATGCATAAAACAGAATTGATATAAAATCCCCTTTTGTGACAATTATTCCGTATATTTGTCGCTATAATATTATAAATAATAAAAAGATAAGTGTGCACTAAGATTACATATCACACGTTATTACGGCGGTTAATACTCGCGACTCTATTGACAATTTGTCATTTAGGCTGTTATGCGCTTACAGATGATATAAAATATGAGATATTGACGAGGGCATCCGATTTGATAGATGATAAAGAGAACAACGCTACTGTGATGCAGCACAAAATAGATTCTGTGATTGAATTGGAGCTTTTACCCGATAGCGATTTTATTTCGTTTGTAGTAGATGACGTGGGAGAATATTTCAGACAACAAGGACGACAATCGGCTGCCGTGGAGTTGTTTTCTATGTTGGCCGGAAGTTTGGAGCAAGAAAAAAGCCTTTCTACAACCTTGTTGAGATTATATATACCGCTTGGTGCTGCTTTGGAAGAGGTCGGTATGTGGAATAGTGCCATGGAATACTATCATAAAGCTCTTGCCATTGCCGAAGAGCAGGAGTTGGAGTCGGATGCAGCGAAGATTTACAATAATATAGGTGCCGCGTATTTCCGTAGTGACGTAAACATGGCCGAGAGTTATTTTAGAAAGGCTCTCGAAATAAATACGAAGATAGGCGATAAAAAGGAGCTATGCTTGAATTATAATAACTTGGCCGGCGCTTCTATGAAACAAGACCGTTACGACGAAGCGTTAAGCTATATGCTCGATGCTTTGCAGCTTATCAATAAAAATGAAGATGCCTATTTTTATCATTTTATGCAGTGCAATATTGCTTCGCTGTATATGTTGAAAGGTGAGAATTATTTGGCTATTTCATATTTACGCAATGCTGTTGAGTATCATCGGCGTGAGGGTAACCTGCTCGACCTGATACAGTGTTACAACATGCTGGCCGAGGCATACGAGCGGCAGGGGAATATAACCGAAGCTATGTATTACATAGGACTTTCGGAGACGGCGTTGGCTTCGGTTACAAACCGCGACTTCGAGGCGAATATGAGCATCATTCTTTCCCGGTTTTATAGTCGTCGTAATAACTTTGAAAAGGCGTATGATTTATTGTTGCGGGCTACCGAGTTGCGAGATTCGTTGACGAAGGTCAATGACGTAAAGAAGATTGGCAATTTGGAGCAGATATATAATAATGAGCAGAAATTACGTGAAAATGCTTTGTTGATAAGCGAGATGCAGTTGCATAAGTTAGAAGATGACAGGCGTGTCACAGTGATTGTAATAATCATTATACTGCTCGCTTCGGTAGTGGTGTTCCTGATTGTACGCACGCGTTTACGAGAAAAGTTGCATAAAACAAAGGAAGAGTTGGCTATGCAGCAAATTGCCCTGTCGGAAAAGGAGAAGGAGCTGCAACGAATCAAGGAACAGGAACTGAATAAAACAATAGACCAAAAAAACCGTGAATTGTCGAGTTATGCGTTGTCTTATACAAAAGACAATGAATTCTATGACCACATTTGTGATGAGTTGAAGCAAATCCTTCTCGAAATAAACCCGCGTGATAAACTGCATAAAGAGCGGTTGCGTAAAATCCTATCGGAGCTCAAACATCATGAGGGTACCGATAATTGGCAAGAGTTCCGTCTTTATTTTGAGCAGGTGCATCCTTCTTTTTATGACTCGTTGGACGAGATATGTCCCGGAATTACTCAGCGGCAGAAGCGGCTTTGTGCCTTGTTATATATAGGGCTCTCGACAAAAGAGATAGCTTCTATCACATTCCGTGAGGTACGTAGCGTGGAGTCGGCTCGAAATCGTTTGCGCAGGAAGATGGATATTCCGTCGGAGGAGACGATACACGAATTTTTGTCGAAAAGGTTGCAAGGAGAGTAATTCGTAAGCAAGCTGCTCCCCGATGGGTAAAGGTGCCCGAAAGATGTGTTTGATGGTTGCGGGAGGCGCAACCATTTTCTGTCTCTGAGACTTTGCTATAATTCTGTTTAACATGGCATCGCTGTGTAGATAGATGCACACAGCGATGTCGATTTGCGTCGGGGGGCGATGGGATAGAAGCTGTGTGCGATTCGGTGAAGAGGTAGGCCGAGGATGTTGTATCCGGAATAAGAAAGCGGGGCGGCTTGTTACAGCCGCCCCGCTTCAACAGGTATTAAGATGTTTTTTAGAATTCGGCAACGTTATATTTGGCAAATTCCAAGTCTTTGCTTGCTTTCTCCTTCATTGTAGGATCGAGGCGGAACGATTGACGCAGGTTGGAACGAACCATTTGCTCATTGTTGGTGCGTGCGCCCAAAACAGCTTGCAGGTAGTATGTAGTAGCATCGGGTGCCGAGATGCCTGCGAGTGTGTTGCGAGCTTTGTTATAGTCGTTTACCAAGATTTGAGCCAAAGCGGCGTTGTTGCTCTTAGCATCGCCAAAGGCTTTCACAGCTGCTTTGTAGTCGCCTTTTTTGAGGTAATAAACGCCTAATGCCTCATTTACTTCGGGAACGTTGCCAGCTTTGCCGAATTGGGCGGCAGCCTCGTCATAGTTACCCTCTTTCATAGCGATAAGGCCTTTGTTCATTCCGACTTCTGCCGATTGCGGAGCCTTTTGGGCTGCGGTGTTGAAGTATTGTTCTGCTTCGTTGTATTTGCCGGCCTTATACATCATCATACCGAGGTTGTTATATCCGCGGTAATCTTCAGGATATATTTCGGTCACTTTGCGGTAGATTTCGGTCTTGGCAGCATCGCTCTTTTCGAGGGTAGCGGCGTAAAGCAATTCGTCAACATTGAGAGCCGAGGGATTGCTTTGAGCCAACGACGAAATTTCTTCATCCGATTTGCCTATAACGTTGATAGAAGCAGTGATGCGTGAACGACGCAGTTGCGGGAGTATTTCTTCTGCCAAGTCGCTGTAAACCGATGAGAGGTTCTTTATTTCACGCTCTCTTTGCTCGGGGTCGTTATACATTGCGAGCACACGCAAGATAAGGTCTTTGTCTTGTATGTCGGAAGCGGCAACTAACTCTTTGAAGCCATCCCAGTCTTGTGCTGTGAATTCGGCTGTGAGGTCGGCCTTAACATCGTCTTTCTTCCATTGCGATTTCATGTATTTTACGGTATTCTCCTCACGGTTTTCGGCCAAGCGGGTGTTGAGTTCTACACCGCCATCGGGAGATGCGTAAGAAGAGATATTTACGTTTTCTACTTCACGATTCTCGGCAGTAGTAGCGTCTTTGATTTGTTGGTGGAGAGCTTGCATCTCGGCCGATTTCATCTCAGAAGCTCTGATGTTGGCTTGTTGGATGAGGAACTTGATGTCGGCAGAGTAGGTCTCTTTGATGATGCGTTGGAATTTGTCGGGGGTGATGGCTGGCGTTACTTTGCCGGCATCGGCCATTTCAGATGTAGCAATTACGCCCTCGGCAACTTTTACGCGAGGCAGTTCGTAGCTCTTTGAACCTTGTTGTACGGTAAATGCAAGGTAGAGCGATGATTTTTGCATCTCGGGGATGTAGGTAAAGTTGGCGGGTATTGTGACAACACCACCGGCTTTGTATTGAATGGTTTGGTCGTTACCTTGAACTTTTTCGCCTTGGAATGTTTGTGAAGCCGAAGCAGTTTCTCCTTCACTGTAAACCAAATAAGGTGTTACTGTAACAACCGCTTTTTTGTTGAAATATTTTTCGGGGAACGTACCGGTGATAGTAGCCGATACCATGCCGCCTTTTGCTTCAAGGGGCGACGGATTTACTTTGAAATAGTCGGCTGTGAGCGGAGCCATTTCTTTGTTACAACTTACCAATGTCAATAGGCACAGGCAAAGTAGTGGGAATGTTAACTTTTTAATCATAATGTTGTGCATATAAGGTTTGTAATGATTCTTGGTTTTATGTTACTGTAACGTATATTCTCTCAGGCAAAAGTAAATAAAAGCTCAGGGATAGATGGCGTTGCAGCGCATTTTTTTTCTTAATTATCTATAAACATTAAGCTAAATATCGTTTTTGCATTTTTGGTTGCGAGGGTGGTGACTGATAATCTCTTGACGCAAAAAGCGTTGGTCTAAATGAACATAGATTTCGGTCGTGGTAATACTTTCGTGCCCCAGCATTTGTTGTATGGCGCGCAGATTAGCTCCATTTTCGAGTAAATGTGTTGCAAATGAATGCCGTAGCGTGTGCGGGCTTACTTTTTTGGTAATACCGCAGGAGTGGCACGCTTCGCGAATAATGAAAAAAATCATTACACGGGTGAGGTGTTTCCCTCGTCGGTTGAGGAAAAGGAAGTCCTCTTCACCCGGTTTTATATCTACATTGCTGCGGTCGGGCAGATACAATTTAATTTCGTGTATGGCCTCTTGCGAGATGGGAACAAGTCGTTGCTTGCCGCCTTTCCCTTCGACACGGATATACTCCTCGTCGAAATATATTTGTGACAATTTCAGGGTTACGAGTTCCGATACGCGCAGTCCGCAACTGTACAGAGTCTCCAAGATAGCCCGGTTGCGCTGTCCTTCGGGCGATGTGCGGTCGACCGATTCTATCATGCGGTCGATTTCCTCGACAGAGAGTATCTCGGGCAGGTGTCGTCCTATTTGCGGCGTTTCTAACGGTGCGGATGGGTCGTTGTCGATATAACCTTCGATTTTGAGGTACTTGAAAAAAGATTTTATGCCCGAGATGATGCGGGCTTGCGACCGTGCGCCAATGCCGAGGTCTTGCAGTGTACATACAAATGTGTGCAGATGCTCGGTTGTTACCGTTTCCCACGAGAGAGAAGTGTCGTCGAGAAACCTCATCAGCTTTTCCAAATCGTCGGTGTAGCCGGCGATGGTATTGTCCGACAATCCCTTTTCGAGCCGCAGATAGGCGATGTACTTTTTTTTCAGATTATCTTTTTTCTTGGTGATGGTCATATAGCAGTATCCCGAAAAAACTGTAATTTTGTACCGAATTTGCGGTATTTTCTTTGTCGCAATACGAGAAACATCTCGTTGCAAAAATAGGCAATGCAGTTCGTTTCTGCAATGGTACGATGCGGCTTTGCAGTTTTGGCGACAGGGAAACAGTTGCACGATATAACCAAATAACGAGGTGTTATGGAAATACTTATTATCAACGGTCCCAATCTTAACTTGTTGGGGCGGCGCGAGAAAGAAATTTATGGTGAAAAATCTTTCGAAGAGTATTTGCCTTTGCTTCAAGCCCGTTTCACCAGGCATAACATATGCTATTTCCAGTCTAACAGCGAAGGGGCTATCATAGACTGCCTTCAAGCCGAAGGGTTTTCGGTCGATGGCATTGTCTTGAATGCCGGAGCATATACACATACCTCTATTGCCATAGCCGATGCCATACGAGCCATATCGGCACCTGTTATAGAGGTGCATCTCTCCAATATACACGCTCGCGAAGAGTATCGTCGCGTTTCCATGATAGCCTCAGCATGTCGCGGGCAGATTGCCGGCTTCGGCCTCGATTCATACCGGCTGGCTATCGAAGCCCTGACGTTGAAGAGATAACGCACCGTAAAGATTGACGAACATATTAGGAAAAGAAATATATTATGTCTAAGTACACCAAGATTGTAGCCACCATTTCCGATAATCGTTGCGATGTCGGTTTTATCAAGAGTCTGTATGAAAACGGCATGAACGTTGTGCGTATGAATTCGGCGCACATGCAACGTGAGGGTTTTGAACGTGTCATTGCCAATGTGCGCAAGGTCTCGAACGCCATAGGCATACTGATGGATACGAAAGGTCCCGAGATACGCACTACCGCATTGCAAGGCGATAAGCCCATTACTTTTGAACCCGGGCAACATTTGCGTATGACGGGGCGTCCCGATACGCTGACGACAAGCCAATGCGTGGGCGTTTCGTATCCGGCTTTTGCCGAAGACATTCCCGTAGGTTCGCATATCCTTATCGATGATGGCGAGTTGGAGTTTGTAGTGTGCGATAAAGTAAACGATGAGCTGATGTGCGAGGCATTGAATGCCGGCGAACTGGGTGCACGCAAGAGTGTCAATGTGCCCGGCGTACGCATCAATCTTCCCTCGTTGACACAGCGCGACCGCGATAATATCCTCATTGCCATAGAAAATAACATCGATTTTATCGCTCACTCGTTTGTACGCAGCAAGCAAGATGTATTGGATATACAACATATCCTCGACGAGCATCGCTCGCCCATTAAAATCATTGCCAAAATAGAGAATCAAGAGGGTGTAGATAATATCGACGAAATTCTCGAAGTGGCGTATGGCGTGATGGTAGCCCGCGGCGATTTGGGCATAGAGGTGCCGCAAGAAAAAATTCCCGGCATACAGCAGTTGCTCATTCGCAAGTGCATACAGGCCAAAAAGCCTGTTATCGTAGCTACGCAGTTGTTGCACTCCATGATAAAGAATCCGCGACCGACACGTGCCGAGGTAACCGATATAGCCAATGCCATTTATAACCATACCGATGCCCTTATGTTGAGCGGCGAGACGGCTTACGGCCGTTATCCTGTGGAGTCGGTGGCTACGATGGCACGTGTGGCCATGGAGGCAGAGCGTACCCGGCTTATTGACAGCATGGAGCTGGGCGGTGGCGGCGATGATGTGACGGCATTCCTTGCCCAGCAAGCCGTGAAGTCGTCGACAGAATTGGGTACAAAGGCCATCATTACCGATAGTTATACCGGTCGGACAGCCCGCTTCGTGGCATCGTACAGGGGTAAATTCCCTGTATTGGCATTGTGCTACAATGAGCGTACCATCAGGCAGTTGTCTCTCTCATACGGCGTGTTCCCCATGTACCAGAAGAGTACCGATACTTCGCGGCAATATCTCTTTAACGGGTTGACACACTTGTTGGAGAAGAACTTGTTGACACGCGAAGACCTTATAGCCTATTTGGGTGGTGGTTTTGGTCCCAGCCATGGTACTACGTTCCTCGAAATCAATCACGTGGGGAAAGTGCTCGATAGCTTCGATAACTATTTGTTGCCCAATATCGAAGAAATATAATCATGTATGACGCCATAGAGGAGTATATCTGCAAGCATATCGACCCCGAGGAGCCGTTGCTTGCCGAGCTCGACCGCGAGACGCATCTTTACCATTTGCGTCCGCGTATGGTGTCGGGGCATTTGCAAGGCAGTATCTTGAAGATGTTTTGCCGGATGGTGCGTCCGCATCGGGTACTCGAATTGGGGACTTTTACCGGTTATTCGGCGTTGTGTTTGGCTGCCGGCGTGGACGAAGGGGGTGAAGTACTCACGATAGAGATTGATGACGAGATAGAAGACTTTACCCGTTCGTTTCTCTCGCGTTCGCCGTATGGCGACAGAGTAAAACTTGTCATCGGCGATGCCCTCGACATTATCCCTACATTGACCGACGAGTATGACCTCGTTTTTATAGATGCCAACAAACGCGATTATCTGCGCTATTACGAGGCCGTGTTGCCGCGGGTGCGTCCCGGCGGGTTTATTCTTGCCGATAATACCTTGTGGGACGGCAAGGTGATTACCGACCCGCAAAGCCGCGATGCACAGACGGTAGGTATAGAGCGTTTCAATGATGCGGTGGCACATGACAACCGTGTGGAGAAAATAATACTTCCGCTACGCGACGGTCTTACCGTTTTGTGGAAAAAACCGATGAATATGTGACCGTTGCACTTTATTTTTGTTACATTTGTATAACAGCAACATCAAATATATATGGAGACAACACGACAAAATAAAATAAGCCGTTTGCTGCAAAAGGAGCTGAGCGAGATTTTTTTGGCACAGACGCGCAAGACGCATGGAACAATCGTATCGGTGAGTATCGTACGTATCAGTCCCGACCTGAGTATCGCCAAAGTTTATTTGAGCATATTCCCCTCTGAGAAGGCGCAAGCCACCATAGACTCGATAAATGCGTCGGCGCGTGAAATCCGCTATGAGTTGGCGCAAAAGGTACGTTTCCAGTTGCGCAAGATACCCGAATTGCGGTTCTATCTGGATGATTCGCTCGACTATATAGATAAGATCGACAATCTGTTGCATCAGTAAGCGAGCGGCATGATTCTGTCACTGCGTATAGCGGCGCGCTATCTCTTCTCTAAAAAATCGCATAGCGCAATCAATGTCATTTCCATCATTTCGGTGTGTGGAGTGGCAATCATCACGGCTGCGCTTATTTGTACGCTCTCGGTCTATAACGGTTTTTCTCACCTGATAGGTTCGTTGCTCTCTGAGATACAACCCGACGTAAAGATATTGCCGGCTTCGGGCAAGACCCTCGACGGCAACGGTGCTGTGTGGGACGAGATTGCGGCGTGGGACGATGTGGCGTTATTGTCGCCTGTAATAGAAGAGACGGCTCTTGCGGTCTATGACAGGCAGTTGCAGGTAACGGTCAAAGGCATTCCCGACAATTATAACGAGCTGACGGGGCTCACCCATACGATTGTGACAGGAAATTATCTTTTGCGCGACAGCATCGTTTCGTATGCCATTATAGGAGCCGGTGTGGCAGTGCGCCTCGAAGCCGGTGTCGCTTATTCTCGGCCGATAGAGCTGTATGCTCCGCATCGCCGGGGACGTGTCAATATTGCCAATCCGGCAACATCGTTTACCTCGCGTCGCTTTTTTGTATCGTCGGTGTTCTATTCCAATCAAGCTCCTTACGACGACAATGTGGTATATATTCCTATCGACGAGGCGCGTGCCTTGTTCGACTATCCCACGGAAGCCACTGCCATAGAGTTGCGTTGTGCCGATGGCTCGTCAGTAGAGCGTGTGGTGCAGCAACTCGAAAAAAAATTGGGGAGCGACTATGTGGTGCAAGACCGTTATAAACAAAATGGCGAGTCGTTTCGCTGGATGCAGATAGAGAAATGGATTACGTTCCTTATTCTTGCTTTTATTCTGTTGATAGCAGCTTTCAATATCGTAGGGGCTTTATCGATGCTTATTGTAGATAAAAAAGAGAATATAGCGACGCTGCGAAACCTCGGAGCCGATGACCGACTGATTGTGCGCATCTTTATGACCGAGGGGTGGCTTATCTCTATGATAGGAGCATTGTCGGGACTTGTGATAGGCGTGTTGTTATGCTGGCTGCAACAAGAGTTCGGACTGTTGCGACTGGGTGATTCGGGTGCGTTTATCGTCGAAGCCTATCCGGTGAAGTTGGAGTGGGGCGATACACTTGCTGTGACGGCGGTAGTGCTATTGTTGGGAATGCTCACAGCGAGTTTCCCGGCACGCATGTTGCGCCGCAAATAGTTAGGTTTATGTGCGATAGCACAGGTGGGGGCAATCTATTTTCGGATAAATCAGTATGCCGCTTGTCAAAAAAATTAGGTGATACGCTGTTTGTTGTGTATCAAGAATATTTTCTGAATAATAATAATATTCCCCGGCGACTCGTTTACAGCGGTCGCCGGGGAATATTGTTGTGTGGTAGTGTACGTTACTGTGCCGTGATGGTTACATGAGCATCGGCAAGTCCGTCGGATGTAGCTGTCAGCGAGGCATCGCCTGTCGAGCCATTATTCTGCAATACTACTAAGCATTTGCCGTAGAAGGCTTTGCGATGATTTGCTTTGAAACGTTCCATAGAGATGGGAGAGCCGTTATCGACGCCTGCTATAAAGGCATTACCTTCAACCTCGAAGAAAACCTCGTTTTCTGCAAGAGGACAGAGGTTTCCCTCTTTGTCGAGAATCTCCACGGTTACGAAACTCAGGTCGCGGCCGTCGGCATGTAGTGCAGAGCGGTCGGGCGTGAGCCGTATTTGAGCCGGTTCACCGGCTGTGCGGATGGTTTGCGAGAGTACCTCTTTACCGTCTTTTCGCGATACGACCTTGACTTCGCCCGGTTCAAAGGGTACGCGCCATGTCACATGGTAGCAACCCGGTTCTTTCGAGCGAGTGTCCTGCGAAACGCCGTTTACCCATAATTCCACCTCGTCGGCCTGTCCGTAGTAGCACCATAGGTCAATCATTTCGCCCGCTTTGTGGTTCCAGTGCGGGAAGAGGTGCAATACCGGTTTGTCGGTCCATTCGCTTTGATACATATAATATATGTCTTTGGGGAATCCGGCGAGGTCGATGATACCGAAGTATGAGCTGCGGGCGGGGAATCCGTAGGGAGTAGGTTCACCTATGTAGTCGAAACCTGTCCATATAAACAATCCGCTGATGAAATCGCGTTCCTTTACCATGCGCCACGTCTTTTCGTGGGTCGAGCCCCAAGGCACGTGGCAGTTGTCATACGATGAGCAGGCATACGTCTCGTTGTAGTAGGGCAAATCCCATCGTTCGGGGCAGATGTAAATGCTGTCGGAGGGCATGCGATAGTAGCCGCGTGTCATGATGGCCGAGGTTGCTTCGGTGACGATAAACGGTTTGCCCGGGAAAAATTCCGGTACCGAGTCGAACCAGTCTTCGTGATAATTGTACCCGATGATGTCGAGCGATTCTGCGCGGAACAAGTGGCTATTAGGGCTGGGTTCGTTGTTACCTGTGGTAGTGGGACGCGTGTCGATGCTGTTGACAATTTCGCACAGGCGACGTGTCAACAAAGAGTTTACACTCAGACTGTCGCCCTTTTGTGCCAAAGCGTTGGGGTCTTTCTGGAAGTTGAGCAGCAGATTGGCTTCGGCGAGGTCGAGGGTATCGGCATTGATGTCGGTCCATTGTTCCAGTACTTCGTTGCCGAGGCTCCACATAAATATCGATGGGTGGTTGCGGTCGCGCAATACAAGGTCGGTGAGGTCGCGTTCATACCATTCGTTGAAGAAGCGCGAATAGTCGTAGGTCGTTTTGCGTTTACGCCACATATCGAACGATTCGTCCATGACAATCAGTCCCATGCGGTCGCACAGGTCGAGGACTTCGGGGGCAGGCGGGTTATGCGAGCAACGATATGCGTTGCATCCCATTGCTTTCAGCATTTCTAACTGCCGTTCTATGGCGCGTTCATTGATGGCAGCGCCCAAGCAGCCTAAGTCGTGGTGCATGCACACACCCTTTATCTTTACCGGCTTTTCGTTGAGGAAGAAGCCCTTTTCGGCATCGAAACGGAACGTTCTGATACCCAGCGGGGTGTCGTAGCTATCTATCGTTTGGCCGTCGACGATGAGTTGTGTCCGCACGGTATAAAGGTAGGGTTCCTCGACCGACCAGCGGTGCGGCGTTTTCAGAGTGAGTTGCAAACTGCTCTCGGCGGTGGTATCGGCAGGAAGTACCATGAGGCCGTCGGTATAGGCCACAGTTCGGCCGTCGGCATCGAGTATATAGTGGGCAATTTCTACTTCGGCATCCTCTTGCGAGCTATTGCGCAGGCGTGTTGCCACATCGACCGTTGCTCGCGAGTTGCTTATTTCGGGCGTAGTGACATAAGTCCCCCACAAGTCGACGTGTATGGGGGCGACCGTTACCATCCACACATGGCGGTATATGCCGCAGCCGCTATACCAACGAGAGTTGGGTTGTTCCGAGTTGTCTACGCGTACGGCTACGACATTCTCGCCTTCATGCAGATAGGGCGTGATGTCGCGGCGAAACGATATGTATCCGTAGGGGCGAATGCCGGTGGAGTGTCCGTTGATGAATACCTCCGACAACATATATACTCCGTCGAAGTCGAGATAGACGCGTTTGCCTGAGGCAAGCAGTGAGCTGTCGATGTCGAAATGTTTGCGATACCATCCTATACCGCCGGGTAATGCGCCGCCACCGGGGCCTGATGGGTTGTCGGCCGAAAAATCGCCCTCGATAGCCCAGTCGTGGGGCAGGTTGAGCTGCCGCCATGAGCTGTCGTCGAACGAAAGTTGTTCGGCGTCTGCGGCTTCGCCTAAGTGGAAACGCCAATCGTTATCGAAGTTGTTGCGCACTCTGGGCGATGGCGCGGGGTCGGGTAGTGACGAGCACGCTGTAATGAGACAGAGCGTCAAGATGGAAAATATTTTTCCGATTTGTACTTTCATAAGCGTTGCTGATTTAAGGTTATTTATGCAGGGTATTATATGTCAGAACCTGATAAAGCCGGGAGCAAAGCCGATTATTCATTGCATTGCCGAACCGAATCCTATATTCTACAAATATACGAAACAATAGTTGAAATGACGGGCGTGTGAAACGTTTTTGTTTTTTATATCTGTTGTCCCGCATCTGTCATGGGAATATTCCGTCGGCAGTGTAAAAGGGTTGCAAAGGGTAAAAAGCGCGGTAGGTTTTGTTTTCTGTCGGCGTTTTGCATATCTTTGTTTGGTAAATATCAAAATAGCATGACACAAGGAGTAGTGGTAAAGAGTACCGGAAGTTGGTATACCGTGAAAACCGACGATGGCCGGCTTTTGGATTGCAAGGTGAAAGGCGTGTTTCGTTTGCGCGGCATTCGCAGTACGAATCCTGTTGCCGTGGGCGACCGTGTGCATGTGACGGTGAGACAAGATGGTTCGGCTTATATCAAAGAGGTGGAGACGAGACGCAACTATATCGTGCGCCGAGCATCGAACTTGTCGAAAGAGAGTCATATCATCGCTGCCAATATAGACTTGGCCATGCTTATTATTACGGTAGAGCATCCGCGTACCAACCTTATCTTCGTAGACCGTTTTTTGGCTACTGCCGAGGCTTATGGCGTACCTGCCTCTATTGTTATAAACAAGAGCGACCTTTATGAAGGTGATGTCATGGAATATGCTCTCGGCATCAAACATTTGTATAATACGGTAGGATATGCGACCGAGCTTGTGTCGGCGGCGACAAACGAAGGGTTGGATTGGGTCAGAGAGCAGTTGCGCAATAAACTCACCCTTTTTTCGGGAAACTCCGGCGTGGGGAAATCTTCGTTGATAAACAGGCTTATCCCGGGGCTGAATCTGAAAACCGGCGAGCTCTCGGTGCTGCACGATATGGGAATGCACACCACGACTTATTCTGAGATGTACCCTTTGCCCGAAGGTGGATATATCATAGATACGCCCGGTATCAAAGGCTTCGGTACTATCGACTTCGACCCTGCTACGGTAGCACACTATTTCCCCGAGATTTTTGCCATTTCGCACGATTGCCGTTTCAATAATTGCACGCATCGCAACGAACCCGGTTGTGCCGTATTGAAAGCATTAGAAAAGCACTATATCAGCGAGTCGCGCTATGCTTCTTATCTGAGTATCATAGAAGACCACGAAGAGGGTAAGTACCGCACCGGGTATTAGTCTGTTGTATTGTAGAGCTGTTAAGAGCACGGGAGAAGGTTGTCAGGCGCCGGCCTCCTTGTTTCCTGTCGGTGACCCCTGATAGTCGCAGGAATATATGTCGCGGTTGGGGTAGGTATAAAAAAAAGAGTCGCTACCCGATAGGTAACGGCTCAACTTCCTTTGTGTCTGTCGCAATTATTCAGCAACAACAGCAGCCGAGTCGGTAGCAGCTACTTCTGCGCCGCAATTGCCGGTGCAAGAATCGCAAGCGCAAGAATCGCAAGCGCAAGCAACTTCTTCTACAACAGTTTCAACAGCTACAGTGTCTTCTGTAGCTTCTGTAGCTTCACTTGTTTTGTTTGTACAAGCAGCCAACGAAACTGCGCATGCAACAGCGAAGAATAAGACTAACTTTTTCATTTCTGTTTAATTAAAGATAAAACAATAACTTGTAGTTTCAAAAACGCCTCAAAGGTAGATATTATTTTTTTAATATATATCAACCTTATGTGGTTTTTTTTGTCAATATCTATAAAAAAATGGTTTTCTGCCTTGTGCGGAGGCTATTTACTGTACAAATAACGCTTTATACTCCGTTTGGGGGTCTTTTCAAACTCGTCGCGATGGATTTCTATGGCGGCGATTTTCTCGTAGGGAGCTACTATCGTATTTACTTCCAAGCGGTTTTTTTCCATGATTTCGTCGAGTTGGCTCTCTTCCAATTCGTCGGCGCTCAGTGCTTCGTAGTCGGGTACGACAAGTGCAATGAGCTTGCTGTCGCGTTCTACGATGAGACTTTCGGCAACATAAGGCATGTTGTTGAATTTCGCCTCGATAATTTCGGGATATATATTTTGTCCGTTTGCGCCGAGGAGCATGGTTTTGCTTCGTCCCTTTATAAATATAGTCCCGTCGTGGCTGATGCTGCCCACGTCGCCGGTATGTAACCACCCTTCGCTATCGATGACTTCGCGCGTCGCTTGCTCGTTTTTGTAATATCCTATCATGACATGTTCGCCGCGTACACATATTTCGCCGGTGCCGTCGGTATTGTTGTCGGGGATTATCTTGGTCTCTACATAGCCGTGCAGGGTGCGTCCCGACGAAAAGGCGAGAAATTCGCGGTGTGGAGTGTAGCTGATAAGTGGAGCACACTCGGTCATGCCGTAGCCTACGGTGAAGGGGAATTTTATTTTGCGCAAAAATGTCTCAACCTCGGCATTGAGGGGGGCGCCGCCTACGATGACCTCTTCAAAAGTTCCGCCTAATGCTTGTATGAGTTTATTATTTATTCGGTTGAAAATAATTTTGTTCAGTCCCGGTATGCGCAGGGCGATACGCATGGCGGGTTTGTTGATGAGTGGTTGCAGTTGCTTGCGGTATATCTTTTCCAAAACGAGAGGCACGCAGATAATGAGGTGAGGTTTCACCTCGGCAAGTGCTTTTACCAATATCTTGGGCGACGGTATTCTGCCCAGTACGGTGATGTGCGAGCCTACTGCCAGCGGTACGAGAAAGTCGAAGGCGCAGCCGTAGGCATGTGCCAAAGGCAGGAACGAGAGGCAGCGGCTGCCGCGATAATGTAGGTGTGAACGGATGCCGAACATCACATTGCCGGCAAAGTTGTTGCCCGAGAGCATGACACCTTTGCTGAATCCGGTGGTGCCCGATGTGTAGTTGATAACGGCAAGTTCTTCGTTACTGTTGTCGGCATATACCACATCGTCGGGTGTAAAGCCTGCGGGGTAAGTTTTTGCAAAGGCATCGGCAAGGCTGGTGAGGTATAGGTCTATCTTTTCGCCGTCGCGTTGGAAGAGGCATCCCGAGTTGTCTATCGATATGACGGCTCTCGTCTGGGTGAGTGATGTCGCGTCGATATGTGCCCATATCGAGTCGTTGATAAAAAGAAGAACAGAGTCGGAGTGGTTGACGATATGGCAAATATCTTGCGGGTTGAAGTCTTGTAATATAGGTACAAGAACAGCTCCATAGGTAATAGTTGCTATATATATAATGCACCATTGCGGAGTGTTTTTCCCAACAAGGGCTATTTTATCGCCCTTCTTGATACCGCATTGGCGCAGCAGGATGTGTACCTTGGCAATCTCCTCGGCCAGCTCTTTATAAAGTAAAGTGCTTTTTGTGTTGTAGTCGGTAAGAGCAGGTAAATCCCAGTTGTTGCGGAAACTATCCTCGTAAATTTGTATAAAACGTTCTTCTATCATATTGATTTAGTTCAGTTCTTCGTTCAAGTTTTTGTGATATTTCGGAGCGCAAAAATAAGGAAAGTTTTTAGTTTTAAGTGATTGATAAGCTAACTATTCGTCTTTTCAGGTATATTTTAAGCACAAAATGCCTACCTTTGGGCAAAATTTCATGGCGTGAAATGATAGATAACACTGTTTTTCAGAATAAGACTGCCGTTTATTATACGTTGGGTTGTAAGCTCAACTTTGCCGAAACATCTACTTTGGGACAGATGCTTGCCGAGCAAGGCATCAGGAAAGCGCGACCCGGCGAACGTGCCGATTTATGTGTGATAAACACCTGTTCTGTTACCGAGCTTGCCGACAAAAAGTGCCGTCAGGCGATACGCCGTATTGCCCGCAAGCATCCCGACGCTTATGTTGTGGTGACAGGATGTTATGCACAGTTGAAGAGCGACGAGGTAGCCTCGATGCCCGAGGTGGATTTGGTGTTGGGCGCTGAGCAGAAATTAGACCTGCCCAAGTATCTGTCATTGTTGATGAAAGAGGAACATGATACCTATATCGTCACGCCGTGGAAAGAGATAACCGCCTTTTCGCCCTCTTGCTCGCGAGGCGACCGCACTCGTTATTTCTTGAAAGTACAAGACGGATGCGATTATTTTTGTACCTATTGCACCATCCCTATGGCGCGGGGACGCAGCCGAAGCGGTACGGTGGAACAGCTTACCCGACAGGTGCGACAGGTAGCTGCCGAAGGCGGGAAAGAGATTGTCATTACAGGTGTCAACATAGGCGATTTCGGTAAGCGCAATGGCGAGACGTTTCTTTCTCTTATAAAGTCGCTCGACGAAGTGGAGGGAATAGAGCGTTACCGCATCTCTTCTATCGAACCCGATTTGCTTACCGATGAGGTAATTGCTTTTGTAGCTTCTTCCAAACGATTCTGCCCGCATTTCCACATTCCGTTGCAATCGGGTAGCGACTCCGTTTTGCGACTGATGCGGCGACATTACGATACGGCTCTTTTTGCCGACAAGGTAGCTGCCATCAAGCGGTATATGCCTCATGCCTTTATCGGGGTGGATGTCATTGCCGGTATGAGCGGCGAGACCGATGCGCTTTTTGAGGAGGGTTATCGTTTTATCGCTTCGCTCGATGTCTCGCAATTGCATGTCTTTACATACTCCGAGCGACCTAATACCCGTGCGCTTGCCATAGAACCCGTTGTCGATGTGCATCTGCGTCACGAACGATGCAATCGGTTGATACAGCTTTCGGAGCAAAAACTGCATGATTTTTATGCACACTATGTAGGAAGTGTTCGGCAAGTCCTTTTTGAGCAGCCAGTCAAGGGGCATCCCATGCATGGCTTTACTGATAACTACATTCGGGTGGAAATGCCTGTTGAGGCAGGTGCTGTCAACACGGTACGCACGGTCTTGTTGGGCGAGAGCAATGAGCAAGGCGATGCCCTTACCGCGCGTTTTATATAGTAGACGATATGAAGTATATAGTAGAAAATATGGTATATTATTTGCTCTATGGCTTGTTGTATATGTTGGCGTTGTTGCCGTGGACATTGTTATACCTGCTGAGCGATGCGTTATATTATATAGTATATTATATAATAAGGTATAGGCGCAAGGTGGTGCGCGAGAATCTTGCTATGGCTTTCCCTGAGAAAGACGAGCGAGAGCGCCGTGACATTGAACGCCGTTTCTTCCGTTTCCTTACCGATTATGTTGTGGAGACCATCAAACTTATGCATATCAGCGATGCCGAAATGAAGCGACGCATGCGTTTCGAGAACGGCGAACTGATAGACCGTTTGACGGGTGAAGGCCGGTCGGTCATATTGCTACTGGGGCACTATGGTAATTGGGAGTGGATACCGTCGCTTACCATGTGGTGCGACAATAGCCGTTTTGCGGGCGGGCAGATATATCGTCCGTTGCTTAATCGTTGTTTCGACCGTCTGTTTCTGCATCTGCGCACTCGGTTTGGCACCGAGTGTATTCCCAAAAAAGATACTTTGCGTGTATTGTTGCAGCATAAGCGTGCCGGAAAGCCCTTTGTAACGGGCTTTATGGCCGACCAAACCCCTTCGCCTGCCAATATTCATCATTGGGTGATGTTTATGGGGATGCCTACACCAGTACTTACGGGATATGAAACATTGGCACGCAAGCTCGATGCCGCTGTTGTATATGTCGATGTGGAGCTGTTGTCGCGAGGCCGTTACAAAGCTACGTTCAAGCTGGTCGATGAGCATCCTGTCGATACCGACGGTTTCCCTATTGCCGACCGCTATATGGAAGCTATGGAACAAACCATTTGCCGTGCGCCTCACGCATGGTTGTGGACGCATAAAAGATGGAAACATTCTCATTTGTTTGTAAAATAATGCGATATGAAATCTGTTGCTGTTGTCATACTTAATTGGAACGGAGCTTCGTTGCTCTCGGAGTTCTTGCCTTCCGTATGTCGCTATACGTCGTCCGATGTAGCCGATGTGATAGTGGCCGATAACGGTTCTACCGATAATTCTTTACAACTGTTGATGCAGGACTTTCCGCAGGTTGGGATTATCAGATTTCCTCGGAACCACGGATTTGCCGAGGGATACAATCAGGTCGTGAAACAGTTGGAAGCCTATCGTTATATCGTATTGCTTAATTCCGATGTTGCCGTTTCAGAAGGGTGGATAGAGCCGCTTCTGTCCTATGCCGAGGAGCATTCCGAGGTGGGCGCGTTGCAACCCAAGATACGTTCTTATCGCCATCCTTCGCAGTTTGAGTATGCCGGCGCATGTGGCGGTTTTTTGGATTGTAACGGTTACCCGTTTTGTCGGGGACGCATTTTCGATACGATAGAAATGGATAACGGCCAATACGACGATGTCGTCGATGTCTTTTGGGCTTCTGGTGCGGCACTTTTTATTCGTCGCGATGTCTATATGGCTGTGGGCGGTCTCGATGCCGATTTCTTTGCCCACATGGAGGAGATAGATTTGTGCTGGCGCGTGCGGTTGGCCGGTTATGCCGTGAGGGTCGTTCCGCAGTCGGTTGTGTATCACCTCGGAGGCGCAACGCTCGACAACGCCCATCCTTATAAACTATACCTCAATTTCAGGAACAACCTGCTCATGATGTATAAAAATCTTCCTGTCAGAGAAAGACGTCGCAAGTTGTTTGTGCGCAGGCTATATGATACGGTGGCATTGTTGCGTTATCTGCTTACGGGGAAGTGGGCTTGCGTAAAGGCTATATGGGATGCTCATACCGATTTCAGAAGTATGTGCGGCATGTACGCCTGTCAGCCCCGCGACAATATGCTGACACAGTTCCCCGAATGCCGTCACAATATCGTTTGGGATTATTTTATCAAACATATACGCTGTTTTTCAGAACTTAAAAGATAGCTTGTCGGTAAGTTAATTTTACAAAATAAATCACTGTTAAGTGGCTCTTATACTTTTAAAATGGTTGTAAATACGAGTGGCTTTTCCTAACTTCGCCACGTAGTTACACGACCCCAACAGTTGCTTATGCTATATTATAGTACTCGAAAACAATCGCCGATGGTCTCGTTCAAAGAGGCGCTGATGAAAGGTTTGGCACCCGACGGCGGGTTGTACATGCCGCAGACTATACGAGTTTATCCTCCGGCATTTTATAAAAACTTGGCGGGCATGTCGTTGCGCGAAATTTCGTTTATCGTTGCAGAGGCCTTTTGGAACGACGATATTCCTGCTGATATTTTGCAAGAAATCATATATGACTCTATCAATTTCGATATGCCGCTCGTCAAGGTAGCCGATAATCGCTATCTTATAGAGTTGTTTCATGGACCTTCGTATTCGTTCAAAGATGTGGGCGTACGTCTTTTAGTTCGGTTGTTAGGGTATTTCAATGGTAAGAATACGCAGAAGACGGTCAATATCTTTGCTTCTACCACAGGCGATACGGGGGCGGCTATGGCCGATGCTTTTGCCGGTGTTCCCGGTGTGAGGGTGTATATTCTTTATCCGCATGGAAAAGTCAGCGAGATGCAGGAGCGGCAGATGACGTCGCAGGGTGGTAATATCGTTCCTATCGAAATAGATGGCACTTTTGAGGAGTGTCAAAGTCTGTTGCGACAGGTGTTTAACGATAAGGAAATCAATCGCAGCATGCTCATAACTTCTGCCAACTCGGTGAATGTGGCTCGTTTATTGCCGCAGTCGTTCTATTACTTTTATGCTTATGCCAATCTGTTGAAGATGGTAAATAAGCCTACCGATGTGGTGTATAGCGTGCCGTGCGGGAACTTCGGAAGCCTTACGGCCGGACTGATAGCCAAGCGTATGGGGCTGCCTATAAAACGGTTTATTGCCGCGACCAACCGCAACGATACTTTTGTGAGGTACCTGAATACCGGTGGATACGAGCCTCATCCCTCCGTACCGACGATAGCTCGTTCTATGGATGTGGGTGCGCCTTCGAATGTGGAGAGAATAAGGGAGTTATATGCCGATGCTCACGACCGCCTGCGTACCGATGTAGAGAGCGTGAGCTATGATGACGAGCTGATTTGCGAGACCATGCGTCGTGTATATACCGAGACAAATTATATGCTCGACCCGCATGGAGCTGTTGCATACAGGGCTCTCGATGAGAAACTCCGTCCCGGAGAGATAGGTATTGCGCTTGAACCGGCACATCCAGCAAAGTTTGCCGAGAGCGTAAAGGGTATTCTGAATGTCGATGTGCCTATGCCCTCGAATCTTGACGCTACCGAGCGACGTCGCAAGCGCAGCATCCCCATGTCGCCGCTTTTCGCCGATTTGAAAAAATTCTTGTTGCAAGAGATGTAGTGCAACTACCGCAATTTGAGGACTTGTCCCGGCGAGAGAGTTGCATCGCGACGCATTTTGTTTCTTTTGGCAAGATGTTTCAGTTCTATCCCGTATTGCTGCGAGATGAAATGAAGCGTTTCGCCCTCTTTTACCGTATGCAGGTCGTACCCTTCGATGGCTTTCTTGTTTTTCTTTTCTAAATATACGATATCGCCGGCCGATAGTATGACGTCGGTTTTGCTGTCGTTGTAGCGTGCCAACTCTTTGGGCGAGAAGCCGAAGTCGTAGGCTATTGTTTGGTAAGTGTCGCCTTCGTTCGCTTCGACATAAAGAAGTCCCCATGAGCGGTACACGGTATGGCGGGGGGTAACAGCCTGATATACTGTTTCGTCGCTCTTTTCATCGCGGTTGCTTTTGCTATTTCCCGCCTTTTTTACAAAACGGTTGAGGTCATACAACTCTATTATATTTATCAGTTTTTGGGCATACGAGGGGTCGGTTGCATATCCGTATTTTTTCAGACCGTGCGCCCATCCTTTGTAGTCGGTAAGTTTCAGTTTGAATAATTTTTGGTATCGGTCTCGGAGCAAAAACTCGGAGTGGTCGAGGTATGAATCTTCGGCCTTGCGATATTTGCGGTAACAGTCGCGTTTGTAGTAGATGGTGGCGCCGTCCCATTCGTGACATTTTATGCCGAAGTGGTTGTTGGCTTTGCGCGATAGTTCGCTGGTGCCGGCACCCGATTCGAGCAACCCTTGTGCCAAAGTGATACTTGCCGGGATGCCGTAGCGGCGTTGGTGCTCTTGTGCCAGCCGGCAGAACTTTTCTATATACTCTTCATATTGCCAGTTGCGGCGGCTTTGTGCTGCCGAGTCGGGCAGCGAGAGCAAGGTAGCCATGACAATAACAAGCAAGGCTATGTATCTCTTCACGTCGAAAAAGATTATTTGTCGAAAAAAGGGTTTCACGATATTCATTTTTCCGATGGAAACAATTATATTTGTGCAAATAGAGTCAATGTAATTTATATGAAAAAAGCCAATATTGTTACAAATATACTCGTTTGCAGTTACAATGAGCTGACGGAAGAGCAAAAAAAAGTGATAGATTGTGCCAAAGACGCTTGTACACGGGCTTATGCACCCTATTCGTGTTTTAGTGTAGGCGCCGCAGCCTTGCTTGCCAATGGAGAAATCATAAAGGGTAGCAATCAGGAAAATGCTGCTTATCCATCGGGTATTTGTGCCGAACGCACCACGCTTTTTTATGCAGGTGCGAATTATCCCGACACTCCTGTGTGCAAATTGGCAATTGCTGCCATGAAAGACGGTGCTTATATTACCGAGCCTACGGCTCCTTGCGGTGCCTGTCGACAAGTGATACTCGAAACAGAGAATCGTTATAGTTCTCCCATAGAAATATTGCTTTATGGAGAGGAGAAGGTATATATCGTTTCGTCGATAAAAGAGTTGTTGCCGTTGAGCTTCGGGAAAGAAAACCTTTGATAAAATCGTTTGGCAAGAATGGAAAATTATATCGTTTCGGCGCGGAAATATCGCCCGTCGACGTTTAAATCTGTGGTAGGTCAGAATACCCTCACCCGTACGCTTAAAAATGCTATCGATGCCCATAAGTTGGCTCATGCTTATTTGTTCTGCGGTCCGCGTGGAGTCGGTAAGACCTCTTGTGCGCGCATTTTTGCCAAAACCATCAATTGCTTGCACCCTACCCCCGATGGAGAGGCCTGCAACGAATGCGAGTCGTGCCGTGCCTTCAATGAGCAGCGTTCGTATAATATTTTGGAGTTGGATGCTGCCTCGAACAACGGTGTGGACGAGATACGGGCTTTGGTTGACCAAGTACGTATTCCTCCGCAAGTAGGCGAGTACAAGGTGTTTATCGTCGATGAGGTACACATGTTATCGCCTGCGGCATTCAATGCTTTCCTGAAAACACTCGAAGAGCCTCCGCACCATGCCATCTTTATCTTGGCAACGACCGAGAAGCATAAGATATTGCCTACGATATTGTCTCGCTGTCAGGTTTACGATTTTCATCGTATTACGGTTGACGATATTGCCGAACATTTAGCATATGTCGCATCGCAAGAAGGCATCGTAGCCGAACCCGAAGCGTTGAGTATCATAGCCCAGAAGGCCGATGGCGGTATGCGCGATGCCCTTTCGATATTCGACCAGATAGCCAGCTTCTCGGCCGGAAACATCACGTATAAGTCGGTGATAGAGAATCTGAATATTCTCGATTATGAGTATTATTTCAGGTTGACCGATGCTTTTTTAGCAGGCGATGTACCTTCGTCTTTATTGACTTACAAAGATATTTGTGACAAGGGATTCGAATCGCAACATTTCATTGTGGGATTGGGCAACCATTTTCGCGACTTGTTGGTGTGTAAAGACCCTGTCACATTGCCCCTGTTCGAGGTGGGTGAAGCGATAGCGCAGCGATATGGCGAACAAGCCGCTCGTTGTCCGGTACAATTCCTTTACAAGGCGATGGAGTTGACCAATAAGTGTGACCTTAACTATAAGATAAGCAATAACAAACGCTTCTTGGTCGAGCTTATGCTCATACAACTTTGTCAGCTCGTGACGACTGCCGAGCCGTCGTCTGTTGCCTCTGCTTCCCCTTCGTTGCGGCCTGTTTCTTCCGTTGCAAATACTTCAGGAACCGCCCCGCAAAAACAGACAACGACGGCTCCTTCCCGTCCGACAGCTCAGCCCGAGTCCGCTCGACCGGTTGTGCAGCGGCCTGCCGATACGCAGCATGCTGTATCGTCCCGGCCGGCTCCTACGGCATCGCAGCCCAAATCGACGCCGAGTGTGGGCAGGCCTCCCGTGCCGTCGATACGCATTAATGTCGCTGCCAAAAGCGAAGAAACTCCCGAAAAGCAACCGTTGCGCGATACCCCTGTTTCACAAGACGGCTTGTTGCAATCGTGGAACAGTTTCGCCGCTACCGTTAGCGACGAAATAGCGTTGTATAATACCATGAGTACCCACTTGCCCCGGCTGCAAGATAATAATAAATGTCTCATTACCATAGAGAGTCCTATACAACAGGCATTGTTACTCGAAAAACAAGATGAGATTACCGATTTCCTGCGCGAGCAACTCAAAAACGATTTTGTAGAGATGGAGTTGCTTTTGCAGGCCTCGGACGAGAAGAAGGTGACTTACGATGCGGCCGACATTATTGCCGCCATGAAAGAAAATAATCCCAATATCGTGAAAGCCATCAAGACGCTCAATTTAGAGATAGAATAGAATGAGGCCGTCGGCTGTTGCGATACCGTATCGCGGCGACGAGGTTTGCATTTTCATAGGGCAAAGTATTGCATAATATTCATGGGTTGATTACTTTTGTTTATATATTTATAACATATAACGTGCAGAAGTATGGCGACATCGTTGACATCAGTACTCATTATTTATACGGGAGGAACTATCGGTATGGCACAAAACCCTGTTACGGGGGCTTTGGAGCCTTTCAATTTCCATCATCTGTTAGATAATGTGCCGGAACTGAGGCTGTTGGGTTCTTCTATTTCCACGATACAATTCGAGCCGCCCATAGACTCGTCGGAGATAGAACCGTCGCAATGGGCGAGGTTGGTGTATCTTATTTCTGAAAATTACGATTTATTCGATGGCTTTGTCGTCTTGCATGGTACCGATACGATGGCATATACCGCATCGGCGGTAAGTTTTATGCTCGAAAATCTGAGCAAGCCCGTTATTTTCACGGGTTCGCAACTTCCCATAGGTGTGTTGCGCACCGATGGCAAAGAAAATCTTATCACAGCCATAGAGATAGCTTCGGCTAAATATCCCGATGGCAAGCCGGTGGTACCTGAGGTGTGTATCTTCTTTGAAAACTCGCTTATGCGCGGCAATCGCACCAGCAAAATAAGTGCCGAGAATTTCAATGCTTTTGCTTCGCCCAACTATCCGTTGCTGGCACAGGTAGGTGTGCATATCAGTTACGACGAGAGTGAGATACGTCGTCCCGATGAGACAAAGCCTTTGAAGGCACATTACTCGATGGACAACAACATAGCCGTACTGAAACTATATCCCGGCATAAGTCGTCAGGCTGTACACCAAATATTGGGTATTCCCGGTTTGAAGGGTGTCGTGATGGAGACCTTCGGGGCGGGGAATGCACCCAAATGCGAGTGGTTCCTGACGGAGTTGCGCGAGGCGATACAGCGAGGAATTGTTATTGTCAACGTCACACAATGTAACAGTGGCAGTGTGCAGATGGGGCTGTATAGCACTGGAAACACTCTGTTGGGATGCGGCGTGCTGAGTGGTTACGACAGTACCACAGAGGCTGCCATTGCCAAGCTGATGTTCCTTTTCGGACATGGTCTTTCGCCCGAAGAGGTGGCAAAGGCCATGAATCGTTCTTTCGTAGGGGAGATAACCATTCCCGACGAATAAGTACACTCCCTAATATCGCCTCGGGCGGTTCTTGCTGTGGCGTGAAAAACTTGTAGTTATATCAATAAAAAAGGTCGCTTCGTTGATGAAGCGACCTTTTTGCTTTTGGTGTTTCGCCGATTATTTGCGAATACCCAGTTCTTTGTTGGCAATGATGGCACGATATCTGTTGATATCTTTTCTCATCAAATAGTCGAGCAAACGACGACGTTTACCTACCAACATTTTCAAAGCCCTTTGTGTCGTATAATCTTTGTGGTTTGACTTCAAGTGTTCAGTCAAACGAGAAATACGGTACGAGAATAATGCAATCTGTGCTTCGGGAGAGCCAGTATCAGTATTGGACTTTCCGTATTTCTCAAAGATTTCAGCTTTTTTCTCAGCGGTTAAATACATTTCCTTTTGAGTTTTTTATTGTTATATAAATCTTTTGAGCGCACAAAGGTAGCAATAGTTTTTATAACTGCAAAATAGTTGAGTATAAAAAAGTTCCCTGTCGTAATTACCTGTTCAATACGGCGCGAGAACGTGTTATATAAGGGAAATGAATATTATGACATTATCCGTATAGGGTATAAAATGGGTGGTGGGGTCGATGTTTTTTTCTTTTCTCAGAGCGATACGGTAGCTTATCTTATCAATATGTATCGTCTTGCGATGTAAAATATGTCGTCTTTTTTTGTACCTTTGCACCGCCAAAACCGTACGACGGTTTGTCGTGCGACGGTATACGTTCTATTATAAATTCAGTAGGTTGTTATGCAGAAAATCAGGAATATTGCAATTATTGCCCATGTCGATCATGGAAAAACGACGTTGGTCGATAAAATGCTTATGGCCGGCAATCTTTTTCGCGAGAACCAGAAGACCGGCGAGTTGATACTCGATAATAATGATTTGGAGCGTGAGCGAGGTATCACGATTCTCTCTAAGAATGTCTCTATCAGGTATAAAGATTATAAGATAAATATCATCGACACCCCGGGGCACGCCGATTTCGGCGGCGAGGTAGAGCGGGTACTCAATATGGCCGACGGTTGTCTGTTGCTCGTCGATGCCTTTGAGGGACCTATGCCGCAGACCCGTTTCGTGTTGCAGAAAGCCATAGAAATGGGCTTGAAGCCGGTGGTTGTCATCAATAAAGTAGATAAACCCAACTGCCGTCCCGACGAGGTGCAAGATATGGTGTTCGACCTCATGTTCAGCCTCGATGCCTCGGAGGAGCAGCTCGATTTTCCCACCATATATGGTTCGGCCAAGCAAGGTTGGATGAGCACCGATTGGCGTAAGCCTACAGACAACATACAGCCGTTGCTCGATGCTATCATAGAGTATATACCCGAGCCTTCTTATCTCGATGGTTCGGTACAGATGCTTATCACGTCGCTCGACTATTCGTCGTATGTGGGACGTATCGCAGTAGGCCGTATCCATCGCGGTGAGTTGCGTGAGGGTATGGAGGTAGCCTTGTGCAAACGCGACGGTTCGGTGGTAAAGCAGCGTATCAAGGAGCTCGACCTCTTTGAAGGTATGGGACGTACCAAAGTCGAGCGTGCCGGTTGCGGCGATATCTGTGCGTTGGTAGGTCTCGAAGATTTTGAGATTGGCGATACGGTTGCCGATGCTCTCAATCCCGAGCCGCTCGAACGTATTGCCATCGATGAGCCTACCATGTCGATGACGTTTACCATCAACGACTCTCCTTTCTTCGGTCGCGATGGCAAGTATGTTACTTCGCGTCATATAGCCGACCGTTTGGCTCGCGAATTGGATAAAAATCTGGCTTTGCGCGTCGAGAAAGGTCCCAAAGAAGATGTATGGAATGTCTATGGCCGGGGTGTGTTGCACCTCTCGGTACTCATAGAGACCATGCGCCGCGAAGGTTACGAGCTGCAAGTAGGTCAGCCGCAAGTTATCATTAAGGAGATCGACGGACAGAAATGCGAGCCGGTAGAGTTGCTTACCATAAATCTGCCTGAGGAATATTCGAGCAAGATTATCGATATGGTGACACGTCGCAAGGGCGAGATGACCTCCATGACAACGCAAGGCGACCGTCTGCACATCGAGTTTGTCATTCCTTCGCGCGGTATCATAGGACTGCGCAATAATGTGCTTACCGCTTCGGCCGGCGAGGCTGTAATGGCGCATCGTTTCTTGGAGTATCAGCCGTGGAAAGGCGAGATAGACCGTCGTACCAATGGTTCGCTCATAGCAATGGAATCGGGTACGGCTTACGCCTATGCCATAGACAAACTGCAAGACCGCGGACGATTCTTCATCTTCCCGCAAGAAGAGGTCTATGCCGGACAGGTCGTAGGTGAGAATGCCAAAGAGAACGATATTGTTGTGAATGTTACCAAGTCGAAGAAACTGACCAACATGCGTGCCTCGGGTTCCGATGACAAGGTGAAACTTGTACCTCCCGTGGTGTTTACTCTCGAAGAGGCCTTGGAGTATATCAAGGAAGACGAGTATGTAGAGGTTACGCCGCACCATCTGCGTTTGCGTAAAATTATTCTCGATGAGATAGAGCGTAAGCGCGCCAACAAACAATAACGGCGATATACCGTTGCTTTTTTATCATACATCCGTGTTGCATTTTATTGCGACGCGGATTTTTTGTTCGCTTTTCCGTAGCCTGTTGCGGTCAGTAATTTTTATATGCGCCGGGAATAGCGTATCTTTACGCCCGCAAAAACACCGGTATAAAAAAAGAAACCGTGTAATGATATGGATAAAAAGAAAAATGTACTCCTTACCGGTGCAACCGGTGTAATGGGAAGCGCCGGGCTCAAAGAGCTGGTAAATATACTCGATAAGGTAAATATTACTTTGCTTGTGAGGCCTTCCGAGAAAAACAAAAAGAAAATGGCTCCCTATATGGCTATGCAGGGCGTTCGTATTGTATGGGGTGACTTTCTATCGTACCAAGATGTGCAACAGGCAGTTGCCGATACCGATATAGTGTTGCATGTAGGCGGAATGGTTTCGCCCCATGCCGACCACCATCCCCGCCGAACGTTAGAGGTAAATGTGACGGCTGCCGAAAATATAGTACGTGCCGTCAAGTCACGCCCCGATGCCGATACCGTGCGTGTCGTATATATCGGTTCGGTGGCACAGACGGGGCATCGCTGCCCTCCCATACATTGGGGGCGTGTGGGCGACCCTATTTGCGCCAGCGTATATGATGCCTATGCCATATCGAAGTGCAAGGCCGAGCGTATTTTTGCCGAATCGGGCTTGCGCTATTGGGTAAGTCTGAGGCAGACCGGCATTCTGTATCCCGAGCTTGTCATGAACGGTGCCGACCCTATTACGTTCCATGTACCCATCGACGGTGTCCTCGAATGGGCTACGGTAGAAGATTCGGGTCGCTTGCTGGCTCGTTTGTGCGATACGGAGCTGCCCGATACGTTTTGGCGGCAGTTCTATAATATAAGCAGCGGACCCGAATACCGACTTACGATGTACGAGTTCGAGAGTCTGTTATTGCGCGCTTTGTCGTGCCCGCCGCCCGAGGCGGTATTCGAAACCCGTTGGTTTGCCACTCGCAATTTTCACGGATATTGGTTCAGCGACAGCGATGTGTTGGAGGATTACCTCCATTTCCGAGCCAATATACCTGTAAAAGAGTATTTCTCGCAGCTGAGCAAGTCGTTGCCTTGGTATTTCTCTTTGGCAAAGATTGTGCCTGCCATATTTATCAAATGGGCGATGGGATGGTTGTGCAGCCGTCCGCCTTTGGGTACGATGAGTTGGTTTAAGAATAACGATACAGGGCGCATATCGGCCTTTTTCGGTTCGCGCGAGGCATGGAAGAATACACCCGGATGGGATGCCGTAGATTTGACACGGCCTTCCGACACGCCTGTTAAGCTCAATCACGGTTATGATGAGACAAAACCTGTGGAAAAGTGGAATATCGACGACATGCGCCGTGCTGCCGAGTGGCGTGGAGGCTGCTGCCTCTCGTCCGACATGAAGGAAGGAGATATTTATACGCCGTTAGAATGGGAGTGTTACGATAAGCATCGTTTCGAGGCAACGCCGGCCTTGGTGTTATTAGGCGGACATTGGTGTCCTCATTGTTTCCCCGCTCCTTGGCGATACGACCGAGAGGCACGTCATAATCCGTTTTTTGCCCAAGTGTGGTATGCCAGCCACTCACCCGAGGAAGATAATCTCTACGAGATGCCCGCATGCGACAAAGAGCCTCGTTGACAACTCTGATTTTATGTGGGAGCTTAAAGTTTTTTTGAGCAATGTTTGCGCGTTTTGTGATTGATAATGACTATATTTGTATCAGACTTCAAAGAATGAAAAACATAGTTGTCTTCGGCAAGATTACAAATTATAACCGTATGATACCAAACACAACCATTCAAATATAAAAAAGTTATTATGGAATTACCTTTTGCAGAATCTTGGAAAATCAAGATGGTAGAACCCATCCGTAAAAGTACCCGTGAAGAACGCGAAGCATGGCTCAAAGAAGCCCATTACAATGTATTTCAATTAAAAGCAGAGCAAGTGTATATAGACTTGCTTACCGACTCGGGAACAGGCGCTATGACCGACCGTCAGTGGGCGGGCATGATGATGGGCGACGAGAGTTATGCCGGAGCACGTTCCTTTATGCACATGAAGGAGATGATAACCTCTCTCACCGGTTTTGAATATGTAATACCTACACACCAAGGGCGTGCAGCCGAGAACGTACTCTTTTCGTATCTCGTTCACGAAGGCGATATAGTACCCGGTAATTCTCATTTCGATACGACCAAAGGCCATATCGAGGGTCGCCACGCTATCGCACTCGATTGTACGGTCGACGAGGCGAAAGATACGCAACTCGAAGTTCCCTTTAAGGGCAATGTAGACTTGAAAAAGCTCGAAAAAGCATTACAAGAACATGCAGGCCATATACCTTTTATCATTGTTACCATTACTAACAATACGGCCGGCGGTCAACCCGTTTCGATGGAAAATCTGCGCGGGGTACGTGAGTTGTCGAAGAAATACAATGTCCCTGTTATCTTCGATTCAGCTCGTTTTGCCGAGAATGCCTATTTCATAAAGACACGTGAGGCAGGTTATGCCGATAAAACCATCAAGGAGATTGTTCGCGAGATGTTCTCCCTCGCCGATGGTATGACGATGAGTGCCAAGAAAGATGCCATCGTAAATATGGGCGGTTTCATCGCTACGGCCAAGAAAGATTGGTATGAAGGTGCCAAAGGTTTCTGCGTACAATTCGAGGGCTACCTCACATACGGCGGTATGAATGGCCGCGATATGGAGGCTTTGGCCATAGGTTTGGACGAAAATACCGAGTTCGACAATTTGGAAACCCGCATCCGTCAGGTGCAATATTTGGCTGCCAAACTCGATGAGTATGGCATACCTTACCAACGTCCCGCCGGCGGTCACGCTATCTTTGTAGATGCCAGCAAGGTGCTTGTCAACGTTCCCAAAGAGGAGTTCCCCGCACAAACTCTTACGGTAGAACTTTACCTCGAAGCCGGTATTCGCGGATGTGAGATAGGTTATATCCTTGCCGACCGCGACCCCGTGACTCGCGAAAACCGTTTCGGCGGGCTCGACTTGTTGCGCCTCGCTATCCCTCGCCGGGTATATACCAACAACCACATGGATGTGATTGCCGCCGCATTGAAGAATGTGTATGACCGTCGTGAAGAGATAAAACACGGTGTACGCATTACGTGGGAAGCCGAGTTGATGCGTCACTTCACCGTTCAGTTGGAAAGAATCTGATATATAACCATTAGGTTTATACTTATGTATATGTGGGCTGTGTCGGAATGTAAATTCCCGATACAGCCCTTTTGTGAAGGAGAGCACGTGTGCGATGAGGTGGTTCGATTCGACGTGCTTTACAAATTCATAACACTATGATTACGATACAAACCAGCCATTTGCAGCATATCGATGCCATTATGGCAATATACGACAGAGCCAAGGAGTATATGCGCCGGCAAGGCAATCCTACCCAGTGGCGCGAAGGCTATCCTCCGCGCGACCTGATTGTCGCTGAAATATCGGCGGCTTGCCATTACTCATGCTTTTGTGATGGCGATTTGGTCGGCGTTTTCTCTTTTATTGTGGGGAAAGACCCCAATTACAGTTATATCAAGGATGGGGCATGGCTCAACGACGAGCCGTACGGTACGATACACCGCCTTGCTTCGGCCGGGACGATAAGGGGTATTGCTGCTGCCTGCATAGAGTGGTGCGCCGGACGATGCAGCAATCTTCGTGCCGATACGCATCGCGACAATCTTGTGATGCAACACGTTTTGTTGCGCCACGATTTTGTGCCGTGTGGCATTATCTATGTGCAGAACGGGAGCGAACGCATCGCTTACCAAAGGGTAGGATGCCTGTAAGAAAGGGGCGGCGTTATTCTATTCGGCCGGTTGTACACTCTCCTCTTTCTGAGTGACCATGAGTTTGTCTATGCGGGCACCGTCCATATCTACCACTTCGAGGACGAAGCAATTCCATTCTACCTGTTCGCCGGCTACCGGTATATGTTCCAAGAGATTGAGCACCAATCCGCCTACTGTGGTATAGTCGCTGGGACGGTACAAATCTTCTCGCTCGAAGTAGGCGAGGAAGTCATAGAACGGACACATACCGTCGACCAACCAACTTTTGTTGTCGTGGCGCGGTACGATGTAGGGCTGGTCTTGTGCATCCTCGATAGAGCCAACAAGTCCCTCTAAAATATCGCGCAGCGTGACTACGCCTTGCAGGCTGCCGAATTCATCGCATACCAAGGCGCGGCTCACTTTTTTGGTGCGAAATCCTTCGAGAGCCTTGTAAACGGTCATATTCTCGGGGAAATATACGGCAGGGCTTACTACCGATGCAAAATTGAAGTCCTCTTTGTTGAGAGTCAGTATAAGGTCTTTCAGGGTTACAAATCCGCGTATATCGTCCATGTTGCCTGCAATGACAGGGTATGCCTCATGCAGTTCGTCGGTAATGACTTTGCGTATCTCTTCTACTGTCATGGAGATATCCATGCAGACAATATCTTTGCGGTTGGTCATAATCGACGACACACGTTGGTCGCCCAAGACGAATACGCGTTCCATAATGTCTTGCTCTACTTCCTGCACTTCGCCCGACTCGGTACCCTCTTGTATCATCGACTTTATTTCCTCTTCGGTCACTTTGCTTTCGGCATCTTTGATACCCAAGATGCTTACCAACAGAGCTGTACTTTTCGACAGGAGCCATACGAAAGGCATGGCTATGACCGATAGCATCTGCATGGGGCGAGCTACCACGCGGGCAGCGCCGTCGGCCATGTTCAATCCTATGCGTTTGGGCACCAACTCGCCCACCACGATAGAGAGGTAGGTAACGATAATGACTATAAGGACTTGTGCCACTCCGTAGGCGTAAGAGCCCGACATGCCCCATGTAACGAAAATATCGCCTAATCCCTTGGCGAGGGTATCGCCCGAGTAAAGACCGGTAAGGATACCTATCAGGGTGATGCCTATTTGTATGGTCGACAAGAAACGGTCGGGTTCGCTGGATAATTTCAATGCCGCTGCTGCGGTTTTGCTGCCGCGTTTGGCATCGGCCGAAAGTTTGCTTTTACGTGCTGAGATAAGGGCTATTTCTGACATGGAAAATACGCCATTCAGAAGGATGAGCAGAATGATAATAATGATCTCTTTCATTAGGTGTATGTCTTGTGCTGCAAAGGTCTTATATTTTTATCTATTTTGCAACATTCGGATTGATATATAGTAAAAAATGTAGAAAGAGTATCAGTACGAACCTCAGAACCTCTGTATTTATTTCGTTTTGTACCGTGTGGTATGGCAAAAAAAGGTTACATTTGCCATGAAATCGCAGGATGCTGCCGGCAGCATCTTTTCGATGCGATGTTTACAAGAGCTCGATATGACAGACGACCGTTTCAATATACGTGATAATCGCCCTAATGAGATAGAGCGCGAGTTTGAGAAGGCTTTGCGACCTCTGACGTTCGACGATTTCAGCGGACAAGATAAAATTATAGAGAACCTGCGGGTCTTTACGGCTGCTGCACGTTTGCGCCAAGAGCCGCTCGACCATGTGTTGCTGCATGGCCCTCCCGGATTGGGTAAGACGACGCTGGCCAATATTATAGCCAACGAGTTGGATGTGGGTTTCAAGGTTTCCTCGGGTCCCGTGCTCGACAAGCCCGGCGATTTGGCCGGTATCCTTACTTCGCTTGAACCCAATGACGTGTTGTTTATCGACGAAATACATCGCCTCAGTCCCATTGTCGAAGAGTATCTCTATTCGGCCATGGAAGACTATCGTATAGATATTATGATAGACAAAGGCCCCGGGGCTCGTTCTATACAACTGACACTCAATCCTTTTACATTGGTGGGAGCTACTACGCGCAGCGGCTTGCTGACGAGTCCGTTGCGGGCGCGTTTCGGCATCAACTGTCACATGGAGTATTACGACCACACGGTGTTGTGCCGCATTGTAGAACGCTCGGCGCGTTTGTTGCACGTCTCTTGCACGCACGAGGCTGCCGTAGAGATAGCCTTGCGCAGCCGGGGTACGCCGCGTATATGCAATGCTTTGTTGCGACGCGTGCGCGATTTTGCACAGGTCAAAGGCTCGGGGCTGATAGACATAGAGATTGCCCGATACGCCCTCGAAGCGTTGAACATAGATAAGTATGGCTTGGACGAGATAGACAACAAGATACTTACTACCATTATAGACAAATTCAAAGGCGGTCCCGTGGGGCTTACCACCATTGCCACGGCTTTGGGCGAGGATGCGGGGACGCTCGAAGAGGTTTACGAGCCGTTCCTTATCAAGGAAGGCTTTATCAAACGCACTCCTCGGGGGCGCGAAGTGACAGATTTGGCATATAAGCACCTGAACCGCACGCGTACGGGTTGGGGCGGACTTTTTGACGGGACGGAATAATTATGGGCGGAGGTCTGAAAAGTTTAGCGAAAGATACCTTTGTATATGGGTTGAGCAGTATCATAGGACGGTTCCTTAATTGGTTGCTGGTGCCTATGTATGTGCGGGTGTTGCCATCGCCCGGCGATTATGGTATTGTGACCAACCTGTATGGATGGACGGCTTTGTTGTTGGCATTCCTGACGTTCGGCATGGAGACGACGTTTTTCCGCTTTTCCACCCGAAAAGAGGAACACGACCCTATGCAGGTCTATGCCAATGCACTTTTCTTCGTAGCCGGTCTTTCGGGAATGTTCCTTATTGTCGGATTTTCTTTTCTATCACCCATCTGTGAAGTATTGGGCTATGCCGAGCATCCCGAGTATGTGGGAATGCTTATGTTTATCGTTGCGCTCGATGCCGTTACGAGTATTTCGTTTGCCCGGTTACGTAGCGAGGAGAAAGCATGGAAATTTGCCGGTATTAAGCTTTTCAACATAGGGCTTAACATTGTGCTAAACCTTTTCTTCTTGTTATTGTGTCCCGTTATCTATCGACATGCGCCGCACTCTATCGAGTGGTTCTACCGTCCCGATTATGGTGTGGGCTACATCTTGGTATCGAATGTAATCACGTCGTTGGCCAATGTCGTGTTGTTACATCGGGAACTTACGGGTTTCAGGGTGCATATCGACGGGAAGCGCATGCGTCGCATGTTTCTTTATGCCTTCCCTGTCTTGGCGATGAGCATTGCGGGCATACTCAACCAGTCGGTCGATAAAATACTCTTTCCGTTTCTCTTCGACGACAAGGCCGAGGCGGCTACTCAGTTGGGCATTTATGGTGCCTGTTTCAAGATAGCGGTAGTGATGGTCATGTTTATTCAGGCCTATCGCTATGCCGTAGAGCCGTTTATCTTCAAGAAAAACCGTGAGAGCGACGACCGTCGGAGCAATGCAGTAACTACGCTCTATTTTACGATATTTTCCCTTTTGATATTCCTTGGCGTTACGTTCTATCTCGACGATGTATTCAAGTATCTTGTTTCGCCGCGCTATTATGAGGGGCTTAAAGTCGTTCCCGTCGTCATGTTGGGAGAGTTTCTCTACGGCCTCTATTTCAATCTGTCGTTTTGGTATAAGCTCAACGACCAGACCTATTGGGGTACATGGTTTACGGTGATAGGTTGTGTTATAACCATTTCCATAATCGTGTGGGGCGTGCCGCAATATGGGTATATAGCCTGTGCATGGGCTACGGTAGCCTGCAATGCCGTCATGCTGTTGTTGTCTTATTTCATAGGACGCAAGCGTTACCCTGTACCCTATCCGTTGTTGAAGATAGGCGGGTATGTGGCATTGGCGGCGGTGTTGTTTGTCTTGGGTGAGTGCCTGCCCATAGAGACGCCGTTGTGGCGTGTATTGTGGCGCACTTTGCTGCTTGTCGTGTATATATGGGTGGCTGCCCGTCGCGATTTTCCGATGGCCTCGCTGCCTGTCGTAGGTAAATATTTCACCTCGAAATGACCCGAAATATCCTGCTGTGGACTTTTGTGGCCGCAGTCGTAAAAATTTTACTTCTTTTGCTGTAACAAAAGAGAACTTTCTTCGTCTTACAAATAAACATATCGCACAACAATGAGAAAAGTGATACTGTGTATAGCCTTGTTGATAGCTGTAAGCGGATATGCAGCAGGCATAGATACTCTTTACAAAGACTTTGCAGACCAGCCCGGTGCCGAAGGTTATAAAGTGGGTAAATTCTTGCTTGCCATGGCAACGCCTCTTAACAAGGCTTTGAAAGGGTTGGACTTGGTTGAAATGGTAGATTTGGAGAATTGCTCGTCCGCAATAAAACAGCAGTTTGAGGCGCGGATTCAGCAAATCGATACCACAAAATATACCAAAGCTGTAAACGAAAACAGCGATGGCAGCAAAACGGCTGTATATATGGCGGTAGAAAAAGAGACAATACGTGAAATCTTGATAGTGATGCAAGGCAAGGAGTGCGGGTTTATCTATATGAAAGGTAAAATAAAGCCCGGAGACCTCCAAGATTTGCAGAACATGGACAAGATAGGAACCCCCGAATAAGTCGAAGCATGGATTCGGTGCGTTTCAAAGAGTTGTTTCTTCCCTATTATCGACGGATATACCAAGTCGCCTTCAAGATGCTGGGAAATAGCGAAGATGCCGAAGATATGGTGCAAGAGACATATATCAAATTGTGGGAGCGGCGCGACGAACTGTCGCACGTGCGCAACGCCGAGGCCTTTTGCACGGTTATAACCCGCAATTTGTGCCTCGATAAAATAAGAAGCACAAAATACGATACGGCAAGTACCGATGATGAACGTATCATGCTGCCCGATAACGAAACGCCGTCGGACATCGTAGAGCGTAAAGACCACAACCGTTTGCTGTATGGGTTGATAAACGACTTGTCCGATATGCAGAAAAAGTTGATATTGTTGCACGATGCCAACGGTTATACGTTGGATGAGATAGAAAAGATAACGGGGCTCACCCCCATAAACATACGAGTTACGTTGTCGCGGGCGAGGAAAAAGCTGCGCGAGCAATTTATAAAACATACGGCCTATGGAGAATGATGAACTGATACGGTTGTTAGACCGCTACTATCGCGCCGAGACATCGGACGATGAGGAGAAGAGGTTGCTTGATTATTTCAAAAACGCCGCGGTGCCCCCTCAATTCGAGGCCGACAAAGCCCTGTTGCTAAGCCTTCATGGTATCTCGGAACAGGATGTGCCTCTCCCCGAGGGCTTGGAAGAGCGTATCGTATCGCAGATAGACACTTTGGACGAAGCTACGCATCGCAAACGGTTTACCATGCGCAAGGCGAGGATATGGGTAGCAAGCATTGCCGCTATGTTGCTGATTGCCGTTACGGTGGGAATAGTAACCTTGCGGCCTGTACCGCGGCAGGATACGTTTACTTCTACGCAAGAGGCGTATGCCGAGACGAAACGCGCCTTGGCTCTTTTTGCGGCCAAATTAGACAAAGGAATGGTAGCCGTTCAAAAAGTAGAACAAGCCCATACTTCGATAGAGAAACAATTAAATAAGATAAACAATGAGACAGACATGTATATTTTTGCTGTTGATAGCATTTAGCGGTATCGCTTCGGCTCAGAATCGTATGCTCGATAAGTATGCCGATATGGAAGGTGTTGAGTCGGTATATATCTCGAAAACCATGTTTGAGTATATTTCGGCCGATGATGACTTGGATATATCGGGCGACCTTGAGCTCGGTAAAATTGTTAGCAAGATAGATTGCCTGCAACTCATCTCTACCGAAAACCCTCGTCTGATAGAAAAGATTTCGCGCGAGCTCGTTTTCAATAGCTCCAACGGTTATACCGAGTTGATGCGCATCAAAGACGATGACGAGAGAACTTTTGTCTATCAAAAGAAAATGAAAAACGGGGTCAACGAGTATATTCTCTATATCACCGAGAGCAAGCGTAACGGCAGTATCGAGGAGCTTGTTATTATAAGTCTTACCGGCAGGCTCTCTCCCGGCGACATACGGCGTGCCATCGACGATTGATGTTGTCGGGGTGTATAGCTGAAATTCCGGTTAAAAAGAACAGCATCGTATCCGTCAGGCCGTAAGAAGCCCGACGGATTTTTTGTGTCCGGTTATGATTGGAGTTGCCCTCGGTTGGGGTATATGATATTAATCTCCGTTATAGCTCCATTCTCTGTGTATGCCACTACTTCCGCAAGATTATTCGTGCTAAATTTTCAATGCAGGATTTGCAGTTTCATTTGTTTGAATAGACCTATTTCCGTATCTTTGTAGTCTCGCCGTACATCAAAGGCATAAAAATCTATACAAAAAATGGAAACGCAGAGGTCTCAAAATGGGGGAAATCATGTTTGTGGCGACAATATCCCTTACTTTCGGGTCGAAGAGGCGCGTGTAGCCTGTTCGCCCTATCCGTCTATTGGTGAGGTACGTCAATTACGACGGATGTATCGTCCCGAGGAAGGTCCGTATGTTCATGTGACGTTCTATTTGCACAATATGTGTTACAAGGATTCCGATTGGGAGGCCGATTTCTCCTTGAAGATGGTAGGTGCAACTATGGTCGAGGAGCAGGTACATGTTGAGGTCTCGCGCGATGAACCTACTGCAAAGGTGACGGCGACCTTCCGGAGCGGCAAGTCGGACAAGATAGAGTTGGGCGATTGGTTTGTCAAACTCTATCGATGTAAAAATGGGAACAAGTTTTATGAAGACGAGATTGTCTTTACGGTTATAGACCTGCCGCCTCATTACACGCAATGTTTCGAGTTTATCTCTTTCGAGTTATATAAGGGTGTCGTAGATAGTGATAATATATTGGACGCCCAATCGCAATATTGTTTCAACTCTCGTGACTTAGATGCCATAACCCTGCTTTATGCGGCCAAGAATTTGGTCGAAAAAGAGTGGACGCCCGAGCTGATAGTGATGCTCTTCGATGAGGCCGGGCGTATCGTCATGCAGTATGTAGAGAACGTCGAGTTGGCGCCGCTGGACAATAATAGCAAATGTGTCTATCTCACACGTGTGCTTTCGGGTACGGCAAAAGGATTTCTGTCGCCCGGTTTCTACACGCTGAAAATCATGTTCCTCGATGATGTTATCTTGTCGGCCTCTTTCGAAGTGGGCGACGAAGACCGCTTCGGGCTCTATGGTAAAGATGCCGTGCAACCTCATAAATCGGCAGGAGTTGCCAAAATGGTGAAGTCTGATGCCGTATTGGCTCCTATGGAGAAGTTCGACTCGATGATAGGTTTGGCTTCGGTCAAGAAGAAGCTGCACGAATTTATTGATTTGGCACGTCTCAATTATAAGCGTCGCGAGGCAGGCCTGCCTACAAATCCGATGCCTTTGCATGCCGTGTTTATAGGTAATCCCGGCACAGGTAAGACGACAGTGGCCAATCTGATAGGCCGGATACTCAAAGATGCCGGACTGCTATCGAAAGGGCATGTCGTTTTTGAAGAGCGTAGTACGCTGATAGGACAGTTTTACAGCAGTGAGGGAGAGAAAACCCTCAATGCCTTGAAGCGTGCCGAGGGAGGTATTCTCTTTATCGATGAGGCATACTCGTTATATAAGGCCGAAGACCCCAAAGACCCCGGACTGAATGTGCTGGAAACCCTTATGACAGCCTTGGCCGATAAAGACCGGCGCGATTGGATGCTTGTTCTTGCCGGTTATCCCCGGGAGATGAAAGCCATGTTGGAGGCCAATCCCGGTTTGAACTCGCGGCTTCCCGAGAGCAATCGCTACTATTTCGATGATTACAGCGTCGATGAGTTGATGCAGATTGCCGACCTCTATTGTAAGAAGTATCAGTATATCCTTACCGACGATGCTCGCAAGGCGTTGTACAGCGTAGTGCGCAGGGCATACAGTGTCAAAGACGATACCTTCGGCAATGGCCGTTATATAGAAACGCTCTTGGGCAACGAGGTGCTGCCGGCCATGTCGGCTCGCGTATGTACCATACAGTCGCCTACCGTCGAGGATTTGTCTACGATTATACGCGACGATATTCCCTCTACGGGAAGTGGCAACTATGATAAATCGTTGCAGAAACTGCAAAAGATGGTGGGGCTGGACGAGCTGAAAAAGAGTATAGAGAGCCATCTCAACTTCGTGAAGTTGATAGCATTGCGGCGCGAAGCAGGTTTGCATACCGAGCAACCTCCCCTGCACATGGTATTCACGGGTAACCCCGGTACCGGCAAAACTACTGTTGCCGATTTCATGGGCGAGATATACTATTCGCTCGGGCTTCTGTCGAGGGGAAATGTGATACGTGTGGAACGAACCGATATGGTGGGCGCCCACATCGGCGAGACCGAGAAGAAGATGAAGCGCATACTTAAACAGGCGCAAGGAAATGTCTTGTTTATCGACGAGGCTTACAACCTGTTTATCGGAGGCGAGAATTCGAAAAACGATTTCGGATTGCGTGCCATAGAGGCTTTGTTGACGGTGTTGAGTCGCGAATCGGTAGATATGCTGGTGATATTGGCCGGATATCCCAAAGAGATGGAAGCGATGTTGGCCAGCAATCCCGGATTGCGGTCGCGCTTCCCTTATATATTCCATTTCGAAGACTATTCTGTCGATGAATTGTTGCAGATTGCCGACCTTGTGGTGCTGCGCAGCGGTTATCGTTTCACATCCGAGGCGCGCGAAAAGTTGCGTGCGCTCGTCGAGAAAGAGTGCCGCAAGAAAAATGCGCACTTCGGCAACGGACGGTTTATATCACGGCTTATATCTACCCGCATCATACCTGCCATGAGCAACCGTATAGCAGCTTTGCCGGCAAGCGACCTTGCCGATGCCGAGGTGCTGCAAACGATACTGCCCGAGGATGTACCTATAACCGAAGAGGAGGCTCTTGCCATACGTAACAACAGTTTCGATGAAGAGGAGATAAAAGAGGCTCTTCAAGAGTTGGACGAAATGGTGGGTCTCGAAAAGGTGAAAGTGGCCATACGCAATTTTGTAGAAGTGGCGCGTTATCGCAACAAGAAAGGTTGTGTGGCCGATGATGTACCTATGAAGTGGAGTTTCGTCGGGAATACCGGTACCGGAAAGAGTACGGTAGCCGGCATTATGGGGCGTCTGTTGCATGCCATGCACCTGCTCGAAAAAGGCCAAATGGTAGAGCTGAAAGCCGAAGAGATATACAATGTCCCCGATTATAAGGTCGATGAGATATTGCGTTCGGCCATGCAACGTTCGCGGCAAGGATTGCTTTTTGTCGATGGCGACGCACCGCAATTCAAAAATCCGCAATCGCATTTCGACAGCGAAAAGTTGCGTATCAAGCTCACGTCCTATACTGCCGAGTTGCCGGGTTCGTATGCTCTGATTATTGCCGAACACGAAACCATTCGTCAGCCTCTTGTGGCAGGACTGTCGCGTCGCGGTGTGGTAGAGATAGACAATACGTTGGTATTCGAGGATTACAGTGCGAGCGAGTTGTACGAAATCCTTTCCAAAATGCTGTGTGACGGATATTCTCTCACTATATGTGAAGAGGCGGCTGTTGTGTTGAAAGCATATATCGACGATATATGCCGCCATCGCGACATGGGATATGCCAATGCCCGCACGATGAAAATCATAGCCCGTACCATAGCCGATATAACGCAGTTGCGCGAAAGTCGCAGCGACGACGGTGCCGCACGAGGCATAGTGACGGCCGACGACGTGCGCAGCTTTGTATGGGACGGCTCTTTTGCACCCCGCAAGGTGGGTTTTTGAGAAGCATATTTTTGGGACAAAAATTGCTATGCTGTTTGTGAAAAAGAGACAGACAGTAGGGGGTGTGTGGCATAAAATCTTTATCTTTATAGCTCATTACAAGAACGGTGCAGTGTGCCGTAATGTGACTGATAAAACACTAAAAAACAGATGATTATGAAATATCCGTTTGTGCACTTGCATGTGCATTCGCAATACTCTATTCTCGACGGACAAGCTTCGATACAGGCGCTGGTCGATAAGGCGCAGGCCGACGGCCAGCCCGGTATGGCATTGACCGACCACGGCAATATGTTCGGCATAAAAGAGTTCTATAATTATATCAAGAAGAAAAACGGGAAAGTAAAGGAGAGTATCGGTGGACTGAAAAAGAAAATCGCTGCCATAGAAGCCGAGATTAAGGCGGCAGAAGAGTCACAAAACGATGCGGCGACCGAGGCTGTTGCCGACGCAGCGGCACCGGCCGATGCTGCCGAAGATAACCGTCCGGTTCCATTCGACAAGGCTGCCAAAGAGGCTGAGAAAGAGCGTCTCAGTGAGGAAATAGCAGCGTTGGAGCAAAAGATATTCAAACCCATTCTCGGTTGCGAGATGTATGTGGCACGCCGTTCCATGGAGTCGCGTGGCGATAAAATAGACGCCGGCGGATGGCACCTGATAGTGTTGGCAAAGAATCAAAAAGGCTACCATAATCTGGTGAAGCTCGTATCGAATGCTTGGACGCGCGGTTATTATTACCACCCGCGAACCGACAAGATGGAGCTTGAAAAATATCACGAGGGGCTTATCATCTGTTCGGCCTGTTTGGGTGGTGAAGTACCTCAAAAGTTGATGCGCGAGAGTGTCGAGGCTGCCGAGGAGGCAGTAAAGTGGTTCAAAGGAATTTGGGGCGACGATTATTATCTCGAATTGCAACGTCACAAGGCTACTGTGGCACGTGCTGCACATGATACCTATGAAAAGCAAGTAAAAGTAAATGAGTATCTGATTGAGATAGCCCGGCGACAGGGTGTGAAACTCGTGTGTACCAATGATGTACACTTTGTAGATGAGGAGAATGCCGAGGCGCACGACCGGCTTATCTGCCTCAATACCGGAAAAGACCTCGATGACCCCAATCGGATGCTATATACCAAACAAGAGTGGTTCAAGACGCGTGAGGAGATGAGCGATATTTTTGAAGACATCCCCGAGGCATTGACCAATACGCTCGAAATTCTCGATAAGGTAGAGACCTACTCGATAGACCATGCCCCCATTATGCCGACTTTTAAGATTCCCGAAGAGTTCGGTACGGAGGAGGAATACCGTCGTCGTTTCACGGAGGAAGACCTCTTCAACGAGTTTACGCGCGATGAGCATGGCAACGTGACGATGAGCGAGGAGAAGGCTCGCAAAAAGATAGAGGACATGGGCGGTTATGACAAGTTGTATCGTATCAAGCTCGAAGCCGACTATCTGAGTAAATTGGCTTTTGAGGGCGCCTCTCGTCGTTACGGCGACCCACTCTCCGAAGAGTTGATGGAACGTATAAAGTTTGAGCTGCACATTATGAAGACGATGGGTTTCCCGGGTTATTTCCTTATAGTGCAGGACTTTATTACAGCAGCACGCCGAATGGGAGTATCGGTAGGTCCCGGACGTGGTTCGGCGGCGGGTTCTTGTGTAGCATACTGCCTTGGCATTACGCAGATAGACCCTATTAAATATGACCTTCTTTTCGAGCGTTTCTTAAATCCCGACCGCATATCGTTACCCGATATAGATATTGACTTCGATGATGATGGTCGTGGACAGGTGTTGAAGTGGGTGACCGATAAATATGGCTACGAGAAAGTGGCGCACATTATCACATACGGCACGATGGCTACAAAGCTGTCTATCAAAGATGTGGCACGTGTCGAGGGGCTCTCTATCCCCGAGTCGGACAAGTTGACGAAACTCATCCCCGACCGTCTGCCCGAGGTCGACGGCAAGTCGCCTAAGGTAAACCTGAAAAACTGTATTGCGGCCGTGCCCGAGTTGCGTGCCGCTTGCGACAGCGACAACGTAAAGATTTCCGAGACAATGCGTTATGCGCAGATGCTCGAAGGCAATGTACGCAATACCGGTGTTCATGCCTGCGGTGTGATAATAGGACGCGACGATATTACCGATTGGGTGCCCGTGAGTACGGCCGACGACAAGACAACGGGCGAAAAAATGCTTGTGACGCAATACGAAGGCAGTGTGATAGAGGAGACGGGAATGATAAAAATGGACTTCCTCGGGCTTAAAACACTCTCCATCATCAAAGAGGCCGTAGAGAATATACGTTTGCGTTCCGGCAAAACAATAGACATAGACAGCATATCGATTGACGACCCGGCTACCTATAAGCTCTATTGTGAAGGACGCACGACTGGTACATTCCAATTTGAATCGCCCGGTATGCAAAAGTATTTGCGTGAATTGCAGCCTTCGACCTTTGAAGACCTCATCGCCATGAATGCGCTCTACCGTCCCGGACCTATGGAGTATATTCCGCAGTTCATTGCACGCAAGCATGGGCAAGAGCCTATCACTTACGATATTCCCGTCATGGAGAAGTATCTGAAAGATACGTATGGCATCACCGTATATCAGGAGCAAGTGATGTTGCTCTCGCGTCTGCTTGCCAACTTTACGCGGGGAGAGTCTGACGCTCTGCGTAAGGCTATGGGTAAGAAACTCAAAGATAAGCTCGATGCCTTGAAGCCTAAATTCATATCGGGCGGAAAAGCCAACGGCCACGATGAAAAGGTGTTGGAGAAGATTTGGGGCGATTGGGAGAAATTTGCTTCTTATGCCTTCAACAAGAGCCACGCGACCTGCTATTCGTGGGTGGCTTTCCAGACGGCATATCTCAAAGCCAACTATCCTTCGGAATACATGGCGGCCGTATTGAGCCGGAACCTCTCGGACATAAGCGATATAACGAAGTTTATGAATGAGTGTAAGTCGATGAAAATACAGGTCTTGGGTCCCGATATCAACGAGAGTCAGTTTAAGTTTTCGGTCAACCGTCGCGGTGATATTCGTTTCGGTCTTGGCGCTATCAAGGGCGTAGGCGAGGCTGCCGTGCAGTCTATTATTACCGAACGTGAGAAGGGCGGCAACTATGAGTCGATATTCGATTTTATAGAGCGCATCAATCTCTCGGCATGTAACAAAAAGACCATAGAGTCGTTGGCTCTTGCCGGAGCATTCGACAGCTTCAAGGAGGTGAAGCGCGAAAATTTCCTCCCCGTGGCAGAAGGCGAAATAAGTTTCGTAGATACGCTTGTGAGGTATGGACAGCGTGTGCAGGCCGACCGCTCGGTGCAGGTTACCTCATTGTGGGGTGAGGAAGTGATGGCCTCCACCACAAGTCGTCCCGAGATACCGCAAGTGCAGGAACTGCCCCAAGTAATGCGATTGGAACGTGAACGCGAGTTGGTAGGTCTTTACCTCTCGGCACACCCCTTAGACCATTATCGGATAGAACTCGAATATGGTTGCAATACCCGCATGTCCGATATGAAAAACCGGGAAGAGTTGCTCGGTAAAGACCTTACGTTTGGCGGTATCATTGTGGGCTATCGCGAGAAAGTGGGTAAAAACGGTAATCCTTATGCTTTCTTGAAGATAGAAGATTATACCGGTGCCGAGGAGATTCCGCTCTTCGGAAAAGATTTTGTGAACTACTCGAAATACGGGAAAACCGGTACCAATACTTTCGTGTATGTACATGCACGCTACGAGCGCAGCCGATACAATGACAAAATAAATCTTACGATAAGCTCGATAGAATTGCTTGCCGATGTACAAGGAAAGCTCTTCGATAGGTTGGTGGTAAAGTTGCCGTTGGGAGCATTGACAGAGGCGTTTATCGGAGCGCTGTCGGAACAGTTGCACGAAACCGCCCACAACAGCGTAATGGTATCATTGAAAATATATGACGCCAAGATAGACCGCTGGGCTATGTTGCGTACCCGTCGCCGTTACCGTCTGACTCCCGAGTTGCTCGACTTCTTGCAATCGTGGGACGAGTCGGACTCCATCGCTTTTGAGCTGAATTAAGGCAAAGGAAGCCGGTGGTTGTATGAAACCGATGAAAAGAATGGCCTGTATGGAGTGATGATTCGTTGGTATATCCGGCTGTCGATTAAAAAATAGAGGCTGTGGCAAAATAGATATGCCACAGCCCCTTGTGTTGTGTCGGGAACCCTCTGAGAAGTTATGCGATATAACTTTCGAGGAGGAGTGCGCCATCGTGCGGTGTGAGGGTTACTTCGGTTGTAACAGCCGGAATGAGGCAGGTTTCGCCACGGTGCAGCTCTATGGAGTTGCCCTCACTATCGGTAAGGGTGGCAGAGCCCTCCATACAGATATATATCGAGAAAGAGTCGTGGGCGGCTACGGGGCGTTTCACGGAGCTTTCTAAGCGAAGTACCGAAGTGGTGAAGTAGGGGCACGATACCAATGGTACGGCACAGTCGAGTGCGGGGGTATATGAAGTTTTCAGGTCGTCGTATAGCTTGTAGTCGATGGCATCTTTGGCAAGCTCGGTGTGCAGCTGGCGCGGTTTTCCGTCGGCACCCTTGCGGTTGTAGTCGTAGATGCGGTAGGTAATATCGGAGGTTTGTTGTATCTCGGCGATAAATATACCTTTGCCAATGGCATGGATACGTCCGGCCGGAAGGAAGAATACGTCGCCTTTTTTTACCGGATGAAAAGCGAGAACGTCGGTAATGGTGTCGTCGGCTACGCGGCGTACATATTCGTCGGGTGTAATTTGGCGGGAGAAACCCGAGTAAAGCCCGGCACCCGGTTCTGCGTCTATGACATACCACATTTCGGTTTTGCCGCGTGAGTTATGACGGGCTTGTGCCAATGTGTCGTCGGGATGTACCTGTATAGACAGGTTGTCGCGAGCGTCGATAAACTTGATGAGCAGCGGGAAGGTTGTCCCGAAACGTTGCTCCACGTGTTGGCCGAGGAGTTGTGCGCCGTCGCGACGGATGAGGTCGTCGAGTGACAGCCCCGCATCGGCACCGTTTCTCACAACCGAGACGTTCCCTTTTACGTCTGAGATTTCCCAACTTTCACCTACCGATTCTTGTGTGAGCGTGATGCCTTTGAAACGGCCTATTTTGTCGCCGCCCCATATAACCGACTTGAAAATGTCGTTGAATTTGAGAGGATACATGGTAAATGACTTTTATAACTATGACTATAACAATTTGTATAGGCAAAGGTAGTGTAAGAGACAGAGAAAGGCAAGTAAAAATGCGATGTTTCTGCAAGTCGTAGTTCTCCTTATGAAGTTATCGTCGGGAATTTTTTCCCGTTGTTGTTTTTGGCTTGTTTGTCGATGTTTTGTTAGCGGTATGCGTTGTTTATACTGTTGTTCTTATCATGGCGGCAGCATGTTTGTCTCGGTTTTTATGTAAGATGTGTAGCAATGAGTATGTATGGTATGACAGAATTTCGTATCTTTGTTTGTGAGAACGTAACTTTTTGAATATGTCCGAGATAGCAAGATATGAAGAGATGGATAATACGGCGTTGGTAGAGCGTTTGTGCCACACTGCCGACGATGGTGCTATGTATTATCTTATTTTCACGCGATTGTATAATCATTTGTGCGATGAGATGGCACGTTACGGTATTGTCGATGACGATGTTTGCTATGATACGTTGATGGATTTCTTTTTCTATCTTCGTGACGGGGAGCATCGCGACAACCCTATGCCGTATGCTTCGTTGATGTTGATACGCGATGCTTCGAAACTCGATGGTTGGATGTGGCGTTGTTTCAGATATTTCCTTGCCGGATGTTATAAGAAAGAGAAGCGTACCGAAGAGTCAACGCGTATGGCGGGGCTGAATGATGACGATACCGAAGATGAGGGACTATTTTCGCTTGGCGAATTGGAAGTGGCGATACGTTTGCTCGAATTGGTGAATCGTTCTTTTTCGGCCCCCGAACGATATATTTTCTTTTCGGATTTGTATGCGATGAAGAGCGGGCGCGACCGTGATGCAGGCGATTTGGCCGCTCGTTTAGGATGCTCGCAGGGTAATTTGCGGGTGATGCGTCACAGGCTCAAAGCGAAGATAAGAAGATTGTTGAACAACAGTAATGTGTAGTGTCATGGAAGTGGATAATGCGTTGTTATACAGATATGTATATTTGCAGTGCGGTACCGATGAGATAGAGCAGGTGCATGCTCTGTTGAAGGCCGATTTCTCGCATTGTTTCGAGGTGATAAGAATGATGCGCGAACGGGCTGCCGAAGAGCTGCCGTTAGCTGCATCCATTACAGCGATACCACCGGTGTATAGTCCCGGATATATCCCCGAAGATAAGGTTAAAGCCTCGTACAGCAAGGGTTCGCTCTTCTCTCGTATCCGTAAAAAGATGATGGACTTTATAAACGAAGACGAGGAAGAATCGAAGTATGACGATACCGGTTATGATGAGTCGTCTGTTATGATGAGCCTTGCCATAGAGCCAAGGGTGTCGTCCGACGAGTTTCTGTCGCTTTTGGGCAGATACCTCGCCGAGCCCGATTGAAAAAAATGACGATATTTCCTGTAACGTTTCCGTTTCTTTTCCTACTTATAAGTGTAAACACTAAAAAAGTAGGAGGAGAATATGAAAAAGGAAAGAGCAAAAGACACGGGCGAGACGATAGAGCAACGTGTTTTCAACCTGATTATTTTAGATGAAAGCGGCTCTATGGAGCTGATAAAGAGGGAGGCGGTAAGTGGCTTTAATGAAACTGTACAAACGATAAAGACGGCTCAGAAGAAATTTTCTTCTCAGCAACATTTTGTGTCGTTGGTGACTTTCAACGGCGATAAGATTTCTACTGTTTACGATGTACTGCCTGTGGCAGAGATTGCCGAACTGAGAGACGGCGACTTCCATCCTAATTGTACTACCCCGTTGTATGACGCTATGGGTATGTCACTTCTTGCTTTGGAGCAGAAAGTCGAGGATAACGATGTCGTGCTGGTAACGATTATTACCGATGGAGAAGAAAATGCCTCACACGAGTTCGATGGCATGCACATTCGTGCGCTCGTGGAGCGGTTGCGTGGTAAGCATTGGGTATTTACCTATATCGGCACCAATCAAGACGTGGCACGTGTTGCCCAAAATCTGTCTATTAATAATTCGGTAAGTTTTTCTTATTCACAAGAGGGAACGAAAGCAGTTTTTGCCCGTGAAAATGCTTGTCGGATGCACTTCTTTGCCCGCTTGAAGGCTTGCGCGGTACCCGACGAGAATGATTATTTCAAAGATTAAATCCTTTTTTGCTAATGACTATTTGGGAACAATAGTATTGTAACGTGGCGTATATGGGGTTGTGATGGATTGAGAAATTCTGTTGCAGCCCTTTCTATATGACAACATTGCATATTTCATGCAGCAAAGAAAATGGCATACAATAGAAAAGAAATGGCCTCGGAATTATGTTTTTCCGATTTTATTTTTACCTTTGAGGCGTTAAACCTTAAACCACTATTACTATGATTATTGGTGTCCCTAAAGAAATTAAAAACAACGAAAACAGAGTATCTCTCACTCCGGCTGGCGCACGTGAGTTGGTAAAGCACGGTCATACGGTATATGTACAACATACCGCAGGCGAAAATAGCGGTTTCCCCGACGATGATTATATAAATGCGGGCGCCAAAATATTGCCTACGATAGAAGATGTATATGCTATCGCCGAGATGATTATCAAGGTGAAAGAACCTATCAAACCCGAATATAAATTGATACGCAAGGGGCAATTGGTGTTTACTTATTTCCACTTTGCATGCGATAGGGAGCTTACCGATGCCATGTTGGCAAGCGGAGCGACCTGTTTGGCTTACGAAACGGTGGTTGACCGCAGTGGCGCGCTGCCGTTGTTGGTGCCTATGAGTGAAGTTGCAGGCCGCATGTCGATACAAGAAGGTGCTCGTTTTATGGAGAAACCCCAAGGAGGACGCGGTGTGCTGATGGGAGGTGTTCCCGGGGTGAAACCCGCCAAGGTATTGGTTTTGGGCGGTGGCGTAGTAGGTATGAATGCCGCTCTGATGGCTGCCGGTATGGGAGCCGATGTCATACTGTGTGATATTTCGTTGCCGCGCCTGCGTTATTTGAGCGAGGTGATGCCCCGTAATGTGAAAACGCTCTTCTCTTCGACCCATAATATAGAGCAAGAATTGCCTACGACCGACCTCGTGATAGGTGCCGTGCTCATACCCGGCGCTAAGGCTCCGCACCTCATTTCGCGCGATATGTTGGCGTTGATGCGTCCCGGAACGGTGATGGTCGATGTGGCCATAGACCAAGGCGGTTGCTTCGAGACATCGCATCCCACGACGCATGCCGAACCTATATATGTTGTCGATGGTGTTGTACATTATTGTGTTGCCAATATTCCGGGAGCTGTGCCTTATACCTCGACTTTGGCTCTTACCAACACCACACTGCCGTATGCCATCAAGTTGGCCGATATGGGTTGGGAGAAAGCCTGTCGCGCCGACGCAGGTTTGGCTGCCGGCTTGAATGTGGTTGACGGCAAAGTGACCTTCCCCGGTGTAGCCGAGGCCTTCGGCATGGAGTGCCATAAGGTATTATAAGAAGAAATTGTTTTATAGTGAATTTTCCCGTCACCCCCATTTGTGAGGAGACGGGAAAATTTTATATATATTTTGGGGGCAGGTAAATAAAGATGAAGTATGAAGAAGATATTGACGGTGTTTGTCGTGGTGCTTTGCACAAGTATGGTCGCAGCATTCTCGCAAGAAGATGCAAGTGAAAGATATGCCGACTTGTCTGGGGAGATAGCAGCCGTTGCAAATGGTAAAAGAGCCGTTGTGAGCGTGTCGGTACTCGACGACGGTGGCAATACGGTGGCGGGAGTGAATGATAGCATTATGTTCCCTTTATTGAGCGTATTCAAGTTCCCTTGTGCCCTTGCCGTCTTAGATAAGATGTCGCGAGAGAATATCCCGATGGATAGTTGTCTGTATATATCGAAAGCTCAATTACCGTCGGGCACATACAGCCCCTTGCGAGAACTTTATCCCGAAGGAGGTGTTTTTCTCTCCCTATCGCAGTTACTGACATATAGCCTCTCATTGAGCGATAATAACGCGTGCGATATTTTGATAGAATGGGTGGGCGGGGTAGAAACCGTACAAGCCTATATGGAGAAACACGGATTTCGAAATATAAAGATATGTGCCGATGAAGCCGATATGCACGCGACAACCGGTTTGCAGAGCCTCAATGCGGCGCCGCCTCGTGATGTGGCGCACTTGTTCTATCGGTGTTTTGCAACCGATTGGTTGCCTCGGGCGCATCGCGATTTCTTGGAACATGTATTGTTGCAGACGGCAACAGGACAGGACAAATTGGTGGCCGGGCTGCCTCCGGCTGCCGCGGTCGGGCATAAAACAGGCTCGTCAGACCGTGATGCCGATGGTAAGAAGATAGCCGACAACGATGCAGGCTTTGTACTCCTTCCCGATGGCAGTCGTTACTACATAGCGGTTTTCGTGTGCGATTCGTATGAAAGCGATGCCGCCAATGCTGCAATTATTGCAGCCATATCGTCATTGGCGTATGAGTATATGTGCCGCTATGCTCGATGACCTGTTTAGACGGGGTAGGCACGGCTGCCCTGTTGCAGGTGCCGAATCTTATCGTTCAGTCCGGTTTTCTATATCTATAATATAAGCTGAGGGCGTGCCTCGATTTTTCAATCGGACACGCCCTCGGTGGAAGCAGGACAATTGTGTGTTATCGTTTTACTAAAATTTTCCCGTTGTGTCGGCCGGCATATATCAGATATACTCCTTCGGGCATACCCGAAGCGTCGATGATATATGGAGCAGATTCGAAGGTCATACCCGAGTGTACGATTTTGCCGCTTGCATCGAAGAGTATCACCGGTGTCCCTTGTTTGAGGCCTTCGGCAACGATAGAACCTTCTTTGCAATAGAAGCGTACAGCTCCGACAAGGTTGGCGTCGATACCCGATGCTTCAATTCTGACGATGTTAGAACCTACTTCTCCGCAACCCGAGTAAATAGCTGTTACTTGGTATTCATAGTAGTTGCCGAAGTGCTCTTCATTGTCGAGATATTGAGTCGTTTGCAATGGGTTTTCGTTGAGTAACTCGCTGTTGCAATATACATTGTATCCGTCGAAAGCGTTGCGGGTAGAGCTTGCCGGTTGTGCAAGAGGCACGCTGCGCAGAGCGGTATTGCCTTGTGCATTCACTCGAATACGAGGTGCGAATGTCTGAGCAACCTTTTGGCTCGGTTGGGCGGCACTTGACGTGCTGTCTTCGGCGTATGCACGCAGTCCGAGGGTGATGTTCCAGTTACCATCTATACTGTTGGAGGTAAGCGTAGACCATGTCACACCGTCGGAAGAGTACAAGTCGCCTTTGCCGACTATGGCAGGGCCTTCGTCGTATCCGAGCGGTACCGATATTTCGTTATGCTCTATGTATATAACGACCCGGAGACTCTTGTTGTTATCGATTCGTATGGGGTTGTCCAAGATTACGGTGTTGAAGCTGTATTGTTGCAATTCGGATACGTATTGCTGAGCAATCAGTTCGCTGCCTTTGTAAACCAATACAAATAGAGCATCGGGTATTTGGTTGATGTAGAACTCAACCTCAGAAAGCGATAGCGAGGTATATTGCGACAGCTCGTCGGCACTCCATTCTACACCTGCAAAATAGCAACCGCCGCTGGGCAGTCCGGCTGCGTCGTAGGCGTTGCCGCTATGCCATTTCAGGTTGATGGCATCGCCCAAGGCCGGTGCACTCCAAGAGAGTTGACGCCCCTCTTCGGTTCTTTCTACCGAGAGATGTCCCGGGCGTTGGCAATTGTTGCTGTAATCTACGTTTACTGTAATCTCATCGGAGAGTTCGCTTATGCAGGAAGTTACATAGTATGCACGTACTTGATAAGAATAAGTTCCCGGCAGAAGGTTGTGGTCGGTGTAGCTTATTGTCGATACGGGGCTTTCGTTCAGCTGTACTCCATCTCTGAATATGTCATAACCGTAGATTTGCCCGGCATCCTGACTGTTTATCGAAATAGCATCTACATACTGTGCTGCGACACTCTTATCGACACTCAATGCGATATATCGGGTGCTTGAAGGCAACGTGAAAGAGTATTTCTTCCATGCTTCGGTAGTTGTGGCATATTGCAGAGGTATGAAGTCGGTTGTGAGCGTACTTCCCGTAGAGGTAAGTATTCTGATACTTCCGTTTCCTTTATGATCGTCGCTGTTGCGGGCTATGAATGAGAATACGAAATCTTCGTCGTAGCCGCTAACCGGAATAATGAGGTAGCCGTTGTTTCCTGCATTGGAGATGAGCGAGTTTACACCTTCGTAGGCATCGGCATCTGTTACACTCCATGCCTCGTCGGTATTTGTCCATTCAGTCCGAGCAAAAGGCTCTTCGGCCGTACCCTCTTCTGCGCTTTCGTATGTGTCGGTAAGCATTGCCGTGGCGTCAACATACGAAACAACAACATCGTAACCATACGTTGTTTGCCGGCCTTTTATATCGATAGGCGCATCGCAAATGTCGGTATCGTATATTTCGGCTGTTGCAATCGGCGATTTACCCGATGTTGTGCCGTCGATGTATACGGTCTCTATTTCATAGTTATATTCTCCCGGTTCTGTCTCTTCTTCGGTGAAAGAACGGTATTTCAGCGGTGTGTCATTGCGTTTCTCACCGTTTCGGTACACGTTGTATCCTTCGAGACCCGGGATGCTTCCCAAATCAAAGAATATGAAGCGGCTGTTGGAGGGCTCTTGTAGCGTGAGAGCAAGCAGGGTGAGGCCTTCCCGGGTGGTTATGACCGACATACCTCCGGCCGAAGCATTGGTCTCGGGGTTTATCTCTACATAATCGCCCAAGTCTATGCTGGCAATAGTTTCGCCTGTGGCGAAGTCATAGCTGCACAAGGTATAACGGCTGTCGCGCCCTTGCTCGAAAGCATATAATATACCGTTATAGTAGGCTGTGCCGGCTGCTCCTAAATAAGAGGGGCCGTTGCCTAACTTTGCGCCTTGCTTTGTCACATAGATACTCGTTTCCCAGTCGCCAACTTCAAATCCGCCTCGGCCGTTGTCGAGGTCGGGTATATACGTCACGTGGAGAGCTATCTCTGAGATAGAGATGGTATCTGTGACAGTTTTGTTTTCCATATCCAGTTGGTAGATACTGCTCGACTCCGAGTCGGCGGCGTAGAAGTGTGTGCCGTCGAATGTAAGGTTGCGTATTCCCTCCATGGTGTTGCTGACAGTAAAGCTCTCTATAAACTCTCCATCAAGGGTATATTTATTGATAGTTCCGTTCGAACTGTGCATAGAGGTATAGATATATTTGCCGTCAGAGGCTACGCCCATTTCTCCCGGGATATAGCCGCGGAACATGCTTACGAATTCGGGGTATCCTTCACGGCAGGTGACATTGGTGATTTCCGTGTCGATGGGGAATGAGCTGCCTTGTTCCAACGGGAAATCCCACCGCAGTCTGATGGTACGGTTATACTCTACGTCGGCATGTAGGTTCGTCGGAGCATACGGCGTGCCTAAATCGATGATTTTTACCTGTGTGGCGTCGGAGAGAGACGACTCGCCTCCATTGTCGTAAACCGAAGAAACCTGATAGTTGTATGTGCCCGGTGCTGACAGTTCCTCTTGATAAGTAAAACCTGTGACGGGGGTATCGTTGACTCGCGTGCCATCGCGATAGATGTTATAGCCTGAGGGAGCTTCTTCTGTCGATGACGAAGGTGACAAGTGAATAGACATGTTGAAGTTGTTGCTTCCCAATCCTAAATAGGTTGCCGGGAACCATTCTTTACCATCGGACGAAAAGAGGTTGCCTTTTCCGTTGACGGCTGCTGTACCGTCAATACCTATCGGACGCATACCTGCCTCATGAGATACGAGGAAGACGACTTTATAATTGTATCCCCGTTCTATGGTCACAGGATTGGTTACGGCAAAAGCATTAAACTCGCCGTACTTTACTTCGGAGCGAATGGTTTGCGATACGATACGCTGGTCGTCTTTGTAGATTTGCAGCGATAGCGAGGTATATTGTTCTTGTATGAATAGCTCTACCGTATCCAATACCATACCACGGTATTCTATCAAATCGTCGTATTCCCAAGCAGTACCAGCCCAGAAGTATCCGCCATCGGTTAGACCTATGGCATCGCTGTTGGTGCCGTTATCCCAACGCAAGGTTGCGGCAGTTTGCTGCTTTTCGGAAGGCGATTGCCACGATAGCGTTACATCTTTGTTACCGGAGACGGTGTTCGTCAGTCCGGTAGGTGCAAAATAGGGTGCTCCGATTTTTACGTTTACTTGTGCTTTGTCCGATTGTACCGACTCTTTCTCTCCATCGTATAAAGCGGTTACGGTGTAGGTGTAATCGCCGTGTACGACATTTTCGTCACGGTAAGGTATGGTGGTAACCGGTGTTTCCGTGATTTTTGTTTCGTTACGGTAGATGTTGTATCCGATGGGAGTTTTGTCGCTGCTTCCGTTTTCCCAAGAAATCACGACAGTTGCATCACCCTCAGTTTGGGCCGTGACGTTTATGGGTCGCGGCGAGACCGATGCGCCCGTTACGGTGTAGCTGATGGGTACGACTTGTTTTTCGGTTCCCGGCAAAGTAGATATATTCAATGACGATGTGTAGGTCTCGCCTACGATGCCGTTGCGAGCATCGAAGTTTACGGTGATAGTATTCTCCTCGCCGCTTTCCAGTAGGTTCGTTTTGGGTTCGAAGGAGAACCACGACTCTACATCGCACAACTTATATACGAAGATACGCGACGGCGATTGTTGCAAGATACCTATCAACGAAAGGGTTCCGTCTACGATATTGGTCGAAGTCTCTATACCGCAAATATAGTTCGGCCCGCCAACGACGCCTATTTGGTATCCGGGAATGTCGCTTACATTATGCTCTACTGTTGTGACTTTGCGGGTGTTTATATTATATTGCGAGATGGCAACCTTGTCGATGGTGTTTGTTCCCGAGACCATTTGGTTCCCAAACCATAGATACGGACCTCCCGGCGTTATGTTGTCGAATGCCGAGCCGTAAACGGCAACTTCTACCTCGGTAGAAATGTCATGGAATGCAACGGTGACGTTTCCATCGCGGTCGATACGTCCCAGAGTGTAGAAACCACCTACCCAAAATTGGTCGTTGCGGGTATCGTAGGCACAGTGTGTTATCTTCAAATCGGGTTCTGATGTGATGGTTATTTTTTTGACGATACGTTTGTTCTTGAAGTCTAATTGATACAAGGAGTTTGTATTGTCGCTACCATAGAAATAGGTACCGTCAAAAGTTAAATCGTACAACTTGTAATACATGTTGGGAATGGTGAATTCTTCGATGAAGTTGCCCTCGGCGTCATATTTGAAATATGTGCCAAAGTAGTACCACGATGCAGTGTAATAAAATTCGCCATCGAAAGCTATCGATGTTTGCAAGTCGCCTGAGGCATCGAACGTTTTTTGTATATCCCAGCGGTTGGTAATGTCGCCCGAGTTGGCAGGATAGGATGCTTCTATTGTATAATATAGCGGTCCGTCTCCTTCGTTTTTCAATGTTAGTTCACGGGAGACTTTCTCTTCTGCCAGCATATCGGCATGTATCGAGGTGGCACCAACGGTTAGTAAGGGTTGTGTAATATTGGCGGTGAACGTGTTGGTTGCGTCGCCGGTTATCTCCCATTTGCCAGAGAAAGGATTGCAACCCTCTTTTTCTATCGTTATTGTATAACTTCCTTTTTCAATCTGTGAGAAGTTGACTTGCCCGTTCACATCGGTTGTTACGGAGAGCTCGGCTCCGTGGTCGGCAACCAGCGTTACGGGGCAATCGGCTACCGGCATACCTTGTGATTGTACGGTCAGTTGAGCTGTTGTCCATTCAGGGTCCCATACCTTTATATCGTCGACATACCAATAATCTATGTAAGAAGCGTTTGCACCGTGAGCTCTGAATCGTATGCGGAATATTTCGTTGCTTAACACGTTGCTTAGGCTGAACTGCTCGATGCGAGGCTCATAAGAGCCTTCGGCATTGTCAAAGGAGGCAATGTTGAGCCATGTTGCACCGTCGTCGCAGGTTACTTCTACCGAGAGGGTGTCTCCTTCGACATTGTTGTAGTTGACATGGCGCAGTTTGAAACGCAAATAAACCTTTTCCGTGTCTAATGTGCGTAATTCCCGAGAGATGAGCGATTGCGAGTAATTGATTATGCTTGAATATCTGTATGTGGCACAGGGATTTACCAAACCATAAGTATAATAGTCGCAGCCCCAATAATTGTTGTTTCCGTCATCGTCTATAGGAGTTTCCCAATTATCGGGGTCTATTATCCAATTATCGAAACTGTCTTCAAAAGGAAGCAGGCGGATGTCGGGAACGTTGACTGCAAGCGGTTCGGAGAGCCCTGTTTCGCTACCGTCGGCATAGACTGCCGTTACAGTATAAACGTAGTCGCCGTAATCGGGCACGATATCGGTATAAAATACCTCTTTAAGGACTTCGGTATTGACTTTCACGTTGTCTCGATAGAGGTTGAAGCCTGTAATATATTGTTCCGACTGACTTCTGGGGCGTACTTTGTTGGTACCGATGAAGATGTCGTCAATCATTAGCATGAATGCGTCTTGTGAAACACAGTTTATGGTCACATATTTGGCTTCACTGGGTATTTGATATTCGTAAAGAGTCCATTCGGTAGGAACTTCTTCGTAGTCGTTTTGCGAGACGAACGTAAAATCAGATGCTAATTTCCCACTTGTCGAATATCCTACGCGAATACGTTCAAGTCCGTAAGTGTCATTGTAGCTTTTGGCTCGGAAACTGATTTGGAAATCTTCCGTGAAGCTGAGTTCCGGCGAGATGATAAAATCATTGTTCACTCCCCCTACGGAGGCAAAAGACACCAGGAATTTCTCGCCCGAGAAGGGTTGTATATCGGGATAATCGGCTACCGAGGGCGATGTTTTGGAGGGATTCATGACGAGGTATGCCATCTTTTGCCCTTGGTTGGGGAAAATCGTAGCTGCCCATGTGTAGGTATATTCGTTGTCCATGTCCAGGTAATCCCATCCGATGCTGCCCGGAGAGTTGATGACAAAGTCAGGGTGGCCTTCAAAGTCTTCGAAGTATCCGTTGGTCGGTTCGGGGTTGTTCCATCGCAGCGATACCTCTTTGTTGTCTATTCCTGTCAGTGACAGGCCATAGGGTATGCCGTCTTCTGCACCCGACAATCGCAGCGGTGCAGGAGGTAGTGCATTTTGTTCGGCAGGAGGCGGGGTAAGGTGTGACGGTTTTATTCTTTCGTCGGCGTTGCCGGCATATACATATAATAGTCCTCCTAACACTAATGCGGGCAATATATATTGGGTATGTTTCATTGTTTGAGAGTTTATGGGTTAACAACAAGTTTTATTATGCGGCCCTCTTCGTTGTGTATGAGGCGGATGATGAGAACGCCTTGGTATCCCCCTACACCGAATGAGCATTCGTTTCCATCGACAATGTTGTTATAAAGCAATACACCGTCGGCGGTAGAGCATAGCACGCGGGTATGTTGTGCGAGGTTTCTGATGCATACGTTGCCGTTTTCTACGACGGCAAAGGCTTTGTCGACAGCGTGGAGCGATACATTGTCGGGAGCACTGAAATATGCTGTCTCAGAAGCATCGTAGAAGAGAACACCGTCGCCGGAATATACCGTAGCAGCATATTTCTTACCCGACAGGAACTCATCGGGAGTAGTCTCTATAATGTTGACAAAAGAGTTCTCGACATATCCCTCACTCAACATGTTGCATACATATCCGTCGTTGTATTGCAGGGTGAAATATTTTATTTTCAGGTTTCGGCCTCCGTGTTGGCAGGTGATGCGCAACTTACGGTATAGCTTGTTTTGGAGGTACGATGAGAGCAGATGTTCTGAGCCCTCGTTGTCGTATGCCGATTTGCGTATGCTGGGACCTATTTGTTCCCAAGTTGTACCATCGCAAGACCCTTCGATGGTAAGGAGGCTCGTGCCGGTTGGGCCCGATGTGGTAACGATAAACATACAGTCGATGATGCCATCGGGGTAATCGCGGGTTTCCACGACACCGTTTTCAGAGAAGAAGATGGTACCTGTGCTTATATCGGCATTTCCGTCTGTTACATACAAGTCGCTTACGGGTACAAATACGGCGTTGGTATATACTTCGTCGGTTACCTCCGAAAATTCCAGATAATATCGTACGGCATTTTCTATCGGAGTCCATTCCAGGTACAAACCGTTATCGGTTGACTCGAATTTTGTAATGCGCGGGGTATCGAGTTTGCTGGCAAGGTATATTTGCCACAACCACAGGCTGCCTTGCAACTTCTCTGAGTGGCAAACGAAGGCGATGTAAATCTCTTGCCCCTCGTACTCTTTCAGGTCTATCTCCTCGGGAACCTGTACGCCGAAATTGTCGGCAAAAGAGTAGCGTTTCACCAGATGGAAGTCTTCTATTTCGCGCGAATGAGTAGAGACATATATGTCTAAGTTTTCTACGGTGGTGGTTTCTACCACACCTCTGACGAAATATAGGCAGCCGTTTTCGGGCACGAGCATGCGGGTAGAGATGAGCCAATCATCGGCATTGTTCCAGTAGTCAAACTGGTATAACATGCCGTCGGCATTCTCATCGAAAATCCATGTCGTTCCGTCTTTGTTGTTATCGATGATTTTCCAGCAATCGGGTTCACCATCAGTCCATGAGGAGAAATCGGCGATATATGGTGCAACGGCTACTTGACATTCGGTAGAGAATGGTATGGCCGAGCCGTAGACAACGCTGTTGTCAGCGAGAATCATATATGCGCGTACGTTGTAGCTGGTGCCGGGTTCGAGACCTGTTATTATATATGATATTGTATCGGCAATTTCTACGGTATGACGGTAGCTATCGATGGTGGGTTCTTCTTGGGTAGCCCAGCAGAATCCCATTTCGGTGATAGATTGTGTTTTGTTTACGACAATGGCTTGTGCCTCGGCCGATGTATCGCGTATGTTTTTGGGTGTTAAGGTTTTCAGTATGTTTTGTTGCGTAACGCCACCTTTTACTTGGAAGTAGATGATGCCACCCTCTTCGCGGATGTTGGTGACGGGGGTATTTGTTGCTTCGCCAGCCCAGTTGAGGGAGTTCGGGGTTGATGTGTCGGTAAATTCGGTATTGCCCGAACGCCCCGGATAGGTATCGCCGTTACGTGAGTTGGTATCGTCGATACCGTCGGCAGCTTTGATATAAAGACAACGGTGTTTTGAGTTATTGTTGGGGCCGTTTACCGACCAATATTCTTCTACCATCTCTTGCGTATAGTCGTAGTGATAGATGAGTAGTCCGTGAGCCGGCAGATATGTGTCCCATCCTTCGCGTTGACGATTTTCCAAGACAAACCACTCGTATCCCGTACCTTCCTCGCGTCCCGGTTGAGCATCGATGTAGCGGGCGGCATTGGTGTAGAGAGGTTGCAAGGCTACATCTTCGGGTTCTGATAATTCTACCGGGTCGCACCATCCCATTTGCATACGCTCAAAAGCCATCAGATATGGAGGGGTGCGGCTGTCGTTGTTGTAGCTGCCCGAGGCGTAAAGGGTGTATGCTCCGGGGTCTAAGCCGTATCCGTTGAGGTAGTCGTCGGTATCGTAGAGGTCTTTGAGACCGAGAATGTGTCCGAATTCGTGGGTAAATGTACCTATACCATCCATCTTTGTACCCGATGCGCCTACCAGCTCGGCCGAGCATCCGTAGTTGTTGATAGTAATTCCGTCGATGGTGATGGCTTCATCACTGAGAGTCCAGCTGTGTGGCCACATGTCGTTCTCGTTGCCTGTGCTGGCTTCGCTATATCCGGCGTAAATGATATTTACGTTGTCCATGTAACCGTCTTTATCATTGTCGAATATCGAGAAATCGATTTGAGGGTTGTCCTCTTTGGCAAGGTTACATGCTTCTATGACCATGGCGCGCGGATTTATATCGCCGCTTCCGTCATCGGCATTGGCTGCATAGTAGCTTTGTTCATGCGCTAAGGTATAGGGGCCGACAACGGTAAAGTTGGGGATAAACTTGCCCATGGAGTTGTCGCGATAATAATCTTTTACACTACCTGTTCCTCCGTCAGTATCATATCCCGGTTCGTTGAGCCATAAGTCGAAGTCGTTTTGGGTAAAATGGAAAGCACAGTCTTTGAAATTGACTAATATAACCAAGTATTGGCTTTCGGCAGCATTTTCGCCGGCAGGAAGTGACGGTGAAACGATATGACGGCTTAAAAATCTGCCCGGTTTTTTAGTGATGTTGGGGCGGTTTGCCATTAATTGTGCTTGCAGCTTCTTTGCAGGAACAAGGCGACTTACGATTTGTTGTTCCTCGCTGTCACGTTTGTCTACATTGTTTGCTGTTTGCGTTGTAATACGTAATGTCCCATCGGTATCCATATCGACATATTTGAAGTAGCCGTCGTTATCGCGGCGTATCAAGTAGCCGTCTATGGTAGTTGTGTAATGGAAGTTTTCATCGCCGTATATTCTGATGGTGATGCTACTTCCGTCGGGATGTGTTACTGTTATAGGATTAGGGTTGGCTTTTACCGCCACAGCTTTTTCTGTACCTCCGAGTGCGAGGCAGATAATAAGCAGGAAGTGTAACAAGTAAGATTTTCTCATAGAAATAGTTTTGGATATATTGTGATGGTAAAGGACGAGAGTAGGTATTTATGCACTTCGATAAGTGGTTCATAAATAGTGGTTTGCGATGTATATAGGAATTGGGGCGGGTTATTTATCGGCATAGAGTACCCTGTTTCCCTATCTTCGGCTTTTGCATCATGCTTGTATTTAGGTGGGCTGTGACCAAAAATTCAGGTGGTCACAGCCCGCAAGTAAGAGAGTATTAGCGGTTGATGGCTATTTTCTTTACATCGTTGTTGATTTTGACGATGTAAATGCCACGTTGCTCTATGCTAAACGATGTTGTACCGTAAATAGCTCTTGCTTCTATTTTTTTACCGGTAATGTCGTATATTTCAACGTTGGTACGAGTACTGTTTTCGGGTGTAACCGTAACAATGTTGCCTTGTACTTTTACAGTATTTTGCGTTGTGATACTTTTTACGGCATTTTCAATACCCGGTATGACGATAGTCGCTACGGTATTATTATAGCTGTAATCTAATTTTAAGATGTAAATGCCTTCTTCTCCCTCAGGAACTGTATAAGTAAGAAGATAGGTACCTATATAAGTTTCATAATCATATATATAGTTTGATATGGCGAGGGGAGATGTTGCATCGCAGTTATCATAGAGCGAAAGGGATATGTAACTTGTTGAAGAAACAGAGAAATCGCCCATTCCTAATTCTACAGAGTACCATACGGGGAGTGCTCGTGATGACTCCGGGAAGATAATTTCACCCTCTTCTTCTATAATGATAGGATTGGAACAAGATTCGCCGGGTTCAAGATCGAGTATTTCGATAGAGAGGCTTTTCCCGCTTTGTGCCGAAAGAGTAACAACGTTGATATATAGTACATCACCTTCGGACACAATAAATTGCCCGTTGAAAACTGTGCCTGATTCTCCCGTTTTTATAATGGCGGTAGCATAACCCGAGCAGTCTCCTTCTTTGACAGAAACCATCGATGAGTAACGATAATCGGAACTTTGTTCATATACGATATCAGAGTTGATGACAACTTTTCCTTCGTGGGTTGCAGTATATTTGTACCACATGTTGAGTACTGATGCAGGCAACTCTATGACACCCGGTTCTACTTCTATTGCAGTTTCGCACGATTCGCCTTCTTGATATTCTTCTTCCGATAAGAAGAACGTGGTTTCGTATTCTATATTTTCAAATTGAATAAGATAGCTGTTGCCTGCAACGACTTCGGTTTTTGTTATAGTTCCGGTTTTTACTGCATTGCGCATACCACTATATTGAGAACAATTTTCGGGGAATGATACGTTGATGGTGATGTCTGTATCTATTAATAACCAACCGGTAAGAGTTGCAGTATATTGATAGTATTTTTTACTGCCGGCTTGCAAATTATTTTCTCCGGCTACGGCATCAAGCGGGTTAGAGCAAACATCACCCTGTTCGATGGTTTCATACGATACGGTAAATGGGATGTCGTTTATTCCCTCGTTGCAGTTCCATGTAATAATATAGGTAGTTCCACCACTGACTTCGCTTTTGAAATAGTCTTGCCCTTGTGCAAGTGGAGAATACGGATTATTGGCAGCATAGAGTGTTACTTTGGTATTGCTACTTAGTAACTCAGTGGCTGTGGCATCGACAATGAGGAAACGGGGGTCTCCTTCGGGCACGGTTATACTATAATAATAGGTGCCATTGTAGTGGGGTGTATTGTAATCTCCTTCGGTGATTATAAATGGGTTACCCATCGAATCTCCTGTTTGAGCAGGTTCTACTGTAATATCGAAAGTTTCATCGGTTGTTGTAGTTTCGGTTTTTTCTATACATATCAGGTAAGTTGTGTTCTCAAATACTTCACAGCGAATATCAAAATATCCGTTGATACTTGCATAAGGGCTGTAATCGTAACAACTTTTGTATATACTGATATTACCTCCGGCAAGACTGTAATCAGATGATATAATCATATATCCAGCCTCGGTGTTTGTATATTGATACCAGTATGTGCCGGCATCTTTGGGTAATACGTTGCCGGTTTCTATGGCATCGAAAGGCATATCACATGAGGAGCCTATTGTAGGATGCGTTAGCAGGAATGTTGCCATTAAAGGAGAGTAGGTATTCAACTTAACAATGTATGTTTTGCCGGCTTCAACACCATATTTAGCAATATATTTCCCGTTGAGGGTCGATGTTGTAAGGCTCTCTTGAGTGCCGTCGCATCCTTCGCTAATAAAAAGAGAAGAAGGATATCCACCGAAAGTCATTTCCAATAAACCATCCTCGGGGCAAGTATAGGAGATGTAGGTGGGATTGTTTGTATAAGTACTTGTGTCGTAATAAGAAGGTACAAAAAATTCACCTTCTTCCGTGGCAATGATGGGGTCTTCACAGCTTGCTCCTTTTTCAACGTCGGCATCAGTTAGTGTTACGGTAAATTCTACTGATGCAGAATAGTATGCACTTACTGTAAGATATACGGTTTGTCCTCTTTTTATGGGGTATATTCGAGTGTTGCTTGTGGTAATGCCATTGATGGTTGTGTTATAAGAGCCATCTTCCGATAGTCTGACGCTGGTAGAAGGGTCTGCCATTTCTACTGTAAGTAATTTCCCTTGTTCTTCTGGTGCAGTGTAAACATAATAAACATTGTTTTCACCCGTACTGCTTTCAAATGTGTAAGTGTTGTACCCTTCTTGTAAGGGAAGGGCTGTGTCAACAGTTGTTTGTGAATAAAGTGAGAAGAATACACACATTAGAAATGTTGAGAGTAATTGTCTTTTCATAATCATCATGTGTTAAGTTGTTATTATTATGGTGTTATAAGTTGCTATTTTAATCGTATCCGGCCGCTAATGTATAATAATTTGTCGAAGAAACAATAGTTGAGGGAGGGATAAAAAGGGGATGTGCCTATGTGATAAAAGGCAGTAAAAAGTTATTATGTCGTTTGTTGTTAGGCCGTTATGATTATAGACGGCTTAAAAAAGAATAAAGAGCCTTGGAATTTTCCAATCCCATCTTTTTGGCGATAAGTTGCTTCTTCTTTTTGCAATATTCGGGGGTGATATTGAGTAATAGTGCAATCTCTTTGGTGCTCAGGTTAAGATATACGAGGGAGAGGAAGCGTATGTCTTGTGCGCTAAGTTCGGGGTATTGTTCTTTAAGAGCATTGATAAATGTGTCGTTCCGTTGCTCGAAGTAGGTAGAGAAATGCTTCCATTCTTCGTTGTCGTTGAGCATTTTCAGTAACTGTTTGATGCTTTCTTTTAGCGAAGTATCGTTCGATTTTTTTATGGATTCGGTTTTCGATATAGTGTCTATAATTTTGTAAATCAAGTCATTACGATTTGCCATAATCATGGCTTTCGACATTAGCTCCTTGTCTTTCAATTCTATTTCATGGCGATAGCGTTCCTCTTCGAGCAATCTTCTCGCTTGTTGCTCGTCGAGCTGGTTCTGTAAGAGCTGCTGATTTTGTTTCTCATGTTCCAGTTCGAGACCGATAATCCTTTTTTGTTGCTTGCTTTTGATGATTTGGTTGATTAACGCCCATGTAAGGATAATTGCAATGACGACAGATAAGGCGAAAAATATGAGGCTGTTACGACCTTTTATGCGGTATTCTTCTATCTCTTTTTCTCGACGGAAAAGCTCGAATTGTATGCGGCTGTTTTCAAATTGTTTTTTCCCTTGAATATTATATAAGGTATCGATAGTTGCAATAAGCGAATCTTTGGCAGCAAGAGCTTTGTCGTAAAAACCTGTTTCGGCATAGGCTTCGGAGAGAATGTCGAAAAGGTCACGACGCTCTTCTAAATTTATCTCTTTTTTTCTGAGGCAGTGCTCTACGGTCTCTATGAGTGCCTTGTAATTACCTGTGGCGCTGTATACGTTGGCAAGTGCAAGCTCGGCATAGCTTTGTAATAAGGGGTCTTGCAGCTTGTGGGCTTGATTGTAACTTGTCAGTGCCGTTTCGAGCGCTTTATGGTTATCTCCTTTTTTTAAGAAAATACCGGCTTTCAAGGCGTTTAGTTGAGTAAGCTCTTCGGGGTGGTTTGTCAAGAACTTTTCGGCAATGTTGGTGTATTGTTCGCTTAACTGCAAATTGTTGCACCGTATGGATGCATTGGCTATATTCATGGCGCATCCGCCGATAAAGAGGCTGTCGGAAGAATCTTTTACCGTATTATATACAAGAGTATAGTACTCGATGGCTTTGTCGTATTTGTGGTCGAGCATATATACGCCGGCAATATTGTTAAGGATGCTCATCTCGTGCCGCTTGTCGAGGTGGTCTAATGCAATTTTGTATGCTTCGAGAAACGCATCGAGTGCATCGCTGTAATTTAACAGTTCTGCATAGTTGATGCCGATGTTTGTCAACACCCAAAATAAGTCTTCGGGAGAGTTCTCTTTGGTAGCAATGGTACGCGCTTCTTGTAATAAGTTGAGCGACAGTTGGTGGTCTTTTTCGATAGAGGCTTTTATGGCGATTTGTATGAGGCTGTCGCAGTAATCTTCGGCATGAGAAGCCGGGAAGACATGCAACAGGAATAATAAAATGATTATGAAGGTATATCGCCTTGTTTTCATGATTGGCAAATATACGATTTTTTTGGCTTAGTTGAAAATGTAAATTCTTTTTCAATAAGAGATAGTTTAATTTCAAAATACGATTTTGAGACGAAATAAAAGGGCAAACAGAGGCGTTTCGGGGCTCTGCTGATATTCCGTGAATTAGTGTTTTTCGATGAAGTCTTCCGTTCTTTCTACGAAAAAGGTTGTTTGCCCGATTAGAAAAGATATATCTGATTATAGTCTCCGATGACAGCCTTTATTGGAAACTTTGTTAACGAAAAAGTTGATGAATTTACTGTTTGGGCATAATTTTTGTTCGTTTGGGCAGAAAGAGAACTTTGTACCTTACTCTTTTGTATTGCGCCCTGAACTCTTCGATTTAGGTACTGAATGCTTCCGAAACGGCATCGGCGGAACTCGGGTAGAAAAAGCCACTCAATGTGACAAATATAGAAAAAGGAGTTAAGTTTTGGCTTAACTCCTTTCTTTCCATTAGTCGGGGTGACTGGATTCGAACCAGCGACAACACGCCCCCCAGACGTGTACTCTAACCGGGCTGAGCTACACCCCGTCTAAAAGGTGATGCAAAGGTACAGCTTTTTATATTACATGCAATACTTTTACCGTAAAAATTTTCAAAAAAAATGACGCTTTTTTGTAACAGGCTCATTTACAAATGAAACAGGTCTCTGTAAACATCTAATGCTATTTCTACTTCCTCGCGTTCGACGTGGCAGTCGGGTACAGCTTGCCCTATGTTTTGCAGTAAGACGAAATTGATATGTCCGTTTTCGTTCTTTTTGTCGTGCATCATATATCGGTATAGCTCCTCGTAGTCGTCGCAAGTGATGGCATAGCTGCCGTAGTGTGCTTCTATGTAATGTGCGAGGTCGTATATGACCGATGTGGGAAAGCCGAAAATGCGGTGTGCGAGTAGTAGTTCGCATACAAGACCCCATGCAACGGCATATCCGTGAGCAATGGGAGTGTTGCGGTGTAAGGCATGGCTCTCTAATGCGTGCCCGATGGTGTGCCCGATATTCAGTATTTTGCGTAAAGATGTTTCGCTGGGGTCTTTACCGACAATTTCTTGTTTGAATTGTACCGATTGCTGCAACAAGGGCAGTAGGGTATGTGGCGAATAGTGCCCGATGTCGTAGTCGAGCAGTTCGTAATAGAGCTGTTTATTGCAGAGCAACGCGTGTTTTATCATTTCGGCGTAACCCGAATATAACTCCTCAGGGGGTAGCGTGTCGAAGTAACGTGTGGAGATGATGACGCCGGAAGCCGGAGCGAAAGCGCCGACTTCGTTTTTCAGCCCTCCGAAGTTGATGCCTGTTTTCCCGCCTACGGCTGCATCGACAGCTCCTAACAACGTGGTGGGCATATTGACGAACGCCATGCCGCGCTTGAATGTGGCAGCGGCAAATCCGCCCAAGTCGGTAACCATGCCGCCTCCGATGTTGACGAGTAAAGAGTGTCGAGAGGCAAGATTTTCGCTCAGCATGTGCCATACGTGCGACAGTGATTCTATGTTTTTGTGGCTGTCGCCGGCGGGGATTGTTATGATGGAGGCTGTTTTTATTTCCGGGACGTCGATTCGCGGCAATACCTGTGCGACGGTGTTGCTGTCGCACAGAACGAACAATTTATCGTGAGCTATCGTGGCGAGCAGGCGACTTAACGCTTCGTCGGTGTCGTTGCTGAATAGGAGCTGTTGTTCTTTCATGGCAAGACGGTTGTATCGAAGGAGTGAATAAACGCCTCGGCTTGTCGAGCAAACGTCGGCATGCTGTCGAAAACGATGTTGGCGCCTGCATCGTAGAGACTCTGTGCCGGTACGGGGCCTGTATTGACGGCAACGGTGAAGATGCCCGCTGCCGCTCCTGCTTTCACTCCGAGGGGCGCGTTTTCTATGACGATGGCTTCTTCCGGGGTTACGCCTGCGCGTTTAAGTCCCATCAGGTAGGGTTCGGGGTGTGGTTTGCCGTGTTTTACGTCTTCGCCGGTGATGCGATACGGTTCTACAAAGACGCCGGGATAATCTTTTTGAAGTCTTTCGAGCAGTTGTCCTTGGCTCGACCCGGTTACCAGCACGGGAAGAATATGATTGCGTTGCAGTACTTGCAGCATCTCGGCCGCGCCGGGCATAGGAGGCGGAGCGGGTAACATACTGAATTGTTTGATTTTTTCGTTGTATAGTTGCCGTGATACCTCTTCGGGAGCGTCGTGTCCGTAGGCACGGTTGAAGAGAATGTTGATGGTACTGCGGCGCGTCATCCCCTCGAAGAGGTAGAATTCGTCGCGGTCGCAGGGTATTCCTATGGCACTGATGGTGCGATACCAAGCCTCGGTATGGTTGGGCATGGAGTTGTATAACACGCCGTCCATGTCTATCAACGCAGCTTTGCAGTGTAGCGCACTCACACCGTGTTGTCGCATGTATTGTAAAATTGCTTCGGTAGTCATATTTATAGTATAGACAAGTACAAAAATACGAAGATTTTTGCATTCGTTGTTTTGTCAAGGTTCTCTCTATCGGTCGTGTCGGAAAAATATGCTATGGTTAGGCTCTCTGTTTCAAATAAAAATTGTAGTTTTGCCTATAATTACGAATTTTATAGTCTAACTAAAATATAATTGAGAAGTATGAAGAAAATATTTAATCTGTTTTGTTTGGCTGCCGTTGCCCTATGCGTATCGTGTTCCGGGAATTTGGCCGAAGACGACTATGCGGGGGCATTTGCCGCTTATGTGAAAGACGGTAATGTAGAGGGGCTTTCGGCTGCCGATGATGTCTCGGTGACAGTTGTCAAGGATATTACCGTCGGCGATAGTATCGACTATGTTACTAACCAATTGGTACAAGAGTATAATACTATCTTGGCCGAGAAAAAATCTCTTTGGGAGGCGAAACAGAGTGATTGCGAGAAAGACGAGCAAGCCAATGTTTTGCGTCATCGTGAGCACATGAAGAATTATGAGAAATATAAACGTATGTATGGTAATGACTTGAAGTATCAGTCGAAGATAGAGGGTTACAAGAAGGCTGCCGACCGCCTGCCGTCGAATCACGAAGAGTACGTCGAGTTCGATCGTCGTCGTTCCTACTCTTTTACACGCGATTGCGAGAACCTCAAAGCCGATTATGATGAATTTCTCGCTTTGGGTGTAGAGGCGTATGCAGCCGAGGCACCTCTAATGGCGAAATATGTAGGGCGCGACCGTTCGGAAGTGATTGCTACTGTGGCCACTGTAACGTATGTCAAAGATGGCGATAATGTCAGTGAAACCTATCTTTTCGGGCATCGACCCATGCGTTGCATTTCGGTATTCGATGAAAGTATTCCTAATATATTCGAATATCAAGAGCCCGAAGCCGTACAGCAGTCGTCGGAAGAAGAAAATATATAGAGAAACATCATTTTTATAATGATATATAGCATGAAATGATGCGCAAATCTGTCGTGATTGTGCATTAGAGTGCATTTTCTCGGTAATATTTTTGTTCGTATTGGAGAAAAATCTTTTTCTTTGCAATGCATTTTTGCAGAACACTTCTTATTACTCATTTAAAAATAAAAAACTATGTCTGAAGTTGCATCAAAAGTAAAAGCAATTATCGTTGAACGTTTAGGTGTAAGCGAGTCAGCTGTGACTCCCGAAGCAAATTTCACTAGCGATTTGGGTGCCGATTCTCTCGATACAGTAGAGATGATAATGGACTTTGAGAACGCATTCGATATTAAAATTCCCGATGAGGAGGCTGAAAAGATAACCACTGTTGGAGAGGCTATCGAGCATATCGAAAAAGCAGTAGCTGCAAAATAAATGGAATTAAAGAGAGTCGTTGTAACAGGTTTGGGTTCAATTACCCCATTGGGCAACAATGTAGCCGACACATGGGAGGCTGCTGTCCGTGGTGTAAGTGGAGCCGGACCTATTACACATTTCGATGCCAGCGAGTTTAAGACTCAATTTGCCTGCGAGGTAAAGAACTTCGATCCTCTGAATTACTTTGAAAGTGTTAAAGAGGCTCGTAAACTTGACCTGTATGCGCAATATGCTATTGCGGCAGTTAAAGAGGGTATGAGCGACTCGGGCATCGATGTGGAGAAGATAGACCGTAACCGTGCCGGCGTTATTTTTGCAGCCGGTATTGGTGGCTTGGGCACTTTCGAACAGGAAGTGTCGAACTATGCTGTTGCTCCACAACGTGGTCCGCGTTACAGTCCTTTCTTCATTCCGAAGATGATTGCAGATATTGCTGCCGGTCAGATTTCGATGATTTATGGTTTCCACGGTCCCAATTTCGGTACAGTATCGGCTTGTGCTTCTTCAAACAATGCGTTGATAGATGCTTTCAACTACATTCGTTTGGGTAAAGCCGATGTTATTATTTCCGGAGGTGCCGAGGCGGCGATATTCGCTTGTGGCGTAGGCGGCTTCAATTCGATGCACGCCCTCTCTACCCGTAATGATAGTCCGTCAACTGCTTCGCGCCCTTTCAGTGGTTCTCGTGATGGCTTTGTGATGGGTGAAGGTAGTACCTGCCTTATCCTCGAAGAGCTCGACCATGCTTTGGCACGCGGTGCACGCATATATGCCGAGATAGTGGGTGGAGGCCTTTCTGCCGATGCCTATCACCTTACGGCAACCCATCCCGAAGGCTTGGGTGCCAAGTTGGTAATGCGAAATGCCATGGAAGACGCCGGTTTGAGACCCGAAGATATAGATTATATCAACGTGCATGGTACCTCTACTCCTGTGGGTGACCTTTCTGAGGTGAAAGCTATCAAGGAAGTTTTTGGCGAGCACGCATATAAACTCAATATCAGCTCTACGAAATCTATGACCGGTCACTTGTTGGGTGCTGCCGGTGCTTTGGAGGCCATGTTCTGTATCAAGGCCATAGAGAACGGTATTATACCGCCTACCATCAATCATGAAGAAGGTGACGATGATCCAGAAATAGATTATAAGCTTAATTTTACTTTTAACAAAGCTCAAAAACGAGAAGTGCGTGTTGCTTTGTCCAATACCTTCGGGTTTGGTGGCCACAACGCAAGCATCATTCTTAAAAAATTTGAGAAATAAACGTGCTTAAAGCTATTTATAACTGTATAAGGCTCTTTGTACTACGTTGCAGAGAGCCTTATAGTGTATTTTATAAGATGTTCGGATTCTGTCCGCACGACATTTCCCTTTTCGAGCAGGCGTGCCGTCATCGTTCGGCCGCTCGTCTCAGTAAGAAAGGGAATGATAACGAGCGTCTTGAATTTTTAGGCGATGCTGTTTTGGGTACGATCGTATCTGACCTTGTATATTCGGTGTACGATGCGCAGCGTGAGGGTTTCTTGTCGAATACTCGGTCTAAAATAGTGAAACGAGAGACTCTCAATCATATTGCCATTGAGTTGGGAATAGACAAGATTGTAGAGATAAATGCTCATAATATAGCTCACAACAATTACATGTATGGCAATGCCCTCGAAGCTCTCGTTGGTGCCATATATATAGACCAAGGCTATGAGAAATGTCGCAAAATCGTAGAAGAGCGTATCATAAAGCCTTATATCGACCTTAAACAGATTGCCGATGAGGAGGTGAATTTCAAATCGAGGCTCATTGAGTGGTGTCAACGTTACCGTGTCTCGTACGAGTTTGTCATAGATAAGAGTACCCATGACGAACATAATAATCCTGTCTTTCACTCTTGTGTGATGCTGGCCGGCGTGTCGGCGGGCGAAGGGATAGGTTACTCGAAGAAAGAAGCTCAGCAGCATGCTGCCGCAATGGCATTGAAACGCATCGCCCGCGATTGCAGTTGGGCCAAAGGGTTACGGTCGGTGAAGAGAAAGCAGACAGAGTTGAGTGCGCTTCCCGATGAAAAAGCTGTCGGTGCGTAATGCTTTGAGATAGTTTGTTCTCTTTTATACAAAATCATTGTTATATATCGGGTTGTTCGGCAGACGACAGCAGCTATATGGATATAAAAAGAGCCGTATTCCATCTATGTGGAATATGGCTCTTCTTTTTTATGTTGCCATTTACATAGCGCGATGCAGCTTCTGTTATAAAGAGTCTATGGCATGTTTTATTTCGCCGAAAATTTTGGTTACGTCGCCTACGCCATGAATAGCTTTGTAAATGTTTTTCTTGATGTAATGTTCACGTAGGGGGTTGGTTTGCGAATGATATACGTCGAGACGTTTTTGTATGGTTTCGAGGTTGTCGTCGCTGCGTCCCGATGTCTTACCACGGTTGATGAGTCGTTTTATCAGTTCATCTTCATCAACTTCGAGACCTATCACGATGTCTAACGATGCGCCGCGTTTGGCAAGCAGCTTGTCTAATGCCTCGGCTTGATTGATGGTACGGGGAAATCCGTCGAAGATAACTCCTTTTGAGTCTTGCATCGAATCCAATACCTTGTCGAGGATGTCTATCATCAGTTCGTCGGGAATAAGTTTGCCGTTCGAGATGTACGAGTCGGCAATTTTCCCTAGTTCGGTTTGTTGGGCAATCTGTCCTCTCAATACATCGCCGGTGGAGATGTGCGACAACCCATATTCTTGAATGAGGAGTTCGCTCTGAGTCCCTTTACCCGACCCCGGAGCTCCAAAAATGACAATGTTTATCATGAAATTATGTTCGTTTATTTTATATAGTATATGCTTTGCAGCAGGGCGTGCGTTACTCTTGTACGATGTAAATATCTTTGAGGTTGCGTCCTAATTCGTCGTAATCGAGCCCGTATCCTACGATAAATGCTTGCGGTATGTCAAGGGCTACATAGTCTATCGTCACGTCGTATTTCAGCGAGTCGGGCTTGAAAAGAAGGGTGGCTACCTTTATCTCGGCAGGATTGCACTCTTGGAGCATCTCTTTCAGTTGCAGTAAGGTGAAGCCTGTGTCGACAATATCCTCAACAATAACGACCGTACGTCCCGAAATGTCCTCGTGAAGTCCCGAAATCATCTGTACCTCGCCGGTGCTGTGCGTTCCGATGTAAGATTTCATTCGGATGAAAGTTATTTCGGCATCGGGAATTTCTATCTCTCTAAACAAGTCGGCGGCAAATACGAACGCCCCGTTGAGAACGCATAAGAACAGAGGACTTTTGTCCGCCAAGTCTTTGTTTATCTGCTTCGCTACATGTTTAATGGCTGAGGATATTTCTTCTCTCCTGATGTAGGGCTTGAATGTCAGATCTTTTAGTTTGATAGTCTCCATGTCTTGGAAAATGTAATGAATTTGCGCAAAGGTACAATTTAATGCCCATATCCGACGCGTTTTGCAGCATATTTTTCTTGTGAAAGTAGAGCCTTCTTTTTTCTCTTTGTCGAAGCGTCTGTCGAAACCGAAAAAAACGCTTCATCAAGATGGCCGTTTCGTGCTGAAATATTATCTTTGTTGTGGTTTCACTATAAAGAATGAAACATATCAGTCATGAAAATTTTTTCTACACCCGAGATACGTCGGATCGACCAATATACGATAGAACATGAGCCGGTCTCGTCGATTGACCTGATGGAGCGTGCTGCATCGGCAATAGTATATAAAATAGCTTCACATTGGAGCCGTATGAAGCATATCTGCATCTTTGCAGGCCCCGGTAATAATGGCGGCGACGCCTTGGCGGTAGCCCGCCTCTTGATGGTCGAGGGGTATAATCCCGAGGTATATTTGTTCAATACCTCCCGGCTTTCGGATAATTGCGATATCAATAAAGAGCGACTTCTGGAAGAGTTCCCCGAAGCTCATTTTACCGAAATAATCAAGGAGTTTCGTCCTCCGCGCTTAGATGGCGATACGTTGGTTATAGACGGCCTTTTCGGCTCGGGTATGAATAAGCCCATGATGGGCGGTTATACGTCGTTGGTAGAGTATATCAACGAGTCGGGAGCGTATGTCGTTTCTATTGACATTCCATCGGGCTTGATGTGCGACTGGGAGCAAAAGAACGACCCGCGACACATTATACAGGCACGTGAAACCTACACGTTCCAGTTCCCCAAGCTCTCTTTCTTCTTCCGCGAAAATGCCCGATATGTAGGCGATTGGCAGGTTCTCGATATAGGGTTGCATGCCGATGCTATCTCTGATATTGTCACCCGTTTCCACTGTGTAGAAATGGGCGATGCCCGTCGATTGTTGCATGTGCGCGACCGTTTTTCCGATAAGTGGGATTATGGCCATGCTCTTTTGATAGGGGGGCGTTACGGTATGGTAGGTGCATCTGCATTGGCTGCAAAAGCCGCTTTGCGTACCGGATCCGGGTTAGTATCGGTACATGCGCCGCGTTGCGCCAATGTCATCTTGCAGACGGCTGTTCCCGAGGCGTTGTTCGAGCCCGATAAAGATGATTTGGAGTGTTCCGAGGTGACCTTTAAGAAGCAATACGGAGCTGTCGGTATAGGGTGTGGTATGGGACGTTCGGCGAAGCCCGTTTCCTGTCTGCGTTCGTTGCTTACCGAGATGAGGTTGCCTGCTGTATTTGATGCCGATGCCTTGAACATCCTCGCCGCACATAAGGATTTGGTAGATTTGTTGCCTATGGGTACTATTATCACCCCGCATGTGCACGAGTTTGAGCGGCTCTTCAATACTATAATTGATACCGATGCCCACCGCCTGCAACAGGCGTTGGCGGTAGCTGCGCACTACTCTATCATTGTGGTGCTCAAAGGTGCATACACCGCGGTGGTTACCCCCAAAGGCGATGTCTATTTCAATACGACCGGCAATCCCGGTATGGCTACCGCCGGAAGCGGCGATGTGTTGACGGGTGTACTGACAGCGTTGCTCGCACAAGGGTATCCGTCGGAAGAGGCGGCTGTGTTGGGCGTCTATCTGCACGGGTTGGCAGGCGATATAGCTGTTGCTGAGAGCTCCGAGGAGGCTGTTGTTGCGCAAGATATTGTCGCTTGTTTGGGCAAGGCTTTCAAGCGGCTCAGAAGCAAAGATAAGTAATATTTCGCCCCTCATGAGAAGCGAGAGAGTATGGTAAGTAAAAAATAATATGAAATATATATGAAACGAAAATTGTTCATCTCGTTGGTATGTTGCGCTTTGCCGCTTCTGTCGGCTGCGCAAGATATGGTAAAGTTGGTGCCTGATAAGTTCAATGAGTATGCGCTCAATTATTATCTCCCTTATACGGTGGCCGATATAGAGTTTGTTGCAACCAAGACGGTGTGCAAAGCCGGCCCTTATTATAAATATGCCAAGAAATACCTCGGCGTGACGGATATCGTGACCGAAGATTCGGAAACATGGACCATAGAGAGCGTTTGTATGGTGCCCAGAGGTATTGCCGACACGGGCAATCGCTATCAGCTTACTTTTAAGTCGGGGCAGACGCCTTATATATACGTCAATCCCGAAGGGCTGATTTATAGTATCAATACCGAGCCCGAAGTCGTGGCAACGGCATGTCCTCCGGTCAGCTCCGACGAGTCGGGAGAGATAGATGTAAGCCGGGTTCTCTCTGAGGAGCTGCTCATGTCGGGTTCGATAGCCAAGATGGCCGAGGTGGCAGCCAAGCAGATTTATCGTATTCGCGAAAGTCGTCTTGACCTGCTTACCGGCGATGTAGATAAGATGCCTGCCGATGGAGCCTCCTTCAAACTTATCATTGCACAACTCGACGAGCAGGAAGCTGCACTCACAGCCCTTTTCTTGGGAACGAAGTCGGTAGAGCGGGTTGTGAAACGTATAGAGTATTGTCCCGAAGGTGATGTGGAGAATGAGATACTGTTCCGCTTCTCCGATTTCTTAGGATTTGTCGATGCCGACGACCTGAGCGGAGCTCCTGTCAATATCGCTGTGACGGTTACCGAGAAAGGCGAATATCCTGTCGATAGCAAAGGCAATGTAGTGGAACTGCCCAAGAAAGCATTGGCCTATACCCTTCCCGGGAAAGCTGTCATAACGATTTCGTATGAAGGCAAGACCTATGCCGAGGAGGAGTTGCCGATTGCACAGCTGGGTGTCGTGTATGGGCTCGATGCCACATGGTTTGTTGACAAAAAAGCGCCTGCCAATGCTGTCTTCGATGCCACGACGGGAGCTTTGTTGCGTTTAGGCCGATAGCAGATAAAAGAAAAGGCCCGTCCTCGCGACGAACCTTTCCCTACCTAAAATCAAACAAATAGCAAACTATAACTTAGGAATAACAAACAACTTTCAGCTTGGGTAAGCCTCCTGCTTTCTTATCGGATGGGAGGCTTCTCGCCGTTATAACAACGGTAGTGCCTCGAAAGTTCTCAGATAACGCTATAAGGATATGGCATTACTTTCGTGCATGAACGCCCATTGCATAGAGGCAGGGTGCGACGAGGCCGGGCGCGGATGCCTTGCAGGCGCTGTATTTGCAGCTGCTGTGATATTTCCTGCCGGATACGACCACCCGTTGTTGAATGATTCGAAACAACTGAGCGAAAAGCAACGCTATGCGCTACGTCCTGTCATTGAGCACGATGCGGTGGCTTGGGCTGTTGCCAAGGTAGAGCCCGGCGAGATAGACAACATCAATATTCTCAATGCTTCGATTCTTGCCATGCACCGCGCCATAGAGCAGATGGGCGTTGTACCGCAGCATCTTATTATCGACGGTAACCGTTTTAAGCCTTATCGCAATATTCCCCATGACTGTGTTGTAAAGGGCGATGGTAAGTATCTCTCTATTGCGGCTGCCTCGGTATTGGCAAAGACCTACCGTGACGACTATATGCTGCATCTGCATACGCTCTATCCTCAATATCGCTGGGACAAGAACAAAGGGTATCCCACTCGCGACCATCGCGAAGCGATAGCCCGATATGGTACGACGCCCTATCATCGTATGTCGTTTCGCTTGCTCGACCCTCAACTGTCGCTGTTCCCGTAGAAATCTTTCTTTGTTGCATTCATTGATAACGTTATGAAAAAATCGGGGTCATTTTTGCCAACTGCGACAGAATGCTACATTGAGGGATATGTCGTATTGTTGTCGTTGTTTCTTTCTCTGTTTGTGTCGTCGCTCCTTTTTGCGCTGGGCAGTCATGTGCAACCGTGGATTTTCCCGACAGCTTGTGTCGTGTCTGTTTTGGGAGGCCATGTATGGCTCTGCAAGAAGGCGGCATCGCCGCGAGGGGCGTTGCTTCGCTATTATATAGTGATGTCTTTATTGCTTTTTACGGCAATATTTACGGCGGCGTGCATCTATGACAATAGTTCCGATGGCAACTTATATCATCAAGGAACCGTTATCGCATTGTTGGGAGGATGGAATCCCTTTGCCGGTTCCGAGGGGATAGAGGTGTTGTGGATAAAACATTATGCCAAGGGGATAGAAACGATAGCTGCCACGATTGTGGCATGTACGGGACGGCTCGAATCGGGTAAGGCTGTCAATCTCTTGTTGGCACTCTCTACGCTCCTCTTTACAGCGGCATTTATGCGGCGTGAATTTCCCGCCCTTTCCCGCATCAAAGTGTTGTGGCTCGCTCTTGTAATGGCAATGTGTCCGATCGTGCTGCGTCAGCTCTACGTCTATTATGTCGATTATGCCATGTATTGCTTTCTGTTGCTCACTGTGTTGTCTTTGGTGCAGATATACCGACAGCCGACCGATTATATGGCGTGGAGTATTCTTGTTATGGTTGTACTGATGGCGCCTACTGTGAAGTTTACGGTGGCGTTTTATGAATATGTTGCGTTGGCTGTTGCCGTGGTATGGTTTTTCTGCGTACGCCGCAAACGTTTGGCGGGGCGTTTGGCCGTTTTCTCGGTATTGTTGCTGCTTGTGGGTATGTGTGGTTTGGGTTATCATCCGTATGTAACCAATACGGCGGGATGGGGCAATCCCTTCTATCCGTTGATAGGTTCATCGGTAGATATTATGAGTTCCAATACGCCGCAACTTTATGAAGGAAGCGGTCGCATCGTAACCTTTATCAAGTCGCTGTTCTATACATACGACGGTGCTGCCGTGTGGATACCCGGTGTGACCGATTCGTTAAACGATTATGTGATAGCGTTCGACAGGCGCATTGCGGGTTTCGGACCATTTTTTGTATATATCTTGGTAGGTTCGGTCGTGTTGTTTGTGCTGTGTCGCAAACAGCTGCTCCCGGAGAAGGCAAGGCCGATGGCTATTTTGGCAGTATTGTTGTTTCTTGGCTGTTTCTTTTTCGAGCAAGCATGGTGGATGCGCTACGTCCCCTTTCTGTGGGCTGTCCCGGTCGTGCTGTTGCTTTGTACCGAGTATGTGCATTTGGCCAAGTGGCAACGCATTTTTCGCGGTCTGTTGTATTTGCTTATGGCGGCCACCATGGCTATGGCAGTGGCTTCGGCAGCCATAGGAGCTTTGTCGGTTACGGGGCGTTTCAATGCAATATGCCGCAGTGTCTCTCCCGATTCGACGGTTAATGTCTATGTACAGAGTATGGACTCATTCTTATATAAATTGAGTGAGAATAATGTGACGTATGAGTTGCTCGATACCAATGAAAGTCCCGATACGACGCTGCGACGGTTGCCGTTGTTAGAGGACTGGGTGGTATTTTATCTCGATGAGGAGACCTATTCTCGCATCAGTCGTCCCGATTTTCTCGATATAGTGACCCGTAACAAAGGCGAGTAACAGTTTACTTGCGATGCTGAACTTCTTGTCGTGTGAGACAAAAAAGAAGCCTGTCCGAACTTCCATGTCGGGCAGGCTTCTTTTGTATGAGGCGGGAGGTTATCGGGTAACCCTTTCGAGCCATTTCACCATCGAGAGCATAACGAGCATAGAACCGCCGCATGCTATTACGAATACGCCCCATGTAATCCACATCGGCATGCTGGTGTAGAGCAATCCGCCGACGAAGAGCAGCGAGTTACCCACGGCTGTGGCAGCCAACCAGAAGCCTTGCATAAGGCCTTGCATGTGGGGTGGAGCAACTTTCGATACGAATGCCAGACCGAGTGGCGAGATGAAGAGCTCGGCAACCGTCAGGATGAAGTAGAGGCCTACCATTACCCATGGCGTAACGAGTATTTGCTCTATTTCATCGGCTCTCATGTGCGACAGTTCGGCCTTCGAAGGCAATGCGAGTGAGAAGAACATCAGGAAGAGGTATGCGATGGCTGCAATGCCCATACCCAAAGCAATCTTCATAGGCGTAGAAATGTTCTTGCCTTTCTTGTCTAACCACCCGAAGAACCACATGATGATGGGTGTGAGGGTGACAACGAAGAAGGGGTTGACGCATTGGAATATCTCGGCACCCTTGATGGTGGTAAATCCGAGGTCTATGTTGATGATGTCGAGGTTGACGTAGTCTCTTGCAAAGTAGGTAAGCGAGTAGCCGTTTTGGTGGAAAGAAACCCAGAAGAAAATTACGACGCCGAATACGGCAAAGAGAGCATAGATGCGTTGTTTGATTTCTTGTGCATCCATTTTTATCTCTTCGGCAGATGCTTTGGTTGCTGTCTCTGCGGCTTTCTTCGCCGGGTCGGGGAATTTGCTCTTGTTGGCCACGTATATGATGAGCGAAATTATCATCATAAAGATAGCGGCGATGAATGCGTAGTGGAAACCGCGGCTGAATACGTCGATGTAGCTGTCGCAGAAAGAGGCGAGGTCGGTTACTTGTCGTCCGTCGAGGTATGCGTGGTTGGCATAAGTAGTGAGGTTCGCAAGACCTTCTCCGCTCATTTGTCCGCCGGTGTTGATGTATTCGTGGCACAATTCGGGTAACTTGGCGTTATAGTCGAATCCGTTGACTTTCAGCCACCAGTTGCGTACGCCTATGGCAATCCACGGGGCGAAGAAACCGCCTATGTTGATAAACATGTAGAATATTTGGAAACCCGACTCGCGTTTCGAGGCATATTGGGCATTGTCGTACATCTGACCTACCAATGCTTGCAGATTGCCTTTGAAGAGACCGTTACCGAAAGCAATGACCAGCAGGCCGAAGCATGTCAGTGTGAGGTAGAGCGGCAGGTTGGGTACGGGTGTGGGGGTGGGTATGGCAATGATGAGGTAGCCGATTGACATAATGATAAGCCCCATGAGAATGGTGCCTTTGTAATTTTGCGTCTTGTCGGCAATAATGCCGCCAACCAACGCCAGCAGGTAGATAGAAGCGTAGAAGCCCGAGTAAATGTAGCCTGCCGTGGTTTCGTTAAGACCGAATTTTGCAGAAATGAATAGCGTGAGAATCGCCATCATGATGTAGAAGCCGAAACGCTCGCCCATGTTGGCCAGCGCAGCGGCTATCAATCCTTTGGGTTGATTTTTAAACATAGTGGTGTGGAATTAGTATTGTTAGTTGGTTTTATTCTCTTGTCCGTTTGTAAAGTGTTTTTCATAAGGTCTCTTTTGCAAATGTAAATTATTTATTCGGTCTTTCCTATCTTTTAGAATTTTTTTTGTCATATCTTCCTTTCGGGAGGTATGGGTAGGCTTGTTTGAGGCAGGTGTTTCGTCTTGTTACGTTGGTTGAAAGGAGAAACGAAGCACACACCCCCGACACAAATGTTTGTGTCGGGGGTGTGTTTGCAAAGCTATTTGATGCGGCGTATGGTGAGCCCGCCATATAGTTGTTCTTATGCGTGAGGGAAGCTGTAACTTGTCCCCTTCTGCCTCCCTTTGCGCCTGTAGGGCTGTCGCCCGATTTGGGTCTTCTTCTCTGAGCCTATTTTTCTCGCATGAAGATGTTGATAGGCGTGCCGCAATAGTTCCATGTATCGCGTATCTTGTTTTCCAAGTAGCGTTTGTATGGCTCTTTGACCCACTGTGGCAGGTTACAGAAAAATACGAACGATGGGATTTGGGCTTCTTTGAGCATGGTTACGTATTTTATTTTCACGTATTTGCCTTTTGTTGCGGGTGGCGGGTACGACTCGATGGCGGGAAGCAATACTTCGTTGAGCTTCGAGGTGGGTACGATGCGTTTGCGGTTCTTAAACACTTCGATGGCCGTATCGAGTACCTTGTATATGCGTTGTTTCGTTATGGCCGATGTGAAGATGATGGGGAAGTCGGTGAAAGGAGCCAACCTGTCGCGTATGGCATTCTCGAATGTCTTGATGGCTGCTGTGGTTTTGTTCTCTACCAAGTCCCATTTGTTGACGCATACGACCAGCCCTTTGCGGTTTTTCTGAATGAGCGAGAATATATTGAGGTCTTGTCCCTCGATGCCTCGCGTGGCGTCTATCATGAGGATACACACGTCGGCATTTTCAATGGCTCTGATGGAGCGTATGACGGAATAGTATTCGAGGTCTTCCGATACTTTTCCTTTCTTGCGTATGCCGGCGGTGTCGACCAAATAGAAGTCGAAACCGAATTTGTTGTAGCGCGTGTATATGGAATCGCGCGTGGTGCCGGCAATATGGGTGACGATGTTACGTTCCTCGCCTATGAAAGCGTTTATGATAGACGATTTCCCGGCATTGGGACGGCCTACGACGGCGAAACGCGGTATGTCGTTTTCTATTTCTTCGGTGTCCTCCTTGGTGAATTTGCTCACGATGAGGTCGAGCAAGTCGCCGGTGCCGCTGCCGTTGATGGCCGACACGCACACGGGGTCGCCCAGCCCCAGCTTGTAGAACTCGGCGGCGTAGTATTGCGCCTGATGTGAGTCGGCTTTGTTGGCCACCAATATAACGGGCTTTTTGGCGCGACGCAAGATGTCGGCGACGTGGTCGTCGAGGTCAGTGTTTCCGTTAGCAACATCGACGACAAACAATATCACATCGGCTTCTTCTATGGCTATGGCTACTTGCTTGTTTATTTCTTCTTCGAAAATGTCTTCCGAGTTGACAATCCATCCCCCGGTGTCGACGATAGAGAACTCGCGCCCTTCCCAGTCTACTTTACCGTATTGTCGGTCGCGTGTGGTGCCGGCGGTTTCGTTCACAATCGCTTGTCGCGACTGTGTGAGCCGGTTGAAAAGTGTCGATTTGCCCACGTTGGGGCGGCCTACAATGGCTACTAAGTTTCCCATATTGTATTTGTTGTTTTATGTCAGTCGGTAATATAGCCGAAACTGCGTAAATTTTTTTCTTTGTTGCGCCACTCTTTTTCTACTTTGACATAGAGCTGCAAGAAGACTTTTTTGTCGAAAAATGCTTCGATGTCTTTTCTTGCCAGTGTGCCTACTTTTTTGAGCGATGCTCCGCCGCGGCCTATGATGATACCTTTTTGCGAGTCGCGCTCTACGTATATCACCGCTGCGATGTCTATCTGCTTGTCGCTCTCTTTGAATTGCTCTACGACGACCTCGCAGGCGTACGGTATCTCTTTGTCGTAGGTAAGCAATATTTTTTCGCGAATGATTTCTGTCACGAAAAAGCGGGCTGGCCTGTCGGTGAGGGCGTCTTTCTCGAAGAAAGGAGGCGACTCGGGCAATAACTCTTTGATGCGTCCCAGCAACGTATCGATGTTGAATCGGTGCATTGCCGATATGGGTATTATTTCGGCTTGTGGCAGCAATACTTTCCATTGTTCCACGAGCTTTTCGAGCTCTGCCTGTCCTTTGAGTAGGTCTATTTTGTTGATGACAACGATGACGGGGATTGTTTCGGAGGCGACTTTCTGCAAGAAGTCGCTGTGTTTGTCGGGGGTTTCTACGGTATCGGTTACGTACAGTAGAATGTCTGCATCTACCAGTGCCGATTGCGAGAAGCCGAGCATGGACTCTTGCAGCTTATAGTGGGGTTTTAGTACGCCCGGGGTATCGGAATACACGATTTGCATGTCGTCGGTGTTGACGATACCCATGATGCGGTGGCGTGTGGTCTGAGCTTTGGCGGTGATGATAGAGATGCGTTCCCCCACGAGCGAGTTCATGAGGGTTGATTTCCCTACGTTGGGGTTGCCTACGATGTTTACGAATCCCGATTTGTGCATGCTTTTTTCTTTTTCTCTATTTCTTGCCCCGGCATGAGGCGCAGATGGGTTATTATATCTTCGAGGGGTGACGTCGTACCCTGTTATGCAAAGATAGTATATTTTCTCGTTTGCAAGGATTGCGTTCTGTAACAGTTCTTTTTGTTACGATTCGTCCCTTGTATGGGGTACGGGCATGTACTTATATAGATAGCAAAAACGCATCCGCTCTGTGTCGGGTGCGTTTTGCATGTATGTGGTATATTTTATTTTGCGTCGTATCCCCAGATGAGATAGAGTGCGCCCCATGTGAATCCGGCACCGAAAGCGGTGAGGACAAACTTGTCGCCTTTTTTGAAACGACTCTCGAAGTCGCTGAGACACAAAGGAATAGAAGCAGCGCTCGTGTTGCCGTATTTCTGTATGTTGACGAGTACTTTTTCAGAAGGAATGTTGAAACGTTCGGCAATGGCCTCTATAATACGCAAGTTGGCTTGGTGCGGTACGAAGAAGTCTATGTCGTTAACCGTGAGGTTGTTGCGCAACATGACGGTGTTGGATGACCGTATCATGTCGGTAACAGCATGTTTGAACACGAAACGACCGTCTTGGAACACGAAGTGGTCGTTGTTATCAACTGTTTCGTGCGAGGCGGGAAGTACCGAGCCACCGGCATTCATGATGAGGTGGTGCAGTCCTATACCGTCGGTGTGCAAGGTGCTGTCTATAATACCTGTGCCATCTTCCGAGGGCTCTACCAAAACGCAGGCGGCAGCGTCACCGAAGAGGGGACATGTCGAGCGGTCTTTGTAGTTGGTCATCGACGACATTTTCTCAGCGGCAACAACTACGATTTTCTTGTATATACCTGCTTGTATGTATGCTGCGGCAGCTTGCAGAGAGACTAGAAAGCCGGCGCAAGCAGCTTCCAAGTCATAGCCGTAGGTGGTTTTTATACCTAATTTTTCGGCGATGATAGAGGCTGTCGACGGGAATCTGTAATCGGGGTTCGAGGTAGCGCAGATGATGAGCTCTATCTCTTCGGGGCGGATACCTGTTTTCTCTATCAGGCGCGCTACGGCGCGATAGCCAAGGTCTGACGAACCGGTTCCTTTCTCTTTCAGGATACGGCGTTCTTTTATACCTACGCGAGTGGTAATCCATTCGTCGTTGGTATCTACCATGTGCGACAGCTCTTCGTTAGTGAGCACGTAATCGGGCACGTACGAGGCTATACCTGTAATTTTAGCTCTTAGCATATTCTTGTTTTTGTCACGTATGTTATGAGAGAAAATGAGATTGCAAATTTACGATTTCTCTGCGAATGATAATTTGAAAAAATGCCCTAAATTGCTTTAGGGCATTTTGCTCGAGCTGCGTAAGTCAATTATACGGCAGCTTCTTTTTCGATAGCCAATTTCCCTCTGTAATAGCCGCATTCGCTGCAAACGGTGTGATATACGTGCCATGCGCCGCAATTAGGGCATATTGCCAATGTGGGGGCTACAGCCTTGTCGTGAGTTCTTCTCTTGGCTGTTCTTGTCTTTGACTGTTTTCTTTTAGGATGTGCCATTTTTTTTATGTTTTAATTATTATCTTTTCAACTTTTTGAGAGCGTCCCAACGAGGGTCGGTAGGCGTTTCGTCGTTGTCATCTTCGCAGGGAGGTACATCGTCTTCTTCGTTTTCCCCGTCCAGCTCGGGGATGTGGGCTCTCATCCTGTGCAGTTGTGCACTCATCTCTTTGTTGCATTTGCCGTAAGGATGCACATGCTTCAAGGGGATAGTCAAGGCGATGAATTCGTAGAGAAGCCAAGCTATATTCAGCTCTCCGGGCTCGGGAATGACCAGCGTATCGTCATCTTCTTCCCTGTATTCGTCGCCGATTTTTACGTGTAGTTTTTCTTCGACGTTTACCTCATGTTCCATGTCGTCGAGACAGCGGTCGCAAGGGATGAATATAATGCCCGTCAAGTCGAACCGCAACTCGTATGAGGCTGCGGCATGTTTGGCTTGTACGCGGGCTTTCACTCTTCCGCGCTGTACCTCGGGACCTTCTACTTCGGCAAAAAAGTCATTGCCGAGCTCATACTCAAAGGTTTGCGTCTCCCCTGCGGGGATGTTTTTAAGCATCAATTTGTATGTAGTAAACTTTCCCAAGGCTAATACATCGTTAAAAAAGCTCCGCAAAGGTAAGAAAAATAATCGTTACTTGTCAACCCTTTGCGTGAATATTTATTTTTTACTCTCATATTGTGGTTCATAGCGGCTTGTTGTCGTTAGATGTCGATACCTTAACGCCGAGGTGCGGCGAAAGGTTTGCCAGCCATGCCGATTTTTGTTTCTGTTTGCTTATTCTTGCCGCTATAATAAGAGGAGCTGTCTGTAAGAATTACAGACAGCTCCTTACTATGACAAAAGAATATATTAGGCTTTGTTGGCGCTACCGAGAACGTCTATGATTTTGTGTTTGTAGAGTTCTCTCAGTGCGTCGCGAGCGGGGCCTAAGTATTTACGCGGGTCAAACTCGGCGGGTTTCGTGGCAAATACCTCTCTGATGGCGGCGGTCATGGCCAAGCGACCATCTGAGTCGATGTTGATTTTGCAAACGGCCGAGGTAGCTGCACGACGGAGTTGCTCTTCGGGGATACCGATGGCATCTTTGAGGGCGCCGCCGTATTTGTTGATGATGGCAACTTTGTCTTGGGGAACGCTCGACGAGCCGTGGAGTACGATGGGGAAACCCGGAATGCGTTTCTCTATCTCTTCGAGGATGTCGAAGCGCAGTGGGGGCGGTACGAGAATGCCGTCGGCATTGCGGGTGCATTGCTCGGGGCGGAACTTGTTGGCGCCGTGTGATGTGCCTATCGAGATGGCGAGCGAGTCGACACCTGTTTTCGACAAGAAGTCTTCAACCTCCTCGGGGCGAGTGTAGGTGTGGTGTTCTGCCGAAACTTCGTCTTCAACGCCTGCCAATACGCCCAATTCGCCTTCTACGGTTACATCGTATTTGTGGGCATATTCTACAACGCGGCGGGTGAGTTCTACGTTCTCTTCGTAGGGATGGTGCGAACCGTCTATCATGACAGACGAGAAGCCCATGTCTACGCAAGATTTACACAACTCGAAGGTATCGCCGTGGTCGAGGTGCAAGCAAATAGGTATTGCATAGCCCAATTCTTTGGCATATTCTACTGCGCCTTGCGCCATGTAGCGCAGGATGGTCTGGTTGGCGTATTTGCGTGCGCCGCTCGAAACTTGCAGAATAACGGGCGACTTGCATTCTACGGCAGCTTGCACGATAGCTTGCATTTGCTCCATGTTGTTGAAGTTGAATGCAGCAATGGCATACTTGCCTTCCATGGCCTTACGGAACATCTCCCGGGTGTTCACCAAGCCTAAATCCTTGTAACTTACCATTTCTTTATAGGGATTAGTTAGTAAAAAATTCGTTGTGCAAAGATAACGAAAAACCGTCGCTTGGCGTTGCCGTTTTTTCGTTTTTTTATCCTATATAATCTATATGTAATAATAGATGGAATTTTTTGCTATATATGGTGTGCAAAATGGCGATTATATCGTGCCGCAGGGTTCATTTGACGACGATGAGCTGCCACCGGCTGCCGTTCCATCGCAGGGTGCGGTGCAGTAGCAGGTCGGGGGCTATGCTGCGGTAGGTGTCGGCGTCGAGTGTCTGCTCGAAAGTGGCGTTTGCCGCTATGTCGTCGCTTGCTTCGCTCATGGTGTACTCTATGGTGGGGATGAGCACGGTGGCAAGAATCTCATGGCGCTGTGCCTTATCGACAGATGGGGCTACGAAATCGTCGGTTTTTATTTCGGGCAGGTATCGGTGTGTGTCGAGCGGCTGCCACCGGCTGTCGTATATCTCTATGCGACTGTTGGCGGCGGGGGCATAGAGGGTATGTATCGTCACGTATATTGTATCTTTTGCCGTTTTGATGCGCTTGATTTGCAGGGTGCTGCTGGTCGATAGTCGCACGGCTATATAGTTGTCGCCCATGGCGGTTATTTCGGCTTCGCCTCCCAGTAGCGTGGCGGCGCGCGCCGGTTGTCCGGCACGGTATAGGTCTACCATATCCATGCGTCTGTTGGGCTCTATGGTGGGTACGAGCTTTTGCGGTATGGCTTCCCATACCTCGCCCATGTCGGTGGCTGCCCATGCGACGTTGTGTGCGGCTATGAGCGTTATGGCGATGATGTAGCGGGTTATTTTCATTGCAGAGTAAATTGTGAGGGCAACTGCGCCCTGTGGCAAAAATAGTCATTTTTGCGATAAGAGCGACGTTGCAGGAAATAAATCAGGCGCGTGTACCTATATATAAGAACAACATACCGAGCAATACGAGTATGAGGTCGGCCGATTTGTCCTTGATGTTCTTCTCTTTGAATATGAGCGCACCCGCTATGAAGCTCACTACGACACTGCTGCGTCGTATCATAGATACGATGGAAATCATGGAATCGGGATAGCTGAGGGCGTAGAAATAGACAAAGTCGGCGCAGACGAGAAACAGCGAGATGAAGAAAATGCTGTTCCGCCACTTGAACGGGGTGGTTGTTTTGCGTCGCGGATACCACATAATAAGGCTTATGAGAGCCATCAAACCGAACTGATAGTAGGAGTACCATACGAGTACGGTCATGCGGTCGAAGTTGTGCGACATGAGGTATTTGTCATACAGGGCGCTCATTGCACCGGTGACTGTTGCCAATACGATGAAGAGTATCCACAGGTTGTGCTTGAAGTTGATGCCCTCTTTTTTCCCCGATAACGACAGCATGATGAATGATACTACGGCGAGTATTACACCTATCCATTGGTAGAGATTGAGCCGTTCGCCGAAGATGACAAGTGCGCCTACGAGGGTCAGTATCGGTTGCGATGCCTTAATAGGCCCTGCGATGGTGATGGGCAGGTGTTTGGTGGCAAAGTAGGCGAAGAGCCACGAGGTGAGCACGATGCACGATTTGCCGAAGATGTAGAGGTGTGTGCGTGCATCGACGTGGGGTACGTAGAAGATGGTGTCGCGCATCAGTTCGGGCGCGGCGTATGAGAGTATGATAAACGGCAGGAAGAGCAGCGAGCAGAATAGTGTGTTGAGCAGCAATACCGGAATGACGGCGTTGTTGTTTAGTGCTGCTTTCTTGAAAACTTCATATCCCCCTAACAGTAGGGCTGACAGGAATGCTAACGATAACCACATGCTAAAATCTGTGCCTTTGTTTTTTCGGGTGCAAAGATAATTCCAAAAATGCTTATCCGGCAGGCCGTGATGTGAAAAAGAAGGCTGTTGCGTATGTTTTAGGTTCTTGTGTATTGCAACGCTTCTTGTTCGCCGATGTTACAGAAAGAGTTTTTTGGGATATGTTATGTTGTGCAAAAAGAGGGCGTTCCCAGGCATGGAAGTACCGGCACAGCAGCGGTCTTGTGCCTCTATGATATGGCAAAATTTTTCTATCGAGATTTTGTGCTTCCCTACCTCTACAAGAGTACCGACGATGGCGCGTACCATGTTGCGCAGGAAGCGGTCGGCGGTGATAGTGAATGTATAACCCTCTCCCTCGCGTTCCCAGCGTGCTTCGGTGATGGTGCAGTTGTTGGTCTTTACGTCGGTATGCAGCTTGCTGAAAGAGGTGAAGTCGTTGTATTCCAGCAGGTGCATGGCGGCGGCGTTCATGCGTTTGTAGTCGAGGCAGCCCCTATATTGCCATGCGTATCGTCCCGTGAAAGGCGATTTGTGGTCGGTGGCGTAGTATTTGTAGGTGCGCGACAGGGCATCGAAGCGGGCGTGAGCCTCGGGGACGACCGGTACACAACGGTATATGGCGATGTCGCGCGGCAGTATGCTGTTCAGTCGGTTACACAGGGCTATGGTGTCGGGCACAGGGCTTTCGGTATCGAAGTGCGCCACCATGAGGCGGGCATTTACCCCGGCATCGGTGCGCCCTGCACCCGTTATGGGTGTAGGGCAGCGCAATACCATGCCTAAGGCAGTCTCTATGCGCTCTTGCACGGTGGTGCCATTGGGCTGTATTTGCCAGCCGTGGTAGTTTGCTCCGTCGTAGGCGAGATATAGAAAGTATCGCATAGCTCGGTGTAGAGGCGGTTGCAACGTGCGTCAATCGGTTTCCAAGTAGGTGTAGCCGTAGAGACCTGAACGGTAGTTCGAGAGGAACTCGCGACCCTCTTCGGGAGTGATGATGCCCGCCTTCATAGAGGTAGTTACCCATGCCTCTACGCTGCGTACCAACTTTTTGGGCGAGAACTGTACGTAGTCCAATACCTCGGCCACCGTTTCACCGTCGATGATTTGGTCTATCTCGTAGCGGTCTTTATAGACGCTGATATGCACGGCATTGGTGTCGCCGAAGAGGTTGTGCAAGTCGCCCAATATCTCTTGGTAGGCACCCACAAGGAATACGCCTATATAGTAAGGCTCTTTGCCGATAGTGTGGACGGGCATGGCGCCGGGTGTCGTGCTGTTGTTGGTGATGAAGTTGGTTATCTTGCCGTCGGAGTCGCAGGTAATGTCTTGCAGTGTAGCCAAGCGGTCGGGACGTTCGTCGAGTCGTCCGATGGGCATGATGGGGAATATCTGGTCTATTGCCCACGAGTCGGGCAGCGACTGGAACAGCGAGAAGTTGCAGAAGTATTTGTCGGGCAACAGCCGTTGTATGGCGCGCAGCTCTTCGGGGGCATGTTTCATGCCGAGGGCTATTTGGTTTACCTCTCTTGCGATAGACCAGAAGAGTTTCTCTATCTGTGCGCGGGTGGCGAGGTCGAGCATTCCGAGGCTGAAAAGGTCGAGCGCCTCTTCTCTGATTTGCAGCGCATCGTGCCAGCTTTCGAGCATGCGGGGCATGTTCATGTTGTCCCAAATATTGTATAACTCTTTGGCCAACTCGTGAGCGTTCTCGTCGAGCTCCTCGTGGTCTTCCCAAATGGGCAGCGAGGTAGTTTCGAGAACCTCGAAGATGAGTACCGAGTGGTGAGCCGTGAGCGAACGGCCGCTCTCGGTGATAATGTTGGGCTGTGGCAGCTTGTTTTTGGTGCAGGCATCTACGAGGGTCGATACCGAGTCGTTGACATACTCTTGTATGGAGTAGTTCATGCTGCTTTCGCTCGACGAGGAACGTGAACCGTCGTAGTCAACGCCCAAACCGCCGCCAATATCAACGAAATCGACTTTGAAGCCCATTAGTTGCAGTTGCACATAGAATTGTGCGGCCTCGCGCAACGCATTTTTGATGCGGCGTATTTTGGTTATCTGGCTGCCGATATGGAAGTGAATAAGTCGCAGACAGTCGGTCAATTTATGTGTTTGCATAAATTCGAGCGCTTCGAGCAGTTCGCTCGAATTGAGCCCGAACTTGCTGCCGTCGCCGCCCGACTCTTCCCATTTGCCGCTTCCCGAGCTGGCAAGTTTGATGCGAATGCCTATGTTGGGACGCATGTTGTAGCGTTTGGCTATTTCGGCAATGAGACGCAGCTCGTTGAGCTTCTCGACGACGAGGAAAATGCGGCGTCCCATCTTTTGTGCCAGCAAGGCCAGCTCTATGTAGGTTTCGTCTTTGTAGCCGTTGCAGATGATGAGCGAGTTTTTGTCGGTGTTGATGGCAAGTACGGCGTGCAGCTCGGGTTTCGAACCGGCTTCGAGCCCGATGTTGAATTTCTTGCCATGACCCACAATCTCCTCTACCACAGGCTTCATTTGGTTTACCTTGATGGGGTAGATGATGAAGTTTTGCGCGGTATATCCATACTCCTCGGCTGCTTGTGCAAAGCAACGCGAAATCTTCTCGATACGGTTATCGAGAATATCGGGAAAGCGTATGAGGATAGGAGCTGTCATGTCGCGTAATTGCAGCTCGTCCATCAGTTCGCGCAGGTCCACCGAAGCACTGTTTTCGCGTGGTGTTACTTGTACATGCCCTTTCTCGTTGATAGAGAAGTATTTCAATCCCCAACCGTTGATGTTGTACAACTCGGCGGAATCTTCAATGCGCCATTTTCTCATCTCATTAAAGTGTAATGTTTTTGTATAATTATAAAAAATCGCACCGCTGCAAGCTGTCGCTTACAGTTTTTTTGCAAAAATACGCATTATTATCGGATTAGCCTCTATTGTACGTTACATTTCTGACAGGCAGCCTGCATCATCCGCCGGTTGCGGGACGATGCAGGCTGCTATGAGTTGCGCGGGTTCTCCCCGGCCTGTATGCGTGGCTGCTAAAATACCAAAGCAACGCCGGCGCAGAGCGAGTGCCGCAAGTTGTTGCTTATATCGTAGTAGCTTTGTTGTGTCGTTTCGTTATTCACGAGAATGTTGGTGCCGCCGAACTGTTGCAGGTTGTAGCATAGCTGGAAGTTGAGCCCGAAATGTTTCCTGAACATGATGCGGTAGCCTACGCCCAAGTTCCACAGCCAGCCATAGTTGAGTCCCTCGTAACGGGTTTGCTCTTGTCCCATGCTCCATGTGACGGTTTTGCCCGGGCCTATGGGCGGAGCATAACCGAGGTCGGTGAAGGCGTAAAAGCCGGGCACTTTCTTTATCGGTGCGTAACGGAACGTGGCGTAAATGGGCAGCGAGCCGTGCGACCCTGTCTCGCAGAGCGTAAAGCCGACGCCCGCTCCTGCCGACATTTGGGGTGTAATGTCATACAGGAAGTTGAGCAGGATGGTGTTGCTGTACATTTTGTACTGGTCGCGATATACGCATTCGCCCAACATCTGTTCGTTGAGTCCCAGTCCGTAGCGGTAGCCAAGTTCGGCATGAAATTGCGCTTGCAAGGGCAAGGCAGTCCATAGCAAGAGCGCGGCGAGAAAGACGGTAAGTTTTGTTTTCATATAGTTCTTTTTATGTGTTTTTTTGAATCTTCTTTGCGGGGCGTCAGAATACGAAACTGATGCTTGCGCCTAACGAGTGGCGCAGGAATGCTACGCTGCCGGAGTATCCCATTTGGGGTATCATATACTCTTGTGGCTCGCGATAGACGAATTGGTTCAGCATATAACCGAGTTGCAGGCTCAGCCCGAAGTGCCGGCGAAACATCACGCAATACCCCGCGCCGGTGTTGAATACCCAGCCGCGCGGGATGCTTGCCGACCCGAACGACGGGGCGTAACCTACATCGCCGAAGAGGAAGAAATTGCGATGCTTGACAATGGGGCGGTAGCGGATGATGCCGAGGAACGCAAAATTTTCGTGGACAGGGTATCGTTGCAGGTTTACAGCTCCTGCCACACCGGCGGTGATGGCAGGAGTGAAGTCGTACAACGCTGCCAGTCGGAAGGTAAATCCCATCATGCCGTGCCGCGTAGCATTGTCGTGGAACGTTGCGCCGCACTCCTGCTCGCAGAGCTCTACGCTGTAACGCAAGTCTATCTCTACATGGAATTTGTCCAGCGGCGTAGGCTTCTCGTCGGGAATAAAAAAGCCCATAATAAGCGATAACAGTAGTGCGAGCATAAGTCGATGTATGTAATGGATATTAGAATACCAAACCTAAGGTGAAAGCTAACGAGTGGCGCAGATTGTTACGCTCGACAGTAAAACTCTTGTTGGTATATCTTTCGTACATGGTTGTTTTTACACCTTTATATTGCTGCATAAAATAGTTTAGTTGGAAGTTGAGCCCGAAATGTTTTGAACATCCATCTGTAACCTATACCCGTATCCATATCCATATCCATCCTTGTGGCATACTCTGCTTGTCTTTGCAAGGTATGGTATAGCCCAAGTCGGTGAAAATGTAGAGCGGCGTATGGCTTTTGATGGGGCTGAAACGCACGGTGGCGAATATCGGAAAGGTATATAATTTGTGGTATTCGGCCATACCAGCGCTGATGCCTATTCCTGTTGCGATTTGAGGCGTTATCTGGTATATGGCTGTTAATTGCAGGTAATAGTTGTGCATGTCGTATTCGGCAATGTACAGCTCGCGACCTATCATCTGTTCGCGTATTCCCAAGCAGTAGCGGTAGTCGATGCCTACATGAAATTGTGAGTAGGCTGCCGGGGCAAAAAGAACGGAAGCTATCGTTGTTAGCAATATATATCTGATGAGGTTGTGCTTCTTCATGATATTTTATGCTTCAAAAAGTCTATTTTATTCTGTTATAAGAGCATGACAGTGCGGCGAAAAGTATTTGTCGGCGGTATAAATCGATTGTTTTATCTATTTCATTCATGCTGTTTGACAAATATATTGAATATATTGCTCTTTTCAAAAAAATATCGAGAATATTTTTGAAAAAAATATATATTGTTTTGGTAGGCAGGCATTGTAAGGGGCAAAAAAATACCTGTGCTGTACAATATGACAGCGCAGGTATTTATAGTTGTACAAGGCCGAGCCTTGTGTGTGAATTTTAGAATTCGGCCGATTTGGGCGTGCGCGGGAAAGGTATCACGTCACGGATGTTGGTCATGCCCGTCACGAAGAGTACGAGACGCTCGAAGCCGAGTCCGAAGCCTGAGTGGGGTGCTGTACCGAAGCGGCGGGTATCGAGGTACCACCACATATCTTTCATGGGTATGTTGAGCTCCTCGATGCGTTGCAGCAGCTTGTTGTAGTCGGCCTCGCGTTCCGATCCGCCGATGATTTCGCCGATACGGGGGAAGAGCACATCCATGGCGCGAACGGTCTTGCCGTCGTCGTTGAGCTTCATGTAGAAAGCCTTTATCTCTTTGGGATAGTCGGTGAGGATAACGGGTTTCTTGAAGTGTTGCTCTACGAGGAAGCGCTCGTGCTCCGATTGCAGGTCGGCTCCCCAATATACGGGGAACTCGAACTTGTGGTGCGACTCTTCGAGTATCTTGATGCCCTCGCTGTAAGGCAGTCTTACGAAGTCGTTATCGACTACGAAACGCAGGTGGTTTATCAGCTCCTTATCGTACATCTCGCAGAGGAAATTGAGGTCGTCGGCGCAGTGGTCGAGAGCATAGCGGATGCAATATTTCAGGAAGTCCTCGGCGAGGTCCATGTTGTCGTTGATGTCGTTGAAGGCAACCTCGGGTTCTATCATCCAAAACTCGGCGAGGTGGCGCGGCGTGTTGGAGTTCTCGGCACGGAACGTAGGTCCGAAAGTGTATATGCCGCCCAGTGCCATGGCGCCGAGCTCGCCTTCGAGTTGTCCCGACACGGTAAGGCTCGTTTGCTTGCCGAAGAAGTCTTGCGAGTAGTCGATTTTTCCTTCCTCGGTGCGTGGCAGGTTGTTGAGGTCGAGAGTGGTTACTTGGAACATCGCACCTGCACCCTCGCAGTCGCTTGCCGTGATGAGCGGCGTGTTGAGGTAGAAGAAGCCGTGGTCGTTGAAGTATTTGTGTATTGCATAGGCGAGATGGTGGCGTATGCGCAATACAGCGCCGAAAGTGTTGGTGCGGGGACGCAGGTGAGCTATCTCGCGCAGAAATTCGAGGCTGTGTCCTTTCTTTTGCAAGGGGTATTCGTTGGGGTCGGCGCTACCGTACACCTCTATGTGGTCGGCTTGTACTTCGGCGGTCTGTCCTTTGCCCATCGATTCTACCAATTTGCCGGTGACGCAGAGGCAGGCGCCGGTGGTGACGGGTTTGAGTTGCTCTTCGTCGAACTTGGCAAGGTCTACCACGATTTGTATGTTCTTGAGGGTGCTGCCGTCGTTGAGGGCGATGAAGCTGACGTTTTTATTGCCGCGACGAGTGCGCACCCAACCTTTCACGCATACGGTCGAGCCGTAAAGCGCGGGGTCGAGTATCTCCGATATTTTGGTTCTTTTTATCGTTTCCATGATGTGTTTCTGTGTTTTATCAAATTGTCACCGCCCCTTCTGTCGGAAGCGGCGGTGATGATATGTTTTATTCGAACGAGCCTCTCATGAGCATGTTTACCTCGGCTTGTGTGAGGTAACGCCAGCGGCCGCGAGGCAGGTTTTTCTTGGTCAGTCCGGCGAAATATACGCGGTCGAGTTTCACTACGTGGTAGCCGAGCGCCTCGAATATGCGTCGTACGATGCGGTTGCGGCCTGAGTGTATCTCTATACCTATTTGGTTGCGGTCGGTCTCTGTGGCATAGCTTACGGCATCGGCGTGTACGTTTCCGTCGTCAAGTTCTATGCCGTCGGCAATGCGTTGCATATCCTCTTCGGTAACGTCTTTATCGGTCCATACGTGGTATATTTTTTTCTTCACGAATTTGGGATGCGTCAGTTTCGATGCAAGGTCGCCGTCGTTGGTGAGAAGCAGTACGCCGGTGGTGTTGCGGTCTAAGCGTCCTACGGGGTAGATGCGCTCCGAGCAGGCATTGCGAACGATGTCCATGACGGTGAGCCGGCCTTGCGGGTCGTCGGATGTTGTGACGCAATCTTTGGGCTTGTTCAGCAACACATATACTTTGTTTTCGAGTCCTACCTCTTTGTCGCGGAAGGTTACGGTATCGGTGGGTGTGATTTTCGAGCCGAGCTCGGTCACTACGTTGCCGTTTACTTTTACCTCGCCGGCTTGTATGAACTCGTCGGCCTCGCGGCGCGAGCAGATACCGGCATTGGCAAGGAACTTGTTGAGGCGTATCGGTTGTGTGGGGTCTATGGGCGGCAACTCATACTCTACGCGTTGGGGACGCGGCACGAAACGTTTTTGTCCCATTCCTCCACGGTTGTTTTTGCCTCCGAAACCGCCACGGTTGTTGTAACCTCCTTGGTTGTTGTAACGGCTGTTATATCCGCCGCGGTTGTTATTGTAACCTCCTTGGTTGTTGTAGTTGCGGTTGTATCCGCCTTCACGATTGCCGTATGCGGGATTGTTATTGCCCTCGGCATTTTCGTTATTGTTGTTATTATATCCTCGATTGTAACCTCCTTGGTTGTTGTAGCGGTTGTTATATCCGCCGCGGTTGTTATTGTAACCTCCTTGGTTGTTGTAGCGGTTGTTATATCCGCCGCGGTTGTTATTGTAACCTCCTTGGTTGTTGTAGTTGCGGTTGTATCCGCCTTCACGATTGCCGTATGTGGGGTTGTTATTGCCCTCGGCATTTTCGTTATTGTTGTTATTATATCCTCGATTGTAACTTCCTTGGTTGTTATAGCGGTTGTAACCTCCCTCACGGTTGTATCCGTAAGAGTGGCGTTCTGTACCGTAGCCCTTTTCACTTGTGTAAGAGGCTTGCTGACGCTCGTTGTCGTTGTTTTCGGGACTGCTTGCCTCGTTGCTTTTTTCTGTGTTTTCAGTAAAACCCTCACGCATTGCGGCCCCGCGCGCTTCACCTATGCGGGGACGTTTGGTCTTTTTTTCTCCTTCCATGTAAGTAAAAGTTATTTTTTATGAACCTCTCGGCTGTTGTTGATAAATAAAGTAGTCCTAATATCTTTAATAGTGTTATTATACCTATCCTAAAATTATCTTGCTGCAAAGATGCAAATGTTTTTTGGATTGAGCATCATAGCGGCGCGAAAATTATAGCGGTATCGTGATAAATAAATGGCAAAATGCGCCCTGTGGTTTGCATTCTGCCATTGTTTTAGAAAAATTAACTTGTTAATACCTGCGATATGTTGCTCAGAACCCGGTATAGGTGTGTGGCGAGAGTTTGTGCAACTCTTCTTTGACAGCGTCGCTCACGTCGAGCGTGTCGATAAAACGGCTTATGGCCTCGGCATCGATGGTGGTGTTGGTACGTGTCAGCGCTTTCAGTGTTTCGTAGGGTTTGGGGTAGCCTTCGCGTCGTAAGATGGTTTGTATTCCTTCGGCTACGACGTTCCACATGTTGTCGAGGTCGCGGTCTATGGCTGCGCGGTTGAGCAGCAGTTTGTGCAGGCCTTTCAGTGTGCTATGCAGAGCAATGAGGGTATGAGCCATAGGTACACCTACGTTGCGCAGTACAGTAGAGTCGGTAAGGTCGCGTTGTAGGCGCGACACGGGCAGTTTCTGTGCCAAGTGACTGTATATGGCGTTGGCAATGCCGAGGTTGCCCTCGGAGTTCTCGAAGTCTATGGGGTTTACCTTGTGGGGCATGGCCGATGAACCAACCTCGCCGGCTTTGATTTTCTGCTTGAAGTATTCCATAGAGATGTATTGCCAAAAGTCGCGGTCTAAGTCGATAATGACCGTGTTGATGCGGCGCAAGGCATCGAAGAGAGCGGCAAGGTTGTCGTAATTGGATATTTGAGTGGTGTATTCCTCACGCTCTATGCCTAAATTTTTGCGGAGGAAGCGGGCGGCAAATGCAGGCCAATCGATGTGCGGGAATGCCGTATGATGGGCGTTGAAGTTGCCTGTTGCGCCGCCGAATTTACCGCTGATGGGTATAGCCTGCAACAATCTGATTTGCTGCTCCAAGCGATAGGCAAATACCCGCACCTCTTTGCCCAACCGGGTAGGCGATGCCGGCTGTCCGTGGGTCTTGGCCAGCATGGGTATATCTTTCCACTCCTCGGCATAGCTGTTGAGCAGGGCTACGGTCTCTTGCAACAAAGGCATGTATGCCTCGTGCAACGCCTCTTTGATAGAGAGTGGTATGGCGGTGTTGTTGATGTCTTGCGAAGTAAGGCCGAAATGGATAAACTCCTTGTATGCCTCCAATCCCAAACGGTCGAATTGCTCTTTGATAAAATATTCTACCGCTTTCACATCGTGGTTGGTGACCGATTCTATCTCTTTTACGCGGGCTGCGTCGGCCTCGTCGAAGTTGCGATATATGTCGCGCAGCGAGTTGTATATGTCGCCGGCTATTCCGCTCAGTTGCGGCAGCGGCAGTTGGCACAAGGCTATGAAATATTCAATTTCTACGCGTACTCTGTAACGTATCAAAGCCCATTCCGAGAAGTAGGGGACGAGCGATTCGGTCTTGCTGTGATAGCGGCCGTCGATGGGCGAAACCGCCGTCAGGGGTGATAATGGCATCGTCATGGTTGTGATATTTTGCTGCAAAGATAATACAAACGGAGGCAAAACGAAATAAAGCCGGTATTCTTTCACATGCCGAGTGCCCCGTTGGCTTATTCCGTAAGATGGCATACAGGATACTCAAACGCGAAAACGAGGTCGAACGCCTTGTAGAGAAGCGTGTCGGCAGGGCTGATATTTTTACAAAAAATATGAGTTGCGCGTAATGTCAAGCTGATAGAATTTAGTACTTTTGCGGTGAATTACTGAAACCGATACTCATGCTTGAACAAAAGAAGATAAAGACCGCTCTCGTGTCGGTCTTTCATAAAGATGGATTGGATGAAATAATAAAATTGTTGCATGCCGATGGAGTGAAGTTCCTCTCTACCGGTGGTACACAGGCGTTTATAGAATCTTTGGGCGTGCCCTGCATGGCAGTGGAAGACCTTACGGGTTATCCCTCTATTCTGGGCGGCAGAGTGAAGACGCTGCATCCCAAAGTATTCGGCGGCATTCTGCACCGTCGCGACAACGAGGGCGATGCAAAGCAGGTGAAAGAATATGAGATACCCTCTATCGACCTTGTGATTGTCGACCTCTATCCTTTTGCCGAAACGGTAGCTTCCGGTGCCGACGAAAGTGCCATCATCGAGAAAATAGATATAGGCGGCATATCGCTTATCCGTGCAGCTGCCAAGAACTTTGCCGATGTTGCCATCGTAGCATCCAAGGCGCAATACCCTATACTTTCCGAGATATTGAAGAAAAACGGTGCGGCTACTACCCTCGAAGAGCGTCGCTTGCTGGCGCGTGAGGCTTTTGCCGTTTCTTCGGGTTACGATACGGCTATTTTCAACTATTTCGATGCCGACAGCCATTCGGCATTCCGTTGTGCCGCAGATACGCCCAAACACTTGCGTTATGGCGAAAATCCGCATCAGAAAGGCGTCTTCTACGGTAACTTCGAAGCCCTTTTCGAACAATTACACGGGAAAGAGATTTCGTATAACAACCTGTTGGATATAGACGCTGCCGTGTCGCTGATGGATGAGTTCGACGAGACGACTTTTGCCGTTCTCAAACACAACAACGCTTGTGGTATCGCATCGCGCGATACGCTGTTGGAAGCATGGCAGGCTGCCCTCGAAGGCGACCCTGTGTCGGCATTCGGCGGGGTACTTATAGCCAATCGTTGTATCGACGCTGTTACGGCCGCCGAAGTAAACAAGATATTCTTTGAGGTAATTATCGCTCCGGGTTACGAACCCGAGGCTTTGGAGTTGCTCAAACAAAAGAAAAACCGCATTATCCTTGTGCAGAAAGGCCGCAATACCTCGACGGTGCAATATCGTTCGCTGCTCGGCGGCGTGTTGGTGCAAGACCGCGACCTGCATCGCGAAACGCCCGAAGAGCTGAGGCAGGTCACAGAAAAATCTGTCGATGAGGAGCGTATTGCCGACCTGCTTTTTGCCAATAAGATTGTAAAACACAGCAAGTCGAACGCTATCGTGTTGGCAAAAAACAAACAGCTGTGTGCCGGCGGCGTGGGACAGACCTCGCGGGTGGATGCCCTCAAACAAGCTATCGAAAAGGCGCATTCTTTCAACTTCGACCTCAACGGTGCAGTGATGGCGTCCGACGCTTTCTTCCCCTTCCCCGATTGTGTGGAGATTACTTATCGCGCCGGCGTAGATGCTGTGATACAACCCGGCGGCTCTATCCGTGACCAGCAAACCATAGACTTCTGCAACGACCACGGTATAGCCATGGTAGTGACAGGAATCCGCCACTTCAAACACTAAATTGATATAAACCATTAATACATAATAATAAGATGGCTTTCTTCTCATTAACGCAAGAATTAGCAATAGACTTAGGCACGGCCAACACCATCATCATCCACGAGGGTGAGATAGTGGTAGACGAGCCGTCGGTCGTAGCGTTGGAAAAAAAGACCGATAAACTCATTGCCGTAGGCGAGAAGGCTCGTCAGATGTACGAAAAAACACACCCCGACATTATTACGATACGCCCCTTGCGCGATGGCGTGATTGCCGACTTCTATGCTGCCGAACAGATGATTCGCGGCATGGTGAAGATGGTCAATCCCAAACGTCGCTGGTTTACCCCATCGCTCAAAATGGTGGTGTGCATCCCTTCGGGCAGTACCGAGGTGGAGATTCGTGCCGTGCGCGACTCGTCGGAACACGCCGGCGGTCGTGATGTGTACATGATTTACGAACCTATGGCTGCCGCAATAGGTATAGGTATCGATGTAGAAGCTCCCGAAGGTAACATGATAGTCGATATAGGTGGCGGTAGCACCGAAATCGCCGTTATCTCTTTGGGTGGTATCGTTTCTAACAAGTCTATACGTATTGCAGGCGACGACCTCACGGCTGATATACAGGAGTATATGCGTCGCCAGCACAATGTGAAGGTGGGCGAGCGTACTGCCGAGTTGATAAAAATCAATGTCGGTTCGGCGTTGACCGAGCTGGCCGATCCCCCGGAAGACTATATCGTACATGGTCCTAACCAAATGACCGCATTGCCTATGGAGATACCTGTATCGTATCAAGAAGTATCGCACTGCATCGAGAAATCGGTATCGAAGATAGAGGCTGCCGTGCTGAGCGCATTGGAGCAAACACCTCCTGAGCTGTATGCCGACCTTGTACGCAACGGTATATACCTTGCCGGCGGTGGCGCACTTCTGCGAGGTCTCGATAAACGTCTCACCGACAAGATTGGTATTACTTTCCATATCGCCGACGACCCCCTGCATGCTGTTGCAAAAGGTACGGGCGTAGCGTTGAAGAACGTAGACAAGTTTAATTTCCTCATCCGTTGATGCCATTCTTACGGATAGAGGATGATTTTCTCAAATAGTACTTTCGCGAGTTGCATACCCTTCTTTATGGGTATGTAACTCGTTGCGGTACAAAGTAGTAATAACTCCGATAACAAAAGGGTGCCTCAGAATGCGCAATTTATTAGACTTCCTTATAAAGCATCACGCATGGATTTTCTTTATCGTCTATGTGGCCATTGCTTGCATTCTGTTGTTTTACTCCAATCCTTATCAACAGAGCATCTATTTCGGTTCGGCCAATGAGGTGTCGGCCAAGGTGTACGAAACCACCGATAAAATAACTGGCTACTTCGGCTTGCGTGAAGCCAATCGTGTCTTGTCGCAGCGCAATGGTGAGCTCGAAATGGAGGTGTTGCAATTACGCCGCCGCTTGCAGAAGTATAGTTACGAGTTGGCGATGGATACTCTTACGGCAGCCGATTCGGTATTGTGTCCGTATAGTTTCGTGGTGGCGCAAGTCATCAACAACAGTGTGTCGCGTCTCAACAACTACATTACGCTCGACAAGGGAACGGCCGACGGCGTTTGCCCCGAAATGGGCGTTGTGGGGCTGAATGGCGTAGTAGGTATTGTGACCGTTGCCAATGAGCACAACGCCGTAGCCATCTCGGTACTCAATCCCAAACTACGGCTCAGTTGCAAGGTGAAAGGAACCGACTGCTTCGGTTCGTTGGTATGGGACGGGCGCGACTCCCGTTATGCCGTGTTGGAGGAGATGCCCCGCCACGTAGAGTTCGAGCCCGGCGACACCATTGTTACCAGCGGTTATTCGGCCGTCTTTCCAGAGGGGATAATGGTGGGTACGATATATGCCTATTCCAAGCAGAAAGACGATAATTTCTATGCCATGCAAGTGGCACTCTCTACCGATTTCAGCCGCTTAGGTGTGGTGCGGGTCATCCATAATGCCGAGCAGGCCGGTCGCAGGCAATTAGAAAAGGAGGCAAGCCGATGAATGCAAGTTTTATACGTTTTTTCTTCCTCTCGCTGTTGATGGTTCTTTTGCAGGTGGTGGTATTCAACCACATCCACCTCTTCGGCATAGCCATTCCGTTGGTATTTATATATGTCATTATGAAGTTGCCGCTGTCATTGTCGACGGTATGGGTACTTACGGTGTCGTTTTTACTCGGGCTTGCCGTAGATATTTTCAGCAATACGCCCGGAATGAATGCGTTGGCATGTACCATCTTGGCCTTTGTGCGGCGGCCGGTGTTGTCGTTATATCTTCAACATGGCAGCGATTATGTAGCCGATGAACCTTCTATGCGAAGTTTCGGTATGGGGCTGTTTGTGCGTTATGCACTCTCGTTGACGCTCATTTATTGCCTCTTGTTGTTTGTGATAGAGTCGTTCTTCATGTTCGATGCCCTATACTTGGTATTGCGTGTTGTGTGCAGCACGCTACTTACGTTTATTCTCATCTTGTGTTTCGATAGTTTGAGCCCCGGTCGTCGTGAGAAAAGATTATAATCTCGAAAAGCGTAAATTTGTCATTGCCGGAGCATTGCTTGTAGTGATGCTTATCTATGTCATACGCCTCTTTTCGTTACAAGTGGGCGATAACGACTACAAGAAGTTTGCCGACAACAATGCTTTCCTGCGTAAGATGCTTTACCCTTCGCGCGGATTTATCTATGACCGCAACGGTCAGCTGATGGTTTACAACCAACCGGCCTACGATGTGATGATGACGCCTCGCGAGGTGTTGCCTTTCGACACGCTTGATTTTTGTGAGACCTTGGGTATCACGCGCGAGCAGTATGATAGGCGTATTGCCGATATGAAAGACCGTCGGAAAAATCCCGGTTACTCGTCTTATACGCCGCAGATATTCATGACGCAGCTATCGGCACGCGATTACGGCCGTTTGCAGGAGAAACTTTACCGTTTTCCCGGCTTCTATATTCAAAACCGCGTTTTGCGTCAGTACAGTATGCCTATTGCGGCCAATGTTTTGGGTAATATTCGGGAGGTATCGGTGGCCGATATGGAGCGCGACGATTACTACCAACGGGGCGACTATACCGGCGACTTGGGGGTAGAGAAGTCTTACGAAAAGGTGTTGCGTGGGGTCAAAGGCGAGGAGATACTCTTGCGGGATGCCCACGGACGCATCAAGGGTAAGTATGAAGATGGCAAGTACGATATTCCTCCCGTTTCGGGTTCCAATCTCACCCTTTCGCTTGATGCCGAGTTGCAGGCTTATGGCGAAAAGCTGATGCAGAATAAGATAGGAGCCATTGTAGCGATAGAGCCTGCCACGGGCGAGATTTTGGCATTGGTATCAAGTCCCACATACGACCCGTCGCTGCTCGTCGGACGCGAACGTGGCGCCAACTATGCAGCTCTTGTACAAGACCCGTATAAGCCGTTATATGACCGTGCCATTATGGGTATGTACCCTCCGGGTTCTACATTCAAACCTACGCAAGGGCTTATCTTGTTGCAAGAGGGGGTAGTGACAACCGAGACGTCATATCCTTGTTCGCATGGGTTTATAGCCGGCGGTTTGCGGGTGGGCTGTCATGGCCATGCGTCGCCGATACCGCTGATACCGGCATTGGCTACCTCTTGCAATGCCTATTTCTGTCATGGATTGAGGGCGATGATCGACAGTCGCCGACGTTATCCCTCGGCAGCCGAAGCCTTCGAGGTGTGGAAACGTCACCTCGTCTCTATGGGATACGGTTACCGCTTGGGTATCGACTTGCCCGGAGAGAAACGCGGCTTTTTACCCAATAGCGCCTATTACGACAAATATTACGGCCGTAACCGTTGGAGTGCGCTTACCATCATCTCCATAGCCATAGGGCAGGGTGAGGTATTGGCTACTCCGGTACAGATAGCCAACCTTGCGGCAACCATAGCTAACAGAGGACACTATTTCGTGCCGCATGTTGTCAAAGCGATAGAAGATAGCGTCATCTCGTCCGAATACACTGTGCCACACTATCCTACCATCGATGCACATTATTACGACTACATTGTCGAAGGTATGCGTATGGCGGTTACCGGCGGTACATGTCGGTTGGCGGCAATACCGGGGGTGGAGGTGTGCGGAAAGACGGGAACGGCGCAGAACCCGCATGGTAAAGACCACTCGGCCTTTATGGGTTTTGCTCCTATGGACAATCCGCAGATAGCCATTGCAGTGTATGTCGAGAATGCCGGTTTCGGTGCCACCTATGGCGTGCCCATAGGCAGCCTTATGATGGAGTTTTACCTTAACCGCAAGATAGACCCCTCGCGACAGTATCTCGAAGATAGAATGTTGAACTCAAATACCATTATATACAGTGGCGTCAAGAAACATTAATGTATGGAAGTCGGTCGATAAGGTGACGATTGTCATTTATTTGATTCTCGTCCTCTTTGGTTGGATAAGTATCTATGCAGCGGGATACAACTTCGACCAAGCGAGCATCTTCGATTTTACCGAGCGTTCGGGCAAGCAACTGCTGTGGATTGGGCTTTCGTTTCTGATTGCTGCCGTGATTCTCTCCATCGACACGCGGGTCTATGAGATATATGCCTATCCTATATATATCGGTCTTATTTTGCTATTGGTGGTGACTATTTTTGTCGCGCCCGATATCAAAGGATCGCATTCGTGGCTTGTGTTGGGACCTGTGAGCTTGCAGCCCGCCGAGTTTGCCAAGTTTGCCACGGCACTTGCCCTTGCCAAACTTTTCAACAGTTATAATTTCAAGTTTACCCGCCCGCTCAACTTTTTCAAGGTGGTAATGCTTATCGTATTGCCTATGTTACTCATTGTGATGCAGAAAGAGACCGGGTCGGCATTGGTATATATGTCGCTTGTGCTCATGATGTATCGCGAGGGTATGACGGGGTTGGTGCTTTTCGGCGGACTGTGCGCCATTCTCTATTTTGTCGTCGGCATCAAGTATGGCGATGTGTTATGGTGCGGAGCTCCTTTGGGTGAGATATGGGTGCTGGGTATTATCTGTGTCGTGATGGTCGGCATGGTGTGGTTTTTTGCCGATAATAAGGCTATAGCACGGAATTTGTCTATCGGTTATATGATTGTTGCTGTGGTTGTTGCCATTCTGCAATGGGTCGGTGTGGAGTTGCCTATGCTCTACGTTTTTCTGGGAGTTGTAGCGTTGTCGTTGCTCTACTTGCTGGTGATGTTCTTTTTGACATTTGCCCCTCGTCTGCTTGCGGTAGCGGCCATAGCGCTTGCCTCGGTGGGCTTTCTTTTCTCGTGTAATTATGTCTTTAACGATGTACTGAAACCGCACCAACAGATGCGTATTAAGGTGTTGCTGGGTATGGAAGAGGATTTGCGAGGCGCCGGATATAATGTCAACCAATCTAAGATAGCGATCGGGTCGGGTGGCTTCTGGGGAAAAGGTTTCCTGAACGGTACGCAGACGAAGCTCAATTATGTGCCGGAGCAAGATACCGATTTCATCTTCTGTACCATCGGCGAAGAAGAGGGATTTTGGGGGTCGTGCTTGGTGTTAGGATTGTTTACCGCTCTTATTTTGCGCATCATGGTTATTGCCGAGCGTCAACCGCGTCCGTTTGGCAGAGTGTATGCTTATTGCGTGCTATCTATTTTCTTCTTCCACCTGCTTGTCAATATAGGCATGGTCATAGGATTGTGCCCTGTGATAGGTATCCCGTTGCCGTTTTTCAGTTACGGAGGTTCGTCGTTATGGGGTTTCACGATACTGCTTTTCATTATGTTGCGTATCGATGCCTCGCGCTCCGAGCACTTCTGATGCACGGTAGCGGCAGGGGTATGGCTCTATTCCATGGGTAGCGACGTTACTTTTTCTCTGGTTTGTCTCTCTTTTCTTGCTCTTCCTTCTCCATCACGTGGGGAATGAGAAATGCCGTGTAGACTTGCAGCGCTACCGATATGGTGAAGATGACTACCCAATCGGTGCCACCCTTGAACATCAGATACGAAGCAAACAGCAGCATGAGCGTGCCGAACAATTCTATGAGCACGAGCCTGCGTAATCGTATGTTCTTGCCTCTGTATGGGGTGATAAGCCGTACAATGGACATCCCGGCCGCTCCTATCGCGAAGATATAGGGAGTCCACGTTGCCGTTACGAAAAGCGGAAGAATGGCGCCTACCAGCACAAGCAGCGCCGAAGTCTTGAAAATAATATCTTTGATAGTCTCTTTCATATTTTATTGTGCCATCTCTTTTGTCGCTGTTGTATCAATAACAACGCGGAACACATCTTCGTGTTCTCTTTGCATGTTATATTTTTCGCGAGCTATGCGTTCTATGGTTTGGGGGTTGTTTTCTATCTCTTGCAGCTTGTTCTGATATTCTTGTATTTGCGCCTTCTCTTTGGCGATGCTGCTTTGCAACGAACGGATGCGGCGGTCGTTTTTATATATCTCTATGTAGCTGTGGTCTATAAAAAAAAGATGTGCCACCGTAAATCCTATGATGAGAAGCAACGAAATATGTGTAAACACATATTTTTTTATGAAACCCGCTATGTTCGACAGAAATTTTTTCATAACCGCTATGCTCATTGCAAAGGTAGGTAAAATTTCTCATATCATCCTTTGTCGGCCGTAATTATCGGGTTTGTTGTAAAAAAGGCCGTATCGGAATTTTTTCGATACAGCCTCATTATGTAAGCATACATCAGGCATAAGGGAAAGCCTTTCGCGGCAAGCAATCTGTCGGAGGTCTGTATGGTTACGACAGTTCTATGTCGTTCTCCCGTTTAAGCCTGTCGGACAGGTTATTCTGCTGCGTTGCGCTGAGTTATGATACCTTCGAGGAAATCGGCTACTTTTTGCAGGCTCTCGGTCTCTTTCCACTTGATTTTGTTTTCCTTCAAAAATGCGTTGAATGCTTTGCGTTCTTCTTTGGTGAGGATGCCGTTTACACCTCTTTTGGTAGCTTGGCAAATATCGTCATCGGTCACAATGGTGTATCGTTCGATGGTAGGCAGCGTGCTGCTGTTATAGCGGTCGGCTTTCGTTTCGTTATATTTGCGTGCGGCAATATTGCCGTAGTCGTCGAAGGCTGCCACGTTTTGGGTCGCCGAAACCGATGTCCCCATGCCGTATGCGCCGCTGCCTTTGTTCATGGAGCTGAAATCGGCCTCGCAGGTACGTCCTACCAATACGTGCGGGGTAGCATAGAGGCGTTCTACATAATATTTCCCTTTGTGTTCGAGTACGATGTTGTTGTCGCACACCACCGAGTCGATATATAGTGCATTGCTTGCGGCCTTGATGTCTTCGCCATCGATAAAGTGCAGGGTGTTGTTAAACAGGTGGATGTTTATGTTGGCGTGTGCCGGTGCGCTGTTGCGGTAATAGACGGTGGCCGGCTCGAAGTCGTCGTAGAGGTAAGGCCATCCTTCGGTGGGTTCGTAATCGGCGGCAAAGCCTGCTGTGGTTACGCACAATAGTGTTACAATGGTAAGTGCTCTCATCTCTTCTTTTTTTGTAAGGTTTATATAGTTGCATTTTCTATCGCCACGAAAATAGTGAATTTTTTTATTTCTTCGTTGTTTCCGTTGTTTTTTCTCTTTTGTTGCCCGTGTTGCTTGCGTTTTGTAGGATATGGCTCTAATTCTTGAATAAGATAATATATTTATCGAAAAACAGTAATTTTTTATTGAAAACGCTTGCGCGTGTCGCAAAAAGTTCGCACCTTTGCCCTGTCCGAAAGCCTGCGTCTGAGGCTGTCGGACATAAGCGATAAATGATATTATGATAGCACAAAGAGAGGCGCGAAAGATTGTTTTTGCTGACAATTTGTGCTATCTTTACCGAACAAAACTTAACCTTATTTTAAACTATCAAACAAGATGGAAACAAAAAGACTTTTTGTAGTTGTAGCGTTGTTGTCGCTCTTCTCTTCTGCCTTCTGGGCTGCTGCCGAGGGACTGAGTGCATTCAAGCTGCACAATGGTGCTACGGTGTACATCTGGGAAGACAAGTCGCAGCCCGATGTATATGGTATGGTTACTTTCAATGTCGGTGCAATCGACGACCCCACCGAGTATACCGGTTTGGCGCATTATCTCGAACATGTGATGTTTAAAGGTACGCAGACGATAGGTGCGCTCGATTGGGCGAAAGAAAAACCGTTGTATGAGCAGATTATTACTAAATATGACGAGATGGCCGAGGCTGTCGACCAGCCTACCAAAGATGCTATCGGTCTTGAAATCAACAAGCTCTCGGTAGAGGCGGCTCAGTATGCTGCTGCCAATGAGTTGTCGCTCCTCGTCGATGGCATGGGCGGTCAGAGCCTGAATGCCGGTACGGGTTGGGACCAAACATCATATTATAATACCTTCCCTCCCACGCAGCTCGAAAAGTGGCTCGAACTGTATAGCGAGCGTTTTATCGACCCGGTTTTCCGCGGATTCCAAACAGAGCTCGAAGCCGTTTACGAAGAGTATAATATGTATAAAGACAACATGGGTTCAAACCTTTCGGAGTTTCTTTTCTCGAAGGCTTTCGAGGGTACGCCCTATGCCCGTCCTATCATAGGTCTTCCCGAGCACCTCAAAAATCCTCGTTTGAGCCGTCTCATCGATTTCTACAATACATGGTATGGACCTGAAAATATGGCTATCATCCTTGTGGGTAATGTCGATGCGCAGACAGCCATACCGCTGATTAAACAGAAGTTCGAACGTTTGCCGCGACGCGAGGCACGTCCTCATGCAACCATGGACCGCACTCTGTTCAAGGGGCGCAAGGAGTTGTCGGAGAAACTCTATTATCGTCCTTTCCTTGTGATGATGTACAACGGTGCACCCTCCAATTCGCAAGATGAAATAGCCCTTTCGGTATGCGCTTCTTTGCTCACCAACAATCAGGAGAGCGGTTTGCTCGACAAATTGTCGGTCGATGGCGATATTATGGGCGCATCGGTCAGCCCTGTTTCGTTCCGTAACGCCGGTATTCTGATGGTACAAGCATTCCCCTCATACGATGCCGGACAGCGCCGCTACGACAGCAACAAGTCGGTAGAGAAAAAAATCCTCCACGAGATAGACCGTTTGCGTAACGGCGAGTTCACCGCCGAGCAGTTAGAGGCTGTCAAGCAAGCGATGATTCGCGAATATGATATGAGCATGGAGTCGAGCGAGTTCAAGGCCATGATGTTGGCTTCGTTGTTCAATACCGGTAGCAATCCCGCCGATATAGTGACCTATCGCGACCGCGTTGCAGCCATCACGGCCGACGACGTGAAAGCCGTAGTCGACAAATATTTGACGCTCAATTATTTGGTAGTCAATGTACAAGAGCTGCGGGGCGACCGCAAGTCTGAGAAGCTCGACAAGGTTACCAAGCCCGGATACCAGCCCGTAGAGGCAGTGAAAGGAGTGAAGAGTGCCTATGCACAGTACCTCGAATCGATTCCCGTACCGGCTCCTGTTCCCGAGTATTGCGATTTCGCTTCGGTACAAGAGGCCAAAGTAAATACTCGCAGCAAACTTTCATACACACATAATCCGCAAAACGACGTATTCAGCCTTACGCTCCGTTATGGCGTGGGTAAGCGTCGCATGCCGTTGCTCGAATATGCCGTACCTCTTATGAACGATGCCGGTATCATGGCATTCCTCGCTCCGCACGACTTCAAGCAAGCTATGGCGCGCATCAATGCCACCTGTCACTATTCGGTCAACGATGACTATATGACGGTGACCCTGTATGGCGATGAGCGTTCTTTGCAGCAAGCCTGCCAGCTTTTGCAACGTCAGATTCTCATGCCCCAGCTCGATGAGAAGCAGTTGCAATCGATTATCGGTTCGGAATACAGTTCGCGCATGATGGAAAAAGAGAGTGTCGAGTCGCAGCAACAGGCAACGTTGCAGTATCTTCTGTATGGCGATAACTCAGACCTTATCACCCGCAAGCCGCTCAAAGATGTTATTTTCCTTACCATAGCCGACCTTACCAAGGCATTCCAAGATGCCACGAAGTATGAGTTTACGGCACATTACGTAGGTACGATACCCTTCGAACAAGTGACTGACATATTGAGCCGCAATCTGCCCCTTATGGAAGATGAGGCGCCGTCGCTTTCGCCCGAAGTAGAAGACCGTGTACAGTATGCCGAGAATACTATCTATTTCCTCCCCAACGACAAGGCAAAACAAAGCAACATATATTTCCTTATCGAGGGTAAGCCTTACGACATTCAGGATGATGTACTGCTCGAAGCCTTCTCGTCTTATTTCGGTGCAGGATTCGGAAGTCTTGTTGTCGATGAAATCCGCGAGAAACGCGCCATGGCCTATTCGTCGTATGGTGTTATACAGACACCGCAACTCGCAGGTAAAAACTGGTGCTTCTTTGGCTATGTAGGTACACAGAGCGATAAGACGGTCGATGCCTTAGACGTATATATGGGATTGCTTGCCGATATGCCCGAGGCACGCGAGCACTTCGACGTGGTAAAAGCCAACATGCGTGAGTCGGTACTCAGTCATAAGCCCGACTTCCGTTCGCGCAGCCTCGTATTTGAGCATTGGAAACGCCTCGGTTATACCCAAGACCCTGCCATCGACGATATGAAGCGTATCGACGCCCTTACATTCGACGATATAGTACGTTTCTATCAGGAAAATATCAAGGGAAAACCGGTGGCCATTGCTATTGTGGGTGACCCCAAGAGCTTCGATGTGAAGGCGTTGGAGAAATATGGCAAAGTTGTCAAGTTGCAACGCTCGAAGCTCTATTCCGATGATTCGCTCGATTTCTAATTGGTAGTCAGATAAGTTAAGTAGTGAGAGACGGCCATGCGGCCGTCTCTCTTGTTTTATATAACTTGTCGTATCAGTAGCCCGAGTGGTACTGTAATATGTTTTATATCTTGTAGTAGGTCGTAGGTAGCCGAGCGGTTTTGTAATATCTTGTTTTATATAACCTTGTTGCAGGTTATATCGGGAGCGGAATGTTTTTGCAATATCTTTTTTATATAATCTTGTTGCAAGCCATCAAGAGCCTGAGTGGTTCTGCCGTATAATGAGATAGGCGGTGATAGGGATTTTCGCGATATTGTAGAAAAATTCTATTCGATAGGTTGGGGGAGGTCAAGAGACGGTCGGATGTGTTATCGGTCGATGTACTCACTGCCGGACAAAAGATTGCGATGCTGTGCTGAATTCAGCAACAGCATCGCAAATGTATCCTGTTATATAGAAATGCTTGTCTTAGTCGTTCTATTGCGACGATGCCCGAAAAGTCGGCTGGGAGGCTGGCATGACGTAACAGCATCGCACATGTATCCTGTTATGTAGAAATGCTTGTCTTAGTCGTCCTGTTGCGACGGATGCCCGATAAGTCGGCTGGGAGGCCGGCTTGGTGTCGGTCGGTCGGTTATAGTTTCCTTTGCCAGAACCACATTTCGTTGAAAGTGATAGAGACTATCACGCTCAAATGGTCTTCGTTGAGCAGCTTGTTGGGCGAGCCGTTGCGGTGGCTGTATTCGAGCCCGATATTGAGCATCGATTTGTCGCTTCTGAACGGGAAGCCGAAGCCGCAGCTTATGCCGTATTCGTTCACGTGGTTGCCGCCTACCATGATGTACGATTGCTCGTAGTATCCGCCTATGCGGTATCGTATGTAGTCGAAATAGCTGGTCGATAACAGTTTAGGGCGGAATTCCAGTCCGGCGGCTATCTTCAAGCGGTTGCTCATCTGTTCATACGAGTCGGTGTTCGGATTGAAGAATTTAGCCCGTTCCCACAAGTCGTAGCGCACGTCTACGGCTGCTGTCAACCGTTTGTCGTAGACATAGCTTATACCGGTTCCGAAGCCGTGCGGCATCGAGTAATACCCCTTCATATTGAGGTTGGTAGTGTCGCTGTTGGTGGCGAATGCCGCTGCCGTACCCAGCACCGGTTTGCCCAGCGTATATACGAAGCCCAATGTCACGTCGTGTTTCTTGGCAAAAGTGTGCATCAATTGTAAACCCGCTTGGAATCGGAAGTCCGACACCGTGAGTATCTTGTAGTAAGTACCGGCATCGGCATTTTCGGGATTGACTTCGACGGCATTTTGTATATCGCCGAAGATGTAACCGAAATTCACTCCCAGCGAAACCCAATCCCACGGCTCGTATGCCACACCGGCAAAGGCTTGTGAGATACCCCCTTCGCCTATACGGGTGTAACTGCCGTTGCTTATGTAGTTGCCGTAAGTATATTGCACGTGTGTGAGCGGAGTAAGTCCTGCGCTGGCGGCGACACGTTTCCCGAGCGGGAATTGCATCAGTATATAGTTGAGGCCGCCGCCCTGGCCATTGGAGCTTGCGCCAGTTTCGTTATACCAGCTTGCTTTGTAATCGGCCGAGAAGTCAAACATAAACGTCAGCGAGTCTATTGCCGTGTATGACGCCGGGTTCATTACATTTATCTGCAAGTTGTTGCGCATGCCTATACCTGTGCCGCCCATAGAACGTTGCGCTCCTGTGGCGTTGTCATCGAGCGTTCCGTAACCATATTGAGAATAGGGCGTTTGTGCGGTCGCGGCAGGAAACGAGAGGCACGACATCGCAACGATAGCGAAGAGTATCGCGGTGAATTTATATTTCGACATTGTATTCTAATATTCGGTTCAAACCTTTCGGGACTAAATTTCTATCCAGGAAGATAACCTCTGTACTCTCCCTGGTGGCGGGTACCTGCGGTATCTCTTCATTTTTAAGGGCAAAGATAACTCTTTTTGTCATTGCCGCCAAACGCTCGGCATCCCCTCCCGTTAAGAAAACCAAAAGTTCGTCGTAGCGTTTGCTGCATTCGTGTATGTAGCCCTCTATCTCGTAGGCGATGCCCTGCAATGAGCCCGAGCGCAGGGCGGTCTCGGTGTCGTATCCCCAGAGTGGGGTATCGCCCTGTGTGCCCACGAGAGGCAGGCGCCCCGTATGTTCGTGTAGCGATTGCAGCCGCAAGTCGGCGCCCGGGGCAATGTTGCCGCCCACGAAAATTCCATCGGCCGATAATAAATCGTATGTGATGGCAGTCCCGGCGTCTATAATCAGGATGTTTCGTTGCGGGAAAATAGTTTGTGCTCCTACGGCTGCGGCGATGCGGTCGTAGCCCAAGGTGTGTGGCGTGCGATAGCCTATGGCGATGGGAAGTAACGTCTTCTCGTCGAAGCATATCGCCTTTGCGGCGTGGGCTTGCAGCCACTCTTGCAGCGGCTTGTTGTAAGCCCCTCTTACCGAGCAGTACATCGTGGCCTCTATGGGGCAGTCTTTTACGAAGTTGCTTACAAATTGCACGGCGTCGTCGCTTTCACTTGCGGCGCCGGCTGTTGCTATCCCCTTTTCAAAGGTAGTCAGCTTTATAGAGCTGTTTCCTTGGTCTATTATAAGTCTCATAACGCCTGCAAAGGTAGTAACTATTTTGCCCCGAAATTGTGTGCTGCTCTCTTTTTTATATCAAATTGTTATATTATACCCCCAAAAGACCTATTTTGTTGTATTATCCTCACAATTTGTCTCACGGATTTATTAAAAAATGCTTTATACCTACTTATTGTATGTTCTTCAACATATTTCTTGGTCATTAATGACGTTTTGGTAAGGCTTATTTGTTAATACTAATTATTATTTTGTTAAAAAACGGCCTGTTTTAAGTTCTTTCTTGCCGATTTTTTCATTGGATTTTCAATCGTTAATCTTTATTAACTATTTGTTTTTGTCATCTTTTCGAAATGTAATAATGCTGAAATATTAATTTTATATATCTGGTATTCAGCTTATTAGATATGTGCATCCGGAGGGTGCCCGCCCCCCTTCGGGGTACCCTGCCACTCTTATGCGGTTGGCTTCGATAAAAATATTACATTTTATCACATCCATGTATTTTTTTTATCGCTATTTCTTATCTTTGTAAATGCCATGCTGTGCTAAGCGAGGCAAGCCTCACGGCTTGGTCTGAGACGAAAGAAAAGGCATTCATGGCTTGCCGGTCGTGCTACTCCCCTGTGGGACTGTCTACGAAGACGGTAATAAAATGAAACCTCGGTTTTGCCGACAATAACCTAAACCTAGCCTCCCGCAGGCAGCCGGTATGAGAGAAGAGAATTGCTAATTAATAATGTATATTATCGCTTATTTAATGTTTTAACTAATTTCAGACGTATGAGAAAACTAACAATGTTCTTGTGTGCCCTTTTCGTGGGAGTAGCGTCTGCGATGGCTCAAACCGCCATTACAGGTACGGTGCTTTCTGCCGACGACGATTCACCGATATACGGTGCATCTGTCCTCGTTAAGGGTACGAACGTATCGGCTATTACGGATGCCGATGGACGCTTCTCTATCAAGTTGCCTGATGGCTCAAACACAGTCGTAGTTTCGTACATCGGTATGGAAAAAACCGAGGCTTTTGCCCGCAACGGCATGGTAGTAAAACTCTCTTCTACCACGACGCTCGATGAGGTTATCGTCGTTGGTTACGGTGTGCAAAGCCGTGAGGCAAAGACCGGTGCCGTAGTGCAAGTTTCCGGTGACGATTTGGCTTCTATTCCCGCCACTTCGGTCGACCAGATGCTGCAAGGTAAGATGGCTGGTGTGCAAATATCCAGCAATAACGGACAACCGGGTGCCGCCACAAGTATCCGTATCCGTGGTACGTCTTCTATCAACGCATCTAATGCGCCGTTGTATGTGGTCGATGGTGTCCCCGTCATGAGTGGTGATATCTCTACCGGTGGTGCAGCCGAGAGTACCAATGCCATCGCCCTTATCAACCCCAGCGATATTGCTACCATTACCGTCCTCAAAGATGCTGCCGCAGCCTCTATCTACGGTTCGCGTGCTGCCAACGGTGTGATTCTTATCACCACCAAGAGCGGTAGCGACAGCCAAGGCAAGGCTCGCATTTCAGCCCGTGTACGTTATGGTATAACTACTTTGGCAAAAGATGGTGATTACGATCCTATGGACCCCGAAACTTGGGTAAACTATTATCGTACAGCCGTTATCAACGCCGGTGGCAATCCCGATGATCCTTCCAGCCAATACTACATGCCTCTGGGTACGCTTTCGCAACCCATGACCAACTGGATGGACGCCCTTACCCGTACAGGTTCGCTCCAAGAGTATGAGGTGAACGCACAAGGCGGCAATGGCAAGACCAACTACTATGCGTCGGCTTCTTACGGCAAGACTGAGGGTATTACTTACGGTTCCGATTTCGAGCGCATACAGATGCGTGTCAATGTAGACAGCGAGCTGAACAAATGGCTCAAAATGGGTGCCCGTGTCAATGGCGGTTACATGCGTATGGAAGGTGAGTCTACCAATCAGGATGGTGGTTGGGATATGATTAACCCCTTCTTTGCTGGTATGTATCTACCTCCTACGGTTCCGGTTTACAACGAGGATGGTTCTTACAACCGTAATATACCTCTTTTGAACGATATAAACCCACTTGCATACGCTTACGAGAAACGACAGTACGATGCGCACTACAAGTTCAATGGCTCGATGTACTTGGAGTGGAAGCCTATCAAGCAACTTACTTTCAAGACCAACAACAGCTCTGAGTTGCTCTTCTCGCGTCTATACAGCTATGCTCCCGGTTATGTGTATGAGAACCAGATGAATGCCGTAACGACCTATGATCGTCAGTATTCTTCGTTCACAACTTCTAACACCGGTGTATACGAAGACAACTTCAACGAGGAGCACTTCCTCCGCGTGTTGGTAGGTCACGAGTACACATACACCAAATCGCTTGCCGACCAAGGTTCTACGCAAGACGTTAACCCGCTTATTCCTTATGTAACAACGGGTAACCAATCTTACAACCGCTTGTATTATAGCGAGACGGCCGAGAAACTTCTCTCGTTCTTCGGCGTTGTGGATTACAACTACCTCAACAAGTACTACTTGCAAGCATCTGTTCGTGGTGACGGTAGCTCGCTCTTCGGACAGAACAAACAATGGGGTTGCTTCTGGTCGGTAGGTGCATCGTGGAACATGGAGAAAGAAAACTTCCTCAAAGATGTTTCCTGGATCAACCAACTCAAATTGCGTTACAGCTACGGCGTGAATGGTAACAATGGTATCGGTGCATATGGTTCATATGCTCTTTATTCAACCCTTGTCAATCCTTACAACGGTTGGGTAGGTCTCGGCCCGGCCCAATTGCCCAATCCCGACCTCTCTTGGGAAACCAACAAAGCACACAACGTCGGTATCGACTTCCGCTTCTGGGAGCGTTTCAGCGGTACGTTCGAGTACTACCACCGTACGACCGAAGATATGTTGCTCTCTACCCGTATCCCGTATACTACCGGTTTCTCGTCGATGATGCGTAACGTAGGTTCTATCTGGAACCAAGGTTTCGAGGCTCAGTTAGACTTCGCCATCTTCGACCGCAGCGACCTCCACTGGTCTATCGGCCTTAACTTCTCGATGAACAAATCGCACGTTGTAGACCTCGGTAGCGAAACCCGTATTTCTGCCGGTAACGGCCTCTACATTGTCGAGGGCGAGCAACTCATGCAATTCTACCTCTACGACTATGCAGGTGTTAACCCCGTAAACGGTGAGGCTCTCTGGTACAACGAGGCAGGTGAGATAACCAATAACTTTACCGACGCTCGTCGCGTTTACAAAGGCTCGCCCGAGCCTATTGCTACCGGCGGTTTCAATACCGCTTTCAACTGGAACGGTATCGATTTCAGCGCCAGCTTCGAGTATAAGTTCGGTAACTATATCCTCACGTCCGATAACCAGATATTCTGGAACGATGGTGCTACCTTCGGCGGACAACAACTTGCCGTTGCTGGAAACTACTGGCAGAACATAGGCGATACCGGCGTTTCGCCCAAACCCGTAGCCAATAACGGTACCAATTCGGCCTATACAGGGTCTACCCGTTTCCTCGAGCGCGGCGATTACCTCCGTATCAAGGATATGACCTTGGGTTATACTCTGCCCCAAAAGTGGACCAAGAAGGCTGCCATGAGCAATGTACGCATCTATTTGAGTGCTTACAACCTCTTCACATTCCACGACGTTCATACCTCTATGGACCCCGAACGTGGTGTATCGGGTACCGGTCTCGGTCTCTATCCTACCACCAAATCTTTTGTTATCGGTCTTGATGTAACATTCTAATAACCCGTAAACTGAATATAGATAATGAAAAAGATATTTTTATTGGGAGCCGTAACGCTTTTCGCCCTTGCATCTTGCGACCTTACCGAGGAACCTGTGACGGCAGTAGCACCAGATGTTGCGTTGGCTACCTATGATGGCCTTAACGAGGCTACTTCCGTTCCTTATGTCAACCTGCGCGGTGAAGGTTGGTATGGCTCATACACCAGCCTTATGCTCGATGTAATGTGCGGCAATGCCGTTGCCGGCGACCCCATCAATACCGGTCGTGGTATGATGTTCAACAACTGGCTTTTCACGGCCGATGGCGGATGGAGCACTTACGGCTCAGCCTACACTGCAATATACCAATGCAACAACGTGATTTTCAAAATCCGTAACGAACGCGATACCTATCTCGCAGAGAGCGGCGTAACCGACCAAATGCTCGATAACCTCATGGGTGAGTGTCTCTTTATGCGTGCCCTCTCTTACTTCGACTTGGTACGTTTTTATTCTAAACCCTATGATGCCGCTACGGCCGCTACCGACCTGGGCGTACCTATTATTAGTGAGGATCCTGATGTGAGTATAGTAGCACGTCCTGAGCGAAAAATGTTGCAAGAAGTTTATGATTATATAGTAAATGACCTTACCACGGCTCTTGATTGTATGGACGAGACTTATATTCGTGCCAACGTACATGATACCAAAGCTACTTGTACTTACCATGTGATAGAGGCTTTGCTGGCTCGCGTTTACCTCTACATGCACAATTATGAGAAAGCCGAGGAAATGGCAACCAACGTAATCACCTGCGGTGACTACACCATCGCCAACGCTTCGCAATTCGTTTCGACATGGACAGAAGATACATGGTCGTCCAACCGTGAAATCATATTTAGCGTATATTCTGTTACTTCCGAGGGAATGATTTCTAATAGTAATGGTATGCTTACCGACCCCGTTAATGGGTATGGAGATGTGCGTGTTTCGGAGGATTGGTCGTCATTGCTCGATGCAAATGATATTCGTCTCACTATGTGTATGAGTGACCCCGCTAATCCCGGTTACATTTGGCCCGCCAAGTATCGCAAAGCCAGCGGTATCGCATACAGCAACATACCTATCTTGCGTATCTCTGAGATGTATTTGATACGTGCCGAGGCTCGTTATTACCTGAATAATTTTGATGGTGCATTGGCCGACCTTACTACTATAACGTCGAACCGTAATGCTCCGGCTTATGAAGCCCCTACTTTTGATAATATTTTTAATGAAAATCGCAAGGAGTTTGCTTTCGAGGGTCATGTTTACCACGACTTCAAGCGTTTTGGCCGTGGTGTTGAGCGTACAGATATTATTCCCGGTACCTCTAATCAGAATGTGCCTGCCGACAGCTATTTGTGGTTGATGCCCATGGCTACCAGCGAAATGGACGTGAACCCCAACCTTGTACAAAACCCCGGTTATTAATGCTTAATTAAACAGGAAAGAAAATGAAAGTAAAAAGTTTATTATACACTTCGCTTGCCGCTTCGCTGCTCTTTGCTTCGTGCAACCTTAACGAGCAGCCTGTTTTCGACGATGCGACGCAAGCCTTCATTGCCTTCAGCGCCACTTCGGGTTATGTATTCGAGGCTGTTGACGGCGTGCCCGATACGCTCAAAATAGAGCTCTATTGCGCTTCGGTTGCCGGTATTACCGCTTCGGTGCAAGTGGAGGTTACTGATACAGCCTATGCCGAGAGTCAACGAGCCCAAGAGGGAGTCCATTATAATATATTAAGTGATACTGAAATTCATTTTGACGCGGAGCATCGTTTTGCGACGGTTAAGATTGTACCTGTTGATGATAATGAATTAAGAGGTAATAAACGTTTCGACCTTGTATTAACATCAGTAGATGGATGTAATATGGGCGCTAATAAGCGTTTTGAAGTAATTATCCTTGATGATGAAGATCCCATGAATGCCTTTATTGGTACATATACAGCTACTGCTGAAAGTGCATTCGCAGATGTATCCACTCAAGTATGGACAGCCACGATTGAACGTGATTTCGAGAAAGAGACTCGTATTTACATTACTCCTATATGTAAAATTCATCAAAATCCAGGGATTCCTATCAACGCTGTTACTGCAACAGTTGATTTGGATGCCAACGTGTTATATGTGCCGTTATCTCAAGAACTTTATAATTTAGGAGATACGGATCAGGATGGTGAAGATAATAAGCTCGTGTTAACAAATTTGAATCAAAGTGTTTCTGGTAGTATTGCTGCTGATGTACAAATAAACGGTATGGATGTAAGTATTGTATTCCATGAAGGCTATGGTATTTTTGATCCTATGGATCCAGGAGGCTTTGCTCAAGCTCTCCAAGCTCCTACGTTCGTAAAACAATAATTGTCTAATCCGAAAAGCTATATAAACAATGAAAAAAATAATATATATGCTTCCCCTCGCAATCTGCCTTATCATGGCAGGTTGCGCCAAATGGGACGAGTATGAACCCCTTCCCGCCGATACATGGGGAGCAACGTGCGAGTTGACTGTGGAGACCCCCGACACGGTGACTACGACAGAACTGCCTATTACAGTGATTACTCGTAATGCAAGCTATGTGGCTCTGCTTCTGAGCGATACGGCTATGGTGAATATCAACTACACGACGCTCTTGCAAGAACAATATGCCGGAGCTTCGCGTTTCGAAATTAATAACTATGAGGCCGATACTCTCAAATTTAACATAACAGGTGTTGTTGCCGGTAATACCCATTACCTATATGTAGTGGGCGTGAATAACGCCGGTGTACAGACAACGTTCAAGAAAGCCATCGGTGCGATTGACGTGACGGCTCCTGTTATCACCTCTACTTTCCCCTTGACGCCTACCAACGAAGGCCGTACCGTAACGCTCACATTCAACGAGACGATTGTACGCGAGAGCGGTGCCGGTGCAATTACCTATCAGGTATTGGATGCTACGGGGAGCGAGGTTTACAAAGGTACGATAGCCGAGACCGACATCGAGGCTTCGGGTCGCAATCTCCGCGTATCTTTGCCCGCTTCGGTAGTATTTGCCGAGAATGTACAATATGCAGTACTCCTTTCGTTTGCCGAGGGCGCAGTATCTGACGTCTATGGTAATCCTATGGCTGCTATCAACAACCAGTTGGAAGAGGGTGGTCTGCCCTCTGGTCCGTGGTGGCGTTATATCAACGAAGGTGGCGGTGGTGACACCCCCGGTGACGTTTATGGCTTCCTCTCGGAAGGTACGTATGTATGGTCGTTCGACTGGAAAGATTCACAATCTTCTTATGCAGGTATGACAACTACTACGCAATTTACTTGCGCCGGTGCAACGACATTCGAGGGAATGGATGCCTATAAGTGGGATATCAGCGGATTCCTTGTTGATGTAGGTTTCTTCGACGCTTCAACGTCGATGACATTCAACGGTTTCTCGTTTGAATATTCGGGAACTAATTTCTTCATTATCATGGACGAATCTCTTCAAGATTACGCACAAGTGGGTACTGCTGAGTTTACTGATGGAAGCACACGTCCTATTTGGTTGGCATATCTCGACGGTAATCAAGTAGGGATAGATGTTACATTCCAATATGTAGACGGAACTCTCCAACCCTCTCCTTTAACCCCCAATTTGGTTTTGATTACGGAGTCTGATCAGGCCGGTTATGTAAATCTGGTTGCTTACATTAACAATGCAACTGTTTCGTATGCCGAAGAAGATGCAATGGTTTCGTCTGCTAAGATTCGTGAGCAGATTAAGGCCTTCAATCCTGCAACCGCTCCCAAATTTGCTTGCAAAAAAATGATGAATAGATTTTAATCGATTTCAATCATTCTGATTATACCGCCCGGCCAATTGGCCGGGCGGTTTTTTATGACCTTGTCTTCTTTTCCCGTAGCTCCTTTATTGGCTTGTTTCATACATTTTTTGTCAGAAAAAAAGTGAAATATTATCGTATTTTCCGTTCTTTTTTTTAACTTCGCCTCGTTCCGTGAGACTGGGACAGACCTTTACCGCAAACGATGAAAAAATAGTACTTTATGAAAAAGTTTCTTTCTGTATCTGCCGTGGCAGTCTTCCTGTGTGCTGCTTTGCCGGCAATGGGTTATGTAATCACTCCTGAGGTTGCCAAGACGACAGCCGATAAGTTGCTTGCGCTCGACGCTGATTTTACGGGTGCCGGAGATGCTGTCGTTACGACTGTTGACCAAGACGGAATTCCCGCTTATTATCTGATAGAATACAATGCAGGCGGTTGGGCTATCGTGTCGGCGCAATCGTCGTCGAAACCTCTCATTGCCTATAATCCCACGGGTAAATACGAGGCTCCCGAGCCGATGCAGGCCGTGCTCGATGCCAACAAGCAACGCATTGTCGATGTGGCCAAGGAAAATGCCGATTATCAACATATCGCATGGAGTCGTGCGGCACAACGCAAGCCCGCGGCCGAACCTATATCGACCCCCGATGTCTCTCCCCTCATTCCGGTAGACCTCGATCAAACTGCACCTTTCAACGACCAATGTCCCACGGTGAGCGGGCAGCATGTCCTCGTAGGTTGTGTGGCTGTGGGTATGGGACAAGCCATGATGGTAGCCCGTTATCCCGAGCGTCCTGTGGGCTCGTATAGCTATACCGATGCTACGGTAGGTTACCTCTCGATAGACTACGATGCCGAGGCTCCATACGATTGGGATGCCATGTATGCAGCAAAAACAACCGGCAATTACAGCGAGATAGCCCGTTTGTTATATCATTGCGGCGTATCGGTACGCATGCAATATGGTGTCGACGGTTCGGGCGCTTACTCGGTGGACGTGGCTCCGGCATTGACCCGCAATTTCCAGTACGACCCCGAGTTGATACGTTATGTGAGTAAATCGGATTATTCTCGAGAAGAGTGGATGACGCTGATACTCAATGAGCTGGTGTTGGGTCGTGCTGTCGTGTATGGCGGCGATAACGGTGAAGCCGGCCACTGCTGGAATATCGACGGTTGGAAACAAGCCACACAGATGTTCCATGTCAACTGGGGCTGGGGCGGCTATGGCAACTCGTACTTCGACATAGAGGCTATGGAAGACCAGTACCAAGGCATGAGTTTCCCTTATAACAATGATGCCATCATCGGTGTAGGAGCTCCTACTACCGCACCTTACGGGCTTAATCTCAGCACTACCACCTTCTATTTGGGCACTGCTGCCGGTGTAGCTTTGGCCGACGTGCAAGTGCTTTGCGAGGATGAAGAAGCCGTATTTTCTTTTACCGTCGAGGGTCCCGAGGGGCTTTTCGGTAGGGTAGAGTCGCCCTATGCGGTAGAGAACATGAAGCTCGTTTCGAAAGAGGCGATAACCGATGCTGCGAAGTTCAAGTATGCACTCATCACGGTAACCAATACATCGACCGGCGAGTCGTTTACTCGTGAGTTTACCTTGTATCTTGAAAATGGCGGCGGTGGCGTAGCCTCGGTATTCAGCAATGTTATGCGCGTATATCCTGCTATCACGCACGACCGCCTTACGGTGGAAGTGCCCGTCGCAGGCGGCCGATATGCCATATACACGATGACCGGTGCATTGGCCGGTGAGGGCAGCATAGACGGTTATGAAGCGCAAATATCTGTGGCTTCGTTGCCCGCAGGCGCATACCTGCTCAAATATGTTCACCCCGAGGGCGTGGGCGTAAAGACCTTTATTGTAAAGTGATAAATAACTGATATATAAGGCTGTATCGTAAGTGCGATACAGCCTTTTTTATATCGTAAGACGTGAAGCAGTTCTTTTTTATATCGTATTTTCAATTTATATTATGCAGGCCGACCTCGTACCTTCATCATGTCACACCTCTTTCATCATATCGATAGGTAACTGTTCCACATCCCGCAGGTTGACGATGCTTCGTTCCGCAACCATTGTTTGCCCAGTTTCGTAGATCTGTAAAACAAACGTGTTGCCGGGCTATTTGTACGATGTGTCGCTTTGAAAGGCCGGCTGTTGAATGCTTTTTTCGGTTTTTTGTTAGAAAATCGCTAATCTTCTTCGGAAATGTGATTTTTTTTTTATCTTTGCCACTTCAAGAAAGACCTAACTTATAACGATGAAAATAAAGACTGATATGAAAAAATTCTTTTCTCTATTAGCCGTTACTTTTTTTTGCATGGCATCGCTGCAACCGGTGTCGGCAGAAGTGATAACTCCCGAGGTGGCCAAGTCGACAGCCGATGGGTTGCTTTCGCTCGATACTGAATTCGTGGGTGAGGGCGAAGCTACTGTAACTCCTGTTACACAAGATGGTACGCCTGTCTATTATCTGATAGAATATAATGCAGGCGGTTGGGCTATCATTGCTGCGCAATCGTCATCGAAACCTCTTATCGCTTATAATCCTACGGGCAAGTATGAAGCTCCCGAACCGATGCAAGCCGTTCTTAACGCCAATAAACAACGCATTGCTGCGGTGGCGAAAGAGAATGCCGATTATCAACACGTAGGGTGGAGCCGTGCGGCACAACGCAAGCCTGCGGCAGCAAATCCTACGCCCGACATCAATCCTCTTATTACGGTAAATCTCGACCAGTCGGCACCTTTCAACAGCTATTGCCCGACGGTAAGCGGACAACGTGTTCTTGTAGGTTGTGTGGCCGTAGGTATGGCACAAGCCATGATGGTGGCACGCTATCCTGATCGCCCTGTGGGCAAGTATAGCTATACCGATCCTACGGTAGGTTATCTCTCGATAGACTACGATGCCGAGGCTCCTTACGACTGGGATGCCATGTATGCAGCCAAAACGACAGGCAATTACAGCGAGATTGCACGTTTGTTGTACCACTGCGGTGTGTCGGTGAATATGCAATATGGCCTCGATGGATCGGGCGCATATACCGTGCAAGTGGCTACGGCTCTGCCTCGCAACTTCCAGTACGACCCCGAGCTGGTACGTCACGTAGACAAGCTCTCCAATAGAGACGAGTGGATTGCACTGCTCCTCGATGAGTTGGTGTTGGGTCGTGCCATCGTATATCATGGTAGCAGCGAAGACAGTGGCCACTGCTGGAATATCGACGGATGGAGACAAGCTACGCAAATGTTCCACGTCAACTGGGGTTGGAACGGATATGGAAACTCCTATTTCGACATCGACGCCATGCAAGACCAGTACCAAGGCATGAGCTTCCCCTACAACAACGGTGTAGTGATAGGTGTAGGCGCTCCTACGACAGCTCCTTACGGACTCAGCCTGAGCACTACCAACATACCCATGGGTGCCAAGGCCGGTACGGTATTGGCCGACGTTATGGTACGCTGTGAAGATGAAGATGCCGAGTTCTCATTCACCATCGAGGGCCCCGAGGGTCTTTTCGGCCGGGTAGAGTCGCCCTATACGGTAGAGAACATGAAGCTGGTGTCGAAAGAAGACATCACCTCGGCCGCCAAATTCGAGTATGCCCTTATTACCGTTACCAATACGGCAACCAACGAGTCGTACACGGCCGAGTTTAAGTTGCACCTTACAACCGGCATAGCATCGGTAGTGAGCGATAAGATACGTGTATATCCCGCTGTCGCACAAGACCGCATCACGGTAGAGGTACCCGCTGCCGGCGGCAGCTATGCCATCTGCACGATGAGCGGCGCATTGGCCGGCGAAGGCAGCATAGAGGGCTACAAGACAGAAATCTCTGTCGCTTCGTTGCCCGCAGGTGTATACCTGCTCAAATACGTTCATCCCGATGGCGTGGGCGTGAAGAGTTTTATTGTAAAATAGATGTTGTAAATAGATTGATTGCAGGCGCGGCGGTATCCTCTCATGAGGCTGCTTCCGCGCCTTTCACAAAAAAGAAAGCGAAGCATGTACAAGACGCACATCGTTGTTGCAAGCCGGCGGCTGCCCCTGTGGGCTATGATGGCCTCCATTCTATTTGCCATGGCCTGTAATAAACCCAAAACCGAGGTGGCGCAGGGTTACGAAAATGTAGACTCTCTGCCCACGCTCTACACTCGCGATGTGCTGTCGCTCATTTCCGACTCAGGTATTACCCGTTATCGTATAGAGGCTCCCACATGGTATATGTATGACAATGCCGAGGAGCCGTATTGGTATTTCCCCGATGGTATCAAGGTAGAGCGTTTCGATACGCTTTTTCAGACCGAGGCGCTTGTGCTCAGCGATACGGCGATATATTACGAAGACCGACAACTGTGGCAGCTCGACCGCAATGTCCATATAGAAAACTTCGAGGGGCGCATTTTCGATACGCAACAGCTTTTCTGGGATCAGCGCCGTCGTACGATTTACTCCGATTCTGCCATCCGCATCACAACCGACGATGAGGTTATCGAGGGTGTGGGCTTTGTATCTAACGAGCAACTTACGAAATACTCTATTTTGCGCACAAGCGGTATCTTTACCGTAGAGCGCGACTCGGCTGCTGTTGCCGATACTGCCGCCACGGCCGACGCCGATACCCTTGCGTCACCCTCTTTGCAATAATCGTTATGGACTGGATAGCAATCATATTCATTTCGTTGTTTCTGGCCGCCCTGTTTGCCGCTATGGAGTTGGTATTCGTTTCGGCGATAGCGACGCGTACCGAGGGCGATGCCGGGCAGCAAGGTATACATCGCCTCAGTAATATCTTCTATAATAACGAGGAGGGGTATCTTACCGCAGTAACCATAGGCGAGCATACGTTTCTTGTGACTTTTGCCATATCGTTGGCCGCAGCTCTCTATGCACCGTTTGCGGCCTTTTTCGGCAGCGCATTGCTGGCTGTGGTAATGCTTGTCGTCGTTGCAGCCGTTGCGTTGTTTCTTGTGGTAGAGTTGATGGCATTGCTCTTTTCGTGTGCCGATGCCCAAGTCGTGATGCGATGTACGTCGCCCCTTGCGCTCCTGTTTTATGTGATACTCTATCCTTTTGCATGGCTCGTTATGGCCGCCTCGAACGGATGGATGCGTCTTACCCGCGTCAAGCCCCGGCCAAGGCGCACGGGCTTTATGCTCAGCAAGGTCGAGCTCGATGCCTTCATACAGGGAAATCTCGAAAACAATACCGAATCGACCGAGGTGGAGAACGAAATGAAAATGTTGCACAATGCGTTGGATTTCAGTCGCGTATATGTGCGCGATTGCATGGTGCCTCGTACCGAGATTATCGCTGTGGATATAGATAAAGAGACCGACGACGATTTGTTGCAGCTCTTGGTAGAGACCGGCAAATCGAAGGTCGTGGTATATCGTGGCAACATAGATAACATAGAGGGCTACTATCATGTCGCCGAGATGTTTCGCGGCGGCGATTGGCGCAAGAAGGTGCGCCCCGTACTTTTTGTGCCCGAGTCGAAGCCTGCCAATAAACTGATGAGCCTTTTCATGCAGCAGAAAAAGAGCATGGCGATAGTCGTCGATGAGTTTGGCGGTACGGCAGGACTTGTCACGCTCGAAGACTTGGTAGAAGAGATTTTCGGCGAGATAGAAGATGAGCACGACCGTACCAACCTTGTGTCGCGCCGGACGGCCGAGGGCGAATATGACTTCTCGGGACGCATGGAAATCTCGAACATCAACGAAGAGTTCGGTTTGCAGATACCCGAGTCGGACGAGTACCTCACCATTGCCGGTTATATACTCAATCACTATCAGACGCTCCCGGCGCAGGGTGAAACCGTCACGATAGGTCGTTTTGCCTTTACCATCACGCGCCGACGCGCCAATCGGATAGAGCTCATCCACTTGAAAATCATCGGTGAATGAAAAATATATTACGAAATTTCGCTTATCCGTGCTTTTTTTGTAAATTCGCACCCTTGTAAATAGTATATAAATAAAAACTAAAAAACATATAAACTACAAATGGCTACGTTAGAGAAAATAAGAAGCAAAGCTGCTTTCCTTGTCATTATCATAGGTGTGGCATTGCTTGCGTTTATCATCGGCGACTTCCTCAACTCGGGGCAGTCATTTTTCATGATGAATAAGAACAAAGTTGCTACTGTCAACGGTACTTCTATCGGTGTAGAAGAGTATCAACAGCGTGTACAAGCCCGTTCGGAAGAGTTGCAGGCTATGTATCAACAAAGAGGTATGCCTATGCCCGAAGGTGCATCGTCCTATATCAACAAAGAGGTTTACGATGCTATGGTGAACGAGATTTTGCTCGGCGAGGAGCTCGAAGCTGTGGGTATCACAGTGAGCAAAGAGGAGTTGAACGACCTGCTTACCGGCGACAACATCGTGCCGCAAGTCGCTCAATCATTCACCAACCCCGAGACCGGACAATTCGACCGTCAGGCTTTGAATAACTTTCTGCAAGTTATCTTCCATCCCGAAGAGAACGGTTACACCCAACCCGAACAGCTGGCACAAATCGCTGTGCAACGCAATATCTGGCTCGAAATGGAAAAGAGCGTACGTCAGTCGCGCGCTGCCGAGAAATTGATGACTCTCGTCAATGCTGCTGTCGTTCCCAACAAGGTGGACGCCGAGATGGCTTTCGTCGGACAGAATCGCTCGGTAGATATTGCCTACGTTTTGCAACCCTATACCTCTATTCCCGATTCGACGGTAGAGGTGTCGAATGCCGAGTTGACAGCCGAGTATAACAAGGTGAAGAAACTCTATGAGAACCCCGAGCGTCGTGCCATCAACTATATAGCAGTGGATATCAAACCTTCACCTGCCGATTATGAGAAGGTCGAGGAGAGAATAAATATGCTTAAAGAGATTTTCGCTACTACCGACGATGTTGCAGAGGTGGTAAACGACAACTCTGATTATCCGTATGCCGACTATTTCGTTGCCGTGCGTTCCATGGATACCGCAGAGAAGAATTTCGTAGAGAATGCACAAGTCGGCGAGGCTTGCGAGCCTATGTTTGCCAACGATACATATTCGATGTATCGCCTTATGGCCACCAAAACCGCTCCCGATTCGATACAGGTGCGTATGGTGAGCTTCCCCGTTGGCGATACCCGCGTAGATAGCGTCTACAACATCTTGCGCAATGGCGGCGATTTTGCAGCTCTTGGTGACGACCTTATGAAAGTTGAGAATGTATGGCTCACAGAGAGCATGATAAGTGAAGTAGGTCGCGGCTTTATCAACGATGTATTTAGCGCCGGCGACAACTTCTTCAAGAGTGAGAGCCTCGGCGGTACGCACGTTGTACAAGTAACCGAACGCACTGCACCTGTGAAGAAAGCCAAAGTGGCTGCTATCACAATGTCGGTAGATCCCAGCAATGATACTTACAATGCACTCCATAACGGCCTCTTGTCGTATGTTGCCGACAATAATAATGCCAAAGCATTTGCTGATAGCGCACAAGTTGCCGGTTACTCGGTGATGACAGCCGATTGCAGCGCCGAAGATATTTCTCTTCCCGGTATACAAGATGGTCGTCAGATAGTACGCTGGGCTTTCAATGCCAAGAAAGACGAAATTTCAGAGATATTCACTATCGGCGACCGCTTCATTGTTGCTGCTCTCGACGATGTTATCCCTGCCGGGTATATGCCTATGAAAGACCTCGAAGCAATGCTCTCTATGCGCGTACGCAACGACAAGAAAGCCGCTATCATTGGCGAGAAGCTCGCTGCTGTAACGCCCGCCGAGATGTCGGCCTATGCCGCTGCCGTAAATGCTGAAAAAGTCGATACGGCTAAATTCGTAGCATTCTCTTCTCCCTCTATTTCGGGATTGGGTTACGAACCTGCTGTTGCCGGTGTAGCTCCCTCGGTAGAAAAGGGTAAAATATCGGCACCCGTCAAAGGTAACCGCGGTGTTTATGTAATGGAGGTTGTCAATGTCAACGAGTCGGCAAAACCCTATGACGAGGCTGCCGAAATAGCTCGTCTCGACAGACAATATACTTCTCTTATCAGCAACCGCCTCATGCAAGTATTGCGCGATAAGGCCGAGATAGAGAATACACTCATCCGTTTCTTCTAATACGGTTGATGTAGAAATCATCATACTGCGGGGCTGTTTCAATATTGAAACTGCCCCGTTTCTTTGTATTTGCAGCAAAGTTTGGCTTGCTTTTTAGGTTTGTCGCCCGAGAGTCGCTCTCTCCGTTTATGATGGGATGATGTGCCTACTCGAAAAAACGGGATAAAATAAGAACCCGCCGATGATCATCGGCGGGTTCTCGTTTTACTGTCGCCCCGTTCTATTCCGAGGGTTGCAAGTGTTAGTCTCTTATTTCTTCTTTTCGGGTTTCTTTTTGCGCAATACCTGTACCGTGCGAGCCGGCAGATAGAGACGCAACCACTCTTTGTGTTCTTTCTTGTACAGCGGGTCGGGTTGTGTAAAGTGTTCGACGCTTTCATCTATCAGGTCGTGACCGCCAAATTCACCTCGGTCGCTGTTCAGCACCGTTTCATACACGCCCGGTTCTACCAAGAGCCCGTAGCCGGTATATGAGTTATAGGGGTGGAAGTTGAAGACAAACAGCAAGTCCTTGCGCTCGAATGCAAGTATTTGGTCGCCATCGTTGTCCCATATCTTGATGATGGGTTTTATCTCGAAGTGGCGTACGCTGCGTACCGTTTCTATCATAGCACGGTCGAAGTTGTTGAGGTATTGGTACTTCAAGTCGGTACGGTCTACCAAGTCCCATTGGCGGCGTGCGTATTTGTATGACCATCCGTTACCTTCGCGCGGGAAGTCTATCCACTCGGGGTGTCCGAACTCGTTACCCATAAAGTTGAGATACCCGCCGTTTATGGTAGCGAGAGTGACTAACCGTATCATCTTGTGCAGAGCCATGCCGCGGTCTACGGTGTAGTCGTTGTCGCCTACCATCATGTGCCAATACATCTCTTTGTCGATCAGACGGAATATGATGGTCTTGTCGCCTACCAAAGCCTGATCGTGGCTCTCGGCATAGCTGATGGTCTTCTCATCGGCGCGGCGGTTTGTGAGCTCCCAAAAGATAGAGGTAGGTTTCCAATCTTCGTCTTTGCGCTCTTTGATGGTTTTAATCCAGAAATCGGGGATACCCATAGCCATGCGGTAGTCGAATCCTATACCGCCATCTTCGAATTTGGCTGCCAACCCCGGCATTCCGCTCATCTCCTCGGCAATGGTGATGGCATACGGATTTACTTCGTGGATAAGGATATTGGCAAGCGTGAGGTAGACAATGGCATCGTCGTCTTGATGTCCGTTATAATAGTCGGCGTACGAGCTGAATGCCTGTCCCAATCCGTGGCTGTAATACAACATGGATGTTACTCCGTCGAAGCGGAAGCCGTCGAAATGGAACTCTTCGAGCCAATATTTGCAGTTTGAGAGCAAGAAATGCAATACTTCGTGTTTTCCGTAATCGAAGCACAACGAGTCCCATGCCGGATGCTCGCGCCGATTGCCGCCGTGGAAATATTGTGTATATGACCCGTCAAAGCGGCCTAAGCCTTCTACCTCGTTTTTTACGGCATGCGAGTGTACGATGTCCATGATGACGGCGATACCCATGCGGTGAGCTTCGTCGATGAGGGCTTTCAGGTCGTCGGGAGTACCGAATCGCGATGAGGGAGCAAAAAAGCTCGATACGTGGTATCCGAAAGAGCCGTAGTAGGGATGCTCTTGTATTGCCATGATTTGTATGGCGTTGTATCCTGCACGGGCTATGCGAGGCAAGATATTCTCTCTGAATTCGTTATATGTCCCCACGCGCTCGGCATCTTGTGCCATGCCTATGTGGCATTCGTAGATAAGCAGCGGGGCGGTATCGGGGCGGAACACCCGTTTGCGGAATTTGTAGGGTTTCTCGGGTGCCCACACTTGGGCTGAGAATATATAGGTTTTCTCATCTTGTACTACTCGTTGAGCCCATGCCGGGATGCGCTCGCCGTGTCCGCCGTCCCAATATACCGATAGCTTGTATAGGTCTAAGTGATGCAGCAGGTGTGAGGCGAGTTTGATTTCCCAAACTCCGTTCTTTATTCGTTCGAGCTTATATTCGGGCAGCTCCTGCCAATTTGAGAAGTCGCCTATCAAGTATATAGCAGTGGCGTTGGGAGCCCATTCGCGGAATATCCATCGACCATTGGGCTGGCGGTGCAACCCGAAGTAAAGGTGACCGTCGGCAAAGTCGGTAAACCGCATCTTGTTGCCGTCTGTCAGGTCATATTTCACATCGAGAACACGTTGGTGACGCCCCTCGATGGCATCTTTATATGGTGATAACCACGGGTCGTTTTGGATAATTTTAAGAGTCTCCATAGTGTTATGTTTTTTGATGGGAGGCATCGTTGAGCCTCTTGGTTTGCAATAGTACAAATATAGTGAAAGTCGGGCATAAAAAAGTCAAACTTGTTTGAAATTTTTTGTCAAGGTACGTCCCATATTCTATAAATATAGCGAAAGGTAAGTGTCGGGGCAAATGAAAACGCAGTTTTCAAATTTGACATAGCCGAACCGCCTCCTATATTCTGCAAATGTAGCGAAAGGTGAGTGCCGGGACAAAAGAAAATGCAGTTTTCAGATTTGACTTAGCCGAACAGCCTTTTACATTTCACGAATATACAGAAAGGAGAGTGGAAAGATATACGGAGACGACATCTTCAAATAAGACTATATCGTGTGTGTCCTGAATATTACAAGAGGCTGCATCGGAACACAGTATTCCGATACAGCCTCATAAGCCTTCGCCCACCGTTTGCGGGTTAGAACGGCATCTTGTTGTTGCCCTCTGTCGGGGGTGCTTGTGTGTCGCTGTTGCGATTCAGTGCCGATTCCAATCGCCTCTCTTTTTCGTCCCAGTTTTCGAATCGTGCCAATTCGCTTACGAAGCGCAGAACCACATCTTTGGTGGCACCGTTACGGTGCTTGGCAATGATAATCTCGGCCTTGCCGCGTATGTCGTTGTTGGCGCCGTCTTCGCTTGTTTTCAGGTAATATTCCGGGCGGTGTATGAAGCAAACCAAGTCGGCGTCTTGCTCTATGGCGCCCGATTCGCGGAGGTCGGAGAGTTGCGGGCGTTTACCGGTGGCGTCGCTGCCTGTGCCGCGGCTCTCTACGCTACGGTTCAGCTGCGAAAGTGCGATGATAGGAATGTTCAACTCTTTGGCTAACTGTTTCAACGAGCGCGATATGGTGCTTACCTCTTGTTCGCGGCTGCCATATTCCATGCCGCTGGCGTTCATCAGTTGCAGGTAGTCTATGATGATGATTTTCACGCCATGCTCCCGCACCAAACGGCGTGCCTTGGTGCGCAGCTCGAAGACCGAGAGACTCGGTGTGTCGTCGATGTAAAGCGGCGCTTCGTAAAGGATGTTTATTTTGGTCAGCAGTTGGTCCCACTGCCAAGGTTGCAGGTCGCCGCGTTTGATGTTATCGGCCGGTATTTCGCATGTGTTTACGATAAGGCGGTTTACTAATTGCAGGTTCGACATTTCGAGCGAGAATACGGCTACGGGAGTGTTGTAGTTGACAGCCATATTTTTTGCCATAGAGAGCACAAATGCTGTTTTACCCATGGCAGGACGTGCTGCAATGATGATGAGGTCTGAGTTTTGCCAACCCAAAGTTACCCGGTCGAGTTCGTGGAACCCTGTTGCCAACCCGCTCATGTTGTTGTCGCGTTTTTTTGCCTCCTCGATTTGTTTGATGGCTTGCTCTATGATGGGGCGTATTTGCACGACATCTTTTTTCAGATTGTTTTGCGAAATGCGGAAGAGTTTCTCTTCGGCCAGTTGCATCAGGTCGTCTACGTCTTGTGTGTCGTCGAATGCTTTGGCCTGAATCTCGCTCGCAAACGAGATAAGTTCGCGTGCCAAATATTTTTGCGAGACGATACGGGCATGGTACTCTACGTGCGAAGCCGATACTACACGTCCCGTCAGCTCGCTTATGTGTAAGGCGCCTCCGACTTCGTCGAGAGTGCCGTTGCTGCGCAGCTGGTTGGTGACGGTAATCATATCTATCGGGCGTTGGTGAGCCGCAAGGTCGGTGATGGCCTGATATATCTTTTGGTTGTTGGGGTCGTAGAAACATTCGGGTTTCAGAATGTCGCATACGCGCGAGTAGGCATCGGTTTCGAGCATGATGGCACCCAATACGGCTTCCTCTATGTCAGTATCTTGCGGTGGAAGTTTCCCTAACTCCGACATTTTGGGCATATAGTCGGCTTCCTTTTTGGTATAGCTTTTCGATGAATATCTTTTTACGGGAGACATGGTATGTTTTTATTTGTTGTGTTATTATGCTTTTCGATAACAAAGGTAACGTATGTCGTCGGTTCGGCAAGAGAAGCCATCTTTTTCTTTTCAACTCTTTATCAACATACTTATTAGTATCGTGATTTATAACGGGTTGTATAATTCGGCGAGAAACCGTACTTTTGCAGGCGAAAAATTGTAAAAGATGATAACATTCCCCAATGCCAAAATCAACGTAGGCTTGCGCGTTGTTGCGCGTCGCCCCGACGGCTATCATAATATCGAGACGTTGTTTTATCCTATATCCCTTGCCGATGTTTTGGAGATAGTACCCGCAACGTCCTCTGATACGACACTCTCCGTTACGGGTTTCGTGCCCGCAGGCGAGGTATCCGATAATCTGGTCATGCGGGCATATCGTTTGTTGCAAGAACGGTATGACCTGCCCGCTGTGGAAATACATCTGCATAAGGCTATCCCGTTTGGAGCCGGTTTAGGCGGCGGTTCGTCCGATGCTGCCTATGCCTTGCGTATGCTGCGCGATATGTTTGAGCTGCCGCTTACCGATGACGATTTAGCCCATATGGCTGCTTCGCTTGGAGCTGATTGCCCGTTTTTCATCTACAACCGTCCGTTGTTTGCCACCGGTATAGGCGACTGTTTCGAGTCGGCCGATTTTACGTTGCGAGGCAAGCATATTGTATTGGTGAAACCTCCTGTCGGGGTCTCTACCGCCGAAGCCTATGCCCGTATTGTACCCGCTGTTCCGCAACAGCATTTGCGCGACGAGCTGGCACAACCCCTTGCATCGTGGCGCGGGCAGGTCGTTAACGATTTTGAGCCCGGAGTCTTTATGAAACATCCGCGTATTGCTGCCGTCAAGCAACGGCTTTATGAATTGGGGGCGGTGTATGCTTCCATGTCGGGTTCGGGAGCGTCGGTTTTCGGTATCTTCGATGAGCCGTGCAACTATTTGCATGTTTTCTCCGATTGTTTTGTTTGGAGTGCGCCATGCGAGGTATAGGTGTTGCCTGAGTGACGGATTGGCAGAATGCGTCATGCTGGCAATGTTTTTGTTGTAAAACAAGGGGTTGCGTCTCTGAGATGCAACACAATAGATAAATGAATAAAACGAGGACTAGATATGACAGAGAAAAAGAAAAAAGATAAAAAACAAGAGCTTGAAAACGAAGCTGTTGAAAAAGAGAATGTAGACCTTGTCGATAACGCTGAGAAGGCCGGTACGGAAGATGAAAAATTGGCAGAAGCCGCGGAAGAAGTCCTTTCGGATACTGACAAGTTGTCAGCCGAGATAGAGTCGTTGAAAGCTCAGATAGATAAGCAGCATAACGACTACTTGCTGTTGATGGCCGAGTTCGACAATTACAGGAAAAGAACACTGCGAGAAAAAGCCGATTTGTTGAAGAATGGCGGAGAGTCGTGTATGAAGGCTATTTTGCCGGTCATCGACGATGTGGAACGCGCCATGCAGGCCATAGAGTCGAGTTCCGATATAGAGGCTCTCAAAGAGGGGCTTAATCTCATATATAGCAAGTTCCGCACCTATCTGGAACAGAACGGCGTGAAAGAGATGGAGACGAAAAATGTAGATTTCGACCCCGAGAAGCACGAGGCGATAGCGCAGATACCTGCTGCTTCGCCCGAATTGAAAGGTAAAATCATCGATTGTACTCAAAAAGGATATACCCTCAACGATAACGTCATAAGATTCCCGAAAGTCGTTGTAGCGCAATAAAATAGAAAAGGAGTAATACATTATGGCAGACACAAAAAGAGATTATTACGAAGTTTTGGGGGTTGACCGGAATGCCACTGCCGAGGAGATAAAGAAGGCATACCGTAAAAAAGCCATTCAGTATCACCCCGACAAAAACCCCGGAGATAAAGAAGCAGAAGAGAAATTCAAAGAGGCTGCCGAGGCCTACGATGTGCTGAGCAACCCCGATAAGCGTGCGCGCTACGACCGTTTCGGACATGAAGGACTGGGCGGCGCTGCCGGCGGTGGTGCATACAGTGCTTCGATGGAAGATATTTTGTCGAATTTGAGTGACCTTTTCGGTTTCGACTTTTCCGGTCGGGGAAGCTCTTTCGGAGGAAGTCCGTTTAGCGACATTTTCGGTATGTATGGTGGTAGCCAACGGGGCGGACGACGAGTCAATCGCGGAGGCGACCTGCGGGTTACCGTCAAACTTACACTCAACGAAATTGCCACCGGCGTAGAGAAAAAAATAAAACTTACCAAATATGTGCCTTGTGAGCATTGTAAAGGAACCGGTGCAAAAGACGGTACGGCTTATACCACATGTTCTACCTGTAAAGGTTCGGGTCGTGTGACACAGGTGCAACGTATGGTTTTCGGAACAAGCCGTATGATTGTCGAGTGTCCCGATTGCCATGGCGAGGGTCAGCGTATTACCACCAAGTGCCCCTACTGTAATGGCGAGGGCGTAGTGCGCGGCGAAGAGGTTATCTCGGTCAATATCCCTGCCGGCGTTTCCGAGGGAATGCAAATGTCGTTGGAAGGCAAGGGCAATGCTCCGCGCCACGGAGGTGAGAATGGCGACCTGTTGGTAGTGATAAAGGAGGAGAAGCATCCCGAATTCGAGCGTCAGGGCAAAGATATTATATATCATCTCATGCTCGATTATCCTACGGCAGCGTTGGGAGGCAAGGTTGAGATACCTACTCTTGATGGCTTTGCAAGAATCAAGATAGATGCCGGAACACAACCCGGTAGGACGTACGCGTTGCGGGGTAAGGGACTACCCTCTATCAGCAGTCCCGGTATAGGCTCACTTATTGTCAGGGTTACTATCTACGTTCCCGAAAAGTTGGGTCGCGACGCTAAGGAGAAGATAAAGGCTTTGGAGGAATTGTCGGATGTTAAGCCTACACCCGAAGCCAAAAAACGTATTTTGGGACGTTGATGCCCCAATTGCAATGGTTTTCAATATTCATATAGCTTGAAGAGGAAGCGTCTGTCGGGCGTGTTCCTCTTTTTTTATTGAGTAGCTTAGGTGTCGTACCTCCGATGAGACAAAGACGGGGCTGCTGTGTGCCCGATACGAAATATATCATGGTTTGGCGACGAAAATGACAACTTCTGTAACATCTATACACTTTGCCCCTTTGCAGGGATATACCGATGCAATGTTTCGCAGCCTTCACAATGAGCTGTGGGGCGGAATCGCAGCTTATTATACGCCTTTTGTCCGTATAGAAAAAGGAGCTTTCAGGCGAAAAGACCTTGCCGATATTGCTCCGGCTGCCAATGTCGGTGTACCTGTGGTGCCGCAGATGCTTCCCCGCGATGCCGATGAGTTGTGCCGTCTTGCCGACCTTTTTATTGATAACAGATATACCCGGGCTGATATTAACATGGCGTGTCCTTTCCCTCCTGTGGCATTGCACGGGCGAGGTGCCGGATTGTTACCACATCCCGATGCGGTAGAGCGTATTTTGGAAGCGACGCGCCGTTATCCCGAGCTATCTTTTTCGGTGAAGATGCGGCTTGGATGGGACGATGCCGACGATTGTATGCGCCTTGCACCTCTTCTTAATGATTACTCGTTGCATCATGTCACGCTGCACCCCCGTATAGGGAAAATGCAGTACAAGGGGACACCTTCGATAGAAGCCTTCGAGGCCTTTGGCGAGGTGTGCCGGTTGCCGCTGATATACAATGGCGATATAGTGTCGGTGGGTGGAATAACGCGACTACATGAGCTTTTCCCTTGGTTGTCGGGGGTGATGATAGGCCGCGGATTGTTGGCCGCTCCTCAGTTGGCGGCAGCTTATGCTGCCGGCGATACCCGGCTTTTTTCTCCTTCTGTCGTGTCTCGACTGCAACATTTTCATAATGCTCTCTACGACCGTTTGCAGGCTACGTCGCAAGGCGAGTCGCAACTCATGCTGCGCTTGCATGCTTTGTGGCAATACTTTTTGCCCGATGCACCTCGTCGCGAGCGCAAGAGTCTGCTGAAAGCTCGCGATGCGGCAAGTTATCGTCGTGCCGCTGCTATACTTTTCGATTCTTGGCATGAGGCGTGCAACTCCGATGAAGATTGACTCAGGACGGATGCTGTATAGAATGAAGTCGTGAAAATCGATTCAAAATATTTGTGGCACATAAGAAATGTTTTATATTTGCATAAAGAAGATGTGTTGCATTTCGAAAGAATGCTCTTATATGGCAAATTTGTATTTGGCGGTGCATTATCTTTATAACAAATTGGTAAGTTAATCTTTAATCTTGTAGTTATGGCATACGATACGAATGAAGGCAGTAAGACCATAAAGCCCTCTATGGATAATGTGGAATATGATGGCGTGGCAGACTCGCAGAAGACGATACGTCCTACCGGTGGCAGTCAAAGGACTGTGACGGGTTCGGGCGTGGCAGACTCGCAGAAAACGATACGTCCTACCGATAGCACTCAGAAGACTTTCCGTCCGTCGAGTAATGAAAATACCGAACAATCGTCTCGTCAAGAAAATGCTTCGGGAAATAGCGACCAAGGTTTTTCCATGGATGATTTATTCTCTAAGTTAAATGAGCAGTTCAATGGTAAGAGTCTATTCGATTCATTTCAAGAAGGCCGTTCCAAGAAATCAGCGTCTGAACATAAAATACCGCTTCATCTGAGAATGAAAATAAACCTAACCTTGGAAGATGTGGCTAACGGCGTGAAAAAAACGATTCGTTATAAAAGGAAAAAGACTTGTCATCGATGTAACGGCAAAGGTTCCTCAGAAGGTATGATATCGATTCCATGTTCTACCTGTGGTGGAAAAGGTTTTATATGGGAAGAGCAAGGATTGGGCGAAACCCGTTCGACAATATTCGGCAACGTTACGGTAAATCCTCATCCTGTCAAAAAAAATTGTCCCGACTGCAAAGGGCAAGGTGTTCTTAATGTCGATTTTTGTCCCTTGTGCGATGGAGAAGGTTATATCAGCGAGGAAGATACTGTTTCGTTCGATATACCTGCCGGGTTATTGAATGGTCAGGAACTTGTTATTAAAGGAAAGGGAAACATGATAGGTTCGGAAACCGGCGATTTATATATCATTATAGAGAATATATCGGAACACCCTACTTTTCAGCGCGACGGATATAATCTAATATATAAAATACACCTCTCCGACAAATGTAAGGCTTGTGGGACGCCCGTGCAGGTGCCCCTGTTAGATGGTACCGTGCAGATTGTCGAACCCATCTTAGGTGCCGATTCGACGGTATTGCCGGGTCTCGGATTGCCTATATATGGTACCGGGAAGCGTGGCGATTTGATTGTCAAGTGGGTGTAACATCTTTATCCCAAAGATAAAACAATATGATAACCAGCAAGAAAAACGATAGCGAGGAGCAGACGGTCGTATTGAGGACTTTTACGTCGGACTTTGAGGCGAATCTGGTGCGTGCCAAATTGCAGGAGGCGGGTATTCCGTGCATGCTTTCCGGCGAATTCTTTTCGAGCCTTTACCCCCTTACAACACTGGGTACCATCCAGTTGATGGTGTTTGAAAAAGATGTCGAGAAAGCGCAGGCTATCTTGAACGATGCGGCTGGCAGTGATGGTAGCGACACTCCTCCTGCCGATAATCTTTCTTAAAAACACGAATTATAAAAATTTTCTCATGGAAACATGCAAAGGCAATACCACAATAGGTGTGTTTATCGATGGCGGGTATTATGCCAAAGTAAATGAAGCTCTTATGGAAAAAGCCGGTGTAAAGATAAATCTTACTCGGCTCTTCGATTTTATCTGTTCGCGCGTGGCAATGCTTTCGGGCAGCAAACATCAGGATACGCTTATTACCGAGTGTCACTATTTCAGAGGTCGGTATCGTGCTGCCGATGCTGCCGAGTTGAACCTCCTCTATGAAGAGCGTGCTTTTGAAGATTCGTTGATAGAGAACGATGTCGTTTTCCATTACAAACATCTTCGTAAGTTTGTGATGGGCGGAGAGACTGATATTATGGAAAAAGGTATCGACGTATGGTTTGCCTTGGAGGCATACGAGTTGTCGATGATACGCAAGTTCGACTATGTTGTCCTTGTTACCGGCGATGCCGACCATGAGATGCTGGCTCGCAAGCTCAATGCGGTGAAGATAAAGACCGTGTTGCTTACATGGAACCTGGGCAGCCACTCGTCGACCTCGCGTCTGTTGCACGATGAGGCATGGCACCATATCGAGTTGAAAAACGAATGTAAGAAAGATGTCACCCTTATGTCGAGAATTTGCGACAAGGTATAGACGTGATGTCGCGACCGCTCGCGATACATCTGAGGAGGCCTGCTTCTTTTGAATGATTCTGATTAAACCGAGAGCCGCGGCAGGGACAAACCCCGCCGCGGCTCTCGGTATTTAGAAGTTGATGTTGACACCTCCCATACAAGTTGCGCGAGGCATGGGGTATCCTGCGATGATTTCATACTGTTGTGCCAACAAATTTTCGCCTCGTATCCATATTTCTAACCAGCGTGTGGCGCGAAACGAGACTTGTGCGTTCCACAGAAGGAAATTTTCTTTCGTTTCGCTTCCCTGTCCGTTGGTCTTTACCGAGGTGTAAAGTCCGGCTATATATTGCACCCCTGTCGAAGCACTCCACCGGTCGTAGGTGAAGCTACCTCCGATATATAATTTGTGTTCGGGAGCGGCAAGTACGGGGTTTTCCATGTGCAGGAAGCTGTAATTGGCGTTTATCGTCCATTGGTTGCCCATGCGATATGCCCCCTCTACCTCCACGCCGGTATTGTTTATTTTCCCCGTATTTTGGTTGAGCATTCCGCTGCCGTTAGGGTTGGGACGGGTCATGATGAGGTTTTTGCCGTCGATATAGAAAATGTTTACGCCGTATGTAAGTTGTCCGTCCAAGAGTTGTTGTGAAAGTGATATTTCGTAGTTCCACATACTCTCGGGTTGCAGGTCGGGGTTTTGCGGCGGGAACATATACATTTCCCGTATGGTAGGGTTGCGGAACCCTTTGCTGGCCATTGCTTTCATCTCTATGTCGTAAGGCAGATGCAGCGAGACACCGGCTTGCGGGATCCATTCGGTGCCGGTTTGGCTGTGGTGGTCGACCCGTGCTCCGGCCTCTATGGTGACCCGACGGCCTATATGTTGCCTGAAATCGATGTATGCAGCCACTTCGTCTTGCGTAATATCAACAATGGGGTCGTCCGTACCGGCGCGGTCGCCGCTTACGTAGCGATTCAGAGCCGAACCGCCGAAGTGGAAATAGTCAATCCCTACGGTAACGCGGTTGCCGGTGAAGAGTTGTGCGCTTTGATAGAGTGACACACCCATCATATCGTCGTGCGATATGAAACGGTACTCCTTGGGGTTGTTCGAGTCGTTGGGGTCGGGTGTGTATCCGTCGTTTATCCAATGGTCGCCCCAATTATAGAAGAGGCTTGCAGCCCCCGAAGTCCATCCATAGTCATTTTCTACGGCTATCGAGGTCATTCCTCTTGTGATGCGCTGGTCGGCATCGGCGAGGGGCGTTGTGATACTGCCCGGTTGTGATGCGTTGAAGTGTATTACATTGACGTCGGCGCGGGCATTCCAATATTTCGAGAATTCATATCCCAACTTGACATATCCGCCATATTGTTCGAAGTTCATATCGGCTCTGTGCCCGTCGGTACGGTTATACGATACGCTTGCAACGCTCGTAAAACCACCTTTGCGTACGCGGTTGGTCGCCTCGGTCTCCAACGTGTTAAAAGAGCCGTACCCGGCGTGGATATGCGTTTTTACTCCCTCTTCCTGCATGCGTCGGGTCACGATGTTGACGACACCCCCCATAGCATTCGAGCCATAGAGCACCGAGGCCGGTCCGCGGGCCACCTCCACTTTTTCGGCAAGCATGGTTTGGTAGGCGTCGGCAATGGGATGCCCCATCAGTCCCATGTATTGCGGGTGTCCGTCTATGAGTACCATCAGCTGCCCCGAGCTGCCGCTCAGTCCGCGCAGCGAGATGCTTCCTGCCGCTCCGCCCGAGACGCCATATCCCATAATGCCGCGTGATGTGGTGAAGAGTCCCGGCACCTGCGTGGTGAGAATAGGCAGGAGCGAGGGTTGCATCGATTGCTCTATGGTCTGTCGGTCGATGACCGATACGGTCGTAGGCAGGTTGCGTGTGTCGGTGGCGTTGCGCGTTCCGGTTACGACAATCTCTTTGATGGTGTCGCCCGGTATGGGGCGAGTGCTGTCGTGCTGTGCGTGGCTTTGCAACGGCGATATTCCCACCATACAGGCGATAAGGGCTGTGGCAGCATTCTTGGGCTGTTTCAGCTTTGCAATGAACGCCTTCACACTGTTGTATATCTCTTGCGGGGTGTGTTGCTGTTTGCATGCCGTCTCCATCGGGCACAACCCAGTCTTGTCGCGGTTCTCTATATAAGGGGTCTCTTTGTCGTAGCTGACGGCAATGCCTTTTTGTCGCAGCAGCGACAGCGCTTCGGTGCTTATCACATCGGCGTAAACCTCTTTTACGCCACCTATCGCCATAATGGCCGCCGAGGCCTTTCCTACAACCTTGTCGGCAATGCAGGCTCCGGCAAGGAGTTCGGGGGTTTCTTGGTAGAGTGTATACAAATCGGCAACACCCCGACGTGTAAAGGTGTGCGTGACGTCTCCTTTTTTCACGACACACGAGTAACCGCCCGAGCGCAGCAGCGTTGCCGCCTCTTCTATTTCGGTCATAAAGTGTTTTGTTTTAGTTGTTCTACATATCGGTCTATGCGATGCAGTTCTTTGGGAATATCTATGCGTTGCGGACAGTGTGCGACGCATTGGCCGCATCCGATGCAATGGTTGGCCTGCCGCAATTTGGGTACGCTACGGTCGTAGCCTATCAGATAGGCACGACGGGCTTGTCGGTAGTCGGAGGCTTGCGGCGAGGTGACGATATGGCCTTCGTTGAGGCATTTGTTGTAGTGCAGCAGTATGGCCGGTATGTCTATTCCGTAGGGGCAGGGCATACAATACTTGCAGTCGTTGCAGGGTATTGTGTCGAACTCCATCATCTGTGTGGCGATGCTTTGCAGGAAGCTGAACTCCTCGTCGGTAAGCGGTTGCAAGGGAGAGTAGGTGCGCAGGTTGTCTTCGAGATGTTCCATGCGCGTCATACCGCTTAGCACGGTGAGAATGTCGGGAAAGCTGCCGGCAAAACGGAATGCCCACGAAGCGATGCTCTGCTCGGGTTCTCTCTCTTTGAGCCGAGCTATGATATTCTCGGGTACATTAGAGAGGCGGCCGCCCAACAGGGGTTCCATGATGACAGCCGGGATGTTGCGTTTGGCAAGCTCGGCATACAGGTACTCGGCATCGGTATTGCGGGGGTTTATTTGTTTGGCATATTTCCAATCTAAATAGTTGAGTTGTATTTGTACGAAATCCCACTTGTAATAGTCATGTCGCGACAGCAAATAGTCGAATACGGCTACGTCGCCATGGTACGAGAACCCGAGGTTGCGTATGCGTCCTGCCTTGCGTTCTTCCAGTAAGAATTCCAAGACTCCGTTGCGTATATAGCGGTTTTCAAACTCTTCCATGCCCCCCATGCCTATACCGTGCAACAGCAGGTAGTCGATATAATCTACCTGTAACTCTTTCATGGAGTTGTGATACATGGCTATCGATGCTTCGCGGCTCCATGTCGACGGCGAGAAGTTGGAGAGTTTTGTGGCAATGTAATAGCTCTCGCGCGGATACCGGCTCAGCGCTATGCCTGTGGCACGTTCCGAGAAGCCTTGGCAGTAGGCCGGCGACGTGTCGAAGTAGTTTACTCCGTGGGCAATGGCATAGTCTACCATTCTGTTTACCATTTCTTGGTCTATGACTTCGTGTGCGTCACTCCCTTTGGCAGAGGGTAAACGCATCATCCCAAATCCGAGCAGCGACACACGGTCTTGTGTTGTGGGGTTGGTACGGTAGGTCATTTTGCCGGTCGGTTCGCCTTCGCTTCCGGCATCTTGCACCGAGCCGTTGCCGGTACATGCAGCAAGTCCGGCCGTAGCAGCTCCGGCGATACCTATTTTTTTCAGGAAATCGCGTCGGGTTATCTCTTTTTTGTGTATGTTGTCCATAATAGGGTTCTTATAATTCGCGGTGTAATTCTATTCCTTCTACATATATGGCGCTAAACGGGCGGGCAGGGCACAAATTTTCGCATGCGCCGCAACCTATACATCGCTCGGTGTTGATGGCGGGAACCATCACGGTCGGCCGTTGCTTGTCGTCTCCTGCACCACCCCGGTAACGGTGTCGTCCGTGGAATGGTACCATCTGTATGGCTCCCGTAGGGCAGTGACGGGCGCAGTTGCCGCACTCGACGCCGTCGGTCAGCGGTATGCAGTTGGCCTTTATCCATACGGCATGACCTATCTGTATGGCCGATTTTTCTGCGGGTGTTATGGGCAGGATAGCGCCTGCGGGGCATACCTCGGAACATTTGGCACATTCCGGACGGCAATATCCCCGTTCGTACGACATTTCGGGCTGCATCAGCTTTGTCAGGTCGGTCGAGGGACGTAATACGCCATTGGGACAAACCGATACGCACAGTTGGCAAGCCGTGCAGTGTTGCGCAAAGTGCTGTGCACCTATCGCTCCCGGCGGCACGATGGCACGTCTGCGGTGAGGTGGTTGTTTGTCTTCGATAATGGCAAGCCCGCCGTCGACTTTCTTTTCTTGTGCTTTTATGGCGACGGTTGTGGCAAGTAAGGCAGTAGTTGTCAGGAAGTTACGGCGGCTGTTATCTATTTGCCCATCGTCCGTTTGCTGTTGGTCGGCGGGTTGTGTCTGCGTTTGCTTTTGGGGTCGGGCATGTGAGTAGTTGATGGCTTTTGTGTGACAGGCCTCTATGCAATCCATGCAGCTTACGCAACGGCTGTAATCTATTCGGTGGTTCTTCGCGTCGATGCAAGCCGCCTTGCAATTACGGGCGCACAATCCGCAGTTGATACATTTTTCGGTGTTAATGACAGGTTTCAGCCACGCAAAACGCGACAAAAAGCCCAATACGGTTCCTACCGGGCAAATGGTATTGCAATAAGTGCGGCCGTTGCGCCATGCCAATACGGCGATAATGCCCGCAGTGGCTGCGGCTATGGCAAATGTGACGGTGCTTTTTATCCACACGTCGGTTGCGTAAAAAGCGTAGCTGTCGGTACGTTCGGCTATATATGCAAGCAGATTATTGCCCCATTGATAGAGCGGTGCGAAAAGATTGCCGGCGATGCGTCCGTATGAACTGTATGGTGCAAGCAATGCTACAAACGAACCGATACCGGCTATCATGGCTACGATAAAGAGGGTAAGTATTCCGTAACGCAGCCAATTCTTGGCCGGTGAATAAGTATAGCGATTTTTGCGTTGCATTTTACCGAAGCGGGCTATAATGTCTTGATATACACCCAATGGACAGATGACCGAGCAGTAAACACGCCCGAATATCAGCGTCAACGCTATAAGTAGTACGACGATGCCAACATTGAGCGACAAGATGGCGGGTAGGAATTGTATCTTTGCCATCCATCCGAACCAATGGTGTATTGTCCCCGTAAAATCGAGAAACAGCAGTGTAATGAAGACGAAAAAAAACAGGGCAACGGTGATTCTTATTTTCCGTAACATGTGGTTTATGATTGTATTGTTTAATGTACGATACCTTTTGGGTGATAATCTCTTCCTTGCAAAAATAGCATAATCATCTTATTTTGCCAATTTTTTATGAAGATGAGTGTGGCGTTGAGCATAAAGTGTATTTGGCCGAAAGGGTTGTTGCGTTACATACTTCCTTTCTCGTGTTTTTGGAGGAAGAAGTACAATGCTTTTTCCCTCGATGCAAAAATATACTCTTACTCTTATTTCCCTGTTACATCTATTACAGAAATTTGTACCGGAATTACTGACATCTATTCTCCCCCAAACCGATGCTAATGAGTAATACGCTCTCCTTAGACGCATATTGTGGCGTACAACGTTTATAATATGCTAATAGTTTACCTATAATACTCGTTTTTTAGCTTCACTATCATTTTTGAATATTTTTTGTCCTGTACAAATTATTCAAATTATTGATTATCAGTATTATGTGTTATTACTTTGGAAAACTTTGTTTTTAAGCATAAAAAATATCTTGTCTTATTTGGTATATCGCACAATTATTTTGCGTAAACTTGCATCACATTTCGGGCAATTTTTGCATTGCTCTTATCTATCGCATTATTAATACTTTATAATTTATTGTCGTGGAACGAGAAACGTACACTTATGATGAGGCGTTTGCTGCTTCACTCCGTTATTTTGGCGGAGATGAATTGGCTGCTCGTGTATGGGTGAATAAATATGCTCTGAAAGATTCCTATGGACATATCTATGAAAAAACACCTGACGATATGCACTGGCGCTTGGCAAACGAATTGGCTCGTATCGAGCAAAAGTATTCCAACCCCCTTTCGGCGCAAGAGCTGTTCGACTTGATGGCACATTTTCGTTATATTGTGCCGCAAGGTAGCCCTATGACAGGTATCGGTAACGATTTCCAAATAGGTTCGCTCTCCAACTGTTTTGTTGTGGGACTCGAAGGCGAGCCCGATTCTTATGGTGGTATCATCAAGATTGACGAAGAGCAGGTGCAGCTTATGAAGCGGCGCGGTGGAGTAGGTCACGACCTCTCTCACATTCGTCCCAAAGGTTCGCCGGTCAAAAATTCGGCCTTGACCTCTACCGGGTTGGTACCTTTCATGGAGCGTTTCTCTAACTCTACGCGCGAGGTGGCGCAAGATGGCCGTCGCGGTGCTCTTATGTTGACGGTCTCTATCAAGCATCCCGACTCAGAGGCATTTATCGATGCTAAATTGACTGAGGGTAAAATTACCGGAGCTAATGTATCGGTGAAGATTGATGACGCTTTTATGAAAGCGGCCGTCGATAATACACCCTATGTGCAACAATATCCTATCGATGCCGAGCACCCTATGGTAGAGAAAGAGGTAAATGCTCGTGATATTTGGCGTAAGATTGTGCACAACGCATGGAAGTCGGCCGAGCCTGGCGTTCTTTTCTGGGATACCATTATCCGCGAGTCGGTGCCCGATTGTTATGCCGATTTAGGTTTCAAGACGGTTTCTACCAACCCTTGCGGTGAAATTCCGCTGTGTCCTTATGACAGTTGCCGTCTGTTGGCCATAAACCTCTATTCGTATGTGAAGAATCCTTTCACCTCCGAGGCTGCTTTCGATTACGACCTCTTCCGCGACCATGTTACCAAGGCACAGCGTATCATGGATGATATTATCGACCTCGAAATGGAGAAAATCGAGAGAATTATCGATAAGATTATATCCGACCCCGAGACCGGTGAGGTGAAAAATACCGAGTTGAATCTTTGGCGCAAAATACAGAAACGTACCCTCCAAGGACGTCGTACAGGCGTGGGCACCACTGCCGAGGGTGATATGTTGGCTGCTTTGGGTCTGCGTTATGGTACAGACGAGGCAACCGATATGTCGGAGCAAGTACACCGTTTCCTCGCTTTGGCGGCCTATCGTTCGTCGGTAGAGTTGGCGCGTGAGCGTGGAGCATTCGAGATATACGATGCAGCTCGTGAGAAAAACAATCCGTTTATCAATCGTCTGAAAGAGGCCGACCCCGAGTTATACGACCTTATGGTAAAATATGGCCGTCGCAACATCGCTTGCCTGACCATTGCGCCTACGGGAACCACCAGCCTTATGACACAAACTACCTCGGGTATCGAACCGGTATTTATGCCGGTCTATAAACGTCGCCGCAAGGTCAATCCCAATGACCCCGATGTGCATCCCGATTATTGGGACGAAAATGGCGATGCCTTCGAGGAGTATATCGTTTATCACCACAAGTTCCTGACGTGGATGCAAATAAACGGATATGAGGTGAAGAATAATTATACACAAGAGGAGATAGATGCCCTTGTTGCCAAGTCGCCCTATTACAAAGCAACCTCAAACGATATCGATTGGTTGAAGAAAGTACGTATGCAGGGACGCGTTCAGAAGTGGGTCGATCACTCTATCAGTGTCACCATCAATCTTCCCGCCGATGTTAGCGAAGACCTCGTAAACGACCTCTATGTCGAGGCATGGCGGTCGGGGTGCAAGGGTTGCACCGTTTATCGCGAAGGTTCCCGTTCAGGAGTGCTCATTTCGGTAAGCAAAGAGAAAGAGGAGAAGGAAAAACGCAAGTTGGCCGCCGGTGACACCATTGCACAGCCGCTCATCGTGCACAAACGTCCTATCGAGCTCGAAGCCGATGTCGTACGCTTCCAAAACAACAAAGAAAAATGGATTGCTTTCGTCGGGCTGCTCAATGGTCGGCCTTATGAAATATTTACCGGTTTGGCCGACGATGACGATGGCATATTCTGTCCCAAAAATGTGACGAAGGGTAAGATTATCAAGGCTATCGATCCCGATGGAAACAAACGTTACGACTTCCAGTTCGTCAATAAGCGCGGTTATAAGACAACCATAGAAGGCTTGTCCGATAAGTTCAATCCCGAGTATTGGAACTATGCGAAACTTATATCGGGCGTGTTACGTTACGGTATGCCTATCGACCAAGTCATAAAACTCGTTTCGGGGCTCGACCTCGACAACCAGTCTATCAATACTTGGAAAAATGGTGTGGAGCGTGCATTGAAAAAATATCTTCCCAACGGTACCAAAGCAGGCGGACTCACATGTCCTAATTGTAAGCAAGAAACCCTCGTTTATCAAGAAGGTTGCCTTATTTGTACTAATTGCGGTACATCTCGTTGCGGATAAATGCCATATTTGCTTTATGACCTTGCGGCCTGACCGGTTTTTCCGGTCAGGCCGCATCGTTTTTTGTGAACATGCGAGAAATGCCGAGGCGATATATCCTATATGATGACGTCCTTATTTTATATATGTATTGAAAGGGTTATTGCGGCAAAATTGCGTATGAGTTGTGTTTTTATTACTTTTGTTGCAAACTCAGTCTCTTGTATCATCCCGCAGGTTGAAGACGGAGTTGTGTCATCTTCATTGGCTGCAAAACGAAAGGCGATTTGCGAAGCTGCCTCGTTTTGGAACATAAAGAAATGCTTTACATGAGAAATACAAGGATAATTATACTTATTAATCTGGTAGTATGGAAGCACAAAATCAAAAACAAAAATCCCGCCCTCCGCGATGGTTCGTCGTCTTGGCAGTGTTGACAGCGCTCCCTATTTTAGCTTATCCGTGGATATGGGCTTACTTCACGAGTCGTACTTTTTCGTGGCTCGACCCCGGTATGTTGCAATTCATTATTTATGCCTTTCCTGTATATATTATTGCCACTTGTTGGTTTAGTTGTAAAATCTATACTGAACGACCGATAGTGTCGTGGGTGTTGCAAGTATTACTGCTATTCTGTTATGCTATGCTCTTTTGGGTAATGTCGCTGTGATGGCGATAGAGAGTGTGTGTAATTATCAACTGAGTAAACTTTTGTTTGGCAATCTTTGTTGTGCCGGCAAAAGAATAAATCCCTTTTGCGCGTTTTTCGTAGAAAAAATCGGCCGGCATCCGGGTGGCCGAAAATATGTTCATGCGAAGCTGTTAATAACTAATCGCTATAATTTATTGATATACAATATATAAACAAGATATTAACAACGATATTCACAATTTTGTTGAAAAATAATAACAAAAAAAACGTCAAAATACTTGCACAGTAATTTTGCGTGACGTACCTTTGCATTCGCAACCCGAAAAAAGAGGGAGAGCAAATAGCGGCGAAGAGCCGCTAGAAGATCATTGAAAGCATGGTATAACACCAAGAATAGATAAGCAGCAAAGACGCAGTAGTACGGG
>CALUJY010000007.1 GCA_944321085.1 uncultured Barnesiella sp.
AGAGACAAACGAAAACGAAGTTTTCAGTTGGCTATGCCGAGCGCATCCTATCTTATCCAAAGATAGTGAAAGTCGAGTGCAGAGACAAACGAAAACGAAGTTTTCAGTTGGCTATGCCGAGCGCATCCTATCTTATCCAAAGATAGTGAAAGTCGAGCGCAGAGACAAACAAAAACGGAGTTTTCAAATTTGGGTTCTGCCGAGCTGCATCCTATTCTATCAAAAAATAGGCAATAACCCGCAAACAGCCTTATAGTCTCCCGCAAAAAAGCCCAGCTCGGCTTCAAAAAATATCGATAAAACCGCACATAGAACATGATAATAGAACTTAAAAGTAGGTATAGTTCGGTTTTTATTGTTACTTTTGCAGCCGAAATAATAGATATGGACGCACTATCTGCCATACAAGAGCCCATTAAAGAGGAGCTTGCCGAGCTAAACCGCATCTTGGCGAACCGACTGCATACGTCGAGCCCCCTCATGAACAAAATCATAGACCGTTATCTGCAATCGAAAGGAAAACAGATAAGGCCTATTCTTGTATTGCTATGCGCCCGCATAGCCGGTGGCATATCGTCCGTTTCCATTGCCGCTGCGGCAGCCATAGAGCTGATGCACAACGCCAGCCTCATACACGACGACGTCGTAGATAACGCCAACTTCCGACGCCAACAGCCCACCATCAATGCACAAGAGGACAACCGCATAGCCGTATTGGTAGGCGACTTCTTCGTGTCGTGCGCCCTCAAATGCGGTGTAGAGACAGGACGCATGCCCATCGTTGCCATGATGGCTGCTTTGGGGCAAGAGTTGGCTCACGGCGAGATAGACCAGTTGGACAATGCCCGCTCGCATAAGCTCTCCGAAACGGCCTACTTCGAGGTTATCCGCCGCAAAACAGCATCACTCTTCAAAGCGTGCATGCACGTGGGAGCTTTGTCGGTCGACGCCGATACGGCAACAGCACGCCGCCTTGAAACTTTCGGTGAACTCTTGGGTCTGTGCTTCCAGATAAAAGATGACGTCTTCGACTACTACGAAGACAAAACCATAGGCAAACCTACCGGCAACGACCTGCGCGAAGGTAAAATAACGCTGCCGCTCCTCTACGCCATCACGCATAACGATGACGAAGAGAACCGCAAAATGCGCCATTTACTCGAAAAAGAGCAACTCTCCACAACCGAAATAGAGAGCCTAATCGACTATGCCAAGCGCAAGGGCGGCATCGATTATGCCAACAACTACATGGAACGATTGCGTACCGAAGCTACCGCCCAACTGGCCGACTTCCCGGCCTCGGAGACACGCACAGCCCTGCTCTCTATCCTCGACTATACCATAGGTCGCGACAAATAACCGATTCCTTCGATAAATCGACTTCCACACATAGCAAGAGGCCGCACCCCGATGGTGCAGCCTCTACACATTTTCATACCCCCTTTCAAGCAGGCGTGAGGGTATAATATAATAACCACTACACTACACACCTTCGATATAAGACACCGTGTAACCTATAACGCCACCTCCGGTACTTACTATCTCGTCATGGACAAAGATTCTTGTATAAGTATAATCCGAGTAATCAGTATATTCTCCAGAACCGTAAATGTATTCTCTATATCTACACCTTACCACATAACCATGTCCTACAAACACAGAAACTTCACTCGACCATCCAAAACCGGGCACTTCGGTAATACCTCCTAATCCATTTACTTTGCCTACGGATGCAATTTCAACATCATAATCCGTACGAAACTCTTGGTATGTATATAAATCAAAATTATTGGCAGAATTAATATATAAATACGCATAGCAACCATTAACACTTCTGTCTATATAAATCTTCGTTTCACCATTATCTTCATTCCTCATCTTTACGGTAATACTGCCGGGCAGAGGAGTATTGGTAGTGCTGCCATCAGCATCTACATCTTCTTTTTCGCAACTCGTCATGGCCACGCCCAAGGTCATTGCCACCAGACACAGGGTCATAAATGTTCTTAATCTTTTCATTTCACGATTGATTTTAGACGCCTGCCTTCCCCTCACAGGCTTGTATAAAAATAGAGAGCGCGGGAGAAGTTCTGTTTACTATCCTACTCAGAGGCATCGCCAAACGCCCTACCCTTGAATAATAAACCTTCACCCACGCCTATCCCTCGGCATATCGGCACAGATATACCTACGGTATAAGCGTCGTCGGCAACTATTCTCAAAGGTCTTGAAATTGGCGATTTCCCGAGTAGAGAATAATACAGACTCGCTTCTGTAAAATCTTAGTATGTTGTGCCCGCGCTCGGGCGACTTTGCAAAGATAGGCAACAAGCCCAAGAATAACAAATCGATACGACAAGAATATCAGCACCTTATTGCCATAACGACTTTATCGGACAAAACCATAAAGACGGTGTCGGAATATAATTCGCGATGCCGTCGCTACTATAATACATGAAAATATTCAAGCCGGATGTTTCGGCAACCGGTTCATCGCTACATAACAGCAAAAAAGAGGGGCTAAAAAGTCCTCACGACTTTTTAGCCCCCATCCATTACATGATCACACTATTATTTATTGCAATACAAATTTCTTTACAACAGTTCCGACAGGCGTTGTTACGCGTGCTACATAAACGCCACGAGTCATACCCGAGAGAGGTACACGATAGGTACACTTCTCTGCATTGGCCGACAAATAGACTTGTTGTCCCTGCATGTTGTAGACTTCTATACGCGAGATTCCCGAAGCGGATTCTATCGCCAACATACGTTCTGCCGGCATATAACGAACATCGACGCCATCGTTCTGCAATGCTGTTACAGCGCCTATTCCGTCACCGGTCACCTGTATATCGTCTACCATCAACACCACATTGTTAAGATATTCGCCAATATATTGTATAGCCACATATACCTGCTTGTTGTCATAAGCACTCAGGTCGACTTCCACTTTCGTCCAATCTACAGGTGCTTCACGTACGTCGTCTCCTAACACCACAAAGCTGTCGAAATTATCGTCGGTATCTGAAATCAACAAACGGTATTGTTCCAATTTCGCATCGATGAATTCCAATATGCGGGTTTTTACATACAGTTCGAGAGTCGAATTGGTGCTCAACTGCAATTGGGGCGATATTAACCATGTATCGCTTGCGGTATAACCATGATAGCCCCATGCCAATGCAAATGCTGCACCGAAGCGCTCACCCGAATGAGGATAGAAGCCCTCAAAACCATTGTCTATCATCGAAGGTACTGTCGCCGCGGGATTGAATGCTATAAATCCTGCCGATTCTCCTTTATGCGGATAACTATATTCCCAGAAGAAGTCTGTCGCATGTTGGAGCCTATCTACGGTCCACCAACGAGGATTGAACGTATCGCCAGCAGCATCGAAGTCGTAACACGACTCAAAATCCATCACATACGGATTTGCCTCCTCTAACGAAATCAACGTCTCGGTCAGCATATCATTATCGGGATTCTCATCGCCTTCCAACATGGTCTTTACCTCTACGACATAACTGCCCACTTCCGACAAATCAATATGTTCGAATTTCACCTCAACATTTTCATTCGGCAACAAAGAGACCTCTTGTTTATATTCCGTACCGTTTACATTGCATACAACGGGGAAATCGGCTTTGTCCACACCTCTATTCCTTACACGAACCGAAATGGTCTCATCGGAAGAATAGAGCATTTCCTTTCTCTCCGGAGCAATCCACTCATCTACTGCTGCATCGACAGCATATACGTCAGCACCGTGAGCAAAGTTGGCGCGTATAGCCAATGTTACGCCCGTGGTAAGAACCAAAACGCCATTGACGTTTTCATAACAGAAGTTATCAGGCGATTCTGCATCGACACACAATCCCATGTTTGACGTTTCGAGTTGTTGTACCTCGAAGAAATATTTACCGGGTTGGAGTATCATGGGGGCGAACTCTATATTGGTAAAGCCGCCACCCAAACCACGATTCATGGTCTTGCTATACAACTGCATACCCAGAGTTTTACCATCGGCTTCAACTTTATAGATAGCAATACCTATACGATTGAGCTCTACCGAAGAATCTCCTCCTGCCAACCCGACAGAAACCGAAGTCAGCGTATCGGCAACTGCTAAATTATATACATTTCCGACAAAGAGTGTAGCGCCCCAATTACCTGTACCTGTCGTAAAATCGGTTATATTCTCTGTTGCTCTCACCGTATCGGTCACATGAATAGCTTGCAGATTCAAGGAATTATCTTCTTCATATTGGTCAGGCTCATTGCCTTGTACTTTCATAGAAAGATTCAACTCATCTCCAATGGCAATAGAAGGCATAACAATCTTAACAGGTACCATTACCGTATCAGAAACGGCAACATTCACGCCCTCTTCTGTTGTACCCAACAGCGTCTCTCCATTATATAACATAGCCTTCACACCGGTCATATCTTGTGTACCGCGATTGACCACTTCGGCATAGAACACACCCTCTCCTTGTAATTGGTCACTCGGGGTGTATAATGAAGCGGGGGCATCGATACTGCTCAACTTCAAGTCCCGATCAAGCACCTCCGATAAAGTACATTGATACAGCAAGAAGTTTGCCCTTGCATCTTGTGGTGTTGTCACAACAATCATGATACTATAATTGCCGGGCTCTTCTACAGGTATCGTAAACTCCACTTGATTCGAACTCGGAACGGCCAAGTCTTCATAAACCACTTCATAAGTCGATACATCGGCACCGGCCTTTCCGAAAGCGACATAGAAACTCGAACTTTCTCCAAAACCCGAATTACCATAAACCAAATTGACTCTCATAGGATGCGACAGTGTAAAACAGTGTGATAACAGGCCGTTTTCCACGCCAGAAACAGAAGTAGAGAAGTTACCCATGAAAGTATCCAATATCCATGTGCCCGGTGTCATCTCCGTCCAGTATTCATCATAATTAACACCGGAGTAGAAGAATGTCGTCACAGGCAAAGAGGTCTCTGGTGCGTAGTTATTTACCACCGCATAATTAGCGTGTTCTACCTCTGTTCCCGTCGTCACCTCTACCAATACCTCATATTCGCCCACTTCGGAAAAGTCGGCCGTGGCATCGAAATAAACAGTTTTAGACTCAAATGGCACAATCTCCTCGGTAAAATTCTGAGACTCTACTATATCGCCATTTATCGTATATGTGAGGGTGAAATTCGATGAAGCCCCGGTACCTTTGTTAACGATAACTGCCCCTATACGGCTTTGGTCTGACAAATCGCAATTAGAATAAGGCAAAACCACTTTCTCGACCTCTAATTTCGGCGCAATTTCATAATACCCGGCATTGATATTAACATTATCTATAAACACATTCATGCCTTTGACCGATTTCGCATGGAATGCCACATAATAAACGCCAGCCTCGGCAACCGAGAAATTGATAACTTGCATTCGCCAATCTGTATTGGAGACAGCATAATCACCAATAACCTCCATTTCAGACACATTGGTTGTAGAACCATAACGCACATCCAACAACTCTGTATTGTTGCCATTTACGCATCTTGTCTCAAACGTCAGATTATTGTCTCCTGCATTGAAATACAACGGGACGGATATAAGATTATCATTATTCGTAGCGAGTACCGATCCACTGCAACCAGCTACTCCCATCATGCCATCAGAACCGGCCACCCATTCGGTATATGTCCACTTATTGCCATCGCCATCGCCATCTTCCGCACTCCAATCAAACTCAAAATTTTCGGGTCCTCGAGCAGAAAAGTCATAGCTATATGGCAGCTGTGTTACACCAATATGCTTGCATAGACCTACTATGGTATCATTTTGAGGCAACATATCGCCTTCGAGTGTCACCCATGCAGTTACATTATACAATGTCTCTACTGAGAAATCGGCCTTCGTATTGAAAACATAACGCAAGGAGGCTCCGGGTGCGACAGTTTCGGTACATGTCTCAGTAACAATCTCACCATTATTTACCTGATAAGAAAGATTAAAACCGGTAATATCCGACATACCCCAGTTTTGAACATTGACAGCAATATCCTCGGCGCTCGTCAAATCCATACCATTAGGAGGCAATTCGATCGAAGTAAGAGCGGCATCTACATTGCAATATAAATCGACATAATCGTAATATCCCAGCTCTCCATCTCTATACACTACTTGGAAGCGATAGGTACATCCACCTTGGAATTCAAAGTCGTCATACATTGCATAGTCTCCATGAGAAAAAACAAGGGTACCGGCATCTACATCGGGCGACACTATCATATAATCATAGACACCAGCCGGTATCAAAATGGAAACCTCTCCGTCGCCTACGATATTGGTCGAATTTGGTGAGGGGTCGGCATTCTCGGGAATCTTATATTCAAAATCGTCATACGTACCGTAATAAACATAAGAACCTTCGAAAAACAGATAATTGTATGCCGAGTGGTCGGCATCAAGCAACATTTGAAAACCAACGGTAGAAGTTCCAAACACATTGTGCGCTTCGAGAATTACTTCAGCCATATCCGAAGGAACTTGTCGACGCTCGTTAAGACGAACATATTTTGCACTTTGCAAAAGGCTATTCTTCATCATTTCATAAGTTCCGGGAGCATATCCGGTCACTTGCTCTCTCTTTACAGAATGGCCTTTCTGTGTCAACTGGTCGAAAGCCACATACTGTCCCCACGAAGCAGGAACAAGACAAACAACCATTACAATGAATAATAATTTCTTCATAAGCATATTTTTTTAGTGATTGTTTTATGTAGTGACTGCAATATTATGATATAAATCCCATATAACAAGCCAAAACATCATAGACAAATAATGTACAAAGAAAAATTATTACCTTTGCCGTATGAAAAATGCTCCTGTCATATTCTTATTCGTCATATTTCTGCTATTCGCACCATCAACACGTGCCGACAAAATACCCTGTTATTGGCATCACATAGATTCAGCTTTCGATTCGGTCACATATATCTGTGAAGAAGTCGTATACTACGATTACCCCCGCAAAAACATTCTTCCCCAAATAGAGCTCCTCTACAACATGAGCCGACACCACCCGCAAAACAAGGCAATGAAGGCACGTGCTCTCTATTGGGATGCATGGGTACAGATAAAAAACAACACCTATACCCCCGACTCTTTGTTGAGACAAGCATTTGCCTGCATCGATTCTACCAAATTCCCTTACGACTTCGCTCGATTCCGTTTTTTGGAGGGCGACATCAAAAGGATCAATGGAGAATGGGCTGATGCCTACCGCATATACAAGCAACAGGAGGCATTCTTTACCCAACAAAATGCCATTTTCGATGTAGCCAAGGTTTCGGTCGCCATAGGAATAATACTACAAGAGTTAGGCGAGAGCAACGAGGCACTGAAATACTACCGCAAGGGCAACGACCTCTTTGAAAAAATCGACTGCTACAACTGTCTGACCAAAAATAAGATAAACATAAGCAACACCATGTATATGCTCGGTGAAAAAGAAGAGGCTTTGCTCATACTCAAAGAGCTGGAACAGAATCCCATCGTGCAACAAGACACGAATTACTTGGTGAATGTGCTTGTATCGCTATACTCGGTATCTGACAAAACCGAGAAAGGGAGCCCGCAAAAGGCTTTCGAATTAGCCCAAAAGCTCAATTACAACCCCCTTATTACCCTCACGTTGCAAACATTGGGCATCAATGCTTTTTCAAACAACCAGCCCGACAGTGCCTTGTTCTATTTCAGAAAGGCTCTCAACTCGGCTTTCTGCAACAATAACGTTTACCAAATTGTACCCATACTCAAACAATTATCTGAAACACATTTTACACTGAACAACATCGACAGCGCATATTACTATATAACGCTGGCAAATACCTATGAAGACTCGCTGCTCAATCAGGAAAAAATCATAGAGCTGAGCAAATTAGAAAGCAAAGCTACCATAGAAAAATATGAAGCCGACCTCAAACAAGCCCATGAAAAAACATCGTACCAAAAACGCATCACTTGGATTTCTGTCATATCCATCGTAATACTTTCTTGCCTTATATTCTATATTCTATGGCTTTCGAAACGACGTATAGCAATCGGGAAAAAGCTGAAAGAAGCCGAAAACAGAGAATTGACACTGCTCAACAAACAATATCTGTTGGAACTCGACTCGAAAAACCGCGAGCTTACATCGAACACACTTATTATAGCCAAAAAGAACGCCATGCTCAATGAGTTGTCGCAATACGTAGAGAACCTCGAAAGCAAAGGCGCCATTGACGGAAACAACGGCCAACAGCTGAAAAAACACATCAAATCGCAAATCCTTGCCGATGACGAGTGGCAATACTTCAAACTACACTTCGAAAAAGTGCATCCCGACTTTTTCGTGACCCTCAAAGAGAAACACCCCGACTTATCGGAAACCGAACTGAGACTATGCGCCTACATCAGAATAGGTATGAGTGCAAAAGAGATAGCACAAATGTTGTCTATTCAGCCCGAAACAGTAAACACATCGCGGTACCGCATACGTAAGAAACTAAAACTCGCTTCGGGAATGTCTCTCGAAAACTATCTGAGGGCTCTCTGAGAATCAGGGAAGACCATATTAACCATATTAACACAATTTATGCGCGCATTAACAGTTTCGTACGTGCTATAATAATACCTTTGCCATCACACAAAGAAAGAGACGCATCGCGAGAGTCTATCGAAAATCGTGGCAACACTTTCTATGTAAACTTAACAAATATGATATACATTATTTTTATAGCTTTTGCGCTGATAAGTTTCGCCGTACAAAAGAGCTTACAGCACCGATTCGAAAAATATTCCAAAGTTCCTCTGCCCTACGGGCTGACAGGAAAGGACATTGCCCTGCGCATGCTCCACGAAAACGGAATAACCGACGTGACCGTTACGCAAATCGATGGTACACTCACCGACCACTATAACCCTACCAACCATACCATCAACCTGAGCCGCGGGGTATATGACGGCAATAGTATTGCAGCGGCAGCAGTTGCTGCCCACGAGACAGGCCATGCCCTGCAACATGCACAAGCCTACGCCCCACTGCGTATGCGTTCGGCTTTGGTACCCGCCGTGAGCTTCGCATCGAACTGGATGCAATGGATACTGCTCATAGGTATCCTCACGGTACAAAGCTTCCCCCAAATACTCTTGATTGGTATCATCCTCTTCGGATTGACCACCTTGTTCAGCTTTGTAACGCTTCCGGTAGAAATCAACGCAAGCAAACGCGCTTTGGCTTGGCTCAACAACGCCGGCATCACTACCACCGAGACACAACCGATGGCACAAGATGCTCTACGTTGGGCTGCATACACCTATGTGGTAGCCGCCCTAAGTTCGCTCGCCACATTGGTATATTACATACTCATTTTCCTCGGCGGAAGAAGAGATTGACAACGATATAAAACTTTTTCATTTTGTGCAACTACCGGGGGTGAGTCGGTTTTTCAACAGACTTGCCCCCGTAAGGTATCTCCACGAGAGCAAAACGAAAGAAAGCGAAATTTTCATTTCATTTTGCCCCCCGTTTGTATTATCTTTGTGCCTCATAAGAAATAGACACTCCGAACATTATGGCACAAAAACCATCCATACCCAAAGGAATGCGCGACTTCTCACCCGAAGAGATGGCAAAGCGCAACTATATATTCGACACCATACGTCAAGTATATGCCCTCTACGGATTCAGCCAAATAGAAACCCCCGCTATGGAAACCTTGCAATCGCTGATGGGGAAATATGGCGAAGAGGGCGACAAACTGCTCTTCAAGGTACTGAATTCGGGAGACTTCATTGCCGGCACACAAGAGAGCGAGTGGCAAGAAAAAAATGCGACGCGACTGGCAGCCCGCATCTGCGAGAAAGGCTTGCGATATGACCTCACCGTACCGTTTGCCCGCTACGTAGTAATGCATCGCAACGAACTGACATTCCCTTTCAAACGCTACCAAATACAACCCGTATGGCGAGCCGATCGCCCGCAAAAGGGACGTTACCGCGAGTTTTTCCAATGCGATGCCGACATCATAGGCTCCGACTCGCTGCTCAACGAAGTAGAATTGCTGCACATTATCGACGATGTATTCTCTCGCCTCGGTATCCGCGTAGCCATCAAACTCAACAATAGAAAAATCCTAAGCGGCATCGCCGAAATCATCGGCGCCCCCGAGAAAATCATAGACATCACCACGGCCATAGACAAACTCGACAAGATAGGCCTCGATAACGTCAATGAAGAGCTGCGCGAAAAGGGTCTCGATGACACCGCCATCGCCAGTCTGCAACCCATCATTTCGCTCCAAGGCGACAACCGCAGCAAACTGCAAGTCTTGCGCAACGAGTTGCAACACTCCGAAATAGGGTGTAAAGGCATAGAGGAACTCGAATACATCCTCGATAAAATCGACAAACAGCCGTTACGCGCGGTACTCTATATAGACCTCACTCTTGCCCGCGGCTTGAACTACTATACCGGCGCCATCGTAGAGGTGAAAGCTCTCGACGTGCAAATAGGAAGTATCACCGGCGGCGGACGTTACGACAACCTGACAGGCGTATTCGGCATGCCCGGCATTTCGGGTGTAGGAATCTCTTTCGGTGCAGACCGCATCTTCGACGTTCTGAATCAACTCGACCTCTATCCGGCCGAATCGTTACATGCCACGCAAGTCCTATTCGCCAACTTCGGCGACGCCGAAAGTGACGAATGCTTACGCATAGCCACGCTATTCCGTCAAAAGGGTATCCGTACGGAAGTTTATCCCGAGTCTGCCAAGATGAAGAAACAGATGAGCTACGCCGACGCCCGCCACATACCGTATGTCGTACTGATAGGCGAAAATGAAATCGCCTCGGGGAAAATCAACCTCAAAAACATGGCAACGGGAGAGCAGCAAATGGTAACTCCCGAAGAAGCTGTGCAGATAATCTGTCCGGCATGAACGGAGAATACGTCAAATATGCCCTCAAACTGATTATCGACCTTATCAAAGTCGATAAAAAATTACATCGCGATGAAATCGCATGGATAGAAGATTTTGCCCGCCGGGCAGCCCTATCGGCCGACGATTTGCAAGATGTACACAGCCTCTCTTTCGGCGATACCATTGCCCGGTTACAATCGCTCGACGCCGAAAGCCGTCACGAAATCATTTCGTGGGTCGAGCAGGCAGCCTCTATCGACAATGATATAGACATTAACGAACGCATCATCCTTGCCTCTATCCGCTTGTTACTCGGCGAGGATACACGCAACCACATACAACTCATATCGGTCGAGTCGGAGAAAATCGACCGATATGACCGCCAACTAATCTATCTCGAACAAGAAGACAACATCGGGATATGCCGACAAATAGAAGAGAACTACGACTTCTTGCAACAGTGGTTGAGCGACTTGAAAATAGATTTTTTCTTTTTCCCGCATTTTATCAAGCAATATGCCACTTTCAGCCCCTTTATAGAAGAGACGACCCGCTTGTTGTTTCCCACATTCACACCCCCATCAGGCTCGCACACCGCCAATTTCTTGCGCCGCTGCCGCACAGCCGACTTTTGCAATTACATACACAAACAGATGGGAGAAAAAGTTCCGGCTTTCAATTTCAAGGCCTTCTATTTACTGAAAATACAAGAAGAAAACACCCCGGGCAACAACAAAAGCAACTTCATCTGCTTAGAGGCATCGGATACTCCCTTGCAAGACATCTTCCTATTCATAAAGAATCTGCTTTTGTTACCTCCTTTCAGTACCATCCCGTACGAAGGTTGTTACCGTACCTTCTTCGAGATGCTCAGCGAACAGACCAAAACCAACAGCCCTCTGCTACTCATAGACGACAACTTCTATCTGCCTGAGATAGGTAATTGCAGGGTAGAAATAACAGGTGCCGAACGAAAAACGCTGTTTACGCTCTTTCTGCTACACGCTCATACAGGTATCTCAAACGAAGAGTTTGCAGCCATGACGGCCGACAACGAACTCGGGAAAGAGGCTATTACCTTATATAAATATTTTGCCAAAGAGAAATATAACCAACGATTAGACAAAAACTTATCGAGCGGCAACGACCCCGACGTCATCGTAAACTTACGCGACATAAGTAAGAGAATATCGCATATCGGCTTTATCAAAAAGGCTTTCACGCGTATCTCCCAGCTCAAAAATCCTGAGTATTACTACCCTGTCAACCAAAAAGGACAATATGCTTACAAAATAAATCTCCCCCAACAAGAAATACAAGGCATCTATTTCGAGAAAGCTCAACAACCCGAAGTACTAACCATAGCTTTCTTTCGTTAATGCCATATTGCTTATGTCACAACGCTGTCACAGAGGCTCTGACACCAATACACTCCTCAAAAACAAACCACGGGACGCTTTTTTGCAAAAAAATATTAAATTTCCTATCTTGTCATATCTGCAATATGGCAAACTCAGATTGGTATTCGTTTAATAGGAATAATTTTGCACAAATTTAATCATGTGATATTATGGGAAATTTTATAGAAAAAGGACTCACTGATTCCCAAGTTCTTGCCAGCAGGGAGCAACATGGAACCAATGAATTGACTCCCCCGACAAAAACACCGCTTTGGAAACAATTCTTAGAAAAACTGCGCGACCCCATTATCCGCATCTTGCTTATCGCACTGCTCTTATCGGTTGCCGTCTCGGCTTATCAAGTATATACCGGAGAAGAGGGACTCAATGCCTTTTTCGAACCCATAGGTATATTAGTGGCTATCGTACTCGCCACAGGCATAGGTTTTGCCTTTGAAGTAAGCGCCAACCGCAAATTCGACATTCTCAACCAAATAGGCGACGAAAACCCTGTCAAAGTCGCACGTAACGGACAAGTGGTAGAGATACCCAAACGCGATGTTGTGGTGGGCGATATTATCTTGCTCAACACGGGAGACGAAATACCCGCCGATGGTACGCTATTGGAATCGGTATCTCTGCAAGTAAACGAATCGAGTCTCACGGGCGAACCCATGGCAAACAAATTTGCCGACCCTGAAAAAAACGACACAAGAGCCACCTATCCCAGCTATCGTGTTCTCAATGGCTGCACCGTCTTAGAAGGCAACGGCATCATGGAGGTCACAGAAGTGGGCGACGCCACGGAATATGGCAAAGTGTACCAAGGTGCACAAATCGAAAACGACGTAGAGACTCCCTTAAACATACAGTTGAATAAGCTCGCACGCACTGTAACCATCATCAGTTACACGATTGCCGCACTTATTTTGGTATTCCGTTTCATAACATTCTTCACAGGCAACCACCCCGACGACTGGTTAAGCATAGGGCAATATATACTGAATACCGTCATGATTGCCGTCACCATCATCGTCGTAGCCGTACCCGAAGGGCTTCCCATGAGCGTAACCTTGAGCCTTGCCATGAGCATGAAACGAATGCTTGCCGCCAACAACTTGGTAAGGAAGATGCACGCTTGCGAAACAATGGGCGCTACATCGGTCATCTGTACCGACAAAACAGGCACTCTTACCCAAAACCAAATGCAAATAGAGCAAACGCTCTTCTTTGCGCTCGACGACCAATCTCTCGGCAAGAATACCGAAGCCGACACCTTGATACGCGAAGGCATTGCACTCAATACTACCGCCAACCTAAACACCGATGCACAAGGTCGTTCGCATGTGATAGGAAATCCCACGGAAGGAGCTCTGTTGCTATGGCTTGCCAAACAAAACACCGACTACCGCAACCTGAGAGAAGAAATACCCATCGTAGAACAATTATCTTTCTCGACCGAACGCAAATATATGGCTACCGTCGTCGTGTCACCTACGCTAAATAAACGCATATTATATGTGAAAGGTGCACCCGAAATATTGCTGCGGCACTGCAACACCATGCTCACAGCCGACGGCAACGTCCCTCTTGAAAGCGCCCGCAAAAAAATCGAAGAGAAATTACTCGAATTCCAAAACAAGGCGCTTCGTACCCTCGCTCTTGCCTATGCCGAAGTACCCTCGACCGAGAGTTGCTTCGCCGACTCGCGTTTGCGTGACGATATAAAACTCACGCTTTTGGGTATTACTGCCATTGCCGACCCCGTACGACCCGACGTTCCCGACGCCATCAAATCGTGCCTCAACGCCGGCATAGATATTAAAATAATCACCGGCGATACACAGGCCACAGCGCGCGAAATAGGTCGCCAAATAGGTTTGTGGCAACCGGAAGACACCGACAATAATATAACAACCGGCGAGAAAGTTGCTGCCATGACCGACGAGGAACTTACTCATCGGGTAAATGAATTGAAAATCATTGCCCGCGCCCGACCGCTCGACAAAGAACGCCTTGTAAAAGCACTGCAACGCAACGGAAAAGTCGTAGCTGTGACAGGCGACGGTACCAACGATGCCCCGGCTCTCAACGCGGCACAAGTAGGACTATCTATGGGCGACGGCACAACGGTAGCCAAGGAGGCAAGCGCCATCACCATCCTCGACAACTCATTCACGAGCATCAACAAAGCCGTTTTGTGGGGTCGGTCGCTGTACCGCAACATACAAAGGTTTATCGTATTCCAGATGACCATCAACGTAGTGGCATGCCTTATCGTCTTGTTAGGAGCAGTACTCGGCACAGAATCGCCACTCACCGTCACGCAAATGCTTTGGGTGAACCTCATCATGGATACGTTTGCCGCGCTGGCGTTGGCATCGCTTCCGCCGGACAACAGGGTGATGTTAGAGAAACCCCGCCAACTCAATGCACACATCATAACACCCGCCATGGGTCGTATGATTATCGGCACAGGAGCATTGTTCGTTATATTGCTGTTCGGTTTGTTACAATACTTCAAACACACCGATATAACAGCCATATCGCAAATAGACATAACCCAACTGTTCAGCTACTATTTCAACTTCGATGCAGGAAACGGCCTCAGTCGCTATGAGTTATCGGTATTCTTTACCACGTTTGTGCTCATACAATTTTGGAATATGTTTAACGCCAAAGCTTTTGCCACAGAAAAATCGGCTTTCCACTCCTTGCTGAAAAGTCCGGGATTTATCGGCGTGGGACTACTCATCGTTGTAGGACAATTTATCATCGTAACATTCGGCGGAGAAATGTTTAGCGTTACACCCTTAACAGCCACAGATTGGGGACTCATCATACTTGTCTCATCAACAGTACTGTGGGTAGGCGAAATCTTACGCGGTATTACCCGATTATTCAAGAAATGTAAAGAATAGCATAAAAATATTATTCGCAAGAGACAGAAAGTAAAAGCAATTATATTATTTTTGCGACAATAACCTGTTCCTGCTATCTAATATACCTATATATGGAAACGACAAAGAATCTGAACAAAGCGGCCGACAACATAAGAATTCTCGCTGCGGCCATGGTAGAAAAAGCCAAATCGGGACACCCGGGAGGAGCCATGGGAGGAGCCGATTTTACCAATGCGCTCTATGCCAAATACTTGGTATATGATCCGGACGATGCGTTTTGGGTTAACCGAGACCGTTTCTTCCTCGACCCGGGACACATGTCACCTATGCTGTACGGTGTATTGGCATGTACAGGCAAATATACCATGGACGAACTGAAAGAATTCCGCCAATGGGGAAGTGTCACTCCGGGACACCCCGAAGTAGATGTAGCCCGTGGCATAGAAAACACATCCGGACCTCTTGGCCAAGGACACACCATGGCTGTGGGAGCTGCCATCGCAGAACGTTTCCTCGCAAGCCGTTTCGGCGAATGGTTGTCGCACAAAACCTACGCCTTTATTTCCGACGGCGGCATACAAGAAGAGATTTCACAGGGAGCAGGACGGTTAGCCGGTTTCTTAAAACTGCATAACCTTATCATGTTCTATGACAGTAACAAAATACAGCTCTCTACCGGTACCGATGCCGTTACCACAGAAGATACCGCAGCCAAATACAGAGCATGGAACTGGAATGTCATAGAAATAGACGGTACCGATGCCGGGGCGATATGCAAAGCCATTGAGGCTGCGCAACAAGAAAAAGAGCGTCCCACCCTTATCATAGGACATACTATTATGGGTAAAGGCTGCGTGACTCCCGAAGGGGAAAATTTCGAGAGCCAATGCTCGACACACGGGCAACCCATCAGTAAGGCAGGTGCTTCTTTCGAGAAAACAGTTGCCAATTTGGGTGGTAATCCCGCAGACCCATTCACTCTATTCCCCGAAACCATTGCACTCTACGAAAAGCGTAAAGAAGAGTTGAGGCAAATAGTCGCCCAAAGAAAGCAAGAACAAGCCGAATGGGAAGCCCAGAATCCGCAATTAGCTACGGAACTGCATCAATTCCTCTCAGGCAAAGTTCCTACGATAGACCTCAACGAAATAACATTCAAGCCCAATATGGCAACCCGCAACGCATCGGGCTCCATTTTGTCTTATTTGGCAGACCATATAAAAAACATGGTTGTATCCTCGGCCGACTTGGCTAACAGCGACAAGACAGACGGATTCTTAAAAAAAACGCATGCTTTCACGCCCGGAGACTTTACAGGAGCTTTCCTTCAAGCCGGCGTCTCGGAACTGACAATGACAGCTATCATCAACGGTATGTTGCTTCATGGCGGTATCATAGCAGCCTGCGGAACTTTCTTTGTATTCTCCGACTACATGAAACCCGCTGTACGTATGGCTGCGCTCATGCAACTGCCGGCCAAATATATTTGGACACACGACGCATTCAGAGTCGGGGAAGATGGTCCTACCCACGAACCGGTAGAGCAAGAGGCGCAAATACGACTTATGGAGCAACTCAAAAATCACAACGGGAAAGACAGTATACTCGTATTGCGTCCTTGTGACAGTGCCGAAACTGCTGTTGCATGGAAACTCGCCCTTGAAAATACCGATACTCCGACAGCCTTGATACTCTCACGACAAGACATCAAAGATATTCCCTCGGCCACAGGCAACCGCCTTGCAGACGCTTCACAAGCCATCAAGGGTGCATATATCGTATGGAAAGAAGAGAATCCCGACATCGTATTGGTTGCTAACGGTTCGGAAGTAGCGACACTCGTCGATGCTGCCGCCATTCTACGCAATAACGGCATAAGCTGTCAAATCGTATCAGCTCCATCTTTGGGACTTTTTGCCCATCAGACAAAAGAGTATCGCACAAGCGTTATACCCGAACATCTGCCGGTCTATGGCTTGACGGCAGGTTTACCCTCTACACTACGCCCCATCGTAGGAGACAAAGGTTTGATACACGGACTCGACCACTTCGGACAGTCGGCTCCCTACAAAGTACTTGATGAAAAGTTCGGATTCACACCCGAACAAGTAGCTAACGAAATAAAAAACTATCTCGATAAAAAATAATTTTTATTTGTTATATATTCGCCAAACATCACATCACAAAAAGTCTTATTTAAGTACCTAACAAGAAAAAAGAGTAAAAAACTTGTTTTTTTACGCATTATTATAGATTCTACTCTTTTAGTTTGGATATTTAAATTAAAAGTCATACCTTTGGAGCGTGAAATTGGCATGGAATGTTTTGGAAAAACATCCCAACAAAATGAAATTCACTGTTAAACTAATTTGATATTGTGATTATGAAAAAAATTTCCACAGTAGCAATGCTTCTTGCATTATTTATGGCTCCGGTCGCCATGGGTGCTACTACCGAAGAAAAAACCACGACCGACGAATCGCAAGGTTTGTTGATGAACGGCTTTTGGGACAATTGGTACATCTCGATAGATGGTGGCGCCAGCGTATTCATGAGCCCGTATGACAACAACCTCGAATTCACAAACCGCATAGCTCCGAATGCTTCTTTGAACTTCGGAAAATGGTGGACTCCCATATTCGGTACTCGTATCGGTTTGGACTACATGTCTGCTAACGGCGCAGCCATCCTCGGTTCTGCTTTTGGCTACCAAGAGGCTCTCATCGACGGTTCTAACGATCTGCACAAACAAAAATTCCACGGTCTTCGTCCCCACTTAGATGGTATGGTAGACCTCGTAAACCTCTTTGGCGGTTATAGCCCCACACGCGTTTACTCGCTTGTTATCTACGGAGGTTTCGGCTACGGCTATGGTTGGGCTGATGGCAACAACATCTCTGATGGCATGTGGAATGTAGAGCTACGCGGTGGTTTGATCAACAGCTTCCACGTTAGCAAACAAGTTGACATCAACATCGAATTTAAATTAAGCAAATACGACAGCGGTCTCTGCGGCGAAGGTCGTGCTGTTCAAAACTGGCACAACCTCAACGCTTCTGCTAATGTAGGTATTGCATACAAATTCAGAAAACGTGACTGGACAGCTCCTGTTATTCCCGTTGTTGAACCCACCGTATGCAAATACAGCGATGCCGAAGGCGATGCTCTCGTAGCTCAATTGCGCGATGCTAACGCACGTATTAAAGACCTCGAGCAACAATTGGCCGACTGCCAGACACCCGTAACCCAAGTTGTTGAAGAAGATCCTGCTGTAACAGTTTACTTCTCTATCAACCAATCGACAGTTCGTTCGGGCGACCGTCAAGTACTCCGTGCTTTGGCTCAATCAATGAAAGAGAATCCCGATCAAAAATATGTTATCACAGGTTATGCCGATAGCCAAACCGGTACTCCCGAAATTAATGCAAGACTTCGTGAGGCTCGTGCAAAAGCTGTTTACAAACTGCTTGTTAGCTACGGTGCAAATCCCGACCAACTCACTACAACAGTTGATACCAACCCGCTCAACAAGTTCAACTATGTTCTTGACCGTGCGGCTACTATCAAATTTGCTAAATAAAGAAACAACAAACCAATATAAGAAAAGCGCAACCCCAAAGGTTGCGCTTTCTTTTTCAATATTATACCAAAATAAGGGTATTGTTAGACACTCTTATACATCAGACTCATTAATCATAACACATTTACCGTTCAGTGTTGCTTGCGGTTCAATAGCAAGACGACGAGCAGCCACATCTCCATCAAGGCGGGCAGAAGCTTTCAGAACCAACATCCCCGATACGGCAACATTTCCTACGATACGTCCTGCCACATCGGCACTCTCGGCAACTACATCACCCCATATTCGCCCGTTTGCACCGACAATCACACGGCCTTGACACTCCAACCGGCCTTCAAGTTCGCCATCGACACGAATATCTTGACTTGCAATAACCTTGCCCACTATTGTTGTTTCTCCGGCAATAGCGTTATGCGTACCGCCGGCACTTCTTGTCTCTTTCATTATTTACAATATTACATTCTGCACAAAGATACATCAAATACAATTACGCCACAACCTGTTACTTACACGACAAGGCTGTGTCGAAAAATACAGCAAATTCCATGCAGAGCAGACGAGGCGATTAATCCTTTTGAAAACATTTATCGCAACCTCTTTCCCCATCAATTAACACATATTTTACCAAAGGACTGCAATCCTCCTAATAAATTTCAGCCACAATATTAGCAACTACATTCTTCATTATAGATACGCTCGAAACACGATTGCAACGCCTGCTCATCACCAAGCAAACGGCGCAATGCCGCCAAACCTATCTCATTGCCAGAATCAGGCAACCAAAGTTTCAAATAACCCTGTATACCATATTTCCGTATTAAATGCTGCTTAAAACGTATATAGTGCTGTTCTTTACCGTTTTGAGGATAATGTTGCAAACCATATAGCACAGTACGACGCAACACTGTTTCAGGGTCAATCAGGCGGTCGGCTTCCGCGACAATTTTTCCATATAAATTGCGAGGTTCGTGCCCTGCCGAAGCCCGGTGGTCTTCTACGGCCTGACGCATCATTTCTATTTGTGCCTCATCGAACCATTTTTTCAACGTAAAGTCTCGCGACAATATGGTTCCCGACACAATGTGGTGATTCTCCCTACTCTCGCACAACCCCAAGTCGTGATATGCAGCCACAACATAAGCCATACGGGCATCAGCATTATAACGTCCTGCATAAAAAAGGGAACGATTGATTACAGCCCTAACATGATCTATTCCATGCGCCTTGTCGAAAGCGGCATAACGGGGAAGTATATACTTTTCTAAATACCTCTGCAAATCCATATTATTTCGATGTCAGTTTGTTCTTATCGTAGTGTTTACGCACCACAAATGCAAACAGTAACAACCCGGCCATACTCACCACCCATGCCCAACTATATGCCGTGCCGTAACTTGTGACCTCGGCGATATGTCCACCTATGAAAACGCCAAGTCCGACGCCCAAATCCCACGATGTAAAATATGATGAATTAGCCGTACCACGACGGCTATTGGGTGCCATACTGATAAACATGGCCTGAAATGCCGAACATATCGTACCGTAACCTACTCCGAGAATAAATGCTGCCGTGTAGTAACCCGCAGGAACAGCAAACTCAATGAAAACAGCATATCCCAAAAGACAACCCACCATGCCCCACAATATACTGCTGGTGATATATCCGTGATCGAGCATACGCCCCGCAGCCAAACGCGAAGCTATCAAGCCGCATGCCATGATAACAAAAAAGAGAGCCGAACCCGTAGTAACACCGACCTCCTCACGTCCATACACAGCCAAATAGGTCGACAACATACCATAACTGAAAGAAAACATGATGACAGGCAGCGTCTCAGGCAAAGCTTTTAGTAAGATAAAACGGTCGAGCGATATTTTAGACGAAGCGGTCGACAGATCGCGACGTGGTGCTTTGATGGTAGCAACACAACATAACCCCAACAAAGATGTAAGTATAGAAAGGAGAAAAATATAATCGAAATTATGCAGCGTATCGTAAATATAAAGCGAAAGCGATGGACCTATCGCCATAGCCAGATTATTGCTCACTCCATAATAACCGATACCTTCACCTCGACGCACCGACGGCATAATATCTATCGCCATCGTACTATTCGACACCGTGACTAACCCGAAAGCCATACCGTGAGTAGCCCTGATAACAGTAAAAAGCAATAACGTACCGGCCAGCAGATAACCGCAGAAATATAGCATAAATATACTATAACAGATTAGCAGCATACGCTTCCGCGGAAATGTATCGACAAGAAAGCCACTGGCCGGACGCACCAGCAACGCCATTACAGTATAAGAAGCAAGCACCATACCCGTTACCGACTTATTGGCATCAAAGGCCTCGGCAACATACATGGGCAAAATAGGCAACAGTAAATAGAACGAAAAAAAGAGCAGAAAATTTCCGGCCGTAACAGCGCGGAAGTTGGGCGTCCACAACGGAGGACGCTCAACAGAAGATACGGTCGATGCAACTTTTCTCATGATAATATTCCACTCACAACAGATAAAGGATATTCCCGTACCGGTGCCATCCTCATTCTCCCTCTATAATATAGCCTAATAAGGTAGCTGACGAAGCATCATCTATAACTACATTCACCCGGTCACCTACATGATAGTTGCCTCGCGGAAAGACCACTGTCTTGTTTTGCGAAGTACGTCCGCACAGTTGCTCGCGGGAACGTTTGGAAAATCCCTCTACCAATACCTCGAAACACTTGCCGATGTCGCGGCGATTGCTCGCTGCCGAGAGCTCATTCTGCAACTCTATCATCCGTTGCAAACGCTCTATTTTCACCTCTTCCGAAATATCATCGGGCAGATTACGAGCAGCAAACGTCCCGGGACGCTCCGAATACTTGAAGAGGAAAGCAGCATCGTAACCCACCTCGCGCATCAGACTCAACGTATCCTGAAACTCGCTCTCCGTTTCGGAGTGGAACCCACAAAACAAATCCGTGGAGATACCACAGTCGGGAATGATGCGACGTATGGCTTCCACGCGGTCGAGGTACCATTCACGCGTATAACGACGATTCATCAGTTGCAAAATGCGGTTATTACCCGATTGTACCGGCAAATGTATGTGATGACACAAAGCCGGATAAGCTGCCACGACATGCAAAATATCATCGCTCATATCCTTAGGATGTGAAGTTGTAAAACGCACGCGCATATCGCTGCCGGCAGCTTCGGCCACAAGGCGCAATAATGCGGGGAAGTCGGTCGTTTCACCCTCGGGCGAAACATAACAATACGAGTTGACATTCTGTCCCAGCAAAACGGCTTCCTTAAAACCGCGCATTTTCAGGTCGGCCAGTTCGTTAAGGATACTTTGAGGCTCACGGCTGCGTTCACGCCCCCGCGTATAGGGGACGATACAATACGAACAAAAGTTATTGCAACCACGCATGATGGAGATAAAACCCGATACCCGATTATGTCCTACACGCGAAGGAATAATATCACGATACGTTTCTGTGGTAGAAAGCTGTACGTTGACTGCCGGTTTGCCTTGCTCTACGGCAGCCACCAACGCAGGAAGGTCGAGGTAAGCATCGGGACCGGCAACAAGGTCTGCACCTTCGTTTTCTATCAACGCCTGCTGCACACGCTCGGCCATACAACCCAAAACACCTATAATCAAGTGCGGCTTATTCCTTTTGAGCGAACGAAAAAAGGCAAGACGCGACAAAATCTTCTGCTCGGCATTATCGCGAATAGAACATGTGTTGACGAACACGGCATCGGCATCGGCAATCGTATCACAAAGCGAATAGCCGTGCATCTGCATGATGGCAGCCACCACCTCGCTATCGGCAACATTCATTTGGCAACCGTATGTTTCTATAAAAAGTTTCTTGTCGTCCGAAACTTTTTTATGTCGGGGGAATAAATTCTCTGAGTTATTCATGAGTTTTTCGTTTATTCAAATTTTTATTACGAGAAAAATAAACACATCCCTTGTCACAAAAATTCATGAAATTTATTGCAAATACAAATTGTTTTATTTTAATTTGCAGTAACAATACATAAATTTTTTCATAGTTAAGGTTTAGGTTAATTTAGAGAAGGGTGGTTGTGAAACCGCCCTTTCCTCATTATTATACTTTTAAGAGTTGTTTTTCTCTCGATAAACATGTATATTTGGACGCAAAAATACAAATAAAGATGGATTTACAGGATATCCTATTTTATATTGTTATCGGTTTTGTGGGCATAATAAGCTATTTAAGCCAGCGCAAGGCAAAAAAGCAAGCCGAAGAAATAGAGCGTCGTCGCCGACAACAACAGGAGACGACGTCGGGGGATACTCTTGTAACCGACCATCGGGAAGTGGAACCTCCCGTCCCCACACACCAAGAGGCAATGCCACAAGAAGAGCTCTCTCTCGACGAAATATTCAAAGCATTACGTGAGAGAAAACCTCTACCCGCTAAGCCCGTCAAGCCGCAAATTCAAGAAATCACTGGCACTGCCCCACCGACTCCACCGATACAAACGGTAAAACCGTCGGCAACTGTACAAGAAAGGGCACAAGTAAGAGGCTATAAGCTCGAGCAGGCTTCCTCAAAAGAAACAAATACAATGCCTACCAATACAGAAAAACACACGTATGGACACAGATCCATCAACTGGCGAGAAGCTTTTATTGCATCAGAAATCCTAAACCGAAAATATTAAAATTCAGAACGTTACGAATAACCTAATTTTATCTTAAAACACCATGGCCTATAGAATTATTACAGCTGAAGAAGCAGCTTCGTACATTCATCATGGCGACAATATCGGCTTCGGCGGCTTTACGGCTGCCGGTACGCCCAAAGCTGTCACTATTGCCTTAGCCAAAAGAGCAGAAGAAGAACATGCCGCCGGACGCCCGTTCAAGGTAGGAGTCTTCACCGGAGCCTCCACCAACGACTACATCGACGGCTACCTAAGTCGAGCAAATGCCATCAAAGGACGTACGCCTTACCAATCGCACAAAGACGCTCGCGATAGAATCAACAAGAACGAAATGGATTATTTCGATGTGCACCTGTCGCATTTATCGCAATCGCTGCGTTACGGATTCTTAGGGAAAATCAATATCGGCATCATCGAAGCCGCTGCAATTTCCGACGACGGTGAAATTTTATTAGGTGCAGGCGTAGGTATGGCACCTACCGTATGCGACCTCGCAGACAAAATAATCATTGAGCGCAACCACCACGAAACAGACAAAATGCGTGGAATGCACGATATATACACACCTGCCGACCCCCCTTATCGTCGCGAAATACCCATCTACAAACCGAGCGACCGCATAGGTTCACCCGTCATCAAAGTAGACCCTAAAAAAATCATCGGTATCGTAGAAACCGACTTACGCGACGGCGTAAAGCCTTTCTCGCCGGTAGACGAAACGACAGCACAGATAGGACACAACGTATGTAACTTCTTGGCATCACAACTCAAAAAAGGATTTATACCCAAAGAGTTCCTACCGCTGCAATCGGGCGTGGGCAATATCGCCAATGCCGTATTATCGCAATTAGGCGATAGCAAAGAAATACCCTCCTTCGAGATGTATACCGAGGTAGTACAAGATGCTGCCATGGAGCTGATGTTCCAAGGCAAGTGCCGATTTGCCAGCAGTTGCGCCCTCTATGTAAGCGACGAAGTGCTCACACGCATATTCGACAATATCGAAGAGTTCCGCAACCGCATCATACTGCGCCCGGGTGAAATAACCAACAATCCCGAGGTTGTACGCCGCTTGGGACTTATCACCATGAACACAGCTTTGGAAGCCGACATTTTCGGCAATATCAACTCGACACACGTATGCGGTACAAAGATGATGAATGGTATCGGCGGCTCGGGCGACTTCACCAGAAACGCCTACCTCTCCATCTTCGCATGCCCGTCGATTGCAAAGGGAGGCAAGATAAGCGCCATCGTACCCATGGTGTCGCATGTCGACCACAGCGAGCACTCGGTAATGATACTTGCCACAGAACAAGGTGTAGCCGACTTGCGCAGCAAATCGCCCATACAACGCGCCGAAGCCATCATAGAGAATTGCGCACACCCCATGTACCGCCAATTACTGTGGGATTACCTCAAATTGTCGAAGGGCGGGCATACGCCGCATAATTTACGAGCTGCATTCGGTTTCCATAACGAGTTCTTACGCTCAGGCGACATGGCTCTGACCAATTGGGCTGAATACTGCTAACGAACTGATTACATAAAATATTCTGCAACCATTAATAGGCTGTGGCAATAATATTTGCCACAGCCTATTTTATATCATAATCGAAGAAAAAATTACTATAACTTGGCAACATACGAGGCGATACATCAGAGATAAAGCACCCAACTGTAAAGTACGGATAGCAATCGGAGGCGGTAATAATTTTGTAACACTTCTTTTGCGTTAAATTTCACAAAGCGAGCATCTTTCTTATGCGGAAATTACTACCTTTGCGCCGAATAAAAATAGCGCCGCATCAGATGCGGTAGCTTTTGCAAAAGAGTAAGTTGCCCGCCCGCCAGCTTACAACACAAAGAAAGTCAAGTCTCTAATGGCAACAAGCAAGAGACTTTACGACAAGGGCAAAATAAAAGTGGATTGAGAAACAAATTTTAATATAAACACTAAATCTTAATTACAATGATTAAAGTAGGTATTAATGGTTTCGGTCGTATCGGACGTTTCGTATTCCGCGCCGCACAAAAGAGAAACGATATTGAAATCGTAGGCATCAACGACCTCTGCCCGGTAGATTATTTGGCATACATGCTGAAATATGATACGATGCACGGTCAATTTGACGGCACCATAGATGTAGATGTAGAAAACAGCAAACTCATCGTAAACGGAAAAGTTATCCGCGTTACAGCAGAACGCAACCCCGCCGACTTGAAATGGAATGAGGTTGGTGCAGAATATGTTGTAGAATCGACAGGTCTCTTCCTGACAAAAGAAAAAGCACAAGCTCACATAGAAGCCGGTGCCAAATATGTTGTAATGTCGGCTCCTTCGAAAGACGACACCCCCATGTTTGTATGCGGTGTTAACGAGAAAACCTATGTAAAAGGTACTCAATTCGTATCGAACGCATCTTGCACAACCAACTGCTTGGCTCCTATCGCCAAAGTATTGAACGATAAATTCGGCATCACCGACGGTTTGATGACCACTGTACACTCTACTACTGCAACACAAAAAACAGTAGATGGTCCTTCGATGAAAGACTGGCGCGGCGGTCGTGCTGCTTCGGGCAACATCATCCCCTCTTCAACAGGTGCAGCTAAGGCCGTAGGCAAAGTTATTCCTTCGTTGAATGGCAAATTGACCGGTATGTCGATGCGCGTTCCTACCCTCGATGTTTCCGTAGTAGACTTGACTGTAAACTTGGCTAAACCTGCTACCTATGCCGAGATTTGCGCCGCTATGAAAGAGGCTTCGGAAGGCGAATTGAAAGGCATTTTGGGCTACACCGAGGATGCTGTCGTATCGTCTGATTTCTTGGGCGACACCCGCACTTCTATCTTCGACGCCAAAGCCGGTATCGCTCTTACCGACACCTTCGTAAAAGTTGTATCGTGGTACGACAACGAGATTGGTTACTCTAACAAAGTACTCGACCTCATTGCCCACATGGCTTCGGTAAACGACTAATAAGAAACGTTACATAACGTCATAACACAAGCAAGCCTGCCGCAAAAAACGGCAGGCTTGCTGTTTTTCGCCTATACAATAAAATACCATTTCGCCCCGTTTTCATAAAAACAAGCAAAACAACCATGCACAACTTCTATCAACATAGCGAAACAGGCAAATACCTCTTTTTTGCCGTTTCTATCATCTTAGTAGGCATATTTCTGTATATCTCGAACGACCTTGTGAAGAAACTCGCGCAGGAAGAGCGCAACAAAATGGAGATATGGGCGGCTGCGACGCGGGAACTTGCCACAGAAACATCCGACGGCAATATAGACCTGATACTGAAAATCATACAAAGCAACACAACTATCCCCGTAATCATCACCGACGAAAACGGCATGATAGCCCAATACCTAAACATAGACATCAATACATCAGACACTACAAAACTCCTATCGAAGAAACTTGCCGACTTCAAGAACAACAACGACACGTCTATAACAATAGACCTCGGCGACGGCATGACACAAACCTTATATTACGACGACTCGATACTACTGAAACGACTGTCGTACTACCCCTACATACAACTCGCGGTAATGATACTCTTCGCACTCATCGCCTACATCGGATTGGTGAGTGTGAAACGTGCCGAGCAAAACAAAGTATGGGTAGGACTGTCGAAAGAAACGGCACATCAATTAGGCACTCCCATCTCATCGCTGATGGCATGGATAGAACTGCTGAAATCCTCTTCTGAAAACGAATCGGGCATCGCCGAAGAGATAGAAAAAGACGTGAAGCGGCTCTCTACCATCGCCGACCGATTCTCGAAAATAGGTTCGATGCCTCAGAAAGAGAAAACCGATATAAACTCGATACTCGAAGAGGCCGCCGCATATATGCAACACCGCATATCGGGGAAAATAGAATTTACACTGACACTCCCCGAAGAAAAGGAGAATGCCATGCTGTGCAAGCCATTGATAGAGTGGGTTATAGAAAACCTTTGCAAAAATGCCGTCGACGCCATGGAAGGCAAAGGCAAACTAAACATTACGGCACAGGCCGAGAAAGGGAAAATATACATAGAGATAAGCGACACCGGGAAAGGAATAGCCAAGAAAAATTTCAACGCCATTTTCAAGCCGGGCTACACCACCAAAAAAAGAGGTTGGGGGTTAGGACTGACGCTCGCCAAACGCATCGTAGAAGAGTATCACAACGGAGCTATATACGTAAAAGAATCTACCCCGGGCATAGGCACAACCTTCCGAATCGAACTTCCGCGCATAGCATAACCCTCAACGTCCGCACCGAAAGAGATGCTTGCCGCATAAAAGTCGCATTACACACTTCACCGGCAAAACGGCTTGCATCGAAAACATCTAATGTGAAAAAATAAAAAAAGGTGGTAAACCTTTGATTTATCGAATAAATAGCGTACCTTTGCAGTCCGATTATTAGCCAAAATTTCAATTATTAGCGAGCAAGTTGCATATCCTTTGGCCGGGAATGGAGCTTACGAGCAAGAGTAAGTAATTAACTATTAAAACTTTAAGAAGTGAACACTTTAAGTTATAAGACAGTGTCAGCCAACGAGAAAACCGTCACCAAAGAGTGGGTAGTAGTAGATGCCTCGGGACAGGTATTGGGACGTTTGGCTGCCAAAGTTGCAAAAATCTTGCGCGGTAAATACAAACCCAACTACACTCCTCACGTAGATTGCGGTGATAACGTTATCATTATCAATGCCGACAAGGTGGTATTGACGGGTAAAAAATGGACCGATCGCCAATACATTGATTTTACCGGCTATCCGGGCGGACAACGCTTCAAATCACCTGCCGATTTGATGGCTAAGGGCGCCGACCGCCTCGTACTCCGCGTAGTAAAAGGCATGCTGCCCAAAAACAAATTGGGAGCTCAATTACTGCGCAACCTTCGCGTATATGGCGGACCGGAACACAACCAAGCCGCTCAAAATCCTAAAACCATAGATATTAACCTCTACAAGTAATAACATATATGTATCTTCTTGAAAAAGCAGTAGTAGGCCGTCGCAAAGCCGCCATAGCCCGCGTTTACATCAAAGAAGGCAATGGTGCAATCACCATAAACAAACGGGACATTACACACTATTTTCCCTCGTCGATACTACAATATGTAGTAAAACAACCTTTGACGACGCTGGGTGTTGCCGAAAAATACGACATACTTGTAAATCTTACCGGTGGAGGTTACAAAGGACAAGCCGAGGCTTTGCGTCTCGCCATTGCCCGCGCATTGGTTGCTTTGAATCCCTCAGACAAATCGACACTGAAACGCGAAGGCTTCATGACTCGCGACTCGCGTGTTGTAGAGCGTAAGAAACCGGGACGTCCCAAAGCTCGCAAAAGATTCCAATTCAGCAAACGTTAATCTTATTTGTGAGCTTAGGTCTGCAAGTAAACAAACGTTTAGTATCCAAATTGCCGCGACTTGGCTCCGCGCATAAACCGTACAGAGCAAAACTACCCGGCAATTGAAAAAGTAGAAAGTAAACGAAACATAAAGAAAAATGGCTTTAACAACATTTGAACAACTTTTGGAGGCCGGCGTACACTTCGGCCACCTCACCAGAAAATGGAATCCCGCAATGGCTCCCTACATCTTCATGGAGCGCAACGGTATCCACATTATAGACTTGTACAAAACCATTGCCAAAATAGACGAGGCTGCCGCTGCCTTGAAGTCTATCGTTAAATCGGGCAAAAAGGTTCTCTTCGTAGCTACGAAAAAGCAAGCCAAACAGGTCATCGCCGATAAGGCATCTGCCATCAACATGCCTTACGTGATAGAAAGATGGCCGGGCGGTATGCTCACCAACTTCCCCACGATACGCAAGGCCGTGAAGAAGATGACTACGATAGACAAAATGAGCAAAGACGGTACGTTCGACAACCTCTCGAAACGCGAGAAACTGCAAATCACCCGTCAACGCGCCAAACTCGAAAAGAACTTAGGTAGCATCGCCGACCTCAACCGCCTGCCCGCTGCCCTTTTCGTAGTTGACGTAATGAAAGAGCAAATCGCCGTACGCGAAGCCAACCGTTTGGGCATACCGGTATTTGCTATGGTAGATACCAACTCAGATCCTCGCAATATCGACTTTGTAATTCCCGCCAACGACGACGCATCGAAATCGATTGAGGTAATACTCGATGTTTTGTGCAACGCAATGGCCGAGGGTATCGAAGAGCGCAAGATAGAGAAAATTGACGAAGCTCCCGAAGACAAAGAGACAGCCGCAGCTCCCAAGCGCGAACGCAAAGCCCGCATAGCTCGTCGCAAGACAGAAGGAACTCCGGAGGCCGAAGAGCAAGCTCCTGAGACTACCGCTCCCGCAGCGGAAGAAACTCCCGCCGCAACAAGCGAAGAATAAAAACAAAACAAAGGAGCGGGCTTTTCCAAAAAGCACGCTCCTTATTTTATAAACCAACACATTAACCCTAAAAAGAAGACAATATGGCAGTTACAATGGCCGAAATAAGCAAGCTCCGCAAACTTACCGGAGCCGGCATGATGGATTGCAAAAACGCCTTGACAGAAACTAACGGCGACATAGAAGCCGCAAAAGAGATAATCCGTAAAAAAGGTCAGGCAGTAGCAGCAAAACGCGAAGACCGCGAGGCCGCAGAAGGTTGCGTGGTAGCAAAAGCCGAAGGCGGATACGCTGCAATCGTTGCCCTGAAATGCGAAACAGACTTCGTTGCTAAAAACGAATCTTTCATAGCTCTTACCAACAGAATTCTCAGTGCCGCTATGGCGGCCAAAGCAAAGAGCCGCGACGAAGTATTGGCTCTTACCATCGATGGTTCGAGTGTTGCTACGCTCATCACCGACGAAATAGGTAAAACAGGCGAGAAAATGGAACTGGGCGACTTTGAATATATAGAGGCTCCCTACACAACCGCCTACATACACCCGGGAAACAAATTGGCTACCGTCGTAGGTTTTAACCTCGCCGATACCGACTACCAAGTAGCTCACGACGTAGCTATGCAAGTAGCAGCCATGAACCCCATTGCAGTACGCCGCGAAGAGGTTCCCGCCGAGACAGTGGAGAAAGAGATGGAAATAGGTCGCGAAAAAGCTCGTCAAGAGGGTAAACCCGAAAATATCCTCGACCGTATTGCCGAAGGTCGTCTGCACAAATTCTTCCAAGAATTCTGCCTCGTAGAACAAGCATTCGTAAAAGAGCCCAAAGAGACGATACAACAATACATGAGCAAATCTAACAAGGAGCTCACTGTAACAGCATTCCGTCGTTTCACTCTCAACGAAGAGTAATCTATCTGCTCACGATAAATACAAAGAGATATGCCCAAGTGGCATATCTCTTTTTTTTATTCACGAACATACCGTATGCAGGCTCTACCGGACAAGAACGAGCTCTTCATTGCGGGACTCTACACACCAACAACCCGAAGGTCAAACGAAGTACAAGAGAGAATAGAGGCGCCACAGCGGCACGAGTTATACAAATGTCTGATTAATTATTCTAATGCCCAAAACGGCGCTATTTCAACCACTGCAAACGCTCGTGCCAGTCGTCAAGAATCTCTTTACGCCATCGTGCAACAGTTTGCGCACCCTGCCATACGCCCTGATAGAGATACGCCTCACGCCGGTCGCTATACCAATGCTTTCCCACCCGATAGTCATCCTGACCACACTCTTCGCCCGGCCACTGCGGGGAAACCTCTAAAACGCCTTGCACGGCAGGGAAATTCTCTAACTGCGAAGTAATCTCATAATCGAGCACAGCCGGGGCCTTAGGAGCATACCGCACAATATACTGCCCGTCACCGCAATAATATCCAGCCCAATCTTGACCATCGATATGCAAATTGAAGCATGCACTATCGACGGGTATATCTTCTCGCGGCCCTTGCAGCCGAAACTCTACGACCGAATATACCGGGACAGTATCCCGCCAGGCGGGCTGTACATCATCGATAATCACTCGCGAGGAGTAGACCAACGGCTCAAAGCTGCCGCCCCACGACTCCGCTTCGGGATTTTCGGGGTCTCCCTGCATCAGATAAAAAAGCGAGGGGGAATCGCCCATTTTAACAATCCCGTTATAATATCCGAGGAAGTCTTCACCCAGGGCTCCCGCACCTCTGATACAGGCATCATAGTATCCTGTATGATAACGGTCGGAGTTCTTGTTATCGGTAATAAAACCCCGATAGGAAGCATTATTCTCTATAAACCATAAATCGGGGAAATTAGCAACTATATAAGCATAGCTGTCTACACTCCATTTCTTGTTTGGGCCACCTATCCAATAGATGCGTATCTTATCCTGTATATCGGGAGCGTCATGCAGCGCCTGGGCCAAATCCTCCAAGCCGCCCCATACCAAAACCCACAACGGGCGACTGCTTAAACGGCGGGCACAGCGGACAATCCAATCAGAGCCCTCGGTCGACTCAGCATATCCCCTCAATGGAGCTGTGCCATGACGACCTTGTTTACACAAAGCACGCAACGAATCGGGCGAAAGAAATCCCGGTTGATGTGTACACAACCGAGCATAATCTTGCTCGTACAACTCTATCATCCGCAAAATCTCTGCAACACTTCCATCTCCAAAAGAGGGAGATGAAACCAACCCTTCCAAATCAAAAAGGTTATTATACATAAGAAGATGCGCCATCGACTGGTTATCATCGGGGTCGGTTCCTCCAATATCGGTACTTATCAAAACACGAGGTTTGGTTGTTGTCGGTTCCAATGTACGAGCAGAAACAATCACACTACTCCATAGCAGAACAATAAATAAGAAAAACGCATTACTAAAATTATTTAAGGAATAACTCTCTAACAAAAAGTGTTATTCTAATTATAAACTATTACCCTTTAACACAAAGATAATTATTTTACTCTTTCCACCATAATATCAACTATAAAAAAGGTACAAAATCTCCATCCATACAAGCGACTCATCACATCAAGCACAAAATAGCGCAAGAATATCATGGTCGTCATATAATTATATATGAAAAAGGAAGTATTACGACAATATACAAACCGTTTAGGACATTAACCTCATCAATCTATTTAATCACACAACATAACATAATAAAATAAGGGCTACGTTCACGATAAGAACACAGCCCTTACTGACAATAATGAAAAACTTTATTCCACTGTAACCGATTTGGCCAAGTTACGGGGTTGATCTACATCCTTACCCTTGCATACGGCAATATGATATGCCAACAACTGCAACGGAACAACAGCAAGAAGCGGATAGAGATAATCGACCGTAACAGGAAGTTCTATGGCATAATCAACAACTTTCGAGATTGTATCATCGCCCTTCACGACAAATGCTATTACCTTTCCTTGTCGCGCCTTTATCTCTTGGATATTACTCAAAATCTTCTCATAAAGCTGCATATTGGTTGCCACAACGACAACAGGCATTTCGGCATCGACCAAAGCAATAGGGCCGTGCTTCATCTCGGCAGCAGGATATCCCTCGGCGTGGATATATGAAATCTCTTTGAGTTTGAGTGCTCCTTCGAGGGCTACGGGATAATTAAAACCACGCCCCAAATAGATAAAATTGTGGGCGTAAGTAAAGATTTTCGATAAATCGGCAAGGCCGTCATTGAGCTTCAATATCTCTTTCATCTTGTCGGGTATCTGCGACAGCTCTATCAATGCGTTATGAAGCTCTTCGGGGGTAATTGTACCTTTTTCTTTGGCAATACAGAGAGACAAAAGCGTGAGTACGGTAACTTGCCCCGTAAAGGCTTTGGTAGAAGCCACACCTATCTCAGGTCCAACATGAATGTAAGCTCCCGTATCGGTATTGCGGGCAATAGACGAGCCCACGGAATTGACAATACCAAAGACAAAAGCGCCTTTACTCCGCGCCAACTCGATGGCCGCAAGAGTATCGGCAGTCTCTCCCGATTGCGATATGGCAATCACCACATCGCCTTTTTCTATAACAGGATCGCTGTATCGGAACTCAGATGCATACGCCACCTCGACAGGAATACGGCAGAAACGTTCTATCAGATTTTTTCCTATCAGACCGGCATGCCATGATGTACCGCAAGCGACAATGATAAAACGACGTGCGTTTATCAGCTGTTCGCCATAATCAATCACAGCCGAAAGGCGCACATCGGTAGCCTCGGCATTGACACGTCCGCGCATACAATCGCGAATACACTGGGGTTGTTCGAAAATCTCTTTTAGCATGAAGTGCGGATAACCGCCTTTCTCTATCATGCCAAGATCTATATTTACAGTACTTACTTCGTGGTCAACCTCCTCATTTCCGATGGTGACAATGTGCACTCCTTTTTTCCGGTTGATAACAGCAATGTCGCCATCTTCGAGGTATATCACCTTATCGGTATATTCTACAAGCGGTGTAGCATCGGATGCCAAGAAATACTCATCCTCTCCCAACCCGATAACCAAAGGACTTGCCTTGCGAGCTGCAATGATTTCATCGGGATTGTTCTTATCGAGCACGGCAATAGCGTATGCACCTATCACCTGCATAAGAGCACACTGCACAGCATGCAACAAGCTACATTTGTTTTTTACTTTGTAATACTCTATCAATTGTACCAACACCTCTGTATCGGTCTCACTGACAAAATTGAATCCTTTTGCCATGAGCCGCTCTTTCAGAACAGTATAATTCTCAATGATACCATTGTGTATCAACGAAAGAGAACCGGATGAAGAGAAATGCGGATGCGCATTTTTCTGACAAGGTACTCCGTGAGTAGCCCAACGCGTGTGAGCAATACCTATCGTTCCCGAGACATCTTTGTCTGCCAAAAATGTCTCCAAATCACTTACTTTTCCTTTTGTCTTGTAAACATGCAGTTCTCCCGAACCACTTATCATAGATACTCCTGCACTATCATAACCACGGTATTCAAGTCTATGGAGTCCTTTCAACAAGATAGGGCAAGCCTCTTGCTTCCCTACATAGCCTACAATTCCACACATAAATCTTTTTCTATCTTTTTAATATTGTGCAAAGATACAGCTTTTTCTGCAAGTAACTTATTATTGCCTATATTTATAAGCATTTGGAACAAAAACGCCCGTCGAAAAGTTCGACGAGCGTCCCACTTATAGCACGCACGATTTTATACCGTGCAACCAATTATCTGCTTACTTTTACTATACGTTTTACTACGACGTCATTACCATCGCTGATGCGGATGAAATAGACACCATCGGGCAATGAGGCGACAGGAATATCTACACGACCTTGTACGCTCGCCAAACGACGCAACAAAGTACCATCGGTTCCTATAAGCTCTATATCGTATACCGCAGCAGGAAGCGCTACTGTCACATAGCTCGATGCTGGAACAGGATATACCTTAACCGAAGCCAATGCAACATGAGAAACAGCACCGGTAGTCTTAATGACAAGAGGCAGACACACATATTGTCTGTGTCCCTTTTGTACAGCAGTCACAACGACTGGGAGCTCCCCATCGGCAACGGCGGTAACATGTAAAGAAGCACCATCAATAGCAAGTGTAGCCAAAGACTCGTCATAAGCATCGGCGATGAAATAACTTATCGAGGCTTCCTCGTCGTCGAAAGAGAAATACTCACCGAGGTCAAGAGCGGTCTCATACGAAACAATCTCTATGGGTTCAGCCTCTTGCTGAGGACGAGCCCCACCAATATTATCTATACAGAAATAGGTAGGTGTAGAAATACCGTAATCGTTACTTTTGGTACTATTCATCGAGAACGAAACTTTCGTCACTTTGCCCAACGGACGCAAATCGAACCACTCCCACGTGTCGAGGCAATAATAATCGGCAGGATTCTCAGAGCGATAGTCGGCTAGATAGAAATCGAGCGAAGCCGTAGTACCATCGGCACGTGTACCGGTAGCCGTAAGCGAGAAATAGTCACCATAGGCAAACGGACCGGGTACCGACGACAAGCCATCGCCATTGATAACAGCATCTTTACCCCATGCCGAATTGGTAATATAACAACCGCTTATCGTGTCGCCTTCACTGTCGTTTGCAACATAAAAACAAGTAGAACCGGGACCGAACATTGCATCGGCAACGTATGCCACACCATAGTTGGCAGAACTTTCTGCACCATGGCCTACTGCCGAGTGGAACTGGTCGTCGAGCGACTCATAAACCGTAGAGGTCTCGTTACTGTAAGCAAACTTACCCCAAAAATCATAATCAGCCCAAAGGTAGTTATCGAACAAAAAACCACCGCTTTGGAATACCGACTCGGGGTCTTCGCCGGTTTCGTTACCACGCCAGTGACTCTCGGGTTCAAGATACAAATCATCGAAAGTAGCTACTACGGCATCGTTTTGCGATGCGGTTTGGGCTTCGTTCCATTCACCATTTGCCTGTACGGCCAGCGAAAGGCTCGACAGCGACACAAGAGAGAAGATAAATTTTTTCATAAGCATTTAGTAATTAAACAATTATTTGATTTGATAAACATCAAAACAACAATTGAATAATCAATGCTTGACAAGAATAAAGTTTTAGATAAGAACCGCTCGGCAAGAAATGCCCGAACGATGCGGAAATGCCGCCATTCCTCAAAAGTCTTATCACTGCTCTAACTCCCGAAAGCATCAGATATTCAACAAGAGTCGGCAGGTTTTCTGACTTATCCCTCCCCCTTCGCGCCTTCCCACAACTATACGTTGCAGTGACATACGATGCGAGGGTTCCTAAGGAATTACAGCAGCGGGTACTGTTACCGATTTACACGGTATTCCCTACACCAAACTCGTTGCAAAGATATATATTTTTTTGAGATTACAATACAGCACACAAAAAAGCCATCTTCCCCATAAGGAAAATGGCTTGCCATTCGGTGTGGGCGTTGACGGATTCGAACCGCCGACCCTCTGCTTGTAAGGCAGATGCTCTAAACCAGCTGAGCTAAACGCCCGATTTTTCAACTAACTTATCTTACTCGACTGCAAGATGCAAATTTGCTATTCGATGTGGGCGTTGACGGATTCGAACCGCCGACCCTCTGCTTGTAAGGCAGATGCTCTAAACCAGCTGAGCTAAACGCCCGATTTTATTGCAAAAGCGTTGCAAAGGTAAAACTTATTTTTTTATTGCCAAAGGGTTTTACAAATTAATTTCAAAAAAACGTGTGCAAAACGTTCCTTATATAACACAAAAAGAGAAATCGTGCAGCCTCGACAACCACAATATACCTAACGATATTACGTCGTCGGACACCTTTGCACCAAACGAAATATTCTCTTTGGCATCGATAGACGACTTACATAATCATCATAAACGACATGCAACAAAACGCATTGAATAGTATCGGCATACACGACCTGATACATACCGAAAGTAGTACTATTTAAAATCAAAATAAATAGGAGATAAAGGCAGGAAAAACACCCGCGAAAGTTTTGCATCGCAACAAACCCAATAGAACAAAAGGACATAAAAACCGAAAAGCAGCATAATTCAGGGCTTATCAATAGGCTATGTGGAAAATAATTACGAAATTTGCACATTCTCTCAGAATAAAGATTATGAACTTTACAGCAGAACAAATTGCAGCCTACTTGCATGGCGAAATAGAAGGTAACCCGCAAGTCACGGCCAGCAGCTTTTCGAAAATAGAAGAAGGTAAGCCGGGCACCCTTACTTTCTTGGCAAATCCGGTGTACACTCATTACATATACAGCACCGAAGCAAGTATCGTATTAGTACGCAAAGACTTCACTCCAGAGCAACCGATTGCCGCCACCCTCATCCGCGTTGACGACCCCTACTCGTGCTTGTCGCAGCTTCTCGATTTAAGCCAAAAAATGCAAGAGAGCAAGCAAGGCATAGAGAGCCCGTCGTACATCTCCGAGTCGGCACAAATACCCGACGACGTCTATATAGGAGCTTTCGCCTACATAGGCAAACACGCTGTCATCGGCAAAGGCGTAAAAATCTATCCCCAAACATACATCGGCGACAATGTCGTGATAGGCGACCACTGCACGCTGCATCCCGGTGTGAAGGTATATCACGGCTGCCATATCGGTCAACGCTGCACATTGCATGCCGGTGTAGTGATAGGTAGCGACGGATTTGGTTTTGCTCCGCAGAAAGACGGCTCATACAAAAAAATTCCGCAAATTGGCATTGTCATCGTTGAAGACGACGTAGAGATTGGAGCCAACACGGTAATAGACCGCGCCACGATGGGTTCTACGGTAATACACCAAGGCGTGAAACTCGACAATCTGATACAGATAGCTCACAACGTAGAGGTGGGCGAGCACACCGTAATGGCAGCCCAAGTAGGGGTTGCCGGGTCGGCCAAAGTAGGGTCGCACTGCATGATAGGCGGGCAGGTAGGAATTGCCGGACACCGTCATGTAGGCAACCGCGTAATGGTGGGTGCACAAACCGGTATCCCCAACGATGTGAAAGACGACTCGGAAGTAATGGGCTATCCCGCCGTTTCTCGTAAAGATTTCGCCCGTCAAGCCATATACGTAAAACGCCTGCCCGAACTGAACGACACGGTGAAGCGTCTGAGCAAAGAGATAGACGAGCTGAAACAACAATGCGATAAAAAGTAAAACAGGAGCAGACAACCTGCACCATAATACAGAGATAGAATGAAACAGAAAACATTGCAAAACAGCTTCTCGGTAAGCGGAAAAGGATTGCATACCGGGCTCGAAATCACTGCCACATTCTTACCTGCACCCGAAAACAGCGGGTATAAAATCCAACGGATAGACTTGCCGAACGAACCGATAATCGATGCCGTTGCAGAAAATGTAGTAGAAACCAGCAGAGGCACAGTCATTGCCAATGGCGAGGTAAAGGTTAGCACCATAGAACATGCCATGGCCGCCCTGTATTGCGCCGAAATAGACAACTGTCTGATACAAGTAAATGCACCCGAGCTGCCTATACTCGACGGCAGCGCACAATATTATGCCGATGCCATAGAACAATGCGGCATAGTAGAGCAAAAAGCCGAGAAAGACTACTTCATCATCAAGCACAAAATAGAAATTACCGATGAAGAAAGCGGCAGCTCGATAGTTGTATTGCCCGACGACAGTTTCAGTATCAACACCATGATTTCGTACGACTCACCGATACTGACCAACCAGTTTGCCTCTCTCGACCAACTCAGCGACTTCAAAAACCAAATTGCAGCAAGCCGCACATTCGTCTTCGTACGCGAGGTAGAACCTCTGTTGAAAAACAACCTCATCAAAGGCGGCGACCTCGATAATGCCATCGTAATATACGACCGCAAGACTTCACAAGAAGAACTCGACCGTCTTGCCGACCTGACAGGAATTCCGCACAAATCGGTTGACCAACTGGGCTATATCAACAACAAGCCTCTCGTATTCCCCAACGAACCGGCTCGCCACAAATTGCTCGACATACTCGGCGACATAGCCCTCGTAGGACGCCCTATCAAGGGTCGTATCATAGCTACCCGCCCGGGACATACTATAAACAACAAATTTGCCCGCATGTTACGCAAAGCCATACGCCGCCAAGACATGCAAGCTCCCGAGTACGACCCCAACAAGGTACCTTTGATGGATACCAACCGCATACGCGCCCTGCTACCGCACCGCTATCCGTTCCTTTTGGTCGATAAAGTGATAGATTTAGGCGTAAGACATATTGTGGGTGTGAAGAACGTATCGGGCAACGAACCTTTCTTCCAAGGACACTTCCCCACCGAACCGGTCATGCCGGGCGTACTCATCGTAGAAGCCATGGCTCAAACCGGAGGATTGCTTGTACTTAACACAGTAGAAGAACCCGAACGGTACTCGACCTACTTCATGAAAATCGACAACGTAAAGTTCCGTCAAAAAGTAGTGCCGGGCGATACGCTTATCTTCCACCTCTCCTTAGTAGGTGAAATACGTCGCGGTTGTGCCTATATGAAAGGATATGCCTTTGTAGGCGAAAAAATAGTAACAGAAGCAGAGTTCATGGCACAAATCATCAAGAATAAATAATATAGCATCGACACATGAACAACAACTTATCATATATTCATCCCAATGCCAAGATAGGTGCTAACGTAGAGATAAGTCCTTTTGTCACAATACATGATGATGTGGAAATAGGTGAAGGGACACACATTTACTCAAACGTAACAATTTTTCCCGGAGCACGCATAGGCCGTAATTGTAAGATATTTCCCGGAGCAGTAATAGCCGCCATACCGCAAGACCTGAAATTCCACGGCGAATATACGACTGCCGAGATAGGCGACAATACTACATTGCGCGAATGCGTAACCGTAAACCGAGGTACCGCGGCAAAAGGCAAAACGACTATCGGCAACAACAACCTTATCATGGCATACTGCCACATTGCCCATGATTGCATTTTAGGCAACAACATCATCATATCCAACTCATCGCAACTTGCCGGTGAAGTAACAGTAGATAACTATGCCGTAATAGGAGGCGGCACGCTCGTGCATCAATTCAGCCACTTAGGTTCGCACATCATGATACAAGGAGGGTCGCATGTCAACAAAGACGTACCTCCGTATGTCACTGCGGCCAAATCACCTATTTCGTACGTAGGGCTTAACTTGGTAGGTCTACGCCGCCGCGGATTCAGCAGCGAGAAAATCGAGGAACTGCAAGAGATATACCGTCGCCTCTTTGCTTCGGACAGCAACTTGACCGATGCTCTGAATATGATAGAAGCCGAAATGCCAGTATCGACAGAACGCGACAACATTATCAACTTTATCAGGAACTCGTCGCGAGGCGTTATCAAAGGTATCCACCTTGTAGAATAATCTCTTTTCTACAAAAAATAAAATCGGGCAGCCTGATATTAACAAGGCTGCCCGATTTTATTTATACTCCTATAAGTCAATCATTATCTTCGTTTTTCGTATAACCAAAGTAATTTTTCTGATAACGACTGGGACTGCAACCTTTCAACGCCTTGAACTGGTGGAAAAAGTTCGATATGTTATTATAGCCACAGGCATACGCTATCTCGTTGATATTCATTTCATTTTCCATAAGCAATTTACAAGCGTTGCCGATACGCACCTCTATCAAAAAATCCATAAAGGTCTTGCCGGTACGTTGTTTGAAATAACGACAGAACGAACCTTTGGCAAAATGTATAATATCGGCCACCTCTTGCACCGAAATATCGCGATGATAATTCTCCAAAACATAATTATATATTTTACTCATTCGAGAATTATCCGTTTCACGGCTATGAGTCGAGGCATACCCCTGACTTGCCACATAGTCATATTTTTGTGATGTGGCAATGGTAAGTAACAATTGCATAAGACGAATCATGCTTTGGGGCGGGTCGTCGTCAACGAGAGCAAACATCTCCGTTTCCATTTGCTGCAATAAATCGTCTTTGATATAAATACCACGCTCGGTATTTTTGAAAAGGTTACGGATAGGTGTCATTTCAGGGAGCTCATAGAATGCGCCCCACACCGCAGGATTGATATGCACAACAACAGCTTCTACCACATGGCCATTTGCTTGATTACCATAAGACATCGTATGCGGGAGATTAGAGCCGAGAACTATCATTTGCGAGGAGCCGTCAATAGGAATTTCCTTGTCGCCTATCATCATTCCACCCTGGCCACCGCGAATAAAAAACAATTCTATTTCGGCGTGCTGATGCCACATGCTATAAACGGGCGCGCCTATATCTTTTCTTACCAAAAAAGAGCGTTCGGGATGGAGAGAAAAACTACGTAAAACGGGTTTCATAGTATCTACGTTCTGATTAAGATGTGTTAATAGCACAAAGATGAGAATAAAAAATGTAATTTGCAAAAAATTCGGTGAAGATAATACACAAAATTGGAAAAATAAATTGAAAGGCTATTTGCCTGATTATTTTATCTTTGTAACAAAACAAGAACTTCATTAAACTAAATCGAAATGAAAAACAAAATCGTTACTTTCGGTGAGATTATGCTGCGTCTGGCAACTCCCGATTATTTGCGTTTTTCGCAAGCCACAACATTAAACGCCACATTCGGCGGCGGCGAAGCTAACGTAGCCGTTTCGTTGGCAAACTATGGTCTTGAAACAGAATTCGTAACACGTCTTCCCAAGAACGATATAGCTCGCGCCTGTGTAATGGATTTGCGCCGTTACGGTGTCGGTGTAGATCAAATCGTTTACGGCGGCGACCGTGTCGGCATCTATTTCCTCGAAACAGGAGCCGTAGCTCGTGCCAGCAAAGTAGTTTACGACCGCGCTCACTCGGCCATCGCTGAGATAGAACCCGGCATGATTGACTGGAAAGAAGTATTCAAAGACGCTAAATGGTTCCACTGGACCGGTATCACTCCCGCTATTTCGGAAGGTGCTGCCAAGGTATGCTTAGAGGCTATCAAAGTTGCCAACGAGATGGGTGTTACCGTATCGTGCGACCTCAACTACCGCAAGAATTTGTGGAAATACGGTAAGACGGCTTCGGAAGTTATGCCCGAGCTTGTTGCCGGTTGCGACATCGTATTGGGCAATGAGGAAGACGCCGAGAAGGTATTCGGCATCAAACCCCAAGGCTTCGACGTAACCAAGACCGCCGGCGAAGTAAATTCGGCCGAATTCGAAAGCGTATGCACACAATTAATGGCCAAATTCCCGCGCATCAAGAAAGTAATCATCACACTTCGCGGCTCTATCAATGCCAACCACAACACATGGGGCGGCGTACTCTACTCGAATGGTTCGTTGAAGATTTCGCGTCGTTACGACATCACGCACATCGTTGACCGCGTAGGCGGTGGCGACTCTTTCATGGGCGGCCTCATCTACGGATTGAATACCTACACGGAAGACGACCAAAAAGCACTCGACTTCGCCGTTGCCGCATCGTGCCTGAAACACACCATCTATGGCGACTACAACCAAGTAACAGTAGACGAAGTAGAGAAACTGATGAGCGGCGACGGTTCAGGCCGCGTATCGCGCTAATCACTTCCCCAAAACATCGGCAGGCGGCTCGAAACGCTCGATGCTGCCTGTCTTTCTACCTATAAAAACAACCTCTTAAATATACAAAACAATGGCTCGTTTCAATATACTACAAAGCATCAACGCCATGAGCAGCACCGGTATGGTTCCAGTATTCTACCATAGCGACGTTGAGATTGCCAAGAAAGTGCTGAAAGCTTGCTACAATGGCGGCGTGCGTGCTTTCGAGTTTACCAACCGCGGCGACTTCGCCCAAGAGGTTTTCGCCGAATTGATAAAATATGCTGCCAAAGAGTGCCCCGAGATGGTACTGGGCGTAGGTACTATCATAGATGCCCCCACAGCAGCATTATATATGCAATTAGGCGCCAACTTCGTGGTAGGTCCCTGCTTTAACCCCGACATCAACAAAGTCTGCAACCGCCGACTCGTGCCCTACATCCCCGGATGCGGCTCGGTAACCGAGATAAACGACGCACAAGAGAAAGGCTGCATCGTATGCAAAGTATTCCCCGCAGGAAACGTAGGCGGCCCTTCGTTCGTAAAGAACATCAAAGCTCCGCTACCTTGGTCGTTGTTAATGGTAACAGGCGGTGTAGAACCTACTGCCGAAAGCCTGACAGCATGGATAAAGGCCGGCGTAACATGCGTAGGCATGGGCTCGAAACTCTTCCCGAAAGAGGTTATTAATGCCGGTGAGTGGGATAAGATAACCACTCTCTGCCGCGAATGCCTTGCAACCATTAAGAGCTTGCGATAAACAAGGAAAGAGAAATTTGCATTTAATTCATCCTATCCATAACTTTGCAAAGCACCGGCGTAATATTATGTCCGATGCTTTGTGCGTATAAAAAGAATAGCTATGAAAATCAATTACGAAGTGCGTTATGCCGCACACCCCGCCGATGCCAAAAACTACGACACGGCTCGTCTGAGAAAAGAATTCCTCATCGAAAACCTCATGGTTGCCGATGAAATAAACATGGTATATACGATGTACGACCGCTTGATTGTAGGCGGTGCTGTACCCACAAACGAAAAATTGGAACTTACTCCCATCGACCCGCTGAAAGCTCCCTTCTTCTTACATCGTCGCGAGCTGGGTATATTCAACGTCGGCGGCGACGGTACAGTAGAGATAGACGGCACAGTATATGAACTGGGTTACAAAGAAGTGCTCTACTTGGGTAAAGGCGACCGCAATCCCATCTTCGCCAGCAAAGACCCCTCGAAACCGGCACACTTCTACTTCAACTCGGCTCCGGCACACACCACCTATCCCGACAAGAAAATCACCAAGGCCGAAGCCAACGTTTTCACCCTTGGCAGTCTCGAAGGCTCTAACCACCGCACCATCAACCAAATGATTGTAGGCCGCGTATTGCCCACCTGTCAACTACAAATGGGTATGACCGAGCTGAAACCCGGCAGCGTATGGAATACCATGCCTGCACACACGCACGACCGCCGTATGGAGGCTTACTTCTACTTTGAAGTTCCCGAAGGCAATGCCGTGTGCCACTTCATGGGCGAAATGCAAGAGACTCGTCACATCTGGATGCACAACGAAGATGCCGTCATCTCGCCGGTATGGTCGATACACTCGGCTTGTGCCACCAGCAACTACACCTTTATATGGGGTATGGCAGGCGAAAACCTCGACTACAACGACATGGACACAAGTGCGCCCACCGAAATGAAATAACCTACACAAGCAACCATAAGAAAGGACACATACAATGGAAGGATTACAACTGTTTGACCTGACAGGGAAAGTTGCCCTCGTAACAGGTGCTACACACGGATTGGGTATGGCCATGGCAGCCGCTCTGGGAAAAGCAGGCGCTACGGTGACGATATGCGGACGCTCGCAATCGCGCATCGATGCCGCCATCGCCGAATATGCCGCCATGGGACTGACGGTAAAAGGATATGTTTGCGACGTTACCAAAGAAGAGAATGCCGTGAAACTTGTCGAGACTATCCGTCAAGAAGTTGGTATCATAGATATATTGGTAAACAACGCAGGTATTATCAAGCGTATCCCCTCGCAAGAGATGGCCGTAAGCGAGTTTGAAGAGGTTATAACAACCGACCTCACCTCGCCCTTCATCATGTCGAAGGCCGTATTTGCCGGTATGCGTGAACGCGGCGCCGGTAAAATCATCAACGTATGCTCCATGATGAGCGAAGTGGGTCGCGACACCGTAACAGCCTACGCCGCTGCCAAAGGCGGACTGAAAATGCTGACGAAAAACATGGCTACCGAATGGGCCCGCTTCAACATACAGGTCAACGGTATAGGCCCGGGCTATTTCGCCACCTCGCAAACAGCTCCCATCAGAGTCAATGGCAACCCGTTCAATGAATTTATCATCAAACGGACTCCCGCCATGCGCTGGGGCGACCCCGAAGATTTGGGCGGTACCATCATCTTCTTGGCTTCACCGGCATCGAACTTCGTCACTGGACAAGTCGTCTACGTCGACGGAGGCATACTTGCCTGCTTGGGTAAAGCCGCCAACGAAGAGTAACTACACCACCGATTGCACCGCCGGAACCCGCCACAGCGGCCGGCGGTGCAACGGTTTTACAAGACATTATAGCTAACACAAAAAATATTTATTGCCATGATTATCGCAAACCTGCAAGACAGCGCACGCATTGAGTCGCTGCATCCGGCATTCAAAAAACTGTTTGACTACCTCAAATCGCACGACATGCTCAACGAACCGCTGGGCAAAACCGAGCTCGACGGCAAGGTGCTCTACATCAACAATGACGAGCCTACCCTGCGCACCAAAGAGGCACAAGCCATGGAGGTACACAAAGATTACATCGACGTGCATATTCCGCTGAACGGCGTAGAGATTATAGGATGGAAAGCTACCCGCAACTGCACCGACCTGAAACAAGAATATGACGAGGTGAAAGACCGCATGTTCTATAACGACCGTCCCACAACCTATTGCGAGGTGTTGCCGGGCGAATTTTGCATCTGCTTCCCCGAAGACGCCCATGCCCCTATCATTGGCGAAGGCAAACTCCGCAAAGTAGTTGCCAAAGTACGGTTGTAAGAAACAGCCACCCTATCCGCACATAAACGAGGATGTATCTTGTCGCAGATACATCCTCGTTGCTTTTACAACACATCGGTTACAAAGCAATCGTCACATACGCGCACATCTCGATCGACAACTATTTCTCATTATAGCATTCAATTTTCTCATTCAGTCCACACGAATATATTAATTTGTTGTATATTTGTAAAATATAGGAGGCTGTGGGGCATAATCGAATCTGAAAACTATGTTTTTATTACTGGCCTCCCTTTTATTTTAGTATGGCATAAACAATAAATCTATTTTATTATGAAAAACATCGATGATGACATTTCTTTGAGCTCTTGTGCTAATGAAAGAGAAGAGTTTCTCATGCAACTACCCGATGCAAGATTTAACTATTACGTAGATGATAACCGGAAACTCGGGTTTAGGGACTTTCTCACCGGCGACCCGCTAATCCCCTGCATATACGATGACGCCGGTCCGTTCTGTGAAGGATTGGCCAATGTCAAAAAAGAGGGGAAATACGGCTATATCGACAAGTCGGGAAAAGAAACAATCCCGTGCATATATGATTACGCTTATTCGTTCTGCGAAGGTGTGGCCTTAGTAACCAAAGAAGAGAAATATGGTTTCATAGATAAGTCAGGACAAGAAGTCGTTCCCTGCATATACGATATTTCTTATCCGTTCTCTGAGGGATTAGCGATGGTCATCAAAGAGGGGAAATACGGTTTCATCGACAAGTCGGGAAAAGAAACAATCCCTTGTATATACGATTTTGCCCATTCGTTTCATGATGGATTGACCGATATCCAAAAAGAGGGAAAATACGGTTTTATCGATAGGTCAGGAAAAGAAATAACCCCGCGAATATACGACTTTGTTTATCCGTTCCAAGAAGGTGTAGCAAGAGTTGTAAAAGAAGGCTTATTCGGATTCATCGATATATCAGGGCACGAAATTACCCCTTGCATATATAATTTTGCTCATCCCTTCTACGAAGGAATTGCTGCGGTTATCAAAGGAGGAAAGTTCGGTTTTGTTAATACTTCGGGACAAGAGTTTGCCCCCTGCATATACGATGATGCCGGCCTCTTCCAGGGGGGAATGGCCATCGTATATAAAGAGGGGAAATATGGCTTTATTGATAGGTCGGGACAGGAGGTTGTCCCTTGCATATATGAAAGAAGCGATGCAGCGTTTGAAGAGGGTTTTGCCCGGGTCATAAAGGGAGAGCTGTACGGATTTATCGACACATCCGGGCGCGAAGCCATTCCCTGCATATACCAGCTGGCCAACGCCTTTCATGAGGGATTTGCCGGTGTCATGAAAGAGGGGAAATGGGGGTATATCGACACTTCGGGACATGAAGTGGTTCCCTGCATATACGACACAGTCTCTGACTTCCAGCATGGGATGGCAGCAGTCAAAAGAGAGAATAAGCGTGGGCTTATCGATACATCGGGGCGCGAAATTATTCCTTGCATATATGATTATCCTATCTATCCGTTCAGCGAAAAGTTGGTAAAGGTCATAATCGAGAAGAAATATGGACTTATCGATACATCGGGACAAGAAGTTGTACCCTGTATATACGATTCGATAGAGCCCATAGAAGAAGGATTGGCAGTAGTTAAAAAGGATGGCTTCTATGGCTTCATAGACTCATCAGGACAAGAAGTTATTCCTTGCACATACGACAAATCTCATTGTTGGTTCAAAGAAGGAATGATATGGGTCGAAAAAGGTGGCTTCTTTGGTTTCATAGACACATCGGGACGCGAAGTCATTCCTTGCATATACGACTATGCAAAATCATTCGAAAAAGGAGTTGCATTAGTTCAAAAAGGATGGAAATACAGCTTTATTGACAAGTTGGGACGTGAAATTCTACCCTTCATCTATGATAATTTCGATGGCTTTGAAGAAAACATAGCCAAAGTACAAAAGGCATGGAAAAGTGGGTTCATCGATACTACCGGACGAGAAGTTACACCTTGCGTATACGAGGAGGTCGACTATGAGTATGCCGATTCACTCCTTTACGAAGGTTTGGCCTACGTAAAAAAAGAAGGGAAAAGGGGGTTTATCGATGCTACCGGACGAGAAGCTATCCCCTGTATCTACGACGATACCTACTCCTTTAACGAAGGTTTGGCCTGCGTAAAAAAAGAGGGAAAATGGGGCTTCATCAATAGATGGGGACAGGAAATTATCCCCTTCATATACGACAGTGCAGAGCCTTTTGAAGATGATTTGGCAAGAGTAGAAAAAGACGGGGTATCAGGAGTCATTGACAAGTCGGGGCGTTGGATAGAAGCCGAAGAGTAAATAATGCTTGCCTCCCGACTCTCGGCTACTCGAAAAAACAAGTGTTGCCGATAGAGAACAGATGAATATTGCAGTTTTACACACCCTTATACACATACGTTGCGGGGCTGTTCCGAAAAATTCGGCACAGCCCCGCGCAGCCTAAATATATCAGGAACTCACTTCAACAAGAAAGTATCTACCACCCGTTCCAGCTCGGCCAGAGGCAGCATGCCCGAATGCATCTGCGGCATCTCTCCTTGCGGAACAAAGAGTAACGTCGGTACCGAACGGATGTTGAATACCTGCGACAATTCCGACACCTTGTCGACATCTATTTTATATACATAGATCTTACCCTCGTACTTCTCGGCAACCTTTTCGAGGATAGGCGACAAAGCCTTGCAAGGACCACACCATGTAGCATAGAAATCGATGATGGCCGGCTTGTCGCCTAAATAGTTCCACTCCGGGGCATCGATACGAGCCACTTTGTTGACAAATTCCTCTTTGGTTAAATGTATTGCGCTCATAGTCTCGGTTTTTATCAGGTTACTTATTTACTACCCAATTTACTCTCTACTTGCTCTTTCGACAGCTTCTTGGTGCAGAAGAACCAATCGTAGCAATGTATGTCGCCGCTGTGGTCGCCTACACGCTCTTTGGCCACACCGCATGAACCGGCAGTAGGTACAATGACCTCGTCGCCCGGACGCCAATCGGCCGGCAGCGCCACAGAGAAATTATCGACGGTCTGTAACCCTACAAGTACCCGCTTTATCTCATCGAAATTACGACCCAACGATAACGGATAGTACATAATGGTGCGAATGGTGTTTTGCGGGTCGATAAAGAAGACTGCACGCACGGCCGAGGTCTCGCTCTCACCGGGTTGTATCATACCATACAGCTTGGCAATCTTCATGGAAATATCGTCGATAAGCGGGAATTTCACTTCGACACCCTTCATGCCCTTATAATCTATCTTTTCTTGGATAGTACGCAACCACGCAATGTGGCTATACAATCCATCGACCGACAAACCTATAAGCTGGCAGTTGAGCGACTCGAACTCGGCGGCCATAGAGGCAAACGCCATAAACTCCGAAGTGCATACCGGCGTAAAATCGGCAGGATGACTGAAAAGGATTTTCCACTTTCCCTCGAAATCTTCGGGAAATCTGATAAGACCTTGCGTTGTCTTCGCTTGAAATGCAGGCGCCTTGTCGCCTATTCTCGGCATTACATAAACTTCATTTTCCATCATAATAAATAGCATTATAAATTTAGAATTAGTCTATTATTTTATTTGCTACAAATTTAGATAGAGAAAATCGATTATGCAAATAGATAATTTCTATCTTTGCATTGACACAAACTATTAAGACTATGACTATACAACAACTGAAATACATAATTGCTCTCGACCGATGCCGACATTTTGCACAAGCAGCCGAAGAATGCAACATTTCACAGCCTACGCTCAGTACGATGATACAAAAATTGGAAGAAGAGATAGGCGTGCCGCTCTTCGACCGCAGCAAACAGCCCGTAGAACCTACGGCCGTAGGCAAACAGGTGATACGACAGGCCACAAAGGCATTGAAAGAGATAGAGGTGATAGGCGAAATTGTCAAGAGCGAGAGCGAAAAACTGACCGGAAAACTCTCGATAGGAATATTGCCCACCGTATCGCCCTGCCTTACCCCCGAGTTTATCCATCTCTTTACGGCAAACTACCCTGCCATAGAGCTAACCATCACCGAAACCCGGCCGCAAGTTGCCATAGAAAAACTACGCGCCGGAGAGATAGACGTAGCCATACTTGCCACTCCGCTACGCACCGACGACCTGTTGGAGATACCGCTCTACCACGAACCTTTTGTAGCTTATTTTGCAGCCGGGTCGCCCGAGATAGAAACAGCGGCCATGCTCGACAGCCCGCCCAATGAAAAACTGTGGGTTTTACATGAGAGCCATTGCGAACGACATCCCATATTCGGGTTCTGCAAACGAAACGAAGAGTACAACCGCATTTACGAGGCAGGAAGCATCGACACACTGATACGTATCGTCGACACCAACGGCGGCTACACCGTCATTCCCGCATGGCACGTACAGTTTATGCAACCGTGGCAGAAAGAAAATGTGAGACCTTTCGACAACGATAAGGCGCAACGCGAAATCTCTATGGTGATACGTCACGACTATGTAAAGGAGGGATTACTCAATGCCATTGCCGAAACAGCCAAGAAAATCATCCCCGCCGAGATGCTCGACAACTATCTGAAAAACTATAAGATAAGACTTTGAAACAACAATTTGCCCTACTCTTCGGTTTATCACTGAAAAAGCGTACCTTTGTAACCTTGAATAACCCCCGGCGAACATAGAGGTCGCTGCCGCTGCAAATCATACCGACGGCAATGACCGGGAACGGAAAAGAACGAAACAGTTATGTTGAAAATAAACAACCTACATGCCAATATCAACGGCAAAGAGATACTCAAAGGAATAGACCTCACCGTAAGAGCGGGCGAGGTACATGCAATAATGGGTCCCAACGGCTCGGGTAAAAGTACATTATCGGCCGTGTTGACAGGCAATCCGGCATACGAAGTGACGGATGGAAGCGTAGAATTCTGCGGGAAAGACCTGCTTGCCCTCTCGCCCGAAGACAGAGCGCACGAGGGTTTGTTCCTCAGTTTTCAGTATCCCGTAGAGATTCCCGGCGTAAGCATGGTGAACTTCATGCGTGCCGCTATCAACGAACAACGGAAATACCGGGGCGAAGAACCCATGTCGGCAACCGAATTCCTGAAACTGATGCGTGAAAAACGCGCCATCGTAGAACTCGACAACAAATTGGCCAGCCGGTCGGTCAACGAAGGCTTCTCGGGTGGCGAAAAGAAACGCAACGAGATATTCCAAATGGCCATGTTAGAGCCTAAACTCTCTATCCTCGACGAGACCGACAGCGGCCTCGATATAGATGCGCTGCGCATTGTGGCCGAAGGCGTGAATAAACTGAAAACCGAAAACAACGCCATCATCGTGATTACCCACTACCAACGCCTGCTCGACTACATCGCCCCCAATTTCGTACACGTACTCTACAAAGGCCGTATTGTGAAATCGGGCGGACAGGCTCTCGCTCTCGACCTCGAAAAGAGGGGTTATGACTGGATAAAAGAAGAAATGGGCGAAATGTAATACTGCCATGCAAGAAGCTATACGACAATATATCGACTTATATAAGACGCAACGCGATGTCATAGAGAGCCACTCGGCACCTGTCCTCAATGCACTGCGTGCCCAAGCCTTGACAGCAGCCGAGGAAAACGGGTTGCCCTCTCGCAAAGACGAGCGTTACAACCATACCGACATAGAGGCGTTATATGCCCCCGACTATGGGCTGAACCTGAACCGCATCGCCTTGCCGACAAGTGCACACGAAGGATTCCGCTGCGATGTGCCGAACCTGACAAGCCAACTCTACTTTCTGGTGGGCGACTGTTTTCGCGCACCCGAGAAAATGCGGCCGTTACCCGAAGGTATCATTGCCGGCAGCCTATGCGAAATAGCCCGCCGACAACCCGACTTGGTAGCCCGCTACTATGGCAAGATAGCCGATATGACCAAAGACGGCACGGTAGCACTCAACACACTGCTGGCACAAGACGGCTTTTTCCTGTATATTCCTTCCCATACGGTTTTGGAGCGCCCCATACAGCTGATAAACCTCATCGGCGGCAATATACCCACGATGAACAACCGGCGCATCCTTATCGTTGCCGACGAAGGCGCACAAGCCAAAATACTTGTATGCGACCACAGCGAGGAAACAGGCATCAACCACCTCATCACGCAAGTAACAGAAATATGGGCTGGGAAAGATTCGGTTATAGACTACTATAACCTCGAAGAAAATCTTCCTGAAACACGTCGTGTCACCTCGACCTACGTACACCAAGAGGAGGGGTCGAACGTTCTTGTAAACGGTATCACCCTGCGCAACGGTATCACGCGCGACAACTACCACATATCGCTCGACGGGGCACATGCCGAGACGCAACTATGTGGCATGGCAATCGCCGACGGAGAAGAGCAGGTCGACATATCGACTTTCATCGACCACCGCGCAGCCTATTGCCACAGCAACGAACTCTTTAAGTTCGTTCTCAACGACCGGTCGCAGGGAGCATTTGCCGGACGCATCTTGGTACGCCCCGGTGCACAAAAAACCGAAGCCTACCAAAGCAACAAAAACCTTTGCGCCTCGGACGAAGCCCATATATATACCAAACCGCAATTAGAAATATATGCCGACGACGTAAAGTGCAGCCACGGCGCAACAGTGGGACAACTCGACCAGCAAGCTCTATTCTACATGCGCACGCGAGGTATCTCCGAAGCCGAAGCCCGCATGTTACTCATGTTTGCCTTTATGAGCGACGTGATAGACCACGTCAGACTCGATGCACTCAAAGAGAGGCTGAGACAATTAGTAGAACGACGATTCCGCGGCGAACTATCGACATGCAAGCAATGCAACATCCATATCAAGCCATAAAAGCCATGTTTGACACAACTAAAATACGCTCGCAATTCCCCATTCTTACAAAGGAGATATACCATAAGCCCCTTATCTACTTCGATAACGCCGCCACTTCGCAGCATCCGCAATGCGTAATCGACCGCATTGCCGACAGCTACTATCGTGTCAATGCCAACGTACATCGCGGCGTACACACCCTCAGCATCGAGGCCACCGAAGCCCACGAGGCTGCCAGAAGGCAGGTACAAACGTTTATCAATGCCCGCCATGCACATGAAATAATCTTCACGCGCGGCACCACCGAAGCTATCAACTTGGTAGCAGGGTCATGGGGCAACGAGTTCTTGCACGACGGCGACGAAATTATACTCTCGGTGATGGAACACCACTCCAACATCGTACCTTGGCAACTGCTGCAACGCCATAAAGCCATAAAACTGCGTGTCATACCCATAAACGAAAGAGGAGAATTAGACCTTGACGCATATCGCGCAGCTTTCAACGAACACACGCGACTGGTAAGCATAACCCATGCCTCAAACGTATTGGGAACTATCAACCCCGTACAGGAAATGATAGCGTATGCCCACGAGCAGAACGTTCCGGTGCTGGTCGACGGTGCACAGGCCATACCGCACCTCACGGTCGACGTACAAGCATTAGACGCCGATTTTTATGTCTTCTCGGCACACAAAGTTTATGGACCTACGGGCATAGGCATCTTATACGGCAAAGAGAAATGGCTCGACGCCATGCCTCCATACCAAGGCGGCGGTGAGATGATTGCACATGTCTCGTTCGAACACACTACCTACAACGAACTACCATACAAATTCGAAGCCGGCACGCCCGACTATATCGGCACCCGAGCTTTTGCTACCGCATTAGAGTGGATAGAAGCAACCGGCGCCACCGAAATGCATGCCTACGAACAAGAGTTATTGCATTATGCCACTGCCAAACTGGAAGAGATAGAGGGTATCAGGATATACGGCACCGCCCGCCAAAAGACACCCGTCATATCATTCTTGGCCAACAAGATACACCACTACGACATGGGCATGCTGCTCGACAAGATGGGAGTTGCCGTACGCACAGGACATCACTGCGCACAGCCGCTCATGAGCACGTTAGGAATAGAGGGAACCGTACGCGCATCGTTTGCAGCTTACAATACACGCGAGGAAATAGATGCTTTTGCAACAGCAGTAACGAAATGCTGCAACATGCTACGATAACCCGCACAAAGCGGCAATCTCGACACTCCCGTAGAGGCTGAAAACAAAAAAAACGCAAACGAACTGTATTACAAGCAATTTTTTATCTAATTTTGCCGCAGTTTTTCGGGAACCCTCGTATTTTTTGAGTATATGCAGAAAAATTTAGTCATTGTAGAATCTCCTGCCAAAGCCAAAACCATTGAAAAGTTTTTAGGTAAAGATTATAAAGTCCTTTCGAGCTACGGTCACATCAGAGACCTCAAAAAGAAAACTTTCAGTATCGATGTCGAACACAACTTCGCACCGATATACGAAATACCTGCCGACAAGAAAAAAATTGTTGAGAACCTGCAAGAAGAGGCCGCAAAGGCAGCTTCCGTATGGTTGGCTTCCGATGAAGACCGCGAAGGAGAAGCCATTGCATGGCACTTGGCCGAAGTACTGCATTTAGACCCGAAAAAAACAAAACGCATCGTATTCCACGAAATAACACAAAACGCCATACTCGAAGCCATCAAAAACCCGCGCACGATAGATATGAATCGGGTCGATGCCCAACAGGCACGTCGCATCCTCGACCGCATCGTGGGCTTCGAGCTCTCGCCGGTACTGTGGAAAAAAGTGAAACCCGCATTGTCGGCCGGACGCGTGCAATCGGTTGCCGTACGGCTCATCGTAGAGCGTGAACGCGAAATAGAACATTTCAAGAGCGATGCTGCATTCCGTATCATAGGAGAATTTGTAACAGAAGAAGGCGCCCCTTTCACGGCCGAGCTCAATACCCGCCCCAAAACATTAGAAGAGACAACAGCTCTGCTCGATGCTTGCAGTAAAGCACAATATACGCTGCAAGAAATCAACGTAAAACCCGCCCGTAAATCGCCGGCACCACCCTTTACTACATCTACTCTGCAACAAGAGGCAGCTCGTAAGTTGGGATTTTCGGTAGCACAAACCATGTCAGTAGCACAACGCCTCTACGAAAACGGACACATCACCTACATGCGTACCGACTCGGTAAATCTCTCGGCCTTATGTTTGGGAACGACACGCGATGAAATCTTATCTTCATTAGGCGAAAAATACCTGCACACCCGCAATTACCACACTAAAACACGGGGAGCACAAGAGGCTCACGAGGCGATACGGCCTACCTACATCTCGCAACACGAGATAGAGGGTACACGACAAGAACAACGGTTGTATGATCTGATATGGAAACGTACCCTCGCCTCGCAGATGAGCGATGCCGAAATAGAAAAGACAACTGCTACAATCGTCATAGAGGGACGCAAAGAGCAATTTGTCGCCACGGGCGAAGTTCTGAAATTCGACGGCTTCCTGCGCGTATATTTGGAAAGCAACGACGAGGAGGGTGAAAACGACAGTAACCACACGCTGCCTGCAATGAAAGCCGGCACGCACCCTACTTGCAACAATATTACAGCAACGGAACGTTTCAGCCAACATCCGCCGCGCTATACAGAGGCAAGTTTGGTGAAGAAACTCGAAGAATTGGGTATAGGTCGTCCATCGACGTATGCACCCACCATATCGACCATACAACAACGCGGATATGTGGAAAAAGGCGACCGTCCCGGTAAAGAACGCTCATATCGCATATTATCGCTGAAAAAAGGCGCTATCAAACAGACCGAAAAGAAAGAAGTAGCCGATGCCGAAAAAAACAAACTGCTGCCTACCGACACGGGTATCGTAGTGAACGACTTCCTCACAGAATATTTTCCCGATATACTCGACTATAATTTCACGGCAAGCGTCGAAGAACGATTCGATAACATAGCCGAAGGCAAAACGTCGTGGCCTGAGGTGATAGCAGCTTTCTACCATTGGTTCCACCCGGCCGTTGAAAAGACCGAATCGATGCGCTTCGAGCACAAGGTAGGCGAACGTATCCTCGGCACCGACCCCAAAACCGGACGCACAGTATCGGTAAAGATAGGTCGTTTCGGTCCGCTGGTACAAATAGGCTTGCCCACCGATACCGAAAAACCCCTCTTCGCTTCTCTGCAAAAAGGGCAATCGATAAACAACCTGACCCTCGACGAGGCACTCAGACTCTTCGACCTGCCCCGCAAACTCGGTACGTACGAAGATAAAGAAATAGAAGCCAACATAGGCCGTTTCGGCCCCTATATACGCCATAACGGGAAATTCGTATCCATTCCCAAAGAGCTTACGCCGCAAACCATTACATTGGAAGAGGCTATCGACTTGATAGAACAAAAACGCAAAGACGACAGCAACCGCCTCATCAAACAATACGACGAGGATGCCGACTTGCAAGTACTCAACGGACGCTTCGGAGCATATATCGCTTACAAGAAGAAAAACTATAAGATACCCAAAGGCAACGATGCCGCAGCCCTAAGCTATGCCGATTGCATGCGCATCATAGAAGAGACCGAGAAAAACCCCTCGACACCCAAAACGGGAGCACGCAAAAGCACGACCAAGAAGAAATAAAATATTTACGATATAACCGAGTTCATGAGAATAGTAAATTTTGCAGAGCAAGACACCATCGTCAACCGGTTTATGAGCGAGTTGCGCGATGTCACAGTCCAACAAGATAGGATGCGCTTCCGTCGCAACCTCGAAAGAATAGGTGAAATCATGGCATACGAGATAAGCAAAACGCTTGCCTATCACCCCCAAACAGTAGAAACCCCACTGGGAAAAGCTACCGTAAATCTGCCCGCCGACAAAGTAGTACTCGCTACCATCTTGCGTGCCGGAATAGCTTTCCACCAAGGATTCTTACACTACATGGACAATGCCGAAAACGCCTTTGTTTCGGCATACAGACAATACAGCGACGAAACACACTTCGATATTCATGTCGAATACATTGCTTCGCCCTCGATAGAAGGTAAGGTACTCATCCTTGCCGACCCCATGCTGGCAACAGGCAGTTCCATGGAGCTGTGCTATAAAGCCTTGCTCGGCAAAGGCAATCCATCGCACATACACCTTGCAGCTGCCATAGCAAGCCGACAAGCCATTTCGTTTGTAAAGCAACACTTCCCCGAAAACACCACTGTATGGGTAGCTGCCATAGACGACGAGCTGAATAACCACGGCTACATTGTACCGGGACTTGGCGATGCCGGCGACCTTGCATACGGAACAAAAGATTAAAAATTCACTACATATAACAGACTCAAAGGTATGAGTCGTTAAACGATGTTTGAAGAGAGCTTTTATAATGTAAAATTTTATTATCTTTGCGATAACTTAAAATAAAACTGAAATGGCTGTTACAATCAAAGAAGTCTCAGGTAAAAGTGCACTCAAAGAGTTTGCGACTTTCCCCGTTGACTATCTTTACAGGAATCATCCTTATTATGTGCCACAGCTCATATCCGATACCATAGGCACATTCTCACCCGACGAAAACCCGGCATACGATTTTTGCGAGGCCACATGCTTTATGGCTTATCGCGATGGTAAACCGGTAGGACGAATTGCAGGTATTATCAACAAACACTTCAACGAAAAAGCCGGCAAGAAGGAAGGTCGATTCGGATTTGTCGATTTCATCGACGACGAAGAAGTAAGCAAAGCGTTGTTCGAAGCAGTAGAAAATTGGGCGCGAAAAAAAGGCATGACCTCCATGCACGGGCCGTTAGGCTTCACCGACATGGACCCCGAAGGCCTGCTCATAGAAGGATATGACGAAATAGGCACTTCGGTGACACTATATAGTTATCCCTACTATCGCAATCACATAGAATCGCTCGGCTATACCAAAGAAACCGATTGGGTGGAATATAAAATTTATGTTCCGGAAAGCATCCCCGAAAAGCACCAACGCATCACCGAAATAGTACGCAAGAAATACAATCTGCGCGTCATTAAATATACCAATGCCAATAAGCTCATCAAAGAGTACGGACAAAAGGTATTCGAACTCATCAATCAAGCGTATGCCAATTTATACGGCTACTCAGCCCTATCGCAACGACAAATAGATTACTACATAAAAATGTATATCCCGCTGTTGCGGTTGGAAAATCTGACTCTTATTATAAATGAGGCCGACGAGCTGGTAGGCGTAGGTATCGCATTCCCCTCTTTGGCCAAAGCATTGCAGAAATCGAAAGGGCGCCTCTTCCCATTCGGATTCATACCCTTGCTTAAAGCACTCAAAGGTAAAAACGACGTAGTAGAGCTGCTCTTGGTTGCCGTACGTCCCGACTACCAAAGCAAAGGCGTGAATGCCCTGCTCTTCTCCGACCTCATCCCGATATTCCAACAAAACGGTTATATCTACGCCGAAAGCAACCCCGAATTGGAAGAAAACAATAAAGTACAATCGCAATGGCAATACTTCGAGCGCGTGCAACACAAACGCCGCCGCGCTTTTTGTAAGTCATTGTAACCCATAAAAAACCGATAATAAGAGCGGTGGGCGAATCCGAAAATTCACTCACCGCTCTCTTTTTGCGAACATTCACCGCACAAAGTACAATATTCCCTACAACAAACACTTTTTTCTATTACAATAAGTAAAATAGCAGAATTTTTTCTTAACAAATTTTTAACATTCTACAAAAAGTATTAATATGTTGACATGAAAAATTTTCATTAATACAGCACATTTGTACGACGAAAATGGGATAAGAAAAGTTATGCCTTAATATTTATCAACAGCGGCATGAATATGCACTACAATATCTTAAAAAACGATTTTTTGACCAAATTGTCAAATCATAGTATTATCTTTGCATCGTGAAAAGGACAAAATCTCGTATAATTCAACAATATCAAGAAAGAACAACTAATTTCTATACTCAGACCGGTACGAGATGTATAGGGACTGAGGGGGTTATACTTTCGTTCCCTAATTAATAAAAAGTATAACCAGGGGGAGGCCTTTTTATGCCACGGAGGCCTCCCTTTCATACAAGAGAGTCGCTACAAAAACAAGCGGCTCTCTTTGTATTATAAATAACTGTTCCATTAATAATCAACCCTATACAATATATCGAACGACCTCGCCACACAAGGCTGTACAATGAGTAAAATACCATACATATTACCACGCGACACTCCGCATACCGTACAGCAAAGCGATACGGTACATCTCTTGTGACAGAATGCTTGCTGTCATAGGCCGCATGGCCTTGTAACAAAAAGTCCGACGGATTGTTCTAATCAGTCGGACTTAAATGCCTATTCAGGCTATCTGATGATACTATCTTACAACCTTCATTTCAACTTCCACTCGGTACCCTCTTTGGTATCTTTTATCTCGAAACCTATTTCGCCGAGCTTATCGCGGATAAAGTCGCTCATAGCCCAATCTTTACGAGCTTTTGCTTCGCGCCGCACATCGAGCAGGAGGTCTATGGCCTTGGCATAGGCTTCATTGCCGCTATCGCTCGATTCAGCCGAGTCGACGAGCCCGAGAACATCGAAAATATATACCCGCATGGTTTCACGCAACGTCGCTATATCGGCCGACGTAAGCGTGCCCTTTCCTGCCAAAACAGAATTCACAATACGTACGGCATCGAAAAGATGCGAGATGACGATGGGAGTAGACAAATCGTCGTTCATCGCCTCGGCACATTTTTGTGCAAGGTCGTCTACCGAGAAAGTCGATACGTCCGACGGCGTGAGCTTCTCCACATTGTGCCAACCTTCCATCAGGCGATTATATGCCTTCTCAGATGCCTGCAACGCTTCATTACTGAAATCGACCGTACTGCGGTAATGTGCCTGCAAAATAAAGAAACGGATGGTCATCGGCGAATAAGCCTGCTGCAACAGCGGATGCGTACCGGCAAAGAAGTTGTCGAGCGTAATGAAATTGCCCAAAGATTTACCCATCTTCTGCCCGTTGATGGTTATCATGTTATTGTGCATCCAATAGCGCACTGTTTCATGCCCCTGTGCAGCTACCGATTGCGCTATCTCGCACTCGTGGTGCGGGAATAGCAAGTCCATGCCGCCCCCATGTATATCGAATACATCGCCCAAATACTTGGCGCTCATGGTAGAGCACTCCAAGTGCCATCCGGGAAATCCGTCGCTCCACGGTGAAGGCCAACGCATAATGTGTTCGGGAGCTGCTTTTTTCCACAAGGCGAAGTCATACGGGTGACGTTTCTCGCTCTGTCCGTCCAACTCGCGAGTGGTATTGATCAGTTCGTCGATATTACGACCCGAGAGCTTCCCGTAGTGATGCTTGCTGTTATACTTCTCTACATCGAAATACACCGAGCCGTTGCTCTCATAGGCATAGCCGGCATCGAGAATACGCTTGATATACTCTATCTGTTCAATGATATGCCCCGAGGCATGCGGTTCGATACTCGGCGGCAAGACATTGAGAGCCTCCATCGCCTTATGGTAACGATTGAGGTAGAATTGCACGACCTCCATAGGTTCGAGCTGTTCTAACCGTGCCTTCTTGGCAATCTTGTCTTCACCATCATCGGCATCGTGTTCGAGGTGCCCCACATCGGTAATATTACGTACGTAGCGTACTTTATACCCCAAATGCGTGAGATAGCGGAATAGCACATCGAACGTGATGGCAGGACGCGCATGTCCCAAATGTGCATCGCCATATACCGTAGGGCCGCACACGTACATGCCCACATGAGGAGGATTGATGGGAACGAACTGCTCTTTTTTACGACTGAGCGTATTGTAGATATACAAAGGATTTTCCATTGCGATACGTATTTAGCAAAATACAAAATTACACGATAATATCGGCAAAAACAAGGCGGGAAGTACAAAATAAATCCCCTTATGTACTTGTACGGCAATCGGGGTATCGAGGTCGCCTCATCACATCGCCCGAGTACCTGCCGCACGTATGCCCTCGCCCCCGAAGGTTACTCCCGGGTAGCGACACTCACCGCCCGGGCGACTTCCCTACTGAGCGAAGCGCCTTTCAGACCGCGTGCCACAATAGTGCCATCGGCGACAAAAAGAATCGTATATGGCAAGTCATTAATGGCATACAGGTCGGCAGGACGCTCATGTGCACCGAGAATTTGACGCCAAGGTATCTCCTTGTCGGCTATCTCCTCTTTACTATCCACCGGGTCGTCCCAGAGTGCAACACCCACAACCGACAACCCCTTGCCATTGTAGCGACGATAAATCTCTCTTACTTCGCGCGGAGCCGCATCGTCCCACGAAGCCCAAAACAACGCCAATACCGGTTGGCCTTGCCCCACAAAGTCGCTCAACGAAACGCTGCCGCTATCGGTCTCGACCGTAAAATCGATAAAGGGCATACCCACAGCCGAGAGCGATTTATATCGGATAATGTCGAGCTCCTCTTTGACAATAGAATATTCGAGCAGACGGGCGGGTACTTGGTCGGCCACAGAATCGATAGCCGCAAGGTCACGCTCTTTATTGGTAAGCCAACGCCTGAAAGCGATAGCCCCCACAATATCGTCGGGGTGAGCTTGTATGGTACTCCACACATTCTCGTCGAATCGACGACTTATCTCGCGCTCTTTCTCTTCCAAACTGTCGAGTGCCGTGCGACGATTTATCTTGCGCTCATCGGCAAGACGCATGATACTGTCAACTTCGGCCTGATAAGTCTCAAACAGCTCCCTGTTACAATCGTCATAGGCGTTGAGAGCATCATTGAGCGGCGCACCCGTAGCCGGCACATACTCCATCATGTCGGCAAAAAGCGTGTCGGCAGGCTCTACGATAAGCGGGAAGTAATAACTACCCTCTTCTATGACGGCAAAGAATGGCGTATCTACCACACCGGAAAAGCTGAACATTCCGTCGCGCACCACGGCTGTATCTATGCGTACATCGGTCACATAATCGGTAAGATAAATCTCGCGCCCTTCCATCTCGTCATCTATGATACCCTCGATATAGTAAGTATTACTCGGAGTTTGGCAGGCGACAAGCGTCGTCAAGAATAAGATTGCAAACAAAATTTTTTTTGTTTTCATAAACAATAACCTAATAATGGCTGCAAAGATAACGATAAAGGAGATAGCCGTATAGAAATTTTTGGGGCAATTAAAATTTTTTCTTACCTTTGGCCTCAGCCAGCTAGCCAAGGGGTTAGAGGGTTATATTTTTTTGGAAAAGACGTTACCAACGTTTATCTTCTAGTTCCAAATCTCGCAAATTTGAACCTACAAGAAGATACGGCAATGGGGACGTCCACATGAAGATGTTGTATCGCACATGGCGTTGACTCCCGATAGAGGGAGTATGCGACGTGGTGTTTTGTATATCTGCATCTCGGCGTGGGCTAGCTGCATTGCTTATCCTTGTAGGTGGGCAATGCGAGAGCCTTGGAACTGGGATGAGCAAGAGTACAGACTCCCACGTCTTTTTTTTGTACTGCCGACTCTGGGGTTGTCTATAGGCACAACAATATGAAAAACATGAAAAAACTGGGATTGTTGGCATTGTTGCCAATCGTGATTTCAGGATGTTCTACCACATCTTCTGTTACACAAGAAAGAGCAAAAGAGAGGCAAGAGGTAGTTGAAACCACACTATCAGAAGTAAACCGCAAAGCAAGTAAAGCCGCACGCGACGAAGCAAAAAAACTGGAAAAAGAGGGGTGGCAAGTCGCCCCGGGAGCATTACCTCTCGAAAAACAACTCGACCGCTCCTACATGATGCAATATGAGTTTGATGAAAGCCTCTACCCCAAATACATCATGGGCGAAGCCATGAGCATAGGCACAAACTACGACGGCGCCAAGATGCAAGCCCTTGAATTGGCAAAACAAAATTTAGCCGGCAATATACAAACCGAGGTAGCGGCATTAGCCAATAACTCTGTAAGTAACGAGCAACTGACCAACGAACAAGCTGCCACCATCACCAAAACCATATCGGAATCGAAAAGCCTCATCGTGCAAAGTTTGGGTCGAACAGTTATTATTGTAGAAGCCTATCGCACTCTCAATAACAAAAACAAAGAAGTATTGGTGCGCATTGCTTATAGCTACGAGATGGCTATGCAGGCCTCTCAAAAGGCTATTATAGACGAACTCGAAGATGAAGGCGATGCTTTGCGCGAAGAGTTGGATGCTGTATTTTCTCAAAGAATACTGAAAAAATGAGGTTGCCGGCTTTATGCGTGCTTCTCTTGATAGCCTTTGCATGTCATGCACAACGCACGGCCGTTGTCGAGGCCGAGTACACCTACTACGCACCTACAAACGTCACGATAGAACAGGCTAAACAAACCGCTTTGCAACGTGCCATGACCGAAGCCATCGCAGCCCGTTTCGGTACGCTCGTGCAACAGGTTAGTACCACAAAAGTCACCAACACCGACGGCTCTTCGTCGGTCGATTATAGTGCATTGGGCAGCTCGGACGTTCGCGGCGAATGGATACGTACCATAGGCGAACCGCTCTTCGACATAGACTATCAAGACCATCAACTCATCATAAAAGTCAAGGTCAAAGGCGAAGCCCGAGAGATAACATACCTGAAACCGCAATTTGCAACTCGTCTGCTCCGCAATGGCACACAAGACCACCACGAGTCGGAAGAGTTTCGCGACGGCGACTACCTCTTTATGTCGGTTATTTCTCCCATAGAAGGTTATATTGCTATTTTCTGCAAAGACGACTCTATAAGATGTCTGCTACCTGCTATCGATACCACAGACGGCGTAGAACGTATCGAGGCAAACAAACGTCATCTTTTCTTCACCGGATATGGCAACCGACTACAAATCGGGTACAATGGTGCCGACGAGGTAAACTCGGTTTATGTCCTCTTCTCACCCAACCCCATTATACGCCCCTTATCGGCCCAAATCGACGAGGGCGGGTTGCCGGTCTTCTCGAACGACGAGTTCAACCAGTGGTTATCGGAGATGCGCAACCACGACAGAGACTTACAAATTGAAGTGAAATACTTTTATATACGAGATTTATGAAACTTTTGAAACGTTTATTATTGGCCATAGCGCTCATCGTAACAGCTACCGGCACGGCTTCGGCTCAAAAAGGAATGAGTGGTATAGGTGTAAATGTAGGATTTGATTACGATATCTTTGAATCTTCTCTTCTAAACAAGTGGGCGATAAAGTATCAATACAATTTCAGCAACTACTATCGTATAGAACCCATCATTTCTTATAGTTACACACTTATTGACTCAGATGAAAATGCGAACCCAAGTTCCTTTGAAATAGGTGTTAACAACCACTTTTTCATGACAAAAGCAAAACGCTTTCGCCCCTATGCAATAGCTGGTATAGGTTATATGCACCTAACCAGCAACGACCACGGAAAAATTGTAGAGCTACCCACTTTTTATTTTTGTGGGGGAATTGGTATTGATTATAGACTCTCTCATAAATGGTCAATGCAAGCATCATTATGCTATCTCGGTAATTTCGATTCTTGCGCAACTATTGATTTTGTGTTAGGTATAGCATATAACTTTTAAAAACAGGAGGCACCATTATGTTTCGAAAAATTATCTTCTTAGCAAGTACTTTGGCACTTCTCTCGCAAACAGTTCTTGCACAATTGTCCATTACCATAAGTGGCAGTAAATTTATGGTAGAAATCAACAAGCAGACAATGACAGCCAAAATTGTAGATTACTACTACAATATCGACGACCATAAGTATCCCTACTCGACCGGTGAGCGATACTTTAAGGATAAAACAAACAATACAACCTTACTTATTCCAGAGACCGCCAATATCGACGGCGAAGAATACACGATAACTGCCATCGGGCAAGCGGCATTTGCCGGATATCGCGACTTTATCTACATAAAAATTCCCGAAACGATAAACGAGATAGGCGATTATGCCTTCTTCCGCACCGCATTGCGCGAAGTATATGTGCCAAGTAGTGTAGTCAAAATAGGGAAACGTGCTTTTGCCCGTTGCGAAGATTTGAAAAGAATCGTTTTACCCGCCAATATTTCCATGAACGACAATGTTTATGGCGATTGCAACCCCAAATTGGCAGTAAGTATCCATCATGACCCCACAAAGACAGAAACACGTAAAATCCAGCAAGAGTTATTGGCCAAGGCCACTCCTACAACATCCGATATAGACGAAAATATACCCGTTACGTCTCACCGGGCAGAAAACACGTTTGCCATTATCATTGCCAACGAAAATTACCAAAACGACCCAGATGTAGACTTTGCTCTGCGCGATGGCAACACCTTCAAAACCTACTGTCAACAAGTACTCGGCATTCCCGAAGAAAACATTCGTCTGCAAGAGGATGCCACGCTCAACAACATAAGGTCGCTTGTAAACTGGATAAGCATGGTAGCCGATGCCTACGAAGGCGATGCACAAATCATATTCTACTACTCGGGGCACGGGGTTCCCGACGATAAAGGCAATACCAACCTGCTGCCGATTGATGGCACAGCCAAAGACCCTGCTACCGGATATAGCCTGCACACCCTCTACCAAAAGCTGGGAAGTCTTGCAACACGCAACGTATGCGTTTTCCTCGATGCTTGTTTCAGCGGCAAACAGCGTAACGAAGACATGCTTGTAGCCGCCCGCGGCGTACGACGTGCCAAAGAAGAAACCCCGATAGGCAATATGGTGGTATTCTCTGCATCGCAAGAGGACGAAACGGCACACGCCTACCCCGAAAAAGCACACGGTATGTTCACCTATTTCTTATGCAAAAAGCTACAAGAAAGCAAAGGCAATGTAACATTAGGAGAGCTGTCGGATTATGTAAGACAAAACGTACTGAAACGTTCTACCGTGATGCTCAATACCACGCAAACGCCTACAACCAGTTCATCACCGAAGCTCCTCACGCAATGGCGCGAAATTACCATAAAATAGCATTTCGCTATACATAACTCGTGATGCACAGCCTCAGCCCATCGCTCTGCCACACAAAACAAACGTCAACAAAGCGATGGGCAATATATAAAGAGAAACAGGTGCAATTATAATCTATCATTCGTCCCGGCGAAACTATCCTGTTCGCCGGGATTTTTATTCATCCCCGAAAACGATAGCCGCTGTTTGTCTTTATCGATAAATTACCGACCACACAGTAGACTGATAAATGAAGTAGTCCTTATTGAAACCAAGCGGCTCATAAGGACTACCGAACTAACTATACAACTAATATCTGAAAAAGCTACATTTTTCAACGGCATCGTCTTTTGTCCGTTTTTCAGCATACATACAGGATATATGCCTTGGGGATAATCGGAAAAAGAGAGAAAAACGATGTCATTCTTGTTTCAATCTTTTCCGTTTTCACGAACGATTTTATTGTAAGTAATTATGCTCCTTTCATAAACCTTACTTGTCGCTTTGCTTTTGTAACATACAATACCGATACCACAAAAGACCGCATCGACAGAAGCCTCCCATAGACACAACGCACACTACTCCTCGCCCGAGAGCTTCATTTTTAGTCCTACATACTTACGCAAAAGGGGTGAACGATAGAAAGCCTCCTTGCGTGCCTGCATGTGCATGATATGCCCCATAATACCATATTTATGAGTGTACTTGCGCCCCTTTTCGACGATGTCGGAAAGAAAGCATAACAAACGGTCATGCCAATCGATACGGGCATCGGGCAATACCTTGGGAGCCCGGAGCATCGAGAGATAAGCCGCCTCGTCATGGTCTATACAATCTATGGCACGCAAAGCATTGTCAACCGTATCGTAGTCGGCTATATTGATATAAGCCTCGGGATTGAACTCTTTTCCGACCAAAGGATTACCCCAATATATAGGCACAGTACAAGCAGCCAAGGCTTCTACCAACTTTTCTGTGGTATAACCACACACACAACTATTCTCAAAAGCAAGATTGAATTTGTAACGACGTAAAAAATCCATTTTGTCGGATATGCGACCGCCTACATTATTACGATATGCTCCGCCGAATGCAACCGGTTTATACGCATCAATGGCATCTAATAACTGCAACCTGACAGGCGACGAATAGCGCACTTGACTCACCACGGCACTACAAAACTCCCGGTGAAACAGCGTTTCTGTGACCTCGCAAGGAACATCGAGGGCATCATACTCATCATAAATAAGATATTGCGGAAAACGCAAATGCCTATCGCCAAACTGTAAATAATGTGCCGACAAGGCATAGTCGCACTCATTGAAATTGGGCACATCATTTTCAAGCGAACAATATACCTTGATACAATCATATCCGTAGTGACGGGAGCCATTGAAAGAATAGAAAAGCAAATCGGGCTCGCTTGCATCATCGACAATGACAGATACATCATATTTGCGGCTCAATACATCGACATAGATATTGTGGTGTATATCGAACCCCTTATAGAAATCTTCAAATTTTACATTCAGTGAACGCATAAGAAAAATTGTTTTCATTGCAAAAATAACAAATGGCCACGTTGCAAACAAATACACCCTGCATGACACTGCACGAAAGTGATTTTTCAGAAATTAACCATTATAATGTTGTACGAAATCTCTTTTTTCAATACCTTTGCAGCCGTAAAATGTGGAAGGATTTGGCTGCTTGCAACCACAGAAAAAAATGCTAAAACTGCGTCTTTCGGAGCTACCCCGCATCGGGGGCTGCCATCGGTTCAAGTTTTACGTTTTCTTTCCGCTTTACAACGAGGTTATTCGCAGGAAAAACCTTCGCATACTGTTTGTATAATTTTTATTACTCATAAAAGAAAGCTACTATGAACTACTTATTCACGTCAGAATCGGTGTCGGAAGGACACCCCGACAAAGTGGCCGACCAACTGTCGGATGCTGTGTTGGACGAATTTTTGGCACAAGACCCTAACTCGAAAGTTGCTTGCGAAACATTGGTAACCACCGGACAAGTAGTATTGGCCGGCGAAGTGAAATCGACGGCGTATGTCGACCTGATGGATACTGCCCGCCGCGTCATAAACCGCATAGGATATAACAAAAGCGCCTATAAATTCGACGGCGACTCTTGCGGTATCTTCTCTGCCATACACGAGCAAAGCGCCGACATCAACCGCGGTGTAGAACGCAAAGACCCCATGGAACAAGGTGCCGGCGACCAAGGCATGATGTTTGGCTACGCCTGCAACGAAACAGACAACTACATGCCGCTGTCGCTCGAATTGTCGCATCTGCTGCTCGTAGAGCTGGCCAAAATACGTCGCGAAAACCAACAAATGACTTACTTGCGCAAAGGTAAAGAGGTTTCGTATCTGCGCCCCGACTCGAAATCGCAGGTAACTATCGAATATAACGATAAAAACGAGCCGGTAAGAGTACATACGATTGTAATCTCTACACAGCACGACGAGTTTATAACAGCCGACGACAATACGCCCGAAGCACAAGAACGCGCCGATGCCGATATGCTCGCAAGGATATACAACGATGTGAAAAACATCTTGCTGCCCCGCGTCAAAGCCCAACTTCCTGCAAGAGTACAAGCTCTCTTCGACGACAACCTGAAACTGCTGGTCAACCCGACAGGTAAATTTGTGATAGGCGGCCCTCACGGCGATACCGGACTGACAGGACGAAAAATCATCGTCGATACCTACGGCGGTAAAGGGGCTCATGGCGGTGGTGCCTTCTCGGGCAAAGACCCCTCGAAAGTAGACCGCTCGGCAGCATACGCCGCCCGCCACATAGCCAAGAACCTTGTAGCCGCCGGTGTGGCCGACGAGGTATTGGTACAGGTTTCGTATGCCATAGGTGTAGCCCAACCGGTGAGCATCTACGTCAATACTTACGGTAAATCGCACGTTAAGGAGAGCGATGCCGAGATTGCCGAGGTGGTAAGCCGCCTCTTCGACCTACGCCCGCGCGCCATAGAAGAACGGCTCAAACTGCGTAACCCCATCTACGAAGAGACAGCCTCCTACGGTCACATGGGTCGCACCCCGCGCACGGTAACCAAGGTGTTCAACTCGCGCTACCTTGCCCAACCTATCGTACGCGAGGTAGAACTCTTCACTTGGGAAAAACTCGACTATGTAGAACCCATCCGCAAAGCCTTCGGATTATAATCTTATCCACACCACGATAGCTCTCGGCGGCAAGTCTGTTGTAAAAGACTTGCCGCCGAGCGTGTTTTTTCAATACCTCGTCCTACTTACAAAAGCATGCGACTCGCCCTCCCCTATTCTGTCTTTACCGGTATCAGGTATATGAATCCCTATTTACGAATAGCGGCTTTTGCCAACAGTTTATGCCCTATGCGGCAATAAAGGCACTTTTTAGCCATGCAATACTCATTATATAACTGTATCAATGCTTGGCTTTCGAGAGCATTGCGCACCTCGATACCGATGGCAGCAAAACGACGGATGATGCTGTTCTGCTCGGGACGCAACGACTCCCATATCGTCTGCGCACGGTCGATGTAACGGTCGTCGCCTACATACGTTCCATAAGAATAGAGCAATGGCGCCACAGTGTTGATAAGAATTATATCTATGGCCGGTGTCCCCAATACGGCTGACGACACGGGCGAAACATTATCGAAAGTGTAGTGCGTATTCCAATACCCAGAGAGTTGCACTTGAAACAATTTGCGCAGCTCGTCGAGCGTCGGAGTTTCGCACAAACGGGCAAAGAGCGAGAAGCCGCCGCAGATATAGTGTGCCAACATGGCCAGCCGTCTGTGAGGAAAATTCTGCGGACGCAGACGGGAGAACTTCCACGCCGAAGACGGCAATGGATGCAACCCGAACTTATTCTGCAAGAAAGCATACTCTCCGGCCAGTCGCGTATAGTAGTTGTCTTGGGGATGTTCTTCTTCGAGCAATCCCGCTTGCCCCAACAAAAAGGCTTCGATTTGGAAAAGACTGTCGGCATGCTTCCGCAAAAATGCAAGAGGCAGACTGCGCGCCAACCTTTCGAAGGCATCGCCATTGATGCCGAAACCCATGTTGCGCGACAGCGTGACATAGCACACCTCCTCCCAATCGCCGCGATACAAATCGTACCACACGGCAATGCGTTCGCTCTTGGCCTGCAACCGTTCGAGCGAGAGGCTGGCGAGCCAATCGGTAACAAAGAAAGCATCTATCTCTGAAAGTTGTTCACCGCAAGGCAACGACGGGGCATTGTTGGTCAACCGTTCGTAATCGTATCGCAACGTAGGCGCGGGACGCAAAACGAATTGCGGAATTACCTCTCCGTTGCTGCGGCATACACGAGCATCGTCTTGTTCCACAACATGCAATATCACAGAATCGTAGGCTTTATCGGCATGATGTCCGTGACGTTTCCAATCGGAAGCCAAACGATGTATCTCGATATTTCCCACCCACAAACAACCGTCTATACGTATTTTGGCATTGAAGAAATCGGGCCCGGCATCGGTATTGAGCTGCCCGGCATCGATTATTTGCAAACGGCGACCGTCGGTTGTGGTCAGTTGCGACGTATCGAACAACAAATGCTGCCAAACATATTGCATCAACTTCTCCATAGAAACTTACTACATGGGGTTATCTATTTTCCATATCTTTGCAAGATAAAGAATCTTTACCGGATTTCGAGCATGTAAAACCATTTAATTTCTACCCGATATGAAAATAGCACTGATAGGATATGGCAAGATGGGACACGCCATAGAAGAGATAGCCCTCAAACGCGGCCACGAGATAGTTTGCCGCATAGACCGCGACAACACAGCCGACTTCGATTCGCCGGCTTTTGCCCAGGCCGACGTAGCGATAGAGTTTACAACACCTGCCACAGCTGTCGACAACTACTACAAGGCTTTTGCCGCAGGCAAGCCGGTAGTATCGGGTACCACCGGATGGTTAGAGAGACTACCCGAAATAAAAGAGGCTTGCAGCAAAGGCAATACGCTGTTTTATGCCTCCAATTTCAGTCTCGGTGTAAACATATTCTTTGCCATGAACCGCTGGCTGGCATCGGTCATGAACCATGTAGAAGAGTATCGCGCCTCGCTCGAAGAGATACACCACATACACAAGCTAGACCACCCGAGCGGTACGGCCATCACGCTGGCCGAGGAGCTTATCGCCAACACCGACCGCCTCTCACAATGGAGCGAAGATAAAACAGGAGATGACATATTGCCTGTCACGGCGATAAGGGAGGGAGAAGTACCGGGCACTCACATCATCCGCTATGAGTCTGATGCAGATGTCATAACAATAGAGCACCGTGCCAAAAGCCGCAAAGGCTTTGCCCTGGGTGCCGTCTTGGCCGCCGAGTTTACAGTAGGCAAGCAAGGGTGGCTTACGATGCAAGATATGCTGCCCTTCCTGCACTAATCACAAGCAGCATCCCTTCCCATACAGGAACGACAAGCTGTTATAACCAGGCATTTTGTCGTTCCTTTACGGCTATCGATTCACTCAGGAGTTTAAGGAACGCCAACATGGAGCGTTTACGATAAGAGTTTTTAAGGGTATGCACACAGCCCTCCATCTCGTTATGCGGAATATCGAGACGGATGGCTTTCACGCCCTGCTCATTATGAATCGTCGCCTCTGCCAGAACCGATACCAGATGATTTTGCCGTATCAGCTCTAAAAGGATATTCACCTCATTAAGCTCTATGCGCACTTTATAATTGCATTGGGAGGCAACCATGTCAAAGGCATTGCGGGCCTGCAATCCTCGTGCAGGGAGTGCCAAATCGAATTTCTCCAGTTCGGACAACGTGATTCTCTCTTTTCCGGCCAGCACATGTGAATCACCTACCACCACCGACAGATAATTCTGGAAAAGAATGTGCGACTCTACATCTTCTATGGGATAAGAGGGCTTGAAGGCCAATACAAAGTCGACCGTCTCGTTGCGAAGCAGCTCCATCAACTCCGCCATCGGCTTGTAAAAGATATTGAGCTTTATCTTGGGGTACATCTTCATGAAAGAGAATATCGTCTCCGTCAGTATAGGACTGAAAGAATAGGTGACACCAATGCTCAGTGTACCCACCGAAAGCTCGTTGAGGTCGTTTATACGCGTGATGCACAAATCGGCATCGCGCAATGTCTGCCGCGCATACGGCAATAGTTCGCAACCGGCCTCGGTAAGCACGACCTTGTGGCTGCTTCGCGTCAATAACTGGGTTCCTATCTCCTGTTCCAACTGTTTTACCTGTTGCGAAAGAGTACTCTGCGTCACAAAAAGAGCCTTGGCTGCCACAGAAAAATTGAGGGTTTCGGCAACCTTGACAAAATATCTCAACTGACGTAATTCCATGCTGACTTAAATATTAAGGATACAAATATAACAAAGCTATCGGGTAGCACGAAAAGATATGTTCTTAAAAAGAAAAATAGGTATCGTGGCTCCGGTAACCATTCCTATAAGAATAAAAAGGCAGGTAAGCCCATTATAGGCAAAAAGATAAAAATAATGATTGAAAGACTCCTCGCCGATGGCCAGAATAGACATGGCCAATCCTCCGAAAGACTTATACGCATAGATACCCGGTATCATGGGCAACAATGCCGGGAACAAACAGGTCTCGGCAGGAGTCTTCACCTTGGGCGAGAGAAAGACGGCCAACACTCCTATGATAAATGCAGCCACCACCGAGGCGACAATGATATGCCACCCTATGCCGGGAGCCTGCATCAGAACAAAACGGAGGGAATGCCCTACCGCAGCAAGAAGCGCACAATAGAAATAGGCCCTCTTGGGGGGATTGCTAATAGCGGAAAAACCGATAGCAGCTATCGCTGCAAACAATGCGTCCTGTAAAATCTGCAATAACATAATAGCCTCTACCTATTAAAACATACCTATATTCATCAATAACATGCCGCAACAAAGCCCCACAGAGAGACATCCCGTCAGGATAAGCGCATCGACAAAACGGCTGAACGCACATATATAATGGCTGTAAATCATATCGCTGAAAGAGTTGAGGAACGGAATGCCCGGTACAAGATACAATACACTGGTACCTATGGCTATATCGGGGGTCGTACCCCAACCATACAAAGCACACGTAGCTCCCAGGACCGACGAGAGAAAGGCGCAAAAAAAGACTGTAACCCTTGCATCGAAACCTCGTCGCAGAAGCTGCTGTTTCAGGTAGAATCCTGCCAAGGTGGCAATACCCACCATCAGCATAGCCACCCAGTCGCCTCCAAACAACCGGCAAAACGAAGCATTCGCCAAAGAGACCAACAGCAAAACGACCCATCTATTGCCCGAACGGCTGCTTATAATAGACTCGAAACGCTCTTTGGCTTCAAAAAAACCTATCTTTCTGTCGGCAACTTCCCAGCTTAATTCACTCAGACGGGTATTGATATCGAAACTTATCGCCGTATGTAATACCGTATCGATAGAAGTAAACATCTCGTTCTTGTCCTTTCCATATACCGTCATATGCACATGGCGTGGCATAATGGTGAGTTCCACATCTTTCCCGAAAGCATGTGCCATACGCCGCACGTTCTTTTCCAGGCGAATGCAGGTAGCCCCACAACCTAACAAGAATACGGCATAACGCGACAAAAAGAGGCACAACTCTTTGGATGTCACACTATAACTGGTCGAATCCATAGAATAAATAAACTAATCTTCATCCTCCAAGCTGTCGCCCGGGACATAAAATTCATCATACTCATTGCCCAACTCGAAAAGCCGGTTTTCTACCGACTTGGCCCATACAAAGAGAACAACCTTGAACAACATAAAAACCATAATGAGAGCTACAACACAGCTCCATGTAAACATCGGCAAATTCATAATACAGAATATTTATAAGTTTTCTTGCGCAAAGGAAGTGTACTATACAATGCTCGAAAAGCCTTTTTTAGTGAAAGATTCGATAGGTATCATAAGCAAAACGCATCACTCGCGGCACCCTACAACCCAAGAAGCCCCCATGACTCTGTCGGGGAGCGACAAAAGGCGGCAAAAAGAGTTAAAAGAGAATTGTTTATCAGAAAAAAATAGATACTTTTGTCATCAGAAAGAGTTGTTTGTCTCTACCGCAACCACAAACGGCAGCAAGAGTCGATACGATGTAATATCGTGTAAACCAGAGACTCCGCAACAGATGTAACGCAGTGCAGACAAGATGTACCGGAAACTTTTTCACCCCAGAAAACAACCGCTCATACAGCAAACATGAATACGAAAACCTCTCATACGCAGACGACCACACCGCGCCCCCGCAACCTGATAGCAAGGTTAAAGACCGTACGTCGCACACGCTGGATACGTTTCGGCCTATTTTCGCTCATCTATATTTTATGGATTATCTGGCTGGGCAACTACTGGCTGCTATTACTATTTCCTCTCTTTGGAGACATATACCTCACGCAATATATCCCCTGGGGCGCATGGAAAAACATCAAGAATCCCATCCTGCGCACCATTGCCGATTGGGTAGATGCCATCGTATATGCCCTCGTGTTGGTCTATTTCATATTCATCTTCCTTTTCCAGAACTTCCAGATACCTACACCGTCGCTCGAAAAGTCGATGCTCGTAGGCGATTACCTGTTGGTTAGCAAAGTGCATTACGGCCCCCGCATTCCACAAACGCCGTTGCATTTCCCGCTCACACAACATACCATTCCCCTCATCAATACCAAATCGTATATCGAGAGCGTACAATGGCCCTACCATCGCCTCAAAGGGTTGCGCGATGTAGAACGCAACGACATCGTGGTATTTAACTTCCCGACCGGCGATACCGTAGCAAGCCTCATGCCCAACCCCGACTACTATACACTGATACACTACTACGGACGCGAAGCCGTACACCGCGATAAAGCGCGCTTCGGCGATATTATATACCGCCCCGTAGACCGCAGGGAACCCTATGTGAAACGTTGTATAGGACTTCCGGGCGAAACATTCGAAATAAAAGACAATCTCGTATACATCGACGGAAAGGCGTTGGAAGAGCCATCGAAACTCCAATACAACTACTTCGTCGAAACCGACGGCACGCTGATAACCGATAAAACCTTTGAAAGCTGGGGGGTAAGCATCGATGACCGCAACTACACCAACAACTCGGCACAAGCCCCCTACATATATGCCCGCATAGGCATCTCCCCCAAAGCCAACGGCATGTATAACCCCGTATATCACATGCCTCTTACACAAGAAGCGCTCGAAAAAGCCCAAGCCGCACCTTTTGTGAAACAAGTCATAAAAGAGCCGGGGGAATTCGGAGGCGAAGTCTTCCCGTTAGACACGGCATACCGTTGGACCCGGGCCGATTTCGGTCCGCTGTGGATACCGCGCAAAGGAGAAACCCTTCAACTTACGGCACAAAACTATCCGCTCTACGAAAGGGCGATACGTACTTACGAGGGCAACGAGCTGAGCTTAAAGGATGGCATCATATACCTCAACGGAAAGCCTGCCACCGAATATACATTCAAAATGAACTATTACATGATGTTGGGCGACAACCGCGATAATTCGGCCGACTCCCGTTACTGGGGTTTCGTGCCCGAAGACCACATCATAGGCACTCCTATTCTGGTATTCATGTCGTTGGACAAAGACAAAGGCTGGTTCGACGGTAAATTCCGCTTCAACCGCTTTTTGCGCCCCGTAAAATCGTTGGTAAAATAGCGGTGGCCTCACATGGCGAAAAGGCGTAACCATATCGCAAAAGCCGCTCTTATACTTGTTGTAGCCTTGGTGATAGCAGGTATATGCCGCACCTTTTGTGTAGAATCTTACAAGGTTGCCCCCGCGCAAATGGAGAATACGCTACTCGCCGGCGACCGCGTCTGCGTCGACAAGCTGTGCTATGGCATACGCCTGCCGCAAACCTTCTCTCTCCTACCCTTTATCGACACATTGCCGTGCACTGCCATACCGGCCTATTACCCTACCGCCCCCCTGCCATACAAAAGAATAAAAACTGCAGCAGCTCAACGAGGCGACATTGTAGTATATAACTACCCTACGGGTGAAAATATACCCATAAGCAAGAAACCCACCGCCATATCCCGATGTATCGGCATCCCCGGCGACACCATCGTTTATGAAGCAGGGAAACTTTGTATCAACGGCCAAAACATGGCGCAAAGCCCTTATGTCACCGATGCCTACCAAGTAGCCGACAGCGTGCTGCCGACTCTGAGAAACGCTCTGCAAAAAGCCATAGGCAAAGAACCGGAGATAGATACTCTCGGCTCTGTAAACATTCTCTACATAAACCGCTATGACTACGACAAAATAAAAGAGCTCTTACCCGACAGCGTTGCCGTGCACCCCATCACACTGCCGCAAGACAACTATCGTATAGAGTTGCCTCCATACGGCAAACCGGCAAGTGTCACACCCGACAATGCAGCTCTTTATGCCGATATTATCAACCGTTACGAAAAACAAAAGGTGTCGCTTCGAGGCAACAAGCTCTACCGGGGCGGCCGCGAAGTGAAAGAATACAACTTCTCGCAACCTTACTATTGGGTTGTGGGCGATAACCGTACCACCACTATCGACTCGCGCTACTTCGGCGCACTGCCGCACAGCCACCTCATAGGACGATGCCGACGCGTCATATACTCCATTGCGCCCCATAAGGAGGGTGGCAACTTTTGGCGCGGCAACCGATTTATGCTCACCGTAACACCATGAAACAACTCTACCTCAGTACCGCCTATTGGGCTCCCATATCGTACTACGCAGCACTGTTCCGACACAATGGCGCTACGATAGAGCAATACGACACCTACGCCAAACAGACATATCGCAACCGCTGCCATATCATAGGCCCTACCGGGCTGCAATCGCTCACCATCCCTGTGGTGAAAGCCACTCCCGGAACCCTTACTCGCGACATCCTCATCAGCGACCACGGTAATTGGCGACACCTGCACCGCATGGCCATAGCCTCGGCTTACGGCTCATCACCCTTCTACGAATATTATGCCGACGACATAAACCGTTTCTACGACAAACCTTGCAAATATCTCATCGACTATAATCTGAAACAGATAGAATGCGTGTGTAATTGGATGGAAAAACATCCTGCCATAGTATGCAGCACCGAATATGTCCACGACCTGCCAGCCGAAACAACCATCGACCTGCGCGAAGCCATACACCCCAAACACCCCGATGCAGAACGCATAGCGCCATACCAACCCTACCCCTACTATCAAGTATTCGAAGCGCAAACAGGTTTCATCGGCGACGCTTCGATATTGGATTTGCTTTGCAATATGGGAAACGAATCGCTCCTCGTATTGTTAGGAATCAAGTAGCCGTCATCACCTCCTTATCCGCACCATCTCTCCCGCCAACCGCCCGCGACATCGGGTATCTCTTTTTGCGAGAGTATCGAACGAGCTGTCAAAAAAATAAAAACAGAGAAGTTCTTTTATATACCTCGGGCTTGTTGTATCTTTGCAGAACTATCTATCATCGTAATAGTCAAAGTTGTGCAGAACGAAAAATTTGAAATCGTAGCCAAAACCTTCCAAGGTCTCGAAGGGGTATTGGCAGAAGAGATAACCGCCATAGGCGGCAGTGATGTGAAAACAGGATGCCGTATGGTATCTTTTACAGGCGATAAAGCCTTGTTATACAAAGCCAATTTAGCGTGTCGCACAGCCCTGCGGATTCTGAAACCCGTATTGCATTTTACCGCATCGAACCCCGACGAAGTGTACGACATACTGAAACAGTACGACTGGGAACAATGGCTTACTCCCGAAACGACTTTTGCCATAGACTCGGTAGTGTACTCGGAAGAATTCCGGCACTCGAAGTTTGTCACTTACCGCATGAAAGACGCCATCGCCGATTTCTTCAACGAAAAATACGGCAAACGCCCCTCGGTAAGGCTCAACAATGCCGACATGCAATTCAATCTGCACATCTACAACACAAGCTGTACGTTATCGTTAGACAGCTCGGGCGAATCGCTCCATAAACGAGGTTACAGAGAGTCGCAAACAGAAGCTCCCATCAATGAAGCTCTTGCCGCCGGACTCATCATGCTGACAGGATGGCGAGGCGAGAGCGATTTCATTGACCCCATGTGCGGCTCGGGAACCTTCCTGATAGAGGCAGCCATGATTGCCGCCAATATATATCCGGGCATTTTCCGACAACACTTTGCATTCGAAAAATGGAAAGATTTCGACAAAGAACTGTTTGAAGAGCTATACAACGACGACAGTAGCGAGCGAGAATTCAATCACAAAATCTATGGTTCCGACATATCGGTACGCGCTACTGCCATTGCTGCCAAAAACATAAAAAGCGCAGGCCTCGGACAATATATCGAATTGGAAACAAAGCCTATCCAAAAGTACGAAACAGCCCCCTCGGACCACGGCATCATTGTAACAAACCCGCCTTATGGCGAACGCATCACCAGCCCCGACTTAGAGGGTCTGTACGAAGACTTGGGCAACAGGCTCAAACACGTATTCAAAGGATACACCGCATGGATATTGGGGTACAAACGAGAGCTTTTCGATAAAATTGGATTAAAACCTTCGGCCAAAATACCGGTGTTGAACGGTGCGTTGGAGTGCGAATTCCGCAAATATGAAATTTTCGACGGCACATACATCGCATATAAACAGAGCCAAACAACCGAAGACAAGAACAACGACAAGCCGCACACACGCGCCTCCGAAAATAAAAAGCATTTCGATGCCAAACCTCACAGAGCATCGCGCAAACATGACGAAGGCGACAGAAAAAGTGGGTTCAGACACGAAACAGCCGATAGAAAAGAGAGTTTCAGACGTGGAAATTCTGACCCAAAAGGCGGTTTCCGAAAAAAAGGAAACGACACGCATAAAACCTCAAACGACCATGCAAGAAACTACGAGCTCCATACCCGCAAAGATGCTCCACGGGGAGTTCGTCGCCATAAAGAGCAAGGAAACGACAAGACAAAGAAGTAATCATCAAAATAGGTAGAAATGAATATACTTTTATTAGGTTCGGGCGGTAGAGAGTGTGCTATCGCATGGAAAATAAGCCAAAGCAAACGATTGCAAAAGCTCTACATAGCACCCGGCAACGCCGGAACGGCACAATGGGGCAGCAACATAAATATCGCAGCCGACGACTTCGACGCCATAGGGGCTTTTGCCAAAGAAAATCATATCGACATGGTCATTGTAGGCCCCGAAGACCCGCTTGTAAAAGGTATATACGATTACTTTGCCAACAATAAAGACCTGCAACATATACCCGTTATAGGGCCTTCGAAACAGGGTGCGCAACTCGAAGGAAGCAAAGAGTTTGCCAAAACGTTTATGAGCCGACACAACATACCTACGGCACAATATCGCAGCTTCACAAAAGGAAACTTAGACGAAGGTTATGCCTTCCTTGAAACACTGAAAGCTCCCTATGTGCTGAAAGCTGACGGTTTGGCTGCCGGGAAAGGCGTTCTGATACTCTCTACCCTCAAAGAGGCCAAAGAAGAATTGAAAACCATGGTCAACGGCATGTTCGGTAATGCCAGCTCGACGGTAGTGATAGAAGAGTTTCTCTCGGGAATAGAATGCTCGGTCTTTGTATTGACCGACGGACAACACTACAAAATATTGCCGGTGGCCAAAGACTACAAACGTGTAGGCGACGGCGATACCGGGCTCAACACCGGAGGTATGGGAGCTGTATCGCCCGTACCTTTTGCCAACGAAACTTTTATGGAAAAGGTGGAGGAACGTATCGTAAAACCCACCATCAAAGGACTTTCCGAAGAAAAGATAGATTATAAAGGCTTTATTTTCTTGGGGCTCATGAACGTCGAAGGCGACCCTTATGTTATAGAATATAATGTACGTATGGGCGACCCCGAAACAGAGGTTGTAATGCCCCGCATAGAGTCGGACTTGGTAGAATTGCTGGACGGTGTGGCAACAGAGACTCTCGACCAAAAAGAACTTTGTATCGACCACCGTTATGCCACCACTGTCATGCTCGTATCGGGCGGCTACCCGGGACATTACGAAAAAGGCAAACGCATTGAACAGCTCGAAAAGGTTGACAAAAGCCTCACATTCCATGCCGGTACATCGCTATGTGCCGACGGAAGCATCACCACCTCAGGTGGCAGGGTATTGGCTCTGACTTCATACGGGGAGACGATGGAAAAGGCTTTGGAGCTGTCATACCAATCGGCTGAAATCGTACAATTCGAGGGTAAATATTACAGACACGACATAGGTAGAGATTTACTTATAGAATTATAACATCGATGTGAATAAGAAAAGCATCCATATTGTTTTTCCGCTTCTGACAAGTATATGGTTTGTCGTATTTTGCATCATTGCAGACATGCAAAGCATAAGCCCTGCAAGTATCGATATGGAGGGTATCGTACGCGACATATTACCGACAGAAATAAATAACAACTCTATATTTTATGCTGTCAATGCGACAATAGTTGCGTTGACAGCATATTTGCTTTCGCGCCTAAACTCGTTTTTCCCCCTTATGAAAGAGCATTCATATATTGCCATGATGTTCTTTCTACTGCTGGAAATGCTCTCACCCTCGTGCATTACCCAATTTGCACCCGGCAACGCAGCAGCACTCCTCATATATATCGATATATTTATCTTATACTCTTGCTATCAACAAGGCGATGCACCCAAACAAGCATTCCTAATCACTTTGTTGCTTGCAGCAGCAAGCATGGTATATGCCTGCATATTGTACTTTCTGCCGCTTTTTATACTGGGCTTATATCAAATGAAATTTTTGTCGCTCCGTACACTCGTCGCTATCGTCATAGGAGCGATAACCCCATTTTGGATAGCATGGGGAATGGGATGGATAGAGAGCGACCAATTCTATCCGGAGGCTCTGCTTATCATACCCGAGTGGAACAATATAGGGTTCGAATTATTGCCGGCAGGGATAAGCATTGTCTTAGGACTGTTTACCGGTATGAACAACCTGATGAATGCTCATACCGAAAAAATACAAACACGAGCCATGAATGGCTTTATCAATATTCTTTCCATATACGCTTCGTTGCTTATATTGATAGATACTGCACACTTCTATTCGTACCTGCCCATACTCAACATGGGAGTATCGCTACAAGCTGCCTATTACTTCACATCGCACAACAACAAAGCCAATAGCATACTCTTCTACACCATTCTCGTCGTACTTCTAACGGTAAATATATGGACTTTCTGGGTGATTTGAGCAACTTAGGTTACTGGGGACTCTTTATAGCAGCTTTCCTATCGGGAACCGTGATACCATTCAGTTCAGAAGCTGTATTGGGGCTACTTGTTATTAGTAATTACAATCCGTGGGGTTGTTTACTCGCGGCAACCGCCGGTAACTGGCTGGGAGGTGTCACATGTTACTACATCGGATACTTGGGAAAAACAGAATGGATACACAAATATCTGCGCATCAGCCAAGAGAAAATAGATAAAATGACCCGTTTTCTACAAGGGAAAGGGTCGTTATTGGGATTTTTAGGCTTCGTACCCTTTATAGGCGACGTGATTGTAGTGGTTTTGGGATTGATGCGAGCCAACAAAGCGGGATCGTTACTGTCGTTACTCGTAGGAAAATTCGGACGATACTATTTTATCATATTCCTGCTTGACAAATTGCAATACTACTTTCCCTATTTTTCAATAGACTTCTGACCCATCGCCTTCAATCGCTCCAAACCTTTTTTGATAGAAGAGAGTCCGAACAAAGAGGCATCGAGCTCATCAAAAGGCAACCACATCACCTCTGCCACATCGTCTTGCCCGCAAACCGGTAATGAACTTTCGACATGCACTTCGAAAAACAAATCCATAGTACATATTTCGATGCCCGAATAACGGTAAATATTGGGCTCTGAGAAGAGATAACGAGCTTGATGGACATCTATACCGGTCTCCTCGAAAACCTCGCGACACAAGGCATTTTCGGCCGTTTCACCGTTTTCGGTAAAACCACCCGGCAAATCAAGCGTTCCCTTGGCCGGTTCTTTACCTCGACGGGCTACCAACATACGTCCTTTTTCGTCCCAAATGACAGCCACTACCGCAGCACGAGGATTGGAATAATACGTAAAGCCACACTCTTCACACCGTTTCGATGTAGCATTATTTACCACAAAGCGTGAAGAGCCGCATCGGGGACAATAGAGAAACTTACTCAGCGGATGGCTGTCCATACCTATCTTTGCACGGGAGTTACGAACGAATCAATTTACAACCATTATTTTGGTTACCACACCCGACGAACCGCCGCTTTGCGAGGCATAAACCAAATATACACCTGTTTTTACACGGGATCCGTCTCTTGTGCGCCCATCCCACGTAACAGTTCCTCCATTAGAATATGTTTCGTAGAAAAGATTTCCTGCAACATCGGTAATTTTTACCAAAGAGTTTTCCATCAACCCCGATATGGTAATCCAACCCGAATAATCGGGACGCACGGGATTGGGAAAAGCATATACGTTGCTGTAATCGTCAGAGGCATTGGATACATCGGAACGATATGATGCCACGCCGGCATCGGTAACAACGAATAACTCGCCCGTCTCATCGTTTATATCCATAGAATAGATACAATTAGAGGGCAGCAAGCTGTTGTCGGTAGTATATTGTTGGAGAATTTCCGTACCATCTTCACTTACCAAATAGACGCCCGAATTGGCCGTTCCCAACCACTTTCTGTTGGCACCATCCACTACGATAGCATTGATGGTTTCATCTTCGAGCAGATAATCGGCATAGTCGGTACCGTCGTTACGGGGCACTTTCACTCGCGTACAACGATAATTGCTATTCATGATGTTAGATATATTGCTCAATACGATAGGACCCGATGTAGTTCCCAACCATACATTTCCATTTATATCCTCGGTTGCACACCTAAAATTCAATATACCGCTTCCCACAGAAGAACCGTCTTGGTCGGTAAATTGAGAAAAAATACGGCGTTCGCCCGAAGAACGATTCACGACAGTCAATCTGGTAGGATTCAGCGTTGCACCATGTACTACAAAGCAGAAAGAAGACCTTTTTGCTACAAGCAAGTCACTGAAAAATCCCACATTGGAATTAAAACCTATATCATACGTAATCCAATCCGATTCTTTTATTTCATCGGGAGATAACACATTCTTATCTTTAGGCAAACAACCCAAAATAGAGGTTGAACCGACACTGTTAAAAATCAATTCGGCCCACAAATTACCGTCGGTATCAAAATTGGAATTAGTAGCCGCCATGGCATAAGGGTGCCGCAGAGGAGAATTATACTGATTGTAATTGCCTACATATTCGGTACCTTTGAATTTGTGCAACCCATCGAACCAAGAGCCTACAAAGAAAACATCATCTTCCGACGGAGAAAAACTTATGTTATAAGAACTTCTAAGAGCTCCTTTCCTACTGCTATTACCATCATAAATGACATTATCTAACGTCAATGTTTGCCATTCGCGGGTGCTACAATCCAAAATGCTTATTTGAGTAGGGTCAGATTGATTTGTAGTATAATAATTTTGACCGGAATTTTTTACATAAACCTTATTGTTATATACCTGAATAATATGCGGCGTAGTAACATTGGTGGTGTTATAGAAAGCCGGTTCCATCAACCACGTAAAAGTAGTACCCTCTATCGAAAAATGAGACAAACCCGATGCACTCGAACACCATACAGTACGCTCATTGTCGTATGAAGAACAATATCCTCCCTTTACACTCGATTCTTTTATATTCTTTTGTTCCAACAGAATCAACTTATCATCTTCAGTAACATCATGAGAGAAAAATCGGAGGTTTTCGGTAAATGTAGCCAAAAAACCTGTCGGAGTATCCGTCAGAGAATTGGCATAATATAACATGGCTGATGCCTCTGTCTGCTCGGTAATACTATTTTTCTCAATATTATAGATAGAGCTTTTCTCATCATACGCAATAAACAAATGCGCGTCGTTGATACTGTATAAATATTTGATATTCTGAGGTTGGCTGCCCAAATTTATAACCGTCCAATTTTTATTAAAATCATACATGCTCGGTTCTATGGTAGCTTTATATAATAGGCCATCGGCAACAATAAAAATAGTATTACCGGCTATGGCTACCTTTGTCAGCGTTTTACCATACGTATATGATTCGTAAATCTCATATTTTTCATCATTGATTATCATCAAACCAAAATCGGTTGCCACATATATCCTGTTGGTATCGAAGAATACATCATTGATAGATTTCGACGACATCATAATGGTATTTTTCAAGTCGGGTATATTCACCACTCTCTTGTCGGAATAAATCAAATCTATATTCGAATTTTCATATATAATCAACAAATAATCTTTCAGGTAATTATAATAGATGTTTTTTATCTTCGAGTCAGAAAGATAATTACCTGCATTGTAAGATTCTATTTCGTTGCTGCTTTTGTCGTAAGAAAACAAGTTATTGCCCGACATAAAATATACCAAATCATCCCCCGAATCAAATACAACACTTGCCGTAGTAGAACGAGTAGGATAAACTTCCCATTGACCCACAGGAGGTTGCGACCACGAATGAAAAATGATTGAGGTCAATAACAAGAGTAAAACAAAAAACTTTCTTAACATTTTTATCATCCGTATTTTAATTCTTAATCAGTAGATATTCTATCAATTTATTTGTAGCCAAGGCTCTATGACTTATTTTATTTTTCTCTTCCGACGGCATCTCGGCAAACGTAAGCTCATAACCCGCAGGCATAAAAAGAGGGTCATACCCAAATCCATTACAACCTCTCAATTCTTCTATTATAGTGCCTTCAATAGAGCCTTCGAACATAGACTCTTTGCCTTCATAAATAAGCGCAATACAGGTTCTGAACCGGGCTTTTCTGTTTTTTACGCCATCCATCTCTCTCAACAATTTGGCTATGTTTTTCTGAGAATCGGAAGGCTCACCGGCATAACGTGCCGAAAAAACTCCGGGAGCATTGTCAAGCACTTCTACCTCCAAACCCGAATCATCGGCAAAGCAATCATACCCGTATTTCTCATATATGTAACGAGCTTTTATCAAAGCATTACCTTCGAATGTACGAGCTGTTTCGGCTATCTCTTCACTACATCCTATATCGGCCAAACTCAATACGTTGAATACATGACCCATTATAGCACGCACCTCTTCGAGCTTATGTCGGTTATTGGTAGCAAAGACTATGTCTCTCATTACTAATATTATGTATTGATAATAACGGTATGAAAAGAATTTTATTTTACAACCCTGTTTTAGTTATTATTTTTTATTATTTTATTTTATCGAAGCCCTGACCGTAAACACCCAATACACTCGATTGCGAAATAAATGCTTGCGGGTCTATCATTTTTATCAATCTATTCAGATTATTTGCCTCGGTTCTTTTCACCAAAACGACCAAAACTTTACGTGGTTTTTTAGAATACCAACCCATTCCGTCTAAGACAGTCACACCACGGTGTATATCTTCGTTGATATGATTGGCTATCTCCTCCCATTTATCGGAAAATATAAGTAATTGCACCGAAGCTCTTATACCATTTATGACCATATCGCATACGTAGGTCATTATACACAATATGATGTATCCGTATATGACTTTCTCTACGCTGTGATATACAAAATAAGACGATGATATAATAATAGCATCGGTATACAGATACATACGACCAAAGGTTATATTTCTATATTTATTTACAATAGCTGCTACTATATCGGTTCCACCTGTACTGCCATTGGATATAAATACCATACCTACTCCTACACCGCAAAGTATACCGCCGATAATTGCCGACATGAAGGGTTGGTTTTCAACAATTGCATGGTCTATAAACTTAGGTAACAAAAAGAGAAACAACCAACAGAAAAATACACCGAAAATAGTACGCAAACAGAATTTCTTACCGAGTATTTTCAACGCAAGCAACAACAATACAACATTTATAACTGCATAAGTCACGTTTATATCGGGAAATCCGAAGGCATAATATAATATAGAGCCTATACCGGGTGCTCCACCTATGGTAAGTTTATTGGGTATAAGAAATCCTGCCCATGCAAAGGCATAAATAAAAGAACCCAAAATAATAAACAGATGGTCTTTTATTAAAAACCACATGTTATTTTTTTGTATTACCTTGTTTATTTCCATGATAAAAGAATATTATAAAAGACTATTATATTACAATGTTTACTATTTTATTGGGTACTACTATTATTTTTTTAGGTGTTTTGCCATCCATCCATTTGGCAGAAGACTCGTGTGAAAGTACTATTTTTTCTACTTCTTCACGAGATGTTCCGGCTTGTATTTCGATACTAAATCTTACTTTACCATTGAACGATACAGCATACGTAACACTATCTTCTTTAAGATACTCTTCTTTATAATCCATCCACGATGCATCGCAAACGGTAGTATTATTTCCTAAACGATGCCATAATTCTTCTGCTATATGCGGGGCAAACGGCGATAACAAAATTACCAACGGCTCTAAAATTTGTCGACTCTTAGTTTTGAAACCTGTCAACTCGTTTACACAAATCATGAAAGCACTTACCGATGTGTTATAAGAGAAATTCTCTATATCCCATGATACCTTCTTTATCAGCTTATGCAACGATTTCAACTCTTCACGAGTAGGTTCCTTATCGCATACAGCCCATTGGTCGCCATCGAAGAAAAGGTTCCATAATTTACGCAAAAATCTATGTACACCGTCTATACCATTGGTATCCCACGGTTTACTTTGTTCTACGGGACCCAAAAACATTTCATAAAAACGCAGTGTATCGGCACCATATTTTTCTACTATGTCATCGGGATTGACAACGTTGTACATCGATTTCGACATCTTTTCAACAGCCCAGCCGCATACATATTTATCATCTTCCAAAATAAACTCGGCCGTCGCAAACTCAGGTCTCCATTGTTTGAATTTTTCTATATCGAGAATATCATTATCAACAATATTTACATCTACATGTATAGGTGTCACATCATACTTATCTTTCAAATGCAACGATACAAAAGTGTTGGTATCTTTTATACGATATACAAAGTTCGAACGACCTTGTATCATACCTTGATTGATAAGTTTCTTAAAGGGCTCGCTCTCGCATACTACATCTATATCGTACAAAAATTTATTCCAAAAACGACTGTATATCAAGTGACCTGTGGCATGTTCAGTACCACCTACGTACAAATCTACATTACGCCAATATTCATCGGCTTTACGCGATACCAACTCTTTATCGTTATGAGGGTCCATGTAACGAATATAATAAGCCGAAGAACCTGCAAAGCCGGGCATTGTACATAATTCCAACGGATATCCATCGGCTGTATTCCAATTTTTAGCTCTGCCCAATGGTGGCTCACCCGACTCGGTAGGCAAAAATTTATCTACTTCTGGTAATTGCAACGGCAACATGCTTTCGTCCAATACATAAGGCATACCGTCTTTGTAATATACAGGGAAAGGTTCGCCCCAATACCGCTGACGGCTGAATATGGCATCGCGTAAACGATAATTTACTTTCACTCTGCCCAGTCCTTTTTCCTGCACAAACTTTTTAGTAGCAGCTATTGCCTCCTTTACAGTGAGACCATTCAAATCGAGCCCATTACCGCAAGAATTTATCATAATACCCTCTTTGGCATCGAAACTCTCGTTACTTACATCGCAATCTTTTATAAGTGGAATAATAGGCAAATCGAAATGTTTGGCAAAAGCATAGTCCCTACTGTCGTGAGCCGGTACGGCCATGATGGCACCTGTACCATAACCTGCCAAAACATAATCACTTATCCATATAGGTATATGCTTTCCGTTCAACGGATTGATAGCATAAGAACCCGAAAAGACACCGGTAACGCTACGGTCTATCAGTCGTTCTCTCTCTGTGCGATTTTTTATGCTTTCTATATAGTTGAGAACCGACTCTTTACAATCTGAGTTTACTACTTTATCTACATAGTCGCTTTCGGGAGCCAATACCATAAAAGTAACGCCAAATACCGTATCGGCACGTGTTGTGAAGATGGTAAGTTCTACATCGCTATCTACCACCTTAAATTGCATTTCTGTACCTTCCGAACGCCCTATCCAGTTACGTTGTGTCTCTTTAAGGCTCTCCGTCCAATCCAATTCGTCAAGTCCGTCCAACAAACGCTGAGCGTATGCCGAAACACGCAGACACCACTGACGCATTATCTTTTGTTCTACCGGATAACCTCCTCTTACAGAAACACCCTCGCTCACCTCATCGTTTGCTAAAACTGTACCCAGTTGCGGACACCAATTAACCATCGTATTACCCAAATAAGCAATACGATAATTCATCAATATTTCTTGTTGTTCTTTTTCTATTTTAGCATTCCACTCATCGGCTGTAAAAGAGAGTTCTTCGCTACATGCAGCATTGAGCCCGTCAGTACCTCTATCGGCAAATCTTTTTACTAAATCAGCAATAGGTAATGCCTTTTGTACATCATTACAATAATAACTTTCAAACATCTTTATGAAAGCCCATTGCGTCCATTTATAGTATTCAGGGTCACAAGTACGTATTTCACGGCTCCAATCGTAGCAAAAACCTATTTTATCGAGTTGCTCTCTATAACGGTTTATATTTTTTTCGGTCGTAACAGCCGGATGTTGTCCTGTTTGTATGGCATATTGTTCGGCAGGCAAACCATAGGAATCGTACCCCATGGGATGCAATACATTGAAACCTTTCAGCCTTTTATATCGTGAATATATATCGGAAGCTATATATCCCAGCGGATGTCCTACATGCAAACCGGCTCCCGAAGGATAAGGAAACATATCGAGTACATAATATTTGGGTTTCGACTCATCTTCTGTCACCTTATATATATGATTTTCTTTCCAATATTGTGACCAACGTTTTTCTATATCCTTAAAGTTGTATTCCATATTCTATTTTTTCTTTTTATAAACCAAGTTTTTTAGAAATTTCAAGCATCCTTTCAATAGGACGTATAGCCTTATCTGCCAATTCTTTTTCTACTTTTATTTCTGGCAATTCGTACAACAATGTATTATATAGTTTTTCCATCGTATTCAACCTCATATAATTACATTCGTTGCATGCACAAGTACTATCGGCTGGTGGAGCGGGTATAAATGTTTTGTCGGGACAATTTTTCTTCATTTCGTGCAATATACCGCTTTCAGTGACTACTATGAAAATATTTTTATCGCTTTTCATAGCATGTTTCAGCAAAGCAGCAGTAGAACCTACCTTATCAGCCAAAACAAGTACTGGCTTCTTACACTCGGGATGTGCCAAAACCTCGGCTTCGGGATATTTTTTCTTTAATTCTACTATTTTTTCAACCGAGAATTGCTCATGTACATGACATGCGCCATCCCATAATAACATATTGCGCCCCGTAACACTATTTATATAGTTTCCTAAGTTGCGGTCAGGCCCGAATATAATCTTTTCGTCAGGACTGAAACTCTCTATTATCTGCCGGGCATTGGTAGATGTCACCACAACATCTGTCAGAGCTTTTACAGCAGCCGAAGTATTTACATACGAAACTACTTTATATCCGGGATGCTGTTCAATGAAACGAGCAAAATCTTCGGCATTGCAGCTATCAGCCAAAGAACAACCGGCATTTATATCAGGTACAAGTACTTTTTTGTCGGGACATAATATTTTGGCGGTTTCTCCCATGAAATGTACACCGCACATAACTAAAATATCAGCATCGGTTTGTGCAGCCCACTGAGCCAAGGCAAGACTGTCGCCTACAAAATCGGCTATATCTTGTATAGCTCCGTTCTGATAGTAATGAGCTAATATAGCGGCATTTTTTTCTTTTTTCAATCTTTTTATTTCGACAGCCAAATCAATACCATCGGGAATAGGAGCCGAAACAAAGCCTTGTGAGATATTCACGTCAATCATATATGTTTTATTTTTTCTTTTCTTTCTTATTCTTTTTTATTTTTGATGATAAGTTGTTGATAGCTACAATAATTTATTATTCAGATATTTGTTTATTAAGTTATTAATATTTTGTTCTGTTTTCTTAATAACTTATCAACATTATCACTTTGTCATAATCAGTAGGTTAAATAGATGAATTAACCGATGTTTATGCCGAACAAAGTTAATAACTTTATCTCATAGATGTTATGGAAAAACCGAGTTTTTGGTGTTTATAAGTTGTGCATTATGTTGTTATTTTTTCACATGGTATAGAGTGTGTAGGTGTTGTGTGGAAAAGTTATTGGTTTGTTCATAGCATATAAACAGGGTTGTGAACAACTTTTCCCTATTCTGTCAAATACATCTTTATGTTCTTTTAGTGTGATTGCTTATATTTGCATTACAAATATGATTTTAATTTTTGTTTTGGTGAGATATATACAGAAGTTGTTATTCATATTTGGTGTTTATAAGGTATAGTTCTATTGGTGAAGTATAGTGGAAAAGAAAAATATATTGGATTTATCGAGAATCAATGTTGCTGAATATAAGAGAATTGAAAAAATAAATTTGGTGGTGGTTCTCGACAATATAAGAAGTTTCAATAATGTTGGTTCTGTGTTCAGGACCTCCGATGCTTTTTTGATAGAAAAAATAGTGCTTTGTGGCATTACAGCTGTTCCGCCGCATCCCGATATTCATAAAACGGCTCTCGGGGCTGAAAATAGTGTGGAATGGTGTTATTATGAAAATACGGTAGATGCCATCGTCGCATTGCAGCAAGCGGGGTATTATGTGTATGCCGTAGAACAGGTAAAAGGGAGTATGTTGCTGAATGATTTGTCGTTGAATGGACATAATAAATATGCCGTTGTTTTGGGTAATGAGGTGAAAGGTGTACAGCAGCAGGTTGTTGATAAGTGCGACGGTTGTATAGAGATACCGCAGTTTGGTACCAAACATTCGCTCAATGTATCGGTAACGGCAGGGTTGGTTATATGGGATATGTTTAAACAGCTCTATGGAGGTTGTTGACAACTATGTTTATAACATACCTTGTTCTATCAACACGCATATCCGCTCTATATCTTTGTCTTCGCCTTCCGGGTCCCATTCGCTTTTAAGAGTAACACCGAAAATTTTACCGAATGCTTGCCAGAAACCGGCTCTGAAACTACCCAGGAAAGCTCTTATTATTTCGTAAGAAGATTGGTTGCACTCGCGGTTTACCAATTTGATAAGCATTTTTCCTTGTGAAAAAGTGAGTTTTTTAAGTACAGGTTTATATTGTTCGAATATCTCCTTTTCCATTTTTTCCAGATGCTTTTGTCTCGATTTGTCGTCGGGCAAAGTCTCCATATATTGGTAGGTTTCTATCAGTATGTTGTATATGAGCTTGGCATAGGGTAGGGTGCGTTTTACATCGCGAACGGTTTTCCAATAGAACTTTTCCTCTTTCTTGTTTTTGAATTTCTTGGGAGGAAATATGGTTACTGGTTTTATGTTTATAACTTTCACCGTATCGCCTTCTATAACGGCATAATAGTAACTTTCATAACAACTTACGCGCAACAGCGGAGCTTCCTCCGTAATGTTGGCTTTTGCCGTAAAAAGAGGATACAAGAGAGATAATAGCAATATTATGATGTCTCTTTTCTTTATCATCGTTGCAAATGTAATGCTTGTCAATGAGTTATCAACAAACAGATGTTATAATAAATATTCACACTTGTAAATAAGTGCTGTTTACAAGTTGTAAATAAAATGATAATAACTCTGTTTATAAGATGTTATTTATTTGATTATAAGTATATTGTATTTTGTTGAAAAGTGCGTGGCCGAGTTGTTTACAAAATGTTTATATGATGCTGAAAAGATGTTTGCAAGTAGTGCTATATAGTGAATGCTTCATACTTCCTGTATGTGTATGAAGCAACGGAGAAGCCGTAGATATTTCTGAAAAATGGATTGTTTTTTAGGAGTTATATGATGGCGCGAAATAAAAAAATCCGGGCTGGGAGGCCCGGATTTCTGTTATATAAACTTACAAATTATTGTCACACTTATATACTTTAATGTACCAAACAAAAAGAGGATTCCTTAAAAACAGAATCCTCTAAGTATTCATTCCAATCAAGTATAGATACATATTCTATCAAAATCAATATCCCCATTTATTGAACCATCAAAGACAAGTTCCTTAAATAGTTCAGTAATGGAATACCGAGTACAATTGGAATATCCTTTAAAATATGAAACAAGGTCAGAAACTCTTACCTCATAACTATTCTGTTGCGGTAGGCGTTTAACCCAACTCGACAAACAGAATTTATCCAATGGTGGATAAAGCGGGATTCTGTTATCCATTCTTTGTAATATGCTGAAATCGGATTGGTGTGCCTATTCAGTACATTGCAAAGGTACAAATTTATCCGCAATTTCCAAAGGGTAACTCTGTTATAGCTATCTGTTCTTCAGGTAGCTATTTTTGTATCTGTTTCACTCCTAATATAAACCCAAGTCCAAGGATTAAATCCTTGATACTTCTTGTTTCCCCTCGTGGCGGGAAAGGTTCACCCTAATATATTTCCTTATTCACAATATTTCCCGTAATCCTGGATAATCCTATGAACTCAAATTCTCTGAAAGATTTTTCTTGAAATTGATAACATTTCGCCATTTTCTTGTATAATTAGCAACATCGCAACAGATACGCCAATGGCTGCCCGAACAAGGCAGCCATTTTTAGTATGTACCCAATGAAAATAATTTGAAAATGTTATCAAATTATAACTCATTGATAGTTAATATGTTAAATAAAAGTATTATATTTATATAACAAAATAATGTTACTATTTTACGATTGGAATAACGAAGAATACGGAATGAAGTTTTACAAATCATTCGATGAAATGAGAGAATCTCTAAAAGATGAGTCCGATTTTAGAGAATATCTTGAACAAGCAAGGTGGAGAGGTACACCAATATGCCCTCATTGCGGTTGCATATCCGCAGAGCATTACAAGTTAAAGACCAAAAGCGAATTCAAAGGTCTGTACAAGTTGTAAGCATTGCCGAGAGCGTTTCACAGTAACAACCAAGACAATGTTTGACAGAACCCATATTCCTTTGAGAAAATGGTTTGAAGTAATCTTTATATTCCTCACCAACAAGACTGGTATAAGCAGTGTGTTTGTTCACAGACTTACAGGTGTCACACAGAAAACCGCTTGGTTCATGCTCAACAGAATAAGACAGAACATGAACAAGATAATGAAGTTCAAGGATATAGTACAGATTGACGAAACCTATGTGAGTGTGAAAAGCAAGAAAGGGCAGCACTCACAAGGACGAAGCCTTAAAACCAAAGTGCCGGTAGTCGGATTTCGTTCCGGTTCAATGGTAAACACATTCATAACAAAGGATGCCACAAAGAAAACCTTATTGCCTATTATTAAGGCTGTTGTGGAAAAAGGTTCAACGGTCGTTACTGATGAATGGGGTGCATACAATGGCTTGAACAAGCACGGCTATACACATGAAAGAGTCAATCACTCTCATGGCCAGTATGTGAACAAGTCGGGGTTCTCGACCAATGGCATCGAAAATTTCTGGTCACACTTGAAACGAATGATATTCGGAATATATCGCAAAGTATCGGCAAAGCATCTGTACTGGTATTGTGCTGAATGTGCATACCGATACAATACAAGAAACCTTAAAGATGGTGAGAGACTTGCGCTATTTTTATCCGAAGCAATAACCACATTGACCTACAAAGAGACCATACATCAAGAGATGTTTGCGTTCTAAATAGTAATTTTGCCAAAGGTAATTTTGTTCTCGCAACAGCCTTGCACGATTTGCATAGGTGAGAAAGAAGGTATATATTTGTACCGAAATATTGGATAGAACACGGAAGTGTTTGAACCTTATTCCTTTCAGACGAATCTGGTAAATTTTTCTTGGACGGGAATAAGTGCCACCTCTCACTATGCTATATGGTGCAGAGGCTGTTGCTTATTTAGTCCAAAGGCTTTACCAGAGCCTGTCTGAAGAAATAGCAATGGCTCTCTGCACTTTCTTTTGTTCCCCAATCAAGTACAAGGGGAAGCCGAAAACCTTATCAAAGAGTAGGCAAAACTAATAACAAAAGTATTATGGCTTATGTGTATAAACTTACTGCAACACGTGATGTTGGTAGCAATGTTGGACAGAACAGAAAAATTCCAAAAGGAACAATTATTCAAGTAATTAGTGGTTCTTTATCTCATCCATCTGCAAAAGAGATTAGTCAAGCCATTAAAGCTCAACTTGGTATTGAAATACCAGATAGCAATTGTTCTTCTGGAAATTTCAAAGTTGAAAAACTCAAATGACTATGCAAGACCAATTCTGTAATGAATGCGGTCTGTCCTATGATGTTCCACACCTTGTTGCCGAATGGCTGCTTGGTGTGGAATATTTACATAGGATAGAAAACCGCTATAAACAAATGCGCAATGGATACGATTATCCCTATACTGAATGGCAAAAGGTATTTACAGAAGACTTGAAGCCATTTAACGGATATAGTGATACCACCTCCGTAACCATTCCGCTTGGGGATACCCAACTGGGTTCTGACATCAAGGCTTTGCACAAGGGGGCTATCGGTGTGGACTTGCCCACATGGTTCAATATTCAAGACAATACGCATATAATGATTGTCGCACAAGAGCCGTTAAGGAGCAACAAATGGTATGGAGAATGCTTTGATGCGGTTATTTCAAGTTCGTTTGGTCAGCAGGATTTAGGGCATAGACAAAGGGGCAATGGAGGTAAAATGATGTCATTACTGGTCGAGCAGATTGTAAGTAACGGTTATGGCATTTATCTGACCGATGCCAACAAGTTCTTTATCCATGACCACAAGACGACCGATATGTTTTCTGATGCACACATAGATGTGTATGCAGAAATAATGAGACGGGAGATAGAACTTGTCAAGCCTGCCGTAATTGTATGTCTTGGCAAACGAGCCGAAATATTATGCAAGAGAATGGGATTGTCAAATATCTTGGCATTGCCGCATTTGAGCGGTACTGCTCGTGGTGCGATTGTAAGGAGATTTCCAAAATTGGAGAGTATGGGTGCAACTGCGGAGAATATTGCAGAGGAATATGCGAAAGAAATAATGAGAAGTCTTTAATGCCATTAACCCCTCCGTGCAACATTACTCTGCATGGAGGGTTTTTATATTCCTTTAATCTATTGGTGTCCCGAAACAATGGATTTCAATGGTTAATGTATATACGCCATTAAGAGGAATAGTTGGCATTGAACCAGATACCCATAAATTCCTTCCATCCTTTACATGACCAAACCCATATAGATTTATTGAAGATATGGTTTGATTAATACTCCTAAATATTGGTATGCAAATGGTTGTGCCGCTTGTCAAATTTGTAAATGTTTCTTTAAATTTCAGAACAGCCATTTGACCGATTTGTAAGTTTCTTACCAATGAAGTAATAGAAGAATCCGTTATGGATGTCTTCATTATATAGTGTTGTGGATTAATGCCATTAGATGTCCAAGAAGAGTTTGGGAGGTCAATTATCTCGGGGGACACATTGCGACCCGCTCCGCCAAACCGAGAACCGATTTTGTTGTCAGAAAATTATCTGTTGCCATTGTACCAAAGTTTATATCTTTGTATATGTATAGACTATGATTTATTGTTGGTACATTAAAGTATATAAGTGTGATTATTGTTTGTGCGGATGGTCTATGTTATAGTGTAATCCGCGACTTTCTTTGCGTTCCATAGCTTGGCGCATGATGAGGTAACCGGTGTTGATTATATTGCGCAATTCGCAAATCTCTTTCGATACTTTGCTTCTTTTGAACAGGCTTTCTGTCTCTTCATATAATATGTCGAGTCGGGTCCATGCTCTCTTCAACCTTAAATCGCTTCTTACGATACCTACATAGGTACTCATGATTTGACCTACCTCTTTGGCGCTTTGGGTAATGAGTACCATCTCTTCGGGAAGGCTCGTGCCTTCGTCGTCCCATTCGGGTACGTCGGTGCGAAAATCGTAGTTTTCTATATGTGCAAGCGAGTGCTTGGCAGCAGCGTCGGCATATACGACAGCCTCTATCAGTGAATTGGATGCCAATCTGTTGCCACCATGCAAGCCTGTGCAGGAGCATTCTCCTACGGCATAAAGGCGTTTTATGGAAGAGCAGGCATTAATGTCTACTTTTATACCTCCGCAAAGGTAGTGTGCGGCAGGAGCAACGGGTATGTAATCGCGTGTGATGTCTATGCCGAGGCTTTTGCATTTTTCGTAGATGTTGGGAAAATGTCTGCGGGTTTCATCGGCATTTTTATGGGTGACATCGAGATATACATGGTCTTCTCCTCTGTTCTTCATTTCATTGTCTATGGCGCGTGCTACTATGTCACGTGGTGCGAGCGACAAGCGTTTGTCGTATTTCTGCATGAATTCTTTTCCGTCGCAGGTGCGCAATACGGCTCCGTAGCCGCGCATGGCTTCTGTAATGAGAAAGCTGGGACGGTCGCCGGGATGATACAGGGCTGTGGGATGGAATTGTATAAATTCCATATCTTTTACCGTACCTTTGGCACGATATACCATCGCTATGCCGTCGCCTGTCGCAACGAGCGGGTTGGTAGTGGTTTGGTATACAGCACCCACACCGCCGGTGGCCATGAGGGTCACTTTGGAGAGAAATGTATCTACTTCGCCGCTCTCTAAGTCGAGTATATATGCACCGTAACACTCTATATCGGGGGTTTGCCGGGTGACGGTAACTCCGAGGTGGTGTTGGGTGATTATTTCTATGGCAAAGTGTTTTTCGAAGATTGTAATGTTGGGGTGCTTTTGAACGGCTTTGATGAGGCTGTCTTGTATTTCGGCTCCTGTATTATCTTTGTGGTGGAGTATGCGGAATTCTGAGTGGCCGCCTTCTTTGTGAAGGTCGAAATCGCCTTTTTCGTTTTTATCGAAGTGTACACCCCAGTTGATAAGTTCTTTTATTTGTGAGGGGGCTTCACGTACTACTTTTTCTACTGCCTCTCTGTCACTGAGCCAGTCGCCGGCAATCATAGTATCTTCTATATGTTTGTCGAAATTATCGACCAATGTGTTGGTAACCGAAGCAACGCCGCCCTGAGCAAAAAAGGTGTTGGCTTCTTCCAATTCTGTTTTACAGACGAGAGCCACAGAGCCTTTGTGAGCTACTTTCAGTGCGTAACTCATGCCGGCTATACCTGACCCGATAATTAAAAAATCGAATTTCTTAACCATATAATACTTTTTCAAGTTTGTTATATCCGTAACCTTACGGAGGTAAGGTGCTGTATAAAGCAGCTCACGGCAAAGTTACACATAAAAGATGAAGAATATATAGTACGAGGGACAACTATTTTGTCCCCTTTGTCGTGCCTGAATACTTTTTTAAGGTAGAAATATTCTTTACTTGCATACTGAATAGAAAACTATTAAATTTGTGACGCATACACAATAGTAACAGAAAAAATATAGAAATGGTTATTGGTTATGATGCAAAAAGGGCGGCAACCAATTTTACTGGATTGGGTAATTACAGTCGTTATGTAATAGATACGATGGCACAGTCGTGTCCGCAATATTACTTCAACTTATATATACCCGATACGTGTAATGAGGATGCATATAATAAACTGTTGTTGCGCAATAATGTGCTTTCTATGTTGCCCGATACGGTTGTGGGTGCTTCTTATAAATCTTTATGGCGTTCGTGGTTGATAAAAGACCAGTTGGTAAGAGACAAAGTCAATCTTTTTCATGGGTTGAGTAATGAGATTCCCTTTGGTTTGAAAAATACGCAAGTAGCGTCTGTAGTAACCATACACGACCTTATTTTTTTACGCTATCCCTCTTTTTATAAATTGATAGACCGCAGTATCTACAATGCCAAGTTTGCGTATGCTTGTCGCAATGCCGATAGGGTAGTGGCGGTGAGCCAATGCACCAAACGCGATATTGTGGAATACTATCATGTAGATCCCGATAAGATAGATGTAATTTATCAGGGTTGCGACCCCGTTTTTTCTCGCAGTGTGGCAGAAAGCGAAATGCTTCGCGTCCGCATGGCATACGAGTTACCCGATGATTTTATACTCAATGTAGGTACGATAGAGACTCGTAAGAATGTGCTGCTCGCTGTCAAGGCATTGCCTATGATAGACCCTAAATATCACTTGGTGATAGTAGGACGAAAAACTTCTTATGTAAACGAAGTAAATAAGTTTATAAAGGAAAATCGCCTTGGAAACAGGGTACATTTCATTCATGACATGGCCTTACCTGATTTGCCCGTCATATACCGAATGTCGAAGGCTTTTGTTTTTCCGTCAAGGTATGAAGGCTTTGGTATTCCTATTATAGAAGCTTTGACCTCAGGGGTTCCTGTGGTGGCTGCTACCGGTTCTTGTTTGGAAGAAGCCGGCGGACCCGCCTCTCTCTATGTTGCACCCGATGATGTGGAAGGTATGGCTGCTGCATTGCAACGAATACTGACCGATGCCACATTGCGTACCACTATGATAAATTATGGTCGCGAATATGTGTTGCGCTTCGATAGTTCGCTCATGGCATCGGCATTGCTCGAAACTTATGGTAGTGTCTTAGAGATGAAAAAAAGGAAAAAGAGATAGATATGTCTTTGTTGAAATTAAAAAAGGAATTTCGTAAAACAGTATATAATATATGGAATAGCATTGATAATAAGGTAGTTATTCCTAATGAGTCTGTTTGCATAGATGTAATTATCCCGGTTGTTCCCAAAGATTTGCACATATTGCCATTGTGTCTTCAAGGTGTACGTCGCCAAATTCCTCACAAAATAGATGCTATATATGTGGTGGCGCCCGATAATGAAGATATAAAGTCGTTTTGTCGTAAGGAATCGTTGGTTTTTGTGGAAGAAAGCAGTGTATTGGGCTATGCACCGCGTAAATCCGAAATAAAATTAAACGACGGTTCTGATTTATCCGGATGGATATTCCAACAATTATTGAAATTGAGCGCTCGGATAGGGAATCAAAGATATTTTTTGACTATTGATGCCGACCATGTTCTGTTGCAACCTCACCCGTTTTTAACGACCGAAGGACGGGTTGTTTATTATCGAAGTCGTGAGTATAACGAACCGTATTATAAAAACATAGAGCAACTCATGGGGTATTATCCTGTGCATTTGTTTTCTTATGTGTCTCATAAAATGTTGTTTGACAAGAATTTATTACATGATTTACAACATAAGATAGAGCAGAAGAAAATAGAATCTTGGGACAAAGCAATTATACACTCCATCGATCCGAAAGTTCATTCGGGCTTTTCTGAATTTGAGTTATATGGCGATTTTGTATGCCACACGGATTGTTATAATTTGCCGTGGCGTTCCAAATCTTTACCTTATACTCAAATAGACAAATACGACAATTTAGTATTGCAATATGGACAGAAATATAGGTCTGTAACATTTCCTGAATATTTCCAAAATAAAACATCTATATGATACGTGTTGTGGGAACATTTGCCGGTCTGGGTAATCAAATGTATCAATATGCATTATTTTTGCGTTTGTTGCATGATAATAATGCGACAGACAAGATATATTTGAAAGCTCGTAAACGCAACAAACATAACAATATCATGTTTTTTGATGTTTTCGATATTGATATAGAAAAGAGTTCTCCTTGGTGGGTACGAATTCTTTTTTCAAAGCAGATAGTAAAATATTCGTTGCCATTATTGAAAGGAAAGAAAATTACAGATGCCGATTGTACTATCGATAATTTATGGCCTCGCATATCGGGTGTTTCCGTGTTGTATTATTATGGTTTTTGGCAGGATTTCAGAATATTACAACCGATAGAGAGAGAGGTTCGTGAGGTTTTCTCTTTTGACCGTTCTTCTGTTTCTACACAAAACAGGAATTTGGCTCATCGGTTTTCGAATGAAAAATCGGTGAGTATTCATGTTCGTCGGGGCGATTATGTGGGTCATCCTACTTTCGATGGTGTATGTACGGTAGATTATTATAAGAAAGCCATTGCTTATATGAAAGAAGTCATAGGCGATGATATAAAATTCTATGTATTTACCGATGATTCTCATTGGGTAAAAGAAAATCTTGGTTTTTGCGATTTTATTCTTGTCGATAGTAACAGAGGAAAAGATAGCTGGCAAGATATGTATTTGATGAGTAATTGTCGTCACAATATCATTGCTAATAGTTCGTTTAGTCGTTGGGCTGCTTGGTTGAATACAAATCCCGATAAAATAATTATTGCGCCCGACGAAACTATACAAGGAGAGCAAAAGAGTATAAAGATTATAAAATGGTAAATCATACTATGAATCGCACAGAGAGTATAAAAGTTACGCTATTGATATCGACTTATAATTGGAAAGAGGCTCTTTCTTTGTGTCTGAAAGCTGTGACGATGCAGACTCGCATGCCCGATGAAATAGTCATTGCCGATGATGGCAGCAGCAATGATACCCGTGAGGTAATAGACCATTTCCGTCAAAGGTGTCAGGTGCCGGTGATACATTGCTGGCAAGAGGACAAAGGTTTTCGTAAAACCCGCATATTGAATTATGCTATCTCGCAATCGACAGGCGATTACATCATACAAATCGATGGAGATATTATCATAGACCATCATTTTATAGCCGACCATTTGAATCAAATGCGTCCGCATACTTTTTTGCGAGGGAGTAGAGCCGGATTGCCAGAAGTGTTTACCCGGCAGGTTTTGGCTGATGGGCAGATTGATTTTACGGTCTTTTCACGACATTTGCATAATCGTTTCAATGCCGTACGTTCGCGTATATTGGCCTTTTTCTTATGCCGTCGTTCTAATGACGTGCGTCATGTGAAAGGGTGTAATACTTCGTTTTGGAGAGAAGATTTTGTAGCGGTCAACGGTTACAACAACGACCTGAGCGGATGGGGGCATGAGGATATTGAATTGGCAGCAAGATTATATAATAATGGTACCCAGTTGCGTATTGTTAAATCGTTGGCCATAGGGTATCATCTGTATCATAAGTTTTATTCGCGAGATAAAGAGGCCGGCAACTTGGCTTCGTATGAAGAAGTTATAAAGCAAAAGATACGTTATTGCAATAATGGCTATAAAGAGGCTGTGCAAGAGGTTGAAAAAGATGGAAAAGTTTGGCGCTAAGGTAACGATTATAACGGCGGTGTATAATGGTGCAAAATATATTGAGCGCGCCATAGACAGCATTGCGACACAAACTTATAGCAATATAGAGTATATTGTGATAGATGGTGGCAGCACAGATGGCACGATAGATATATTGCAACGTCGTAGCGATGTGGTAACTCGTTATATAAGCGAACCCGATAATGGCATATACGATGCCATGAATAAAGGTGTGAAGATGGCAACTGGCGACTGGATTTATTTCCTTGGTTGCGATGACTATCTCTATCCTGCTTTCTCAGAAATGTGTTGTTTACTCAATGAGAAGCACACTATTTATTACGGTAATGTATTTCACCGAGGAAGGGCGCAGGATGGAGCCTTTACGGCCTATAAATTATCGAAATATCCTATTCCGCATCAAGCTATATTATATCCTCGTTTGGTTTTTGAGAGATATAGTTATGATTTGCGATATAAAATTTCGGCCGACCATTATCTTACCATACAGTGTTGGCACGACAAGGATATACGATTCAAATATTGCGACTTGGTTTTAGCCCGATATACCGAAGGTGGATTTTCTACACAAGGCGATGCTTTGTTTCAGAAGGAAAAACCTCAGATTATACGTCGAAATTTCAGCTTTTGGGTTTATTTGAGGTATCGGTATCGTCTCTACAAATATAGAAACAAAGTGCAATGGTATGATAAAACAATAGAGTGATGAGGGTATTATATGATTATCAGGCATTTGATATGCAAAAGGTGGGAGGTATCTCACGATACTTCTCTATATTGTATAATAAATTACCCGAGTATGGGGTGGATACTGATTTGGCTCTTTTTAATAGCAAAAATTTGTATATACGCAATGAAGGTGTACGCAAATACCTCACTTTCTTGCATCGTAAAAATCGACGATTATCGAAGGTGATGGTACGGTATTCGTTCTATGACATATTGCATCCTACTTATTATAATCCCTATGTATTGAAAAGGAAGCGGAAAAAAAGTGCATTGATTATTACTGTCCATGACATGATTCATGAACTGTATTCGTCACAATTTCCCGATGCCGCAGAGGTAAAAAGCAATAAATTGAAGGTGTGTAAAGCTGCGGATAGGCTTATAGCCATATCGGAGAATACCAAGCGCGATATTATGGATATATGGGGGATAGAAGAGAGCCGTATCGAAGTGGTGCACCACGGACAAATGTGGGAAGATGATTTGCAAGAAGTCCCCGTTGATTTGCCTTTCATGGGTGAGTATTTGTTATACGTTGGTGACAGATTGGCAATGTATAAGAATTTTAAGAATTTTGCGATAGGGGTTGCTCCGGTATTGAAAAAATATGGTTTGCATTTGGTATGCACCGGGCGCGATTTCTTTGCAAGCGAAATGGAGCTTCTGCATAAATTGGGAATAGCCGATGTGACTGTAAATAAAACCGTTACAGATGGTTCCCTTTTATGGCTTTATCGTCATGCGGCATGCTTTATTTATCCTTCGTATTATGAAGGTTTTGGTATTCCTATTTTAGAGGCTTTTCAGGCCGGTTGCCCTATGTTGCTGAATCATGCAAGTTGCTTCCCGGAGATAGCGGCAGATGCGGCTGCATATTTCGAAGATGCGTCGCCCGACAGCTTGTATGAGTCTCTTTGTGCTCTTTTGGATAACAGTGAGCAGCGAAAGATGCTTTGTATTAAAGGCAAAGAGCGGTTGAAACAATTTTCAACTCAAAACATGCTCGAATGCACGCGGTTGGCATATATGCATGCTATGGGTTGACTATCTCCCAAATTTGTTGTAGAACGTTGAAAATAAAAAGTTTACACCTAAAATTATATTAAAACAAGAACTTGCAAAAGATTTCATAAAGGGTAGTGTTACCCGTTTTTCTACTTTTCTTAATCGTTTTTTGTATTTGGATTGGGTTATTTCGAGTGCTTCTTGTTGTTTGGCAAGAAATCTCGTCTCACAATCCTTTATAATAAAAGGAGGTAGTAACTCGGTAAGTATTTGGGATCTTTCCTGCATAGATTCTTGTCGCCGTGTGCTGCTTATTCCAGTCTCGTCGTAATATACGGTGGGGAAATCATACAATTGGTAAGAGGCATTTTTTGTGATAAAAGTTTGTAAGAAGAATTTGTAGTCGGCTGCTATGTGCAGTGATTCGTCATATTGTATAGTATCGAACAGCGTGCGATGTATGAATGTCGATTGGTGGTTCATACTCTGTTCATACAGATAGTCAAGTGTTATATTTTGGGGCGCATACGCTATTTGTTTCGTTTGTATCCATATCGAGTGGCTGCTTATTATGTCGGCCGTAGGTTTTGTGCTAAATATTTGTTGCAGTGTCTCGGGAGCGATGAGGCAATCGCCTGAGTTGAGAAATTGTAAATATTCACCATGAGCCAAACTTATGCCTTTGTTCATGGCGTTGTATATGCCTTTGTCGGGTTCGCATACGATAGAAGCGAAATGTTGTTTGTATTGTTCTATCACATCGCGGCTTCCATCGGTGCTGCCGCCATCGACAATAATATATTCAAAGTCATTATATGTTTGGCAAATGACGCTTTGGATAGTCTTTTCAAAGCCTTCTTTGTTATTGTAGTTAATGGTGATGATAGAAAGCGTAGGCATAATGGATGTATATGTCGTTTCTTATTGTGACTGCAAAGATAGAAATTTATGTATCTTGTATATATAGAATTGTAATATTGTATTGTTGTGTTGTTGAAGTCGATATGGAGCTGAAATACCAAAAAGTTTATACCTTTGTTGTTATGATGCGCCGATATGAAATAAATCCGATATACAAAACTTGCAAAGAGTTGATTGATGGCATCCCTTCGCGTTTCGAGCGGGAAGGAGAGGTGTTATATCAATGGCGTAATTGTATCAAGAAGATTATCGTAGAAGATGGCATGGTGTGGAATGTGAAGTCTTTCAAGATACCATACTTTTTAAATAGGTTTGTATATCGTTATTTTCGTAAGTCGAAGGCAGAACGTTCGTATATCAATGCTATGCGTCTGTTGCAATATGGAGTGGATACTCCCACGCCGGTTGCATATATTATAGAGCAGAATGCGTGGGGAATATCGCACAGCTACTATATATCGGAGCAGTTGTCATACGATTGTGATTTACACGCCTTGCTCGATGAACATCCTGCCGATTTCGAGGAACTGTTGCGTGGTTATGCCCGGTTTGTGTATTCGTTTCATCGGAAAGGCATCTATTTTCTCGATTTGTCGGTAGGCAATACGCTTATCGTACGCAAACCCGAGGGAGGCGCACGTTATTATTTGGTTGACCTTAATCGTACATGGTTTTATGGTCGTCCTTTGACGTGTCTCGAAGGTGTAAAGGGATTTTGTCGCATAGATACGCCGTGGGAAAATAAAGATTTTATACTCCACGAATATGCCAAGGCCGGTGGATATGAGTATGCCGAGGTATTGCGCAATTATAAAAAATGCGAAAGGCGCGACGATTTACGCCGCGCCCTGAAAGACCGTGGTATAGCAGCATTCCTCAGAATGTTCCTATTTGGCGGTAATTCTTGAAACCGCCAATACGACTTCCGTAGGGGAGGAGTTTTTCGATAGCTTTCAGCAGACGGTATTTTGTGCCGAAAATCTTGCGTATGTCGGGTGCATCGCCTTCGTATCGTAAGTATTGTCGATATGGGCAGGTAGCTATGCGCTCTTGCATGACGGCGGGATGTTTCCCGTGGAACACGGGGAAGGCCGCGATGTTACCGTAGTTGTATAGAGCTACTTTCTGAGCTGATACACCATCGCTCAGTAAAATCTGCTCAGCTTGTTTGCTGCTCATTTTACGAGGGTCGCGGCACCATCCGTAATGGAATATATAGGCATTTTTGAGTAATATGCAGCGTAGTTTCTGAGTTCCTTCCGTTTGCCAATAATCTTTGTAATCGAAGTTGGGGATGATACGGAATGATTGTGCATCGCGCCATGAGTGTATGTCGGGATGACGGCGTACGATGCGAATCTCTTTGGGGTAACCGAAGTGACGTGCATCGATGTAGTGTTCGTAATCGCCGTAGAGATGTATATAGCGTAGCAGAAATCCGTCGACGTTTTTGTCGTCGATGTATTTGTTGCATGCTTCGCGTATGATGGGTAAGGCGTCTTCGTGCAACACTTCGTCGGCTTGCAGATAGATGCACCAGTCGCCGGTACAAGCCTGCATGGCAATATCGGTTTGGTTGGCATATATCATACCTTTTATGTTGTAGCGGCACGAATCCCATTGGGTGTGTATGATTTTTATCTTATCTGATTTTATGGTTGAAATAAGTTCGTCGGTTTGGTCGTCGCTGTTGCCCAAGGCTATGACAAATTCATCGACGACGGGCAATACCGATTGTATGCTCTCTACAACGGGAAAGTCGTAGTTGATGGCATTGCGAATGATTGTAAAGCCGCTGATTTTCATTTTTAGTGGTGTAGATGTTTAGATAACAAAGATACGAAAATCTTTTTTAGAAAGTATTCCGTTGCATATAGTGTGCGCGTTCGTCGGGCGTAAACTTTTCTATGGCATAGCGCAACAGTGTACGGGGTAGGGTGGTGTAGCAGCGGTCTAAATATTCGATAAGGGTCTGTTTGTCTCTTTTGCCTACTTCGCGCAGCATCCATCCTACGGCTTTTTGAATGAGGTCGTGCGGGTGGTTGCGCAGGATATCGGCTATGGCAAGGGTATCGTCGAAGTCGTTGTGACGTATATAGGTATAGGTGGCGACGATAGCGATGCGTTGTTCCCACAGCGAGCCGTTACGGGCAAAGTGGTAGAGTAGGGTGCGGTCGGCGTGCAAGAGATGCTCTCCGACGATTTGTGGTGCCGTGAGGTCTACTAAGTCCCAATTATTGATGTAGGCTGTATTACGGGTGTATGTGTCGAAGATGGTTTGCCGCTGTGCATCGTCGGTGTGTCGATTCTTGTATTTTTCTACCAAGCAAAGCAGGGCGGCAAGTCTTATTTCATGGATGGGGTTGTGGAGCATCGGAATTAGTTCGTCGCACGAAAGGTGTGTATAGTGTCGCGCGATGGCACGGTTCTCGGGAACGGTCAATCCTATGAAACGGTCGCCTTCGCCATACTCTCCCGGAGCAGTCTTGAAAAACGACGAGAGAATGGCTATCTTTTCGGGATGTGCTTTGGCGATGAGCTCTTGCTCGAAGTCGCGGCTGGTTGTTGTCTTTGTCATGAGTTTTTATATAGTTGTGGTGTAAAGGTAAAATTTTGTATCGACGTAGTGTCAAAATCTTTTGTTTTTTCTGACCGTCACTACGAGATACTTTAAAATATTTTATTCTCGCGCACTTAAAAAGATGTTATTTTATTGATATATAGTGTGTTGTGCTTCCTTTGCGTTTCCTTCTCGTAAGGGTGAAATAGAACTGTTATTTCTTTTCTCCCTGTTTTTATACGATAGTTGTGCTTTTTATGGCAAGTTTTGCTCAATAGTAGCAAAATTTGTATTTTTGATACTTGTATAATTTAAGCATTCAGTCGCCTATGGTACTCAATTATATTTGGATAGGATTTTTCCTTGTGGCGTTTGTGGTTGCCATATGTCAGTCGATATTTGCCGGCAATTATGGTATTTGGACCGAGATAATGAATGCCTCTTTTGCAGCAGCAAAAAATGCTTTCGATATATCGTTGGGACTCACCGGCGTGTTGGCTTTGTGGTTGGGGCTGATGAAGGTGGGCGAGCGTGCCGGATTGGTGGCTGCTTTTGCGCGGTTGATGAGTCCGTTGTTTTCGCGCCTCTTTCCCGGTATTCCCAAAGGGCATCCCGCGTTGGGTTCCATGTTTATGAATATCTCGGCCAATATGCTCGGTCTCGATAATGCAGCCACACCTTTGGGGCTGAAAGCCATGCAGGAGATGCAAGAACTCAACCCCAAGAAAGATACTGCAACCGATGCTATGCTGATGTTTCTTATACTCAATGCTTCGGGGCTGACACTGATACCCATTGGCGTCATGACATATCGTGCTCAAATGGGAGCCGCCAATCCATCGGATATTTTTATGCCTATTCTCGTAGCTACCTTTGTGGCTACCTTTGTGGCGCTGATAGCGGTGTGTATCAAACAACGTATCAATATCTTCGATAAAGTGTTGATTGGTTGGGGTGTCGGCTTTGTTGTGGTGATAGGAGGATTGATGTATTTCTTGTCACGACTTTCGCAAGAAGAGGTAGCCCGTATATCGTCGGTCTTTTCCAATGCTCTGCTCTTTACTATTATTGTCGCTTTTATAGGGGCCGGGCTTTATAAGCGTATAAATGTCTATGAGAGTTTTATAGAAGGCGCCAAGGATGGTTTTAAGACGGCTGTTACCATCATACCCTATTTAGTGGCTATTTTGGTCGGTATAGCGGTGTTCCGTGCCTCCGGAGCGATGGATTTTGTGGTCGATGGCATGCGTTATGTTGTAGCTGCTTGCGGGCTTGATACTTCGTTTGTCGAGGCTCTTCCTACGGCGTTGATGAAACCCCTGAGTGGAAGCGGGTCGCGCGGACTGATGGTGGATTGTATGGCAACCTATGGAGTGGATTCGTTTGTTGCGAGGGTAGCAGCCTCTATACAAGGTTCTACCGATACTACATTCTATATAATTGCCGTCTATTTTGGCAGCGTAGGTATCCGCAAAACACGCTATGCGGTAGGTTATGCCTTGCTTGCCGATATAGTAGGTACTATTTCGGGCATTGTCATGGCTTATTTCTTTTTTGGTTGAGTTTTATATGCTCTAAGTTCTTAACTTTGCAGTCGCTAAAATTTAATACAATCGTATTATGGCCATAACCTATTGTGCAGAAAGAGTGAAAGTGCCTGCTTTCAGGAGGCGCGAAATTTCGTCGTGGATACGCAATGTTGCGGCAGAATATGGGAAAAAATGTGGTGAAATCGCCTATATCTTTTGTGACGACGAAAAGATTTTGGAGGTGAATCGTGCCTATTTGCAACACGATTATTACACCGATGTCATAACATTCGATTATTCTGAAAACGATGTGATTTCGGGCGATATTTTTATCAGCCTCGATACGGTCAAGAGCAATGCGTTGCAATATGGACAGTCTTATGAAACAGAGGTTTACCGTATTATTATCCACGGAATTCTGCACCTTTGCGGCATCAATGACAAAGGCCCCGGAGAGCGCGAAAACATGACGGTCTGCGAGAATAAAGCCCTTGCTATGTTGCATAAGTAGGACGTGTTATAATGTCCGATTTGCTCGTTTCAAACAAAAACGCTATATTTGGAAGTAATATCGTAGAACGATGGATTTTAATTACGATGTAATCGTAGTAGGAGCCGGTCATGCAGGTTGTGAGGCTGCATCTGCTGCCGCCCGATTGGGTTCTAAAACGCTGCTTGTTACGCAAGACATGAACAAGATAGCGCAAATGAGTTGTAACCCTGCGGTTGGTGGTATAGCTAAGGGTCAGATAGTGAGGGAGATAGATGCTCTTGGCGGACAGATGGGTATTATTACCGATATGACGGCTATACAATTTAGGATGCTCAATCGTTCCAAAGGGCCAGCCGTATGGAGTCCCCGTTCGCAAAGCGACCGCATGCGATTTAGCGAAATGTGGCGTTCTGTTTTGGAAAATACCCCTAACCTCTATATGTGGCAGGATACCGTATCGCGTCTTCTCATAGAGAAAGGCGAGGTGAAGGGTGTCATAACCAATATGGGCATTACATTCGAAGCCCGCAGCGTGGTACTTACCAATGGTACATTCCTGAACGGACTTATTCATATCGGCGCCGTGAAGTTGCCCGGTGGCCGTATATCGGAAGCAGCTTCATACGGCTTGTCGGAACAATTAGCAGAACTCGGTTTTACCGTGGGACGCATGAAGACCGGTACACCGGTAAGAATCGATGGGCGTTCTATACATTTCGACGAATCCATCGAACAAAAAGGCGATGACGATTTCCATAAGTTTTCGTATCTCGACTTTTCGCCGCGACCTTTGAAACAACGCAGTTGTTGGACTATATATACTAACGAGCGAGTACATGATGTGTTGCGTAAGGGGCTGCCCGATTCGCCGCTCTACAACGGACAAATCAAGAGTATAGGACCTCGTTATTGCCCCAGCATCGAGACAAAGATTGTCACTTTTCCCGATAAAAACGAACACCAGCTTTTTCTCGAACCAGAGGGAGAAACTACGCAGGAATATTACCTCAATGGTTTTTCGTCGTCCTTACCTATCGATATACAGATAGCCGCCTTGCAGCATATACCTGCATTGCGCGACTTACGCATCTATCGCCCCGGTTATGCGATAGAGTATGATTATTTCGACCCAACGCAGCTCTTGCATACACTGGAAACGAAACTCGTGAAGCGGCTCTTTTTCGCCGGTCAAATCAATGGTACCACCGGCTATGAAGAGGCGGCCGGACAGGGCATCGTTGCCGGTATAAATGCCCATATCGCCTGTCATGGCGGCGAGCCTTTTGTGCCCGGTCGTAACGAGGCTTATATAGGTGTGCTTATTGACGATTTGGTGACAAAAGGAGTGGATGAGCCTTATAGGATGTTTACGTCGCGTGCCGAGTATAGAATCTTGCTGCGTCAGGATGATGCCGATGTGCGGCTTACGCGTCGTGCTTACGAATTGGGCTTGGCCTCGGCAGAACGCAAGGCTTTGCTCGATGTCAAATTGTCGGCGATTGACGAGTTGATAGAATTTGCCCATTCTTATTCGGTGAGGCCGTCGCATGTCAATGCGGCGTTGGAACAGCTTTCGCTTCAACCGTTGCGACAGGGCGTAAAACTTTATGAGCTCCTTATGCGTCCGCAAATGAGTTTTGCCGTGCTTGCTCCGTTGTTGCCGGCGCTACGCGCACGACTCCATTCCATAGCTTCGCGGCGTGAAGAGATAGTAGAGGCTGCCGAGATACGCATCAAGTATAGCGGTTATATAGAGCGAGAGCAACTCATTGCCGATAAAATCGCAAGATTGGAAAATATTAGAATAAAAGATAAGTTCGACTATCTTTCCATACATCAAATATCTACTGAGGCACGCCAGAAGTTGCAGCGGATACAACCCGAGACTATTGCTCAGGCAGCCCGCATACCCGGCGTCTCTCCCAGCGATATAAATATACTTCTGCTTCTCTTGGGTAGATGACTGTTTCACGTGAAACACAACTCGGACAGAGAACGTAAATAGTTGAAAATATTAATGTAACAAACAATAGGAACTGACTTATGAACTTAGAAAATCTAAAAGGTCTTATTCGTGACATCCCGGATTTCCCTAAGAAGGGAATACTTTTCAAGGATTTCACAACTGTCTTCAAGGACAAGACGGCATTGCATGAGCTTACCGAATATATGGCTTCGATGTATGCCGGGAAGGGTATAACGAAAGTAGTGGGTATAGAGTCGCGCGGCTTTATCATGGGACCGATTATCGCCGAGAAGATAGGCGCAGGTTTTGTGCCTATGCGTAAACCCGGTAAATTGCCTGCCGAAACATGGAGCGAAAGCTACACCAAAGAGTATGGTACCGATACGATAGAGGTACATGTTGATGCTTTGGACGAAAATGATGTAGTGTTGTTGCACGACGATTTGCTGGCTACGGGTGGAACTATGTATGCGGCTTATTTGTTGGTAAAACGATTCAACCCTAAAAAAATCTATGTGAATTTTATATCGGAATTACTCGACCTGAATGGCCGTGCCTTGTTCCCCGAAGATGTAGAAATTGAGACCTTGATTAAATATTGATGTTGTGCCTGCTACCGACCAACATATAAAGGATATTCTCGCTCTCCTGCCCGAGACGCCGGGCGTGTACCAGTATTTCGATAAAGAGGGCAAGATTATATATGTGGGTAAGGCGAAAAACTTAAAACGCAGGGTATCGTCGTACTTCAATAAGGTGCATGAAGACTCCCCCAAAACAAGAATCTTGGTGCGTCATATTGCCGATTTGAAGTATATTCTTGTCGACACCGAAGAGGATGCTTTGCATCTCGAAAATTCGTTGATAAAGAAATATAAGCCCCGCTATAATATTCTCCTCAAAGACGACAAAACCTATCCTTGGATTTGCGTCACAAACGAAGACTTTCCCCGTGTTTTCCTTACACGCAGGGTAGAGCGCAAGAGCGGTTCCAAGTACTACGGTCCGTATGCCCATGTTCACATTGCCAAAACGGTACTCGAACTCTTGCACGAGTTGTTCCCTCTGCGTACGTGCCGATATGCTCTTACTGCCGAAGCAATCGAAAAACGTAAGTATAAACTGTGTCTGCAATATCATATAAAACGTTGCAAAGGGTGTTGCGAAGGTCTTGTTTCGCGCGACACGTATGCCGGATATATCGATGCCGTGAAACAGATACTCAATGGCAATACCCAGCAGTTGAGCAATGTGTTGATGCAAGAGATGCAAGAGTTGTCGTCGCAGTTGCGTTTCGAGGAGGCACAAGAGGTGAAACAACGCTATGAATTGGTAGAACGTTATAAGGCGAAATCGGTTGTCGTGAGTACAACGATACACAACGTCGATGTCTTTTCGTACGACGAGGATGATTCGCTTGCTTTTGTCAATTATATGCACGTCAAAGCCGGTTCTATTGTGCAATGTGTTACCATAGAATATAAGAAGAAGCTCGATGAAACGGCTGCCGAGATTTTGGCACTCGGTATTGCTGAGTTGCGTTCGCGTTTCGGCAGCGATACTCGTGAGGCGATTGTGCCGTTCATGCCCGAAACGGAGTTTGAAGACCTGCGTTTCATTCTTCCCGAACGTGGCGATAAACGTAAATTGCTCGATATTTCGCTGCAAAATGTACGCCAGTATAAGGTTGACCGTTTGAAGCAGTCGGAGAAGCTCAATCCCGAACAACGTGCTACCCGTATATTGTCGCGCCTGCAAAAAGATTTTCGGCTCAATGAGCTGCCGGTGCATATAGAGTGTTTCGATAACTCCAATATACAAGGAACCAATCCGGTGGCTTCATGTGTAGTTTTCAAAATGGCGAAACCATCGAAAAAAGATTATCGGCATTTTAATATCAAGACCGTTGTAGGTCCAGATGATTTCGCGTCGATGCGCGAGATTATCTATCGTCGTTACCATCGTTTGGTAGAGGAGGGGCAGTCCTTGCCGCAGCTCATAGTGGTCGATGGTGGAAAAGGGCAGTTGAGTGCCGCCGTCTCGTCATTAGATGAGTTGGGATTGCGGGGCAAGATAGCTATTGTAGGTATTGCCAAGCGACTGGAAGAAATCTATTTCCCCGGCGATACGGCGCCGTTATATATCGATAAGAACTCCGAGTCGTTGCGATTGATACAGCATTTGCGCGACGAAGCGCACCGTTTCGGCATCACGCACCACCGCAATCGCCGCAGTAAGTCGCAAACAGTGTCGGCTCTCGATGGTGTGAAGGGTGTGGGAGAACGGTCGCGCGATAAGTTGTTGCGCCACTTCAAGAGTGTGAAACGGATGGGCGAGGCTTCTATGGAAGAGTTGACCGAGGTGGTCGGTGCAGCAAGAGCGGCAATAGTCTATGCTGCCTTACATCCATCGGAATAGACCCCGTTGCCGTCGAGATTTATTTGTGGCAGATTTGCGTGGCATGCTGCATATTTGCTTGACAGGCTGCAATGTCGGCAGTGCCTTTACAAAACGAAAATAGTAATTTGCCGTGGCTTGTAAAGGGTTTGTTTGTCTAACCCTATTGGGCTGAGTGTTGCAAGTTGTTGTAAATCAGCTGTTTAATATATTTTCTGTGTCGGGTTATAGTCTTGGTCTCTAAATGTGGTAGTGACCTTGCTGCTATTTCGTTTATTTTTATTTATTTTGCATGAATAGATTATATACAGTCGTATGAGAATTGTTATACAGCGTGTAAAGTATGCGTCGCTTAGCATCGGAGGTAGCGAGTATTCGGCCATTGGTGAAGGCATGGTAGTGCTGGTAGGTGTAGAGGAGCGCGATACGATAGACGATGTAGAGTGGCTTGTGAAAAAGACGGCGCAGTTGCGTATCTACAACGATGAGAATGGCGTGATGAACCGGTCGTTGATAGATACCGGAGGCAATGCACTTGTCGTGAGCCAATTTACCCTACACGCTTCTGTGAAGAAAGGAAACAGACCGGCCTATATCCGTGCTGCGCGTCCTGAGCATGCACGCCCGCTCTATGAGGCCTTTTGCGCGCGTATGTCGCAAGCGTTGGGGCGACAGGTTGCTACCGGTGTTTTTGGTGCCGATATGCAGATAGAGCTGCTCAATGATGGACCTGTAACGATATGTATAGACTCTCAAAACAAAGAGTGATATGACGATTGACGAAGCGCAAAAACAGGTAGACGAGTGGATAAAGAGCTACGGCGTACGATATTTCGACGAGCTTACCAACATGGCCATTCTTACCGAAGAAGTCGGAGAAGTGGCGCGTATCATGGCGCGGCGATATGGTGAGCAGTCGGCCAAGAAGGGTGAGAAACTCGACCTTGCCGATGAACTTGCCGATGTGCTGTGGGTGCTATGTTGTATTGCCAACCAAACGGGGGTAGACCTTACGGAGGCTTTTACGCGCAATATAGAGAAGAAAACCGAGCGTGATAAAGAACGACATAAAAACAACATAAAATTGTATGAGCATGAATAAGTACGAAGAGGCTTTGTCGCTCTATCCAACCGATTTAGACGACGCTGCCGTGCAGCAAGCCGTAGAGAAGATTGTACGAGACAACTTCGATACCTACAACAATGTAGAAGTGTATAAAAAGTTATTTAACAGTATCGACCTTACCACATTGCATACCGAGGACAATACCGCAACCGTAAGTCGTTTTACACAGCGCGTCAATGCCTTCGAAGAAGAGCATGGCGAGTTGCCCAATGTTGCCGCTATCTGTGTATATCCTAATTTTGCAGGTACGGTACGCATGAATCTCGATGTATCGAGTGTAAAGATTGCTGCCGTTTCGGGCGGTTTCCCCTCCTCGCAAACCTTTACCGAGGTGAAAGTTGCCGAGACGATGCTTGCCGTGAAAGATGGTGCCGACGAGATAGACATCGTCATCAACGTAGGCGACATGCTGGGCGGTAACTACGAAGAGATGTGCGACGAGATTGCCGAGTTGAAAAGCGCGTGTGGCGAAGCTCACTTGAAAGTGATACTCGAAACAGGAGCTCTTAAAACCGCATCGAATATCAAGAAAGCCTCTATCCTCGCTATCTATTCGGGTGCCGATTTCATCAAGACATCTACCGGAAAGCAAGAGCCGGCAGCCACCCTCGAAGCTGCTTACGTGATGTGCCAAGCCATCAAAGAGTACTACGAAAAGACCGGTACAATGATTGGCTTCAAGCCGGCCGGCGGTATCTCTACGACGGCCGAAGCCGTAAAATACTACTGTATAGTAGCCTCGGTATTGGGAGAGAAGTGGTTGAATAACAAATACTTCCGAATCGGTGCCAGCCGCTTGGCAAATAATTTGCTGGGTGACATTCTTGGCGAGCCCGTCAAATTTTTCTGATACCTGTTTTCGGTTGCTACCGAACGGAGAAATAGACCGTATAGTTTGTAAATCATTGATTTATTAATTCGAAATATGAATATGAAAAGTTCATTTCTGTCAGATTTTAAGTTTTTTGCCCTTAAAGGTAATGTGATAGACATGGCCGTGGGTGTTGTTATCGGCGGTGCATTTGGCAAAATCGTATCGTCGTTGGTCTCAGATGTAATTATGCCGCCCATAGGATTGCTTATAGGTGGCGTCGATTTCAAGGATTTAAGTATTACGCTCAAAGAGGCGACCGACAGTGCAGCAGCTGTTACGCTCAACTACGGCGCATTTTTGCAGACGGTTATCGATTTCTTGATAATAGCTTTTTCGATATTCCTTTTGATACGTATTGTGGCCAATGTCATCAGGAAAGTGCAGCCCGCCAAAGAGGAAGCGCAAGAGGCGCCGGCTCCTGCACCTCAGCCCGTGGTAAGCGATGAAGTGAAGTTGCTCACGGAGATACGCGACTTGTTAAAGTCGGAAAAGAAATAAGGGAAACAAAGAGACATTATGCTATGAAAGTGGAGTCGCGAGTATTTGTTGCGGCGCTTCTCGGTGTGCCGTTTTTGACATGCGAGGCAGATGTGACGGTATCTGCTGTTACGGGTACCTCTTGTACTATATCGTGGGATGCCGTAGAGAATGCCGAGAGTTATTGTGTAACGGTTGATGAGGCAGTAGAACCGTTTCAGCGTACATTCGATTTCGCTGTCGATTATGGCAGTGATGATGCGTGTTATCAGGCGTTGGAGTCTATGGGCATATCATATTCTCATATTACGCCGTTTTATTATTGGGGGTATACGGTTTGTGGCATTTGTTTAGGCGACGATTGGACGTGTGGCTATATAGAGTTGCCCGCCGTGCCGCATTCGGGTACTTACCGGTTGTCGGTCTCGGGGTATGCCTATGCACAGGACATGTTTGCCACGCTTTATGTTTATGAGTCATATCCCGACGGGAAATTGTTGCAGTATAAAAAGTTTTGTAATAGCGACGATTATTATATGCCCGAGCAACTTGTATGCGAGTTGTCGCTCGAAGCCGGTACGCGGCTTGTGTTACAGGCCGGCATAGAAAATATCGATGGCGAGAAAGGAGTCAACGGTCGCGTCGTATTACAAAATGTCGTCTTGGAAGAACTTACTACGTCCAATACGTTATTTCGGGAAAAATTCGATGAACAGACCCTTTCGTGTATGGTTGAGGGCTTGCAGCCCAAGGTTGGGTATCTTTGTAGAGTGACGGCTATTACTGATGAAGCAAGGATAATAGAGACAGCAGAACTGACTACCCTTCCGTGTACCGAAATCTTCCCTTTGCCCGATAGTGAAATAGCCTATACCGACTTAGACCTGACAAGTCGTATGCGTATTGCTTTTGCGCAGCCCGTAGCGGCGTGCGATGTAACCAAGATAACCATAACGCCTGCAAATTGGGTGCTGGCAGCAGGCGAGTCGCAAGCGGCAGTCAGGTTGGTTGACAGCGGTGATGTGTCGAGTGTTATGTTTCAGGTAAACAGTTGGAACTCTTGTTTAGAAGGCAATACCCGATATACAATCGCTTTTGCTTCCGGAGCCGTGACTTTGGCCGATGGAACTGCGTCGCCTGCGTTTTCATATACATTGACTACCGGAGCCTATCCCACGGCATTGCATGTGGCAGAGGGCGACAATGCCTCCATATCGCGTTGCGGCGACTTTCTTTTGTCGGCCGATGGTAATGTTTTGCATGTGTATGATGTGATGGGGCATCGGGTCATGAGTGGTATCCGGCTCGATATATCGTCTTTGCCGCACGGTATTTATATTGTCAGGAGTGCGACATCGTCGATGAAGCTGTTGTTGTAATGGGCAAATGGCTTCATGCAACCATGTCGTGTGGTAATATCGATAGGTTTCGGTGTGCTATTCTATAAGATGAGATAAGCCGGGCGTAAAGAGGACGACAGAGTGTGTTTTAATCCGTTCTCTTGTGTTTTGTGTGAGGGTGTGGATATGATAACGGGAAGTGGAAGATGAACGATTACAGATGATTTAATCCCTCTTCTCGTGTTTTATTGAAAGCGCACTATAAAAAGAGCGGCTAAAAAGCCCCGAAAGGACTTTTTAGCCGCATTCTTATGTGATGCAAAAGAACTCTTAGAGTTGAGGACCGGCAGCAACAAGAGCTTTACCTGCTTCGTTAGCAGTAAATTTCTTGAAGTTGTTGATGAAGCGCGAAGCCAAGTCTTTGGCTTTCTCGTCCCATTCGCAAGCGCATTTGTAGGTGTCGCGCGGGTCGAGGATAGCGGGGTCAACACCCGGCAACTCGGTAGGAACAGTAAACGAGAAGTAAGGTATCTGTTTGGTCGGGGCTTTGTCGATAGAACCATTGAGGATGGCATCGATGATACCACGAGTATCGCGGATAGAGATACGTTTGCCGCTACCGTTCCAGCCTGTATTTACGAGATATGCCTTGGCACCCGATTGTTCCATTCTCTTTACCAACTCTTCGGCATATTTGGTGGGGTGCAACGAAAGGAATGCAGCACCGAAGCAAGCCGAGAATGTAGGAGTAGGTTCTGTGATACCACGCTCTGTACCTGCCAATTTAGCCGTGAAGCCCGAGAGGAAGTAGTACTTGGTTTGCTCGGGTGTCAGGATAGATACGGGAGGCAATACTCCGAAAGCATCGGCCGAGAGGAAGATGACACTCTTGGCAGCCGGACCCTTAGAGAGGGGCTTAACGATGTTTTGGATGTGGTAGATAGGATAAGAAACGCGGGTATTCTCGGTTACCGATTTGTCGGCGAAGTCGATGGTACCGTCTTCGAGTACCGTTACGTTTTCCAGCAGAGCGTCGCGTTTGATAGCGTTGTAGATGTCGGGCTCGTTCTCTTTGCTCAGGTTGATAACCTTTGCATAGCAACCGCCTTCGAAGTTGAATACGCCTTCGTCGTCCCATCCGTGCTCGTCGTCACCGATAAGCAAGCGTTTCGGGTCGGTCGAGAGGGTTGTTTTACCTGTACCGGAGAGACCGAAGAAGATAGCCGTATTTTGGCCGTTCATGTCGGTGTTGGCCGAGCAGTGCATCGAAGCGATGCCGCGCAACGGCAGCAGATAGTTCATGATAGAGAACATACCTTTCTTCATTTCACCGCCATACCATGTGTTGATGATGACTTGCTCTTTGCTGGTGAGGTTGAAGACAACGGCTGTTTCGCTGTTGAGGCCGAGTTCTTTCCAGTTTTCAACTTTGGCTTTCGAGGCATTGTAAACGACGAAATCGGGTTCTCCGTAGTTGGCCAGCTCTTCGGCGGTAGGACGGATGAACATGTTGGTAACGAAGTGAGCTTGCCATGCAACCTCGACGATGAAACGTACTTTCAGACGGCTGTTTTCGTTAGCACCGCAGAAAGTATCTACAACGTAGAGACGTTTGTTGGAAAGTTCTTTGATAGCAAGCTCTTTCAGAGACTTCCAAGTAGCCTCGGAAACGGGTTTGTTATCGTTTTTGTATTCATCGGAAGTCCACCATACGGTGTTTTTCGATACTTCATCGTAAACAAAGAATTTATCTTTGGGCGAACGGCCGGTGTAGATACCGGTCATGACATTAACGGCACCCAATTCGGTAATTTTACCTACTTCATAACCTTCGAGGCCGGGTTTTGTCTCTTCTTTGAAGAGTTGCTCATACGTGGGGTTGTGCAAAACTTCGGTTGCACCTGTAATCCCGTACTTTGTTAAGTCTAATGTAGCCATTGTTTTGATGTTTGACTTTGTTATTATAAATCAGAATCTTTTTTACCAAACTGTGCCTTGTTATAGGCGCTGCAAAAGTAATACAAATTCTGCAAGGGGACGCCAAATTAAAGAATTTTTTCTTTAATAGATGAAAAAAAACGGCGGCAGCTCTCCCGATGCAAAGTGCAGCTTGCAAAAACGACTCTTTGTTTTGCGGTTTCTGTTATGCTGCTGCGTGATAGCCGGGTAGCTGCTGTTCTTATTTTTTTTGTCACGTGGTTTTCGCGCCTATTTTGTATCTTTGCGTACATAGTAACAAGAGCTGGTAATATATGAATATAACAGTATGCACAACGGTAGTGTTTTCGCCTACCGGAACTTCGCGGGTTGTAGCCCGGGCTGTGGCATCGGCAACCGGTTATACCGTGCGCCCTGTCGATGTGACGTATCGTCAGGCCGACGTTCAGGCGTTCGGGCGCGACGATTTGTTGGTAGTGGCTGTGCCGGTTTACGGCGGGCATGTGGCTCCGACGGCTTTACAACGCATGCAGGAGTTGCAAGGTGACGGTACGCCTGCTGTTGCCATAGTAGTGTATGGCAATCGTGCTTATGAAGGCGCATTGGTGCAGCTTTCAGAATTTCTTGCCGGCAGAGGCTTTGTGACAGTGGCTGCCGGAGCGTTTGTCGGTGAGCATTCATACAGTTCGGCACGTTATCCCATTGCTGCCGGTCGCCCCGATGAGGCCGACCTCGCTGTTGCGCGAGAGTGGGGTGTGGCGTTGCGTCGCAAACTCGATGCCGCAGCAACTCCTGAGGCGGTCGATGCGAGCCGTGTGTGCGAGCCGCAAAGTCCGTTGCTCTCGAAGCAGCATTTTGCCGAGTTTATCGTTTCGTTGCAGCAAGGCAAGGTATCTCCGCTGCCGGTTGCTCCGACGACAGCTCCCGACCGGTGTACCCATTGCGGGTGTTGTGTGGAGCGGTGTCCGGTAGGCGCCATAACAGCGGGTGACGAGCTGCATACCGATGCTTCGCTTTGCATCAAGTGTTGTGCTTGTGTAAAGGGATGTCCTGCCGGGGCGCGCAGTTTCGCAACCCCATTTGCTCCGGTTTTGTCACAATGTTTCGACGAGCGTAAGCCGCCGGTGACTATCGTATGACGTTGTTATGGGACAGTCGGCTTTTTATCGTTATTTGTGGTTTTTCAATACGCTATGGCGTTATAAACGCATCACGCGCGCCGAGATAGACCGCTTGTGGCAACAGAGCGAGTGGTCGGGCGGTATGCCTATGAGTCGCCGTACGTTTGCCAACTATAAGGAGAAAACCGAGGCTCTTTTCGACGTCAATATTGCATACGATGCCGCTACGTATGAATATTATATCGAGTCGGACAGTGCCGGGGCTGCCGGCAATATGCGGCAGTGGATATACGATTTGTTGTCGGTCAATCATCTGTTGCAAGGCGGTGTCTCGGTTGCTTCGCGGATATTGCCCGAGCAGATACCGTCGGGTTATGATTTTCTCGAAACCTTTGTCGCCGCCATGCAGGCCGGCCGAGTAGTGCGGTTTTCTTACCATGCTTTTTGGAATGCCGAGGCTAAAACCGTGGAGCTGGAAGCGTATTTTGTCAAGGCTTTTCGTCGTCGTTGGTATGTAGTGGGGATGAACCGGAGGGAGCAGAAAATAAAGACCTATGCACTCGACCGCATTCTCGACATCTCGATGACGGCCGACGAATACCTCTATCCGTCCGATTTCGAGGCAGCCCGTTATTTTCATGACAGTTTTGGGGTGATGCGTGGCGATGAGGTACCCCAAAATATTGTATTGCGGGTTTCGTTGCGGCAGGCGCAATATTTCAGGGCTTTGCCGTTGCACCATTCGCAACAGGAGTTAGAGACGCACGACGGTTCGGTTACCTTTCGTTACAAAATGTATGTTACATACGACCTTATACAGGAGTTGCTTTCGTTGGGGCGTGAAGTGACAGTGGTATCACCTCCCCGTCTGCGCGACGAAATGGTTGCGCGCCTGCAAGCTGCTCTCGACGGCTATCGGTAAAAGTGTCGCCGCCCGTATTGTCCCTATTGCGGAGGCATGAGGTGTTTACGTCGAGGCGGGCAGAAAGCCGGCGAGGCGGAACGGCGGTGCTGCATACGGGATGGCGTTAGGGAGATTTACGAGTTCCGTTTGTTCTTTTTCACTCCTTTGCGTGCCGATGTTTGTGTGGCATAACGTATCTTTGCAATATGATGGAGAATAATTTTGACCCCCAAGAACGAATCGCCTATTTGAGTAGGACTCTCGATGAGCATAACTACAACTATTACGTGCTGAATGCTCCTACGATTGACGACCGTGAGTTTGACCGTTTGATGCACGAGTTGGAACAACTCGAAGCTCAATATCCGCAGTATGCCTCTCCCGACTCGCCCACGCGGCATGTGGGTAGCGACATCAATCATTCGTTTGTGCAGGTAGAGCATACCTATCCTATGTTGTCGCTCTCAAACACCTATTCGATCGAAGAGGTGGCGGCTTTCTACGAGCGGGTACGGCAGGGACTCGACGATGCGCCGTTTCATTTGGTAGGCGAGTTGAAGTTCGACGGGACGTCTATTTCGCTGACCTACGAAAACGGTCGTTTGAAACGCGCCGTGACCCGGGGCGACGGTACCCGGGGCGACGATGTGACACGCAATGTCCGCACCATCCGTTCTATTCCTGTCGTGTTGCGAGGTGACGACTATCCCGACCTTTTCGAGATACGGGGTGAGGTGCTTATGCCGTGGAAGTCGTTCGACACGCTCAATGAGGAGCGAGAGCGACAAGAAGAGCCGTTGTTTGCCAATCCCCGCAATGCAGCGTCGGGAACGCTCAAATTGCAAAATCCTGCCGTGGTGGCTTCGCGAGGCTTAGATGCTTACTTCTACTACCTGCTGGGCGACAAGTTACCCGGCGACGACCATTATGAGAACTTGCAATGTGCTCGCCGATGGGGGTTCAAAATAAGCAATGCCATGCGGGTGTTGCATTCGTTGCAAGAGGTGAAAGAGTATATTAATTATTGGGATGTGGAGCGGCGCAACCTGCCGGTAGCTACCGACGGCATTGTTTTGAAAGTGGCGTCGTTGGAGCAACAGCGCGATTTGGGTTATACCGCCAAGTCGCCGCGTTGGGCTATTGCCTATAAATTTCAGGCAGAAGAGGCGGTGACGGAGCTTAAATCGGTCGATTTTCAAGTGGGGCGGTCGGGTACGATTACGCCTGTGGCCAACCTCGAACCGGTTTTGCTTTCGGGGACGGTCGTCAAGCGTGCCAGTCTTCACAACGAAGATATTATACGTTCTTTGGATTTGCACATTGGCGATATGGTGCATGTCGAGAAAGGCGGAGAGATTATACCCAAGATAACGGCTGTCGATGCCGATAAGCGTCGTCCCGGCAGCGAACCGGTACAATTTGTGAGAAATTGTCCCGAGTGCGGTGCTGCATTGGTGCGCGAAGAGGGCGAAGCGGCATGGTATTGCCCCGACAGCAATCACTGTCCGCCGCAAATCAAAGGGCGTATCGAGCATTTTATCAGCCGTAAGGCGATGGATATAGAAGACCTTGGCCCCGAAACGGTGGCCGCCTTCTATGAGCGGGGTATGGTATGCAATGTGGCCGACTTGTATATACTTACCATCGACGATGTGGCTGCGTTGAAGCTGCAAGGCCGCAAGTGGGCATCGAACATTATCCGTTCGATAGAACGCTCCAAGAGCGTACCTTTTGCCCGTGTCTTGTTTGCATTGGGTATCAGGTTCGTAGGCGAGACGGTTGCCAAACGCCTTGCAACAGCTTTTGGCTCGATGGCCAAACTGCGTGAGGCAACGGTCGAAGAGCTGATGGCCGTACCCGACATTGGCGAGCGTATCGCTCATAGCGTGGTAGAGTATATGAGCGATATAGACAACCTCTTGCTTATAGAGCGGCTGGCGCAGTATGGCGTGGCTATGGAGGTAGAGGCAAGTGCCCCTGTGGAGTTGCGTCGGAATATATTTGAGGGTGCGGCTATTGTCATAAGCGGCACTTTCAAGCATCACTCGCGCGATGAATACAAGGCGATGATAGAACAATACGGGGGGCGTAATGTGGCCTCGGTGTCGGGGGCGACAAAATATCTTTTGGCCGGTGACAACATGGGACCTGCCAAATTGGAGAAAGCAACACGCCTTGGTGTACAGATTATTTCGGAAGATGATTTCCTTGGCATGATAAATAGTATGAATTCTTAAAAAGGCAATGGCATGACAGATTTTATAACCCATAGGAAGATTGCGCAAGAGTGGGAGCGCGAGCGCAAAGCCGATTTTGTAGCCTATTCGCAGACGCACAGCATCGTGGTGCTTGCCGAAGCTGCCGATGTACCTGTATTGCACGATATAGCGCAGCAATGGGAAGCCGAGGGGAAGAGTGTAACGTGGGTTATACACACGGTATTGCGGCCTTCGGTAGAGAATCCCTTGTCTGGAACAACTCTCTATATATGCAGGCGTTTTATGGGGCTGTTGCCCTTGCCGTCGAAACATGAGATAGAACTGTTCGATGCCGTGAAAGCCGATGTTTTGATAGACCTTTCGCCTAAACATCCTGCCATGCAATTTCTGGCTGCGCGGAGCGACGCACGTATGAAAATAGGTGTTGTAGATACGATACAGCGCAAGGTGCCTTACGACCTTGCCATACGCCGCAACGATAATCCCGGTGTGGTATTGCTCTTGCAAGAGATGTTGTTCTATTGGGACAAGATAAGCGGCGATACGCCCGACGATAAGGACGAGGCATAGGCAAAGGGGCGTCGTCATCCCGATGCCGTGTCTTGTGCGATATTTATGTCGTTTGCCGACGATATAATGAAACAGTTTCTTAACTTTGCAAATGTGTAACAGCGAATAAGCATCAGTATGTCAAGAATAAATCTCAGCGGTATGGGAGTGGCGTTGATTACTCCTTTCAAAGAAGACGAAAGTATCGACTTTAACGCCTTGGCTCGTCTTATAGAGTATCTTATACAGAACGGAACCGACTATCTTGTCGTATTGGGGACAACTGCCGAAACACCCACGTTGACCGAAGAGGAGAAAGAGGAAATCAAGCAATTTGTCGTGGAACGCACTCATGGCCGCATCCCGTTAGTATTGGGTATGGGAGGCAACAACACGCGCTATGTTACGCAACATTTGCAACACGACAATCTCGATGGTTTCGAGGCTGTGCTGTCGGTCGTTCCTTATTATAACAAACCTTCGCAAGAGGGTATTTACCAACATTATAAAGCTATTGCCACGGCTTCGCCGCTGCCTGTCATTTTGTATAATGTGCCCGGACGTACCGGTGTGAATATGGCGGCCGATACTACGTTGCGGCTGGCACGCGATTGCAACAATATTATTGCCGTCAAAGAGGCGTCGGGCAACATCACCCAGATGGATGATATTATCAAGAACAAGCCGGCCGAGTTTAAGGTCATATCGGGTGACGACGGCGTAACGTTCCCCCTCATTACTTTGGGAGCCGAAGGTGTCATATCGGTCGTAGGCAATGCCTTCCCCAAAGAGTTCAGCCGCATGGTGCGCCTTGCTCTCAACGGCGATTTTTCGCATGCTTTGGCCATACACCACCGCTTTACCGAACTTTTCAGCCTGCTGTTTGTCGATGGCAATCCTGCCGGCGTAAAGTGTCTGCTTAATGCTATGGGATTTATAGAAAACAAGTTGCGCCTGCCGCTTGTCCCTACCCGCCATGTGACTTACGAGAAGATACACCGCGTATTGCAAGAGTTGCATTTCATGAGTTAGCCTGCGCGACGTCTCTCGTTGCATAGATTAGGGTGCTGTGGCAGAGTAATCGATAACGTGCAAATCTTCGGCACCCGTTATTTCGGTCGAAATTTCACCTACCCATCCGCATTGTTGGTTGACACCGGTATATACGCGGATAAAATCTGCTCCGGGCAGATGTATTTGATTGCCGTCGGCATCGACTGCCCATGCTATGTCGAAACTGATTTTCTCTTCCGCATCGTTGGGATGATTATCGGCATATCCCCAATCGTAGGCATTCAGTACGTAATATGAGCCTGTACCGCTTTCGTCGACGGCATTGTCGGCCAAGCGGGTGCCTGTGAATGTCAGTTGCTCGTCGGTCAGCCATTGCGGAAAGTACTCTTGGCTGTGGAAGCTGTTTCGGGCTATATAACCCGTGTTGCCGTCGTTGTCGTCCCAGCGAATGTATGACGAGTCGGTGATGGCCGTGCCTTTGATAGGGGTAGGCACATGGTCGGCTGCCGGGCGGAGATAGGTGATGGCATAGCGGTGGCGTGTCTCGGGCTTGTGGTATTCGCTGCCGGCCAGTTCGTACCACTCATCGTCGGGGATGCCGTTGCCGTTGCTGTCGAACGATACCATGACGATGCCCGGTTCGGCACTACCGCCGGATTGTAGTCCGCTGCTGCCATAAAATGCGTTGCCGAGTATCTTGAAATCTTTTTCGCCCGGGACGTTCACTACCGTGTGGTCAAACCCGAAAGTGACATATCCGCCATATCCTCCCAGCGAGATAGCCCGGTTGTTGGTTCCCGAGATATACTCTTCGGCCTTTTGCCTCATATTCTCTTCTGTATCCCCTTCCTGATATTGCGGTAATTGGTTTACGAACTGTCCCGGTGCGGGACGGTATTCGTGTACCGTGGCGATGTAGCGGCTGTAAGCGACCTCTTCTTCCCATACGGTGATGTTGACGTTGTGTTCCAAGGGGTTGGCGGCGTCGATGATATGCAGTTTCAGCCGGTATAAGCCGGTATAGGCGCTGATAAATGTGTAATCTCTCTCGGTAGAGACTAACGAATCAGCCCCCTGCTTATCTTGTAAATACCATTCGTAGCGTTCGCCCGGAAATTCGGGATGCAGGGTGAGCGCCTTCATCCGTTCTATGGCATAGGCATCGTCGATGCCCAAACTTACCATCGGTATCTCCTCTTGGCAGGCGGTCAGCAGGCCGAGCAGACCACATAAGGGAATGAGTGCTTTTTTCATCTTTATCGGTATAAGAAAGTCATGTGTGCCGGAATATCGCCGGTGCGGATGCTCCACTTCTTTTTACCCTCGCGGCTGTAACAGTGCAACATGCCGCTCGATACATAGTTTTTGGCATCGGTGATATATATATCGCCGTTCTGCGGATTGACTTGTATGCCGTAGGGCGTTTCTATCTCTTTTTCGCTTCCGTCGGTGATGAAATGGTCGGTGAGCAGTTGCCGTGTACGTACATCAATCATGCCATATGACACAATGTTTTTCCCGTTTGCATTGTCCCACGCCAAGCTGTAAAAGTAGAGCGAGTCGCCCTGAATGCACATCTCGGAGCAAGGGACGTCTATGGTGTCGGTCACGCTCATTTCATAAGAGTCAGCTTTTTGTCGTTCCATGACGAAGAGGCGCGACGGTATGGAACCTTCGTTGCCGCGTGATGTGACCCATAACTTCCCGTAGTTATCTTTGCGAATGCGGTGCAGGTTGATGGCTACCGGTATTTTTTGCACCTGTCGCATGCTGTTTATCTCTATCACAGATACCGTGTTGTCGTAATCGGGGGCGCGATATCCACCCGAGTTGGCAACGTAGATATATTCTCCCAAAACCTCCAATTCGTCGGGCTGGTAGCCTACGGTCGTTCGGGCTGTAATGGTTAGTGTGGCGGTATCTACGCGATAGACAGCCCCCGGTTGAGCTTCGGGGTCGATGGCTACCGGCCCTACGTATGCCGATACGTATGCGTTGCCGCCTGCAAAACGTATATAGCGGCAGTTGGGTATATCTATTTGCCCTATGCGTACCAACGAATGAGCGTCCATCACCTCTACCTTATGAGAGCAGTTGATGACGGCATATAGCTTGCTGCCGTATATCTGTATGTCGTTGCCCACATCGCCCAGCTCTTTGACTACCGTAGGGTTGCGCTCGGCATAGAGGTTGCGGGCATAGGTGGCGTTGGCAAAATCGGCAAAGTCGATGGTAGCCTTGTTGCTGCCCATGTTTCCTTCGTTGAGCAGATACATGCCTATGGGGTTGCAGTCAGGGTCGGTTGCTATGGGCAACCGGTTGTATTCGGCAGGCATTATCATCTCGTCCTTGCGGCAGGCTGCGAGCAGGCATGCGATGGCAATAAAAGCCCCGATTGTTATATGTTTGCCATATCTTGTCATAGCGTTATATCTCTACGGTGAGTCCTATGCGGTAGTTGCGTTTGGGCATGGGGTAGTTGAGTATGACCTCATAATCTTGGCTCAGCAGGTTGTTTACCTCGATGGTGGCTTTGAGGCGTACGTTTTTTATCGTGAATGCTTTTACCAGCGATATGTCGTTGGTGTACCAAGGCTGCGTGTAGTTATACAAGATGTTTTCTTGTTGGTTGTAGCGTTCGCCTACGTAGATGAAACTGTAATTGAGGCTCCAATCGCGCCATCCCAACATGACGACGGCCGAGCCGCTGTGCCAAGGAATGTAGGGAATCTGGTCGCGATAGTAGCTGTCGGCGGGATTGGTAATGTCGATGGCCTCCTGATAGGTATATTGCAGTTTGGCGGTGAGTGTTATATCGTAGGGGAAGCGGAATACGGCCATGGCTTGTGCATCTATGCCGCGAATATCGACCATCCCGAGGTTGAGCATCGTCCAACGGAACTGTTGGCCTTTGGGATAAGCCACTATTTTGTCTTTCACAAGGTTGTAATATACATCGGCTCCAATCCTGAAAAAAGAGAACAGCTTTTCGTTGCGGTCTAAGTCATACACAATACCTACGTTGTACTGGGTGGCAAGTTCGGGGCGCAGGTAAGCATTGCCTATATCGGTATAGTAGAGGTCGTTGAAGGTAGGCATACGGTAGCTTTGCTTGTAGAACGCCCGTAATATGAGGTCGGCTTTCTTGAAGGGTTTGTAGGAGAGGAAAAGGGCGGGCGTGACTTTCTGTTTGTTGGGCGTGCTTTCTCCCTCGGGTGCTTTTTCGTTGACAAATGTTGCCAATACCGAGGCTTGAACTTTGAAACAGTCGCCCAGCGAGTAGGCCGTGGCGGCCGATAGCCAGTGAGTGTGTCGTGAGGCATCCATATACTCCGACAACTCGTTCCATTGGTAGTCGTAGGCGACCGAGACATCCCAATTTTTCAATAGGGTATATTTGTTAGCCCAAGACAAATATACCTCGCGTTGCTTGTAGATGTTATCTACGTGTATGAGTTTGTCGTCGTTGTTGACGTAGCGGGTATAGTCGAAGGCATATTTCATATTGACTTTGGTACTGAGTTTTTGTGTGATGTCATATTCAAACATGCCTTGTGCAAAAGAGTTGCGGTCCCACAATCTTTCGCCCCGTCGCCACACGTTGTTGACGATAGCTCCCGGGATGCCCCGTTCCGAGGAGTAGTGGTAGAGATAGGCTTTCCACTTGCCACGTGGCAGGTATCCTTGTAGTCCACCCTCGAAGCGCACGGCGTCGATGTCGCCGTTCTCTCTGACGGTTGTGGTGTCGTATGCCACCTCGCCCGAGGGGGTGACACGACGGTAACGGAATTTGTATTTGCCGCTGGCATTTATCCACTCGGCATTGAAGGTGGCGCTGAGGCTTTCGCTTATCTTGTATTCGAACAAAACAGATGGATTGATGAGGCCGAAAGAGCCGGTCTTCACCCCGGCTTTGAGATGGGCGGTTTCGCCCTCGGCAAATTTAGGACGGCGTGTCGTCAGGTAAATCGACCCTGCCGAACCGAACTCGCGTGCCGACTGGAAGATGTCGCTTCTCTGTCCGTTGTAGAGCGATATTTCCTCGATATTTTCCAATGAAAACTTGCCGAGGTCTACCTGTCCGTTTTGTGCATTGCCGAGTTGTATGCCGTTGTAATATACGCCCATGTGGTTGCTGCCCATGCTGCGTATGTCTATGGTTTTTATACCGCCCACGCCGCCGTAATCTTTCAGTTGCACGCCCGAGAAGTATCGCAGGGCGTCGGCAACCGAGAGGCTGTTGAGGCTTTCGAGTTCCTTGCCGGTAAGTTTTTGCGAGGGAATCACCTCGCTGTACCTGTTGGCCGTGACAACCACTTCGTTGAGTTGTTGTATAGAGTCGAGTTGGTTTTCTCCTCGTACGATTGTCGTAGGCAAGAGGAGTAACGCAAGGATTAGAAATATTTTGGCATTGATGTTCATCGCAAGGCTGTTTAGTCGGTTCATAGCCTCGTGACGCAGTTGGGTAGGATGTGCCGGGAATAGGCAGCCGAAGCGAGTTCGACCCGATAAGTCGGGGCATCCAATAGGCTCTGTCCTCGAAAGCTATTGAAACAGTATCGGCAGGTCTTCTGACTTGTTCCCGTCGTCATGCGCCTTCCCAAATCTAATTCAGTGGCTTTGCGAGCATGTGACGTAGTACGGAACTTACAGCAGCGGGACTGTTCGGGATTTGCACCTGATTCCCTTTTAATCCTGTATGGCCGTGGCCGTTGGAACCGATGCGGCAAATATACGAAGAATAGGCGAAAAGCTCCTGTACGTGAACGAAAAATATTTTATGGTACTTTTTGCCGTATCTGCTGCCTTACGGTGAGGGCAGAAATTTATTTCGACTGGATTGTTGTTATTGCAACGATATATTTTATAACTTGCAGCAGATTTCGCATGTTGCAGTCCGGTTGGGATAGTGCTGGAAAAATAGAGTACAACAGGAGCGATACCTGTCGGTAAATATATCAAAACAAATAGCAATATGGAACAGAAGAAGTATTGGGGCAAAACGTTGGCTTCGTTTTTCCTCGTGTTGTGTACAATGCCTTTGGGGCATGCTTTGATGAAAGTGATGGAGGCTACTCTCTCTGTGACCGCGTTGCACTATGCAGCGTTTGCCATGGGGCTTGTGGGACTGGCAATCGCGATAGCCGGCGTATTTGTAAAAGGCGATACGCAGCAGACGCTTTGCGGTCTCTTTGGCGGCCTCTTGTTTTGGACGGGCTGGGTAGAGTTTCTCTTTGCCTATTACGCCTCGCGCTATGGCGTACAGTACGACCTTGTCGGTTCAGGGGTAGTTTCGTCGGTCACCGAGTATGTCGATGGTATAGCCGTGAGCCATGGCATGACTATCAACGGTGTGAATATCGCCGATATGACGACCGCTCAAATCAAGGAGCTTACAGGTTCGCGTCCCGAGTATCTTATTATGCCGGCAACCTTCGGGATGTGGATGATGTTCATGATTATTTATTTGTTCAACACACGCACGGGCTGTCATGCCTATAATTGGTTGCAGAAGGTGTTTTTCGGTAAACGGCGCGAAGAGATAATACCGCATTCCATGTCGCACCATACAGCCATCACAACATTCCTCGAACTGAATATGATGTTGTGGACGCTTTATCTTGCCTTGATGTTCCTTTACGACCCTGTCTTCTTGGGCGACAAACATCCGGTTACCCTTATTGTCGCCATAGGGTGCCTTGTGGGCTCTATCTTTATGTTCCGTTATGAATTGAAGTTGGGGGCGTGGGGCGCTAATATACGCATGGCTATCTCTACGGTGGTTATATTCTGGACTTTTATCGAGGTCTTTTCACGCAACCGCATCCTCACCGAGTTTTGGGTAGATCCCATGAATCATAAGGTAGAGATGATAACCATACTGGCCTGTTTCATTGCTCTTGTAGTCTTTCTTATTGTCAAGGTAGTGCGTTCGCGCAAGCATGTTGCGTAAGGAGGACGATGCCTCTTGAAGAGATATTGGCGGAAGGGTATGAAAACTACAACGCCATAAGTCTTGCAAGACTTATGGCGTTGAGTGATCGAGGCGGGACTCGAACCCGCAACCCACAGCTTAGAAGGCTGTTGCTCTATCCAGTTGAGCTACTCGACCGATAAAGCGCTGCAAAGGTAAGGGTTATTTGCCGTTTTTACAATATAATGGCACGTTTTTTATTTAGATAACTCTCCTTTCGTCGGGTAGATATACCGATGAATAGGTTTATAATAAAAGAAAATCACCCGCCGACCACGACAAATCGGCGGGCGATTTTTTGTTGAGAAATTCTCTCTGATAAGATTACCATACTACTTTGGCAACGGCTGTCGTACCGCCTGCGAGCTCTGCTTTTACGACATATACGCCACGCGGCAGGCGGGACAGGTCTATTGTCGAGCCGTCGGCCATATGGCGGCCGCCTAAGTCATAGAGTGTCAGTTGGCCGCTACAACTGAGGCGTGAACCGTCGCGGCGTAAAACGGCATCCGTCATGACTGAATTGACGCTGCTGAAATCTATTACATCGTGCCCTTCGGGATATACAAAATCTGTGGAGGGTTCATAATAGTAGCTCCAATATATCAAGCCTGTAGCGCCGAAACGCGAATAATACGATGTTATTATCGGGAATTTTATACTACCAATGCCTTCTATCCATACGTCTTGCTCGATTATAGCTGATTCAGGAGATGAGGTATAATAATGTTTGCAAGTTACATAATATATGTTCCGTTCCAAATTATTGAGTGTGATAGTCCCAATACTGTCTATTAACATTACGTTAACGGATTCATAAAAGCCCTCTTCTTCGATACTGTCGCCGGGTTGCATGTTGAAATCGTATAGGAGTACATCGCGGCATGTCTCTCCACTTTCTTCACGTTTGTAAACTTTTTGACCTATTTCGTAAAGGTATATATATTTGCCAGTTGCGTCTATGGGATCTTTGTCCGACCATGGTTGGTAGTTGCCTATATCCATGCGACAGTATTCTTGGCCATCGATTGTTACGGTATCTTTTAGTGTGTACATGTAGTATCCGTCAGAGGTTGAGTATTCTACCCATTGTTTTTCCATAGTCAAATAGGGAATGTACTCGTGCCACGATACAGTTGTAGCCTCTTCGGGATATACAAAATCTGTGGAGGGCTCTCTATAATAAGAGAAGGCGGCTGTTCCTGATTGTCCAAAGCGGCCGTTGGTGTGGAGTATGGCTATGTTTACGGCTCCTATCCCTTCGACCCAAGTATCGCAGAGTTTGTCGGCACCGGGCGTGTTGGGGAAATTGTCCGATTCGTACCATACGTAATAGAAGTTGTGCAGCTTGCCGGCAACTTCGCGCTCCACCACACTGTCTACGTGTATGGTATATTCGCCGGCATCTCCGGTAGCGGCGACAGCATCACCGGCTTTCAGATTGAAGTCGTAGATGAGTTCTTCCTGCCCGTTGCGATAGATATATACGCACTTGTTTTCTTCCCTTACATATAGAGGTTCGCCATCGGTGTAGGCGGGAGTCTCCATGGGGGCATAGCGGCGTTCTGTCATGAGTTGATACTCTTTGCCCTCTGTTTCGGCGGTTCCGTCTATGGTATAGCGGAAGTAGGCGGGAGTACCCGCAGGCGTATATTCTACCCACTCTTTTCCCCCGGCTACATAGGGAATGTAGTCGTGAGCTGCCATGCAGCCTATGCAACCCCCTATAACGATAGCTATCGATAGAATCCGTTTCATGATAGTATGTTTTTTGAAAGATTATCCGATATTTTTATTTCTTCCCATTTTATATGCACATATCCGTGAGAATAGGTTTTGTATTTGTCTTCTGTAAAGGTATATTGGACGTGTGTTTCTATTGGTTATTGTGTTGCGTTCATGCAACAATAGTTATTGGGCTATAATTGGAGATCTTATTAATAACCTATTGTTTATCAAATTGTTAAGCAAAATAGGGGGGGGTAATTTTTCTCATAGTACTAATGTTTAAGGGGGATAATATTTTTGCAAGTATAATATAAATAAGTTGTAAAAACAAGATGTTTTGCAACTTAATGTACACGGAAAGACAAATATTATTTCAAAGCTCTGTATTGTCCCGGGGTCATACCGGTGAGCCGTTTGAAGTATTTCCCGAAAAACGATTGGGTGGTGAAGTTGAGGTAGTAGGCTATTTCTTGTATGTTCATGGTAGAATAGCGCAAGAGGTTCTTGGCTTCGAGGATGACATACTCGTCAATCCATTCAGCTGCGCTGCGTCCGCTTATCTGTTTGATAACGGCCGATAGGTGTTTGGGAGAGATACATATTTGGTCGGCATAAAATTTTATGCTGTGTTCGCGGCAGTGATGTTTGTTGAGTAAGAGCATGAATTGCTCGTACATGGCTCTCTGTCTGTTTCTGAGAATGCTTGTGGTGTGATGGTTGTTCTCATCTATGAATATGTCGCATAATCTATATACGAGAGCCGCCATAATGCCTTTGATGGTTTCCAGTTTGTATTTCGTTTCGGGTTGCAAGATGAGGCGTTCGAGGGTTTCGGAGAGCTGTTCGAAAAATGTCAGCTCTTCGGCTGTCAGTTGTCGGGATGGGCTTTCGAGCATGATGGGGTGCATCGTGAGCAAGTTGGTGAGGTTGATGCTCATCTCCTTGATGAAATCTTCCGATACCATGACAACCGTCGCTGTAAAACGGTCTATCTCGTCGACTTGCACAATATCGTTGGGTGTATTTATAAACATCATTCCTTGCGTGATGCTATACTCCCCGAGGTTACGCTTAAAGTGTATGGTACCTCCGGTACACAACACACCTACCAATGCTTTGATTCGGCAAGGAAAACGAAACAAATCGGAGTTGAACGTGTTTCTTATCATGATGAACTCCTTGCCTATCGTCATGCGTCGGTCGTCTAAAAAACCTGCCAATTGTTCGATAGTGAAACTGGGCAGTTCTTTTTCTTGCAGAGTGTCCATTTAGGCTATATTTTTGTCAAATATAGATATTATATGGTGATTAAATTGTCTTAATCGGCGATTATTCGACTTTTTGAACATTTTACATGCCGAAAGAGACTTTATATAGTAAAGTTTCCGACAGACCTTTGTTGGGCAAAATATTTTGTTATGAGGAGAAGTTGGTTTATATGTTTCTTGTTGGGGTCGATAGGTATGATGGCATCACTGAACGGTTGTTCGTCGGGCGACAAGGAGAAAAATAGTCGCTCTGTTGCAGTTGAGACCATGACTCTTGTGCCGAGCGACAATACTTATACCGATAGTTTCGTGGGCTGTGTCGAGGAGTCGTCGGCTGCCGCTCTCAGTTTTGCTGTGGGAGGGCAGGTGAAGCGTATTTTCGTGACCGAGGGCGACCGCGTGAATGCGGGCGACGAGCTGGCTTGTCTCGATGCCACCACCCTGCAACATACATACGATGCAGCGAAGGCTACATTAGACCGTGCGAGTGATGCTTACGACCGCATGAAGTTGTTGCATGATAGCAGCAGTCTGCCCGACATTAAATGGGTAGAGATACAGAGTTCGTTGCAACAAGCCGAGAGCATGGAGCGTATTGCATATAAAAATCTGACCGATGCCCGTCTCATAGCTCCATTTTCGGGTTATATAGCCCGTAGGACAATAGAGGTGGGCGATAATGTGTTGCCTGCTGCAACGGCTTTCACGTTGATGGAGATTGCAACGGTAGATGTGAAAATCGCTGTTCCCGAAAATGAAATTTCGAGTGTGGCGCGGGGTGACAGCGTAGAAGTGAGTGTCGGTGCGCTCGACGACCGGATTTACCGCGGGGTGATTACGGTAAAAGGCGTAAGCGCCCATCCTTTGTCGCATTCATACGAGGTACGTGCGCGTATTGACAATACCGATGGGGCTTTGTTACCCGGTATGGTGTGTCGCGTAAATATATTCAGGAGTACGGTTGACAAGATATTCGTCTTGCCGCTCGATGCTGTTTTTGCCGATACCGGTAAACGGCATTTCGTGTGGATATACCGTGATGGTGTGGCCGAAAAGCGTTATGTCACGATAGGCGATTTGGCCGCCCACGGTGTTATTGTTACCGATGGAGTTGCCGGCGGAGAGCGGCTTATTGTGGCCGGTTGTCAAAAGATAAGCGATGGAATGAATGTAAAGGAGAGATGAAGAAGCAACGCGATATTATTTCTTGGGCCATAGACCATAGCGCCATCATTTTCCTGCTTGCCGTATCAGGAATTATTTTGGGCATATACGGGCTTGTAGTCATGCCCAAGCAGGAATTCCCGCTTATAACGATACGTCAGGGCTTGGTTATAGGAATCTTTCCGGGGCATAGCAGCGATGAGGTCGACGACCGGCTCACCCGTCCGTTAGAGAACTTTATATTCAGCTTTGAAGAGGTTAACAAGAAGAAAACGATGTCGCAGAGCCGCGATGGCTTTTCTTTCATTACCGTCGAACTCAATGACAATATTGTCGATAAAGAGGCTTTTTGGTCGAAGTTCAAGCATCGCCTTACCATGTTCAAGTCACAATTACCGTCGGATGTGCTCGATGTAATTGTCAATGACGATTTTGGCAATACTTCGTCTATGTTGCTTGCCATAGAGTCCGACGACAAGACTTATCGCGAGATGGAGACCTATGCCGACGATTTGGAGAAACGCTTGCGAGGCATCGTGTCGGTAGCGGGAATTCACAGTTATGGCAGCATGCAGGAGCAGATATCGGTTTACCTCGATGCCGATAAGTTGGCAGCCTATGCCATCAACGAGAATGCTGTTGCCATGAATTTGGCTTCGCACGGATTTGCGGCAATGGGTGGTTCGGTAGATAATAGTGTTTATGTTGCACCGGTACATCTTGTACCGTTGTACGATAACGAGCGGAACATTGCCGAGCATGTCGTCTATTCCGATCCTCATGGCAATGCCGTTCGTCTGAAAGATATAGCCCGTATCGTGCGCGAATATCCGGCTCCCGGTTCGTATATCACCAACAATGGCAGGAAGTGTATTTTGCTCTCGTTGGAAATGGGGCAAGGTTACAACGTCATAGAGATGGGGCGAGAGGTTAATGCCGTATTGGAGGCGTTTCAGGCCGACTTGCCCGAAGAAGTGACGATAGAACGCATCGTAGACCAGTCGCAAGTGGTAGGCGGTTCGGTAAAGACATTCTTGTCGGAGTTGTTGATAGCCATAGGGGCGGTTATCATTGTTATTATCCTGCTGCTTCCGTTGCGGGTGGCCTCTATTGCCGCCTCTACGATACCCATGACCATATTCCTTTCGTTGGGAATGTTTTTTGTTTGCGGCTTGGAGCTTGACACCGTTACATTGGCTGCGCTCATCGTTTCGTTAGGTATTATCGTAGATGACTCTATTGTGATTATAGACAACTATATGGAGCGCCTCGACGAAGGAATGCCTCGTCGTGAAGCCTCTATTGTGAGTGCCAAGAGCTTCTTTAAGTCGATTTTCTCGGCAACGTTGGCGATAAGCGTAACCTTTTTCCCGTTTTTGGCAACAACAACGGGTGTTACCAACGACTTTGTCAAGCCCTTCCCTCCGGCGCTTACCATTATACTTTTTATCTCCTTGCTGGTGGCGATACTGATTATCCCTTTCATGCAGGAACATCTCATCAAGAGTGGTTACAATCGCGATGGTGCCCGCAAGAAATCTTTTATACTCAATGCGATGCAGAGCGGTTATGAACGACTGCTCGACCGCTGTTTTGCGCATCCTTATATGACTGTTGCCATAGGTGTGTTGGCGATAGGTGTGGGAGCCCTCATCTTTTTCAGCCGGCCTATGCAACTGATGCCTATTGCCGATCGCGACCAGTTTGCCGTAGAGATATATATGCCTCACGGTACAGCCATAGAGCATACAGCAGCGGTGGCCGACAGTCTCGAACATATCTTGCGTCGCGACGAAAGGGTGAAATCGGTCACCTCTTTTATCGGGACAGGTTCACCGCGATTTCATGCTGCGTATGCTCCGCAATTACCCGGTTCGCATTACGCACAGTTTATCGTCAATACGACCGGTATAAAGGCTACCGAGGAGTTGCTCGACGAATATGCCGACGTTTACGACGATTACTTCCCCGGTGCACGAGTCCGTTTCAAACAGTTGGAGTATAACGATATAAAATATCCTATCGAGGTGCGACTTACCGGTGACGACCCCGAAGTCCTCAAACGCGATGCCGAGAAAGTGAAACAGTTGATGCTCGACATCGAGGGCGTGAAATTGCCGCATACCAACTTCGAAGGACAACTCTCGGGCGTAAGGGTGATAATGAACGAAGACGAGATAAATCGGTTGGGTATCAGTCCGGCGGCGGTGTCGGCCAATATCACGATGCACTCTGCCGGCTTGCCGGTGGCCAAAGTGTGGGACAGAGATTACCCCTTGCAAGTGGTACTCTATTGCAGTGACGGTGATACGCGCGATTTCGCTTCGATGGAGAACGAGTATATATCGGCTTGGGGCGGCAGCGTATCAGTACCCCTCAGGCAGATAGCTACGATTCTTCCCGATTGGCACGATGGGCAGATTGTAAGGCGCAACGGCATATTGTCGCTATCGGTTTTTGCCGATATAGACCGTGGCTGTAATGCCGGGGTACTCACTCGGGAGTTGAGCAAGAAAATGAAACATGTGGAACTTTCGGACGGTGTGTCGTGGTCGTTGGGCGGTAGCAAAGCCTCTGATGCCGAGCGTATGCCGCAGGTTATAGCCGGATTGCTGTGTGCGGCGGCGATTATATTTATCATCCTGCTTTTTCATTTCGGTAGCATCAAGCCGGCGTTGCTTATTCTTTCGTCTACCCTGTTTTGTATCTTGGGAGCAGGACTTGGCTTGTGTATCATGCACATAGCGGTAAGTATTACCGCTATCTTGGGCGTGGTGACACTGATGGGTATTTTGGTGCGCAACGGTATCATCATGCTCGATTATGCCGAGGAGTTGCAAAGCGAGACGAATATAGATGTGCGCGATGCAGCCTACCATGCCGCAGTGCGTAGGATGCGTCCCATATTCCTGACATCGTCGGCTGCTGCGATGGGTGTGATACCCATGATATTGGGGCGTTCTTCTTTGTGGTCGCCTATGGGTACGGTTATCTTCTTCGGTACGCTTGTCTCTATGTTCTTTACCCTTACCGTGCTGCCTATTCTCTATTGGCTTTTGAGCCGTAAGAAAAAGGTGACACAAGTTGCCGCAGTTTCTGTAAAACCTAATAAATAATATGAAACGAAGTCTTGTCATATTGTTCTTGTCGCTTGTCTGTCAGTCTCTGATGGCGCAAGTCTCATATACCCTCGACGAATGCAAGCAAATGGCGTGGGAAAACAATTATACCATGCAGAACAGTCGATTAGATATAGAGATGGCTTCTGAGACTCGTGAAGAGGCTTTTACTCACTATTTTCCTGCGGTATCGGCTTCGGGACTGATGTTTTGGACAACCAGCAATATGATACAATTCGGTATTCCGTTGCCCGCACAGATAGAATGTCTTCCGAAAGAGCTTTCCGTGGGACTGATTGACAGAGGTAAAACGGCTGGTATCATGGCCTTACAGCCTGTTTTTTTCGGGGGGCGCATTATCAACGCCAACAAATTGGCCAAGATTGGTGAGCAGGTAAGTGAAAAAAAGGCTCTTCTTACGGCTCGCGATACGGAGTTGAAGACAGAGGAGTATTTCTGGCAAATTATCTCCTTGAAAGAGAAGTTGATAACAATAGAAACCGCCGAACGACAGATTGCCGAGATAAAGAAAACCGTGGCTACGATGATAGATGCCGGTGTAGCCTCGCGCAACGATATGCTTAGAGTAGAGTTGCAGGAGCAAGACCTTGCCGCTAACAGGTTGCAAGTAGAGAATGGTATAAGGGTCGTGAAGCTGCTCTTGAAGCATCACACAGGCATACGCGATACCGAGTATGAGGTTGTGGCCGATTCGTTGCCGATTGTTTCACCTTTGGAATATTACATGCCTCCGCAAGAAGCGGTGCAAAATCGGGTGGAGAGTGATTTGTTAGATCAAGGGGTTGAAGCCGCCCGCATGCAATATCGCTTGGCTGTGGGTGAAAATTTGCCTACGGTATCGGTAGGCGGTGGTTACTTGTATCACGATTTTACAGGTCGCGACATAGGTAACGGTATTGTTATGGTCAATGCCACTATACCTATATCGTCGTGGTGGAGCGGATCGCATCGCATGAAGAAAGAGCGACTCAATATGAAGAAAGCCGAGAACGAACGGCAAAACAACCGCGAGATGATGATGGTGCAGATAGAGGTGAAGTGGAACGAACTGGAAGAGGCATATAGGCAGATACTCATTGCCGAGAAGTCGGTGGAGTCGTCGGCCGAAAATCTGCGACTGAACAACAACTATTATCGAGCTGGTACAACCTCGCTGCCTGAGCTCCTCGATGCACAGACGTTGGCACGCCAAAGTTGCGACAAATACAGCGATGCCGTGATGACATATCGCATGAAATTGACGGAGTATTTGTCATATACCGGCCGATGACCGGCCGTTCGTCAGAACGGATAGCCTATGGTGATGTGGAATGCCAAGTCGCGCCCGAGGTCGGGGTCGGTAATAGCCCAGTGCAAAGCATCTTCGGCGGGATTGTATATTTTCATACCCAAGTCGCAACGTACGATTACGTAATCGAAGTTAAGGCGTAGTCCCAAACCCCAAGCCAAAGCAATCTGCTTATAGAACGAGTCGAAGCGGAATGCTCCGCCCGGTTGTGTCTCATACTCTTTGATAGTCCATATATTGCCGGCATCGAGAAACGCCGCCATTTCGAGTTTCCAAAAAAGCTTTGCGCGGTATTCCAAACTCAGGTCGAGCCGCACGTCGCCGCATTGATAGATGAAGTTCGACACGTTGTTCCGGCCGTTGTAGCTGCCCGGACCCAACGAACGTACCGACCATCCCCGCACGCTGTTGGCGCCTCCCGAATAGAATCGTTTCTCGAAAGGTATTACCGACGAGTTGCCGTAAGGAAAACCTATGCCAAATCCTGCATGGAAAGCCCATGAGTTGCGTTCGTCAATGGTGTAGAGGTAGCTGTAATCTATATCGCCCTTGACATATTGCGAGTAGCGTATGCCGAATATTTTGTAGCCGTTGTCGTAAGGTGCGCACGTCAGGTTTGATATGGCATACAGCAAGTTACCCGAGGTCTCTATCGAGGTGCGCAGCGTGTATATGCGATTCAGCGTATTTTTCCTTCCCAAAGGAGTCGTCTCGGGAATGTTGCTCATGTAGTAGTTATAACCGATACGCATGATGAAGTGGTCTTCGTAACTGTAACGCAGCAGTGGATTGGTAGGCGCAATGGTCTCCAAGAAGCCGTCCATGTATTGCGGCAGATAGACGTAGTTGATGTCCAAGAGGTCGAATTGGTGGCGGTCGCGATGCGCCGTCCAGTTGTAACGCCAAGCGGCGCCGGCTATCACACGGGTGTACTCGGGGCGTTGCTGGAAGTTGATAGAGAGGTCGAAGTCGGTCGTTGCCAACAATCTGCGGCTTATCTTGTGAGGGATGAACGGGAACATGAACTTCGGGAATTTCAGCCCCAAGCGCCCCCCTAACTCGGTGTAGTGGTCGTTGATGATACCTTCTAATGAGCCGGAGAGGCTTTCGTAAGCCCCACGGACTTCGGCGGTGAAAGTCTCCGACCCTTTGAATATGTTGCGGTGTTGGTATGTGACGGACGCCGCTACACCCAAATCGCCTTCCGAGTTGGTACCTTCCAATTCCACGCCTATATTTTGGGCTTTCCGGGGAGTGAGGAAGATATAACAGTCGAGTGCATGATGAGCCTCAGTCTCGTCGAGCAGCAGAAATCTGATATTGACGTTTTTCAAGTACGTAAGCCTGCCGAATGCCGTGTATGTGCGGTCTACGGCACGGCTGCTATATAGTCTTCCGGGGCGAATGCGACAGTTGTCGGTGATGGCCGATGGGGTAAGATAGCGATCTTCTCCGTAGATAATATGTATGCCGTTATATTCTTCGGCTTTCGAGCAGTCAACCCTGCGTAAGTCTATATTAGAGAGCGTATAGTCGGTGATGACATACACGTTTCTTATCGTATAGGTGTAATAGTTATCATACGAAGGGGGCATATCTTGCTCCAATGAGGGCATGGGACGCAACTGCATGGTAAGCGCGGCGGCACGCGATGTGGCCGAGGTGTCGGCGTTGAAGGTGATGAGGTCTTTCCCGAAGGTATAATAACCGTTTTGTCGCAGTTGTGTGGTGATACGCTCCCGCTCCTTATCGAGTTGGGAGCGGTCGAGCAGCATACCCTTCTTCAATAGAGAAGGTTGCGACCGCAAGATACTGTCTATTGTCGCATGGGGGATGCGATAGCCAATCGTATCTATGTAGAAAGGCTCGTTTGTATTTATGCGGTAGGTTACTTTTATGCCGCGTTTCTTGATGGTGGTATCGGCCTCGACCTCGGCGTGCATGTATCCCGCATTCGATAGCGCTTTGGAGAGTTGTTGACACGAAGCCTCCGTCGCGTTGTTGTCGTATATGACAGGCGGTGTACCTATCTTGCGAAACCAGCGGTTGAGCCACTTGCTCGTGTCTTGTCCTGAGAGGTTGTATATGGCAAGTTGCAGACGCGCTACGCCGAGGATTCTGAAATTGGGTTCCTGTCGCAGGTAAGGTTTCAGCGTCTCGGGCTTCACCTCCTTGCTGTCGGTTACGATTTTTACTTTGTCGAGCAAATACTCTCCTTGCGGCACATGCTTGGTAGGGCTGCAACCTGTCAGAGACAGGAGCAGAAGAAGCGATAGCAATGCCACCGACAGGCCGAATGTATGACGGAGAGATATGCCCATGTATTGTGTTGTATGAGAATGCAAAGATAATGTAATTGCCGGGCAGAAGCAAACAGAATGAATATTTGTAAAATCTTCTGTTTGGTCTCTCCGAAACACGACGGGAGTATTGTATTAGTCGTTTTCTAACCACATCTCGCATTGTTCCATAATGGTGTTCAGTGCGTCTTCTTGCCCCTCGGGTGGATATTTGTATTTTTTGAGCAATCGTTTGACGAGCCGACGCATACCAGCCCGTGCGCTCTCTTTCAGATTCCAATCGATACTTTTGTTTTTTCGTAGGGCGTCGGTCAGTTCGTGGGTAATGGCCAACAGTTGGTCGTTTGTGTAGAAGTCCCGTACAGCCTCGGGCTTGGTCAGTGCATCATAGAAAGCCAGTTCCTCGGTTGTCAGATGCAGTGTTTTGCCGGCCTTTTCTCCTTCGATGATCTCACGGGCTATTTTCAACAGTTGTTCTATCACCTCTTCGTTAGTCAGCATTCCTTTCAGATAGTTGCTCATTGCTTGTGAAAGAATCTCTGAGAACTTTGTGGCTCGCGTTGTATTTGTACGGCGGTATAGTTGCACTTGTTCGGCAATAAGTTTGCGCAGCAGTTCTACGGCTAAATTTTTCTCTTTCATCCGGCCGATTTCTGCGAGAAATTTCGGGTTGAACAGAGAAAAACCTTCCTGCACGTCAGAGAAGAGGTTGATGACTCCTTCGCTCTGAATACTTTGTTTGAGTAATTCGTTGATGCGTCTGTTGATTTCGTGAAGTGAAATTTTACCTGTGCCCTCGATACGTGTCAGCAGTGTGCGCACAGCCTCGAAATAGGCCGATTCGAGTCGTTGTTCGCTGTTCAGTAGGCTCTGACATAGCGATAACGCTTGTCTCAGCAGAAGCGATTCCTTGATGAATGATTTCTTGACTTCGGCTTTTTCGGGAGCTTGCAGAAAGTCGGCGCCGCCACTGATAGCACGTGCCCGCTCCAAATCAGATGCACTCCGGAACTGTGCATAGTCGTAGCCGTGCAGCAGGTCTTGGCAGACTTCGAGCTTTTTCAGAAACTCTTGATAGGCTGTCGTCGCGATGTTGGGGTCTCCATAGTTGCTGTAGTCTCGTAGCGTGTAGTCTTTCATGGCCTGCTTCAATGCTGAGGCGATACCGACGTAATCCACTACCAAACCGCCTTGTTTATCGCCGAATACGCGGTTTACCCGCGCAATGGCTTGCATCAGATTGTGCCCCGCCATCGGTTTGTATACATACATTGTCGCTAGCGATGGGACGTCGAATCCTGTTAGCCACATATCCACTACGATAACGATTTTCAATGGTCCGTTGTCGTCTTTGAATTGCCGCTCCAACTCTTTCTTATGGCTGTCGTTACCGATTATAGCACGCCACTCTTCGGGGTCTTTGTTGTTCGATGTCATTACTACGGCCAGCTTCTCATGCCATGCAGGACGCATCTCTAATATCTTGTGGTAAATTTTCATTGCTATCGGTCGCGAGTAGGCTACTATCATCGCCTTGCCTGTTTGTTCCCATTGGCGGAAATTTTCGTAGTGCTTTATGATGTCTTCGCACAGCGATGTCAGTGTTTCGTCAGCTCCTAATATCGAGTCAATGCGTCCCAACTCACGCTTGCTCTTCTCGATGGCATACTCTTCGGCTTCTTGTGCCATCGCATCATATTCGGCATCGATGCGACGCAAAGTCTCTTTGTCGAGTTTGAGGTTGATAACGCGGCTTTCGTAGAAGACCGGACAAGTCGCTCCATCTTCCACGGCTTGTGTCATGTCATAGATGTCGATGTAGTCGCCGAATACCTCGCGTGTCGAGCGGTCTTTTTGAGCAATAGGGGTTCCTGTAAAGCCGATGTAGGTGGCATTGGGCAGAGCATTGCGTACCAATCGTGCAGCCCCTTTATGTACACGCCCTGTGCGTGGGTCGATTCGTTCTTTCAATCCATATTGGCTGCGGTGAGCCTCGTCTGCTATCACAACAATATTGCGTCGCTCCGAGAGAGGTTCTTCTCCCTCTTGAAACTTCTGCATCGTCGAGAAGAAGATACCGTTGGCCTCGCGTCCGGCCAGCAATTTGTGCAGATGAGCGCGACCATTGGCTTGTACAGGTTTTTGCCGTAGAAAGTCGCTACACTGGGCAAACAGATTGTAGAGTTGTCCATCGAGGTCGTTGCGGTCGGTCAGCACGACAATCGTCGGTGAAGTCATCGTCTGCTGTATCCGTTTGGCGAAGAATACCATCGACAGCGACTTGCCGCTACCTTGTGTGTGCCAGAAGACACCGCCGCGGCCATCTGTTGCGGCGGCTTTTGTTGCCGATTCGACAGCCTTGCGCACGGCATAGAATTGGTGGTATGCACTCAGTATTTTCACTTGCTTACCGTCCTTTTCAGAGCAGCAGATGAAACCTCCCAACAATTCGATAAAGCGACTTTTTTCAAACATTCCACGGAAAAGGACGTCGAAATTGGCGTAGTGTGTCTCTTCTCTCGTGCCATCTACTGTTTTCCACTCCATAAAGCGATCTTTGCCCGCAGTGATGGTTCCGGCTTTGGTCGTTGCGAGGTCGCTTATTATACAGAATGCGTTGTAGACAAATAGAGAGGGGATCTCTTGCATATAGTTGCGTAATTGGGCATAGGCTTCTGAGGCGTCGGTTTCTTCACGCGAAGGCGATTTCAGCTCTACGACTACCAGCGGCAACCCGTTTACGAAGACTATAATATCGGCTCTGCGTACCGAATGATCTTTGACGCTCCACTGGTTGGTCACGGTAAAACGGTTGTGCATCGGGAGGTCGTAATCTATCAAACGCACCAAAGCCGAGCGCTGCTCGCTACCGTCGAAATAACTGACCGTGATGCCGTTTTGGAGCATATCGGTGAAGCGGGCATTTTTTTGCTCGAGCGAGCCACTCTCGTGGTTGCGGATGCGAGCAACGGCCTCGTCGATAGCTTGTTGTGGAAGCGATGGATTGAGGCGAACGAGTGCCTCGGCGAGTATATCGAGGCAGAGAGGCTCGGTGTAGTCTCTCTCTACATCGGGCCCGTAGAGGTACTCATACCCAAGCAAGTCGCGAAATATCTCGAGTATGGCGTTTTCAAAATTAGCTTCGGTGAAAGGCATGGTTATCTGTTTTTTATGTTTTCCAATGATTTATCATACGCATATTCTCCGACAACCTTTACACCAGCCAAGAATCCTTTTGCAAATTTTTTTAGATTCAGAGCCGTCAGTAAAGTGTTGCCCAAATTTCGCATCGTGTAAAACTGTTCGGCAAATGCTAAATTACGCCATTCCGTTTCTGTAATACGCTGAAAAGGAGTTAATTGATTGAATAAGATATAATCGTATTTCCGTGTGATGGTGCGGTTACAATATGACATAAGATCTTGATCGCAGTTTTTTAGAGCCTTGTCAATATTGACAAGATCTTTTTTGAGTTCTTTTTCGTCTTCCGAATCAGTTGTCAATAATTTTACAGCCTCTTTGGCTATATTTAGTCCAAGCTTTATTTCAGAAGTTGGAATATCTTTATGTAAGTCCATATTTTAGCCTTTTTGAAATTTTCTGCAAAATTAGAAAATATTTTTATAATTTTACTATTCTACATTAATTTCTCCATTCATCAACTTCGGTAGCAAGGTGTCGCGTAGGGCGGAAAGGGTTTCTTGTTCTGTTGTAAGGCTCTTAATCTCAAAGTCTATGTTTTGAGCTATTCTTTCAAACTCGTTAATCACGGATTCTTTTGGAATAATTATAGGCAATCCTTCAATCTCCTTTCTATTGATACAACCAAAAACAGTCCCTTCGCCATTGTATTGCTCTAATAAAGGTTTTAGAGATTGCAGAAGATATAGGATAAAGGAATTATATCCTTGTTTTGATTTAATAGCTGCAAGCCCTCGACCAATACAACATTTATTTTTTGCAATGTTTATATCTCCTACCGGTGCGCGAACGCTTAATAATACGCTATTTATTTCCGCTATGCGTGTAGGTTCTGTCGTGTATAATCTGATAGATGGGAATCTATTGCCAAATTCTGCTCGACCTTGATAAAAAATAATACCGTCCCCTTCTTCATTGTAACTGCTACCTTTGGGAGATTGTCCCATTGTAATATCGGCTACCTCTGATAAAGTTCCTACTTTCCAGTCGTGGGGGATTTTGCCTAATTCGGAATCGACAAAGGGGCCGTCACGGAAGGGTTCGAAATCCACAAACCACGACCGGAAGAGGGCCTGCGCCTGCGCCTCCAAATTCGCATTGATCCGCCGATTCAATTCGATTTTATCATCCAACGACCATAGTATATCTCCAATATGCTTTTGTTCTTTCAAAGGAGGCAATGTAATGTCAAAATCTTTTATACGTTGAGCATTTAGATTCTGTTGGGCTCCACCATTGGCTAATGCAGCCAAAGAGGCATATTTATGGCACAAATAAAAATATACGAATCGGAAATCTGCCAAATTGGGATCTATCGTTAAGTTACAGCAGGCTTGATTGGTTGTTAAGGGAATCATATTTACTGCGACTTTGGCAGCTGTTGCTCCGTACATGGCTACAATGACGGAATTTTTTTCTATCCATTTGGTTGATGAATTTTGAAATCCTGAATCCGTTATTGTTTTTTCTGTCTTATTAATACGGCAAAAATTAACTTCTTTTGTGTTTAGCCACGGTATATTTCCTCCATAATACGAAGGTTCAGTGCTTTTTGGTGTTCCGCCATTACATACATTTCTGCAGATATCTCCCAGTCGGTATATTTTCCACTCGCTCATGGCTAATCCTCCAACTTATAACCGATACTTTCCAACTGTCGGCGGATTTCCGCCTCTAACGCGTGCGACTCGGCGAATAGCTCCGAAAGCTCGCCCGTCAGCCGCGCCATTTTCGCGGCGAAGGGTTCCGAATCCTCCGCCTGCGCCGCGATCCCCACATAACGTCCCGGCGTCAGGATAAAATCCTGCGCCGTAATCTCTTCTGTCGTTGCCACAGCGCAGAAGCCTTGTTCGGCTGACAGCCGCCCCTCGGCATAAGCCCGGTAGGTATCGGCGATGCGCTGGATGTCGCCCTGCCGGTCGGGTTCATCGCAGTCGGTCAGCTCGCGTAGCTTGCGCGTGACCATCGTACCGAGGTTGCGCGCGTCGATAAAGAGTGTGTGCCCCGGTTGTGTCTTGGCCTTGTTGAAGAACCAAATCGATACGGGAATCGGTGTTGTATAGAAGAGTTGCGGAGGCATGGCTACGATACAGTCCACGAGGTCGGCCTCGATGAGTCGTCGCCGTATATCGCCCTCGCCGCTACTCTGGCTCGATAGCGAGCCGTTGGCCAGCACGACGCCCGCACGTCCCGTCGGGGCGAGGTGATGGATGATGTGCTGTATCCATGCAAAGTTGGCGTTGCCGTTGGGCGGCGTGCCAAAACGCCACCGTACGTCGTCGGCGAGTTTGTCGGCGCCCCAGTCGCTAAGGTTGAAGGGTGGGTTGGCCATGACAAAGTCTGCTTTGAGAGTGGGGTGGCAGTCGTGGAAAAAGGTGTCGGCGTTGTATTGCCCGAGGTCGGCCTCGATACCCCGGATGGCGAGGTTCATTTGTGCCATTTTCCACGTGGTGGGGTTGCTGTCTTGCCCGTAGACAGAGATGCTGTTGATGTTTCCTTGGTGGCTTTCGATGAAGTGCGCCGATTGTACAAACATGCCGCCCGAGCCACAGCAAGGGTCGTATACGCGGCCGTTATAGGGTTGCAGTACTTCGACCAGTGTGCGAACAACGCAGGCCGGCGTGTAGAACTCACCTGCGAGCTTGCCTTCTGCTTCGGCAAATTTTGAGAGGCAATACTCGTAGGTGCGACCGAGAATGTCTTTTGAGTCGCCGTGCCGGTGCATGTGTATGTTGGTGAAGAGGTCTACGACATCGCCCAAACGGCGTTTGTCGAGCTCGGGGCGTGCGAAATTCTTGGGTAGGATATTTTTGAGACGTTTATTTTCGCGCTCGATGGCTCGCATGGCGTTATCGATGGCGATACCAATTTCGGGGGTGTGAGCCTGTGCGGCAATCGTTGCCCAACGAGCTTCGGCAGGGACGTAGAAAATATTTTCGGCGGTGTATTCGTCTTTATCTTCCTCGAAGCCTGCGCCTTCGTCGACGAGCTGGCGATATTTGGTCTCGAACTTGTCAGATATATATTTCAGGAATATCAGTCCCAGCACGACCGACTTATATTCCGAAGCGTCGATGTTGCCACGCATTTTGTCGGCAGCTTTCCATATCTCTTTTTCAAAGCCGATATCGGCTGTATTTATGTTTGCCATATTTGTGGTAAAGAATAGTATATTTTGAAGTAAAGGTAGTAGTTTTCTGAAAAAGGTATGTGATTTTTATATAAAAATATTTTGTTGTGTGAGAGCTTGATAAATTTTCATGTGTTTGAGGTGTTGTCGACGTTGCGTCTTTGTTTTTTTCTTTTTTGTAGGTGACCAATTTCCGTATAGCGGTTTTTGTGCTACTTTTGCAGGCGGAAAAACACCGGGTCAAGGTGTTGGATGACTTGAAGGGATGAAAGAAAAAATTTTCAGCAAAACATTTTGTCTCTCGCCGGGCGAGAGTAACGGTCAGCAAGAGATGCCGTTGTCGTTGTTGGCAGGACGTATCATAGAGGTGGCTACGTTGCATGCCGAGTCGTGGAATGTGGGTTATACCGAACTGATAAAGCATCACTTGGCATGGGTGTTGTCGCGGCTGACGATAGAGGTGAAACGCTTTCCGGCTATTAATGAGAATTATACATTGCTTACGTGGATAGAGAGTTACAACAAGCATTTCTCGGCACGTAATTTCGAGTTGATAGATGGCGAAGGCCATACTTTCGGCTTTGCGCGTACGATATGGGTGGTGCTCGACCTTTCTACTCGCCGTTCGTCCGATATGAGCCGGTTGGAGAATCTAGGGATGCTTGTCCTCGACCGCCCTTGTCCCATAGAGCCTTTTTCGCACATAAAAGTCGAGGCCGAGCAGAAGATGTTGTCGTATCCGGTGCGTTACAGCGATATAGACCTCAACCGCCATGTCAACAGTATGCGCTATATCGAGCATATCCTCGATTTGTATCCTTTCTCGTGGTACGACCGTTATCGGGTGTCGCGTTTCGAGATTGCTTTTGCACACGAGGCGCGTCCGGGTATCGATATAGATGTGTATGCCCGGCAAACAACGGCTACCGACCACTGCATAGAATTGCGTCATGAGGCGAGTTGCTTGTGCAAGAGCCGTTTGTGTTTCGAGCAGCGGAACGAGCCGGTTTTTCTCCCGTTTATGGGATAGTGAAGTCGTTATAAAACAGACGAGACGCCGTGTTGCATGGAGCGGCGTCTCGTCTGTTTTGGTTTCTGAAAATACAAGGATGTTGGTAAGTGGCGTTCTACTTTAAACTTTTGTGCTTGACGTAGTTGCCTTGTGGGTCGAATCGTATTTTTACTTTTTCTCCCTCCATTTTTACGACGTATCCTTTGTCGTCGCGCTTTATCTCATAGATGATGCCGCCGGGGAAGTGTGCCGTCATGTAACTATGTGCCGGCGCCGGGAGTAAGGCGATGACCGAAGCCGGGAGTGATTGGTGGCGGGTATTTTCTATCTCTTCCCATCGGCCGTTCTTGTCAAATTCCACCTCTTGGTAGGTCGAGGTTTTTACCTTGAATTTGTCGTCGTCGCGATAGGCGTATAAAGTAGCTTTGCCGAAGTGCGCTTTCATAAATTGTTGCGCCCGGGTCGGCATGTCGTTCGTCTCTATCGCTTCTTTGTGCCCAGCACCGTATGCAAGATTAAAGATTGTAAGAAACATTGCGCTGCAAAGGGCGCATATCCACATTTTTTTCATACTTTTACCTCATTAATGATTGACTGTCTATGAGCTAAACAATAAACTGTGAGATATGTTTCTGATAATGAAAGTATAGACAGTTAAAGTTGCTAAATGGCATGAAACGTGCGACGAAATATATATCGTATGCAATTTTGGGACTTTTGGTCTTGGTATTGCTTCTTCCCGCGACATTGTATGTTCCTGCCATACAAAATTTCCTTGTGCAGTATTCCGAACGATGGATAAGCGAGCAGACCGGCATGTCGGTGTCGGTGGGACGCTTGTCGTTGCGTTTCCCGTTAGACCTTGCCTTGGATGATGTGATGGTGGCACGCAGCGATAGCGATACGTTGGCTGCGGTGGGTAGTGCGCGGCTTCGTGTGGCTTTGCTGCCGTTGTTGCGCAAAAGAGCCGATATATCGGGTGTCTCGTTGACCGATGTGCGTTTCAATTATCTTGCCGAAGACTCTTCGATGCTCCTCGGTGTGGCGGCCGGTAAAGTGCAATTAGTAGGTGGGGCGGTAGACCTTGCAGCCGGCAAGGTGCGGGTGGAGAATTTGTCGCTGGCCGAAGTCGATGTCTCGCTCGTGTTGACGGGGCTTTCCGATACCGATAGCGTGCCGCCGGCCGTATTGCCCGATTGGGAAATCGACATCGCTTCTGTCGCACTGTCGGATATTGCCTACACCATGTATATGCCGCCGCTCATAGATACATTGCGGGTCTTCTTGCCGCAGGCCGGATTGACGGACGGCAAGGTGTCTCTGGCTCGGCAACAGGTAGATGTGGGGCAGCTCTTTATAGACCGAGGTAATTACCGTTATGTGGCTTGCCATGCGGCCGAGGCCGAAGCTGTTGACGCCGATACGTCGCAGGCTGTTGCGCCGTCCGTGCCGTGGCAAATATCGGTGGCCGGGGTGTCGCTTGCCGATAATGAGGCGGTATATATGACAACGCCCCGTCCGGCCGGTAGCGGTTTCGATGCCGCGTATATTGTAGCCGATAATATCGATGTGGCGCTTTCGTCGGTATATAATCGAGGCAGTGAGTTGCGGCTTACGATAGATTCGCTTTCGCTCAATGAACGCTCGGGAGTGGCCATCACTCGGGCGGCAGGCGGTTTCGCGATGCAGGGAACCCGTATTGGGGTGACTGACTTTGCTCTGTTTACGCCATATAGCGACCTTCATGCTGATGTCGATGCCGATATGCGCTTTTTCGATAACGATACCGATGCGGCCATCAGTGCCTTTTTGGAGGCGAATGTCGCGCTTTCCGATATGGAGAAGTTCTATCCTGCGGTGAAGCAGCTTTATATACATCCTCAACGTTATTCGTCGCCTTTTGCTCCCGCCAACGTGTCGCTTTTGCGCGGTATGGAGCTGCTCAATGCCCGTGTCGAGGTAGAGGGTACGTGCGAAAAGTTGCAGGTGAAAAGCCTTCGTCTTTCGCAGCCCGGCATATTTGCCATGCAGATTGAGGGAGAGGCTTCGTCGATATGGGATGAGGCTCGCCGACAGGCGCGCATGGGCTGCCGGGCAACTACGACACGAGCTGTGTCGTTGCGAAATTTCATTACCGACTCGGTGTTCCTCGGACGGGTTGTCATGCAGCCGTTGCGTATCGACAGCCGCGTGGCATTGCGCGGTACTCGTATAGATGGCGGTCTGTTTGTAGGTTGTCTTGATGGCGGTATCGCCGTCAGGGGCGGTTACGATTTCCGTCGGGAGAATTATGAGGCTAAGATGGGTATCCGTCGTTTCCCTCTCGATTCGATATTGCCTTACGATTCGATAGGTGCACTTACAGCCCGTGCCGAGAGCTCGGGCGTTCACTTCAATTTTACCGACTCGGCAACTTCGGCCAAGTTGCAATTTATGCTCGATACCCTATCGTTCAGGCAGGTGCCTTATGGCGGTGTGCAGCTATCAGCCTGGTTGGGTGGGCAGCGGTGGCAAATACAAGTGGGGAGCGGACATCAGGCACTTAATTTCGGTATCGAAGCCAACGGCATATATGCACCCGACCTCTTTGTTGCCGATGTGCAAGCCGATGTGCGCAAGCTCGATTTGGCGGCTCTCCGCATGGCGGCCGATTCGCTCAATGTTGGTTGCGGTGTGAAGGCGCAATTGGTAGTTTCGCGTCATGACAGTCTGTTGCAGGCTGATGTCGAGGTGAATAAGTTGGCTCTTGTAATGGGCGATTATCGCTATCGCGCCGAAAACATAAGTTGTGTGGCTGCCAGCGATATTACATACAGTTATGTCGATTTTTCGACAGGCGACATAAAAGCCACGTTGGTATCGGATGTGGGGTTGGGACGTTTAAGCCCAAGCCTCGAACGGTTGACGCAATTTGTCGATACGGTATGGCAGCGTCAGCGTCTCGATATGGACGAGTTGCATCGCGGGTTACCGCCGTTTACCATCGATATACGGGCAGGTCGCGACAATATCTTGCAACAGTATCTCAACAGCATGGGTATGAAATTCACCACGATGCAGTTCAATGCCCAAAACGATTCGTTGTTTGGCATGTCGGCCTATTTGCAGCGTCTCAGCATATCGGGTACACAGTTAGATACCATAACATTCGAGGCAAAGGAGTCGGGAAGGAGACTCAATTATTTGTTAGAGATGAAAAACAAACCCGGAAATCTCGATGAGTTTGCCCGGGTTACCATCGAGGGGCTTCTCTCGGGCAACAGTACACGCTTGTTGTGTACGCAGGAAAACCGTGCAAAGGAAAACGGTTTTCTCTTCGGTTGTAAGGTCGATTTCCTCGATTCGTTGCTGACACTCTCTTTTGGCCCGAAACAGCCTATCATAGGCTACAAAGCATGGGAGCTCAACCGCGGCAACTATTTTACCTACAATTATCTGACGCGCAGTATAGATGCCGATGTACGCCTTGCCTATGGCGATAGCCGTATCTATCTTTCTACCGAAGACCGTCGCAATAAAGCAGTCGAAGGGGTACATCTCGATGTGCGCAATATCAGGTTGTCCGATTGGTTGGTTGCCTCGCCGTTTATGCCACCCATTGATGGCAGTATCTCTACCGATATTTATGTCGATTTACCGCCCGGCGGGATCAATGCCGAAGGAGCTATTGGTATCAAGGATTTCCGATATGCCAACCAAAGGGTGGGTTCGTTCGATATAAATGCCACATACAAGCTCGATTCGCTGGGTCGCGGAGATATAGGTGCAAATATGCAAGTCGATAGCGTTAAGGTGCTCGATTTGTCGGCGCAATACAATGCCCGTAAAAAAACTCTTGGAGGAAGCATGCAGATAGATGCCTTCCCACTGTCAGTAGCCAATGCCTTATTCCCCTCCAAAGGCGGCGGGTTGTTGGGTACGATAGACAGCGATCTCGCCCTCTCGGGTACGATGGATAGGCCGTGGTTTGACGGCTTTATCCGTTTCAACGATGTAAAAGCCGTGTTGTCGGGTTTGGGGGCGTCGTTGGCATTTGATACCAAAGATATTCCGATACGGAAAAATAAAATCTATTTCGATGCTTACAGCATACGCGGTGCAAACAATAGCCCGTTGAACATAGATGGTACGGTTGATTTTTCCGACGCTACGCGAATCGGTGTCAACCTCGACTTGATGGGTCGCAACTTCGAGCCGATACATGCGGCCGAAAGCCGTACGGCTATGGTATACGGTTCGGTTTTTGCCGATGTGTCGGCACGTATCCGCGGGACACTCAATAATTTGTCGCTCAACGGGCGTATTTCGTTACTTTCGGGTACGAATGCGACGTATGTGATGCAGGACAACCACATGCAGACGGGGCAGGACTACTCTGATATGGTTACTTTCGTCTCCTTTGCCGATACAGTGGATACTTATGAAAAGATTGCCAATTCGCGCGTGGCGGCAACTACTAACATCAATGCAACGGTCAATATAGATATTGACAACGGTGTGCAATTAGGTGTAAATCTCTCGACCGACGGCAATAACCGTATCGACCTCGTAGGCGGCGGCAGTCTTCTCTATACCATGACTGCTTTGGGCGATAACCGCTTTACCGGCCGATATAACCTGACCGGCGGTTTTGTGCGTTATAACCCGCCCGTCTTGTCGCAAAAGATTTTCAATATACAAGAGGGCAGCTATGTGCTTTGGAACGGTAATATTGCCGACCCGACGTTCAACATCAAGGCGGTGCAGCGACAACGTTCTTCGGTCTCGGACGGCGATAAAGGGTCTCGTCCCGTAGAGTTTGATATTACCATATATGTGACTAATACGCTCGAAGACCTCGGCATTTCGTTCGACCTTTCTACTACAGACGACCTCGCCATTCAGAACGAGTTGCAAGGGCTTACTCCCGAGCAGCGTTCGTCGAAAGCCATCAATATGTTGCTGTATAACTCTTATTCGGGAATTACCTCTTCCTCCGATATTGCCGGAAACCCGCTCAATTCGTTCCTCGAAAGCGAACTCAATTCGTGGGCGCAGAAGACGTTGAAGGGTGTAGATCTCTCTTTCGGTATCAATAACTACGGCGATGACGGTACGGGAACGCAACGTACCGACTATTCTTATAAATTCTCGAAGAGCCTTTTCGACAACCGTCTGAAAGTGGTGATAGGAGGCAGCTATGCTACAAACCAAGATGCTACGCAAAATCTCAAAGAAAATCTTATCGACGATGTGTCTCTCGAATATCGCCTGACCAAACGCGAGAATATGTATCTGCGGGTATTCAGGCATACCGGTTACGAGAGTATTATCGAAGGCGAAATAACACAGACCGGTGTGGGTTTCTTATATAGGAAACAGTTGATGTCGTTGCTCGACTTTTTCCGCAAACGACGCAATACCGTCTTGCCTTATTCGCCCTTGCGAAGCGGTGTGAATAAGTCGGTACCGGCTGTTGCCGCACCCGACACGACAGATGTATCATCAGGAAAGGAGGAGCCGACTTTATGAAACGAAATGTGTTGTACCTTTTCCTTGTGGCGGTATTAGCCATATTGTCGGTTGTTGTGACAGGGTGTTCCACCACCAAACGCCTTGCCGACGGAGAGGTGTTATATACCGGGGTGAAGAAAATGGAGATAACGGCAGTTGACAGTGTGAAAATCGACGGGGATGTGAAAAGTCAGGTAAAGGCATCTTTGTCGGTTCCGCCCAACAATGCCCTGTTCTCCTCCAATTCGTTGAAATTTCTACCTATCGAATTGTGGGCGTGGAACTCTCTCTATACGACTAATACCAAAAGCGTGAAGCATTGGCTTTTCAATCTGTTTGCTCGTGAACCGGTATTGATACAGACCGTGCGTCCCGAGGTGCGTTCCCGTATGGCAAAAGATATATTGTTCAACAACGGATACTTCAATTCCACGACGTCATATACTGTCAATTACGACGAGAAGGACGACAAGAAAGCTTCGGTCAGCTATTCGGTAGTGGCAGGAAAACCTTATAAGTTGGGCTTCATAGAGTATCCGTCCGACTCTTCCGAGGTGGCGGCCATGATTGTCCGTCACAAAGACGCTTCGTTGTTGTATAAGGGACAACGATATTGTGCCGATACGCTGGCTGCCGAACGTGAACGCATCACGATGCTTTTGCGTGACAGCGGTTTCTTCTATTTCCGTCCCGATTATCTGCTCTATCATGCCGATACGACACGACAGAGCGGAACTGTCGATTTGCGTATGTTTATCGCCCCTAATGTGCCGGCCGATGCCATGCGTCCCTATAAGACGGGAAACATAACGGTCGATATATTCCCTCCGCAGGGTATCAAGGAGCCCGACACGCTGAATTTCCGTCGCATGACGGTTTATGCCTACAAGGGGCTGAAATTGCGCCGGGGCGCTTTGTTGGGGAACATCAAGCTGCGGGAAGGCAATATCTTTTCGTTGTCCGACCAAAATCTGACGCAACAGAACCTGTCGTCTTTGGGTATCTTCCGTTCTATTGTTATGAATGTTACCCCACTCGATTCTTTGAAGGGGAGAGACTCTATCGATGTCAATATCGACTTGAACTACTCGCTGCCCATAGAATTTATGGTAGAGGCGAACGTATCGTCTAAATCTAACAGTTACATCGGTCCCGGACTGATTGTGGGTGTTACGCATAACAATCTCTTTGGCGGGGGTGAGCATCTGTCGGTACGGCTCAATGGTAGTTATGAATGGCAAACCGGCGGTGATAAAGATGCCTCGCTGTTTAACTCTTACGAGTTCGGCGCAACCGGTTCGCTGACTTTCCCGCGGCTGCTTGCACCCAACCTCAAACGTCAGTTGAGGCGGCTTAAATCGAGCACGAGCATACAGTTGGGAGCCAATATCATGAATAGGCCGCACTATTTCAGGATGGTATCTTTCAATACCTCGTTGGCCTACGAGTTCCATACGTCGTCTACGGCATTGCACAATTTTACTCCTTTCAAACTTGTTTATACCAAGTTGCTGAACAGTACCGAGGAGTTTGACCGCACCCTCGATGAGAACCCGGCGATAGCGTTGAGTTTCCGTAATCAGTTTATTCCCTCTATCGGATATACGTTTACGTATGACAATGGCTACGAGGGTAGTTCGCCCAACCGGTGGATTTGGGAGGTGGGAGCTTCTGAGGCCGGCAACATACTCTATGGAATATACTCTTTATGCGGAGTAAAAGGCGAAAAAGAGATTTTCGGCAATCCATTTTCGCAATTCCTTAAATTGACTAACGAATTGAAGTATTACCACTATTTCGATTATGATATTTGTCTTGCATCTCGTTTTATGGTAGGTGCGGGTTATGCTTATGGCAATGCTTCGGAGATGCCGTATAGCGAGCAGTTCTACATAGGCGGTGCTAACAGTATCCGTGCGTTTACCATTCGTTCTATCGGACCGGGCAGCTATCATCCTGCCGACGACGACGATAACGGATTTCTCGACCAGACGGGTAACTTTAAGTTGGAGGCCAACGTAGAGTTGCGTTTCCCTATTTTCGATGCCCTGCAAGGTGCCGTATTCCTCGATGCCGGTAATATATGGTTGCTCAAAGAAGATGAATTGCGTCCCGGCGGTACGCTGACGTGGAGAAACTTCGGTCGGGATATTGCTTTGGGAACCGGAGCCGGATTGCGTTACAATATAGCCGGATATTTAGTCGTGAGGCTCGATGTAGGCGTACCGCTACATGCTCCTTACGATACGGGCAAGAGTGGGTATTACAATATTTCGGGTTCGTTTTGGAAAAATCTCCGGCTCCACCTTGCCATCGGTTATCCTTTCTGATGTCTTGCGGTGTGCCTGTTGGCGGCTTTTTCGTATGCGATCGTGGAAATTATGCGAAAAAGAGGTGCTCTATGCAGATTTTTATGCCTATGGTTATGAGAATGACACCTCCCACGATTTCGGCATATTTTTGCAGCCTGCTCCCTATGTAGTGGCCGATAAAGAGCCCGCCGACCGAAAAGAGCAATGTAGTGAAGGCTATAACCGATGCCGATAGGAGCATGTCGACTCGTAAGAAAGAGAGCGATATGCCAACCGCCAAGGCGTCGATAGAGGTGGCCAGCGCAAGGCAAACTGCCGTGCGAGTGGCACATGGGTCGAAACAGCATTCTTCTTTGTGTTGTAACCCTTCGTATATCATACGTCCTCCCAAGAATAGCAGCAGACCCAAGGCTATCCAATGGTCATAGGTTTCGATATAATTTCTGAATCCTAAGCCCAGAAGCCATCCTATTACCGGCATGGCGCCTTGAAATAGAGCCATGAAAAGGGCGAATTTCCCTATGCGTTGCCATGTAAACGGACGCATCAGCACCCCGCTCGATAGCGAGACGGCAAAACTGTCCATGCAAAGCCCGATAGCTAAAATGATGAGAGAAAGAAGCGACATGTTGTGTTATATGATTATGATTTTCTTTTATTTCTGATACAACGAAACGGGAGATGCAAGCCTTTCGTGCTATTATCTCCCGTCATCACACACACATAACACACATTACTATAACCGTCGACGGGCTTATTAGTTCATTTGCCGCGGATTTTATTTTGTGTGTTTTCCGTGCAGATATGATGGCGGTGTGTCGGGTAAGAACGATTTAGAACTTCTGCATATCTACAAGGTGCTTGTAATAGCCGTTGAGGGCTATCAGTTCATCGTGTTTGCCGTGTTCTACAATCTCTCCGTCACGCATTACGCAAATGAGGTCGGCACCCTTGATGGTCGACAGGCGGTGAGCGATGACCAAGGTGGTGCGGTTGTGCATCAGTTTTTCCAAGGCTTCTTGTACCAATCGTTCCGACTCGGTGTCGAGTGCCGAGGTGGCTTCGTCGAGAATGAGTATAGGCGGGTTTTTCAAAATGGCTCGTGCGATACTGATGCGTTGCCGTTGTCCGCCCGAGAGTCGGCATCCACGGTCGCCTATGTTGGTATCGTACCCTTGTTCTGTTTCCATGATGAAGTCGTGGGCATTGGCAATGCGTGCCGCCTCGATGACTTGTTCGCGGGTAGCGTCGGTAACGCCGAAAGTTATGTTGTTGTAGAAAGTGTCGTTGAAGAGTATGGCTTCTTGGTTGACGTTACCCATGAGTGAGCGCAGGTCGTGTACGCGTAAATCCTTGATATTGGTGCCGTCGATGTAGATGCCGCCCTCTTGTACGTCGTAGAAGCGGGGCAGCAAGTCGGCAAGGGTTGTTTTGCCCGACCCCGATTGCCCTACCAAAGCTACGGTCTGTCCCTTCTTTATTTCCAAATTGACATGCTTCACTACATAGTCGGTATTGTACTTGAATGAGACGTCGCGATACTCTATGCCTTGCTTCATCTCGTCCATCTTTACGGGTTGTGCAGGGTCGGTGATGGGGTTGATGGCAGAGAGGAGCTTGTCTACACGTTCCATGGCTGCCAAACCTCGTTGCACGGCATACATTCCTTTCGATAGGTCTTTGGCCGGGTTGATAATGCTGTAAAAGATAACCAAGAAATAGATAAATTGTGCGGCGTCGATGGGGCTGTTGCCGGCAAGGATAAGTGTGCCGCCGAACCATAAGACGACGGCGATGGTAGCCGTGCCCAAAAATTCGCTCATGGGGTGGGCGAGAGCCTGCCGGCGGTTCATGCGGTTGCTCAGTCTGAAAAACAGGTTGTTTGTCTCTTTGAATTTTTGCGAAGATTTTTTCTCGGCATTGAATGCTTTGATGATGCGTATACCACCTAATGTCTCTTCAATCTCAGACATAATCATGCCCCAGCATTGTTGCGCCTCCAAAGAGTTTTGTTTCAAGGAGCGGCCTATGCGTCCCATCACGAGGCCTACCAAGGGCAGCAGTATCAAAACGAAGATAGAGAGCTGCCAGCTGATGGTAAACATGGCTACCAAGCAGATGATAATCATGATGGGATTCTTGAACATCATTTCGAGTGACGACATGATGGAGTTTTCTATCTCGGCCGTATCGCCTACCATACGCGACATGACGTCGCCCTTGCGCTCGGAGGTGAAGAAGCCTACCGGTAAGGTGAGTACCTTGTCATAAACAAACCCTCGTATATCGCGTACCACACCGGCGCGGAGGGGTATCAGAAAGAATGAACCTAAATAGGAGGTCCCTGTTTTTAGCGCCGTAAGGAAGATGAGTACGATACCCAACAGAAGGATAGTGGTAGAGGCGCCGTATCGCTCTATCGTAAGGGTGGTAAGATAGTAGAAGTTGTTGATGGCGACATCTTTCAGATTGCCGCTTCCCCATTCCATGAAAGAGTAGCTGACAGAACGTTCGGGGTTGAAAAGCATCTCCAATATGGGGATAATCATCGCAAACGAAAAGAGCGTGAGTATCGAGGAGAGTATGTTGAAGAAAATGTTAAGTATAAGATAATACTTGTATGGTGGAACAAAACGTCGCAGGATTGTTATAAATTCTTTCATGTTATATTTCTATTTTATGGAATATAGGATGAGGTATGATTGTATCAAATGTGAAATTTTTGTTCCCATTTGCGTCGGCATTTACCTTTCACTATATTTGGAGTGGCAAAGATAGTGCAAATGAGGGCAAACAGCAAAGTTTACTTGTGCTTTTTGCCCGGTGTTGTCATATCGTGTCGTTATATTCCGTCGTTTCCGATAATTATTTAAGAGGGTATCGAACTTAAAAATCATAAAAATATCTCATTGAGATTAAACCTTTGTCGCCCGATGGTATCTCAATGACGGTTTTCAATAAAAAAATGCGAAATCTTTATGAGAAGAGCCATATATATTTTTCTGTTGGTAGGGTTGTTGACTCCTGTTTTGGCTTTCGCCCAACAGGTAACTATTCGCGGTGTAGTGAAAGATGCTACCGACAATGGTCCGTTGCCACTGGTAAGTGCGCGCCTTCTGACGGCGCGTGATAGCTCATTTGTGACCGGTACTACGGGCGACAACAATGGAGTGTTTGTATTCAAGCCGGTAAAGACCGGTTCTTATATAGCTGTCATATCGTACTTGGGATACCAGACCGAGTATCGTAATGTGAAAGCCGATGGCTCGCGCTCTCGCGTAAATTTAGGTGAGATTTTATTGGGCTCGGGCGATGTGATGTTGCAAGAGGCCGTTATATTGGGTAAGGCTCCTGAGGTGGTCGTGAAAGAAGATACCGTAGAATTTAATGCAGACTCTTACAAGACGCAACCTAGTGCTGTCGTGGAAGACTTATTGAAGAAATTGCCTGGTGTAGAGGTCGATGAGAACGGCAAGATTACTGCCAACGGCAAAGAGGTTACCAAAATATTGCTCGATGGCAAGGAGTTCTTTTCGGACGACCCGCTCGTAGCCTCTAAGAATCTCCCGGTGGAGATGATAGAGAAGCTGCAAGTCGTAGACCGTCAAAGCGACCTTGCCCGTATCACCGGAGTAGATGACGGCGAGGAGGAGACGGTTATTAATCTTACCATCAAGCCCGGTATGAAAAAGGGCTGGTTCGGTGAGGCTCAGGGAGGTTATGGTTATGGAATTGACAATCCTAATCGCTATGCCGGCAGCGTGATGGCCAACTATATCTACGATGACAACCAATTTACCATTATTGCCAACAGTAACAACGTCAACAGCCTCGGTTTTACCGATATGGGCGGCAGCCGTTTCCGCCGTTTCGGAGGCAACAACGGTATCGCTACTTCACACAGTTTAGGAGCAAACTTCAATGTGGGCAATAAGGACATTTTCCGAGTAGGCGGCGATGTGATGTATTCTTACAACAATCGCGATACTTGGCAGCGAAGCGATCGTCAGAACTTTTTCACCGACAGTGTTTCCTATCAGGAGTCTGCATCGAAAGCTAACGATATAGGGCAGCAGATAAGCGGACGTTTCCGTATAGAATGGCGACCCGACTCGTTGAACACCTTTGAGTTCCGCCCTCGTTTCTCGGTCAATATCAATGATTCGCACAAGGTCGAAGAGTCGCTCACAAGTGCCGGCGATGCAGCCCGTTCGCAAGTCAACCGCAATAGTAATACCTCCGACAATCACGGGGTCAATGTGGAGGCTTCGGGTGAGCTTATATACAACCACCGTTTTACGTCGAAACCCGGCCGTTCGTTCAGTATTCATGCCCGGTATAATTTTAGCAATACACGTGAGAAGGGTTCGAGTCTCGACTCTACGCTCTATTATCTTTTGCAAGATACCACCGACCTTTGGCAACAAACCGACGACCACTCATGGAGCAACGGTTATTCGGCGCGTGTCACCTATACCGAGCCTGTAGGTAAGCGCGAGCGGGGTATGTTCCTTACCTTCGGATTGCGCAGTCAAGGTACATTCCGCGATGCCGACAAATTTACCTATACGGCCGACGAGTGGGGCATATTCCCCACGATGCCCGACCCCGAGTATAGCAACAGCTTCCGCAACATGTCATTGACCAATAGTGCGCAAGTGGGATTCAAACAGGTACAGCGCAAGTATATGTATGATGTGGGTCTCTCTTTTGAACCTACTACAACCTCTTCGCAAGACCTTATCAACCCCGATAATAACATAGAGACCTATACTGTTTTCAACTGGTCGCCCTATCTTATTTTTACGTACAAAGAGAGTAAACAACGTTCGTTGCGCGTATTCTACCGCGGGCGTACCTCGCAACCGACTATTGCGCAGATGCAACCGGTGCCTGATATTACCAACCCATTGGATATTATCGTGGGTAATCCGGCATTGAAGCCGTCGTACACCAACCGTCTGAGGGTGCGCTTCAGCGATTATAATGTAGAGTCGCAACGTTCTATCATGGCGCATCTGCGGGCTAATTATACACTCAACAGTATTATATCGGCTACATCGTATAATGCAGAGACGGGTGGTCGTACGACGACCTACGAAAATGTCGATGGCGTGTGGGATGTCAACGGTATGTTGCTGCTTACGTTCCCGTTCCGCAACAAGCGGTGGCAGCTCAATAATTTCACACGTTTAGGTTTGAGCAGCAGTGCCGGTAAGAATAATGGTGAGCTCAATCGTAGCAACCAGTTTTCTGTCGGCGAGAACCTCGGTATAGCTTTCCGCAGCGATTATTTCGATAATACCCTCAGGGCACGCTATAACTTGCAGTATGTAACCAATACTGTGCAGACGGGTAGTAACCGTATCATACATCGATATGGTGCAACCTATGAATTTACGGTCAATCTGCCCTTCGGCCTTTCTATCGGCAGTGACATAGGCTATACCGGCTATCAGGGTTATACCGACGGCTACAATACCGACGAGTGGGTATGGAATGCCGAGATTTCCTATTCTTTCCTTGCCGGGCGTAATGCTACCATCTCTTTGAAAGGATTCGATATGCTCAACCAGCGTAACAATATCCAGCGTGTGGTTACCGGTAACTATATGGAGGATGTGGAGTATAACACGTTGGGAAGCTATTTTATGGTTTCGTTCAGTTATCGTTTCAACACGTTCGGGAAAGACCGTCCCGAGATGCCCCGTGGAGGCTTCGGTGGCCCGCATGGCTTCGGTGGCCCGCCACCTCATCGCAGGTAAAAAAATTGCCATCTTTGTTGATAAACGAGGTTGCGATGACTTGTAAGGTCTGTTGCAACCTCGGATTTTTATCGGGTCACCTCTGTGAGATTGTTTTATAACGTATGATTTTTATCCGGAATTTGTACCGCTGGTCTGCAATCCGTTATTACGTAATCACTTGGGCGGCGTAAAGGAGAAGGTTTTCTCTTGTTCAGAAGGACTAAAATATATGACTGACGTCAAATCTCAGCTTCCCGCGTTGCCCGTTTTTCATAGTCCCGAGGTTTAGGTTGCAGCAGAAAACAAAAACAGCCCGGAATTTCCGAGCTGTTTTTTGTGGTTGGCTTACCAGGATTCGAACCTAGACAAACAGAACCAAAACCTGTTGTGCTGCCATTACACCATAAGCCAATACCTATGTGCCGGGATTTTCCCAAAGCGTTGCAAAGGTAACGCCTCTTTTTGAATTGACCAAATTTTACGGCATTTTTTTGCGTAAAATTTTGCAAGAGCTGTTCTGAAACATCGATAGCCGAGTATTTTGTGGTACTTGTTGTGTGGGCGTATCGTTCGATTTGTCGAAATAGAGGTTGCCCGCCGGTCGGTGTTGCCTCCCCGATATGACGTCGGGCGATGGTTTTGTAAAAAAGCCGTTTCGGCCTTTATGGTATCCGAAACGGCTTTGTGATGTTGGTCTTAGATAGCCGCTGTGCATGCGGCTTGTAGCTCCATCATTTGGCTATGACAAGGTAGTAATTTTTCTTTCCTTTTTGCACGATGAGGTATTTGCCGGCCAGCAGATAGCTGTCGTCTATCGGTTGGTCGAATGCAGTAAGTTTCTCTTTGTTTATCATTACGCCTCCGCCTTGTGTGAGCTTCCGCATTTCGCTTTTCGAGGGGAATATGGCAGCTTTCTCGGTAGTGAGCTCTACGGCCTTTATGCCGTTGTGCAGTTCGTTGAGCGAAATTTCGTAGGTGGGTACTCCTGCAAAAACGTCGAGCAGCGTTGCTTCATCGAGGTGACGCAGGGCTTCGGCCGTAGCGTTGCCGAAGAGTATATTCGATGCTTCGACGGCTTTCTCGTATTCTGTTTCGCCATGTACGAGGACGGTAATTTCGCGGGCGAGTCTTTTTTGAAGAGGACGCAGGTGCGGAGCCTCTTGTTGTTGTGCAATGAGCGACTCTATCTCCTCGCGGTCGAGCATGGTGAATATCTTGATATATTTTTCGGCATCGATGTCGCTTACGTTGAGCCAGAACTGATAGAATTTATAAGGCGATGTGTAGTGCGGGTCGAGCCATACGTTGCCCGACTCTGTTTTACCGAATTTTCCTCCGTCGGCTTTTGTTATCAAGGGACAGGTGAGGGCGTAAGCCTCGCCGCCATACATGCGGCGTATCAGTTCGGTGCCCGTCGTGATGTTGCCCCATTGGTCGGAGCCTCCCATCTGCAATTTGCAGTTTTTGTTTTTATAGAGGTATGCAAAGTCGTAGCCTTGTATCAGTTGGTAGCTGAATTCGGTGAATGACATGCCTTCGCCCGATGTGCCGGACAATCTTTTCTTGACCGAGTCTTTGGCCATCATATAGTTGACGGTGATGAGCTTGCCTACATTGCGTATGAAGTCGATGAATGCAAAGGGTTTCATCCAGTCGTAGTTGTTGACAAGTTCGGCGGCGTTGGGTGCGTCGGAGTCGAAATCGAGGAAGTGCGACAGTTGTTTCTTGATAGCCTCTTGGTTGTGACGCAATGTCTCTTCGTCGAGCAGCTTGCGTTCTTGCGATTTCATCGAGGGGTCGCCTATCATACCTGTTGCACCACCAATGAGAGCAATGGGTTTGTGACCGGCGCGTTGCAGATGGCGTAGCATCATTACGCCTACCAAGTGCCCTATGTGTAGCGAATCGGCGGTGGGGTCTATGCCCAAGTAGCCGGTTGTCATTTCCTTTTGCAGTTGTTCTTCGGTCCCCGGCATTACGTCGTGTATCATGCCGCGCCATTTCAGTTCTTCTATAAAGTTCATCGGTCTATAATACTATATATTATATATTATTCACAAAAGTACGGTTCTTTGGTGTAATAAGCAATTATATTTTCGAGAAAAACACATCTTTCATGCGTTTTGCTATCGAGGCTTGTAATGTCGCCGTCGGGCAGGGATACGCTTCTGCAATGTGTGTAAGAAGGGTATCGTCGGGGAGGGTGCTTTCGTCGCTTTCTATCCACAGCTTGTCGAGTGGGGTTGCTTGCAGAGCGGCGCATGGGTATTTTTCGCCGTATGAGAGGTCGCAACCAGCATCGATCAGTTGGCGTGCCGTCGTGGCATTGCCTCTAAATCCGTGAATAATCCATTTTTGTCGGGGACGCATTTTTTTGTGTATGCCCAAGAGCAGGTCGTAGGCTCTCACGATGTGCAGGATGAGCGGCTTTTGCAGTTTTTCCGACAGGTCGATGTGTCCGACAAGGATTTCGGCCTGATGCTCTATGACAGCTCCTTTCAGACGGTCTATCCCGCATTCGCCTATGGCAACCACTTGCGGGTGCGATGCCATTTGCTCTAACAGCTCCATGTCATGCGGGGTCGCTTCGGCGCTTTGCCACGGGTGTATGCCTATCGAATAGTATCGGTGGGGTTCAGGGGCAAATTCGCGTGGCGTTACCGATATAATGGCGTTCGGATGCAGGTCGGGGCGATGGGTGTGTATGTCGACAGGAAGTGTCATGGCACGGGGTCGTAACCGCTTCCTCCCCAAGGATGGCAGCGACAAATTCGTTTAATGGCGAGCCACAAACCTTTCAGTGGTCCGTATTTCTTCAAGGCTTCTACGGCATATTGCGAGCAAGTGGGTGTATAACGGCACACGGGAGGTAACAATGGCGATATGCACCGTTGGTAGAAGTAGATGGGCAGCAATAACAGTTGGGTAAGTATCTTTTTCATGACTGTGCCGCGTTGCATTTGTCGTGTGATTCTATTATCTCGGCGAGCTTGGCAAGAGCCTCTTTCATGCGTTGTTCTATGACTGCAAACTCTTTTTTCTCACTGCCGATGTATAGGAATGCTATATCGGCGGCCACGGTTTGGCTTGCAGGCAGCAGGGCTTTGTTCAGACGGTATGCTTCGCGGATGCGCCGGCGCAGCCATACCCGTTTTACGGCTTTCTTAAATCTCTTTTTGGGGACGTTGATAAAGAATTGGTGGCACTCTGTCTCGCTTGTCTTGGCATGGATATGGTACACTATCCGCAGCGGATACACGACAAAGGCCTGCCCTTTGTTGAAGAGCTGGTCTATTTTGGTGCGGCTGCACAGCTTGTCGGCTTTCGATAGTTGTAGCATAAGGCAGCTTTTGTAAAACTTGCAAGTAGCAACTATGTGCGGCATAATTGCTACTTGCAAGCGTATGATGAAGACCCCCGAGCGGGGATTATTTCTTTTTGTTTTGTCCTTTCAGGAAGAGGTCGAGGGCTGTTGTCATCGAGGGTGCCTCGGGTGAGGGAGCTTCAACGTCGAGACGGAAGCCGGCATCGCGTATCGCTTTGGCGGTCGTGGGGCCGAAACAACCTATCTTTATCTCTTTTTGCTCGAAGTTGGGGAAGTTCTTCACCAACGAAGCTATACCCGAAGGACTGAAAAATACGAGCATGTCGTAATCGAAAGCCTCATCGGGGGCAAAGTCGTTGCTTACCGTGCGGTACATGATGGCTTTCGTGTAGTTGATTTTATTCTTTTCGAGCAGCGACATGTCGTCTTTATGAACATCGGAAATCGGGAACAGGAATTTTTCCCCCGAGTGTTTGACGAGCTTGTCGATCAAATCCTCTAAATGATTCGATTTGCCGAAGAATATTTTCCGCTTTCTGTACACGATATATTTTTGTAGGTACAGGGCTATCGACTCTGTGGTGCAAAAGTATTTCATCGTGTCGGGGACAGTGACACGCAACTCTTTGCACAGTCTGAAGAAATGGTCTATCGCCGTTCGCGCAGTGAAAATTACGGCAGTATATTCGGGTATCGATATTTTTTGTTGCCGAAATTCTTTCGATGTCAGGCCTTCTACTTTGATAAACGGGCGGAATACTACATCCACTCCATACTTTTGGGCTATATCGAAATAAGGCGATTTTTCACTGGTAGGCTGCGGTTGAGATATTAATATCTTCTTGACTTTCAAGGCTATAACAGGTTTAATTCTACAAATCGGTAAATTATCGGAATAGCCTTGCCCATGACTAAAAGGGGCGCTATTTCGAGAGCACAAAGGTACAAAATTATATAGAGTATCTCGAAGTTGCGCGGTAAAAAAATCCTAATGCCCATAATTACGATGATAATTCGCGCTGCCGCATAGAGTAAAATACAAGCCCACAAGGCATTGTAGGCGTATTCGGGGAGGAATATCATGGTGAGGACGGCGGGTGTAAAGAACAGGCCGATGATGAGGTGTACCGAGACGAAACTTTCGTTGAACAGTGCGGCACGCGTTGTGTCGGCAAAGGTATTGCCCAACAAGGCATAAATGCCGCGTTGCAACAGGTAGTATATGCAGCATAGAAGCATGCAAGATAGTATCAGCGGGAATACGGCAGCTTGCTCGGTTATGGCGGGTTGCAGCATTCCGTAATATAGGGCTACCCCCTCGGTGAAAAAGGTGAGCGTGAGGAGCGCTATGCGCATCTGCGTTTCGTTGATGGTGGTGTCGTCGAAGATGCTGTTGCGGCGGTTGGTTTTGAAGAGCGACCCGAAAATGTGCGACAAATATTTTGCGCCGCGTTTATATGACAAGGCAACTGCCATGAAAACGACTATCAATAGCAAAAGCACTCCCGAGTCGGCGGCGACTGATATTGGCAGAGCGTTGCCTTCGTGGCGGGTAGCTGTCGAGCCCCATTCTCTCATTTCGGTATGATAACGGTATGTGGCAGGTATCGTGTCGGTTTTCAGTAAAAGGGGTAAATCGGCGTAAGACGTCTCCTGTGGCGAGGCAATTACTGTGTCGCTTGTCGTGGCAGGAACGGTGTCTATCTCCGGGAAGCCTGTCTCTGTGATGATAATGCTGTCGTTGCTCATGAGCCTTGGCTTTTTAGAATTTAGTGAGCTTGTTGTCCCATTCGGGCAGGTTTAAGACAGCCTCTATGGCTTCTTGCGGCGAGTTGGCGGTATACCACAGCTTGCTATGTATGTCGCGCATGAAGTGGTTGTCTATGGCGTTCTGCAACATCTCTATCAGCGGGTTATAGTAGCCGTTGGTATTTAGTACGACGATGGGGTGGGTATAGAGACCCAACTGTTTCCATGTGATAATTTCGAACAATTCTTCTATCGTGCCGCAACCTCCCGGCAGGGCTATGGATGCATCCCCTTTTTCTGCCATCACGGTTTTGCGTTGGTGCATTGTTTCGGTCACTATTGTCTCGGTCAATGCGGGATGGCACCAACCCCTTTCTGTCATGAAGCGAGGTATCACCCCTATGACTTTACCGCCGTAACGCAGCATCGTGTCGGCTATACAGCCCATGAGACCCTGTGCGCCGGCTCCGTAGATACAGCTCATCTTCCGCTCGGCCATGAGGCAGGCCAATTCCTCTGCCGCGTCGAAAAAGTCGCGGCTTATGGCGGGGCTTGATGCACAATAGACGGTTATGTTTTTTCTTTTTTCCATCTTCGGGGTGTTGTGGTTGGTGTCGGGGGTTATAACCATCGGTGGGCTTTATACCATGCAATGGTTTCCCGGATACCCTCTTCGAGTGAGTAATGCGGTGTGAAGCCTAATTCTTGTCGTGCTTCGGATGTATCGCATCGCCAATTACGTTGGCACATGATGTGGTATTTGTCGCGGTTGAGCGTACTGCTTTTCCCCATCTTCCCGGCGACCCACTCGGCTATTGCCGAGATGACCCACAGAGCCCAGCAGGGTACTATCACTGGCAGCACAAAGCGTTTGTGCAAGGCTTGCGCCACGTAGTGCCTGAACTCTTCGGCGGTGTAGGCTCGTTCTTCCGACAGGAAATATCCTTTCCGCGAGACGGGGCTTTCTAAGGCTGCGAAAATGGCATTCACCAAATCTTTTATATAGATAAAGGTGAGGAGCTGTTTGCGGTAGCCTACGCCGAAGTCTATACCGTATTTAATGCTCTTGAACATCAGATAGTAGTCTTTTTCTCGTGGCCCGTAAACACCGGTGGGGCGCAGGGCGATATAGGGGAAGTCTGCTACCGACTGCAAGAATTGTTCCGAATGTAATTTGCTTTGGCCGTAGCGTGTGTCGGGATGCGGTTTGTCGGTGGGACGGATAGGGGCGTAACCCTTTTCGTCGCCTTTGCCCCATGCTCCGAGGCTGCTCATGTAGATGAATTTGTCGGGTACCATCTTGCATTCTATTAAAGCCTCGACGAAGTTGCGCAAATAACCATAGTTGATTTTGTCGAAGTCGTCGGGGTTTTTGCTTTTGGTGACACCGAGATTATGGACGATATAGTCCCATCGCCCGATTTTCTGTTTCCACTCTTGCAACTGTTCTCTCAGTCGGTCGGGGTTGCCAAAGTCGAGATTGACAAATCGGATGCGTTCGTCTTGCAGGTATTCGCGTGAAGTACTTGTCCGCACGCCGGCCCACGTTTCGTAATTTCGCGAGAGAGCAGCCTCTACGACAAATCCGCCAATGAAGCCGCCTGCTCCGGTAACCAATATTTTATGAGACATTGATAGCTTTTTTAGAGCGTCAAAGATACGCATTTTTTTGTCAAAGCGGCTTCTTTGCGAGGCAGATAAGGCGGTTTATGAAGGTAAGTGGCAAAAAGAGAAACAATAAAGAAAATTTTCCGTAATCGCTTGTTTGTTTAAGCTGAAAGACTTAATTTTGCCGAACGTTGAAAGTGATAACAACATACAACAATAATAACTTAAATTTCAAACTTTTATGTGGTTAACAAATTCGTCCATAGGGCGTAAGGTAGTCATGAGTATATCAGGACTTTTCCTCGTCCTATTCCTGACCTTTCACATGTGCATGAATATTGCCCTTGTGTTCTCGGAAGATGCGTATAATGCTGTATGTAAATTCTTGGGAGCCAACTGGTATGCACTTGTCGGTACGCTGGTGCTCGCCGCCGGATTTCTCGTTCACATTATCTACGCATTTTGGTTGACGCTGCAAAATCTTAAAGCTCGCGGCTCAGACCGTTATGCTGTCAATGTTCGTCCCGACACCGTAGAGTGGTCGTCGCAGAACATGTTGGTGCTGGGTATCATCGTGATACTTTTCTTGGTGCTCCACATGGCACAATTCTGGTTCAAGATGCAGCTCAATGAGATTGCAGGTGTTGCCCCCGGTATCAATCCGCACGATGGCGCTACGCTGGTAATCGAGGTGTTTAGCTGTCCGTGGATGGTGCTGCTCTATTTGGTATGGTTCTTTGCATTGTGGTTCCACCTTACACACGGTTTTTGGAGTGCAATGCAGACGATAGGAATCAACAATAAAATTTGGTTCAATCGTTGGAAAACCATAGGCAATGTTTTTGTTACAATCATTTGCCTCGGTTTTGCATTTGTAGCTATTGCTATTTATATCAAATATGGCCTTATGGGCGCGGGTGGCGTTTGCTAATTGTTAATCTGTAAAAATCACTATTATGACAAAGTTAGATTCTAAAATACCCGAAGGTCCCTTATCGGAAAAATGGACTAATTATAAAGCGCATCAAAAATTGGTAAACCCTGCCAATAAACGCCGCCTCGACATTATAGTTGTCGGTACCGGTTTGGCCGGCGGTTCGGCTGCCGCTACATTGGGTGAGCTTGGTTTCAAGGTTATCAATTTCTGTATTCAAGACTCTCCCCGTCGTGCACACTCTATCGCTGCGCAAGGAGGTATCAATGCTGCCAAAAATTATCAGAATGATGGAGACTCGGTATATCGTCTCTTCTACGATACTATCAAGGGCGGTGACTATCGCGCTCGCGAGGCCAATGTTTATCGTTTGGCAGAGGTGTCGAACAATATCATAGACCAATGTGTAGCACAGGGCGTTCCTTTCGCTCGTGAATACGGTGGTTTGTTGGACAACCGTTCTTTCGGCGGTGCACAGGTATCGCGTACTTTCTATGCCAAAGGACAAACGGGACAACAACTTCTGTTGGGTGCATACTCCTCTCTGAGCCGTCAGGTAAAGAAAGGCAACGTAGTGCTGAAAACACGCTATGAGATGCTCGACCTTGTAATCGTTGACGGCCGTGCACGTGGCGTCATTGTGCGCAACCTTGTTACGGGTAAGTTGGAGCGTTATTCGGCTCACGCCGTTGTTGTGGCTACCGGTGGTTATGGAAACGTTTATTTCCTCTCTACCAATGCTATGGCTTCTAACGGTTCGGTAGCAGTACAATGCTATCGCAAAGGAGCTTATTTTGCCAACCCCGCTTTCGCACAGATTCACCCCACTTGTATCCCGGTTCACGGCGAATATCAATCGAAACTGACGTTGATGTCGGAGTCGTTGCGTAACGACGGTCGTATATGGGTACCCAAGAAGAAAGAAGATGCCGAGGCTATCCGTCAAGGTAAGCTCAAACCGACACAAATCAAAGAAGAAGACCGCGACTACTATTTGGAGCGTCGCTATCCGGCATTCGGTAACCTCGTTCCCCGCGACGTTGCTTCGCGTGCTGCCAAAGAGCGTTGCGATGCAGGCTATGGCGTAGGTTCTACGGGTCTTGCCGTATATCTCGATTTCAGCGAGGCAATACAACGTTTGGGTCGCGAGGCCGTTGAGGCTCGTTATGGCAACCTCTTCCAAATGTATGAGAAGATTGTCGATGAGAATCCTTACGAGACGCCTATGATGATATTCCCCGCTTCGCACTACACGATGGGCGGTTTGTGGGTAGATTATGAGTTGATGACCACTATCCCTGGCCTCTTCGCCATAGGTGAGGCCAACTTCTCAGACCACGGCGCCAACCGCTTGGGTGCTTCGGCTTTGATGCAAGGTTTGGCCGATGGTTATTTCGTATTGCCTTATACGATACAAAACTACCTCTCAGACCAGATACAAGTACCTCGTTTCAGCACCGACCTTCCTGAATTTGAAGAGGCTGAGAAGGGCGTAAAAGCACGTATCGAGCGTCTTATGAATATCAAAGGACACCGTTCGGTTGACTCTATCCATAAAGAGCTGGGTCACATCATGTGGAACTATGTAGGTATGGGTCGCAACAAGGCCGGTCTCGAATTGGCTATCAAGAAAATCGATGAGCTCAAAGAGGTATTTTATTCAGACCTCCGCATCCCCGGTGCGGCCGATACGCTCAACGTCGAGCTTGAAAAGGCTCTTCGTCTCGAAGATTTCTTGGTTATAGGCAAGCTCATGGCTTATGATGCCCTCAACCGTGAAGAGTCTTGCGGCGGCCACTTCCGTGAGGAGTACCAAACCCCCGATGGTGAGGCACAACGCAACGATAAAGATTATATGTATGTTAGTTGCTGGAAATATGAAGGTAAAGGTAAAAAGCCCGAGCTCTTCAAAGAAGAGTTGAACTATGAAGCTATAAAGGTTCAGCAACGTAATTATAAACAATAATCCGGGAACGGTACAACAATTACAATCATGGATAAAACGATAGATATAACATTAAAAATATGGCGGCAACATGACCGCAAGGCCAAAGGTGCTTTTGAAACCTACAACCTTAAAGGCATTTCGACCGACAGCTCGTTCCTTGAAATGCTCGATGTGCTCAACGAACAACTTATCAACGAAGGTAAAGAGCCCGTGGTGTTCGACCACGACTGCCGCGAAGGTATCTGCGGTATGTGCTCGCTCTATATCAACGGTCACCCTCATGGTCCCGACACGGCTGTAACGACTTGCCAACTGCACATGCGCAAGTTCCACAATGGCGATGTCATCACTATCGAACCGTGGCGTTCTGCCGGTTTCCCGGTAATCCGCGACTTGATGGTAGACCGTACGGCTTTCGACCAAATCATACAAGCCGGCGGCTATATCTCGGTCAACTGCGGCGGCGCACAAGATGCCAATGCCGTGCGTATCCCCAAGAAAGATGCCGATGAAGCTATGGACTCGGCCTCTTGTATAGGTTGCGGTGCATGTGTGGCTGCATGTAAGAACGGTTCTGCCATGCTCTTCGTATCGGCCAAGGTGAGCCAATTTGCTCTTCTACCCCAAGGTCGCGTAGAGGCTGCCCGCCGTGCGCGTGCCATGGTCGCCAAGATGGATGAGTTGGGATTTGGTAACTGTACCAATACCGGTGCTTGTGCTGCCGAGTGCCCCAAGAGCGTTTCGCTTTCGAACATTGCCCGTCTCAATCGCGAGTTTATCAAAGCTAAGCTCAAAGATTAATCGACGTATTCTGTTATAATAGAGAGCGGCTAAAAAGTTTGTCAGGCTTTTTAGCCGCTCTCTTTTTGCGTGGTGTCGGTTGGAAAAATTTCCTCTTTTGTAAAGGGATGCCGGGACAGAAAATTGCCGGAAATCATATCCCTTGCTATTTTGCTTTCTTGTTCTGTCCCCTTTTATGAGAAAAGGAGAGGACGGCTAAAATTACTTTTAGTCGTCCTCTCGGTTGTCTTTATCGGTCTTGTTATGCCATCACAAAAATGTGTGAGGGCAGCGACAACGTCACGCTATTACAAAATAAGCATGGCATCGCCGTACGCTCCGAAGTGGTATTTCTCGCGAATAGCTTCTTCGTACGCTTCGAAAACAAGGTCGTAGCCGCCAAATGCCGCTACCATCATGAGCATAGTGGAGTAGGGTAAGTGGAAGTTGGATACCATGCTGGTGGCCACAGTGAAGTCGTAGGGCGGGAAGATAAATTTGTTAGTCCATCCGTCGAACGCTTTGATGTGACCGTTGGTGCTGACGGCACTCTCCAATGCTCTCATGACCGTTGTGCCAATGGCGCATACGTTATGACCTTCGTCTTTGGTGTTGTTTAGTTGCTCGACAAACTCGGGAGAGACAATGAGTTGTTCCGAGTCCATTTTGTGTTTGGTGAGGTCTTCTACATCGATTTCCCTGAAATTGCCCAAGCCCGAGTGCATTGTGATGAAACCGCTCTCAATACCTTTTATTTCCATTCTCTTGAAGAGTTCGCGGCTGAAATGCAAGCCGGCAGCCGGTGTAACCACGGCTCCCTCATTACGGGCGAAAATGCACTGGTAACGTTCGGCATCGTCGGCCTCCACAGGGCGTTTGATGTAGGATGGCAGGGGCGTTTCTCCTAATTGATAGAGCGCCTCCTTGAACTCGTCGTGCGGTCCGTCGTATAAGAAGCGCAAGGTACGGCCGCGCGATGTGGTGTTGTCGATTACCTCGGCAACCATCGAGTCGTCTTTCCCGAAGTAGAGCTTGTTACCGATCCTTATTTTACGGGCGGGTTCTACAAGCACATCCCACAGACGGTTTTCTTCGTTGAGCTCACGCAACAAGAAAACCTCTATTTTCGCACCTGTTTTTTCTTTGTTCCCGTAGAGGCGTGCGGGAAATACCTTGGTGTCGTTGAAAACAAAGAGGTCTTTGTCGTCGAAATAATTGATGATCTCTTTGAAAATGTGATGCTCGATAGTTCCGGTTTTTCGGTCTATGACCATCAGCCGGGATTCGTCCCTGTTTTTAGCCGGGTACAGGGCTATCAGTTCTTCCGGTAATTTGAATTTGAATTGCGAAAGTTTCATTTTCCTCCGTTTATCTTATGTTATTAATTCTCTTCGATGGCGTCTTCGTCTTCGACAACAGCCTCTCTGATGAGGCGGTCGGTATCGTCGATACTTAGACAATCGTTTATTCTTATATCTCCCACGCGGGTTCTTTCGAGGGCAATCAGATGCGCTCCGCTGCCGAGAGCTTGTCCTATGTCGCGTGCCAAGGCTCTTATATAGGTGCCTTTGCTGCATACGACGCGGATGGTTGCAACAGGCGGGGTGAAGTCGAGCAATTCTATGTCGTCTATGACAAGTTCTTTGGCTTGCAGCTCTACCTCTTTCCCCTTGCGTGCCATTTTATAAGCGCGTGTCCCGTCTACTTTGCAGGCCGAGAAGGCAGGCGGCACTTGCTTGATAGAGCCTTTGAAGTGTGTGAGAGTCTCTTCAATCAGTTCGCGCGTGATGTGTTCGTATGGGTAGGTGGCGTCTATCTCTGTCTCCAAGTCGTACGACGGAGTGGTTGCACCCAATCGCAGGGTAGCCACATACTCTTTCATACCGGCTTGTAATTTCTCGATTTGTTTGGTAGCGCGTCCCGTACATATAATCATGACACCTGTTGCCAAGGGGTCGAGAGTCCCGGCATGCCCTACCTTGATTTTCTTACGATGCAACCGACGAAGTATCTGTATGCGTATTCGCTTGACAGCATCGAACGATGTCCAGTGCAGGGGTTTGTTGATATAGAATATTTCGCCTTCGGTGAAATTCATAATCGTATTACGACAGGTAATAATATAGTATACAGAATGCGGCTGCTACTACGCAGTAGATGGCAAAATAGATGAGTTTGCCTCTCTTTACCAAGTTAATCATCCATTTGCAGGCGAGGCAACCCGATATGAATGCGGCAAGGAAGCCTATGATGAGCGTTATTGCCGGCAGGTCGTTGGCAACGGAGTCTCCACTGCCGCTTACCATCTTTACTACATCGAGTAAGGCTGCGCCGAGGATGGGCGGTATAACCATCAGGAAAGAGAACTGTGCCATGTTTTCTTTTTTGTTACCCAATAGCAATCCCGTGGCGATGGTTGACCCCGACCGAGACAAACCCGGCATTACGGCGCAGGCTTGTGCCAATCCTATAATGAAAGCATCTTTGAGCGATATCTTTTCTTTCTGCCGGGGGCGTGCGTAATATGAGAAGGTGAGCAAAAGAGCTGTCAGCAGTAGCATAAGTCCTACGATGAGCAGTCCCGACCCGAAAATGGCTTCGACATAGTCTTTGAAAAACAACCCGACGATGCCCACGGGAATCATGGATACGATGATGTTAATGATGTAACGTGTCTCATCGTTCATTCTGAATTTGAATAATCCTTTGAAAAGCCAGCTTACCTCTTTCCATAAGATGACCAATGTGCTGAATACGGTGGCAATATGTACCACGATGGTAAACGAGAGGTTTGCCTCGCTGTCGATGCCGAAAAGCGCCGAGCCTATTGCCAAATGTCCGCTGCTACTCACCGGAAGGTATTCGGTAAGACCTTGTACCAATCCCAATATCAATGCTTCATACCAAGTCATGTCGTTCCTGTTTATTTATGGTGTGCAATTATTGGTTGGGTTTGCGCAATATGGCGAAAAGTATGCACACAAATCCTAAAAATGATAAAGTAGGAGCTATTACGATACGGCGTGTGCTGAAAATATCGGGATTATAGGCCGTTTCGGTAGTACCGCTACCCAACATCAGTACAAAGCCGGCGATAACGAGCAAGAATGATATGGCGATGAGCAGGTAGTTTTGCTTGCCTAATGCAAAGTGCATCTGTGTATCGGGTTGGGGCGTTGGGGTGTCATCCGTATTGGTCAGTTTGTTTACCTTGAAGTTTTTGTCGGACAATCTTGAAGCCAACAGATCTGCCGATACAAAGGTTTTTTTGTTATTCATATTATATTCGTTTTTTTGATTATACATAATATAGGTCGTCGCGTTTCATGCGGATGTAACGGTTGACGGCAAAATAAGCCGATATGGACGTGAGCAAAATGCCCAGCACCAGCACGATGGCATATACACAGAGCAGAGTGGGCAGCGTAATGAGCGAGTAGAAGCTGTCGAACTCCGAGACGATATACGAGACGCAGCCCGTGAGCAACAGGATGGCGAGGATGGCGGCAATGATGCCGCTGATGATGTTGCTGACGATAAAGGGGCGTCGTATAAATCCCGGTGTGGCACCCACCAGCTTCATGGTGTATATGATAAATCGCCGGCTGTAAGCCGTGAGACGTATGGTGTTGCTGATAAGTACGTATGATATGACCATCAGTACGGCTGCCAATATGAGCAGTATGAGCCCTATGTTGCGCATGTTTTCGTTGACCGACTGTATGAGGTCTTTTTGGAATTGTATGTTGTCGATGAATGCGTTCTGCATCAAATCCTTTTCTATAACTGCAATGCTGTCGGGGTTAGCATATTCGGCTTTGAGTCTCACTTCGATGGAGGCTTGCATGGGGTTTGTCCCCAAAACCTCTTCGGGATTTTCGCCTAATTCAATCATAACCTCTTTCAAAGCATCTTCTTTCGAGATGTATTGGGCTGCCTTGACGTAAGGAGCCTGCCCGAGGCTGTTTTGCAAGTCGGATATTTGGTTGTCGCGTGCCGATTCTTTCAAGACTATGGAGAAGCCGATGTTTTCGCGTACGTATATAGATAGGTTGTTGGCAAGAACGCCCAGCAATGCCATGATGCCGAGGATAAACAGCACCAGCGAAACGCTTAGCGTAGAGGTGATGCGGGCCTCGAGAAACGAGAAACGTTTTTTCTTTTTAGGATTGCTCATTGCGGTAAAGTATTGTGTTTGAGTGTATATATAATGTAACAGCCGTTATCGGCTTTATATTGGTCTTTCGAGGCTGTTTTGAAGCCTTCGATGCAACCCTTCGAGAGAGCTGCCGCTTGTTTGCGGTATCGGGAGCGAAGCAGTTCGCAGGCTGTTGCGGCGGCTACATTCATAGCCCTGTTGTTTTGTTCTTTTACGATTCGCATGTTGTTATCGGCTGCAAGTCGCTCGAAAGCCTTGCGGCTGAAAAGGAATGTGGTGTGAGCCATGAGACAATGCCATATCTCTTTGTGGCGTGAGGCTATGGCCGATGCCGGGTTGTATAGGGCAACGATGAGTGTGCCGTCGGAAGTCAGCAGATCGCACATGGCTTTGAAGCTCTTTTGTGGGTCGGCGGTTTTGCCAATGAAATCCCATGCTGTCACCACATTGTATGAGCAAGGGCGTATGCGGTAGAGCATCTCTCCTTTCTCGATATGGAGGTTATAGTGCGAGTTGCTGTATTCGCGGGCGTTGCTGTTGCTTTCTATTCCATGTGCAATCCACCCGCGTCGTCGCATGGCTGCGATGAAGTCGCCTCTGTGACATCCTATATCGAGCAGTACTCCGCTTACCCTACCGGCTTCGCGCTCTGTGATGCGGGTCTTTTGTCGACTCCAAGTGTGGCGCAAGGTATTGTAGCAACGGCTTATGATACCGTTTTTGGGGGTTGCCTGCAACGCCCCGTCGACGGCATAGATGCCGGTGTCGCCATTTGTTGTGGCTTCGGGACTTCTTCTGACAAGCCCGCAGTCGGGGCAGAGCAGTACCTCGAATGTATCTTCCTCGTTCGCGGCACACGTACATACGTGTGTCCAATGGTTTCCGTTGCACACGGGGCAGGTATTTATCGAGGCTTTTGCCATAAGACGACCGGGCGTAATTCTATTAACAGTTTGTTGCGACTATTGTTTGGCGACAGTGCATCTTGCGGCAGGTGCACATTTATTCCTAATTTGCCGCAAATTAACGACAATTTCGGGTATGTGCGCCTTTTTGTTTAATATATTTAACAAATAGATATAGCCCTCGTTGCAAGCTGTTGTAAACGGCCTGCAACGAAAGGTTTTTTGAAAAGGATAGTTTAGTTGCCTTCTCTGTGTTCGAAAAGATAGGTGTAGAGCCGCCTGTCGGCATCGGTAAGTGTCTTGTGACGGCGAGCCATCATGCGCTCGGCAATATCGAAGAAGCGAACGAGGGGCACCTCTTTGAACCCTTGTGCTCCACCTTCGGAGAAAGAGGGGATGTAAGTGCGCGGGAACCCCGGTCCGTATATGTTGCATCCTACACCGGTCACGGTGGCTGTATTGAACATTGTATTGATACCGGCTTTGCTGTGGTCGCCCATGATGAGCCCGCAGAATTGCAACCCCGTTTTCCTGAATTGTCGCAAGGGGTAATTCCATAATTTTATTTCGGCATAGGTGTTTTTGAGGTTCGACGAGACGGTGTCGGCACCCAAGTTGCACCATTCGCCTACGACAGCGTTACCCAGAAATCCGTCGTGCGCTTTGTTGGAATAACCGGTCATGATGACATTGTTGAGCTCGCCGCCCACTTTACAGTATGGGCCTAAGGTAGTGGGACCATATACCTTGGCGCCCATGTTAAGTACGGCATGGGTGCACATGGCAAACGGGCCGCGTACGGCGCAGGTTTCCATTATTTCGGCATCGGCGCCTATGTAGATAGGTCCGTGGGTGGTATTGAGTGTTGCGCATTCTACGACGGCTCCCGGTTCTATGAAGAGTTGCGAGGCGTCGCCTATGAGGGTGCATGTCGTGCTGAGGGGGGCACTCTCTCTGCCTCGGGTGATGCGGGCAAAGTCGGCTGTTATGGCGTCTCCGTTTTTCCCGAAGAGGTCGTATGGAAATCTTATGCAATCAGCGGGTGCAGCAGGCGCGATTTTTCGTGCTGCCGCAGTGTGTTCGGCCGAAAAGGCAGCTCCGCGGTATGCCCATATTTCATCGTCGTCGGCGATGGCCTCGCCGGGTTGCAGTGCGGCAATCTGTTCAGCCCATTGCGGTGTGGCTATGAGATGCCCGGCGATGTATATGTTGTCGCCGGTGAGGTGTGCGGGATATTTTTCTGCCAGATAAGGTTCCGTGAGATAAGAGTAAGTTCCCGGTAAGAGCGCTTCCCATTTTTCACGCAGGGTGTTGATGCCCAATCGTAGGTCGGCAATCGGCCTTGTAAAGGTGAGAGGCAGCAGGTTGCCGTGCTCGCGAGCGGTATCGAAGAGAATGATGTTCATCATTGCAGTTTGGATTTTGGATTGATTTTGTCGGGCGGCATCCGATAAACTTTTTGTCGCACCGTTGTGTTTGATAGGCAAAGATAATGTTTTTGTTCGGTAATCGACGGATTATGGTTGTAATAATAAAACGAAACGGTAAATTATGGGCGGAATTGCAGGAATAGTCGGGGGGATGGATGCCTTGGAACAGCGACTGCGCAGCATGTTGCACGAACAGTGTCATCGTGGTAAGATAGGTGACAGGGTGTATATTGCTCCGTTTGTTGATACTTTCATCGGGTTGGGGCATAATGCTCCGGTGCCCGCAGGAATGGCAGATAATGCGTCGCAGCCGTTTGTCGATGAGAGTGTATCGTTGGTGGTGGCGATGGATGGCGACCTGTATAACTGCCGTGAATTGCGAGGCATTTTGTCGCACTATTACAGATTTGCCACCGATGCGGCGATAGAGATAGTGGCAAAGGCATACCGGCATTGGGGACAAGAGGCTTTTTCGCGTCTCGAAGGGGTTTTTGCATTGGTTATCTATGACCTGTTGACCGATACTTTGCTGTTGGTGCGCGACCGTTTTGGCGTGAAACCGCTCTATTATGCTACGAAAGGAGGCGATTTGTTTTTTGCTTCGGAGGTCAATGCGCTTTTTGCGGCCGGACTAAGGCGGCAGCTTTCTGTTTACCGTTGGGCGGGTTATATGACATATTCGTCTTACGGTTGCCCATATGAGACGTTTTGGGACGGGGTACACCAGTTGCCTGCCGGATTTATGTTGTGTTATAATGGCTATTCTCTCTATGAGCGGGGTTGGTATGACTTGCAGGAGGAGATAGAAAAACTGCGGCAAGAAAAAGAGACGTCTTTGAAAGAGTTCTTTGTTTATGAGTTGGAGCGGTGCGCCGAGCGTAGCTTGTCGGATGTAGAGTCGTGCGGTTTCAGGATAGGCGACCGTGTAGAGTCGCAGCTCCTTTACGGGCTGGCGGTGCATGGTGTTTATGCCGATAAAGTATTGCCGTGGCGCGAGTTGCCCGGAGAAGATACTGCGTGCGAGAGCGGGTCGGGCTGGACGGTGGTTACCACGCAGCGGGCAATCGACGAATTGGAACGGATGCCCGAGTGGTTAGAAGAACCGTTCGATGGCGTAGAGAGTGTTGTGCGGTCTATTTTATTTCGCCGGGCGGCAGCCTGTGGTGGAGCTATGTTGTGCAGCGGCGTAGGGTTGGATGTGATGTGGCAGGATGTATGGGACAAGTCGGAGGTACAGTACGACTATTTATCCGCATCGCCTTTGTTTTCGCCCGAACTGGCCGCGTTAGCGTTTCGTCCGCATTATCCGCACCCGTTTGACAATGAAGCGGCCAATATGCGCTATCTTGACTTGTATTGCGAACGGTTGCCCCATATTTTGCGGTTTTTCGACCGTTCGGCAGCCGAGGCCGGCGTGCAGGTACGTATGCCGTTTTTGGCATCGGCGCTTGTTGTCCTGTCGTTTGTGTTGCCCGAAGTGAGTCGGCGGGCTCGTAAGGCTTTGTTTGACGATTGTACGATGTGGCGTTATGCCGTGCGATACGACCGTAGGGAGAGTCTCCCGGTGTGGCCTGTGTGGTTGGGCGGCGGGTTGAAAGAGTGGATAGCCGATTCGTTGGGAGACCTGAGAAGCAGCTCGGTGCGCGATTGGTTCGATGTCAAGGCGTTGACGCAGATGCAGGCCGATGTTGGTGCCGGTTATCCTGTCGATGCTGCTTTGTTGTGGAAATGCCTCGCTTTACACCGGATGTTGATGGCAGATGTCTCTTTGTAGAGCGAATGTCCGAGGCGAAGATATTGCAGCGATAGCGCGACGACTTTACGGTAAGAATGAAGTTTGTCGCGCTATCGCATTTTATTGCTAAAATATTTGGTTTATAACAAATTAGTTTGTAATTTTGCCTCGCTTTTTCGCGCAAAGTATACCCTTTTTGCACTGTAATGCGCTGATATAGTGTGTGTAAGAGTGCGAGAATGGTGTGCGCGAGGCATAATGTGAAATAAAAAGATATTTATAAAAACAAAGTATTAAAACTGTTCTAAAATGCCTACAATTCAGCAGTTAGTAAGAAAAGGACGGGTTGTTTTGGAAGACAAGAGTAAATCGCCGGCACTCGATTCGTGTCCTCAACGTCGCGGCGTGTGCGTGCGTGTTTACACTACAACTCCCAAAAAACCTAATTCGGCTATGCGTAAGGTGGCTCGTGTGCGCCTGACAAACGGAAAAGAAGTGAACTCTTACATTCCGGGCGAAGGTCATAACTTGCAAGAGCACTCTATCGTATTGGTTCGTGGCGGTCGTGTAAAAGACCTCCCCGGTGTACGTTATCACATTGTTCGCGGTACTCTCGATACGGCAGGAGTAAGCGGTCGCTTGCAACGTCGTTCGAAATACGGAGCCAAAAGGCCGAAAGCAGGGGCTGCACCTGCGGCAAAAGGGAAAAAATAACCCGTAGCCGGAAGCAAGCAAATCGAAAAAATAAAAATTAGTTTTTAACGCTGGTTTGCGTTTTTTGGATAGGCTGATTGGGTTGAGTAAATAAAAGCGGCGGCTTTTGTTGAAGATGTAATAAGCAACCAAAAACGGAACACATTTTTAAGAAGAATATGAGAAAAGCTAAGCCTAAAAAACGGGTGATATTGCCGGATCCCGTGTTTAGTGATGTAAGGGTTTCGAAATTTGTAAACCACTTGATGTATGATGGCAAGAAGAATATTGCCTATAATATCTTTTATAGCGCATTGGAGATTGTGAAATCGAAAATGCCTAACGAAGAGAGATCAGCTCTCGAAATTTGGAAAAAGGCTCTCGAAAACGTAACACCTCAGGTAGAGGTGAAGTCGCGTCGTGTGGGCGGTGCTACGTTCCAAGTACCTACTGATATACGCCCCGATCGCAAAGAATCTATCTCGATGAAAAATTTGATAAACTACTCTCGTAAAAGAGGAGGCAAAACGATGGCAGACAAATTGGCTGCTGAGATTGTCGACGCTTTTAACGAGCAAGGTGGCGCATTCAAACGTAAAGAGGATATGCATAAGATGGCTGAGGCCAACCGTGCATTTGCTCATTTCAGATTTTAATCATTATAAGGATAATAAGCAATGGCAAATTCTGATGCACAATTGAAATATACCAGAAACATTGGTATTATGGCGCATATCGATGCAGGTAAAACCACCACGTCGGAGCGTATCCTTTTCTATACCGGTCTTACCCATAAAATCGGCGAAGTTCATGACGGAGCTGCTACGATGGACTGGATGGAACAGGAGCAAGAGCGTGGTATTACCATTACATCGGCCGCTACCACTGCTTTCTGGGAATATCTCAACGAAAAATATAAAATAAACCTTATAGACACTCCGGGGCACGTTGACTTTACCGTAGAGGTAGAGCGTTCGTTGCGTGTTCTCGACGGAGCTGTCGCTGCATTCTGCGCCGTAGGCGGTGTAGAGCCTCAGTCAGAGACCGTATGGCGCCAAGCCGATAAATATAATGTGCCCCGTATCGGTTACGTTAACAAAATGGACCGTTCGGGCGCTAACTTTTTTGAGGTAGTACGCCAAGTAAAAGAAGTGCTTGGTGCACATCCTTGTCCTATACAAATACCTATCGGTGCAGAAGAGACTTTCAAGGGAGTTATAGACCTTGTAAGAATGAAAGCCATCTATTGGCACGACGAAACGATGGGGTCTGACTATGAAGTACAAGACATCCCTGCCAATATGGCTGCCGAGGCCGAAGAGTGGCGCGACAAAATGCTCGAAGCTGTTGCCGAGTGCGACGAAGTAATCATGGAGAAATACTTCGACGCCCCCTCGACCATTACAGAAGAAGAGTTGCGCGCAGCCATCCGCAAAGGTACCCTTTCGATGCAAATCGTGCCTATGACTTGCGGTTCTTCGTTCAAGAACAAAGGTGTGCAAACCCTTTTGGATGCCGTATGTGCTTATTTGCCCAGCCCGCTCGATACTCCCGCAGTAGAAGGTCACGCCATAGACGATCCCGATAAAGTGGTTTTGCGTCATCCTTCTTCGTCGGAGCCTATGTGTGCATTGGCATTTAAGATTGCAACCGACCCCTATGTAGGCCGTCTTTGCTTCTTTCGCGTATATTCGGGTGAGGTAGTGGCCGGAACGTATGTGTTGAATTCGCGTTCGGGTAAGAAAGAGCGTATTTCGCGTCTTTTCCAAATGCACTCAAACAAACAAAATCCCCGCGAAGTAATTGGTTGCGGCGATATAGGTGCCGGTGTAGGATTTAAAGATATTCGCACAGGCGATACGCTCTGCGCCGAAGATGCTCCCCTCGTATTGGAAGCTATGGATTTCCCCGACCCCGTAATCGGTATCGCCGTAGAGCCTAAGACACAGAAAGACCTCGACAAGCTGGGTGTTGGCCTGCAAAAACTTGCTGAGGAAGACCCCACATTCCGTGTACAGACCAATGAGGAAACCGGACAAACCGTCATTAGCGGTATGGGTGAGCTCCACCTCGATATTATCATCGACCGTTTGCGTCGCGAGTTTAAGGTAGAGTGTAACCAAGGACGTCCCCAAGTAACCTATAAGGAGGCCATAACAAAAGCTGTCGAGCATCGTGAGGCCTTCAAGAAACAGAGTGGTGGTCGTGGTAAATTCGCCGTTATCGTTGTACGCGTAGAGCCCGCAGATCCCGGATTTGAAGGTGGTTTGCAATTTATCGACGAAGTAAAAGGCGGTAATATTCCTAAGGAATTTATCCCTTCGATACAAAAAGGTTTCACTACGGCTATGAAGACCGGCGTATTGGCAGGCTTCCCCATGGACAGCCTCAAAGTGACGGTTTTGGACGGACAGTTCCACCCCGTAGACTCAGACCAATTATCGTTTGAACTTTGTGCCATCCAAGCCTTCAAAGAGGCCTGCGCCAAGGCAAAACCCGTATTGCTCGAACCTATCATGAAGGTAGAGGTGGTAACCCCCGAAGAGAGCATGGGCGATGTCATATCAGACCTTAACAAACGTCGTGGTCAGGTAGAAGGCATGGAATCGAGCCGTTCGGGCGCACGTATCGTGAAAGCCAAAGCTCCGCTTGCCGAAATGTTTGGTTATGTGACAGCGTTGCGTACCATTACATCAGGCCGCGCAACATCAACGATGAGCTTCTCTCACTATTCAGAGGTAAGTCCCTCGATAGCACGTTCGGTACTCACCGAAGTAAACGGCCGTGTAGATTTATTGTAAATAAAATTCAGCATTAACAAATATGGATCAGAAAATCAGAATTAAACTGAAATCTTACGATCACAACTTGGTTGACAAATCATCCAAGAGAATCGTAGAGGCTGTGAGAGCAACAGGAGCATCATGGAAAGGTCCCATACCTCTGCCTACGCACAAGCGCATTTTCACAGTAAACCGCTCGACGTTTGTGAATAAAAAATCGCGCGAGCAATTTGAGTTGTCGTCCTACAAGCGTCTTATCGACATCTACGGTTCTACGACCCAGACCGTCGATGCGCTGATGAAACTGGAATTGCCCAGTGGCGTAGAGGTAGAAATAAAAGTATAATAAATAGTTACTAACAACGTAAAGAAATGCCAGGATTATTAGGAAAGAAAATCGGAATGACATCCGTTTTTAGTGAGGGTAAAAACATACCCTGCACTGTTATCGAAGTTGGTCCTTGCGTAGTTACTCAAGTAAAAACAGTTGAAACCGACGGCTACGAGGCTGTTCAAGTGGGCTTCATGGATAAAAAAGAGAAGCACACCTCGAAACCCGAAGCAGGTCATTTCAAGAAAGCAGGAGTAACACCCAAGAGACACTTGGCCGAGTTCAACGGATTTGATACGGCGTATAAGCCCGGTGATGAGATCGATGTGAATCTTTTCGCCGATGCAGCTTATGTAAACGTCGTAGGTACCTCGAAAGGAAAAGGCTTTCAAGGTGTTGTAAAACGTCACGGTTTCGGTGGCGTAGGACAAACAACGCATGGTCAGCACAACCGTCTGCGTGCTCCCGGTTCTATCGGTGCATGTTCATACCCTGCGCGTGTTTTCAAAGGCACCCGTATGGCAGGCCAACTGGGAAATCAACGTGTGACAGTGCAAAATCTGCAAGTGTTAAAAGTGATGCCGGAGCATAACCTTCTCGTTATCAAAGGTTCGGTTCCCGGATGTAAAGGTTCAATCGTAATAATTGAAAAGTAATGGAACTGAGCGTATATAACATAAAAGGCGAAGACACCGGCAGAAAGGTGACTTTGAACGATGCCGTTTTCGGTATCGAACCTAACGACCATGCCATTTACTTGGACGTAAAGCAATTTTTGGCAAACCAACGTCAAGGCACGCACAAATCGAAAGAGAGAAGCGAGGTGTCGGGAAGTACCCGTAAGTTGCACAAACAAAAAGGTACTGGTGGCGCCCGTATCGGTGATATCAACTCGCCGGTATTGGTAGGTGGTGGCCGCGTATTCGGTCCCAAACCCCGCGATTATCGTTTCAAACTCAACAAAAAACTCAAAAGCCTTGCACGTAAATCGGCTCTTACCTATAAAGCGCAAGAGAACGCCATCGTGGTAGTAGAAGATTTCACTTTCGATGCCCCGAAGACGAAAGATTTCGTAGCCATGTCGCAAAAATTGCAAGTAGCTGATAAAAAGCTCGTTTTGGTTTTGCCGGAACAAAATAAAAACGTATCTTTGTCGGCTCGTAACCTGACAAATGCCACGGTGATAACATTATCGGACCTTAACACATACAGAGTACTCAACAACAAGGCTCTTGTGCTTACCGAGAACGCTTTGGCAGCTATCAACGAACTTAAATAAGGAGGCTAAAACGATGGGAATCATTATAAAACCTATAGTAACTGAAAAGATGACGCGCCTGGGCGAGAAACACAATCGCTTCGGGTTTCGCGTCGATCTGAACGCTACCAAGCCGCAAATAAAGAAAGCCGTTGAAGACCTCTATGGCGTAAGTGTTTTGTCGGTAAATACGATGATATGCAGCGGCAAGAGCAAAAACCGTTATACAAAATCGGGCATTATCAAAGGTAGTACCTCTACCTACAAGAAAGCCATAGTTACGGTGAAAGAAGGAGAAACAATAGACTTTTTCAGCAATATTTGATTGAATAATGGCAGTACGTAAATTTAAGCCCGTTACACCGGGGCAGAGACACAAGATTATTGGCGCGTTTGAAGAAATCACTGCTACCGCGCCAGAAAAATCTCTTATAGTCGGTAAGAGAAAATCAGGCGGACGTAACAACGAAGGCCACTTGACGATGCGTTACATCGGCGGCGGTCACAAAAGACGTTACAGATTTATAGACTTTAAGAGAGATAAAGACGGTGTACCGGCAGTTGTAAAGACCATCGAATACGATCCTAACCGTTCGGCTCGTATCGCGTTGCTCTTTTACGTTGACGGTGAAAAAAGGTACATTATTGCACCCAACGGTTTGGAAGTTGGCATGCGCGTTGTAAGTGGTTCGGAAGCAGCTCCTGAAATAGGCAATGCTCTTCCCTTGAAAGATATACCCGTAGGTACTATCATCCACAACATCGAGCTTCGCCCCGGACAAGGCGCATCTATGGTGCGTTCGGCCGGAACTTTTGCCCAACTTACTTCGAAGGAAGGCAATTACGCAATCATCAAATTGCCTTCGGGCGAGACCCGCAAAGTATTGGCAACTTGCAAGGCTACTGTCGGTAGCGTAGGTAACTCAGACCATGCCCTTGAACAATCGGGTAAAGCCGGTCGTTCGCGTTGGTTGGGACGTCGTCCTCGCAACCGTGGCGTTGTTATGAACCCTGTCGATCACCCCATGGGTGGTGGCGAAGGACGTGCTTCGGGTGGACATCCTCGTTCACGCAAGGGTCTTTATGCTAAGGGCTTGAAGACAAGAGCTCCCAAGAAGCAGTCTTCGAAGTATATAATAGAAAGAAGGAAAAAGTAATCTGAAAAACTGAAAAGAACATGAGTCGTTCATTGAAAAAAGGCCCGTTTATCAGCGTGAAGCTCGAAAAGAAAATCGCTGCCATGGAGGCTACCGGCAAAAAGTCGGTGATAAAAACATGGTCGCGTGCTTCTATGATTTCTCCCGACTTCGTAGGACATACTTTCGCAGTACACAACGGTAACAAATTTATTCCTGTATATGTTACGGAAAACATGGTAGGTCACAAGCTGGGCGAATTTGCTCCCACTCGCATCTTCCGTGGTCACAGCGGTAACAAGAAGAAATAAGGCCTGGGAATAGAAAATTTTTTAATACACAAAAGAATTAAGAAATGGGTGCAAGAAAAAGAATATCAGCCGAAAAAAGAAAAGAAGCCCAGAAAACACAGTACTTCGCTAAGCTGAACAATGTGCCTTCTTCGCCTCGCAAAATGCGCTTGGTGATAGACTTGGTAAGAGGCATGGAAGTGTTCAAAGCTTTGGGTGTACTCAAGTTTTCGAATAAAGAAGCTGCTCGCGGGGTTGAAAAGTTACTCCGCTCGGCTATTGCCAACTGGGAGCAGAAAAATGAACGTAAGGCAGAGAGCGGTGAACTCTATGTATCGCGCATTTTCGTCGATGCAGGTCCGATGCTCAAACGTTTACGTCCTGCTCCGCGAGGAAGAGGTTACAGAATACGCAAGCGTTCCAACCATGTAACCTTGTTTGTAGATACAATTACTAAAAACGATCAAAACTAATTGCTCGATGGGACAGAAAATTAATCCGATAAGTAACCGTTTAGGTATCATACGTGGATGGGACTCCAATTGGTATGGTCACTATAGCGATAGACTGCTGGAAGACAGCAAAATACGTAAGTATCTCAATGCCCGTCTTGCCAAAGCCAGTGTTTCGCGCATCGTCATCGAGCGTACACTCAAGCTCACTACTATTACAGTATGCACAGCTCGCCCCGGCATTATCATTGGCAAAGGCGGTCAGGAAGTAGATAAGCTTAAAGAGGAATTGAAGAAGATAACCGACAAAGAGGTACAGATAAACATCTACGAGGTAAAACGCCCCGAACTCGATGCCGTTATCGTAGCCAACAACATCGCACGTCAAATCGAAGGCCGTATCGCCTATCGTCGTGCTGTGAAGATGGCGATAGCTTCTACCATGAGAATGGGTGCCGAAGGTATCAAGGTGCAAATCTCCGGTCGTCTCAACGGCGCTGAAATGGCTCGTTCCGAGATGTACAAAGAAGGACGTACGCCCCTGCATACACTCCGTGCTGACATCGACTACGCCTTGGTAGAAGCTCTTACCAAAGTGGGTATTATAGGAGTAAAAGTATGGATTTGCCGCGGAGAGGTATATGGCAAGAAAGACCTTGCCCCTTCGTTCACGACCAACGCCAAAGAATCGCGTGGCATGGGCGGCAACTCGCGTAAAGGCTTCAGAAAACCCAAAACAAATCGTTAAACGCATTGAAACAGTAAACTATGTTACAACCGAAGAAAACTAAATTTAGAAGACAACAAAAAGGGCGCATGAAAGGCAACGCCCAAAGGGGAAACCAGTTGGCATTCGGTTCATTTGGCATAAAGACATTGCAATCGAAATGGATTACCGGCCGCCAAATAGAGGCTGCTCGTATCGCGGTAACCCGTTACATGCAACGTCAAGGACAGATATGGATACGTATCTTCCCCGATAAACCGATTACAAAGAAGCCTGCCGAGGTGCGTATGGGTAAAGGTAAAGGCTCGCCCGAAGGGTTTGTTGCTCCCGTTACTCCCGGACGCGTACTCATCGAGGTAGAAGGCGTTCCCTATGATATAGCAAAAGAGGCATTGCGTTTGGCAGCTCAAAAGCTTCCCGTAGTGACCAAGTTTATAGTTCGTCGAGATTACGATGAGAGCCAAAATGTCTAAGTTATGAAGAAAGAAGAAATCAAAGAACTGAGCACGAAAGAGCTCTGTGAGCGTCTCGATGCAGCTGTGATAGCGCTCAATCAATTGAAAATAAATCACAGCATCTCGCCTCTTGACAATCCTGCTCAAATCAAGCAAGACCGCAAGATGATTGCCCGCATGAAAGGTGAGTTGCGCAGCCGTGAACTTAACAACAACAAATAACGACATGGAAAGTAGAAATCTGAGAAAAGAGAAAGTCGGCGTTGTTTCGAGTAACAAAATGGATAAGACCATCGTCGTTACGGTTAAGTGGAAAGAGAAACACCCGATATACGGTAAATTTGTCAATAAGACAAAGAAATACCATGCCCATGACGAGAAAAACGAATGCAATATCGGCGATACCGTTCGCCTGATGGAGACCCGTCCGCTGAGCAAAACAAAAAGATGGAGATTAGTACAAATCATCGAAAGAGCTAAGTAATTATGATACAACAAGAATCAAGACTTACAGTAGCCGATAACAGTGGAGCCAAAGAAGCCCTCTGCATACGCGTGTTGGGTGGTACAGGGCGTCGCTACGCCTCGGTAGGCGACATCATCGTCGTTGCCGTTAAGAACGTTGTTCCTTCGAGCGACATGAAAAAAGGTACCGTATCCAAGGCCGTTATTGTACGCACCAAGAAAGAAATTCGCCGTCAGGATGGCTCATATATCCGTTTCGACGACAACGCATGCGTATTGTTGAACAATGCCGGCGAGTTGCGTGGTAGCCGTATTTTCGGGCCTGTTGCGCGTGAATTGCGTGCAGCAAACATGATGAAAATTGTGTCGTTAGCTCCCGAAGTTCTTTAATCGAGTAAAAAACGAAACAAATGAGCAAGTTACATATCAAAAAAGGTGACACCGTTTATGTAAATTCCGGCGATTCCAAAGGAAAAACCGGCCGCGTGTTGCGCGTGTTGGTTAAAGAACAACGCGCCATCGTGGAGGGTGTCAACATGGTGACGAAGAGCACCAAACCCAATGCTAAAAATCCCCAAGGCGGTTTTGTAAAGAAAGAAGCTCCTCTTCATATTTCAAACCTCAATGTGCTTGACCCCAAAACGGGCAAACCCACGCGCATCGGGCGTCGCAAGAATGAAGCAGGCGTTACAGTACGTTATTCAAAAAAATCAGGAGAGGAGATTAAGTAATGACAAATACAGCGAACCTTAAAAAAGACTATCTCGAAAGAATAGTGCCCGCTCTCGAAAAAGAGTTCAACTATACCTCCGTGATGCAAGTCCCTGTGTTGAAGAAGATCGTTATCAACCAAGGTCTCGGACAAGCAACGGCAGATAAGAAAATCATAGAGACAGCCATCAACGAGCTCACTGCCATAACCGGTCAAAAAGCCGTTGCGACACTCTCTCGTAAGGATATATCGAACTTCAAGTTGCGTAAGAAAATGCCTATCGGCGTTATGGTGACACTTCGTCGCGAACGCATGTATGAGTTTCTCGAGCGTCTTATTCGCGTAGCCCTGCCTCGTATCCGCGACTTCAAAGGTATCGAAGGTAAGCTCGACGGACGCGGCAACTATACGCTCGGTATCCAAGAGCAAATCATATTCCCCGAAATTAATCTTGATGGAATTACCAAAATATTGGGAATGAATATTACCTTTGTAACTTCTGCGAAAACAGATGCCGAAGGCTATGCTCTTCTCAAAGAATTTGGCCTTCCTTTTAAGAACGCAAAAAAAGATTGAAATATGGCAAAAGAGTCAATGAAAGCCCGCGAGGTGAAAAGACAAAAACTTGTAGCCAAGTATGCAGCACGCAAGGCCGAGCTTAAAAAACTCGCTAAAAGTGACGACTACGATGTTGCTTACGAAGCCAACCGTGCCCTTCAAAAACTGCCCAAGAATGCTTCATCGGTACGCCTGCACAACCGTTGCAAACTCACCGGTCGTCCCAAAGGCTATATCCGTCAATTCGGCATTTCTCGTATTCAGTTCCGCGAAATGGCATCGGCAGGTCTCATCCCCGGCGTAAAGAAAGCCAGCTGGTAAGAAAAATTTTTTCAGTGTTAAATATTGTCTGGAAGACCAGATCAATTTAAAACGTAAATTTATGACAGATTCAATTGCAGATTACCTCACACGAGTGAGAAACGCCATCAAGGCTCAACACAGAGTCGTTGAAGTGCCCGCTTCAAACTTGAAGAAGGAAATCACGAAAATCCTTTTTGACAAAGGTTACATCTTGAACTACAAGTTCATACAAGAAGGTGTAAAAGGTACTATTAAGATAGCCTTAAAGTACGACCCGGTAAGCAAAGTAAACGCTATCAAAGATTTGCAACGCGTTTCTACCCCGGGTTTGCGCCGTTATACCGGTTACAAAGACATGCCTCGCGTGTTGAATGGTTTAGGTATCGCTATCATATCTACATCTAAGGGCGTTATGACCGATAAGGAAGCCCGTGAGATGAAGATAGGAGGCGAAATATTGTGTTACATCTATTAATAAAGGAGGATTACTTATGAGTCGAATAGGAAAATTGCCCATCGCTATCCCCGCCAGTGTAACAGTAACCGTAGATGGCAACAATGTCGTTACAGTAAAGGGCGCCAAAGGCGAGCTCAAACAACAAGTCGCTCCCTCCATTACAGTAAAAGTGGAAAACGGGCATGTTGAGCTCTCGCGTATCAATGATGAGAAACAAAACCGTTCGTTACATGGACTTTATCGTGCGCTTATCCATAACATGGTAGTAGGCGTATCAGAAGGGTACAAGAAAGAAATGGAGCTTGTAGGTGTAGGTTACCGTGCCCAAAGCAATGGCCAAGTATTGGAGCTTTCGCTCGGATTCTCGCACTCCATAGTTATCAAGCTGCCTGCCGAAATAAAGGTAGAAGCCAAAACGGAAAGAAATAAAAACCCGATGATTATCCTCGAGTCTTATGACAAGCAACTCTTGGGTCAGGTTTGTGCGAAAATACGTTCGCTTCGCAAACCCGAGCCTTACAAAGGAAAAGGTATTCGCTTTGTTGGCGAGGTTGTACGTCGTAAGTCTGGTAAGTCGGCTGGTGCTAAATAATTCATGTAAAACGGTATTACTATGACAACGAAAAAAATAGAAAGAAGAATCAAGATAAAAACCCGTATTCGCGGAATTATATCGGGCACAGCCCAACGTCCCCGCATGACGGTTTTTAGAAGCAATAAGCAAATCTACGTGCAATTAGTAGACGACCTCGAAGGCAAGACGTTGGCAGCAGCCTCGTCGAAAGGTATCGAGGGCGGCTCTAAAAAAGAGCAAGCTGCGAAAGTAGGTGCCGAGATTGCTAAGAAAGCCCAAGAGGCAGGTATCACGACCGTTGTTTTCGACCGTAACGGATACTTGTATCATGGTCGTGTTAAAGAATTGGCTAATGCCGCCCGTAACGGAGGACTTAAATTTTAATTATCATGGCAGTAAGAAATAATAGAATAAAGTCAACGAGTGACCTTGAGCTTAAAGACCGTCTGGTTGCCATCAACCGCGTAACGAAAGTAACAAAAGGAGGTCGTACGTTTAGTTTCTCGGCTATCGTCGTTGTAGGCGATGGCAACGGAATCGTAGGTTGCGGTCTGGGCAAAGCAAGTGAGGTAACGGCAGCCATCGCCAAAGGCGTAGAGGCAGCCAAGAAAAACCTCATCAAAGTGCCCTTGTGCAAAGGTACCATCCCCCACGACCAACTTGCCAAATACGGCGGCGCATTGGTTTACATCAAACCCGCTTCGCACGGTACCGGAGTAAAAGCCGGTGGTGCTATGCGTGCCGTTCTTGAAAGCGTAGGTATAACCGATGTGTTAGCAAAATCGAAGGGCTCTTCGAACCCCCACAACTTGGTGAAAGCAACACTTGTAGCTCTCTCTGAGTTGCGCGATGCCGCTATGGTTGCCCAAAATCGCGGTGTTTCGGTAGAGAAAGTGTTTAAAGGTTAATATGTAGGAGAGTATAACATGGAAACTATCAAAATTAAGCAAGTCAAAAGTCGTATCAAATGCCCTGCACAGCAGAAAAAAATCCTTGATTCACTGGGCTTGACCCGTATGGGTAGAGTGGTAGAACACAATGCTACTCCTCAAATTCTCGGCATGGTTGCCAAAGTAAGGCATCTGATAGCCATAGTAGACTAATATTTATCCATCGAATTAAAAACATTACAAATATGGATTTGAGTAATCTAAAACCCGCGCAAGGTTCTACCTTCTCCCGCAAACGCATTGGTCGCGGTCCCGGTTCGGGCAAAGGCGGCACGTCAACTCGCGGTCACAAAGGTGCCAAGCAGCGTTCCGGTTATAAGACCAAGATAGGTTTCGAAGGCGGTCAGATGCCTTTGCAACGTCGCGTTCCGAAATTCGGCTTCAAGAATTTCAATCGCGTGGAATACAAGGCTGTCAATCTTGAGATGCTCCAGTCTATCGCAGAAAGCAAGAAGCTCCAAGCAATAGACATCGATGTCCTCATGGAAGCAGGTCTTGTGTCTTCAAAACAAAAAGTAAAAATCCTCGGTAAAGGTACTCTCTCGATGCCCCTTACGGTGACAGCACATGCCTTCTCGAAGACGGCCGAAGCTGCTATCGTTGCCGCGGGTGGAACAGCTGTCAAACTCTGATACAATGAGAGCAATAGAAACCCTGAAAAATATTTGGAGAATCGAAGATTTGCGTAAGCGAATCATCACGACTGTCCTGTTGGTGCTCGTATACCGGATAGGTTCTTATGTAGTCCTTCCCGGTGTCGACCCCGACAGCCTCGACCAACTGCGTCACCAAACAAGCAGCGGTTTGATGCAGTTGCTCGATATGTTCTCAGGAGGTGCTTTCTCCAATGCGTCGATTTTCGCACTCGGTATCATGCCCTATATCACGGCATCCATCGTGATACAATTGTTGGGGATGGTGTTGCCCTCTTTCCAAAAAATGCAGCGTGAAGGCGAGAGCGGACGTATGAAGCTCAACCAATACACCCGTTACCTCACCGTTCTGATTCTTGCGTTGCAAGGCCCCGCCTATTTGGTAAACCTTCGTGTACAGATGGGACCGGCATTCCCCACAGGCTGGTGGTTTGTCGTAAACTCTACTGTCGTTATGGCAGCCGGTAGTATGTTTATCATGTGGTTGGGTGAGCGCATCACCGACCGCGGTATAGGCAATGGTATATCGTTTATCATCTTGGTAGGTATTATCGCACGTCTTCCTCTTGCATTCGTTCAAGAGTTCACAAGCCGTTTGGCTTCCAAACAAGGTGGTCTTGTGATGTTCCTTGTTGAAATCATATTCCTCCTTATTGTGATAGCGCTTGCGATACTTTTGGTACAAGGCGTACGCAAGGTACCTGTACAATATGCAAAACGTATTGTAGGTAATAAGCAATACGGTGGTGCAAGACAATACATCCCCCTGAAAGTCAATACCGCAGGTGTGATGCCTATTATCTTTGCGCAGGCCATCATGTTTATTCCCATCACTATCGCCGGATTTAATGCAGAAGCTGCAAGCAGCGCATTTTTCCGCTCGTTCATGTCGATGACAGGGTTTTGGTATAACTTCATCTTTGCGCTCTTAATCATTGCCTTTACCTACTTCTATACTGCAATTACGGTACAGCCTACACAAATGGCAGAAGATATGAAGCGCAACAACGGATTTATTCCGGGTATCAAGCCGGGTAAGAAAACCGCCGAGTATCTCGACTCTATTATGTCGCGTATTACACTCCCCGGTTCTATCTTCTTGGCAATTGTTGCCATTCTTCCCGCCTTTGCCAGAATTGCAGGCGTAAGTGCCGAGTTTGCACAATTCTTCGGAGGTACGTCGTTGCTTATCTTGGTAGGCGTAGTACTCGATACGTTGCAACAGATAGAGAGCCATCTCATGATGCACCATTACGATGGTCTCATGAAATCGGGCCGTATAAAAGGCAGAGCCGGATATTAATCTGTAAAGCATAAAGATGATTTATCTTAAAACAGATGAAGAAATAGAGATGATGCGCGAGAGTAATATTCTCGTGGGCAAAACATTGGGCGAGATGGCCCGATGGATTGCCCCGGGAATAACTACGCTCCGCCTCGACCAAATCGCCGAAGAGTTTATCCGTGACAATGGCGGCGTGCCCGGATTCAAAGGTTATGCCGGTTATCCTAATACGCTGTGCATCTCGGTAAACGAAACGGTAGTACATGGTATCCCGTCAAGCTATGTATTGCGCGAGGGTGATATCGTGTCTATCGACTGCGGTGCCGTAGTCAACGGATTTAACGGCGACTCGGCATATACGTTCTGCGTAGGCGAGGTTGCACCTGAGGTAAGGGCTTTGTTGAAGACCACCAAAGAATCGCTCTATATAGGCATCGAACAGGCTGTCGCAGGTAAGCGGATAGGCGATATATCCAATGCCATCCAAACATATTGCGAGGCGCGTAATTATACCGTCGTTCGCGAAATGTGCGGCCATGGTATAGGACGCAAATTACACGAAGATCCTACGGTACCCAATTATGGCAGGCGAGGCTGTGGCCCCCTTTTGAAGAAGGGCATGTGCATCGCTATCGAGCCTATGATAAACCTCGGTTCCCGCAATATTGTTATAGAACGAGACGGATGGACAACCCGTACCCGCGACCGCAAGCCGTCGGCTCATTTCGAGCACACGGTAGCCATCAGTCAGGAAGGGCCTGCCGACATCCTTTCTTCATTCAAGTATATCGACGAAGTTTTAGGTGAAAATCATATTTAAGCACAATAACGTATGGCAAAACAAGCAGCAATAGAACAAGACGGAGTGATCATAGAGGCATTGTCGAACGCAATGTTTCGCGTAGAACTCGAGAACGGCCACGAAATCACGGCCCATATCTCTGGAAAGATGCGTATGCACTACATCCGTATCCTCCCCGGCGACAAAGTCCGTGTCGAAATGTCGCCCTATGATCTTACCAAAGGAAGAATTGCTTTTAGATATAAATAAAAAAACAATAACGATATGAAAGTAAGAGCATCTGTCAAGAAACGTACAGCAGATAGTAAGATAGTACGCCGCAAAGGCCGTTTGTACGTAATTAACAAGAAAAACCCTAAATACAAACAACGTCAGGGATAATTTTATTAACTTTGCAAATTAAAATAGTAAATAAAATATGGCAATAAGAATCGTTGGTGTTGACTTGCCGCAAAACAAACATGGCGAGATTGCGCTTACCTATATTTTCGGTATAGGTCGTAGCTCTGCAAGAACCATTTTGGAGAAAGCCGGCGTAGAGAAAAGCACGAAAGTAAAAGACTGGACTGATGCCGAAGCTGCTAAGATTCGTGAAATTATCAGCTCCGAATATAAGGTTGAAGGTGACCTCCGTACCGAGGTACAACTTAACATCAAGCGCCTGATGGACATCGGTTGCTACCGTGGTGTCCGTCATCGTAACGGCTTGCCTGTGAGAGGTCAAAGCACAAAAAACAATGCCCGTACTCGCAAGGGTAAGAAGAAAACAGTCGCAAATAAGAAAAAAGCTACTAAATAATAAGTAACCTATGGCAAAAAAGACAGTCGCAACAAAAAAGAGGAATGTTAAAGTCGATGCAGTAGGACAAGCTCATATCCACTCGTCGTTTAACAACATTATTGTATCGCTTGCCAATAGCGAGGGTCAAATCATCTCTTGGTCGTCGGCCGGTAAGATGGGATTCCGCGGTTCCAAGAAGAACACCCCTTATGCAGCACAAATGGCTGCCCAAGATTGCGCCAAGGTCGCATACGACCTCGGTCTGAGAAAAGTAAAAGCATATGTAAAGGGACCCGGTAACGGTCGCGAGTCTGCTATCCGTACCATCCACGGTGCCGGAATCGAAGTAACCGAAATCATCGACGTTACGCCGCTTCCACACAACGGTTGCCGTCCTCCCAAAAGAAGAAGAGTATAATTCTTTGCAGTAAGTATTATCCAAGAATCCCGAATAGTGAATAGATTGCACTAACTCCTCTCTGCAATCGCGGCTGCACTCTTCCCGGTTCGATACAAAAGTTAAATTAAAAATTTTTAGAAATGGCAAGATATACCGGACCTAAAACAAAAATTGCCCGTAAATTTGGCGAAGCCATCTTTGGCCCTGACAAAGTTCTTTCCAAAAAGAATTACCCCCCGGGTCAACATGGTATCAACAAACGCCGTAAAACTTCTGAGTACGGATTGCAGCTCCGTGAGAAACAAAAAGCAAAATATACCTATGGCGTACTCGAGAAACAATTCCGCAATCTCTTCGAGAAAGCTTCACGCAAGAAAGGTATCACCGGTGAGGTGCTTTTGCAACTCCTCGAAGCGCGTCTCGACAATGTAGTGTATCGCATGGGTATAGCCCGTACACGCGCAGCAGCTCGTCAGTTGGTTCTCCACCGTCACATCGTTGTCGATGGCAAAGTAGTAAACATCGCTTCTTATTCCGTTAAGCCCGGAGAAGTGGTAGGCGTACGCGAAAAATCAAAATCACTCGAAGTGATTGCCGATTCACTCGCAGGCTTCAACCACAGCAAGTATCCTTGGATTGAATGGGACGAAGCTACCAAGTCAGGCAAATTGCTCCACCTCCCCGAGCGTGCCGATATACCTGAGAATATCAAGGAACAATCCATCGTTGAGTTGTATTCTAAATAATAATTAGTCACATGGCAATTTTAGCATTTCAAAAACCTGACAAAGTTTTGATGCTTGAGGCGGACAACTTCTATGGGAAGTTCGAGTTTCGTCCGTTGGAGCCCGGCTACGCCGTTACTATCGGCAACGCGTTGCGCCGCATCCTCCTTAACTCGCTCGAAGGCTTTGCTATAACGTCTATTCGCATTGACGGTGTGAAACACGAGTTTTCTACCATCCCCGGTGTGATTGAAGACGTTACGAATATAATCCTCAACCTCAAAAAGGTAAGGTTCAAACAAGTTGTCGAAGAAATCGAGAACGAGAAAGTTTCTATCAACGTGTCGGGTACCGAGGTGTTCAAAGCCGGTGACATCAGTAAGTCTCTTACCGGTTTTGAGGTGCTCAACCCCGATTTGGTGATTTGTCATCTCGATGCCAATGCAAGTTTCAATATCGAGCTTACCATCAATAAGGGCCGCGGTTATGTCCCCGCTGACGAAAACCGTACCCCCAATGATGCTATCGATGTAATTGCCATTGACTCTATCTTCACGCCCATTCGCAATGTCAAGTACACCCGCGAAGACTTCCGTGTAGAGCAAAAAACCGATTACGAGAAACTGACTATTGAAATTACAACCGATGGGTCTATCCATCCCAAAGAGGCATTGAAAGAGGCCGCAAAGATTCTTATCCACCATTTCATGCTTTTCTCCGACGAGAAAATCACCCTCGAAACTACCGATGCCGAAGGTGGAGAAGAATTCGACGAAGAGATTCTCCGTACCCGTCAGCTCCTTCAAAAGAAGCTCGTCGATATGGGTCTCTCCGTACGCGCACTCAACTGCCTTAAATCGGCCGATGTAGAGACTCTTGGCGAGTTGGTCGTATTCAACAAGACCGACCTGCTCAAATTCCGCAACTTCGGTAAAAAATCACTTACCGAGCTCGACGAAATGTTGGCAAGCCTGAATCTCTCCTTTGGAATGGACACCTCCAAGTATAAATTAGATAAAGAGTAAGAGTAAGATGAGACACAATAAGAAATTCAATCATTTGAGCCGTACGAAAGCTCACAGAGACGCGCTTCTGTCAAATATGGCGTCGTCGTTGATCCTCCACAAGCGGATCTTCACCACTTTGGCAAAGGCAAAAGCTCTTCGAGTTTACGTCGAGCCCCTTATTACCAAAGCCAAAGACGATACAACACATTCACGTCGTGTCGTATTCAGCTACCTCGGAAACAAGTATGCCGTTACCGAGCTCTTCAAAGAAGTAGCTACTAAGGTAGGCGACCGCCCCGGTGGTTACACCCGCATACTCAAAACAGGAAACCGTTTGGGTGATAACGCTCAAACCTGTTTCATCGAGTTGGTAGACTACAACGAGAATATGCTCAAAGAGAAAGCAGAAAAGAAAACGACCCGCACACGTCGTTCGAAAAAATCAACTGCTGCACCTGCCAAGAACGAAACAGCTCCCGTCGAGACACCTGCCGAAACAACAGCAGAAGCTCCCGCCGCAGAGTAATTTCTATTCATACTTCATTTGTGGGGCTGCGTCCGAGTTTTATACTCGATTGCAGCCCCACAAGTTTCCCTACGGAGCTATCCAAAAGAGAGCAATCCTTGCCTTGTTGCGGCTCATTTCCCCTCATAAAACCATCCCCAAAAGAGATTGGCGACGATTTTAACACTCCTGTAATATATTGTGCTAGAATGCCATACAAACAAGAGCGAAAAAATCTTGTAAAAAAGTCCTCAAAATACTTGCACGGTAATTTTATGTGACGTACCTTTGCACCCGCAACCCGAAAAAACGGGGTGAGCGAAGAGCGGTGAAGAGCCGCTAGAAGATCATTGAAAGCAT
>CALUJY010000008.1 GCA_944321085.1 uncultured Barnesiella sp.
AATTCGACGCTTCGATACAGCTGAGCGGGAGTACAGTGAGGCTTTGGAAATCTACCGTCGTATGGCCGAGAAAAGTCTCGCCTATGAAGGCTCTGTGGCTGGTATGTTGAACAATCTGGCAATCTTGCATTCCGAAATTCGACGCTTCGATACAGCTGAGCGGGAGTACAGTGAGGCTTTGGAAATCTACCGTCGTATGGCCGAGAAAAGTCCCGCCTATGAAGGCTCTGTGGCCGATACGTTGAACGGTCTGGCAATATTGCATAAGAATACCCAACGTTTCGATACGGCTGAGCAGGAGTGCTGTGAGGCTTTGGAAATTTACCGTCGTTTGGCCGAGAAGACTCCAGAAGCCTATGAAAGCTATGTGGTCATAACGTTGAACAATCTAGCAAGCTTGTATAAGAATACTCAACGCTTCGATAAGGCTGAACAGAAGTACGGTGAGGCCTTGGAAATATGTCGCCGTTTGGCCAAGAAAAGCCCTAAAGCCTATGAAAGTTATCTAGCCAGGACGTTGAACAATTTGGTAAACTTGCATTCCGATACCCGGTGTTTTGATAAGGCTGAGCAAGAGCTCAGCGAGGCTTTGACAATCTACCGTCGTTTGGCTGAGCAAAGTCCCGAAGCCTACGAAAGCTATATGGCCGGGACGTTGAACAATCTAGCAAACTTATATTATCGAATCCAACACTTTGATAAGGCGGAGCAGGAGTATAGTGAGGCTTTGACAATCTATCGTCGTTTGGCCGAGAAAAACCCCGAGGCCTATGAAGGTGTTGTGGCCATGGCGTTGAACAATTTGGCAAACTTGCATTCCGAAACCCAACGCTTCGATAAGGCGGAACAGGAGTACAGCGAAGCTTTGGAAATTCGTCGTCGTATGGCAGAGAAAAGCCCTGAAGTATACGAAAGCGATGTGGTCGATACGTTAGTCGATTATGCAAGTGTGCATGCAAATACTCAACGCAATGACAAGGCTATTGAAGAGTTGAAAGAGGCTTTGGCGATATATAGACACATGGCCGAGTATACTTATATAGACGAGGATCGGCTTCAGGCTATAGAAGCATTTTTAAACGAATTATAGGCACAACTTTCATTTCCAATTTATGGGATAGGATATTGCACCTCCTTGTTGATAAATCGGTCTATGATGATTATCAATGAATTATCTAAAAATTGATAATCTTCTCAATCTCTTTATTCTAAGGCGGTAAGAATATCTATCCCGAATTACGAAAAAATCGTTTTTTTTTGTGCCGGTTGCTTCTAAAACAGAAAGCTGTGTTCTGCTTTGTCGATAAAGTAGTAAGGTATCGATGAAGTAGAATGCTGTAATGTATTATATGTGAAATGATGGCGGAATTGTTGTAATGACTTTATAATAATTCCAATTCTATGGTTCTTATATCATTATCGGTTGTCGTTTTGAGACACTCCGTTTCGTATATGGCCGACGATAGGTAGAGGAGTGCGGCGCGCGTGAGTCGTAACAGTCGCAATGTCTTGTCATAAAAAGAGTGTCGCTCTATTTCATACGTTTCGGGCGCTTCGTCCCAGCAAGGATTTTTAGCTATTACGACTTTGAAAGATTTATGTTCTATATAGTTACGTATCGTTGCAATCTCTTTGGCGTCGGGTTCGATAGGAGATGTATCCTTTTCATATAAATCTTTGCTTAACCAAAAGAGCCCATGCAGAGCTTCGTTTTGTGTATCGAAGATTTCGTTCTTTATAGTTTTTTGATTATTTCCTCTATACCAAAGATTCCTGAAAGTGACCCGGGCAGGGTCTATCCCTAATTTCAAATAAATATTGAGTAGATAGGCTATCTTGTCGAAAATAGAGTAACACAAACGGAATGCGATTTTTACTTTTTCTATATGAATGGAATACAGAGGCATGTCAAAGACTCGGTAGAGCGTCACTTCATGGTCGGCCCAATGGGGGATCTGGTTGTAGGCACCTTCATAGAACAGGAATCTTGCAGTGACAAATTCTTGTTTTATTTGGTTGAACATGGATAGGTATATGGGCTTTTCCTTATTCCCAAGCGTCATGGAGGGTGTGTGAATGATGTCGCGGGCTACGATGTTTTGCGAGATAACGTCATTCAGCGGGTTCAGGAACAGAACATTGTCGATGCACCAGCGGCGATACTCTATCTCTTTCGGGCAACAATCTGTCCAGATATCGGGATATGTTTTGTAATCGTCCAACATCTCCACAGGGTATCTTGTAGCGATATGTGCAGCTAATTGTTGGAATCCGTCGCGGGTGTCGGGATAGACGTCCGCTTTCCGGACTGCTTCTAACAGATATTTGCGGGCATATTGTAGAAAGATAAACTGATGCCTGCCGTCAGACAATTCACGTGCATAACGATAGAGGCCGAAGCCTTTGTTGCCTAAGGCCATACCGAAATCGGGGTTTATCCTCAACGCTTGGCTGAAATAGTATTGAGCCTCGGCATATCGGCCTATATGACTGAATGTGCATCCGAGATTTGTCAGTATTTGACAAGCGTTGGTAGTATCGGAGTCATCAATCAGGCCGAGGGCTACTCTTAAATGGTAAATCTCCCTTTCATACTCTTCGCATAGCGGAATGGTTTGTTGAGGCGAGTTGTATTTCATCGGTAGTATATAACTCCATCCGTTTGCCACGAAATAGTGGAATGTGCGTTTTTCCCCGTTATTAAATCGGTTTAGGTCTATATTGTTCGACAACTCCAACCCCTTTTGGAGTGTTTCAAGATTCTTGTTTTCTCTCGATGTCTCGAAAATTGTGGCGAGTTTATTCAATATCTCTTTGGGTGAGTAGGTATTTATGTCGCGCATAGATTTCTCGTATTAAGTAAATGATAAGTATCCGTTTCTCGGTATGCTGTTTCTTATCTCACAACTGCGATTGTGTCGACTGTATCGGAGATGGCAAAGGATGAAACAGTCTGGCTCTTCTATATCGGTGTCGGACTTGATATTTATATCATCTTATAAGATATTACAGGTGGCGTGTATATTGCTGTTGGCTGCCTATCTCGATGCAATGGTTTCTGCAATCCATCGGATTTCGCCCTTCAAGCTATCGGGCGAAATAACCTCTACCTCATATCCGTGTGAGAGTATCTCTTGCTTGAAGTCGTACGTTGGCGACAGGTAATATCTGAAAATCGAAAAATCTTTTTCATTCACTATCTCCTCTTGCGAATGGTGAAGCGGCAAGCTCCTGAAATACCTTCGTTTACTATCGTAGACCTTTAACTCGATAATTTCAGGCGGATAATTATCATCTCGTATAATCCCAAATGAATGGTAGAAAAACTCTTCGGGGTTGAAACTATCCGGCATATCGAATGAAATGTCTGTTGTGTGGAGCTCGTGTATCCTGTCGAGGGCATAGACCCGTATAGCATTTTGAATTGTGTCTCTTGCAACCATATACCACCGTTGCCTGAAAATTTTGACAAAATAAGGCTCTACCAGTCTCGTATATGAACTATCTTTCCAAAAGCTCTGGTATGTTATTTCAATCGTTAAATTATCACGCATGGCTTCAATGATATAGGTAAGAAATTTTTGCCCCGAAGGAATGTGCTCGAAAAGGATGCGCTTCCTCAAATGAAGGCTTTCCTTTATCAGGTTATCCACAGCAAAAGTGTTCAGAAGCCATGTTCTCATACCACTTTTTCGAATATCGTCGGAGTTATCGATGTAGTATTTGTATCCATCTCGTTTGTCGCATTCGATATTGATGTCAAAAATATCCTCGATCTCCTTTCGATGATTATGAAAAGTTTTTAACGGAATCTTCTCGCCATTACTCATGCTGCTTTTCAACCAACGTTCGTTGATTTCCTTAAATGTAATTCCTTCGGCACGATATATGGTATCAACCAGCCATATATATCTTTTGAATAAATCCTTGGCCATATCTTTGCTATTAAGTATGTGCAAATATATCGAAATAAATGCTTCGAATGAAGGGAAAGAATAATAAACCCTTTCTATTTGTAACAATTTATTATGAGACTATTTAGTGAGGATATGACCCATACCTTTTTTCGGATCGAAATCGCCTTAGGGACATTTCGTCGTTTACAATAGGATGCGAATATGTAATAATTCAGCAGTTAATCGGTCGATTAATTACTCTTTCGTAGTAGTTCCTAATTGAAATGTTCTGTGACAGGTGTTGCATTTTCTTTGTATATAATTGTTGCTTTCAGCCTTCGGTATTATTTTACAAACAAATTAATTTATAATCATCCGCATAGACTGTATTAAAAATCAAATAGATAATCAGAATTTTATCGTTCATTCAACGAAATTCGTGCGAACAGCTCTCTTCTTCTGAGGTAGTAGGACGCAGTGGAGGAATGAGGGAACAACTGACGTTATTGTATTCTGGGAAAGTAGGGAGAAAACTACTTTGTTTTCTCCCTACTCAGTTTATCATCGGTCTGAAAGATGACTCCGTCATGACCTGTCTTTTAGTTGGTTAATTATGTCATCGCAAGCCCTAAGTATTTTCTTGTCAATAAAATACTGGATGCAGATACCTGCAAGGATAGCAATGCACATGAAGGTTATAGCAACGATACCGTGCTCCCGAATGCGGAATGTGTTGTGGATTTCAGGAAATGCGAAGCACATAAGAACTGCTACCAGAATCCATGATACTGTATTGACAATCATGTAGTTCTGTTTGAATTTCTTTAATTTAGTTACAGTTGAGAGGACGTTGTCTGTGCCGTATTCTATTTTCCCGAGTTTGTTGTATATAAGTACATAGCCGATAAGCATAAGTACATAGAATGCAGCAATCATACCGGCGAGGCACATGTCGAGTTCCTTGATGTAGGAGACAGCCAATGTGATAAGTATCGCTGCACTGAAACTAACCATGGTGGTTTTCTTGTTTGAATCCAGCGCACTGACATTGTTTCGTAAAATCGTTTCCATAAGTTGCTGGTTGATTATCATCTGCTTGTCCATATCTGCTTTGAGATACTCATAATCCGACTTCATCTGTCGGAGTTCATCATTCATGGATAAATTGTTGTTCTGCATAGCCATTGATTTAGATGTTCATTTTTTTTAGTTTCTCTTTGATCCTGTGGAGTTGGAACGAGACATTTTTTATGGAAATGCCTATAACAGCCCCGATTTCTTCATAAGACAATCCTTCGAGCCATAAGAGAATCAGTGCACGGTCAACAAGTCCGAGGCGGTTTATCCTGTCATACAGACGTCTTACCTGCAGTGTCCTGTCACTTATTTCTTCAAAAAAATCAACATCAATGCTTAACGGGATATGTGTAGATTCTCTTTTCTTTCTCTTCTGTCCGTTAATGCAGGTGTTGAGACTTACGCGGTAAATCCATGTCCTGACATCAGACTCTCCGCGAAATGTGCCATATCCTTTCCAAAGCCTAACCAGTACATCCTGAAAAAGGTCTTCCGCCTCTTCTCTGCTTCCCGAAAACATATAGCAGACGGTATAGATAATTGTCTTATGCTTTTCTACCAATCGGGTGAATTCCTGTATCTTCTGTTCCATCATGATTTCAGATTTCTACTATATTAGACAACAGAGCATCTGAGAAACTATAAATTATCGGTTATATCTATTTCGATCCATCGAGACATTATGCCGCAAGAGACTGAGCTTATAGAGGATTATACAAAAGTAGTGAAATGCACTTGATTGGAAAATTCTGATTTTGGGAAGAAAAACCATATTTTATATAAACCGTAATATTTGAGGCCATAAAACTACCAGCGCGACAAACAATAAAAATTTGTTTGCCGCGCCGATAATTTATGGCTTAATCTATTCGAAGGGTATTAATATTCCTCTTCGTTGAAGAAGAAGTCTTCTTTGCTGGGATAGTCTGGCCAGATGTCTTCTATGCATTCGTATGTTTCGCCTTCGTCTTCCATCTCTTGGAGGTTTTCTATTACTTCGAGAGGAGCGCCTGAGCGCATGGCGTAATCTATTAATTCTTCACGGGTTGCAGGCCAAGGAGCGTCTTCGAGTTTCGATGCCAATTCGAGTGTCCAGTACATAGTTTTCAGTTACTTTATTATGGGTTATTTCCTTTCGTTTTTTGACGCCGCAAAAATACTACATTTCATTTCAAAAAGTGCTAATTTCGTGTAAAAATTGCCCTGTTGTAAAGGTTATGTGCGCTAAAATAAGTTAATATAAAGAGCGATTCGAGCAAGTCTGCCGGGTCTATACCGAGGTGACGACGGGGGCTTGCTGTAACCAAGGTGCAAGTCGATGATCTGTTTCGTCGAAGAGCCATGCGAGGTAGGGGTGTTGCAGTATGTTTCGGGGGATGGGTGTGTGTTTCCCGCGCTTAAATATGGCTCGTGTTACGTCGGTGGCGGTAGCGGCGGCAACAGCTCCTATGGCTCCTTGTGCGGGGGTGCTGATGAAGGGGCGGAAGAATCGGTCGGCAAGGGGGTCGAACCATGCGTCCATGTGTATCATGTTGCTGTTTACAACGCCGGGGTCGGTGGCGTTGACGCGGATGCCTCTCTCCGATAGTTGATTGGCCATGTAGGCGGTGAGCAGGGTAACGGCGAGTTTTGAACGTGAGTAGTATTTGAAGCGTGCGTATCGGGCTGGGGTGGCGTCGTAGAAATGTTGGTCAACCTTGCCTATGTGTCGCGTCATGGAGGTAGTGAATACGATGTTGCCTTCTTGTGCCATGGCCGGAATGAGCAGCCGGGTGAGCAGGTATGTACCTACGAAATTGACTCCTATGGTGGTTTCGTATCCGTCGCGGGTGAGGGTGAAGCGTTTGCTCATGACACCGGCATTGTTGATGAGGGCTTGCACCGTGATGCCGTCGTCGTGTATGCGACGGGCAAATGCGGCGATATTGTCGAGCGAGGCGAGGTCGAGTTGCATGATAGATACGCGGCCTTTGTAGAGGGTGTTGAGGCGGTCGCGCAAGGGTGTGTCTTTTTGCAGATTGCGACAGGCCATAACGACCCATTTGCCTTGGCGTGCCAACTCTTCGGCTATGGCATATCCTATGCTCCCGCCTGCTCCGGTGACGATATAACAGCCTTGGCTCATTATTTTACGAATTTGCGTTTAGCCCATAGTCTGATGGGAGGGGGCAGTAGCATGACTGCGGCGAGGGCGGGATAGTTTATCCATCCCGGTATGGTTTGTTTGCGGCCTGCAAAGAGGGCTCTGAGAGCTTTTCGCACGACATCTTCGGGGCGCATCATGGCGCCTACTCTTACGGCCAGTTGCAGCAGTTTGTCCGACAGCCCGAGCAGGTGGGTTGCCACGCCGCCGGGGCATACGGCCGTAGCTACTACGTTGTAGTCGTGCAGCTCCCAATAGATGGAGCGGGTGAATACGCGGATGTAGGCTTTGCTGGCGGCATAGAGGGCGATGCCGAAGTTGGGTGTATAGCACGACATGGAAGACATGTTGAGTATCCATCCTTTGCGGCGGGCGCACATATCGACGGCAAAATAGCGGCACATTTGCGTGAGAGTGAGTACGTGCAGGTTGATGAGTGTCTCTATCTTTGCCGGGTCGGTATCGGTGACGTCTTTGAAGAAGAAGATGCCGGCGTTGTTGATGAGGATGTCTATTTCGTGGTGTTGCTCCTTACACCATTCATACAGTTCGCGGGCGGCCGAGGGACGGGCTAAGTTCATGTATAGCGAGGCTACCTCTACGCCGTATGTGTCGCGGAGCTCGCGGGCGGCCTCTTCCAAGCGTTCGGCTTCGTTGCTGACGATGACCAAAGCTGTGCCTCGGGCGGCCAATTGGCGGGCGTATTCGAGTCCCATGCCCGAACTGCCGCCTGTGATGAGCGCTTTGCAGTGTGTGAAATCGGGTTTCTTTGCCATCCGGAGCCTATCCTTTCTTTTTAATCTCTTCTATCTCACGCAGGATACAGGGAGGCAGCGAGCCTTGCGGCATGTGTTTGTGGCATACCATATCGAGCGAATACATACGTGCGATGCAGTAGTTTACGTGGTCGCAACCGCAGCGTTGGCGGTTTTCGTTGTGCATGCGGTTGACGAAGTCGGGTTCGTTGATGAGTGCGCGCCCCATCTGTACGCATTGGAAGTCGTGTCCCAATACTTTTTCTATTCCTTCGCGCGATACGATACCGCCTACGTATATGAGGGGGAGTTTCAGCTCGGCACGGAATTTGAGTGCGTCGTCGAGGAAGTAGCACTCTTTGAAGGGTTCGCTTTTTATCATGTATTTGCCTACGGCCTTTACACCGTATTTAAGCCACCACGGGTGCATGTAGTGTGTCATTGTTTGCAACGGCATAGCGCCTCGCATCACAACCATAGGTGCGCGGCTGACAAAGCCTGCGCTCAGTACCAAGGCATGGGCACCGCATTTTTCCAGTTCTTTGGCGATGGTCAAGGCTTCGGGTATTTCTATGCCGCCTTTGAAGCCGTCATACATGTTTGTTTTCACAATCACAGCCATGTCGCTGCCGGCAGCGGTCATTACCTCGTTCATGCACTCGCGCATAAATCGCATGCGGTTGTCTAACGAGCCGCCGTATTCATCGTGTCGGCGGTTGGTGTAGGGCGAGAGAAATTGGCTGATGAGGTATCCGTGTCCGGCATGTATCTCTACGGCATCGAAATCGGCCTCGCGCGCCGTTTTCACGGCACGGCCGAAGTCTTTGGCAACCTCGGCTATCTCTTTGCGGCTCATGCCCCGGACGATGGTGGGAGAGTAGAGGTTGAAACCCGATGATGCACCTATGGGTATCTGTCCGGCCGTAGAGATGTGCGTCATATTGCCGCAGTGGCCTAATTGTATAGATGCTGCTGCTCCGTGCGAGTGTATAGAGTCGGTAATGCGGCGCAATCCCGGGATAATCTCGGGGCGCATCCACAGCTGGGTCTCGAAGGAGAGTCCGCTGCGAGATACCGAGGCATAGGCCAGCGTGGTCATGCCTATGCCACCGGCGGCGACGCTTGTATGGTATTGATATAGTTTTTCCGAAGGGGAATAGTGTTCTGCCATGCCTTCGAAAGCTGCCGACCGTATGGTGCGGTTACGCAGTGTCAACGGGCCGATAGTGACAGGAGTGAAAAGCAACGAGTCGTTGTATTTCTTTTCAGATGTGTCCATTTCGCTTAATAGATAAAAGGTATAATGCGTTTGCGATGCTCTTGTATGAAGTCTTCGCCAAATTCGTCGGCGTAGCGTTTATATATCTGATGTGCTCGCGGCGTAAGGTTGGCAAAAGTCCACCATGCGAATACGGCGCCAGCCCACGACCATGTGAGAATGGCAAACCCTATCCACTCTACCAATTCGCCGAAGTAGTTGGCCGACGAGACGTAACGGAACATACCGCCGTGAGGAAGGTAGTGGCGCGTGTCGCCGGGTTTGCGCAGGTTGCGTATGATATGGTCGCTGTGTAAATTGACGGCCATGCCGCAGAAAAATAAGATGGTACCCAACAAGAATTGAGTCGAGGTGAACCATTTGTCGCCGTAATAGTCAATCGGCGATATGTAGAAGAGCCATCCGCCTTGCATAAGTGCGTTGAGGGTGTTGAAGAGGATGCCGCTGAGCATGATGCTTATTGCCATACGGCTACTGCTCTTGAATAGGAGCGGGAAGATAAACGAGCGTTGGAAATAATGCACCTCGAAAAAGAGGAACATGCACAACCGAACCGGATCGTCGGTGCGGTCGCTCATCATCCATAGCCATAACATGACAAAGAAAACGGGAGCTTCCATTAGAATCCATCCCAAACGGTTGGGGATGGAAGGGCCCCATTTCTTGTTGAAAAATACACCATAACCCGCTTTAATGAAATAAAGCGCTATGAAAACGATAAGTCCGAGTAACGTCATTCCTATAAGGAACCAATTAAAATAAGCCTCCATGCGTGATGTTTCTTGTGCGTGCATCGTGTGGATACAAGGTATTCTCTGTGGCGAGAAGCCCTAAAAAAGACCTATACGCGATGCTTTTATTTGGCTACAAATGTAATGATTTTTTTGCAATATTTTTTTCTTGTACCTATTATTTGTCATGGCAACCATAAGCACAGAGCATAATGATAGTTGCCTGATAGTGACAATATGAAAAACTATTCGTACCTTCGTTCTCTCATTCTATATGAAAGAAATTATGAGCAAAGAACTGGAATTGGAAGAAAAAATCGTGAAGATGTTGCGAACGGTTTTCGACCCCGAAATACCGGTAAATGTCTATGATTTGGGACTGATATATAAAATAGAAATGGAAAATGGCGTAGCGCACATCGATATGACGCTTACGGCGCCTAATTGTCCCGCAGCCGATTTTATCATAGACGATATACGTTCTAAGGTGGAGAGCATCGAGGGTATCGAGCATGCCGATGTGCAACTTGTCTTTGAGCCCGAGTGGTCGCAAGATATGATGAGCGAAGAGGCGAAGCTCGACCTTGGCTTTTTGTAATCTCGTAAGCCGGTGATTTCCTATGAGTATCCGTAACAAAACATATTTCATCGCCGATCTCCATTTGGGCGCGTCGTATATAGACAATCGCGAAGCCGAACGGCGGGTGGTACGCTGGCTCGATAGCATACAGCACGATGCTGCCCGGCTCTTTCTTATGGGCGATATTTTCGATTATTGGTTCGAGTATCGTCATGTAGTCCCCCGGGGATATGTCAGGTTTTTGGGCAAACTTGCTTCGCTTGCCGACAGCGGCGTGGAGATACATTGGTTTACGGGAAATCACGATATATGGATATTCGATTATTTGCCCGACGAGTTGGGTATCATCTTGCATCGCAAGTGTACCGAGATGGTGATAGACGGGCACACCTTTTTCCTTGCTCATGGCGACGATGTGGGCGAACGTACCCGCAGTTTCCGTTTTTTGCAAGGTCTGTTCCGCAATAAGTGTGCGCAGCGTTGTTACGCATGGATTCATCCCGACCTTACGATGGTATTGGCACACTGTTGGTCGTCGTCGAGTCGCAACAGTCATTCGGAAGAGAGCGAGCGTTATAAGGGAGAAGACGAAGAGCCGCTCGTACGTTTCGCCAAGGAGTATGCTGCCCGGCACGAGGTAGACTATTTGATTATGGGGCACCGCCATATCTTGCTCGACCTGATGCTTTCACGTCGTAGTCGGCTGATTATTTTGGGCGACTGGATTAAGAATTTTTCATACGCAGTCTACGATGGAGAGCAACTGACGGTCGACATATTTGAGTGATGCAGGCCGTTACCTGTTATATTCATGAGGGAAAAATGATAAATTGTAAGTGAGAGTTGATTATTTTGTTGTATTAACATTATTTCAATATTAGGACGCCAATTTAGAAAATTTAGAAAAGTTCTATGATACAACATGTTACAATGAAGATGCCTTCTTTCTCATTTCGTCCTGTCGCAAAAACATATTATAAAACATATCTTTTTTCTTGTTGCGGCAAGAAAAAAGGGTGTATCTTTGTCGCACTAACCTAAAACAATCTTTTTTACCTTAAAATTAATACCTATTGAAAACCTAATAATAAGGAGTTCCTGTGAAGGAACTCCTTATTAATTTCTATATGTTACCTAATTTGTTCGATGGTGTTGCATAACAAGGCGTCTGCCGAAGAGTGGGAAAGCAACAGCTTGTCGGGAATCGGCTATATATTTCGGGAATACATATTGTTTAATATCTCTATGTATCTATATCTCGGCCGTGCAGATGGCAACCTTGTAGGCATAGAATGGAACCAACGAGCTTCTTTTATATGCTTCCCGACGGTGACGGCTGTCTTGGCGAGAACGTCAAAATTCGAATCCTATTCTTAATCCTGTGGCGCACGTGAGTATCCACTTGTATGTATATAAGTAGGAGCCGCTATGCGTGTTATAGACATACTCTGAGCTTGATAGAGGTTGCAGCTCTATGAAAGGAGTGATGTGCAGTGCAAATTTGGGTGAGAACCCCAGTCGCAATCCGGCATCGAAATACCAATAAAATCCTATATCGCTACTGATGGATAGTCCGATGCGTGTACCTGCCGAGAACTGAACTAAATCTTTGCCTACATTGGTGCGTAATTCGGTATATATAGGCATGTATATCTCACCGCCGCTTTTGTCTTCCACAAAATTCAGAGCAAATCCGCCGCCTATAAAGAGGTTGGGGTGTATTTGTACTCCGTGCGTCGTAGAGAATCCTATCTGCAAGTAATCGGGATAGAATATTGCGGAGTTTGTCGAAACGTAGCCGTGGTATCCCGGTTGGGGGATGTGTTGGTTCTGTGGCTCTAATATCAAAGGCTCTCTATGTTGAGGCGGTTGTGTAGCAATAATATGTCGTTTCTCTGGGCGCGGTTGGTCGGCTACGGGAGGAAGCGGTTTGTTCGACAGTTGTCCGGGTTTCTCGGGGTGTTGTGGACTTGCCGGGTCGGGTTGGTCGGCTGCGGGTGGCAGCGGTTCGTTGGGTAGTTGTCCGGATTTCTCGGGGTGTTGTGGACTTGTCGGGGCGGGTTGGTCAGCGGTAGGGGTCGGGTTGGGACGGTCGGCATCAGATAATGCGATACGCGAAATAGAAGAAATGGGATATGTGAATTTCCTACCGTCGGGTGTAGATATTACTATGTCTTTGAGCGGATTTATTTCCAATATTTTGCCTTCTATGGTGAGACCGTCTTTCATATAGATGGTGTCGCCCGAAGCAAATGAAATTCCCGAGAGTAAGAGAATGGTAAGTAATAGCGATTTTTTCATGGCGGGAAAATATTGAATTTATACTTTGTAAAGGTAAAATATATGTTTGAAAAATGCAACTTTTATATTTTTATTGTCTGAAAAAATGCGATATGATAGGTAGGTGGTATTATATCCGCTCACTTGGGTATAGGTGTTATTGTGCTGAATTTGTGAATTTTGACACAAATTCGTATCTTTGCAAAATCTTAGTTGAATCAGAATCAATAATTATTGTATAAAGAAAGCTATAACTATCATGAAAAGAATTTCTATTTTGTTATGTAGCGTCTTGCTGGCTGCGGGAAGTATCTCGATGGCTGAAACTCCGGCTTTCCCCGGAGCCGAAGGTTTTGCACGCTACACGACCACCGGCGGTCGAGGCGGAGCAGTTTATCATGTGACGAAGCTCACCGACGACAGTTCGGAGGGAACACTGCGTTGGGCAGTCAAGAAATCGGGGAAACGTACCATCGTTTTCGACATATCGGGTACTATCGAATTGCAAAGTAATCTCACCATCAACAACGGCGACCTTACCATTGCCGGACAAACAGCGCCCGGCGACGGTATCTGTATCAAGAATCGTACGATACAGGTTTCGGCCGATAATGTGATTATTCGTTTCCTACGTTTCCGACTCGGTACCGATAAGCCCGACGATGATGGTACACTCGATGCCGATGCCATTTGGGGACGCAATCACTCCAATATTATCATCGACCACTGCTCGATGAGTTGGAGTACCGACGAGTGCGGCTCGTTCTATGACAATACCAATTTCACCATGCAGTGGTGTTTCCTTGCCGAGAGCTTGCGCGGCTCGCTTCATCCCAAAGGAAATCACGGCTATGGCGGTATTTGGGGAGGTCATGGTGCATCGTTCCATCACAACATTTTGGCACATAACGACAGCCGTAACCCTCGTATGTGCGGCAGCCGTTTTACCAACCGTCCCGATTTGGAGAAGGTCGATTATCGCAACAATGTAGTATATAACTGGGGTAAGACCAATAGCGGATATGCAGGAGAAGGCGGTACTTATAATTTTGTCAATAACTACTATAAACCCGGTGCCGCTACGGCCGAAAGTATCGTAGCGCGTATCTTCTCGCCTAATGCCGATGACGGTTCCAATTCGCAGCCCCAAGGTGTGTGGGGGACTTTCTATGTAGCCGGCAATTATGTCGACGGTACTGCACCCTACTCGAATGTACAGAACGGAGCGTCGCGTATTGCTGCAACTAACGAAGATAACTGGAATGGCATACATATCAACGATAACAATGGGAGTACGACAGTCGATAATATACGCAGTACTACCGAGTATGATTTTGCCGATGTCACGACGCATACTGCCGCCACCGCTTTTGAGAAAGTGGTACGGTATGCCGGAGCTTCTTACCGTCGCGATGCCGTAGACGAGCGCGTTGCCGGTGAGATAACCAGCGGTACCTATACTTATGTTGGTTCGGTGTTGGGCGGACTGGGTATTATAGACTCTCCCTCCGACGTCGGTGGGTGGCCTATACTGATAAGTGATGAAGCTCCCGTCGATACCGACCTCGACGGTATTCCCGATGCATGGGAAGTAGCCAATGGGCTCGACCCGGAGGATGCTGCCGACGGAGCGTCGCTTTGGAGCGATGGCAGTGGCTATACGGCACTCGAAGTATATATGAACAGTCTTGTGGAGGATATAATGAAAGCCGGTTATGCCGATGCCGAAAGCACGGTCGAGGAGTCTTATCCTGCATACGTCGACCCCAATGCGGGTATCGAAGTGACTACACTCGAAGCTACCGACATAAAGCAACGCGAAGCAGTTCTCAACGGTACGGTCATAGCTGAGGCCGGTAAGGTGACGGCTTGCGGTTTTGAATATCGCGCCGCCGACGAGACCTCTTATACAGCTATTCCTTTACAAGGAACTACTCTTACTTACCAACTCACCGACCTTGTACCTTCTACGTCGTACGTCTACCGTGTCTATGCCGAGACCGTTTCGGGCAGTGTCGTTTATGGAACTCCCGTAATGTTTACGACGCTCGCTCCCGGGTTGGGCGATTCGTTCTTCCCCTCGTCGATGCTCGACGCCGATGGTTACTATTGGTTCAATACAGCCAATGACACCCAGACACAACAATACATCGCCGACGGAACGCTGGTTTTTGCCGACTCCGACGTAAGTACCACTAACTACAATCCTGAGAAGGCCGGTGCTGATGCTGCCGGAGCCTCCGGACAAGGATTGACAGGCTGTATTACAATAGCTTCACGCAATCGCGATGTAGAGGGCAGCGAGGGTGGTAGCCTCTTTGTGAACATCCCCGATTGTGCTCGCTTCAAGATGTTTACTTCTACGACGGGTACACGTACGTTCAAGGTTCTCAAACAAGACGAGGCAGGTGCATGGAATGTCGTATTCACGGAGTCGGGCGCCAAGAAAGGTCAGGCCGAATACGACCTCAGTGAGCAATTCAAGAGCACCGAACCTATCAGTATAGAGATACGCAACCTTGGTACGGGTGGACTGATGATACACGGCATGAGCATCTATCATACCGATTCTTATTCGGCCGTGACGCCCGTATGGCAAGAACAAACCACTCGTATATGGTTGAGCAACGGTATGTTATATGCTCCCGAAGCTGCAACGCTTTCGGTTTATGACCTTACGGGGGCATTGATTCTGCACGGGAATGCCAATAGCCTCGATGTTTCGTCGTTGGCTCGCGGTATCTATGTGGTACGTGCCGTTTTACCCGACGGTACAGTATGCTCTGCCAAAGTAGTCCGATAGACATCGCTTTGTGTAAATAAACAACCGAGAGGCTACCTGTGACATATCGTCGAGGTAGCCTCTCGGCGTTTCAGTAGGATAAAAAAGTGTGTTAAGATAGAGCCGTTAGTCTCTGTTAAAAATGTTTCCGCTCCTATTGATTATTGCTTTCTGCCCTGCCGTATTTTTGGGGGGCTGACATATATTATCAGAAATGGAATGCCAGCGTTGCACCGAAGGTGAGAGGAGTGCCCTGTTGTACGAATCCCGATGGCGTAGAGAGGTCGAGAGCGTTCAGGGTCTCGAAATAGAAAGCCTGATAGTTTGTAGCGGTAAGGTTCTTGCCCCACAATCCGGCTTCTATCCACTTCCAGCGATAGGTAAGCGAGGCGTCGAGCAGGCCGTAGAAAGGCTGTGACACGTTGTTTGCCTCCGTCCAATAGATGCGTCCGCGACCCATGAATTGTGTCGCTATGGTGAGCGAGTGATTTTGTGCTGGATGCCACGTGTAGGCAGCAGTCACAGCGAGCGAGTGCATGGGTGCAAAGGGCACGAAATTTCCGGCGTAGTCGTTTTCTCCGTCGTTATATTGCAAGAATGTGGCATGCGTGAAGCCGTAACTTGCCGTGAGGTGCAGGTCGTCGATAGGTATGGCTTGCACGGAGGCCTCGACACCGAAGCTGCGTGTGCGTCCCGAGTTGCGCGTGATGCGGCCATAGCCGCTGACGCACGATACCTGTTGGTCGCGACAATCTATGTAGAACAGTGCGAGGTCGGCCGATAGGCGGCGTTGCCACAGGTTGGCGCGGAATCCTATTTCATAGTTCCAACTCTGTTCGGGTTTGTAGGCGATGGCCTCCTCTACGGTAGCCGCGTCGTCCGAGGTCGTGGCTCCGGCAAGCATGTTTTGTATGGTTTCGGCCACACGTTGAGCAAGGGGTGAGTCGCCCATGAGTTGCAATACTTCGGCAACAGCGCCATCGGCAACGGCTGTTATTGTGCGCGAGCGCATTTGAGACTGTATTAGGTTCGAGAACATTTGGTAGTTGTAGCCTCCCGAGCGGTAACCGCGAGCTATGGAGAGATAGGTCATGAAGTCGCGATTGTGTATATATTTCAACTCAAATTTGGGGAGAAACTGTGTTGTCGATTGTCGGGAACTTCCCTCAATGCCGAGCGGCGCCGAGAAAGAGATAGGCAACGACATGCTGCCCATCTCGATGAGCGCCGTTCCATCGAGGTTATCGGCCGTGGTGCGGTGGTCGATGGCCATGCTCTCGTATTCCAATCGCGCCCCTATCGAGGCCGAAAGCCGCGAGCCTAAAATACGACGTGCCTCTATTTGACCGAAGAGAGCCAGCGAGTAGGAGGGGGTGTCGTATATGCCGTTTATGAGCAGGCGTTCGTTGTCGATGTCGAGCGTGATGTCGGGCATGGCCGGATGCTCGGCTTTGAGGGCTGCAAGCGCAGCATTGCTCTGTCCCTCGACGAGCAGGCGCATGCCATCTGACAAGAAATCTACCGGAGCATCGGTGTGCAGATTTTGGTACGACCCGAATGCGCCGGCTACCCACTGCCAAGTGCCGTCGCCGGTAGAACGGAGTGCCACCTCTTGGGTGACGGCATGGAGCCGTTGTTGCTGACCGAGGGTGAATATGCTGAGCGACGTAAAGTCTTGGTCGAGGCGCAAGTCATCGTCTAAATATTGGTATCCTGTGGTAGAGGTAAGCAAAAAGAGGTCGTGACGATATTCCATTGTCAGCCCCGTAGAAAGCAGATTTCGCAGATAGCTCGATGGCGAGTTATATGCAATATCGCCTGTTGCCTGCGTTGCCGGGTCGTAGGCGGCGTAAGGATAGCCGTCTTGGTAACTGTGCTCGAAATGAGCGTTGAGGCTCCAACGAACCCGTTGCGAGGCGCGCCAGTCTAACCGGAAACGTCCCGAAGCGGCATACGTTTTACCGCTCGAACGGCCGGTGCAGGTATTGATAAAATAACCGTCGCGACTTTCGTAGCGTGCGCCGGCCGAGAAAGCAAGGTCGTCGGTGATTTTGTGTGCCGTGAGCGCCGATATTTCATACGAAGCGTAGTTGCCTCCGCCCAACCGTACGGTGGTGCCTTGACGGTCGAGAGGCGAGTAGGTGTAAATGTTGATGAGTCCGGCCATCGTGTTTCGTCCGTACAATACACCTTGCGGCCCTCGCAATACTTCTATACGGGCTACGTCGAGCAGGCTGCAATCGTAAGCGCTCTTGTCTAAGAACGGAACATTGTCGACGCTCATACCTACGGCCGGCGAATTGATACGTGAGCCTATGCCTCTGATGTATGCCGAAGTGATAAGCCGCGAGCCGTAATCGGGTATGAACAAGTTGGCCGCAATCGTCGAGAGGTCTTTGATGGAAGAGGTGTGCATCTGTTGCAACGATTCGCTTCCTATAAGGGTGACCGATGATGGCAGGTAGAAGAGGTCGCTCTCTACTTTGGGGTTACATACGATGGTTACTTCCTCTAATCGACGCATAGGCATCGAACTCGTGTCGGCCGGAAACTCTGTTGCCGAGAGAAATATAGGTTGCAGCAGGCAAGTGAAGCATACCGCAGCTTTTTGGACGATAGATGATAAATGGTGTCTCATTGCAGGTGCAAAGTAAAGATAAAAGTCGTCGGCGTGCAATCACAAAAAATAGTGATATTGGGTCTTTGATGGAGTAAAGAAAGCTACTGGCTGCAAAGGGATGCAAAGACATTCTAAATTTTTCAGAATTTACACCGGTGCAGCGGGCAAGTCGAAAAGAATGCTTACCTTTATAGCCGCTTTATGAGAGCCGATACAACGGAACAATATGACACCTCCATATAACGAAGAGATAATCATAGAAGAATTGCAGAATCCGGCTACGGCGCGGAGTGCATTTGCAAAAGTGGTAGCCCATTACAGCGAGCCCCTTTATTGGCAAATAAGAAAAATGGTCGTATCGCATGACGATACCGACGATTTGCTGCAAAATACATTCCTGAAAGCATGGAACAACATAGAGCATTTCAGAGGCGATGCCAAACTCTCTACGTGGCTCTATCGTATCGCTATCAACGAGAGCCTTTCTTTCCTCAATAAAGAAAGGCAGCGTAACAATGTCTCGATAGATGATGAAGACAATTTCTTGATAAACAACATAGAGACCGATCCGTGGTTCGATGGGAATGAGCTGCAACTGCGTTTGCAAAAAGCCATAGCACGCCTGCCCGAGAAGCAACGGTTGGTTTTCAACATGCGTTACTTCGACGAGATGAAATACGAAGACATCTCGGAGATTCTCGGCACCTCGGTAGGGGCATTGAAAGCCTCGTACCATCATGCGGCAAAAAAAATAGAAGAATATTTGTTGGAACGCGATTAAACCATTCGGCCTGTCGATAGTCAAAGTGATAGATGAAACGAGAAGACGACATATTGAAAAAAATAGGCAGGGATAGCGGCTACAAAGTCCCCGACGGCTACTTCGAGGAGTTCGTTTCGCGTATGACAGCCGAATTGCCCGAACGGGAGCTTCCCGAGCCTGTGCATCCGACGATTTGGCAGCGGTTCAAACCATACATATATATGGCTGCCATGTTTGCGGGTATTTGGTTGATGGTAAAAGTATTTGTCGCACCGAAAGCAGAAAAGGCCGAAGTTGTAGCAGAAAATACCTCCGTTGAAGTAGTGGAAGATGATGCTTTCGATGATTATATGATGGCTTCTATCGACGAATATACTATCTTCGAAACACTATTTGCCGACAGTGAATAAAGCAATAAAAAACGCACGACGATGAAACAAACCGTTACACTCCTTATACTATCGCTCGCCGCACTTTGTACAACGACCGTGGCGGCACAGCAACCCGCTACCAAAGAAGAGAAACGTCAGGCTCGGTGGGAAGAGTTTCGCAAAACCAAACATGCGTTCTATACCGAGAAGCTCGAGCTTACAGACGAACAGTCGGAAGCATTCTTTAAGCTCTACGATGAGATGGAACGCAGTAAATTCGAGATGAGTCGCGAAATACGGCGTGAAATGCGTTCTCTTGCTCAAAAGGGCGATGCCGTTACGGATGCCGAATATAAAGCCGTTGCCGATAAAGCAGCCGCTCTGTCTGAGAAAGAAGCTGCGATAGAAAAAGAGTACTATGCCAAATTTTGCGAGATACTATCGCCGCGGCAGCAATATTTGTATCATCGTTGTGAAATAGATTTTCAGAAAAATCTGATAAAGAAAAAAACACATGCCAAAGAGAAAAAATGAAGCATGGTGGTTTATGAGTTAAAAAGTTATTTCACAATTTGAGTGGAGTGAACAACTTTAATGAGGGAGCTGTCTCCGACGGGAGACAGCTCCCTTTGTTTTTCCATCATGGCATTGCAGGAGATACGATTGCCACTGAATAGCGGCGTGTATGCGATGAAAAAATAGTATGTTGCCCGACGGTGCAACGGAGTATGGCAGTATCGTTCCTCTTTCTTAGTCGTGATGTGGCATTTTGCGAATATCTAATCAAATGAGATTTCTTGTCAATCGGAATAACTGTCATGAGAGAGCTATTCGGCCGGATACCCTTGGTTTGTTGCTTTTCAAAAATCTTTTTTATACCGAAAATGAAGTATGAATATGCCACTTCCAAAACTGTTGTGGCAATTATATATTTTGAAAATATGGTATGTAAAGTTTGTGGATAAAAAATATTTGTACAGCTCATGCTAAAAATGTCACTTTAATGTTCTAAAAGTCCGATTAGCAGAATTTGTGTAAAAATTTTTGCCAAATTCTATTTCATTGCATTGGTAAATATTTATCTTTGTTGTTGAGAGCTTTTTTATGAGCATTTATCGTATGATGAAAACCATATCGATTACCGATTTTATCATATAGCAAGCTATTCTTTTTTGTGCGTAAGTTTTGCGTCATTGTAAAAGACAAAGCCCTGTATGGTTTCATAAGAACAAAAGTGATAGAGATATATAGATTATTTACCCCTAAAAACTTAGATTATGAAAAAAACATTTACACTATTGTTTCTGATATGTATGGGAATGCTATCCATACAGGCAGAAACACTCCTGTCGGAGGATTTTGAGACTACGACATCCATGCCGCCGGCCGGATGGAGCGTCATAGACAGTGAATTGGATACCCTGCATTGGGTTTTGGTCGAAGGACAGCTCGCTTTATCGGGAACGCGGAGTGCCTATTGTGATGCTTCGTCGTATAGTATCGAGGTCCCCGAAAAAGAGGAGTGGCTCATTACTCCCGAATTGACGTTGGGCGATAATGACTATCGTGTGCGTTTTTTATGGTTGGGTGCGTCGGTTCAGTCGTTAGAGAAACATGAGTATGACTTTCAGGTACGTGTGAGCAATGACGATGGCGCAACTTGGGATACAATATGGTCGTTCCTGAATGAAGAACAAGTCTATGAGAGCGGGGTGAACTTCCCGTGGGCGGCGTGGGCGAAGAACGAGTCGTCGATAGATTTGAGTGATTATAAGAACCAAAAAATAAAAATAGCTTTTGTACACTGTCTGTTGATAGGCGGTCTTGGTAAAGGTAATTGTGTGAAATTGGATGATATAAAAGTTGAGGATTATACCCCCATAAAGACGCCGGTCGTAGGCGGTGATGATGCCTACACTTTCCAAAATGTTTACATAGGCGCATATAAATATTCTGAGCCTCTCTATATCACGAATACCGGTACGGGAACCCTCGAAATCACGGCTATAAATGGATTGGAAGGAACAGATTTCTCTACCAATATCGATATAAGCGAAGTGCAACTGAAACGTGGCGAGGAGTATGCCTATAATGTGATATATACGCCTACCATGGAAGGTGCAAGAAGTGCCACGATGAAGATTGAGACCAATGGCGGTACACTCGAAGTGGCTTTGTCGGGTACGAAAATCATGCTCGATGAAGGCTACACATTCGAGAGCTTCGAGGGTGATGTTTTCCCGCCGGCAGGATGGAAAGCCGATACCGGTTGGAGTCGTTACAATGCAGGTATCTCGGGTAGTTATGCGGCTTATTGCTCTTTCTCTGATGCAAACCCGGCATTGATTACTCCGCGTCTCGACCTTTCGACAGGCACATATCGCATAGAATATGAGATGCTCGAACAATACGAAGCGTATGTCGATGATGCCGTAGGTCCCGAAAATGAATTAATAGTATATCTCTCTACCGATGGAGGTAACTCATGGAATCGAATAAATAATTCGAACCTTACACTCAACGAAATCGTACACGAAAATATCGATTTGGGCTCACCGCAATCAGATAATTGCTATATCAAGTTCGAGTATAACTTTCCCAATCCTATTACTTCGTGGGAAGAGGTACCCGAGTGGAGTACCATATTCATAGACGATGTGATATTGCCTCCTTTGTATGGTACGACCATGCCTCCCGTGGCTGCTGAGAATCCGCAACCCGAGGATGGCACTACCGATGTATATCCCGATGGCGTTACGCTGTCGTGGAACGAAGTCCAATTTGCCGAAGGATATAAATTATATTTCAAGAAGCAGGAAGAAGAGTGGGGTGATGTCATAGAGATGGGCAAGGAAAGAAGTTATACGCTCCCGCTTCTCGACTATCTCACTACTTACACTTGGAAGGTTGTGCCCTATAATAGTTATGGCGAGTGTGCTGAGGTTCCCGTATGGAGTTTCACCACGCAAGCCGATCATAGTATCAGTGAGTTCCCCTATTTTGAGGGCTTCGAGGGCGACGTATTTCCTCCTCTGGGTTGGGTAGCCTTCGGTACGAATTACACAAAGTGGGATTATACCGATGTAAATGCTTTTGATGGCAATAAGACTGCCGTAGCAAGCGGTAATGGTAATGGCGAGACGGCTACGTTGCAAATGCCTACGGTGATGTTGCCCGACGACATGACGATGCAAATATCGTTCTACTGGGGCAATCGCATGCCCGTGTCGCTTACCAAGAAAGCCGATGTCGACCGAGCTCCCGCCCGTGTCGATGCCGACACCTTGTATTTCGAAATAAAAGGCGAGTCGGGTGTTTGGACAACCCTTGCCTATGTATCTACTTTGGGAGAGGAAGATAACGACCCATGGCAACGCGAGCGTATTTTGCTTACCGACTATGTTGGGCAGAATGTGACGATGCGTTGGCGTTACAGTGTGCAGAACGCTATGAGTTCTACCAATGCCGCATTAGACAATATCACAATCGAGAAAGCTCCCACAGGAGGCAAGGCCGTTATAAACGTGACGAGTTGGAATGCCGGAGAAGTCAACTACAAGAAAGCTGTTGTTTCACCCGCATTTACGTTGCTCAATGATGGCGAGGCTGCCATGACGATAACAGAGGCTTCTTTTAATTCGCCGAATTTCAGTACCGATCTTACCGAAGGTCTTGTAATAGAGGCACGGGAAGAAGTGACCTTCCATATTATGTTCAGTGCGGGAGAGACGGCTGCTCCGGTAGAAGATAACCTGACTTTGACATTCGAGGGCGCCGATGGTATAGAATTGCCGGTGAGCGGTACGGCACTTCCTTCCAATATACGTTATTACAGTTTCGATGAAGATGAGTTTGGCAGTACGCAACCCGTAGGATTTACGACTGTCGACCGCGATGGTTATAACACCGTATCGCCTGTAATGATAAATTATCCCAACATCGGCACGCCGTTTGCTTATATCGTCATCAACCAAAAACCCGAGCCCGAAGGTGCTGACTGGCGCAATATCTATCCGAGGTCGGGCGACCAAATGCTCGCTGCCATGAGCCCCGACGGTTATGACTCGGGACGCTCGGCTGACGACTGGATTATCAGTGAAAAGATGCCCGCCCGAGAAGGTGCCAAGTTCCGCTTCTATGCCAAGTCGTACAGCCTCGACGATTATTTCGAATTTGCCAAGTTGGGCGTATATGTAAGTACTACCGACAATAACATAGCAAGTTTCGTACCTACTTCGTTCGAGAATGTACAGCTTACGGGTCTTGCCGACCACTACCTATTCAATGAGTTTGAGATAGACCTTAGTGAATATGCCGGGCAAGAGATTTATGTCGCTTTGCGCCACACGGTGAGCGAAGACGGTTTTGTAACTTTCTTCGATGACTTTTACTTCGAAAACTTCATGTTTGGCGAGAGTTCCGATGCTCCGGTGTTTACCACCACTGCGCCTACCGAAGCATTCGTGGGTGAAAACTATGTTTACGAATTTGCTGCATACGACCCCGATGGCGATGCCATTACCTTTACGACAACCGGGTTGCCTTCGTGGCTTACGATGACGACAACTGCTTTGGGCGGTGCTATCAGCGGTACTCCCTCCGAGACCGGCGAATATCTGTTCCGCATCAATGCAAGCGATGGCGTAAACACCACGGTGCAAGAGATAATTCTCGTAGTGAAACAGTCGGGCTTGTCGTCGACAACGGTCGGCAAGCTGCGGGTATATCCCAATCCTGCTGCCGATTATCTGATGGTAGAAGGCGAGGAGTATGATAATGTGTACATATACAGTCTTACCGGTGCACTCGTTTTGCAACACGACGGTGTAGGCCGCATCGATGTGGAGGCGCTTCCGGCAGGTACCTATATTGTGAAAGTGTCGGGCAGCGAGCAACAAGCCGTAGCTCGATTCGTGAAACGATAATATTCTATCTTTCATCCTATCGCCCCCGAAACAGGGCGATAGGATGATTTGTATATAAAACAGATAGTAATACAAAAAAATGTGATGTGTCAAGGGTTCGGTACTCTTGTGCAACAAACATGAATAACAAACATAAATTTTTTCGTATGAAGAAGATTTTTACTTATTGCTGTGCGCTTCTCCTTGCGGGGGGAGTTTCTGGAGTATCGGCCGAGAAGGTACTTATCAACGAAGACTTCGAGAGCCGCATTTTCCCCGCCGAAGGATGGAATATTATTGATAATCATACCGAGGGTATCGATGAAGAAACAGGAAACCCCAATTTCGATTCTTCAAATGGTACATGGAACCTGTATGTCAACGAGTCGACAGGTGCACTTGCCGGATATGCCAATGTGCAGATAACCACAACCTATTATGAGAAAGAGAAAGAAGAGATTCTCGTTACTCCCGCTGTGATGATAGATAGCGATCAATATACGTTGTCGTTTATGTGGTATGCACAGAAAGATGGAGCTGAGAAAGGTTATTACACGTTTCAGGTAATGGTGACGACCGACGACGGCGCATCGTGGGAAGAGTTGTGGAATGTCATGGACCAAGAGGATGTGGAAAGCAGCCTCGTCGACTGGCCGTGGGCTGCATGGACGAAATATACTTCGTCGATAAGCCTTGCACAATATAGTGGTCAAGAGATAAAGATAGGTTTCCGCTATGCTTCTGCTCCTATAAACGGGTACAACAGCGGACGGTTCGAACTCGACAACATCAAGGTGTCGACTGAACAGATGGTGACCACACCGATTGTTAGCGGAACTACATCATATCGTTTTATCAACCGCTACTTAGACATCCCGTCGGTTTCGGAAATGCTTTCGGTAACCAATGTCGGCAACGGCAAGCTCGAAGTAACCAGTGTGAGCGGGCTCGAAGGCACTGACTTTTCTACAACGCTTGTGCCCGGTTCTTCTCTGAAAAACGGCGAAGAACTCGGCTATTATATAGTCTATACTCCGACGATGGCAGGTTCAAATAGTGCTACGTTGAAGATAGAAACAAATGGCGGGACGCTCGAAGTTGTGCTTACCGGTAGTAAGGTAATGCTCGAAGATGGTTATGCGGTAGAGAGTTTCGAAGGCAGTGAAGATACACCCGCTGGTTGGTCTAACAATGGATGGACGCGCTCGGCCTACACCGCAGAGCAAGGTTATCATTCCATGTGCAACTCCATTTTGCAGAATTGTTACCTCTACTCGCCGCGCCTCGACCTAAGCGAGGGTTCGCACCAAATCGTATTTGACCATTATGAATCGTTCGACGATGATGGCGGTACGCTGATTCCAGAGAACTATATGGCACTCGAAATCAAGGTCGATGATGCCGAAGAGTGGACAGAAGTGTGGTACACGAGTCAAGCACTTTATAATACATGGGTACGCGATACGGTCGATTTGAGCGATTATCAATCGGACAATGTGCGCCTGCGTTGGATGTATTACGCTGTCGATTGGTCGGGTGGCTTTGAAACAGTGGCCAGCGACATCTATCTCGATAACGTGGTATTGCCGCCTCTTTATGGTGTGGGAAATGTGCCCGTAGCTGCGCAAAACCCCGTGCCTGACGATGGTGCAACAGACTGCTCTTACAATTACATAACCCTGTCGTGGACGGCCGTACAGTTCGCACAAGGTTACAAGCTCCTTGTAAAAACCGGCGAAGAGGTTGTTGCCGATGTCGACTTGACGGAAAACTCGTATGAGCTTACAGCCGAGAAGTTATCGCCTTCTACAACCTATACATGGAGTGTGACACCTTATAATGAGGCCGGCGAGGCAAGCAATGTGACTTTGTGGAGCTTTACCACGATGGACGACCAGACGATAACGACATTCCCCTATTTCTACGGATTTGAAGGCGAGCTTTATCCTCCGCTCGGCTGGCAGTTGCTGGGTGATGGTACAGAGTGGCGTCGGTCTGACATATCGCCTTATGCCGGCGACTATTCGGGCTTTGTATATCAACCCGCTAACAAAGACGGTTTGGAATCTATCTTGCAAACCCCACCTATGGCCATTCCTGCCGACCATGAGTATGTTGCCGAATTCGTATGGGCGAAGCAGCGGCCTATTTCGCTGACTGTATTGCCGGAGGGAACAGAATATGTCTATCCCGAAGGCGACTTGGATGGCGATACGCTCTACTTCGAAGTCTCGGTAGCAGGTAGCAATCAGTGGGAACAGCTCGCATATACGATAGAAGAGACCTATTGGGTGAAAGAGTCCATATCGTTGCAGGCATACGCAGGACAAGAGATATTGTTGCGCTGGCGTTACTATGCCGAAGACGGTAGTAGCAGCGAAGCCGCTACGGTTGACAATATCTATATTGCTCAAAAAGAACAAGGTGGCATAAACGGTATAGGCGTGAAAGCCCGTGTTTCGCTCTATCCCAATCCGGCAAGCGACTTCGTAAACGTCGATGTGAACGGTGAGGCAGAAATAACGGTTTACGACCTCTCCGGCAAGGCTGTGATGCGTGGTAACAATACTCGTTTTGCCGTGAATGCGCTGCCCGCAGGTGTATATCTTGTAAAAGTTGTCACCGAAAAAGAAACCGCCATGTTGCGCATGGTAAAACAATGATGTGTGTTGTGACGGGAGTACAGGTCGTGCCATATCTCCCGTCGCTTTTTTAGTAGCAGCGAACAACCCAAGTAGAATTTATTATTAATCAATACCATTATGAAAATGAAAAGAAATTTTATGGCAACTCTTGCTGTCGCCATGGCGATGGCAGGTGTACCGTCCGTAGCAAACGGTCAGTTGCAGTTGACCGTATCGGATGGGACGAAGACAAACAGTTATGCTCCAGTATGGGGTATGTGGATGGATGATTCCAATGGCATACATGTTCAAGAGATATATAAGGCAGAAGACCTTGTCTTGATGACCGGTGCACAAATTACGGAAATGACTTTTTATAGTTCATCGACCTCGACTTCGTGGGCTTCGACCACTTCATCATGGAAGATTGGAGAAACTACTCTATCGGAATTTGCTACTCCCACTACATATATAGAGGGTCTTACGACAGTGTATGAAACGGGTGAAATAGTAAATGTGAGTAACGGAGAGTTGACCATTCTGTTTTCGCAACCTTATGTTTATAATGGTGGAAACCTTGTGATAGACTTTTCCACTACAAACAAGGGAACTTATTCGAGTGCATCATTCTATGGCGTTGAAACCGATGGTTACGTCTCGGCATATACCCGGGGAGGAGCTTCTTCTGTTTCCCGGCAACAATTTTCGCCCAAGGTGACTTTCTCCTATCTTCCTGGTGATTTGCCGGAATATGGCGTGAACGTGTCACCGCAGAGCATAGAGTTTCCCAAAACATTTACAGGACGTGAAAGTACGGCAACGGTACGGGTGACCAATGTAGGGCAAAATCCGCTGAGTATCACCTCTATTGCCGACCAAGGAGCATTCAAGGCTACTTATAGCGAGGGGAACATCGAGTCGCTGGCGAGTGCTGATGTGACGTTCACGTTTGCACCTACCGACGCCGGCGTATTTGAAGAGACTTTCGAAATTGTCTTTTCTAATGGTGACCCTGTTAATGTGACAGTAAAGGGCGAAGCTATTTCATCGGATATTCCCGACAGTTATTATCAAGAGACTTTCGACGGTGTTAGCGCTGAAAATTTGATACCTCTCTATTGGCAAGCGTCTCCCTCCGAAACAGGCTTCTCGGTTTATGAGAATGAGGTAGGAGACAAAGGCTTGCAATATACGGCAGAAAATCCCGAGTCGATTTATTGGGGTGAATACGGCGATGAGTATTTTATCATATCGCCTATGGTAAGCGGCCGTGTGATGGCGTTTGTACGCAAAACAAGTACGTCATCGGCCTCTGTGAAGTTCTATAATTTCAGTCGCGACGGTAATAAATTTACGCGAGGCGACGAGATTATCGATGTCGAATTGTCGGGCGAATTGACCAATACCGATTGGACACTCGCCAGTTTTAATGTTACGGAACAATATGTCGGCATATTGCTGAGTCGCGCAGCCATAGACTGTTTTGCGGCAGAAACTTTAGTGCCGGTAACAGCCATTACCGTTGACAAGCCTGTTAGTGTGCCTGACCGAGTTACGGCCAATGCCGAAGGCCTTGCTACAATACCTTTTAGCGTGACATTGACCAATATGGGAACCGTAGATGTGACAGGCAGCCAATATCATTACTATATTAAAGACGGCGATGGTGTAACGCTTGCAACATTTGATGGAGAAGATCTGTTGTGTGGTGAGTCGAAGACGGTCGAAGGCTCTTTCGAATATCAAATCAAAGATACCGAGGCCGACTCGGAACGTTTCAGAGTAGATGTTTCGGAAGATTTGTCCAATACTTCGTTGTATATAGCGTGGATTACTGTATATGCTTACAAAGCTATATTGCAAATCAATGCAGAGAGCGGCGGAGTATTGTCGCAACCACTTGGTATGGGGTATTTCAAGGGCGAACGCAGTACCGCTGTTGCGCTTTATAACAGAGGTACGGCTCCGCTTACGATAACGGCCATAGAGGCTGTTGACGGTTTGGCTATAACATTACCCGAGGGAACCGATCTTCCCATGGAGATACCGGCCGAAGAGTCGGTGCGGATGCAAATTGATATTGTAGCCCCCGGTTCGTATGTAGGCGAATGCGTGACTATTACTCATGATGGTAGTGGTGCTACGGGATTGGAGATGAATGCTGTACGTATTGCCGATGATGTTTTCTTCGAGGACTTTGAAACCGGTGTCTTCGGCGATACTTGGGTTGTGGGCGATAATTGGACTATCCGCGACCGTGGCGGCAGCTATAATCCCGCGATAACCTCTTACAATCGCTTGTATGCAACGCATGGCAACTTAGACGATACCACATTGCTTATTACTCCGCGCTTACAAGTGGCTGAGGGTGAGGCTCTGCGTTTCACCGCTTATAAACGAGGCGCAAACTCAACACTCTCTGTTTACTATTCGCCCGATCGCAACAACTGGATACGTGCCGAGGCCATCTCTTTCGATGCACAGAACAGCGAAGAGGAGAAGACCGTCACCTCTATTCCCGCAGGTGAATACTATATCGGTTTTATGGGCGGTTATATAGGAATAGACAACGTATTCGGTTATCGTGAAGCTGCGGCTTTGCCGCACGATGCCATGATAGTATCGTTTACGGGTCAAAAGAATACGGGTATGGTAAACTATGTAGATACGTTCACAGTTGTTACTCGCAACATGCTTGCCGAGCCCGACAGCTACATCGTACGCCTTATTGATAACGGCACGATAATAGATAGTGTCTTGGTAGAAGAGGCTGCAAAAGATACTTTGAACTTTGCATATACACCCCACGAGGCAGGTACTCATGCAATGAAAGCTGCTATTGCTGCCGAGAATTATTTGGTAGAATCGCCTGAGTTCGTTTATGAAGTGGAAGAGGAGAGATTGCAGAATAATGTTGTAGTAAACGATGGAACAGTAACGTCTGTCTCTATTCCCTTGCAACTCAACTACAAGCATACAGCTTCGCAACTGCTTTACACGGCTGAACAGTTGAACGGTATAGCTGTGGGAAAGAAGATTACGTCGATAGCGTTCCCGTACAAACGATATACGTCAAGTCTCCCGCAGCATGAAGCGAAGGTATGGATAGGCAGCACCGAGGCCACAGAACTTACGGGAAATACCATCAGTGTAGAGGGCATGACGCTTATTTATGAAGGAAAATTGCATATAGAGCAAGGTAAAGACGATTGCGCATTGACATTCTCGCTGCCTACTCCTATGGAGTATGATGGCAAAGGATTGTGCATTGTGCTTGCAGCCGACTCGGCGGAGTTTGCTTCTACGGTAACGTTCTATACCAATAATGTGGGTAACAATCAGGTATTGCGATATGCTGTCGATGGCTCTGACCTGACGCAGGCTCCAGACCGTTTTGCTACACAATCGGCCTCATCGAGCCAGACTTTGCCTGTATTGTATGTCGGTTTAGAGGTAGAGCCTCCGTATGTAAGCGGATATATTTATACCAGCGATCAACGTGTGCCTGTTCCCGATACCCATATCACATTTACACGCGACAATGTAATATACAGTACCATGAGCGACGAAACAGGAGCTTACATGCTCTATGTCTTGCAAAATGGTGAGTATAAAGTCGTGATAGAAAAAGACGGTTATCTCCCTTGTGAGATAGACGAGACTGTGATAATGGAGGGTACGAGCTTGCAACGCGATTTTGAAATAGAATTGCTTACAGGGCTCGAAACGGCTCGCAAAGCTCAGTGCAAAGTCTATGTCGTAGACGGTATATGCCATGTCGAGGCTGCTGAAAATATCTTGTCGCTCCATGTAATATCAATGGGTGGCAGCACGATGACAGCCAAACGTCCGGCTGCATCGCACGATACCATAGATATGCGTTACATGCCCGACGGCGTATATGTAGTGAATGTAGTGACTGCATCGGGTCGATGCGCCTACAAAGTAGTGAAACACTAATTGAACAGAAGGGGCGCGCTTGGTTCTTATAATCGGGTGCGCCCCTTTGTATATATGGCAAGTATGTAATACGATTACTATCTATTAATACCGAAAGATGAAAAGAAATATTACGCTATTGTCTGTTTTTCTGTTGTTTGCATTCATGCAGGCGATGGGGCAGACTACCTATACAGTGACTTTGTACGTTACGTCTGTAACTGGACAGAATTTGGAAGGAACTCCGGTGGTACTTGAAAATGTCAATACAGGCTTGGTATATAATCGCTCGTTGGATGGTGATGGAATGTGTACGATTACCCGCGTGTTGGCGGGGACTCACATGCTTACTATCACCCCTCGCGACTTAGCTTTATATAGTAACGAGATAGAGGTTACCGATAATATGTCGCTCGAAATAGAACTTGTCGAAGAAGTGCGTACGCCTTACGCTTTGACGGCAAGTACAAGCCACGATAACAAGACGGGGTATAACGAAGTAGCCCTTGTGTGGAATCGCGAGACAGATTACTTTTTCGATGATTTCGAGAGCTACGATGCCTTCTCTATCGATTTTGCTCCGTGGACGGGTATCGACGGCGACCACGTTCCTGCCGCTCAACTTTATGGCAGCTACCCCAATAGCGGGTTGAACCAATATGCCACTATTTTCAACCCATTGGTGATTGACCCTCCGGTGTGGTACACCTACCCCGTGTTGCGTCCGTATAGCGGTAAACAATATGTCGGATTTATACGTACTGCGACGGGAACGGCCAACGACGATTGGCTCATCTCCCCGCAGATACATGTGGGTGTGCGCAACGTTGTGCGCTTCCTTGCAAAAGCAGGCGACCGTTACGACGAGCAATTTTTGGTGTATATATCTGAGACAGGCAATGAGCGCGGCGACTTTGTCCCTCTGACGCAAGGAAATTACGAGAGTGTCGATTACGAGTCGTGGCATACGATACAGTATGACCTTTCGGCATACGAAGGGAAAGACGTATATATCGCCATTCGTTATATTTCGCGCAGCACTTTTATGCTCATGGTTGACGATTTCTTTGTGGGTGCTGCCGATATAGACCCCTCGTCGATAGCTGCTGCTCCGGCTCGTCGTGTGCGCTCCGGTTCGTCGCATGCCCCGCAGGCAGGAAGCGAGCACTTTGTGATATATCTCGACGGCGATTCTGTAACAGATACTTACAGTACGCAATACACGTTGCGCGATGTAGCTCCCGGACGGCACACGGTTGAGGTAGAGGCTCGTTACATAGTTTCTAAGAGTGAAAGAGCACAGATTGAGGTGGCTTTGCCGGCCGAGGACGAGATGGCTTCGCTCACGATAGAGGCACACAGCAACGGTATCTCTCCCGATGGTACGGAGGTGAGCTATACCGACACGCAAACCGGTTTGATATTTACCGATACCATTCGTGATGGTTTGTCGGTACATGGTTTTTTGCCCAAGAGCGAGTATATCGTCAACATAAACTCGCGCAATTTCGAGTTGTATGATACAACCCTTACCCTCGTCGATGATATGACCCTCGTCGTTCCGTTGATAGAGAAGATAAATGCTCCTTATAATCTTACGGCCGATGTTAGCGGCAGAGACGACGGCAATATCGATGTACAGTTGCGATGGAATCAGGAGCTGGGTTGGAGCGACGATTTCGAAAGTTATCCCGACTTTGCCCAGCAGTTTGGCGAATGGACAACCTTCGACGGCGACCAGATGGCGACCTATCCCATTGGCAATGCCAATCAGGAGATATATGAGTTCCCCGGCAGTGGCGAAGAGATGGCGTGTCTGATATGGAATCCCTTAGCCACCGTTCCGAGTATGGAGGGCGACTATGCGGCATATCCTCCCGAAGGCTCCCGATGTGTGGCCTTCTTCTCGCCGCAACAAGCCAAGGCAAACGACTGGCTTATATCTCCTCCCATAAAGATTTACAATGATTATGTCGTCCGTTTCGACTTGAAGGCATATACCAGCTTGTATGCCGAGACCGTAGCCATTTGCGTGTCGGAAGAAAACGACCCCGCAACCTTCACGGTGCTCGATGAGATAGGTGCTACCGACGAGTGGATGGTTATAGAGCTCGACCTCTCGCAATATGCCGGTAAAGAGGTGTACGTAGCGCTGAACTATACGACCTACGACGGATTCTTTATGCTTGTCGATGAATTTTATGTAGGTCCGGCAAACAGCGTTGCCGGTGCGACGGTCGAGGGTGTAAGTTATGATATATTCCTCGACGACGAAAAGATTGGCAATACCGACGAGTGCAGCTTTATGATAGAGGGTATCGCTAATGTCCACCATACAGCCGGCGTGAAAGCTATATATCCCACGGGTGAGTCAGAAATGACCGTGGTAGAGATAGCGCCCACTGCTATCGTATCGGTAGCCGCAGGTGAGGTACGCGTGTATGGGCATAACGGTATTTTGCGCATAGACAACACCTCCGACAGTGCTGCAACGGTAACGGTTTGCGACCTCAGCGGCCGACTTGTTGCTGTACGGCAGTGCGGGGAGCGTCACTCATCGATAGAGTTGCCATCGGGTTGCTACATTGTGAAGATAGAGCAAAACGAGGCGACACGAAGCTGTAAAGTGGTGTTGTAATCTGTCGGAACTACCCCTGATTAAAAAGGGAAACTCTCTTGAAATAGGCAGAGAGTTTCCCTTTGTTTTTTATTGCCTCGGTGAGATTTGTCGACGAGGTAGTGTCACGCTTGCGTCATCTCTCCCTATCGGGAGAATGGGCAGAAATCGTATTATTCGTTGAACTTGCGGTAACGCACGCGGTGGGGCTCGACGTCGCCCATGCGTTTGCGTTTGTTCTCTTCATACTCGCTGTATGAACCTTGGAAGAAGAATACTTCCGAGTCGCCCTCGAAAGCGAGAATGTGAGTACAGATGCGGTCTAAGAACCAACGGTCGTGCGAGATGACAACGGCGCATCCGGCAAAGTTTTCGAGACCCTCTTCGAGAGCCCGCAGCGTGTTTACGTCGATGTCGTTGGTAGGTTCGTCGAGCAAGAGCACGTTGCCTTCCTCTTTGAGAGCCATAGCAAGGTGCAGGCGGTTGCGTTCACCGCCCGAGAGTACGCCGATGAGCTTCTCTTGGTCGGCTCCGGTGAAATTGAAACGCGAGAGATAAGCGCGGGCATTGATGTCGCGTCCTCCCATGCGGAAAGTCTCTTGCCCTCCTGAGATGACTTGATAGACAGTCTTTTGAGGGTCTATATCTTTGTGGGTTTGGTCAACGTATGCAATCTTTACCGTCTCGCCTATTTCGAAAGTACCTTTGTCGGCCTTTTCTTGCTTCATGATGAGGCGGAAGAGCGTTGTCTTGCCGGCGCCGTTGGGACCTATCACACCTACAATACCGTTAGGCGGCAGGGTGAAGTTGAGGTGGTCGAACAGGAGTTTGTCGCCATAGGCTTTTGCTACGTCGATGGCCTCTATCACCTTGTTGCCGAGACGCGGACCGTTGGGGATGAATATTTCGAGTTTCTCCTCGCGTTCCTTTTGGTCTTCGTTGAGCAGTCGGTCGTAAGAGTTGAGGCGGGCTTTTCCTTTTGCCTGCCGAGCTTTGGGAGCCATGCGCACCCATTCCAACTCGCGTTCGAGGGTCTTGCGGCGTTTGCTGGCTTGTTTCTCTTCCATGGCGAGACGTTTGGTCTTTTGGTCGAGCCATGAACTGTAATTGCCCTGCCACGGGATACCTTCGCCACGGTCGAGTTCGAGAATCCATCCGGCAACGTGGTCGAGGAAGTAGCGGTCGTGCGTAATGGCGATGACCGTTCCTTTATATTGTTGCAAGTGTTGTTCGAGCCAATCGATACTCTCGGCATCGAGGTGGTTGGTGGGCTCGTCGAGCAGCAGAATGTCGGGTTCTTGCAGGAGCAGACGGCACAGAGCTACGCGGCGGCGTTCGCCTCCCGAGAGGAATTTTACTTGCTGGTCTTCGGGCGGGCATCGCAGGGCATCTATGGCGCGTTCGAGACGGTTGTCTAAGTTCCATGCGTCGCAGGCGTCGATATGGTCTTGCAACTCGGCTTGTCGGGCGATGAGAGCATCCATCTTTTCGGGGTCTTCGAGAACCTCGGGGTCGCCGAAGGATTCGTTTACCTTCTCATATTCGGCAAGGATGTCGAGTATGGGCTGTACCCCTTCGCGCACTACCTCGATGACTGTTTTCTCGGGGTCGAGCTTAGGCTCCTGTTCGAGATAGCCCACCGAGTAGCCCGGCGAGAATACGACCTCGCCTTGGTATGATTTCTCTACGCCTGCAATAATTTTGAGCAAGGTCGACTTACCCGAGCCGTTAAGACCTATGATGCCTATCTTGGCTCCGTAGAAAAACGAGAGGTATATGTCTTTGAGTACTTGTTTATGGGGAGGGAATGTCTTGCTGACACCCACCATGGAGAAAATGATTTTTTTGTCGTCTGCCATAAGGGGTTGTTTTTAGTGTAAAACAATCGGTTTTTATTTTGAGCCGGCGGCTTTGGTGCGGTACCCGCAGTTGACATGCCCTTTGATGATGTTGTTGAGCTTGCCTTTGATGAGTTGCTTGCGTATGGGCGAGATGTGGTCTATGAAGACGTGTCCCTGCAAGTGGTCGTATTCGTGTTGTACGACACGGGCGAGGTACCCTTCTATAACCTCGTCGTGTTCGGTAAAATTTTCGTCGAACCAGTGTAAGTGAATCTTCTCGATGCGGCTTACCGACTCGTGTATGCCCGGGAGGCTGAGGCAACCCTCTTCCGATGAGGCTTTCTTACCATCTTCCACGACTTCGAGCGTGGGGTTTATGAGGGTCATCTTCACGCCAGCCAGCTCGGGGAAAGAGTCGGCACAAGGGTCAACGTCGATAACGATGAGGCGGATAGAACGCCCTATTTGCGGGGCGGCAAGTCCGATGCCGTCGGAGGCATACATGGTTTCGTACATGTTCTGTATCAGTTCGGCTAAGCCGGGATATGTGGCATCGATAGGTTCTGCCACTTTACGAATGACGGGATGTCCGTATAAGTAAACGGGTAATATCATGGTCGTGTATTATACTTTTTACTTTCGAGATAACTTTGCAATATGATGGTGGCGCTTATTTCGTCTACGAGGGCTTTGTTGCGGCGTGCCATGCGACCGATACCGGCATCAATCATGGTGCGGTGGGCGAGGACCGAGGTAAACCGCTCGTCGTAAAGCTCTATTTTCATGTCGGGCATCTGGCGGTGCAGTTGTTTCACAAAAGCGTTGACGTAGCGCATGTTCTCCGAGTCGGAGTAGTCGGCCTGTCGCGGGTATCCTACAACGATACACTCTACGGCTTCTCGCGAGGTGTAGTCGCGCAAGAAGTCCATGAGTTTGCTTGTGGGGACGGTTGTAAGCCCGTTGGCAATGATTTGCAGTGTGTCGGTTGCAGCGATGCCGCAACGGGCGCGTCCGTAATCGATAGATATGATGCGAGCCATGATGCAAAGTTACGGTTTTTATCATGAATATCCAATTTCTCTCTCCTCTTGTGGCTGATGAGCAAAGAATATTATGCCGCCGGATATAAAAATTACCCGGTTGCCGCCTGGCGGCAACCGGGTAATGGTATGAACTATTGCGGGTAACGCAGTTTTTAGAATTTTACTACGCGGGCTACTTCGGTTCTGCCATCGGCAGTAGCAGCTTTGACGATGTAGCATCCTGCCGGGAGTCTGTTCATATCGAGGGTAGCGATGTTATCTTTGACGTTGTTGAGCAGACGGCCGTTGAGGTCATATACGTAAACGGTAGAAACGCCATCGGCAAGGTAAAGCGTATTTTCTACGCGGGTATTGACGATGAGTTTGCCTTTTGCTATCATATTCTCGATACCGCTCTTGTCCCATTCGAGGGTAGCAGCCTCGCTCAATGCACCATATTCCGATGTAGATATGATGCTGAATTGTGCTTCGGTGCGCTCGGCTACGTCGTAGCTAAATTCGTTGGTGGTAGAGAATCCGGCTACCTCATTGTCAACCAATATGACATAGCAAGCTGTTGCTTCTGTTGCGGTCCATGTGAGAAGTTTGGCTTCGAGGTTGTACGATATGTAGTCGGTAGCTGCGGGTACCGATATTTTTGTCGTGGCATCCCAGTCGTCATTTCCTTTGAGAACGTTCTCGCGTGAGTACATGGCCACTTCTTCATCGGTGAGAGTGGTAGGACGGCTGTCGGACAATGGGTCGGCTACAAGGATATCGTTTTGTGTAAACGAGAAATCGGTGCGACGACTTGCCGTAGATACAGGGTTACCATTGCGGTCCATGCTGTTATACTCGGCCATCAAAGCAGGTATTGCCGACATCGTTGTCCAACCTTGGTCGGTGGGAACGAGATTCATTTGAGTGTTGAGGTAAACTACGCGGGGAGCGTTTTTCCACGGACGACCCAAATAGAAGTCTTTGTTGCGCGACGAAACACCGTCGATGGTACAGCTTTCGAATACGTAACCGTAGGTGTTGTTGATGTCGGTCGATGCTGCCGTGATGCAGTTGCCCGAACGGTCTTCGATGTAAAGAAGACAGTTCTCGAAGTAGCATGTACCGTCGCCGAAGATGAAGTCAACCGTACCGCGGATGTCGCAGTTGAGGTAGTATTGACGGTCGCTACCGGTGTTAGATGTAAGGTGGGTATCTTGGTAACCGGTGAGTCGGATGTTCTTAAAGACAGATTTGTCTGAGTAAACTTTCAGTGCTACGGCTTGGCCGATGTTCATGCCTGCTGTATTGGAGATGGTCATATTCTCGCAATAGAAGTCATCGGCGAGGATTTCCATGGTTTGGCAGGTCGATGTGCCATAGGTAAGTCCGCCTTCGGTGAGGCCTGAGTAGTGGCTACCGGTAATGACAACGCCTTCGAGGCTCTGTCCGATGAGGCTTACATGAGCTTTGGTTGCCGACAATGTGGGATATTCGTTGTATGTACCGTTCTTGACAAAGATGCGGAATGTACTTGCGTTGTTTTCGGGAACAGCATCGAAGGCCGATTGTATGGTCGTGCCGTTACCTGTGCCATCGGCAGCTACAACGAAGTCGTAGAGTGCAGCCTCGACAGCGGGACGCTCTTTTGTTGTGAATGTCAGGCTGAAAGCCTCGTTAGTGCGGTCGTAGTAGTCGGTTACAGCTCCGGCAGAGACTTCGAGAGTATATTGAGTCTCGTATTTGAGGTTGGCATAGGGGAGTGTTACGATGTTGCTCAGGATGTTCGGCGTAAGTTCTTTGCCATTGAGTATAAAGGTACCGGTAGAGGCCTTGACAGGTTTGCTGAATGTGAGCTTGATGTTGCCCGAGGTGGCTACGTCGGTAGCGTTCTCAGCGGGTGTCGAGGCAGCAAGTGTGGGAGCTTTACCGTCGTCGGCTGCTGCTGCATTGTCGAAGAAGTCGTTGACTGTAATGTTGTAGAACCAGAAGTTGACATCATCTTTTATGATACGAACAACCGTCTCGTCGCTCGAAAGTGCAGCTGCACTGCTGAAACTGATAATATCATTGTTGCCTATAATGACAGTTTCGAGTGTACTCCATGAGCCGTCGTTGGCTTGTTTCTGTACGAAATATTTGTGAGGTTCGCTACCGCCACCGCATTGAATTTTGAATGTAAGGTCGCCAATAGTGGTTGCCGACAGTTGTACGTAGTCGGTTTTGAAACCCCATCCGTTTGAGCCGCGGTCGCGTGCGCTGGATACGTTGCCGAATGTAATATCGGCTCCATTGACGTTGATAGTGACATTACCCATGGCTTCGTCTTCGGGGAAATCTGTTGAGTTGGGAGCATAGGTGTAGAGCACCTCGCCGCTGTAATCGCCTTTGCTGACGATGTTATAAGAAGCACCGGCAAAGCTGTTGCCCGAAGCATCGACGATGGCTCCCTCAGGAATGGTCACGGTGTATTCGGTAGCAAATGCAAGACCCGATACGGTGATGTACATGAGGTAGTTTTGTGAGCCTGATACGGCAGGTATCACCTCTATATCGTTGATGGTGATGGGTACATCACCGGCTTTAACTTGTTCGTTGAATACGAGGCTGAATGTCGTAGCCGTAGCATACGTGCCGCCTTCTACCAAAGTTGTCTCTACCAAAAGAGGTGCTTGGGTGTCGGGTGTCGTATATTCAGCAGTGGTCTCGGCCATTGTGGGTTCGCCTTGTTCGTTGACAAATGCTCCGGCGGGAACGGTGAGCTTATACTCGCTGTCGGTAGCAAGGCCGCTATAAGTAAGTGTGGCAACCGAACCGTTGCAGGTGATGCCGCTCTCGGGGATAACTACATCGCCAAGAGTGATGTCGCCTGTACCGCGCGTGATGTCGCAGGTAAATGTAAGGTCGATAGTACCTTCAACGGGAATAACCGTTCCGGTAGCAGGTGTGATTTGCGTTACGGCGGGAATTGTTGTTGCCGACGAAACCATACCGAAGATTTCGATGTCATGCAGATAGAAATAGTTGGAGTTTCCTACCGGGAGCATGATTTTGAAAGTAACGTTTTCTTGCGAGCCTTCGGGGAGGGTTACCGTAACCTCTTCGCCGGCACCGGTGATAAGGTGTTCGGCTTCGAGAGTCCATGTGCTGCCGCCGTTGGTAGAGTAGTAGAAACCAAAGCCGCGGTTGTTACCGGTGGTAGAACCTTTGACTACTACTTTTGTGACCGATGCAAATTCGCCGAATTGGATGGTTGCCGTTTCGGGTTTCTTCTGCATTTCCAATGCGCCGGGAGTTGTTACTCCATTGTCGTTTTTGGCTACATAGTCGGGTTTGTACACGCAATCGACCCACGAAAGAGTGAATTCCTCTCCGTAGATGGTAGTTGCGGTAGTGGGATTGGCAAGTTCGCCTTGGAAGTTGTTGACGTAGAGCGATTCTTCGCTATACTCTTGTGCATACAGGGTGCATGGGAGTGTTAAACTCAGGATACCCAGCAGGCATAACAATTTGCTCTTTTTCATGGTGAAATCCAATAGTTTTGTTGATAGTTATTATGTTAATTTATTTTTAAAGTGCGTTGTAGTAAATTCATGCAGCGGAGCGTTTCATGGTATTGCTACGTAACAGAGCTGACAAAAATAATTATAATCTGTCTGATTGTGAAACGTTTCTTCTTCATTAACTATTGATAACATACGACGCCGCCTTCTTGTGAGAAGACGACGTCGCGAAAGGTATGTTTTGTATGTCGGATTACATGCCGAAGCTCATGCCCGACAGGTAACCATACACGGCACTTACAATACCGAGCAGCAAAATACCGGCTACACAGATGACAAGTCCGATGCGTGCCGACGTGTCGCTCTTGACGGCTGCTATGGGGTTATCGTTGGGGTTGATAAACATCGCCTTGACAACCAAGAGATAGTAGTAGAGCGATATGATGGTATTGAGCAATGCAATGAGCACCAGAATGTAGTATCCGGCATGTACTGCCGATGTGAAAATAAAGAATTTGCTGAAAAATCCTGCAAAGGGAGGGATACCTGCCAACGAGAACATGGCGAGCATCATTGTGAGGCTCAGTTTGGGGTTGGTTCGGTATAGCCCGTCGTAGTCGTCCATGCTTACTTTGCCGGTTTTGTTTTCTATGGCTGCTATTACGCCGAAAGCGGCAAGGTTCGAGAAGATATACACAAGAACGTAATATACGAGTGCCGTCATACCTTGTGCGCTGCCAGCCATGATACCCAGCATGATGTAGCCTGCTTGCGAGATAGACGAGAAAGCAAGAAAGCGTTTCAGGTTTTTCTGGCGGATGGCAAAGAGGTTACCGAGTGTGATGGTAAGCACGATAAGAGCGTAGAGTATGCCTTGCCATATTTCGGGCGAGGGGCTGAATGTCTTGAAGAGTACCCACAGGAAAGCAAAGGCCGCAGCACCTTTCGAGATAACCGAGAGGTATGAGGTGACAGCAGTGGGGCCACCTTGGTAAACGTCGGCTGTCCACAAGTGGAACGGTACCAACGAGAGCTTAAACCCGATGCCCGAGATAATAAACGTGAGGGCAACGATAAAGAGTGCCGTATTGGCAGAAGCTACCGTAGCAATATCGTCGAAATAGAGCGTCCCCGATATGGCATACATGAACGAGATGCCCATAAGGAAGAGTGCCGACGAGAATACGGCGGTGAAAAGGTATTTGGCTCCCGACTCGTACGACTCGCCTCCTTGTTTGTTGAAAGCTACCAATGCTGCAATGGGGAGCGATGCCGTTTCCAAACCGATGAAGAAGATGAGGAAGTGTCCCGATGAAATCATCAGGTACATGCCGAAGAGGGTGAAGAATAGCAATTCATAGAACTCGCCCCGGCGTATCTTGCAGGCCTCGCTATTAATCCACTCATGAGCTTGCAACAATATGAGTAGGGTACCTATATTGAGTATCATTTTCACCATCGTAGTCATAGGTGTGGTGACGAACATGCCGCCAAAGAGAGTGTGTGACTCTGTGCCGGGTATGCAGCTGATAGCTGTTACGGCTACGAGCAGCACGCAGGCAATGGCCGAAAACCACTTGTCGAGAAAACGCGACGGTGCAAACAGGTCGATGAAGAAAAGGAGTACCGTCGCAGCCAAAAGGAGCAACTCGGGTTGCATATACTCCCATATCAAAGGATATTGTGATAAATCCATATCTTGTGTGTATTATGATAATCGTTCTATAATGACATTAAGGCTGTTGCTGATGAGTTGCGAAATCCATCCCGGGAAGAGACCCAGTCCTGCTACGCCTATAATGAGTGTAACAGCCGAGAGGCGTTCCCACCATGTAGCGTCGGTGAGTTCGCGATGGTGTTCGTTTTGTACCTTACCATAGAGCAGCTTGCCTACGACACGCAGGATGTAAACTGCGGTTATCACGATAGAGCAGCAAGCGATGATGGTGAATACGCGGTGGAACATATCGCTGTGTTGGAACGAGCCTACGAAAATGGTCATTTCGGCAACGAAACCACTCAATCCCGGTAAGCCTAACGAGGCGAGACCGGCGATAACGTAGCATACCGAGAGGAAAGGCATTATCTTCATCAATCCACCCATTTCGCGTATGTCGCGTGTGTGGGTACGGCCGTATATCATACCGATGAGGGCAAAGAAGAGTGCCGTCATCAGACCGTGCGAGAGCATCTGCATCACAGCACCCGTCATGGCGGTGTTGTTGAGCATGAGGATGGCGAAGAGTACGAGGCCGCAGTGGCTTACCGATGAGTAAGCGTTGATATATTTCAGGTCGGTCTGTACGCAAGCCGAGAATGCACCGTAAACTACGCTGATACCTGTGAGTATGAGGAATATCCACGATAACTCGTTAGCGGCAAAGGGCATGAGGTAGATGGCTACTCTGAAACAGCCGTAACCTCCTAATTTCATAAGTACGCCGGCATGGAGCATCGAGACTGCCGTAGGCGCCGATGCGTGACCGTCGGGCGACCATGTATGGAACGGGAACATGGCTCCCAGCACGCCGAAACCTACAAAGGTAAGCGGGAAGAGGAAGTACTGCCAGTTTTCGGGGATGGCGTTGTTCCGTGCTATTTCAAGCAGGTTCATCGTGTAATTGCCATCGGCCGATGAGTGGTAGTATATGCCTATGATACCCAGCATGAGCAATGCCGAACCACCCATAAGCATCAGTGTAAGTTTCATGGCCGAGTAGTTCTTTTTACCGCTACCCCAGATGCCTATAAGCAGGTACATGGGGATGAGGGCTACCTCGTAGAACATAAACATGGTAAAGAGGTCTATCGAGATAAAGAACCCGAATACACCTATGGAGAGGAGTATGAGCCACAAGAAAAATTCTTTTGAGAGCGGCTCTATTTTCCACGATGCGAAAACACCGGCAAAAACGATAATGGCCGATAGCAGCAGCATTGTTACTGATATGCCGTCAACGCCTACCGCATAGTGTATGTTGAGCGGTTCATACCACATCGTCGATGCTTGGAAGAGCATCTCTTCGGTGTTCCCGGCGGCACGTTCCATAAGGAACTTGATGAGCGTGTAGATGGCGAGCCCCAACTGAAGGGTAGAACCCACGACAGCTACCGTTCGTATTTGTTTCATGCTTCTTGCGATGGCAAGGCCTACCATCATCAAGAGCGGAATAAGCACAAATAAAGATAGAAAATTCATAGTTCTTCGTTTTTTAATTCGTCAACCTTCGGTTAGAAGCAACACATGGTTATAATGGCTATTACCAATGCGCCGGCAAGGAATATCCAAGCATAAGATTGTATGTAGCCCGATTGCAAGCCTTTGATACGTGCCGAGACGCCTTGTGTGACGTTGGCAAGCATGTTCATCGTGCCGTCGATGATATGACGGTCGAACCATGCGATGGGGCGGCATATCAGTGCGAAGATTATCTTGTGCGTTACGAATTGGTATATTTCATCGATATAGAAGCGATGGTAGGCAGCTGTGTAGAGCGTGCGCATCGAGTCGGCCATGGCGCCGGGCTTCTTGTTTTCTTTCAAGAAAAGCCATGTGGCGAGCGATATGCCTATAAGTGCTATAATAATGCTCGTCGTGGCTACCGTGGGGTCGAGGTGGATATGATAGGGTTGCCCGTTGACGCTGACAAACTCGCCAAAGGGTATGAACCCGGCCACACATGTGATGGCAGCGAGGATGATAAGGGGTATCGTCATTGTGAGCGGCGCCTCGTGAGGCGTGTGGTGAGAGTAGTCGGGCTTGTTCCACCAGAAAATGCGGTAGTAGAGGCGGAACATGTAGAATGCTGTCAACCCGGCGACAACGGTCATCCATATACCCCAGAAGAGGCTCTTGTTCATCACGGCTGTGAGTATCTCGTCTTTACTGAAAAAGCCCGAGAACGGCGGTATGCCGGCGATAGCCAAGCAGGCGATGAGGAACGTGATGTGGGTGATGGGCATATACTTGCGTAATCCACCCATTGCCGTCATTTCGTTAGAGTGTACGGCATGGATGATAGCTCCTGCGCCGAGGAAGAGCAACGCTTTGAACATGGCGTGTGTAAAGAGATGGAACATCGAAGCCATGTAGCCGAGGCCGGCATGCAGGTCGGTGTCGCGGGCAACGCCGAGAGCTACCATCATGAAGGCGATTTGCGAGATGGTAGAGAAGGCGAGTACACGTTTTATATCGCTTTGTACACACGCTACGATAGCGGCATAGAGTGCTGTTACGGCACCTACGACGGTGATGAAGTCGAGTACCTCGGGCGTTACGCAGAAGAGCGGGAAGAGGCGGGCTACCAAGTACACACCGGCTACTACCATCGTAGCGGCATGGATGAGTGCCGATACAGGGGTAGGACCTTCCATAGCATCGGGTAACCAAATGTGTAACGGGAACATGGCCGACTTACCTGCACCTCCCATGAAGATGAGTGCCAAAGCCCATGCTGCTACCGAGCAACCGAGGAACGAAGCGCCTGCCGTCTCGGTAATGATGGTGCCGGGTGCTGCTGTGAGGGTGGCAAAATCGAATGTCTTGGTGTAGAACGAAAGGATGAGGATACCTATCAGGAAGCCGAGGTCGGCAAAGCGTGTAACGATAAATGCTTTCTTCGAAGCCGATACGGCCTCAGGTTTGGTGTAATAGAATCCGATGAGCAGGTACGACGATACGCCCACAAGCTCCCAAAAGATATACATCTGGAAGATGTTGGTGGCAACGACGAGTCCCAGCATCGACATGCTGAAAAGCGACAGGAAAGCGTAGTAACGTTGAAATCCTATCTCGCCGTGCATGTAACCGAGGCTGTATATGTGTACCATGAGCGACACCGTGGTGATGACAACGAGCATCATTACCGAAATGGGGTCGAGGTAGATACCCAAGTCGATATGCAGAAAATCGGTGAATCTGAGCCACTCTATATTGATAGCTGTGACAGGCGGGAATTCACCGTCGATGCGTGGTTGTGTAAAGTATTGGTAGGCTGTGGTGTAGGCGACAGCCGTGCACACTATCATGCCGAGTGTGCCTAAAATACCCGCCATGCGGGGGCTGAGCTTGCTGTCTAAGAGACCCAACAGCAAGAACATCGCCATCGGCAGTAATAAAATGATAACTGTATATTCCATAGCGGTATCTTAGTATTTCATATCGTCGAGGTTCTCCGCATCGATGTTACGGATGTGACGGAAGATGTTAATAATAATGGCGATGGCAATAGCTGTCTCTGCTGCTGCAATACCTATGGCGAAGAGGGTGAAAATCATACCCTCCATAGCGTCGGGGTAAAGGTAGCGGTTGAAAACGGCGAAATTGATGTCGACAGCATTGAGCATAAGCTCTATGGAGATGAGCATCATGAGCATATTTTTGCGGGTGATGAAACCGTACACGCCGGCAAAGAACATGATGGTACTGATGATGATGTAATATATCATAGGTGTTTCCATAATCTCTTGTTAGCGTTTGCGGGCAATCATGATGCCTCCGATGATACATGCCAGTAACAACACACTGATTGCCTCGAAAGGAAGGAGATACTGGAACTTCTCCATCCCGATGAGGGCGTGACCTATGGCCTTGACGTCGAGTTCGCCACCTGTGAGGGGAATAGTCTCGAAGGGATAGGTGATAAGGGCATACGTGCAAATTGCCGTACCGGCGATAGCGAGAATAAGCCCGAGAATGCGTTTAACTATACTTGCTTGCGGTGTGCGTTCTCCCGGGTGCGATGTGAGCAGGATAGAGAATACAAACAGCACAAGAATACCTCCTGCGTAGACGGCGAGTTGTACCGCCCCGAGGAATGTATAGTCGAGCATGAAATAGATACCCGCCGTGGCAAAAAGTACGAACAGCAAGTATGTGGCAGCTCGAAGGATGCGGCGGGTCGTGACGGTAAGTACCGAACATATCACGATCACTATCGCAAGCAAGTAGAAAATGACCTGTTGAGCGATTGATTCCATATATGAGTATTATTCTGATTTTTCTTCTTTATTCGGTTGCGAGGGTTCGGGGCGGTAGTTGAGTTGTTTCACCAACTTGTCGCGTGTGAACACTGCTTGCTCGAAGTCGTTTGTAAACTTGATGGCATGGTGCGGGCATGTCGTTACGCAAAGCATGCAGAAAGTGCAGCTGCCCAAATCGTAGATATAGCGGTCGAGTACACGTTTGGTTTTGCCATCTTCTGTCTCTATTTTCTTCGACTCGATGCGGATTGTCCCGTTGGGGCAGTTGTTTTGGCATATCCCGCAGGCAATACATTTGTGGTTACCTTCTTCATCATAAATGAGGTTGAGCGTAGCCCTGAAACGTTCCGGAATGACGAGCGTTTTTCGGTTCTCGGGGTATTGTTCGGTAACTTTGTGGCTGAAGAAATATTTACCGGTGACACGCATGCCGTGCAACAGGCTGCCAAGTCCCTTAAAGAATGAGGTGAAATAGTTATTAGTACTTCCCATAGGTTGCTGTGATAGAGTATCTATCTCTCTTCGTCGTTATACTTTATGGTTTGATATGTAGTGGGCTAAGCCCGTTTTATTATCCATCAACTTTGCCGCCTAAGATATCGAGCAACTCGTTTGTAATGCTTTGTTGGCGCAGTTTGTTATATTCGAGTTGCAACTCGTCGTGGAGCTTCTTGGCGTTGTCGTTGGCCGATTGCATAGCCAGCACGCGAGCCGCTTGTTCCGATGCCCGGTTTTCGCTGACGCTCTCTTGCAGCGATGCAATGACCGCAAGCGGGAGAACGGTATCGAAAATGGTTGCTACATCGGGCTCGAAGATGTAAGGCTTGCACTCTTTATGTCCTGCTGAGCTTTCGGCTACGACAGGCAGCATGGCGCGATGTGTTACGCGTTGGCGACCGGTACTGATGAAGTGCATGAATACGACCTCGACACGGTCTGTCTGACCGGTCAGGAACGCATCGGTGAGTTCACCAGCCATTTTTTCTATCTCTTCGCGTGAGCTTTTCGAATTCATGTAGGGGGTGGTTGCTACAGAGACCCCTTCGATGCGTAGCTTTTTGGCCGCTGTCACCACTTTTTTCCCGACGGGGTAAAGGGTGATAGCGGTGACGCCCTCTTCTTTAAAGCTCGCTATTCGGTCGAGCGCATGCTTGAAGAGAGTCACGTTGAAAGCTCCGCACAGACCTTCGTCGCTGCCCAATAAGACGATACCCACATGTTGCAGGGGGCGCACCTGCGCAAGTGGGGATATGTATTCGCTATCGGCAGCCAACAGATGGTCGATGGTGGATTGTATTTGTTGGCGGAAAGGCACGACACGCTGCAAAGCCTGCATGGCTTTGTGTAATTTGGCCGATGAGATCATTTTCATTGCGCCCGTAATCTTCTCCGATGAGGAGACTGATCCTATCCGTCCTTTCAGTTCGCGTATGGATGCCATATTCTGATTTTATGCCTTAAAACGGTTTGCGACTTCTTGGGCTGTTTCTGTCAGGATGGCCGCTATTTCATCGTTTAGCGTACCTTTTTTCAGTTCATCGAGTACGTCGTTCTGGTGTTTGGCGTGCAGGATTTGCAGGAACAGTTTTTCAAATTCGGCAACTTTCTCGAGGGGTACCGTCGAGAGTAGTCCTTGAGTGCCGCAGTAGATGATGGCTATCTCTTCTTCTACGGAGACAGGGCTGTATTGCGGTTGTATGAGGATGCGTTCGTTCTTGCGGCCTTTGTCTATCACCATAGCCGTAACGGGGTCGATGTCGCCACCGAATTGGGTGAATGATTCGAGCTCGCGGAATTGCGCTTGGTCAATCTTCAATGTACCGGCAATCTTTTTCATTGCTTTGAGCTGTGCGCTACCGCCTACGCGCGATACCGAGATACCTACGTTGATGGCGGGACGTACACCTTGGTTGTAGAGCTTTGTCTCCAAAAATATCTGTCCGTCGGTGATGGAGATGACATTGGTGGGGATGTATGCCGATACGTCGCCGGCCTGCGTCTCGATAATGGGAAGGGCTGTGAGTGAGCCGCCGCCTTTGACCATGGGTTTTATGACCTCAGGCAGGTCGTTCATCGACGAGGCCACTTCATCGTTCTCAATAATCTTGGCAGCACGTTCGAGCAGACGCGAGTGCAGGTAGAAAATGTCGCCGGGGTATGCTTCACGACCTGAGGGACGACGCAAGATGAGCGAGAGCTCACGGTATGATACGGCTTGTTTCGAGAGGTCGTCGTAGATAACGAGTGCATGGCGTCCCGAGTCGCGGAAGTACTCGCCGATGGCGGCTCCTGCCATGGGGGCGTAGTAGCGCATGGCTGCTGACTCTGAGGCGTTGGCTGCCAGCACGATGGTATAGTCCATGGCGCCGTGTTCGCGCAGCGTATTTACCAACGATGCTACCGAAGAGGCTTTTTGCCCGATAGCGACGTATATGCAGTAAAGCGGTTTCCCGTTTTTATAGTTTTCGCGTTGGTTGATGATGGTATCTATGGCGATGGTGGTTTTACCCACTTGACGGTCGCCGATGATGAGCTCGCGTTGGCCGCGACCTATGGGCACCATAGAGTCGATGGCTTTGATACCGGTTTGCAGGGGCTCTTTTACAGGTTGGCGGAAGATAACGCCCGGTGCTTTGCGGTCGAGGGGCATGAGAATGGTGTCGCCGGTGATTGGGCCTGCTCCATCGATAGGTTCGCCCAGCGTGTTGATGACGCGGCCGAGCAGCCCTTCGCCCACAGGGATGGAGGCGATGTCGCCGGTGCGACGGGCGGTCATGTTTTCGGCCACTCTCTCGACATTATTGAGGAGTACGACTCCCACATTGCTTTCTTCGAGGTTCATGGCAACGCCGCGCACGCCATTCTCAAACTCTACGAGCTCGCTGGCCTGTACGTTGTCGAGACCGTAGACGTGGGCAACGCCATCGCCTACTTCGAGCACTGTGCCTATCTCTTCAAAGTTGGCATGCGTGTCTATCTCTTCGAGTTTGCTTTTCAGTATGTCGGATATCTCGCTTGGTTTTATCATAAGATTATTTGTTTAGTAATTTTACGCGCATTTGTTTCAATTCGTTTTGGATAGATGCGTCGAGTTGCATCGATTCTACGCGCAAGATGAAACCTCCTATGAGAGAAGAATCTGTTTCGTAGACAAATTCGAGTTTCTTTTCACTCCGCGACATGAGCAGCTTTTTGATGCGGTTGACGATAGCCTCGTCGAGTTGCGAGGCTGTGACGATGGTCACCCGGGATATACCGTTTTCTTGACGGTATATCTCCTGGTATGACAATGCCATCGCTCGCAAGTATGTTTCGCGGCGGTTGAGGGTTACTAAGTTGAAGAATCGAAGGATGCCCTTGTCAGCATTCTCACCCACGGCAGCTGTCAACAGTTGCACCTTCTCTTGGTTTGAGAGTGCGGGATTGCCCAGCGACTTCGACAGCGAGGGGTGTGAGGCAAATGCTTTCTCCAAAACTTGGGTGTCGGCATACACCTCCTTGGCGCAACCTTTTTCCTGTGCGTATTTGTAGAGTGCTTTTGCGTACCTTCGAGGGATAAGGCCTTCGTTCATAGTTGCTTAGTTTTTGTGTTCGAGTTCGTTCAATAATTTTTCTACCATTTCCGCCTGGGCTTTATTGTCGGAGAGCTCTTTGCGGACAAGTTTCTCGGCAATAGTAAGAGCGAACTGGCTCACCTCTTGGCGGAACTGTAGCTCAGCCTCTTTGCGCGATTGCTCTATGCTTATCGCTGCGGCATCGATGATTTTCTTCGCTTCTGCCGAAGCCGCTTTCTTGGCTTCTTCGATGATTTGAGCTTTCATCTGGGCAGCTTCTTGAAGAATTTCCATTTGTTGCCGCCCGGCTTCGGCGAGTATTTCGCGGGCTTTGTTTTCTGAATTTTCGAGGCTTGCTTTGGCGGCTTCGGCATATTCTACGCCTTTGTCAATGAGGTCGGCACGGTTATCCATGCTTCGCGTGATGACAGGCCATGCAAACTTGGCTAATATGGCAAAGAGTGCCACAAAAACCACAAACATCCAGAATATCAATCCCGCTTCGGGCGTGAACAGTTCCATATCTGGTTATTAGAGGAATAACGACAGTATGCAGACGATAACGGCAAACAGAGCCACACCTTCTATAAGGGCGGCAATCACAATCATGTTACTACGTATATCGTTCGAAGCTTCGGGCTGACGTGCAATGGCTTCCATAGCCGACCCGCCGATACGACCGATACCTATTCCTGCTGCGATAGCAGCAATACCTGCTCCGATACATGCCCCTATTACTGTAAGGCTTTCAAGGGCTAATAATATCATTCCTAACATAATGTTGTGTTTTGAAGGTTAAAAAATTCTTATTTGTTTTTTATTTTTGTTCTTCTTTTGTTTCGGTTTTGTGGTGTCCCTCTACTTGGGCTAATGAGATGAATATCGTAGACAACATCGTGAATACGTAGGCTTGGATGAAGCTCACCAGCGTGTCTATGAGATACATGAACAGCGAGAAGAGGAACGACAGCACTGTCGTGCCGCCTCCGACCAACATGCCTCCCATCTCTTTGAATATGAAGATGAGCGACAGCAGTACCAGCACTATCATGTGCCCTCCCATCATGTTGGCGAAGAGACGTACCATCAGGGCTATGGGCTTGGTGAAGATACCGAAAAGTTCTATAAAGGGCATGATGGGTAGTGGGGCTTTGAGCCATGTGGGTACCTCAGGCCAAAATATCTCTTTCCAATATTCTTTTGTACCAAATACGTTGACGGTGATGAAGGTGCAAAGCGCCAGCACGAGGGTAATGGAGATGTTGCCTGTGAGGTTGGCTCCTGCCGGGAATATGACCATAAGTCCCATTAGGTTCATCACGAAGATGAAATAGAAGGCGGTGAGCAGATAGGGCGCAAATCGGCGTCCGTTTTTCTCACCGAGGATGGGTTTTATCATATCGGCGTATATCATGGCAGTAAGCGATTCCAAAGCTCCTAAGAAACCCCTCGGGGCTTTGTTGCCGTGCTTTTTGTACCAATTAACCAGCGGGAAGATACAGAGACATACTACAAAAGCAGTGATAAACAACGCCAAAACGTTTTTCGTTATGGAGATGTCGATAGGGCGATATACAGTCCCGTCGGATGCTGTCCCTACGATTTTGCCTTTGTATTGGTCGTTGTCGATATAAAATCCTTCATAGGTCTTTCCCTGTTCTATTTTGTCGGACATGAACATGTGCCAACCTCCCTCTTTCTCTTTGACGATGACAGGCAGGTATATTTTGTGGCTGTGCGAAAAAGGTACTTCCCAACTGTAATGGTCGACGAGGTGGTCGAATATCGTTTCTTTGGCGTCGAAGTGCGACTCTTCGCCATGATGCGTGTCGTCGTAGAGCACGATGCTCAAAACGGCGGCAATGGCTATGAGTGCCAAGCAGATGATTAGTATCGAATGCTTTTTCATTGTTTTTTGTTTTAGTCCGGTAGAAACTCTTTGCAGCTTAGTAGATACATACGGCAACGCGGTTGTTGTCGACATCTACAAAACCTCCGTTCAACTCAACAGAATGGCGTTCGTTGCCAATAGTGTACTCTATCGTCCCTTTTTGGAGGGTCGAGGCCAAAGAGGCATGGTTGTTGAGCACGGTGAAAGCTCCTTTGGTACCGGGGAGGCTTACCGCGTCGGCTTCGCCGCTGAAAAGTACTTTTTCTGAAGATATGATTTCGAGTTTCATGGTTCTTATTTGTTGGCTTTGGCAGCTTGTTCAAGCAACTTCTTTCCTTTGGCTATGGCTTCGTCTATGGTTCCCACGTTGAGGAATGCTTGCTCGGGATATTCGTCCATCTCGCCGCTGAGAATCATCTTGAATCCGCGGATGGTCTCTTCGAGGGGTACCATCACACCGGGCAGGCCGGTGAACTGCTCTGCAACGTGGAAGGGTTGCGAGAGGAAGCGTTGGGCGCGGCGGGCGCGGTTTACGACGAGCTTGTCTTCGTCCGAGAGCTCGTCCATACCGAGGATGGCGATGATATCTTGCAGCTCATTGTAGTGTTGGAGCAGTTGTTTCACAGCTTGTGCTGTGTTGTAGTGCTCTTCGCCTACGATGAGGGGGTCGAGTATGCGCGATGTCGATTCGAGGGGGTCTACTGCGGGGTAGATACCCATCTCTGATATCTTACGGCTCAATACCGTCGTTGCATCGAGGAAGCTGAATGTTGTTGCGGGAGCAGGGTCGGTCAAGTCGTCGGCGGGTACGTAGATGGCTTGTACCGATGTGATGGCGCCTTGCTTGGTCGATGTGATGCGCTCTTGCAACTTACCCATTTCCGAGGCGAGGGTAGGCTGGTAACCTACGGCCGAGGGCATACGACCCAGCAGAGCCGATACCTCGGAGCCTGCCTGTGTGAAACGGAATATGTTGTCGATGAAGAGCAATATCTCTTTTCCGCCGCCATCGGCGTCGCGGAATTGCTCGGCAATGGTAAGTCCCGAGAGTGCAACACGCAGACGGGCTCCCGGCGGCTCATTCATCTGGCCGAAGACGAGCGTGGCTTGCGAGTTGTTGACGCTTTCCATATCTACGTCTTTGAGGTTCCATTCGCCGCGCTCCATTCCTTCGAGGAATTTGTTGCCGTACGACATTACGCCCGATTCGAGCATCTCGCGCAGTAGGTCGTTGCCCTCGCGGGTGCGTTCGCCTACACCGGCAAATACCGAGAAACCGTTGTGTCCCTTGGCGATGTTGTTGATCATCTCCATGATGAGCACTGTCTTGCCTACGCCGGCACCACCGAAGAGACCGATTTTACCGCCGCGAGAGTAGGGTTCGAGCAGGTCTATCACTTTGATACCGGTATAAAGGAATTCGGTACTGATGGATAGCTCGTCGAATGCGGGGGCATCTTGGTGTATCGATTTCAGGTGGGTATAGTCTAGCGGTGGAAGGTGGTCGATGGCTTCTCCCATGACGTTCATCAAGCGTCCTTTTACTTGATTGCCCGTAGGCATTGAGAGCGGACGTCCGAGGTCTATGGCTTTCATGCCTCTTCTCAATCCGTCCGTAGAGTCCATGGCAACGCAACGCACGGTGTTCTCGCCGATGTGTTGTTCTACTTCAACCAGCAGGTCTGCTCCGTTTTCTTTTTCAATTTTCAGAGCAGCGTAGATAGGGGGTACTTCGTTTTTCTCGCCTTCAAAAGAGACGTCTACGACAGGCCCTATTATTTGTGTGATGTAGCCAATCTTCTCGCTCATAATTTTCTTTATGGTGATGATAAGGTTATGGTTTTATCTTGTTTTTGTTTTATCTAATCTTAGAAGTGCCAGCCTAATACGACTAATATGCTCATTACGGCAAGGTTGACAAGGCTTAAAGGCAGCAAATACTTCCATTCGAGTTTCAGCAGCTGGTCTATTCTCAATCGGGGGAATGTCCATTTGAACCAAATGATGACCCACATGATGACAACGCACTTGCCGAAGAACCAGATGATGGACGGGATATAGTCCATGACGTTGTTGAATGCCTCCCATCCCGGTATGTGCAGCGGCATCCATCCGCCGAGGAAGAGTGTCGTGGCTACTCCCGAAACGATGAAGAGGTTGAGGTATTCTGCCAGGTAGAAGAAGCCGAAGTGCATACCAGAGTATTCGGTGTGGTATCCGGCGGTGAGCTCGCTCTCGGCCTCGGGAAGGTCAAACGGGCCGCGGTTGGTCTCGGCTGTACCGGCTACAAGGTAGATGAGGAATGCTACGATGGCGGGGATATGGCCGGTGAAGATAAACCACCCGTTTTGTTGTGCCTCGACGATGCCGCTTATCGACATGGTTCCGGCCAAGGTTACTATCGTGATGATAGAGAGGCCTATCGACAACTCGTAGCTTATCATCTGGGCACCGCTTCGGATGGCTCCCACGAGTGTAAACTTGTTGTTGCTCGACCATCCGGCCAGCAGTATACCGAGGATGCCTATCGACGATGCTGCTATGAGGAAGAAGATGCCTATGTTGAAGTCGAGGACTTGCAGGCCGCGACCGAATGGCAGGCACCCGAATGCAAGCATCGATGCTGTAATGACCAGATAGGGGGCCAGATTGAAGAGGAACTGGTCGACGTGGTTGAGTCGGATAAGCTCCTTGATGAGCATCTTGAACATGTCGGCAACACTCTGTATAACGCCGTAGGGGCCTACTCGGTTAGGACCGAGGCGGCATTGGAAGAAGGCGCATACTTTACGCTCAAAGTATATGAGAAATAGGGCGATGAGTGCATATAACAGTAGCAGGGCAACGCCTATGAGTACAAATTCTATCAGCAATGCGCCCCACTCAGGCAGGTATTGCCGCAAGAAACTGTCTATCCACGAGGTGATAATGGAAAAGTCGTACATGATATTTCTTGTTGTCTGTGTTTTGCGTGTTAATTATCGGTCGATATCGGGCACTACATAGTCGAGCGAGCCGCCTATGGCGATAAGGTCGGCGATTTTCCCGCCGCGCGTCAACTCGTCGAGCGAGCCTACGAGCATCAGTCCCGGTGTGTTGAATTTCAAGCGGTACGGGTATTTTTCGCCCCGGCTTTCGATGTATACGCCGAAGGCTCCGCGGCTGGCTTCGACTTGTCGGAAATAGCGTCCTTCGGGCAGCTTGATGATGGGTTTCATCTTCAAGGCGTAGTCGCCTTCGGGTATGTTGTCGATGAGTTGCTCTATGATTTTAATCGATTCGAGTATCTCGTCGAGACGTACCATGTAGCGGGCGAAGACGTCGCCTTCGGTGCGGAGTACTTCGTTGAATTCTACCTTGTCATATACGCCGTAGGGCATGCGCTTGCGCACATCGCAGGCCCATCCCGATGCGCGTCCCGACGGTCCCGTGAGGGCGTGCGAGATGGCTTTTTCGCGCGAAACGACACCTACGCCCTTCATGCGTTGTTGGGCTATGACGTTGCCCGTAAAGAGCTCGTGATACTCTTTGAGCGAACCGGGCATGTAGCGGCAGAACTCTTTCACCTTGCGCTGGAAGTCGGGGTGAAGGTCGGCCATAACACCGCCTATGGTGTTGTAGTTGAATGACATGCGGGCTCCGGTTGTCTCTTCGAGAATGTCGAGTATCATTTCCCGGTCACGGAATCCGTAGAAGAATGCCGTTGTTCCTCCTAAGTCCATGCAGAATGTTGCCCAGAAGAGCAGGTGCGACGATATACGCATGAGCTCGTCCATAATGGTGCGTATGTATTTCACGCGTTCGGGTACTTCTATTTGCAGGGCGTCTTCGATGCAGAGGCAGAGCGCGTGACGGTTTTGCATGGCCGAGAGGTAATCGAGGCGGTCGGTGAAGTGCAGTGTCTGGGGATAGGTAAGCGATTCGCACAGTTTTTCGATGCCTCGGTGTATATATCCGCAGTAGGGGTCAATCTTGGTAACTATCTCTCCGTCGAGCGATGTACGCAGGCGCAATACACCGTGTGTGGCGGGGTGTTGCGGACCTATGTTTACTACATATTGTTCGGGGGTGAAGATGACGGGGCGTTGCTCTTCGAGTGTACCGTCTTCTTTCTCTACTACCGAGTATGAGGTGTCGTACGATTCTTCGTTTTCGAGTCTGATAGGGTTCAGAGCCGGGTCGGCATTGTAATCTTTTCGCAGCGGGTATCCTACCCAGTCTTTGCGTAAGAAAAGCCGACGCATGTCGGGGTGGTTGATGAATACGATGCCGTAGAAGTCATAGACTTCGCGCTCGTACAGGTTGGCCGATTGCCACAGGTCGCAAACCGAGTGGAGCATGGGTTTCTCGCGGTCGGCGGTTTGTACGATGACGGCAAGGCGTTGTGCTGTCGATGTCGACTCTAAGTAATATACGCATCCGAGGGTTTCGCCCCAGTCGGCTCCCACGATGGCTATAAGATAATCGTAAGGCGATTCTTTGTCGTCGTGCAAGGCCTTGGCAAGTTTGTGCCATTGGGCATCGGGGACAGTGACGTAGAGTTGCCCGCTTTCGGAGAATGTGGCCTCGGGCACGAGGGCGCTTATCTTTTCTTGAATTGTTGCCATATAATAATAATCGGTGTGTGTTTACTGATTATTTCCCTTCAAAAAATTCCTGCCGTTTCTGCTTGCGGTTTACGCCGCCGAAGAATTTTTCTACCTTGACTTTGCGTTGTAGTTGCATCAGTCCGTAGAACATGGCTTCGGGACGCGGCGGGCAACCGGGAATATATACGTCGACCGGGAGTATCTCGCCTACGCCTTTGAGTACGTGGTATGAGTTGCGGAACGGACCTCCCGAGATAGCGCAACCACCCGTAGCTACTACATACTTAGGCTCGGCAAGCTGGTCATAGAGGCGTTTGAGTACCGGTGCCATACGGTGCACGATGGTACCTGCAACCATAATGAAGTCGGCCTGACGCGGGCTGGCACGCGCTACTTCAAACCCGAAACGGGCCATGTCGTACCGCGCTGCGCCGAGTGCCATAAACTCGATACCGCAGCAACTTGTTGCAAAAGTGAGAGGCCACAACGAATTGGAGCGGCCCCAGTTGATAAGGTCGTCGAAGCAGCCCACCACAACGTTTGTGCCTGCTGCATTAAGCTCTGCGACCAGATTTTCGAGATATTCATTGTCTTTGAAGTCTTCATACTTCATTGATTTGATTTTCACTTCCATTCCAACGCTCCTTTCTTCCATGCATATACGAGACCAAGTACGAGTATCACCATAAAGAAGGCTATGCTGGCCAGGCCGGCAACGCCTACATCGCGCAGTATGACTGCCCACGGGAAGAGAAACACGGTCTCTACGTCGAACATGAGGTAAAGGATGGCAAACAGGTAGTAGCCTACCTTGAATTGCATCCACGAATCTCCCCTTGTGGGTATTCCGCACTCGTAGGCTTCTCCCTTCTGAGGGTTAAAAGAGCGCGGCGAGAGCCATCCTGCTATAAGCAAAGCGGCTCCTACCAATGCAATACCGGTGATCAGTACGACCACTAAGAATGCTGAGTTCATATAAGTGTACTATATTTCTTTGTTTTTGTATTATTTTCTCTCTTTTCTGCCGACCATGGATGCCGACAAATAAATCACCGCAAAGGTAAAAAAAAGAAATTGCCCGACAAAAGTTTTCTCGCTCTCTTTTTTTAAAATAAATAATGCTTTTTCGTATTGCCGAGATGGGTTCTGTATGGGCTTACAGGGACGTTTGCGAAGCCGTTATCTCATGGCGATGGGGTTTCGGGGTGTCAAAGGCTTATCAAATTTTGCATTATTCGGATAATATGTTCTTTCCAATTCTGTATAAATTCTTGATAGTCAGACTCCTGATTGTCGAAAAATATGATTTTCGTCACTTTCTTGCTTACGATGGGGAAGACAAGCAGCCCGTAGAAGGTGCAAAACATTTTTTCCGGGGCAATCGGCTTGATTTTGCCCGCTTCTATTTCTTTGAGCATCGACTGGTGTAATGTTTTCAGGTACTTGTCGATGTGTAGTTCTTGGGCGGTGGCAAGCAGATGTTGCGGGTCGCGTTCTATTTCGTTGATGATGAAGCAAGGCACATCGGGGTTTTGTGCAAATGTAGCGATGTATTTGTCTATAATAGCTTTCAGCTTATCTATGAAAGGCAGGTCGCTTTCGGCTATCGATTGCATGTCGGGAATGAAGGTCTCTATGATGTCGCCGAATACGGCTTGGAACATCTTTTCTTTCGTACGGAAATAGTAGTGCAGCGTGGGGCGGTTGATTCCTGCCCGTGCTGCTATTTCGCTCATGCTGGTACATTCGTAGCCATGTTTGACAAATTCTGTGCGCGCGGCATTTATGATGTTTTCTTCTATGTTGTTGTTGCTCATGGTGTTGTTCTTTTTTTGTGGTTATACGGTTACAATTTCTTTGGGTTGTTCTATGTTGTTGATAAATAGCCATAGTCTGTTGACAACGTTGACGGTGCTTACGCCGCTATCGAAATCGAGCGAAAGGAAGTTGAGTCGTGGGTAGAGGGCGTGTATGCGTTTCTCTATTCCTTTCGATAGGATGTGGTTGGCTATGCAGCCGAAAGGTTGTAGTGAAATGACATTGTTGATGCCGTTGCTGGCAAACGAAGCTACTTCGCCGGGCAGGAGCCATCCCTCACCGAACTGTGCAGCCTCTGAGACGATTTCGTGTGAGCGTTCGGCGTCTTCGTAAATGTCATCGAAAGGTATGTAGTAGCGGAATGCTGCTGCGGCTTTGTTGTATTGTTTTATTTGCTGTGCTACATATTTATATAATAGGCGTATGGCTATCGTTGGAATCTTGTTGTTTTTAAGCAGCAGCTTGTGGTTGGCTTCGGTGTTGACGAAACTTTGTGTAAATAACGGCATGAGTGCAGGAGGCACTACCTCGATACCTCGTTCTATGAGAAATTCGGGAATATGCTGGTGCGAAAAGGAGTTGAATTTGAGAAAAATCTCGCCAACAATACCCACGCGAGGCCGGTTGCTGTCGAGGCAGGCTTCATTGAAATCGGCGGCTGCTTGTGCAACGAGGCGGAGCAACCCGTCGGGACGATTGGTTCTGATGGGCACCGTTGCGGCTTGCAGGTAATGGTCGCGTAGGCGTGCTGCCGAGCCGGGAACCTTTTCGCGTACAGCCGTTGCGTGGTAGAAGCGCGACAACGTATCGCCAAAGAGTACCGCAGCGAGAGCGATAGGGGCGATGCGTCTCCACGGTATATTGAATCCCTCTTGTTCGTTATAGATATTGCCGTGTACGCCGAGTGTAACGACGGGTGTGTCGGCAAATCCTGCCGAAATCAAAGCCCTTTTGATGAGCGATACGTAGTTTGTGGCGCGGCATTGCCCTCCGGTTTGCGTAATGGCGACAGCTGTGTTGTCGAGGTCGTAACGTCCCGACTGCAAGGCCTTTATCAGACCTCCGGTAACGAGCGTAGCCGGGTAGCATACTTCGTTGTTGGCATATTTGAGGCCGGTCTCGGCGCTCTTGGCATCGTCTATGGGCAATATCTCCACATCGTAACCGGCCAGCTCGAAGATGGGCTTTAACAGCGGTGTGGTATATTCCGAGAAGTAGGGTGCCAATATCTTCTTGCGCTTGTCGCTCTTTTTGAATACCGGTGTGGTGATAAACGGAGCGGTCACTGCCGTATCGTTGTTTGTCCGCAGGCTTTCTATAAGCGAACGCATACGTAGTTTGAGCGACCCTATGTTGTTTACGTCATCTACTTTGAGTAGCGTGAATGGCTTGCCGTGGCGATGCAATATGTCGCGTGTCTCGTCTAACAAGAATGCGTCGGGACCACAGCCGAAAGAGGTGATTTGTACGAAATGTACGTCATTGCCTTGTCGTGCCGTCCAGGCGGCAGCTTTCAGTATGCGGTTGATGTAGCTCCACTGCTGTACCAAGAAGCTCTCGCCGATGGGGGTATTGTCGTCGCCGCGTACTATATCGTCGGAGATGACGTCGGCTCCCAGCTCAGCTATCATGCCCGATATTTTGTGCTGTACCAAGGGGTCGGTATGGTAGGGACGGCCTGCGAGGACGATGGCAATGCGGCGGTTGCGGCGGCTTGTCTCGAAAATACGGGCGGCGGCTTGCTTTAATTGGGTCGTATATTCCTCTTGTGCTTTTTGTGCTTTGACGAAGGCTTTGCGAGCCGTGTCGCGGCGTATGCCGAAACGGTGCAGGTAGTTGGCGCATTGGCGTGCCAGCAGCGTGTTGTCGGCAAATGTGATGGCCGGCGAGTCTATGGGAATATCGGGCGACATGGCGTTGCGTATCACGTCGGAGTAGCCGCTCACGATGGGGCAGTTGTAGGCGTTGGCAGTCCGGGTGTCGTCTTTCCTTTCGTAAACGACATACGGCATGAAGATGCGGTCGACGCCCTTTGCCACGAGGTTGCGTATATGGCTGTGTACCAATTTGGCCGGAAAACATATATTGTCGGACATGACCGTGGGTAATGCTTCCTCGTATTTCTCGAAGGTAGAGGCGTCGGAGAGGACTACCTTGAAGCCGCATTCGGTAAAAAGAGCGTGCCAGAAAGGGTAGTCTTCGTACATGTTCAGCACGCGGGGAATGCCTATTTGGGGCAGTTCCGGGCGGGGCAATGCGGCGGGGAGGCGATTCTCGAAGAGAAGCCGGTATTTTATATCGTATATGTTTTCGCCTTTCACGGCGTTTATGCCTTTATTGGAGAATATAGTCTCGCATTTGTTGCCCGAGTAATAGGTGTTGCCGTTTTTGAAGGTATAGCGACATACGGTGCAGTTGTTTTCACACCCTTTGCATTGAATGAGGCGAGTGGTAAAGTCGGCATTGCCGAGGTAGTCGGGTAGCGTCCGTGCCTCGTGTTGCTTTTCTATGGCGGTGAGGGCGCATCCGTAGGCACCCATCAGTTCGGGGTGATTGCTGCGGGCTACTTCGGTGCCGGTCAGTTGTTCGAATGCACGTACGATGGCGTCGTTGCGCATGGTGCCGCCTTGTACCACTATGTGATTGCCCAGCTCGCTGCTCTCTTTTATCTTTAATACTTTGTAGAGACAGTTTTTGACAACCGAGTAGGAGAGCCCTGCCGCAATATCGGCTATCGAGGCGCCTTCGCGCAGCACCTGTTTTACCTTCGAGTTCATAAATACCGTGCAGCGTGTGCCTAAATCGCAGGGAGCCGGTGCCGTGCAGGCCATGCGCGCAAAGTCGTTTACGGGATAACCCAACGTGCGGGCGAATGTCTCTATGAATGAGCCGCAACCCGACGAACAGGCCTCGTTGAGTTCCATGCGCGTGATGGCATCTTTCTCTACAAAAATCGCTTTCATGTCCTGTCCGCCTATGTCGAGGATAAACGATACCTCGGGGATGAGCCTGCGGGCGGCTTTATAGTGGGCTATGGTCTCTATAACGCTTGTATTCAAGCCGAATGCCGCCTTGATAAGTTCCTCGCCATAGCCAGTCGAACAGGTGCCGCGCACCGAGAGCCGGGTGCCGTGGGCGGTGCAATGGTCTTGTAGGGCGGTAAATGCTTTCGTGGCCGCCTCTACCGGGTTGCCGTTGTTGGGGGCATAGTAGATGTATAAGATGTTGCCTTCCAAGTCGGTGACAACCATTTTGGTGGTAGTAGAACCCGAGTCGATTCCTATCACCGCGTCTTGATTGCCTTGTCGCAACTCTTTATGAGGAATTTCGTAGCGGGCTTTTGCTTCGCTCCATGCCTCGTGTGCGGCATCTGTCTCGAAGAGTTGTGGCAGAGCACTCTCTTTGTGCCACGACAGCGATGGGCGTTCTGTCAGCTTTTTCCACTCGGAGAGGTGGAGAGCGCCTTGCTTCTCCACACTGATGGCACATCCGAGAGCCGGCAGCAAGTTGCCGCCTTGCGGCAGGATAAAGTCGCTCTCTTGTAAGTGCAGATAGTCGGCAAATGCTTTACGCAGCGAAGGGATGAAGGTGAGCGGTCCGCCGCACAAAAGGATAGGGGCGGCAATATTGTGTCCCCTTGCTAATGTTACGATGGTTTGCACGGCTACGGCATGGAATATCGAGGCCGTAATATCGCTTTTAGGGACATTACGGCTCATAAGATTTTGTATGTCGGTCTTTGAGAAGACGCCGCATCGGGCAGCGATGGGATGTATATGCTTGGCCTCGCGGGCAAGAGCATCGAGTTGCTCGGTCTCTACATCCAACAAGACTGCCATTTGGTCAATGAAAGCACCTGTTCCGCCTGCGCAGTTCCCATTCATGCGCAAGTCGGTAGAGTGCTCGTCGAAAAATACGATTTTGGCATCTTCGCCCCCTATGTCGATCAGCGCTGAAGCCTCGGGGTAGCGGTAGCGGGTGTATTGCGTGGCGGCCGAGACCTCTTGCATGAATGGTATTTGCAGGTTTTCGGCAAGACCCATACCCACCGAGCCTGTTATCGTAGCCGATACCTCGATGTCGCCCATTTCGCGTTGCGCCTCTTCGAAAAATGAGGCGAGTATGCCCGCGGGGTGTGCGTTGTGACGTCGGTACCGTGAGAAAACAAGGGCGTTGTCCTTATCGAGAATGACCATTTTGGCTGTGGTAGAGCCAATGTCTATACCCATTTTATAAGGTTGCATAATCATAGCTGTTTTTTGAATTGACATTTATGATTGACATATCTGTCAAACGCAAAAGTATAACAAATAAGTTAATATTGTCGCTCGGTTAATATAGTTTAACTAAGGACAAATTCACAACCCGCTGCAAAAGGTTGATGAGGATATGAGCAACAACGCTTTTCAAGGGTTTGCGGTTTTGTGCAGGTCGTTGATTCGGGAGAATGCAGCTCCATAAAAAGCATTTTGCCCTCCCTATTGTACGAGCGGTTGTTGTGCGAAGTCGAGATACAGGGTAAAGTTTCGGTGCGGTCTTTGCTGATACATGGCAGAAAGTCTGTAATAGCGTTTTAACGGTTGTGTGCTCTCTTATAAAGCACATTCGCATGGATGTTATCCTGCTATGAGACGTTGTGGTTTCGGTTTGTCGGGCGCGATGCAAGCATCCGTTTGGGGATGCTCCCGCGAGATATATACTGGATAGTAAAATCTTACGAGGCTGTTTCAAAATTGAATTTTTTGAAACAGCCCCGTTGTTTTTTTGGCGTATCCTTTGACATCAATCGAGAATGTCTTTGTCTTTTTCAGGATTCCGGTGATAAATGCGTCCGTCTATGTACTCTTGCGTAGCGATGAGGGTAGGCTTCGGCAATTTCTCGTAGTAGCGCGAAACTTCAATTTGCTCGCGATTCTCGTTTTCTTCCTCCATGTTGTCTTTGTCGGAGCTTGCGGCGAACTCTTGCAATTTATTATCTAATTCTTCTTTCATTTCGCGCGCAATCTGGTTCGCACGTTTGGCAATGATGCAAACTGTTTCATACACATTACCCGTGTCTTCTGCCAGTTTTATTACGTCGCGGGTTACAGTGTTGGTAGGTGCGTTTGTTTTCTTATAATCCATAATTCGGGCTATATTATAATAAATTGTTTTTCAGTCTCTTACGTATCGGCTTGCCACCTTGAATATGTTTTGGGCTTCTTTGGTGTTGGGGCCGTCGGGAAATTCATTGATAAATGAGTAGTATTCGTCCAGTACGCCGCGGAAACGCTCGGGTTTTTTCTCGTCGTAGCTTTGCATAGCCTCTTGATATTTCGATTTGAGGATAAGCATCATCAGCGTCTCTTTATAGCGGGTGTAAGGATATTCTTTGAGTGCATTTTGGGCGGTGATTATTGCCGATTGGTAGTTATTGCCCATGTAATTGCCCAAGTTGTAGTAGAGTTGGGCGTTGAGCAGTTCTTTGTATACGAGCTTGTCTTGCAGCTCGAAGATAATCTCTTGTGCCTCGGGGGCTTTTTCGCTTTGCGGGAAGAAGTCGAGGAATTGCTGCATTTCTTCTATGGCCTTGTAGGTACCCGATTGGTCGAGCCGGGGGTCGGGTGAATCCAAGTAGTAGCCATATCCGCAGTAGTAACGCGACAACTCGGTGTATTTGCCTTTCGGGAAGTTGCGATAGTATGCCTTGAAATATTCGCCGGCTGTGAGGTAATCTTCGTTGAGGTAGTAGCTGCGAGCCAGCATGTAAAGGGCTTCTTCGGCTCGTTCGGAACCTTTATAGATGGTGACAAGTTCCTCGAGCAAAGTAGCACACTCCATGTACTTTTTGTTCTCGAAAGCGCGTTGGGCATACTCATACTTTAAGTCGTAGTCGTTGCTTTTGCGTACTTTCTCAAACTCGCCGCATGAGGTGAGGAGTAGTATTGCGAGAAAAATATAGAGAGCCTTTCGCATGGTTATTTCATCATTTACAGGTTGCAAAGGTACATAAACCTCTGCAATAAAACGAAAGTAACGTCTATTTTTAACGGTAAATTGCTTAAAAAACGCTGTAATGCCGTCCGGGATTGCTTTTTATTCTACGAAAAGCCCGGTGCCGATGCGTTGTCGTCTCTTTTTTGCGACGATGGTTGTCGTCGTTCCAAGGGAAATGCCGTCGGTGAAACATTTATGAAGGGAATGAAATACGGGAAGAAGTTGTCGCACACACTACTTCCCACTTATTCGATACAGCCCCGGTGTAAATAAAAGGCATGGCACGTTGCTTTTCTTTTATTATCTTTCTATATTTGCATGGTTTTGCCCATTTTGTACGGGTATGTCTATAATCAGTGAAAAATTCAAATAAATACAGTCGCATATCTTTATTGTATGAGAGAATATTGCATTCCGGCAAGTTGCGGGAAGTGATTCGTTTCGGCGTCGTGGGAACGCTGGCGACGCTGTTGCAATACGGCATATATTGGATATTCAACCAGAAGGTGGGATGGGGAGCAAGTACCTCGCTCACAATAGGGTATGCGATAAGTTTCGTATTCAATTTTTTTCTTTCCAATTATTATACGTTCAAGACGAAACCTTCGTTGAAAAAAGGTTTGGGTTTCGGGTTGAGTCACGGTGTCAACTATGTGTTGCAAATCGTATTTCTCAACTTCTACATGTGGGTGGGCATACCCGAGCGATGGGCTCCTCTGCCTATGTTTGCGACAGTGATACCCATTAATTTCTTATTGGTACGTTTTGTATTGAAATCGGAAAAGCTATGAAGAGAGTGTCGTTGATTATTCCGGTATATAACGAAGAGGCTGTTTTGCCGGCGTTGTATGCCCGCCTTTGCAGGTTGATGGACTCTATGCCCCTCTACGAGTGGGAGCTGTTGTTTGTCAATGACGGCAGTATCGATGCCTCGGCGAGGCTTATAGCCGACTTTGTCGCACGCGACAGGCGGGTTGCTGTTGTTGAGTTGTCGCGCAATTTCGGTAAGGAGGCAGCTATGTTGGCCGGATTCGATTATGTGACGGGCGACTGTGCCGTGATAATGGATGCCGATTTGCAGCATCCGCCCGAGATGGTTCCCGAGATGTTGAAATATTGGGAAGAGGGATATGACGATGTATATGCCCGCCGTCGGACTCGGGGCGACGAGTCGAAGTTGCGAAAAGCCTTTTCGCGCCTTTTTTATAAGATATTGCAAAAGGCTACGTGTATCGATGTATTGCCCGACGTGGGCGACTTTCGTTTGCTCGACCGCAAGTGCATCGACACGTTGCGTACCTTGCGTGAGCAGTGCCGTTACACCAAAGGTTTATATGCGTGGATAGGATATAGGAAAAAAGAGGTGGAGTGCGACCAGCAGGAACGTGTTGCCGGAAAGTCGAAGTGGAACTTCTTTTCCCTCTTCAATTTGGCCATCGAGGGCATCACGTCATTTTCTGTAAGTCCGTTGCGCATCTCTTCTATTTTGGGTATATGTATCTCGCTTACGGCCTTTATCTATATGGTCATTATCATAGCCAAAACCCTGTTGTGGGGCGAAGCCGTTGCAGGTTACCCGTCGTTGATGTGTATCATCTTGTTCTTAGGCGGTTTGCAGCTCCTTTCGCTGGGCGTGATAGGCGAGTATTTGGGACGTATTTTCAACGAAACGAAACATCGACCTACCTATATAGTAAGGTCTTATAAGAAGCACGATGCCGATGATGGGCAGGAATAAGGTTGCCATATTTGTGATGTTGCTCTTGGCGGGAGTTATCTTTTTCTTTTTCTCCCGCGAAGTGCCCTATTACAGCGACGATTGGTGGTATTCTTGGATACAGGAGCAAGAGGGGTATCCCACGCAGCGCATCGTTACGTTGTATGATGTGCTCGTGTCGCAATACAATCATTATCTGTCGGTCAATAGTCGTGTCTTTGTCAACGGGTTGGTACAGACGGTAGTGTCGTTTTGCAGTAAGCCTCTCTTTAATGTGCTGAATAGCTGCGTTTTCATCTTGACAATCGTGTTGTTTGCCATCTTCTCGTTGCCGCGAGTATCGAGGCGCGAACCGTTGGCGTGGCTCTTTATTATTGTTTTTCTCTTTTTTGTCATGCCTTGCCACTACGAGGCGTTGATGTGGGCTACGGGTAGTATCAGTTATTTGTGGACAGGATGCCTCGTGTTGCTCTTTTGTCTGTTGTGGCAATACTTGCGTTGCCACGATGTGGCTGTCGGGTGGTATGTGCCGTTGTTTTTTGCAGGCATATTGTGCGGATGGTCGCACGAAGGCTATTCCTTGGGATTGGCCGTGGGGTGTGCCGCAGATTGGTGGATGCACCGTCGCCGCTGTTCCCGGGCTCAATATATCCTATATGCCGGCTTTTTGATAGGGCTGGCATCCTTGCTGCTGGCGCCGTGCATGTTTTTGCGGTTGTCGGGTCAGGTAGGCGGTTACGGCCTGTTTTTAGCAAACCTCTATCTTCCCGGTTTGGTATTGCCTGCGCTGCTGGTAGTCGTATTGGCATGGTTGTATGCCAAAAGACGCCGGTGTGCGCTTCGTTGCATGAGGCGTTATTGTTTGGTGTTGGTTGCTGCCGCGGTGTCGTTGCTTGTTGCCGTGGTGGCCGATAACGGTGAGCACAGAGCCTATTGGTGTTCGTCGTTTTTCTGTGCCATACCTTTGTCGTATCTTTTTGCAACTTTGTTGCCTCGTTGGACACGCTGGAAGAGTGTTGTAACCGTTGCAGCCTCTTTGTTGGTACTGCTGTATGCTTGTGTGGTTTACAAGGAACATTGCCGTGTAGAAGCGCAACACAGGGAACTGATAGGCACGTTCAGGCAGAGTGCCGACGGTACAGTGGTGATGGATATATACACTCCTCCCCTGTATGTGCGTGGTTATACGATGAATTTAAGACGCGAGTATCTGAAAGGCTGGACGGCATGGCACATGAGAGCTTACTATGACCGTCCCATATTGAATTTCATCCCCGCTTCATTGTATCGTGCATTGTCGCATCCCGATACCTTCTTTACGGAACAGAATCGTGTGCCCGGCGATGCCTCGCTCTACACGTTGCCCGATATAGATGTATATGTGTGGCCGGTTGAGGAACTCCCTGCCGACACGTTGTTGTATGGTTATGCCCCTGTTTCGTCAAGCGACAATGTGCCGTTGATGAGCCGCCTGCGTCGTTTTTTGCTCCCGGCCAGTTATCCCGATAGCGAAGTGCTGTTGTCGTATCGTACCGAATGTCGCATGCCCGATGGCACGAGTTATCAGTGTGTCCCCAAGAGTATTTACAGGAAAGTGTTGCGAATAGACCGTTATGGCAGGAAGTAGTACGCCCGGAGAGAAGCGCATGTTGTGCATCGCGTATGTGGCAATAGCGGCATTTGTCTACGCCATGAACTCTTTTATGCCATATTACGACGATGATATATGGTATTCTTATCGTTATGTGGCGGGAGAGGAGCTTTCGCCGTTGCATCATATAGGCGATGTTTTCGAGTCGCAATATTGGCATTATGTCGATGAGAATGGTCGGGCTGTCGTCCATGTTTTATTGCAAACATTGTTGGGCTTTCTGCCCGAGAGTCTCTTTGATGTTCTCAATACGGCGATGTTCTTGTTGCTGCTGACGCTCGTTGTCAAGACGGCAGGCGGCAGTCGGCGCGTATCGACAACCCTTTTTGCAGCGGCAGCTATCTTATGGCTTCTTCCCGCAGGCGATTACCTCTTTTATTGGGCTGCCGGGTCGTTGAACTATTTGTGGACGTCGGTGGCCACACTCCTTTTTATGGCCGTATGGAGCGATGCCCGGCGTGGCGGAGGATTTACGCAGCGGTATAGGGTTTTGTGGATAGTATTGTCGTTTTTGGCAGGGTGGTCGCACGAGGCCTTGGCCTTGCCCGTATGTGTTGCTGTTTTGCTTTGGATGGCGCTGCATTACAGGCGGATAGGCTTTAATATGCTAACCTTTGTGACGGTCGCTTATCTCTTGGGCTCTATGGCCTTGGTGTTGGCTCCGGCTATGGGAGGCCGCACCGAGATGCTCTTTGCTAACCAAATGTGGGGTGCACGGTTAGAGTCGCTCTTCGTGAGATTGCGTGAGCTGCGAGCCCTGCCGTTGCTATATGTTGCATGGCTCATCACACTTTGCATACCGGGCAGTCGCCGGCTGTTGTGCCTTTATGGCCGGCGGTACGCAATATGGATATATGTTCATGCCGCGTCGTTGCTGTTTGCGCTCTATGTGGGAAGTTCGTCGTCGAATATGCGTCCGTTCTACGGATTGGAATTTTTCTCGGTCGTGTTGCTGACAGCTTGGGCGGTTGTCGTGGCGCGTCGGTTTTCACGACGCACTATACAGGTTTCGACACTTCTCCTGTCGGGCGTATGGCTTGTTTGGGCTTCGGCCGTGTGCTTTGCGGCGCATAGAGTAGGGGCGACACATCGTGCTTTGTTTGCCGATTACGCAACGAGCGACAACGGGGTGGTGTACCTGCCTCGCGATACGGTGAGCCCTTGGTTGCGTCCGTGGGTGATGGATTTGCGGCAACGATATTTTGCCGATTGGGAGGGCGATTGGCGGTGTTTTGTCATACCTCTGTCGGAGCGTGTCGATACGGTGATGCGTGTACCGCACCCGATGCTCCTGCGCGACAGCTGCGGGCGTTATGAGCTTTACAATCGGTATATATGCGTTTTCCCGGCTGAGCTGCGCGATGTGGTAGAGCAGCCGCAAACCTTTTTTACCGAGGAGCACCGTGTGCCGGGCCATAATCCTTTTTACACGTCGGTACACGGCAACTATATGATTGCTTTGCTCGACAGCGTCCCCGCCTGCGACGACTATTGTTGGCGATATGAGCCTGTGTCGTGGCGTGACCCGGCTTACTCGCTGTCGGGTGTGTTGCGCCGTCTGTTGGCTCCCGGGTCTTATCCTGATAGCGAGCCTGTGCTTTTCCCCGATACGGTGATGTTGCCCGGCGGTGTGCAATATATGATGATAGAGATGCCCCGCTACCGGCGTGTGAAGTCGGTCGACAGGGTGTGTGACAAATAGGTCGGCAACATCAGAGCGCGTCGTTGTCGGCAAAGCTGTAATAATTGTTTTCGCATACGATGATATGGTCTGCCACCTGGATGTCGAGCAGCGAGGCCGCTTTCTTTATTTTTTGTGTTACGGCCTCGTCGTCGCGGCTGGGGCGGCAGTTGCCCGAGGGATGGTTGTGGCATAGGATGATAGAGGAGGCGAGGTTTTGCAGGGCGGCTTTGAGAACGATTTTTACATCTACCACCGTCGATGACGTGCCGCCTCGGCTTACGATGATGGTGTCTATCAGCCGGCCGGCGCGGTTGAGCAATAAAGCCCAAAACTCCTCGTGCGGCAAGTCTATCAGCTTTTGCCTCATAAGTTTATAAGCCTCGGCACTCGATTGTATGACAGGGCGTTCGGGGGTCTCCTCTTCCTGCCGGCGCCGGCCCAGTTCCATGGCAGCGATGATGGTGACAGCCTTGGCTTCGCCGATGCCTTTGAAAGAGGCCGTAAGCTCTTTTATGTCATATTTGCCTAAGCGGTTGAGGCTGTTGCCGGCACTATTGAGGATGCGCTGGCACAGTTCTACGGCCGTCTCGTCGGTATTGCCCGAGCCTATAAGGATACCCAGCAGCTCGGCATTGCTCAGTGCGCGGGCGCCGTGTTTCATCATCTTTTCGCGCGGACGGTCATCGGCAGCCAACTGGGTGATGGTAAGTTTTTTCTTGGGCGTATTTTCCATGAGCGGAAAGGCTTAGTAACGGCTCTTGAACTCCTTGCGAAGGATATACTGGGCAAAGAAACTTTTGAGGAACCCCGTGCCGTAACCTATCAGTTGTATGAGGCTGGCCACGATAGAGAGTGCCGCTATAACGGGCGACTTATTGATAACCCACGATACCACGAATATGGCGGCAAGGTAAATAACCAGCGGGGCAATACTCCAAGGCGTGATAAACATGCCGGCCAACATGAGAACGACCGCTATCACGAAGAGCGCGGGCAGGGTGTAGACGAGCTTGCGTTGCTCGGGGTAGAGGCGCATGAGGTCGACCCGTGCTTGCCCGAAAACATGGACTTGTCGCCAAAACTTGCGGAAGTCGACGCGGCGTTTGTGGTAGACAAAGGCATCGGGAATGAGGCGCGACTCGAAACCGGCCTTGCGGATGCGCATGCTCAGGTCTATATCTTCGCCCGTCATGTTTTTGTATCCTCCTACTTTTTCGTAGACCTGTCGCGAGAAACCCATGTTGAAAGAGCGGGGCGTAAACTTGTCGAGCTTTTGTCCGCCGCCGCGTATTCCGCCGGTGGTAAGGAACGAAGTCATAGAGTAGTTGATGGCTTTCTGTACCTGCGAGAAGCTGTCGTGCGCTGCATCGGGACCTCCGTAGCAGTCGCTGTATTGCCGGTCGAGTTGCTCTTTGACTGTGGCGAAGTACGATGGCGGGATGATGCAGTCCGAGTCGAAGAATACGAAGTATCGGCCGTCGGCACGCTCCATGCCGTAGTTGCGGGCGATGCTGCGTCCTTCGTTGGGCTTATAATAATAGTGTATTTCCAGTTTATCGTTATACCGGGCGACAACTTGGTCGCATGGGATGGTCGAGCCGTCTTCGACAAGCACGATGTCAAAATCTTTACAAGTCTGTGCGGTGAGGCTTTCGAGCAACTCTTCTATTTCGTCGGGACGGTTATAGACGGGAATGATGATTGAAAAAAACGGCATATCTGTTTTGGCTTTGTCATTGTCGGGTTCGGTGGCAGCACCATGAGGAGTGCATGAGATGTCGGGAACAGCCTGATATACGCGTGCATGTCGTAGATAGACGGTTTGCACCGGCAAATGTGTTTATATCAGGCGTTGCACCGCATACGACCCATTGTGTCGTACCGCCGAATTACTCTACAAAGATAGCCTAAAAGTGTGCAAAAAGCAAAATCGGCTTTAACATTTTACATTCTCTTTTCTTCTCCTGCAAATAAAAAACTTCTGCCTGTTGTTTATCCTTTATTATCTTGTTATATTTGCGTTGTGTAGTCTCCGGAACAATCGGGGCGTAAAATGGTATATTATTATGGACGAAATAAAAAGATTGGTACGACCCCGTTCCGGTCGCATGATTGCGGGAGTGTGCAAGGGTCTTGCCGATTATTTTGGCGTAGATGTTACTTTGATACGCGTGATATACGCATTGGTTGCTTGTTGCTCGGCCTTTTTCGGGGCAGCCGTAGCGTATCTTATCATGGTGATATTGATACCCCAAGAGGAGTTGTAAGTTTATGTCGCATCGCTGTATTGTAACAAAGTATGGAGTTTAAGCTGGTATCGCCATACAAGCCCACCGGCGATCAGCCCGAAGCCATCGATGAGCTTAGCAAAGGCATCGTCGAGGGGCTTCCTGCGCAGACACTGTTGGGCGTTACCGGTTCGGGCAAGACTTTTACGATGGCCAATGTGATAGAGCGCGTGCAGAAGCCTACGCTCGTGTTGAGCCACAACAAGACGCTTGCCGCGCAGCTATATGGCGAGTTCAAGAGCTTTTTCCCCGACAATGCAGTAGAATATTTTGTCTCTTATTACGACTATTATCAACCCGAAGCATACATTCCTACAACCGATACTTATATAGAAAAAGACCTTGCCATCAACGACGAGATTGACCGTCTGCGGCTTGCCGCCACCTCGGCATTGTTGTCGGGACGGAAAGATGTGGTGGTCGTGTCGTCGGTATCGTGTCTCTACGGTATAGGCAATCCGCAGGATTTCCATGCCAATGTTATAGAGGTGAAGCGGGGCATGAGGTGCGACCGCAACGACTTCCTTCGTAAGCTCGTCGATGCCCTTTATTCGCGCAACGAGGTAGAGATGAAGCGAGGCACGTTCAGGGTCAAGGGCGATACCGTGGATATATTCCTTGCCTATGACGAGACGTTGCTCCGTGTCGTCTTTTGGGATGATGAGATAGAGAGCATCTCTACGGTTGACCCTTTGTCGGGCGTGAGCATTACTCCATTCGACGAATACAAGATATACCCGGCCAATATCTTTGTGACTACAAAAGAGTGCATCAACCGGGCGATAGATCAGATACAACTCGACCTCGGCAGGCAAGTTGACTTTTTCCGTTCCATAGGCAAAGAACTCGAAGCCAAACGGCTCTATGAACGTGTAACTTACGATGTGGAGATGATACGTGAGTTGGGCTACTGTTCGGGTATCGAGAACTATTCGCGTTACTTCGACGGGAGAGCTCCCGGTACGCGACCGTTCTGTCTGCTCGACTATTTCCCCGAAGACTTCATGGTGATTATCGACGAGAGTCACGTCACCATACCGCAGATACGCGCCATGTATGGAGGCGACAGCTCGCGTAAGACCAATTTGGTGGAGTATGGTTTCCGTTTGCCGGCAGCCATAGATAATCGCCCCTTGAAGTTCGAGGAGTTTGAAGAGCTTGCCAAACAGGTCATTTACGTGAGCGCCACGCCTGCCGATTATGAGCTGAACCGCTGCGAAGGTATTGTGGTAGAGCAGGTGATACGACCCACCGGCTTGCTCGATCCGCTTATAGAGGTGCGCCCCAGCCTCAACCAGATAGACGATTTGTTGGAAGAGATACACTTGCGTATAGAGCGCGGCGAGCGCGTATTGGTAACCACGCTGACGAAGCGCATGGCCGAAGAGCTTAACGCCTATCTGCTGAAACTCGATATACATTGCAATTATATACACTCCGATGTAGATACCCTCGACCGCATACAGATACTCGAAGATTTACGCGCCGGAGTTTACGACGTGTTGATAGGTGTCAACTTGTTGCGCGAGGGATTGGATTTGCCCGAAGTATCGCTTGTGGCCATTCTCGATGCCGACAAAGAGGGCTTCTTGCGTTCGCATCGCTCCCTTACACAGACGGTGGGACGTGCTGCGCGTAACCTCAACGGCATGGTCATCATGTATGCCGACAAGATAACCGACAGCATGCGCCTTACCATCGACGAGACCAATCGCCGGCGAGAGAAACAATTGGCTTACAACGAAAAGCACCATATCACGCCGCAAGCCATCAACAAGGCCAAGCGTGCCATACTCGGTAGGGGCGGTCAGGAGGCCAAGCCCATACCTTATGCACAAGAATATAGTGTCGCCGCCAATGTCGCTGCCGACCCCGTGGTGGCCTATATGACACCGCAGCAGTTAGAGAAAGCTATAGATCGTACCCGCAAGGAGATGCTCGAAGCCGCGTGCAAGATGGATTTCATAGAAGCGGCGCGCTTGCGTGACGAAATGCTCAAACTCGATGACAAACTTAAACTATTGACTGCCGATACAAATCATTAATCCTATAATCTTAATGAATGCTTATGAAAACAGACACGCAAATTGCTCGCGAAACCAAGTTGGAAAAAATTCGTGATGTCGCTGCCCGGGTAGGATTTCCCGAGGACGATGTGTATAACTATGGTCGCTATATCGCCAAAGTATCGAACCGTCTGATAGACGACGAGAAAGTTGCAAAACACAAACTTATCCTTGTCACTGCCATAACAGCCACCAAAGCCGGTGTGGGTAAAACCACGGTGAGCATAGGTTTGGGTATGGGTTTGAACTATATAGGCAAGAAAGCCGTCATCGCCTTGCGCGAACCTTCGCTCGGCCCTTGCTTCGGAATGAAAGGTGGAGCTACCGGCGGCGGATATGCGCAGGTATTGCCCTCGGAAGATATCAATCTGCATTTTACGGGCGACTTCCACGCCGTAACATCGGCAAACAACCTGATAGCTGCTTTGCTCGATAACTATCTGTATCAGAACCGTGCTGCCGGCGTAGGGCTGAAAAAGGTCATGTGGCGCAGGGTGCTCGACGTCAACGACCGCTCGTTGCGTAATATCATTACCGGATTGGGTGGCGCCGGCAACGGCATTCCTACCCAGACAGGTTTCGACATAACGCCTGCATCGGAGATTATGGCTATACTCTGTTTGGCTCGCGATATGAAAGACCTTGAAAAACGCATCGGTCGCATTGTTTTGGGCATACGTTACGACGATACTCCCTTTACCGTCGACGATTTGGGCGTTAGAGGGGCTGTCGCTGCGTTGCTCAAAGATGCCATGAATCCCAATCTCGTACAGACCACCGAGCACAATCCCGTAATTATTCATGGGGGTCCGTTTGCCAATATCGCACACGGGTGCAACTCGGTCATCGCTACACGCATGGCTATGACATGGGGCGACTACACGGTGACGGAGGCCGGCTTCGGTGCCGACCTCGGTGCAGAGAAATTCCTGAATATAAAGTGCCGTCAAACAGGGCTTAAACCCGACCTTACCGTTCTTGTCGCCACGACTCTCGCGCTGAAAATGCACGGCGGCGTACCCGAAGCCGACATCAAGAAACCCAATATCGAGGGCTTGAAACGGGGCTTTGCCAACCTCGACCGCCATATCGCCAACTTGCAGTCGTTCGGGCAAACGGTATTGGTATGTTTCAATCGTTGGGCTTCCGATACCGACGAAGAGATGGAGCTTATCATGCGTCATTGTGCCGAAAAGGGCGTACGTTGCGTTATCAACAACGCATATATGGAGGGTGGCAAAGGTGCTGCCGAGCTGGCTCGCACGGCTGTCGAGTTGATAGAGACACAGCCTTCGGCACCCATCCGTTTCACCTACAACGACGACGAGACGCCGCAAGAAAAGATAACCAAGGTAGCACGCAATATCTATGGTGCAGGAACGGTTACTTTCAGCGACAAAGCGTTGAAAGAGCTGGCACAGTTGCAAAAGTGGGGCTTGGGACAATTACCGGTATGTATTGCCAAGACGCAATACTCTTTCTCGGCCGACCCCAAACGTTACGGCAGCGAGACGGGCTTCGAGTTCCATATCAAAGATATAGAGCTGAATGCCGGCGGCGGCTTCATCGTAGCATTGGCCGGCGAGATAATGCGTATGCCCGGATTGGGTAAAGTGCCCCAAGCCATGTTTATCCATATAGCCGACGATGGTAATATAGAGGGTATCTGTTAAAAAGTGAATGGATGCCGCCGCTCTCCGAGAGGCTGTCCTAAGGTATGGAAACCCTGCATATCGGCAGGGTTTCCCTTAGTATGGCGCCAGACAGAGTCGTACGGCGATATTTTTCACTCTATGTGATATGGGTATAGATATTTTGGTTATCTTTACGCACTGTTAAATAGGAATAAAGTTATGATTTATAAATTTCTTATTGTATCGGAAGAAGTCGATGACTTCAAACGTGTGATAAAAATCGATGCCGAAGCTACTTTCAAAGAGTTGAACGATGCTATTCTCGACTCGGTAGGTTATAACCATAAAGAGATGACTTCGTTTTTCATTTGCGATGACGATTGGGAGAAGCGCGTCGAAGTGACACTGATAGATATGGGGCGCGACAGCTCGGAAGATAGTTGGTTGATGGATACTACACACCTCAATGAGCTGATTGAGGATGAGGGGCAACGCCTGATGTTTGTATTCGATTATATGACCGACCGCGCTTTCTACATGGAGTTGCGCGAAACCATTCCCGGTGAAGACCTCGATAAACCCGTTTGTACCAAGTCGGTAGGCGAACCTCCCGTCCAAGTGATGGATTTGGATGAGATGGAAAAGAAAATAGCCGCACAAAGCTCCGATACCGACCTCGATGCCGATTTCTATGGCTCGGACGACTATGACATATCGGAACTCGACGACGACAGCTTTACCGGCTATGACCCTCGTGATGAATATTAATTTTTGCCACACATATAACGACGTTTTATGAATAAAAATTGGACTATTATGGGTTTGGCAAGCGCAGTGATGCTGACGGCTTGCAATACGCAAGAAGCTGCCGATGAGGGCGTTATCGGCAAGCAGGAAATTACGGTCGAGAACGGGATTATGACTCCCGAAGTGATGATGGCTTTCGGCCGTGTTTCGTCGCCGGCTGTTTCGCCCGATGGCACGAAGGTGCTCTTTGGCGTGACCTATATCGACTATAAAGCCGACAAGAGCAACAACGACCTCTTTGCGGTATCGCTCGACGGTACTCGTACGCAGGTTACCGCTACACCCAAGAGCGAGCAAGGTGCGGTGTGGCTCGATGACAATACTATTGCCTTTATCTATCCCGACGCCGATAATGTGCCGCAGCTGTGGAAGAGTGCTGCCGATGGTACATCTCGTGTACAACTTACCTCGATGGAGAAGGGCATAGAAGGTTTCCTTTTTGCACCCGACGGCAAGCAGGTATTGCTCGTTTCGACGGTGAAATCGGGCGAGCGGGCATCCGACCTCTATCCCGACCTTCCCAAGGCTTCCGGCCGTGTCATAGACGACCTCATGTATAAACATTGGGACGAATGGGTCGAGGCAATTCCTCATCCCTTCATCGCCACAGTCGGCGAGAATGGCGTGAGCGACATCAAAGATATACTCGAAGGTGAGCCTTACGAGTCGCCGATGCGTCCGTTTGGCGGAATCGAGTCGTTTGCATGGGCTCCCGATGGCAAGTCGTTGGTGTATGTATGTCGCAAGAAAACAGGCATGGAGTATTCGCTCTCTACCAATAGCGACCTCTATTTGTATAATATCGCCGACGGTTCTACGCGCAATCTTACCGAGGGTATGATGGGCTACGATACCAATCCTGTATTCTCGCCCGATGGCAAATATCTTGCATGGACGAGTATGGAACGCGACGGCTATGAGAGCGATAAGAATAGGCTCTTTGTACTCGATATGGCTACCGGTGTCAAAGACTATCTCACGGCCGATTTCGATTATATTGTCAATAATTTTGCGTGGGCTCTCGATGGTAATTCTATATATTTCACCGCTCCTTACCAAGGCGAGGTGCATATCTTCAATGTCGCTCTGCAAGGCCATGCCGTTACGCAAATTACCGATGGCTACTACGACTATTCTACCGTAGCCCCCGTGCCCGGCAACAAGCTGGTGACGATGCGTCACTCTCTCTCGCAGCCCGACGAGGTTTGCCTTGTAGATGTAGTGTCGCACGAAGTGACCGACCTCTCGCGTGAGAACGAGGTATTGTTGGCACAAATAGAGATGGGTCGCGTCGAGGAGCGATGGATTCCTACCACCGATGGCAAGAAAATGCTGACGTGGGTAGTATATCCGCCTCACTTCGATGCCTCTAAAAAATATCCTGCCTTGCTCTATTGTCAAGGAGGCCCGCAAAGCCCCGTAAGCCAATTCTGGTCTTATCGCTGGAATCTGCAACTTATGGCTTCGCAAGGTTATATCGTTGTTGCGCCCAACCGTCGCGGGTTGCCCGGTTTCGGTCAGGAGTGGCTCGAACAAATCAGCGGCGACTATGGCGGCCAAAATATGCTCGACTATTTTGCTGCTGCCGATGCTTTGAAGAAAGAGCCCTATGTAGGCAAGATGGGTGCCATAGGCGCCAGCTACGGCGGTTTCTCGGTATATTGGCTGGCCGGTCATCACAACCACCGTTTCGATGCCTTTGTAGCCCATGCCGGTATCTTCAACATCGAGCAACAATATATGGAGACCGAGGAGATGTGGTTCGCCAATTGGGATATGGGCGGCGCACCGTGGGATAAAACGAATGCTACGGCACAACGTACTTTCGCCAACTCACCTCATCGTTTTGTCGATAAGTGGGATACTCCCATCCTCTGCATACATGGCGAGAAAGACTATCGCATACTTGCATCGCAAGGCATGAGTGCTTTCAACGCAGCCAAATTGCGTGGCGTACCCGCCGAGCTGCTTATCTATCCCGATGAAAATCACTGGGTATTGAAGCCTCAAAACGGATTGTTGTGGCATCGCACCTTCTTCCGTTGGCTTGACCGTTGGTTGAAAGACAATAACGAGACAAAATAGATTTTCTCTTATAGAAATGTGAGGCGGCAGGCTGTGTAGGTCATACCGCCTCTTTTTTATGTCTGCCTGTATAGCGGCGCGGTAATTTCTTCTTTTATAATAGAGAGACTATTTATCTGATTTTGTAGGTAACAGCCCTTTGCCGGTATGTGGTTACCTGTTTATTCCTTACCTTTGCAAGCGCATTCGACAGAAGTATGAAAGAATTTATAGCAAATTATATGCCGCGCTACCGGAGGTTGCTCCTTTTGGGCGTGCCTATTATCCTCGGACAATTAGGCGTTATAATCATGGGATTTGCCGATACGCTCATGATAGGCCATCACAGCACCGATGAGCTGGCAGCATCGGCCTTTGTCAATACGATATTCAATTTGGTGCTTATTTTCAGTGCCGGTTTTGCTTCGGGCATTACGCCTGTGGTGGGCGCGCTTTTTGGTCGGGGCGACAATCGGGGTGTCGGTGCGGTATTGCGTGATAGTTTGGCCGCCAATGTTTCGGTAGCCTTACTGGCCATGCTGGTCATGTTGGCTATATATCCCCTCCTTCCTTATATGGGGCAACCTGCCGAGCTGTTGCCTTATGCCCGTCCCTACTATTTGGTGCAGGTGGCATCGCTTCCCTTTATTTTGTTGTTCTATGGTTACAAGCAGTTTACCGACGGAATAACCGATACACGTATTGGAATGTGGATTCTTTTGGGCAGTAACGTCCTCAATATTATATGCAATTATATTCTGATATATGGTAAGTGCGGTATGCCCGAGTTGGGTCTAACGGGAGCCGGTATCAGTACGCTTTTCTCGCGGGTTGCCATGTGCGCGGTGTTTGCCTTTATCTTTCATCGCACCGGTCGTTATAAGTCGTTCCGCGAGGGCTTCTCAGCCTCGCGGGTATCGCGTACAGGAATGGGCAAGCTCTATTCGTTGGGTTTGCCGTTGGGGATACAGACGGCTCTCGAAAGCTCGGCATGGTCGCTCAGCGCTATCATGATAGGTTGGCTCGGCGCCATACCTCTTGCTGCTTATCAAATAACCGTTACGCTGGGCAATATAGGTTATATGGCATATCTTGGAATGGGCTCGGCGGTGGCGGTCGAGGTGAGCCGTTATACCGGTGCTTCGCAGTTTGGCGAGGTGCGGGCGGCAGTGACAGCGGGGGCGCATCTGCTTTTTGCGCAGGCCTTCCTTACAGGAGTGTTGCTCTTCTTGTTACGCAACTTTATCCCTTCGTGGTTTACCGATGATGCCGAGGTGATCGCTGTCGTACAGACCCTCGTTATACCGCTTATTATCTATCAATTTGCCGATGCCATACAGATAAACTATTCCAATGCCTTGCGCGGTCTTGCCGATGTGCGTGCACTTATGTATATCAGCTTGGCGGCCTTTTACTGTTTGGCCTTACCGGTAGCCTACCTTTGCGGTTTTACGTTGAATATGGGCGTAGTTGGTGTGTGGATGGGCTTCCCCGTAGGACTGTTTACGGTGGCGATACTCTTCCGTTGGCGTTTCGGGGTGTGTTTGCGTCGCATCGAGCGCGAGAATACCATTATTTAGGAGAATTTTCTCGCAATATATTCTTAGAATAAAGCAGCCGACTAACTGGTCAGGGGCAGTCGGCTGCTTTTATATGATTTATCGGATATACTTATTTGGTCTCTTCGTCCTCGGTAGGAACGGCGGTTGCCGGTTTCTTCTTATGAGATATCATGCGGTATATAAGGAATAGAGCAACGATACCCAGCAATGCCCAAATGACGATTTTCAGTTCGTTGCTGTAATGGGCTACCGTGCTGTTCAACTGCTCGGGGGTTACTACCGACCGTAAGGCGTAGCCTATGAGGGCGAGAATGGTGTTCCATATACCAGCTCCTATCGTGGTATAGAGTATGAATTTTCCGAAGTGCATCCGAGCCAGCCCGGCCGGTATCGATATAAGTTGGCGTACACCCGGTACAAGTCGGCCTATCAGTGTCGATATGACGCCGTGTTTGTTGAAGAATGCTTCGGCGTTGGCTATTTTCGAGGCGTCGAGCAAGCACAGATGCCCTATGCGGCTGTCGGCAAACTTATATACGATGGGACGGCCTATCCACAAGGCGAAGTAGTAGTTGAATATGGCTCCCAAGTCGGCGCCTATGGTTCCGAAGACGATAATTAACAAGAGGTTCAGCTCTCCAAAGTATGCTGCGGGGGGAATTACGATTTCCGACGGGAAAGGAATAAACGAACTCTCGATGGTCATCAGGAGGGTGATGGTCCAATAGTTAAGGTGGTCTATGCACCACTGAATGAAAGGAATTGATTGCATAATTGTGTTTTGTATCGTTTGTAGTGAGGTCGGCAGCCGCTGCGCAATATAACGTTATGCCATGGCGTAACGCTTGCTGTTTTTCAGGTTGCAAAGTTATGAATAAATTTCGAACCAGCTCTCTATCTGTGTCGATTTAATATGTTTTAGGTAATATACAGTTTGTGCCAATGGCCGATTACCGATATGACTGATTGCATGTCGAGGTTGTTGTTCGGTATTGCATCTGTCGGTTTTGCCGTATGATATAATCTCTTATGCCGCTATGGGCTCAAAGGCTGTGCAGTTGTAGTTGCAATTTATGCAATATCTCTGCGGCAGCGTGTCACAGCAGTATCTCCCATATCTTTTTATAGTAGGCAGCCTTCCACTCTATCGAGCGAGGGTAAGCGCGCGACGACGAAGGCATACGCCATACGGCGAGTGTTCTGTCGGCATATCCGACGGTAACACATTCGCCTACCGTCAGCGGCGAACATCCGGTAGCGGCTTGTAGCGTTTCGGCGGCCTTCTGTCCGGTGACGACAATAGTGTTGCAGAGAGGCATTCTTTGCAGCAGGTCGGCTATGTTTGTAGGATTTATTATTTGCAAGAATTGGTCTGATGCGTTCTCTTTCAGCCGTACTACTTCTTGTGCTGTGTCGTAGAGGGCTATGCCATATCGGCGGCAGAAATTTTCTATCTTCTCTTTGTCGAATCGTTTTTCGCCCGCTATCACAAAATGGTCTTTGTTGCCGGTGGCGAGGTAGCCCCATATTCGCCACATATCGTTGTTCCAATTCGGATAGAAAAACTCCATGCACCAGCGTGTTTTGGGAGGCGGAAAGCTGCCCAGCATAAGCAGTCGGGCATTGGAAGGAAGAAATGGGATGAGAGGGTGCGTTTCGGTAGGCATAGGTTCTATATAATATACTTTGCGGGGCTGTGACAATCGTAAAAGTTGCCACAGCCCCGTTGTGAAGTTGATAGATAATGCTATTTCTTATAATTGTCCAATCCGGCATTGAGGAAATCCACAAAGGCATCTATATCTTCGTTAAACGAGTAGGAGCCTGTGAGGGGGTATCCCTCGTTATCCAATAATACGTAGAAGGGTTGAGCGTTGGCTCCGAATTTGCTCCGTTGCAGATAGCTCCATTTGTCGCCTACGGTCTTCAATACACGTTCGGTACCGTTCTCGACTACTGTGATAGGTACGGCAAGAGGAGTCTTGTCGTCGACGTAGAGCGATATGAGTACATATTCGTCGCGCATAATGTCGCGCACTTTCTCGTCGCTCCATACGGCAAGTTCCATCTTGCGACAGTTGACACAGCCATAGCCTGTGAAGTCGACCATGACGGGCTTGCCTTGTTGCAAGGCTGCTTGCATACCTTGGTCATAGTCTTCATATTCGGCTACTACCTCATCTTCGTAGAGCGAGAAGTCTTGCGTACTCATAGGCGGTGCAAATGCGCTGACAGCTTTGAGCGGGGCACCCCACAAACCTGGAATCATGTAGACGGCAAAGGCAAGCGAAATGAGCGCGAGGAAGAAGCGCGGTACGCTTACTTTATTGTCATCGTCGTCATGCGGGAATTTTATCTTGCCCAACAGGTACAAGCCCAATAGTGCGAATATGATAATCCATAGAGCAATGAATGTTTCGCGGTCGAGGATATGCCAGCCATAAGCGAGGTCGGCAACGGAGAGGAATTTCAGTGCGAAAGCGAGTTCGAGGAAGCCAAGTACTACCTTCACGCAATTCATCCATCCGCCGGAGCGAGGCATCGACTTCAACCATGACGGGAAGAGAGCAAAGAGCGTAAACGGCAGTGCCAAAGCGATGGCGAAGCCCAACATACCCAATGCAGGTGCCAAGATAGAGCCCGTAGTCGATACCTCAACCAAGAGGAAACCTATGATGGGACCTGTGCAGGAGAACGATACCAGCGTAAGGGTAAATGCCATGAGGAAGATGCTGAGCAATCCGCTTGTCTTCTCGGCTTTGCTATCTACGGCGTTGCTCCACGATGCGGGAAGTGTTATCTCGAATGCTCCGAAGAACGAGGCCGCAAATACTACCAGCATCAGGAAGAAGAAGATATTGAATATGGCGTTGGTCGATAAGGCATTGAGCGCGCTGGCTCCGAAGATGAGCGTGATGATAAGTCCTAAGGCGACATATATCACTATGATAGAAATACCATAGGTGATGGCATCGCGAATGCCCTTCTTTTTGTCTTGCGCGCGTTTCAGGAAGAAACTTACGGTCATGGGGATGATGGGCCATACACATGGAGTAAAGAGGGCGATTAATCCGCCTACGAATCCGGCAAGCAGGATATACCACCACGATTGCTCGGTAGGAATCTTCTCCTCTCCGGCTGTTGAGAGCTCGTCTATGACCGGACGCCACAGCGGATTTATCTCGGTATTGTCGGTGTTGTCCGATACATTGCTGCTTGCAGGAGCGGCCGTGGCGGTCTCTTTTGCGGCTACGGCCGAGGCGAAGTCAAACGGTACTTGTGTAGGAGGAAGGCAGTTCATGTCGTTGCAGGCGGCATATTCCAGATATCCGGTCACATGATATTGTGTGGTATCGGCTATTGTGATGCGTTGCACGAAAGTGCCTTTATCTACGAAGTATGTCAGTTCCATCTCGAACATCGAGTCGAATTCGCGGGTTATTTCGCTGGCAGGTGTCAGTCCGCCGTCCAGTTCCACCCCCTCGGTAGTCTCCATCGTAATGGTAGCCGGGGTAGGGCCTCCGTCGGGAATATCGGTCGAATAGAGATGCCATCCGGCATCTATTGTGGCATTGAAAACGATTTCTGCCTCGTGCTCCGACACCATTTTCAGCTCCGTTTCCCATTTAATGGGGTCAACGATTTGCGCCTGTAACGGGCTGCCGAGAGAGAATGCCGCAAGAGCCAGCAGGGAGATTTGCAACAGTTGTTTTTTCATATACGAATATTCATTTTACTCATTTATACACCGTAGGGCTGCGACGAAATCAATATTTCGCCGCAGCCCCTTGTTTATGTCAGGCAGGGATGTGCATCCCTGTTTTACAGGATTACTTTGTGGGTTTGTACATTACCATCGGCTGTTACACGTACAATGTATGCACCGCGGCCTTTCACGGGACAGTCTATCGTGGTGAGGCCTTGTGCCATGCGGGGAGCAGCCTTGTATACGAGTGTTCCATCCATAGCATATACCTCTACATTTGTAGTGGCAGCAGCAGGTATGTCGGCTTCTACGCGGATACCGTCGCCTGTTCTATATGCGCGGCTGGCAATAGCGTCGCCTTTGGTAGCTGTTACAGCTGAGTTGCAGGGCGAAATGTCGCATTGTGCTGCATTGACAATATATCCGCTCTCCAAATCTATAAGCAACGCAATTACTTGACAGTTGTCGGGTACCAATACGTCGGTAGGCAGTTCGAGCTCACGATTATATTTATAAGTTACATCGCGTTGTACGTCATCAGGAATGCTGCCTTTTATGCCTGTGCTGGGGTCGTCGTATATGGCACGGGCTACCTCTTGGTAGAACATATCAGCAGCCGGTATGGAGCTGGGCATGTTTTCATATCCTCCCATCGGACCATATCCGCCACCTGAGTAGTAGTTCGATTGATTGTAATTGCTGTCGCCGGGTTTGTTAACATCATTTTCGATGATAACCAATGCCAATTGCATGCCGATGTCACTACCTGTCGTGGCAAACGTTGTAGAGGTTTGCGTAAACAATTTTGTCTTGTTTTCATCAGCCCATTCGGCATAAATCGATACGTCGGCCCATGCTGCATCATTGATATAGGTTTGATAGAAGCGGGGTAAATCCGAGGGGTCTCCGTTTTGGGTCTTACGCATGGCAAGAGCAAAGGGTGCAGAGCCTCCAGAGTAGCTTTGTATCAGTGATGCATATGCATTTGATTGCTCTGTGTGCATAATGTCACCGACGTGAACGGCAATACCTATGAATGTTTCGGGATATGTCTCCTCCATTTGCTCCATGTAATAGTGTCCACGGGGGCAGAATCCACACCATGCACCGGTAGCCTCTTCACCTACAATACGCTTGGTAGGCTGGTATGCTTGTGAGAGGATACATCCTTCTTCTTGTATTGTCTCTCCTTGATTAATGGTTATCGATACGGTGAAGTTCTGCGGTTCTCCGGGGGTGGGAGCCGGCAGTGATTGGTTGAAGGTAAATGAATGTGTGGCGTTAGGCTCTACATTGAGGCCTTCATAGGTACGCGAGGTGGTGAAGTCGCCGCAGGTGAGAGTTGCCGTGTATTCGGTAATGGTGGTGGCACCACCAGCTGTCACTGTACCGGTAATGCGTTGTCCGGTAGAAGCATCCTCTTGCAGACGTTTGTAGCTGAGAGACATTTTGGCTATCGGCGGTATGCCTACAAAGATATCGTCTATGATAAGGAAGTCTTTGGCCATCGATACATTGACAAAAGCAATGTATATTGTTTGTCCGGCAAAGGCGCTCAAATCATAGCTGTATTTGGCAAGATCTGAACGGATAGACAGATTTTCTTCCAATACGTTTGTAAAGTCTGTGGTTTCGACACCCGTGGTGGAGACGAGTACATCCAGCTTACCTATTTTGGTTTTGGTGCTGAGAGATACTGTTTGCGACTTGAAAGTTAATGTTTGTCCCTCTCCTACGACAATGGCGGGTGTAATGAGCCAGTCTTCGGCAAGGCCTATGGGCGTGTACGACGAGTTGCTGACGGCCGCAGGGTTTCGGTCGACTTGCATTACCTGCCATGCTATGCCCGGAGCGAAGCCATATTGTTGGGCTGCACTATTAGGGGTTCTGCCGTCGATGTCGTATGTGGTGAAACCTTCCAAACCGTTGGAGAAATCACACTCATAGGCTGTTTGGGCATTGAGTGCCGACATGCCGCACAGTAGCAAACCGGCAAGGGGTAATAGTCTTTTTTTCATAATAGTTGTATATTAGCGGATGATGATTTTGTGTGATTTTAGGTTGCGGCCGTTTTCTACAAGGGTGTAGATGTAAATGCCTTTCGGCAGTTGTGCCGATACCCATTTTTCGCCCGAAGTGTTGTCTAATGTAAAGCTGGCTACTTGTGCGCCTACCATATTGCTGATGACAACTTGGCGCGAAGCCTCTTTGTCGAAGCTGTAACGGCATACGAGGTTGTTGCCGCTTTGTATTACGGTGAATTGTTTCAAGGCAGAGGTAAGCGTTTCGCTGGCAAGGTATGCCGGGTAGTCGTATGTTACGGTTACGGCTTGATAGTCAGTGCCTTCTTCATCATCGACATTCATTAAGATGTAGTATGCAATGGCTTTCGATGTTTCACCATTAGGTATGAATTGTGTGTGGAAGTCGGTTGTTTCACCACCTGCCGGCACAGTGATTACGCTGGTTTCTGTTGCGGAGGGTGCGTAGCAAGAGCCTCCTACGCAGAGGGCTAAAAAGCTGTTGTCTTCATTGGAGATGACGCTGGTTTGTATGACAATGTTTACATCGTGGTCGGTCATGTTGCGCAAGGTAGGCGCCCATTCCATTTGTCCCATTATTTCGTCATATTCATACAGCCTTATGTTGGCGTCGTTTTCAATAATTTCGCCGTTTTGTACGAAACGCACCGATTGCGCTTGCATGTATCCTATGGCGCAAAGGGCAATCGATGCCAAAAGTAATGTTCTCTTCATATTGTATCCTTTCTTTTATTAGGGGTGGGTATTTATTCTAATGTTTGGTCGGGTATTACCGGGCATTCGTTGCATTGCAGAACGACGCGGTTGCCGCTACCTTCGCAGGCAAAAGCTACGATGTGGCAGTTGTCGGCGTTCCACTCGGCAGGAAGTGTAACGGTGTGGGAGTAGGTTGTTGTTTCGCCTTGCGGCAGCGAAGTAAGGCTCTCGCCCCATGTGCCATTGACGGCAGTGCGTAACACGTGGTTGTGTACATAGTCGTAAATGAGTTCGCTACCGTTCATTTGTGCTGCTACAATGCCGCTCTCGGTGAGATAGATTTGCAAATTGAGATTAGCGGGCATATTTTGTAAGGCCTCTATCGTGGTAGTGATGGTGGCTGTGCGCGATGTTTCATCGTAGCTGCACGTCGGGATTATCTCCATGATAGGCTCTTCGGCCAATTCGGCGATGACCGATGTCATCCACTTGTCGCGTATGGTAGAGGCTACAACGCCGTCGAAGGTCTTGCGGTCGACCATGGCAGCCGGGTAGCCTTGGGGAGAGTAAGTCTCGTTATAGGTATTTCCGGCTTCGGTACGAAAGTCCATATCGCTGAATGCACTTCCCGTAGGCATGGCATACATGCCGGCATGGATGGCAACGGCAATCACGCGCCCTTCGTAGTAGGCTTGTATATCGGCAATGGTTTGTGCGCCCGTTGGGCAGTTGGGACATTTCCGTCCGGTAAATTCTTCGATAAGCACACGTTTTACGGCCGTTGTGGGAGGCTCGGGGGTCGTTTCCATGATGTAACGGTCGTTTTCGCCTATCACATCGCAAGCCGTGAAGATACCTGCGAATAATGTGGTTGCAATGATATATAGTGGTATGCGTTTCATTCGTGTCAGAAGTTGTAAGAGTATGAGATTTGAACACCTCGTGTAGCCGGGATGTAGCGGCATACGCCACCGGCACAGTTATATCCGGCGCGGGTGCGTACGTAGCCTGCTTGCAGGCGGTGTGACTTGTAGGTGCCGGTAACAAGGGCTTGGTAATAGTGCAAGTTGGTGCTGCCGGTATTCCACATGTCGGATACGGTAAACATCAGGTAGGGAAGTACCGATACTTCGGCAAGTCCGTATACCCAATCGCCTTGGTCTTGCTTGGTGTGCAGGTATTGCAACTCTACACGGGCGGTGACTTTGCGGCTTATCTGATACTTGCCGTCGAGTACGATGATGTGCGAGTTGATCATACCGCCTTCGCCTTCGATGACACTCTTATTGTACTTTTGGAACATGTACATGGCATTGAGCTTGAAGTCTTTGGTAAACTTCTTGTTTATCTCTAATCCGGCTTCGGCGTAGAGCAAACCTCCCATTCCGAAGAAAGGCGAGGTGTAGCCGTCGCTACCCATGGCGCCGTATTTGCCTACGGTGGCATTGGCGAGCGTGGGCTCTACCATGTTGCGTTCAATGTCGTAGATGAGAGACCCTCTCAAAATAAGGTCGGTGCCGTAACGTCCGCCCAGCGCGGTCTTGCGCTTGAAGGTGTAGCGGAATTCGCCTTGGAAAGCCCATTCACCCATCATCTGTGTGGCATAGGGATAGAGGGCTGCAAGGGCATAGGTGTGCTGGTATGTGAAAGCCGGCAGGTAGTTGATATAGCATGCCGATGATTTAGGATCGGCCGAACGCTCGGTACGGAACGCAAAGTTATCGCTGCGTTTGGCTTGCAGCAAAAGGCTCATACCGCGTTGCGAATAGGATGCCGAGAGCATGGCAACTTGTCCGGGACGGTATATGTAGCCGTTGCTTGCTGAGGGGTCATTGGCTTTGTAGGCATACTCGGCAAGCAGGTCGAAGCCTCCTTTGCCGAACTTGATGCGCGCATCGAAAGCACCTACGTTCTGCGGCAGATTGAGCCGATATCCGGGAGCGGCATAAATATCCTCGTCGCCTTCGTGTCGCGATACATAGGAGAGTCCCAACATCAACCGGGTGTTGTGCTCGTTCATGGGCTTTATCCAATCTTCGAATGTAAGTTCGAGGTCGCCACCGTAGATGGCGGCATTGGTCCATTCCCAATAATCGCGCTGCACACCTCCCAACACCTTGATGCGTGCGCCCGGGATGATGGAGGTGACGACACGGCCTCCTAAGATGGAGTTGTCGACACCTAACGACCGCTCTTCATAGCCATATAGGATGAAGCCGCTGCCGAATTGTTCGTAGAACGTACCTCCCGTAATTTCCGTCTTGGCGATATTGCCGGTGGCGTAGAAATGCGGCAAACCCCACCCCTTGAAGTCTTGCTCGAAGCCGGGGAGGGGATATTCCAGAAATTCTACACGCAAACCTGCCGAGATGTATTTGCTGAATGCGTTCAGCGTCAGGTAGGTATTGGTATTGAAAACGCCGGTATTTTCAGTGCCTATGGCGTCGTCTTGTTGGGGGACGAGCATGTCGCTTTGGATATTTCCTGTGATAGAGGCTTCACCCAAATCTACGGCATACGATGTGCCAATGGCGGTCAGTACGATGGCTGTAACAAGTGTTATGTGACGTTTCATCGGTTGTTATTTGCTTTTCTTGGCGATTGCATTGCGAACAACCTCGATGAGGTGGCTTTCAGACCCTTCGGTATATTGTGTACGTGTCTCTATAATGTTGTTATTGCCGTCGATAACAAATACTGTGGGTACAAGATTGACGCCCATGGCGCGTTTGAAGTCGCCGTTGGGGTCGAGTAATACTTCGTATTCATAGTTTTTGCTGTTGACCAGCGGTTTGACTTTCGACTCGTCTTGTGCCTTATCTATCGACACTGCGATAAGTTTGACGCCTGTTTCGTCTTGCCAGTCGGGATATACGTCGCGAATGGCATCCAATTCGCGCAGACAAGGTTTGCACCAAGTGGCGAAGAAGCTGATGATGTAAGGCTTGCCGTCGTTGTTGAGTTTGGATGTGTCAACGCGTTTGCCGTCAATATCTTTCAGTTGAACAGAGGGGAGCTCTGCAAAAGATGTGAAAGCAAAGAATAATGCCGCAGCGGCAATCATAAACTTTTTCATAACTATCAGTCTTTTATTAGGTGGTGTTATACATGATTTATATATCCCGAAAAGGCAGGCTGCATACCTTCTGTACGGAGTAGGGCAGGCATGGCTGCTCATAGAGAAGAAGGCCTTGGGCAGATGCTTTTGTCGGGTGCTTGTGAGGGCAAAAATAATAAAATTTTCAGACAATTAGTCATATCGGGCGTAAAAAAACCGATTTTCTTCAAATCGTATCTATTTGTAGATAGGTCGGCTAATTTTGTGGAGCATTGAACGTCTTGGCAAGTCCGCCCTCCGAGGTCTCTTTGTAAAGGCTGGGGAGGTCGTGCCCCGTCTCACGCATGGCACGCACTACGTTGTCGAACGGCAGGCGATGTCGCCCGTCGGAGAACATCGAGTAGGTGCTTGCGTCGTAAGCGCGTGTGGCGGCAAAGGCGTTGCGTTCTATGCAGGGTATCTGTACAAGTCCGCATACGGGGTCGCATGTGAGACCCAAGTGGTGTTCGAGAGCCATTTCGGCTGCATATTCTATTTGCGAGGTGGAGCCTCCCGATAGTTGGCATGCTGCCGCGGCTGCCATGGCGCAGGCTACACCTATCTCTCCTTGGCATCCTACTTGTGCGCCCGAAATGGAGGCGTTTTCCTTGACTACGTTGCCAAATAATCCTGCCGTGGCTAAGGCGCGAATGATGCGGGAATCGGGTATGCCGGCATGCTCTTTCATATAATATAATACGGCCGGCAACACGCCGCAAGAACCGCAGGTGGGGGCTGTCACAATGATGCCGCCGGCTGCATTCTCTTCGATGGCAGCAAGGGCGTATGCGTAGATGAAACCGCTGCTTTGCAACGCTCCTGCCGAGTTGTGGGCGTGGATAAGGTAGTCGCCTGCTTTGCGTCGTACTCCTAAGCCTCCCGGTAAGAGACCTTCGGTGTCGAGCCCTCGTAAGATTTCTTCTTGCATTGATTTCCATATCTCCGAAAGATAGTCCCAAATGATGTGCCCTTCGCATTGCTCTACATATTCCCAGAAACTGTATCCCATCATTTTGCACCAGTCCAATATTTCATGTATGGTCGTTTTGTCGTAGATGGGAGTCGCACTCATGGGGTCGTCGCTCAGTGCGCCGCCTCCGGTGCTGTAAGTTGTCCATGAGAGTATAAGCGAACCTTGGTTGTCGTAAGCGTCGAATTTCATACCGTTGGGATGTTCGGGTAAGAATTCCTGCGGTTTCCATACGATGTCGGTAGGGGCGTTTTTCATCAATACGTCGTTGATGGCGACATCGGTGAGGTGCCCTTTACCTGTGGCTGCAAGGCTGCCGTATAGCGTTACTTCATAACGGGCAGCACCCGGGGTGCGCTGCAAAAAACGTTGGGCAGCGCGGCGCGGCGCCATAGTGTGGCTACTCGATGGCCCACGTCCGATACGGAAAATATGCTTGATAGTATCCATGCTCGATGCGATAATTGCCGGTGCAATTTTATAAAACGGCGCAAACTTACACAAAATATTGCAAACGACAACTTTTTGGCATGTTAAAGTGTTATTCTGTATTGTTGAGTCGTAGCCTTATATCGAGCTTTGATAAAGCGCTTCGAAAATATGTGATATTCTTTGTGACCAATGAAAAAAAGTACTAAATTTGCAACGCCTAAATTGTTTTGAAATAATGAAAAAAATCTTGATATTATCGTCGGTTTTGCTTTTGCTTGCTTCGTGCCAATCGGCCAAGCAAGTTCCTTATTTGCAAAATGTGGATGAAATACCTGCCGATGTTTTAACTAAGACTACATACGTTCCCGAGCAGATATTGATGCCCGGTGACTTGCTTGATATAACAGTAATGGCTACCGACCGTGTGTCGGTGCAACCCTTCAACCGTCGGGTTGTAGATATTACCAAATCGTCGGGTTCCCTGAACTCCGATGAGCTGAATTTTTATCTCGTCGACAACTCGGGTTACATAGACATGCCGGTTTTGGGGCGTATCTATGTGCAGGGAATGACCAAATCGGAGTTGGAGAATTATATTCGCGATGAGATATATCCCAAGTATATTCATGAAGTGCCTGCGGTGACGGTACGTTTCGAGAATTTCCGCATTTCGGTTACGGGCGATGTAGCGAAGCCCGGCTCGTTTGTTGTGCCTAATGAGCGCATCAACGTTTTGGAAGCGATAGCCTTGGCCGGCGATTTGAATATAACCGGACGGCGCGACAATGTACTTTTGGTGCGTGTCAATGCCGACGGTTCGCGCACAACTGCTCGCCTTGATCTTACCGACAAAGACCTCATACTGTCGCCTTACTTCTATTTGCAGCAGAACGACGTACTCTATGTAGAACCCAACGTGTCGAAGGCGCGTTCTTCTACAGTAGTGCCTCCTACTGCCTCGTTGGCTATCAGTATTATAGGCTCGGCATTGTCGGTAGCTTCTTTAATAATGACAATTTTGAATTTCACAAAATAATAACATGGAAAACAATAATTTCAATCTGCAACAAGGGAACGAGCAGGAAGAAAACAGTGGGTTTGATTTTACTTTGTTTCTTTTGGAATGCCTTTCGCATTGGAAATGGTTCTTATTGAGTCTTGTTGTGGTACTGGGCTTTGCCGTGTACTATACGATGCGTTCGGTACCTATATATAATGTCAAGGCATTGGTGCTGATGGTAGATAAATGGTCTAAGACCGAAAGCGACGTCTTGACTCAAAGTCTCGGTATTACATCGGGTGTAGATAATATCTTCAATGAGATAGAGGTAATGCGTTCGCGTACCATCGTCAAGAAGGTGGTAGACGACCTCGACCTTTATGCTTCGTATAACATGAAGGGTAAAATGCGCAACCAGCCGTTGTATAACAATACTCCCTTTGTGATACGTCCCGACTCTGCTACCAACATAGAGCAGATGCAGACGGCTGTGAAGTTTACCATAAAACCGGCTACTGCCGATGGAACATTCCATATCACTGCCGACTATACTTTCGAAAAGGAGAAAAAGAAGGCCGAGTTTACTACGAAAGAATATCCCTATGCAGCATACGTGCCGGCCGTAGGAACATTTATCATAGAACACGTCATGGGGTACGATTCGATACAGAACGAGCTGTATGTGACGGTACGCAATCCGAATGACGTGGCAAAGTCGATAGCTTCGGGGCTGAAAATATCACAGTTCGACAAAAATACGCTCTTGCTCGACATTTCGTACAACACCCCTATACAGCAGATGGGTATCGATATTATCAACCGCGTGGTTTACTACTATAACGAAGACGGTATCGCCGAGAAGAACCGTGCGGCAAATAATACCGAGGCATTCATCAACAAACGTCTTGTAGCTATACAAAAAGAACTTTCTTCGGTAGAAGAAGAGGTAGAGCAATATCGTACGCAACGCGGCCTCACAGACATATCGTCTGAGGCGCAACTCTATCTGCAACAAACGGGCGAGGCCGATAAGGAGCGCAGCGAGCTCGATGTGCAACTCAGCTTGGTAGAGTATGTAGAGACTTTCTTGGGTGAGAGCGACAATATCTTTTCTCCCATCCCCGCTCTCGGTATTACTGACGACGGTCTTCGTGCTGTTATCGGCGACTATAACAAGGCTATTGCCGAGCGTGAGCGTCTGCTCAGCACTTCGAGCGAAAACAACCCCGTTGTACAAGAATATACACAGAATATCAGAGCTCTGCGTTCCAATGTGTTGCAAGGTGTAGCATCGACCCGTCGCGGCATAGAGTTGCGTAAGAAAGATATACAACGGCAAGATACTGAGATAGAAGAGAAGATACGCAATGTGCCGCAATATGAACGTGAGCTTACCGACATTATGCGTCAGCAACGTATCAAAGAGAACCTTTTTGTATTCTTGCTCGAGAAACGCGAGGAAAATGCCCTTACCCAAACTTTGGCCGTAGGCGATGCCCGCATGATAGACGAGCCGTCGAGTGCCGGAATCGTAGCGCCGCAGAAGATGAAAATATTCTTCGGGGCATTTATCATAGCATTGCTTATACCCGGTTGTATTATCTTCCTCAAACGCCTCATGTTCCCGGCATTCCAAGACAAGGTAGAGTTGGAACGACTTACACATATTCCGGTGTTGGCCGAATTGCCTCATAACGGGAGTAACGATTTCTTTGTTGTGAAAGAGAAGAGCAACGATGCTATTGCCGAATTGTTCCGTTTGTTACGAAACAATCTGCAATTCTGTTTCAGTTCACCCGACAAAAAAGTGGTGCTTGTCACCTCGTCGGTATCGAAAGAGGGTAAAACTTTCGTTTCGTCAAACCTTGCCGTCTCTTTTGCTTTGACAGGAAAGAAGGTGCTGTTGGTCGGTCTTGACATACGTCGTCCGCGTATCGCATACCACTTCGACTTGCCCAATAAAAAAGGTGTTACCAACTATCTGTCGGGGCAGATAACCGACATCGACGAGCTGATACAACACTCGGGTAAGGTAGATACACTCGACATCCTGTCGGGAGGCCCCATACCGCCCAATCCCAATGAGTTGTTGCTCAATCCCAATCTCGATAAGCTCTTCGCCGAGTTGCGCAATCGCTATGATTATATCATCATAGATTCTGCGCCGGTATGTATGGTTTCCGATTCGTTCCTTATCAACCGGGTTGTAGATGTGACACTCTTCGTAACACGTGCCGCTTATACCTCGCGCAATCACATCAAGGCTTTGAATCCGCTTGCCGTTAACAACAAGCTCAATTCTCTTTACCTCTGTATCAATGATGTTAATATCACGAGTCATACATACTCCTATCGTAAGTATGGTTACAGCTATGGTACGTCGACGTATGGAAGTTATGGATATGGCGAAGATAACAATCATAAAAAACGCCGTTGGTTCGGCCGCAAATAAATGATTGTAATCGGATAGAATTATAAAAAATACAAGAGAATGGGGGTGTATCATCGATAAAGATACACCCCCATTCCTATTTTATATAATTTATACTATTTATTGAGGCTCTCTTGTACTACATATACATATTTGCATAGTAACTCTACGCAACGAGGGAAAAAATCGCTTATATTAGGTGTAGAGTCCAATAGCAACTCAATCGATAACCAGAGCCTGTCTTCGAGGAGGATAGCCTTCAATATCTTGGTGTCGCGTGTTATTTGGTTTGCGACTTCAAGACCTTTCATGCGGTTCCCTTGTACGTCGTATACATTGGGTATCATGATTTGTAAATACGAACTGTCTTTTTCGTCATTTACGCAAAATAAGTTGAACCCTTTATAAGAGAAATGGACATTGCCGTACTCGTCTTGTTCGTACCTGAATCCTTCCGATGCAAGATATTCCTTAACTAAATCTATGGTCTTCATAATTCATACATTATTAGTAAAATACATTGTAGTTTGTGGTAAGCTATTTTCCTATTATCTCGAAAAGTATCATTGGGCAAGTCGGGTAAATAGCTCATCCGAAGTCTTATTCAAAAGCCCTAAGGCTATTTCATAATCTTCGGCTATTGTATGTTCCGAAGGGATAAATTCGTAGCTGCACCATACAGTATTTTCGTTCTGAGTAAATTTCACTACAAATTTGTCGCGGTTCAATTCGTTGCATGTCTCTAAGACTTTATATTTATCAAATCTTTCCGTATTGCAAATCAAGACAATTTGCAAGAACTTAGAGTTTGCTTTGAAAGCAAAATACATTGTACCTTCAAATTTAAAAGAGATATAATTTTCCTCTTCTGTAAACCGAAACCCCTCTTCTAAAAGAAAATTCTTGAAATAATCGAAACCTGTCATAGTTTTAGATTTTTAATGGTGAATAATTAGTTGATTGTGTGTTTTGTATGCCATTCTTACTGAATCGTTATTCTACATATAATGCTATGCCGCAGACAACTTATTAAGCTATATCTTGCCACTAACGCTGCCTATATTGTAGGGCGGATATATGCTACGATATATATAAAAGTGAAAGGAGCTCTTTCCGAAACCGAAGTATTCAAAGAGGCAACCTCCAACAGCTTCCTATATTTGTGTATAATACAAATGTAAGAAAAAATTTTGATAAAACAACAAGAAAATCTTTGTTTTTTGTTCTATCTTCCTGTTTCTCCCTGTTTTCTGTTCATTTGGATAGATTCTTTCAAAAAGTACTTCTATTGCAGAGCCTGTGACGAATAGTTATTCGTCCTCCTTCTTTGGAAAAGATGTTTATTCCGGATAAATCATTTTCCGGGTTACACCGCCATCTACCGTGATAGTCTGCCCGTTGACGAAGTCGTTTGCAGGGTCGCAGAGAAATATGACGGTGCGGGCAATATCTTCGGGCGTTCCAACCCGACCGCTGGGGTGAAATGCGTGGTCGATGGGGCGCAGATGTTCTTCTTCGTTGACATGAATCCACCCCGGTGCTACGGCGTTGACCGTGATGTGGAGTGGCGCCAGCGAGATGGCAAGAGCGTGGGTCAGAGCATAGATGCCGCCTTTCGATGCGCTATAACCTTCTGTCCCGGCTTCGCTCATCAGGTAGCGGGTGGAGCAGAGGTTGACAATGCGCCCGTATGACGTATTCCCGTTCCGTTGCCGGTGTCGGGCTAAAAAACGGGAGGTAATAAATGCCGAACGGAGGTTGGTGTTGATAATCCGGTCAAACTCTTCCAACTCTATTTCAGTGATGGGCTTAAACACGCTTATTCCTGCGTTGTTGACCATGACGTCGATGTCGCCCCATTCTTCTACGATTGTTTGCAGGCAATGTTCCAGCTGTTTCGGGTCGGCAACATCTGCCGGGTAGAATATGGCTCCTGTTGCATCATGCAAGGTTTTGCCCCGCGCCACATCGATGTCGCAAAAGGCTACGCGGTCGCCTGTTTTGCAGAACGCCTCTACAATGCTTTTTCCTATGCCATGCGCTCCGCCTGTTACGAATACACGTCTTTCCATCTTATGCTATACCTAATAGTTCTATTTCGAATATGAGTGTGGAATTGCCCGGTATGCCCGGCTGCGAAAATTTGCCGTATCCCATTTCGGCCGGAATATAGATTTCCCATTTGTCGCCCACGCACATCTGTTGCATGGCAATAATCCATCCGTCTATAAGGTCGCATAGGCGGATGGCCAACGGTGTGCCGCCGAGGCTGCTGTCGAACTGTTTGCCGTCAATCGTTCGTCCTGTGTAGTGGGCGGTGATGATACTGCGCAGGTTCGGATGTCGGCCGTCGGCTTTCCCTTCCGATAAAACTTTATAATAGATGCCTTTGGGTAATGCCTTTACCCCATCTTCTTTCGATTTTTGTATGAGCCACTCCTTGTTGGCTTGCGCGTATGCTTTTTTGTCCATTATCGTTTGTCTTCTGATTTCAGAGTTTTGCTACCCGATGCGTTTTATCTGAGTACGGTATTTATCTGTATGACCTTTCGTTGCACGGTGGTCTTAAAAATCTGTATAAATCGGTATGAGGAGGTCTTCTTTCGGCCAGTAGGGCAAGAAGAACAGGGGCATAGGTTTGCCCCCGACACCATCCCACTCGACACTTTTGATTTGGCTAAGCTCCGGATAGCCGAAGTCGAATGAACTCCCGTATAATAGAATGGCTCCACGACTTTCGTCCAGCTTCCATAATCCGCCACCATAGGGGCATTGTTCGCCGGAGGTCAGCAAGTCTCTATGTAGATATACGCACCCGAACCTTAGTATGCCATTTTGGGTAATAATGAATTTCTGATACATATATTGCTGCTTTTATTTCTTTGATTTATAACATATTACTGACTCTTCTGGATAATCTCACCTCTTATTTTTATAGCGCGGGCTGCAAAGGGGTGGGAGAAGCACCACTTGCAGCCCGGTGGTTTTATGCCTTATGACAGTTGTCGTTATACCAATTTATACCCTTTATCCGTGAGGGCTTGCATGATGTGGGCGATGTGCTCGTTGTTGCGGGTCTCCAATTGCAGGTGTACGTAGCAACCGCGTAGGTCGATGTTGAGCCCCGACCGTTCGTGGTTGATAGAGATGACATTGGCGCCTTGTTCGGCTACGATGCCGAGTATGCCGAGAAGTTGTCCCGGTTTGTCGGAGAGCTCGACGGTAAGGTTGCAGGTGCGTCCGTTCATGATAAGTCCTCGTTTGACGACGCGAGCCAAGATGGTAACATCGATGTTACCGCCCGATACGAGACATACGGTCTTCTTGCCTTGTATGGGCAGCTTGTTGAACATGGCTGCTGCTACGGCTATCGCGCCGGCACCCTCGGCGATGAGTTTGTGCTGCTCTATCAGGGCAAGGATGGCGGCCGAAATTTCGTCGTCGGTAATGGTTGCAATTTCATCGACAAAGCGGCTGCAATAATCAAATGTGTGCGTACCCGGTTCTTTTACAGCGATACCGTCGGCGATGGTCGATACCGAAGGGAGACGTACGATGCGGTGGTCAATGAGAGATTGGTACATGCTGGGCGCTCCGGCTGCTTGTACGCCATATACTTTGATGTCGGGTCGGAGCGTTTTCAGGGTGAAGGCAACGCCCGAGATGAGACCGCCGCCGCCTACCGGTACGATAACGGCTTCGAGGTCGGGCAGCTGTTCCAGCATTTCGAGGGCTATGGTGCCTTGTCCGGCAATCACGAACTCGTCATCGAAGGGGTGGACAAACGTGTACCCGTGTTCGTGCTGCAACTCTACGGCTTTGTTGTAGGCATCGTCATATACGCCGTTTACCAGGCACACCTCTGCACCGAGGCGCTTGGTAGCTTCTATCTTCGATATGGGAGCTCCTGCCGGCAGGCATATCAGCGATTTAATGCCGTTTTTGGTGGCTCCGAGGGCTACGCCTTGCGCATGGTTTCCTGCCGAGCAGGCAATCACGCCGCGGGCCTTCTCCTCGTCGTTGAGTTGTGATATTTTGTAGTATGCGCCTCTTACCTTGAAGGAGCCAGTCACTTGCAGGTTTTCGGTCTTTAAGTAAACTTCGCTTTCGGGGTTGATAAGGTTGGCGCGTATCATGTCGGTGCGCCTTACCACGCTCTTCAATACGTCGGCGGCATGGTGTATTCGGTCGATTGTAAGCATGTTTCTCAGAGATTAGTTAAGTTGTTTGCTTATTGCAAATGTAGAAAAATTGTAATAACAAACCAATAAACAAAAAAATTACAATTGTTAAAAATACACCTCTGCGACACAAGCCTGTGTAATGCGGCGGCATTATTTGTGGCGTCGTATTTTTTCGTGATAAAAGTAGTTGACTATGACGGGTTTCCCTCTCTCTGAGCGGCCGTATGGCAAGTCGTTTATGCGGTATGGATAGCCATGCTGCAAGGCGTATTGTTGGATGTCTTGTTCTAATGCTTGCCAATAACCGGTACGTTTTCTGTCGTATATCTCTTCGTAAAGAGGGAGCAGCGCCGGATATGCCTTGCCGATGTATTCCATTATATTGTGTTTGAACCCTCCCCGCAAATTTAGATTTTCCAGCCATACCAGGTCGCAAAAATCTTTTACCTGTTCTATAATGGCCTTTACATCTGTGATACCCGGGAAAATGGGGGATATGAAGCAAACGGTTCTGATTCCGCTTTCATACACTTGTCGCATGGCTTCGATGCGGGATGCGATAGTTGAGGCTTTGTCCATGTCGGTGCGGAAATTCTCGTCAAGGGTATTGATAGACCATGAAACGGTGGCTTTGGGAAATTTTTTTAACAGCTCGATGTCGCGCAATACCAAATCGGATTTTGTACATATCATTATTTCGGCGCTGCTCCCTTGAAGCTCTTCGAGAACTTTGCGCGTACGGCGGAAATATTTCTCGTATGGATTATATCCGTCGGTGACAGAGCCTATAACGACCCTTTTCCCATCGTACAGATGGGGATTCTTTATGGGCTCCCAGCTCTTTATATCGAGAAATGAGCCCCAGGGCTCGGTGTGGCCGGTAAATCGTTTCATAAACGAAGCATAGCAGTACCGGCAGGCATGCGGGCATCCTACGTAAGGGTTGACAGAATAGCCTCCGACAGGGAGTGTCGACCGTGTCATGATGCTATTTACATTTATTTCTTTGATGATTTCTCTCTCCATGTTTTTTGTATGAATTGTTCCGGAAATTCTTGAATCATTCTATCTTCGCCCATGACAGGCAATAAATCTTCCTTCATGAATACAGGTATCCGATGGGCCTTGGCTTGCTCGGCGATATGCAGTACCCACTCGGGGCGGGCTTCGACTTTGCCTTTTCGTTTCCCGGTCTCGGTACCGATGACAACCCATTCTATTTTCTCGAAGTCGATGTTGCCGATATCGTTGAAAAGAGGTTCAAACGTGACATGGTAGTGTTTGGCCTTGATATTTCTTCGCAAGTCGTCTAATCGTTTCTTTTCTCTATCGCAGGTGATGGTGACACCCATCCAGACATTGTTGTCATTGGTTTGAAATGAGATTTTTTCCGGCCGTTTCGTTAAAAGGATGTAGGCGTGTTGGGGATTGTCGGCGACCTGGTTGAATATCTCTTCCCGCCATGCATGCTTCCAGTCTGAGAAATCGCTCATACCCGTGAGGAAATATATATGAGGGTTGCGATTGCTCATAATGCGCAGTTTCCTCGCCATATATGCAGGGTCAGCGAAGTCGTCCGTCATGTGGAACCGACGACAGTTGTTTCTGGCATAGCAATAGCTGCATCCTATCGTGCAACCTATCACGATATTGAGGTTTTTTATCAGTGACTTTATACAGATACTCATAGAGATGTTTTGTTTGTTGCCGTATATTATTCCCGTGGCAAAATTCAAAAGAATAAATAAGAGCTGCTATGCCATAAATGCGGTGATATATGCCATTTTGATAAATGATATATATCTTTGTGATTGTAAAAATCATGGAAATGGATAGAATGAAGAATCTGGATGATATCATAAGTGTGCCGTTCAGCAAAACACGGTGCGGCGTGAATTTTTACATCAACACGGGTAGTAGCAGTGATGTATGCGGCGTTCTCACCGAGCATAAAAGATTCAAGACCGATTTTTTCAATTTCTATTTTATCCATAAGGCCAATGGCTTCCTGCTATTGAATTTTCGTAAGATACCGTTACAGGATAACATAATCCTGTTGCTCTCACCGCATCAACAACAAGAGTGGCATGTAGACGAGTCGCAGATGCAATATAATTTCCTTATATTCAGGGAAGACTTTATGCGCACATTCCTTGCGGATAAATTTTTTGTATATCGGTTGCTTTATTGCTATCAGACCGATACGTTGCCTACACTGATTGCATCGCAGGAAGAACAATCTGTTTATAACAGGCTGCTCGGCCTTATAAAACAGGAGTTGCAGCATCCATCGGCAGATAGTTACAATATAATTGTCTCTTTGCTTTACTATCTGTTGCTCCTTATGAATCGCAATTATGCCCGTTTCTATAACCTGCCGGTAGATATAGCGCGAAATAATTATGCGTTTCGGTTCAAAGAGTTGTTGGAGCGGCATGTCCGCGATGTACAAAGAGTAGAGGAGTATGCCCGCATGCTGGGAATAAGCCGTGTGACACTCAATGATGCCGTGAAGTCGCAATTTGGCGTATCGGCATCCCATCTGATGAAGCAACGCTTGTTGGAAGATTTGAAAAACGAGCTTCTTTTCTCAGACAATAACATATCTCAGCTTGCCGACGACTTCCGTTTTTCAGATCCCAGCCACTTGATGCGTTTTTTCAAACAGCATACGGGAAAAACCCTTTTGCAGTATAAGCAGGATTATATGAATGGTATATATGAATAATTATTTTGTACTTTTGAGTTCTTATAAAATATATTTTCTATGGCTACAAGAGAATGGAAAACGATAAAAGAGTACGAAGATATTCTTTTTCAGCAATATGGCGGTATTGCTAAGATTACGATAAATCGCCCCGAAGTGTATAATGCGTTCCGACCGCAAACCAATTTCGAGATGCTCGATGCCATGTCGATATGTCGCGAGCGCAGCGATATAGGAGTCATCGTTTTTACCGGGGCAGGCGACAAGGCTTTTTGTTCGGGTGGCGACCAGCGTGTCAAAGGGTTGGGCGGCTACATCGGCGACGACGGTGTGCCTCGTCTCAATGTCCTCGATTTGCATAAGGCCATCCGTTCTATTCCCAAACCGGTTATCGCCATGGTCAATGGGTATGCCATCGGCGGCGGTAATGTGTTGCAAGTGGTGTGCGACCTTACCATCGCGTCGGAGAATGCCCGTTTCGGCCAGACCGGTCCTAAGGTGGGCAGCTTCGACGGCGGTTTCGGTTCGTCATATCTGGCTCGTATCGTAGGGCAAAAGAAGGCACGCGAGATATGGTTTTTGTGTCGGCAATACACGGCGCAAGAGGCCGAGCAGATGGGTATGGTCAATAAGGTTGTCCCCTTTGACCGCCTCGAAGATGAGACGGTAGAGTGGTGCGAAACCATCTTGAAACGAAGTCCTATGGCGATAAGGATGATAAAACGAGCATTGAATGCCGAGCTGGACGGGCAACGTGGCCTTATGGAGTTTGCCGGCGATGCCACGCTGATGTATTATCTTATGGAGGAGGCGCAAGAAGGGAAACAGGCATTCCTCGAAAAGCGCGACCCCGATTTCGATAAGTTTACCAAATTCCCCGGTTGATATGTTGCAGGCGCGTTATGCTCCGTATCGTTTATATTTCAAGGAGCCGAGCGGCACTTCGCGCGGCGTGCTTACGTATAAAGATACCTATTTCGTACAGGTATGGGACAGTGACGACTCCTCTCGTGTAGGATGGGGCGAATGTGCACTCTTCAAAGGTTTAGGGTCTGACGACGACCCCCGATACGAGGCCGTGCTTGCCCATGCCTGTGGCACGATAGGTGATTGTGAGCCGGATGAGTTCTTGTCGAGGTTGGGCGCATGGAGTTCGCTGCGTTTCGGTTTCGAGACAGCGTTGCAAAATTTGGCCGGGTGGCGCGATTATCCGTCGATGTTCGGCAGTGGCGGGCAGTCTATAACCATCAATGGGTTGGTATGGATGGGTGATTGTGAGACGATGTTGCGGCGGATGGAAGAGAAATTGCAAGCAGGTTTCAGGTGTATCAAACTCAAAATAGGTGCAATAGATTTCGATGCCGAGTTGCGACTGCTGGCGGCTGTGCGTGCTCGTTTCGACCGTTCGCAGGTAGAGTTGCGTGTCGATGCCAATGGCGCGTTCACACCGCAAAATGCCTTGTCTAAAATAGAAAAGTTGGCACGTTACGACCTGCATTCGATAGAGCAACCCTTGCCTGCCGGGTATCCTGCCGAGATGGCGCGCTTGTGTGCTGCTTCTCCTGTCGCCGTGGCGTTGGATGAGGAGCTGGTTGCGTATCGCGAGGTGACGTCCGACGGTGCCGACCGTTTGCTCGATGAGATACGTCCCCGATACATCGTACTGAAACCTTCCTTGGTAGGCGGTTTTGCCGGAGCATCGTGTTGGATGCGTGCCGCCCGGGAGCGCGGGATAGGGTGGTGGATTACATCGGCGCTTGAATCGAATGTGGGCTTAGAGGCGATAGCCCGTTATACCGCCTCGTTTCACCCCGTTATGCCGCAAGGGCTGGGAACGGGTGCCTTATATACCAATAATATACCCTCTCCGCTGCGCTTGGAGGGAGAGAAACTTGCCTACGACTCGCAGGGCGCATGGCATTATCCCGAGCTTGTATGGCGATAAGAATAAACGATTGCACGGTAACAGACCCTGCGCAGTTGCGTGGCAAACTCTCGGATGAGGTTGTCGATTTCTTGGAGGAGTGGTTCTCGCCACTCGATTATGTTATGGGGCATACGTCGGGTTCTACCGGTACACCACAACCGTTGCGTCTTTATAAACGCGACATGATGGCCTCGGCCGCTATCACCAACCGCTATATGGGTATTACGGCGCAGTCGTCGTTGTTACTCTGCCTTCCGGTACGCTATATTGCCGGTAAAATGATGGTAGTAAGGGCTTTGCATGCCGGAGCCATGCTTTATGCGGTACCACCGTCGTCGCACCCTTTGGCGGCGTGGCATCGTCGTGTCGATATGGCTGCCATGGTACCCACGCAGGTCGAGGCCACGCTTCGCGATAGCGACGGTGCAGACCGCCTGTCGCTCGTATCGCAGCTGTTGGTGGGGGGCGCACCCCTCTCTTCGCAACTCGTTGCACGGTTGGTGGCATTGCCTGTGCAGGTATATGTTACCTACGGTATGACCGAGACCGTCTCGCATGTGGCATTGCGACGTATCGGTGACGATTTTTATACTGCCGTAGGCGATGTGAGCTTTTCGCTCGATGACCGTGGCTGTTTGATTATCGATGCACCCCACTTAGGCGGCAAGAAATTCGTGACCAACGATGTGGTGCAGCTTCTCGATACCCGCTGTTTCGTGTGGCAGGGACGTTACGATAACGTTATCATAAGCGGAGGGCTTAAATTCCATGCCGAAAACATGGAGCAAAAAATAGCTCCGTTTCTGCACGAACGATATTATATCGTGCCGGCTCCTGACCCTTTGTTGGGGCAGCGTATCGTGTTGGTTATCGAAGGCGAACCATACGATACTGAGCGTATGCAGGCTTTGCGACAGTCGCTCTCCACGGTGCTGTCGCATTACGAGATGCCGCGCGCCATCGGCTTTATACCTCGTTTTATCGAGACCTTCTCGGGAAAGGTAAAGCGGATGTTGCCTCGGTAATCTGTTTGCCGTGGAGAGCTGTCGGGGGTAGGGCGAGAAGTCAGCGCAGTTTGTTGTTCTCTACCGTATCGGCCGAGAGGTCGGCACAATCTATGTGGAAATCACTCCCCACTGTCCCGTTGAGGATAATCCTATAATATTTATAAGGTGGTGCGGCAAGGCGTATGGGTAGATGTCCGCCGGCGTTTCCGTTATAGACACCTTTATATATCGGTATGAAAGCCTCTTCGGGTTCGTGAGCTGCAACAATGGTTATCTCTATCTCCGAGCAAGCGCCTTGCAGTCGCAACAAGACCTCGCGCAGTCGGGTGTATGTGTCGGACGTGATAGCGATAGGACGTGTTACGAGTGTAATCTCGTTCTCGGTATCGGTCTCTTGGTTGAGGTCGTAGACTGCGCCGTTATCATCTTGCGCCAATAGAGCGTTGTATCCGTTGATGATTCTTTGATACGAACAGGCTCTGCGATATAGATGCTTTGTAGCCAAGTGCAGCACCCATATATAGGGGAACGATTCGTTACAGAATATAAGTTCGCGTTTGTCATATAAGTATCCCGAAGAGATATTGCCGTCGAAAAAGAGCTCTAAGTTGCGTTGGTCGCTTCCTGCGGCGGGCATGTCGGGTACGAGCTGCGATAATTGGTTGTCGAAGAGCGTTTCGGGAAATTCGTTGAGCGACAGCAACTCTGCCGATTGTGAACCGCTTATCATAAAGAGCGATTTGCCCGCAAGATAAATGATGGCATTCTCTATGGTGGTGATGCAGTGGCTGTTGCTCACGCACTCTCTGTTGATAGGTGTGCAACGCGCATAGCACACCTCTCCATCGCCGTTTTGCATCGCCCATATACCTTCGTCGGTAAATACATAGAGAGGAAATTCTCCGTATTGTCCTTGCGACAGTGCGGCAGTGGTGGTGGCAATGCCTGTGATACACCCTCCCGATATGGAATAAGAGAGTTCGGCGGGAAAGAAGAAAGGATTGTCTACCTCTGAGACGCGCAGAAGGTTGCGATGACGGCGCACGATGTTGATAGATTCTGCCGGAAAATCCTCGGTTGCCTCGGCCGTTATGGCGCTTTTGTCCCAAGAAGTAAAATCTATATCGGCAAGCTCCTGTTGGATATACGAAGCACGGTTTTCGTTGCCGATAGCTTCTAATGGGAATGTGTGCCGGTATTCGTATCTGTTGAGCCTGATAGCAATTTCCATAGAGAGCGCGTTGCTGTCGGGATACGATAACAATGGCGATAAGGTTGACGAGCAGTGCGGTATTTTGCCTCGCCATACAACGAAATTGTCTTCTCCGTCGGAGAATAACAGACGAGTTCTTATACAGGCTTCGGCAGTGACATCCGTGCCCGAAAGTGTGGTGTGGAACAGTGTTGCGGGATACCCCTCGTAATACGTGCGGGTAATATCGGCCAAATGCAACCGATTGTTATAGACAAACGACTGTTGCGCTCCCATGCGGTTGAAGTCGGCCGTATCTATCGTGAGCCTTTGTTGATAAATGACATAGTCGGGGCGAGTTTCAGGTTCTATCTCGCAAAGCGTGTTTGTAACGATATTTTGCAAATCATCGATACTGAATATTTTATAGAATAGCGACTCGTCGCGGGCTTGTTGTACGGCTTGCCCTATATCTACCATGGGCGCTTTGTAGGTGTATTGGTAGCGGTTTTGCGATACCTCGACATAATTGTTCGACTGAATAGGTTCGTCGCTCAGCAGCGGCACCTCGGCCGATGCGAAGAAATCGATTCCCGTTACAATATCTTTCCAGTCGTCGAGGTCGATGCTTTCAACACGGTACCCTATGGTAGAGGAGTAGAGACCTACGGTGTATTTTGTCATATAGGTCGTATTTTCATCTTCTATATAGTTGAAGAAAGCATATTTCTCATTCTGCAACTCTGCGACATTGCGACAACATAAGATAACGGGGGGCGACGGAAGTATGTGGCTGCCGTCGTAGAGGCGCAGAGCATAGCGCACGGCAACCGGCTGTACAAAACGGTAGTTGTCGTGTTCGGTATCGCGCAGCTTGAAGTAGGTGCCCGCTTCTCGTGCGGTGAAGCCTTCGCGTACGGTATCATCGAAATGTTCTACTTTCCCGGTAATGGTATAGTCGGGTACGTAGCTGCTTCTGAATTGGTATGAAGCCTCGTGAAGCGTAATGACAGGCATGGGCGGCAGATTGCCGAGGTACACATAGCCCGTGGCGCGGTGCAGAAGGTAATAGATTTGCGATGGACAGATGACAATCAGTGTATTGCCCAGCGAATCGATGCGGGTGAATTCTTCATCGAGTGTCAATAACTTTTGGTTTATGACGGTACATCCCGTATCGTCGAGGTCGAACTCGTGGTAGAGCTCGGTACCTTTGTAGAAAATATAGTGATGTGCTTCGTGGCACACATGTACGTAGGCAAGCATGCGGTCGCTGTCGGCAGGCTCATATATCTTGAATGCCGTCCCCGAGGGGCGCAGGCTGCCGTTTAAGTTTCGCAAGTTCACCACTTTGCTGCAACTGCCTGCTTCGGCGAAACGAGCGGCGCTGTTGCATGCTGTCCCTAAAAATAACAAACGTTTCCTTGTCATGGTAGCATATCATATTTATATCGAGTCGCTAAGGTAGTGTGGTGTAGAGGCCGGCGTGTGCGATAAAGAGATGTTTGCATCCGTGTCGATAGTGCATTTCGCTTCCTTTGGAGGCGGTCGGAAAATATTTTTTCTTTTTTCTTTATCGCAAATTTGGATGGTAATGTAAAATGCCGTAAATTTGCACACTGTTTGTGAAAGCCGGAAAAGTATAATAAAATAAACTAAGATAGCGATGTCAAAGATTTGTCAAATTACAGGGAAGAAAGCTATGGTTGGCAACAATGTTTCGCACTCGAAACGTCGCACAAAACGCCGTTTCAATGTCAACCTCTTCAACAAAAAATTCTATTGGGTCGAGCAAGATTGCTGGATCACTCTTACCATCTCGGCTGCCGGTCTCCGCTTGATAAACAAAGTGGGGCTTGATGCTGCTATCAAGCAGGCTGTCGGGAAAGGATATTTAACCGATATAAAAGTGATAAACTGATATGGCAAAGAAAGCTAAAGGTAATAGAGTGCAAGTTATACTCGAATGCACAGAGCATAAGGCAAGTGGTATGCCGGGCACTTCGCGTTATATTACTACCAAAAACCGCAAGAATACCACAGAACGTTTGGAGTTGAAAAAATACAACCCCATCCTGAAAAGAGTAACCGTTCATAAAGAAATAAAATAAAAGGAAGGAGACTGACACATGGCAAAGAAAGTCGTTGCAACCCTGCAAAAAGGTGACAGCCGTGCTTTTGCGAAAGTAATCAAAGTGGTGAAATCGCCCAAAACCGGCGCTTACGTTTTCCAAGAGGAAATTATGCCCAAGGATAGTGTTGCCGATGCAGTAAAATAATACTGCGTTTGGTATCCTTTCTATACACTACATAGAAACTTTCTTGCGCTTTGTTGTGCGGGAAAGTTTTTTTTATCGGTATATTTCATTATTTTTGTATGCCGAGATGCTTATCAACCCCAATTTTTAATTACTCTGATTGTTATGGCTTGGTATAACTTCTTTTCCAAAGAGAAAAAAGAGACGCTCGATAAAGGCTTGTCGAAGACCAAAGAGGGTGTTTTCGCTAAATTGGCACGAGCCGTTGCCGGTAAATCGCAGGTCGACGACGAAGTGTTGGACAATCTCGAAGAGGTGCTCATCACTTCCGATGTGGGTGTCGATACCACTTTGCGCATCATAGAGCGGGTGGAGCAGCGCGTCGCACGCGATAAATATATGAGTACAAGTGAATTGCAACATATTTTGCGCGAAGAGATTGCCGCTCTTTTGGCCGAAACGGGAGACGACGATGAAGAAGACTTCGTTTTGCCCGAGGGTCAGCGTCCGTATGTCATCATGGTTGTGGGCGTAAACGGCGTAGGAAAAACCACCACCATAGGCAAGTTGGCATATCAGTATAAGAAAAAAGGCTATTCGGTATATCTCGGTGCCGCCGATACTTTCAGAGCCGCTGCCGTAGAGCAATTAGTGGCGTGGGGCGAGCGTGCCGATGTGCCTGTTATCAAGCAGAAAATGGGCTCCGACCCCGCCTCTGTGGCTTTTGATGCCGTAAGTTCGGCCAAAGCCAACCATGCCGATGTGGTAATCATCGATACCGCCGGACGTCTGCATAACAAGGTAGGGTTGATGAATGAGCTTACCAAAATAAAGAATGTGATGGCAAAAGTCGTGCCCGATGCTCCTCACGAAGTGTTGTTGGTACTCGATGGCTCTACGGGGCAAAATGCCTTTGAGCAGGCCAAACAGTTTACGGCAGCAACCGAGGTGAACGAGCTGGCTATAACGAAACTCGACGGTACGGCCAAGGGCGGTGTCGTAATAGGCATATCAGACCAATTCAAGATTCCGGTTAAATATATAGGCTTGGGCGAGGGGATTGACGACCTGCAAGTGTTCCGTCGCCGTGCTTTTGTAGATTCTCTCTTTGGCGATTGATGCGGCTATGATACGTAACAGAGTAGATATTGTATCGCTCGGATGCTCTAAGAACTTAGTCGATTCCGAGCGACTTTTGTTTCGCTTTTCACAAGCCGGTTACAAAGTGTTCCACGACTCGCATCGCGTGTCGGGCGAGATTGTGGTGGTGAACACCTGCGGATTTATAGGCGATGCCAAAGAAGAGAGTATCGCGATGATACTCGAACTTGCCGAGGCGAAAAAGCGTCACCGTATAGGTAAACTTTTTGTAATGGGTTGTCTCTCGGAACGGTATCGTACCGAGCTTGAAAATGAAATTCCCGAGGTAGACAAGTTCTATGGTAAATTTGACTGGGCGGCGCTCCTTGCCGATTTGGGGCACCCCGAGGTGGTCTGCTCAGACCGCCGGGTGCTTACCACTCCTTCGCATTACGCTTACATCAGGATAGCCGAAGGCTGCAATCGCTTTTGTTCCTATTGTGCCATCCCGCTCATTACGGGACGTTATAAATCGGTGCCTATGGAGCGTTTGCTCGATGAGGTGCATACCCTTGTGGGGCAAGGTGTGCGCGAGTTTCAGGTGATAGCGCAAGACCTCTCGTATTATGGCGAAGACCTTTATGGCGAGAATCGTTTGGCTGCATTGGTTGAAAGTATGGCTGCGATACCCGGTGTAGATTGGATAAGGTTGCACTATGCCTATCCTGCGGGTTTCCCTTATGACTTGCTTCCCGTGATGCAGAAACACGATAACGTGTGCAAGTATCTCGATATAGCCTTGCAGCATATCAGCGACAATATGCTCGACCGCATGCACCGGCATGTTACCAAACAAGAGACGTACGACCTCATTGCCCGTATCCGGCGCGAAGTCCCCGGCATCACGTTGCGCACTACCTTAATGGTGGGCTATCCCGGAGAGACGGAGGCCGATTTTGAAGAGCTGTTGCAGTTTGTGCGCGACATTCGTTTCGAGCGGATGGGCGCTTTTGCCTATTGCGAGGAAGAGGGCACTTTTGCAGCAGAGCATCATCCCGATGATGTGCCCGAGGAGGTGAAACAACAGCGGTTGGAGCAGCTCATGTCTTTGCAAGAGTCGATTGCTACCGAGATGAATGCTGCCAAATGCGGCTCTGAGTTGAAGGTGTTGATCGACCGCGAAGACCCCGACTACTATGTGGGACGAACCGAGGCCGACTCGCCCGATGTTGACAACGAAGTATTGGTGCAGAAAACCATTCCTCTGCGAGTGGGCGACTTTTGCAAGGTGAAAGTGACAGAGACGCTCCCCTTTGACCTGATAGCGCGTCCTCTCTGATGGGAATCTCTATGAATGCCGGCGCCGCATATTGCGATATGGAAGAGCTCGGCAGGCTCATTGTCTGCTGCATGAATCGTAACATACCTTTCTATGCCTGTCGTTATCCCGGTGAGCAGCAGCCTTGTTTCGGCGCACAATACCACTCGGCTCCATCCCGCGGGGTGGCAAGCGGGTTTCGGGTAGTGCCTTTCATAGAGAGTGAAGAGTCGCCGGCCTTTACCATCGTCCCCGACTATCATGCTGCCGACCGTGCCATTCTCGAAGCCTTGCCGCCATTGCCTGATGTCACAGACGAGTTGTGTGGCAAGGATATGAGCCATGCGTCTTACATGGAGATTGCCGGGCGTATGATTTCTTGTATGAAATCCCGGGAGGTCTCGAAGTTGGTTCTCTCGCGTACCATAACGGTCGCTTACGATGCGACCCGTATGCCTCGTTTCTTTGCTGCATTGTGTGCAGCCTATCCCTCGGCCTGTGTTTTCATGGTGAGTTATCCCGGCGTGTGCCGTTGGATAGGTGCGACTCCCGAACTTTTGTTGCGTTCCGTACCGGACGGATACGAGACTATGGCATTGGCCGGAACACGCCCGGCCGGAACTCTTGCCGAGTGGCCTCTCAAAGAGCGTGAAGAGCAACAGTATGTGGCCGACTATATCGCTCAGGTGTTGCGCGACTGTAAACTGTCGGCCGAGGTGGCGCCGACCTATACCCGCAGAGCTGCGCAGGTTGAGCACCTCTGTACCGATTTCAATATAACTGCTACCCACGATGCGGTAACGCGCGACCTCTTACTTGCGCGTTTGCATCCCACCCCCGCTGTGGCCGGCATGCCTGTTTGTGAGGCAAAGAGGCTTATTCCGGCCTTGGAAGGTTACAATCGCCGTTATTATGGCGGATATATAGGCGATGCCGATATCGACGGGCATTGCCGTTGTTTTGTCAATCTGCGAAGCCTCGACTTTGATATGCAGGCCGTACGCCTTTATGTAGGCGGCGGGCTTACAGCTCGTTCGATAGCTGCCGACGAGTGGAACGAAACCTGCATCAAGTCGCAGACTTTGCTTTCAGTGTTGAACCGTTCTTAATCTTTTATGTACGACTATGGAAACGACCAATCATGAGATGTGCCGCGCATTGGCAGAATTGTCAGTGGCTCACGGTGTGCGATATGCTGTCTTGTCACCGGGTTCTCGCAATGCTCCGTTGTTGGTGGCTTTTGCCCGTGAGACAGCCATAAAACATTATGTGGTGATAGACGAGCGTGTGGCGGCTTTTATGGCGTTGGGTATGGCGGCGAGGTTGCAAGAGCCCGTAGCTCTTGTGTGTACCTCGGGTACGGCATTGCTCAACTACGCGCCGGCTGTGGCCGAGGCCTATTATAGGCATGTGCCGTTGATAGTCATTTCGGCCGATCGTCCCGATGAGTGGATAGACCAAGACGATAGTCAGACCATCAGGCAGCGAGGCATATTTGCCCCGTTTATAAAGGCTTCGTATCATCTCCCGGTGGATGCGGGAGAGGAGTTGAACATGTGGTATGCTACCCGCATGATAAACGAAGCTCTGTTGACGGCAAAGGCATCGTGTCCCGGCCCGGTGCATATCAATGTGCCTTTGCGTGAACCTCTTTGCGGTACGGCCGAGTATATGCCCGGTCGGTTCCGTGCGATGCAGATGATGAAGCCCTCCCGACAACTTGCTGCCGCCGACCTCTCGGCGTTGACGGCCGAGTTTGCCCGACACGACAAAATAATGGTTTTCGCATCTTTGTTGTCGCCGTCGCCAGCTGTGCAGGCAGCTTTGTCGCGCTTGGCAGCCCTGCCGCAAGTAATGGTTCTCACCGAGAGTGTGTCGAATGTGCAAGACCCTCGCTTCATACCCACTGTCGACCGTGTGCTTACGGCCATAGACAATAGCGAGAAACCGGCTTTTGCGCCCTCGTTGTTGATAACCGTTGGTGGCGCGCCCATCTCGCGCATGGCCAAACTCTTTATGCGGCGATACGCTCCGGCGGTGCATTGGCGTATAGGGGAGGAACAACATATCATAGATACCATGCAATGCCTTACATGCCAGATAGATGCCGACCCGGCTTGGCTCTTGGCGAATTTGGCGCAATGCCCGTCACGTGACAGCGGTTATACCGCGTTGTGGAAGGAGCGCGAAGCCCGCGCCGGCTGTTTGCACGATAGTTTTGTGGAGGCTGCACCTTGGTGTGCTCTCAAAGCCTTTTCGATACTTCTGCCATCGCTTCCCGAAGGGGTATCGTTGCACTTGTCCAACGGGACGTCGGTACGTTATGCACAGCTATTCAATACGCCGCAGGTGGCGCAGACATACAGCAACCGCGGCGTGAGCGGTATTGACGGATGTACCTCTACGGCATTGGGTTCGGCTTGTGTCGATGATGGTACGACACTCCTCATAACCGGCGATATGAGTTTCGCTTACGATGCCGGAGGCCTTGCCACAGGATATGCGACACCTCGTTTCAAAGTTGTGGTATTGTGTAATGGCGGAGGCGGTATATTCCGCTTTATCAAAGGTCCGTCCGATTTGCCCGAGTTGGAAGAGTGTTTCGAGGTGAAACGACGTATCCCTGTCGAAGGATATGCTGCCCTGCATGGCTTCCGTTTTTTCAAGGCTGCTTCTGTTGAAGAGTTGCACGATGTTTTGCCTCGTTTTTGGGCAGAAGAGGAACAGCCTGCTTTGCTTGCCTTAGAGACCGACGGCGTGACCGATGCCGCTGTTTTGCGGGCCTATATGAGGCGCGCCCGCTCGTGAAAAGGTTTGTGATATAGTGCCGTATCGTTCGCTGCGATTGTGCATGTGCTTTGTATATATGTTATAAAGAATTGATGAATAGAACAATATAAAAATATGATAGAAAAGTTGAAAGAAAAAGTGCTTGCCGGAGGCAACGTAACTTTTGCCGAGGCCTGTGACCTCTATCGTTCCGACGATAGGGCAGCCTTGCTTGCGGCAGCCGATGAGATACGTTTGCAGCGGGTAGGTAATGATATCGACACCTGTTGTATCGTAAACGCTCGTTCGGGCAAATGCGGCGAAGACTGCAAGTGGTGCGCACAATCGGCGCATTACGCCACACACATAAGCGAGTATGAGCGGGTGAGTGACGATGAGGCTATGGCTGTGGCACAAGCGAGTGCCCGGCAAGGTATAGCACGCTATTCGCTGGTGACGAGCGGACGAAGGATGACGGCCAAGGAGATGCCTCCTTTTTGCAACATCTATCGCCGCGTGAAAGAGGAGACAGGGTTATACCTGTGCGCCTCTATGGGATTGTTGGGTAAAGAAGAGTTGCAAATGCTTTACGATGCAGGCGTACGTCGCTATCACTGCAATTTAGAGACGGCGTCGTCTTATTTCCCGGCGCTGTGCAGCACGCATACCTCCGAGCAAAAGAAACAGACCATACGTTGGGCTCGCGAGGTGGGTATGGAGATATGCTCGGGCGGTATTATAGGCATGGGCGAGACGGTAGAGCAACGCATAGAATTGGCGTTTGAGTTGCGTGAACTGCAAGTAACCTCGGTGCCTGTCAATATCTTATCGCCTATCCCCGGGACGCCGCTTGCTTCTATACCCTTGCTCGACGAAGATAGTATCTTGCGCACCATAGCCGTATATCGCTTCGTATTGCCCGATGCCGTGATACGTTTTGCCGGCGGTCGCATGCGCCTTTCGGAAGAGGCTCAGTTATTGGCGTTGCGCGGTGGACTGAATGGCGCGTTGGTGGGTGATTTGCTCACTACCGTAGGTAATGGCGTAGAGCAAGATGCCAAGCTCTTCGACAAGGCCGGCTACCGCTGGGTTAAATAGAATATACGATGTTGCATATCGGGCAAAAATCGCTATCTTTGCAAGTTGCATAGAATGTGACATCAAGAGTTATATACGTTATGGCCGATTCCGTTAAGCGCAAAAGTCTCCTTCAATACAGCATGGAGGGGGGCGTATGGTTGGGTATATATTTGATAATACGGTTTGCCTGTATGGTTATGGGGTTATATTCCGCTGTGGCCAATCTACTTGCGCTTGCTCTTTTTGTAGGTACGCCTTTCGTGCTCTATCGTATCATGATGGTGTATCACCGCAACAACAGTTATATATCGTTTTTTTCGCTGTTGTGGATGATGGGCATCATGCTCTTTTTCTTTGCTTCGTTGATATGCAGTGTGGCAGAGTATATTTTTTATCAATATATCAATCCCGATTATGTGACCGAGCTGTTCGACCACGCATTTACACTTATCAAGGAATCGGAGGTACTCTCAGACGCTATTTCGCTCGAAGACATGCGCACGGCGCTCGGAGAGGGCGCTGCTCCCACCCCGTTACAGATGGTGATGCAGTCGATATGGTCGAATGTCTTTTTCGGGTCGTTACTGTCGATGATTGTAGCGCCTTTTGTATTGCGAAAACGTAAAAAAGCATCATAAAAAAGAAAATGGATATTTCGTTAGTCATACCCTTATATAATGAAGCTGAGTCGCTTCCCGAGTTGGAGGCGTGGATAGCCCGGGTCATGCAAGAGAACGGGTTCAGCTACGAGATTTGGTTTGTCAACGATGGCAGTACCGACAACTCGTGGCAGGTGATAGAGGAGTTGCGCCGGAAAAATCCCTGTGTCAAAGGAGTGTCGTTCCGTCGCAATTATGGTAAGTCGCCCGCCCTGTTTACGGGATTCGAGAAGGTACAAGGCGATGTGGTTATCACGATGGATGCCGACCTGCAAGACAGTCCCGATGAGATACCCGAGTTGTATCGCATGATTACCGTTGACGGCTATGACTTGGTGTCGGGATGGAAAAAGAAACGTTATGACCCGTTGTCGAAGACTATTCCCACCAAACTCTTCAATGCTACGGCGCGCAAGGTGAGCGGCATCAAGCTCCACGATTTCAACTGCGGTTTGAAGGCGTATCGCCGCGAAGTGGTGAAGTCTATCGAGGTCTACGGCGACATGCACCGGTATATACCTTATCTAGCTAAAAATGCCGGTTATACCCGTATCGGCGAGAAAGTGGTGCATCATCGCGCCCGTAAGTATGGAAAGACAAAATTCGGGCTCGACCGTTTTGTCAACGGTTATCTTGACCTCATTACACTTTGGTTCTTCTCTAAATTCGGTGTGAAGCCTATGCACTTCTTCGGACTGTTGGGCAGCCTCATGTTCTTCATAGGTTTTGTAGCCGTTATTGTAGTGGGCGTCACGAAGCTCTATAACCTCTATCATGGCTATCCTTATCGGTTAGTAACCGACTCGCCTTATTTCTATTTGGCACTCACGTTCATGATATTAGGCACGCAACTTTTCCTGACCGGTTTTGTAGGCGAACTAATTTCGCGCAATGCTACGGAGCGTAATAAATATCAGGTTTCGGAAGTGTTGGATTGATTAATGGTCGCTACTATGCAGAATATTGTTGTGTCGTTGGCTCAGAAACGTTGTTCGGTAAGGAAATACGATTCACGACCTGTTCCTGACGGGTTGTTGCGCTACGTTATCGAGGCGGCACGGCTTGCCCCGTCGGCCGTGAATTTGCAGCCTGCGACGTTTGTCGTCGTGCGCGATGCTGCATTGCTCGGCCGTTTGGCCGAAGCCTATCCGCGCGATTGGTTTCGCACCGCCCCGGCTTGTATTGTGGCGTGTGGCAATCATAATGTATCGTGGCATAGGGCTGCCGACGGCAAAGACCACTGCGATATAGATGTCGCCATTGCAGCCGAGCATATATGCCTTGCGGCCACCGAGGTAGGGTTAGGCACATGTTGGGTATGTAACTTCGATACGGCTCTCTGTCGTGAGTTGCTCGATTTGCCGTCATACGTAGAGCCGATTGTGCTTTTACCGATAGGATTTCCGACTGCCGATGTTGTTCCCTTGCCTAAGAATCGAAAATTATTAGACGAAATTGTCGTATGGCGTTGAGTAGAAAAAGTCGTATAGTGTGGTTGTGTACAGGTCTGTCCGTAGTAGGACTTACCTTGCTGACGGCATGCGGTGAAAGCGGTTGCTACGAAAATCGCAGCAGCATTCCGCAGGCGACATTCTATGCCTATAACATGCCCGACCGTGCCATTGCCATAGACTCCATAGAGGTGTATGGCGTAGGGCATCCGACAGATTCGCTGCTTGTGGAGGCCGGTTCGGGAACTTCGAGCCTCTATTTGCCTTTCCGCAGCGATGCCGATACGACACGTTATGTCATTCACTATGCTTCTCAGGAATTGGCCGATACGGCCAATAACGATACCTTGATGTTTGCATACACTCGTTTTCCTTACTTCATCTCGGGCGATTGCGGTGTCGTATTCAATTATACGATTACACGTTTTGAATATACGTGCCATTTGCTCGATTCGGCAGCGTTGGTAACTGCCGAAGTGACTAATACAGAAGCCGAAACCGTTCAACTTTTTTATTATGTCGCTATCGAGGAGTAATAGACGTTCCGTTCTGTGGCGGGTACTGTTGTTTGCCGTTGCCGTCTGTGTGTGCTTACCGGCGGGGGCGCAGCGGGTGATTACTCCCGTAGAAAGCAATGACCTGCCTTTGGAAGTGCGTAAACGACAGCAAGAGAAAATAAATCGTACGATGAATGTCGATACGATGGCGACTACGCCTCCGCCCTCAGAAGAGAAAGAACCCAAGTACAAAGCTCCGCTTTTCGGCGGATTATTGCTTACGGCCGATATTGCATCGCCTGTCATGAATCTTTTTGGGCAGCAGTATGGAAACTATGAGGTTGCGTTGGAAGCCGATTTCTTACACCGTTTTTTCCCGGTTGTGGAGTTAGGCATCGGATATGCCGATAATACACCCGAAGACAATAACTATACCTTCAAGTGTGCCCCGTCGCTTTATGGCAGGATAGGCATGAACTATAACTTCTTCTACAATAACGGTTCGGAAAGTTTTTTTGCGCTCGGAGCACGTTACGGTCTCACGCATTTCTCCTATTCGTGGGACAATGTGCGTCTTGACGATTCCTATTGGGGGAGTGTCGATGTCGTGTCTATACCGCGGCAGAAAGCATTTGCCCATTGGGCTGAAATTGTCATTGCGTTACGGATACAAGTGTATAGGAATTTCTATATGGGATGGAGCGCCCGTTATCGCATACTTATAGGTTGCGGTTCATCGTCATACGGCGAGCCCATGTTTATTCCCGGCTTCGGATCATCATCCGGCGGCTTTGGATTTACCTATACGGTAGGTTATCGGTTACCTTTGGGAGGTAAGAATAAAGAAACGAAAAAGTAAATAAAATGGAAAATTGGCGTGTCACCGTATTACAGTGGCTTAACATAGATGCCTCGGGATTCTCGTGGATAGAGAAATTTGCCCTTGTGATGGTTTCCTTGCTGGTAATTATGCTGGTGTATCGTTTGTGCAAGCTCATTCTGCATCGCGTAGTCTTTAAGATAGTGAGAGCAACGAAAGCCACTTGGGACGATGTGCTGTTAGACCATAAGGTTCTCGACAAAGCTGTTATGATAATACCGGCCTTATTGGCGTTGGTGTTTTTCCCTTTTGTTTTTGTCGATGACCCCAGTGTTTACGATTTGGTACAACGGCTGACATGGGTATATGTCGTAGGGGTTGTAATCAGTACGCTGGTAACAGCGATGACAGCACTCTCGCATATCTTGCACGAGAAAGAACGTTTGCGCGACAAGCCCATCAAGGGGGCTATACAGATGGCTCAGATACTTACGATTTTGCTTGGAGTCATCGTCATGGTGAGTATCGTCATCAACAAATCACCCGCCTATCTTCTCACGGGACTTGGTGCGTCGGCCGCAGTTCTCATGTTGGTGTTTCAAGACCTTATACTCGGGTTGGTGGCCGGCATACAGCTCTCGGTAAACAATATGATGCGCGTTGGCGATTGGGTTGTCGTCAAAGATAGAGACATAAACGGTACTGTAATAGAGATAACGCTCACCACTGTAAAGATACAGAATTGGGATTACACCATTTCTACCATCCAACCGCAAGCGTTGATTAACGGGTCGTTCGTCAACTGGCGCAACATGTTCGATTCGGGTGGCCGTCGCATCGCCCGTACAATCAACATGGACTTGCGTTCGGTTCGTTTCCTTACCGACGCCGAGATTATGCAGTGGGAGAAAGACCCCTTGCTGGCGACATACATAGCCGACATACGCAAACGTATAGCCGCAGCGCAAGAAAAGGGCGATGAGGTGGAGGCTCGCGCATTGCGCATGACGAACCTTGGCATATTCCGTATATATCTTCAAAACTATATCTCATCGCTCTCTTCTTTCAATGACAATTTTGTCTCTATGGTGCGCCTTATGGAACCTACCGAAAACGGCGTGCCTATGCAAATCTACTTCTTTACGGCACAAACGTCGTGGGTAGAGTACGAAGGAGTGCAGTCGGCGCTCTTCGAGCATATTTTCTCTATCGTACCCGAGTTCGGCTTGCGTCTTTTTCAAGCCCCTACGGGCGACGATATTCGAGCCTGCCTTCGGTCGTAGTCTTATTAAACAGAAAGGCTGCGTCTCTCTATAACGAGAGCGCAGCCTTTCTGTTTATGTTTGTGCCGAAGCCCGTCTATTGTTTTATCAGGAACCACGGGTCTTTGATATACGATGAGGGATATTGTTGCGTAATCTTGTAACGGGCTTCATTGGCCTCCTCGCGGGTGGCAAAGCCGCAAGCTATAACGCGGTACATACCCTGTGCGTTCTGTGCTACGAAGGCGGGATATCCGTCTTCGCGCAGACGGTCGCGTTGACTGTATGCGTTGGTACGTTGTATGAAGCTGCCCACTACTACATTGAAGGTATTCATCGTGCCGTCGTCGAGCACGTTTACGTGTTCCGTACGTTCAGTGGCAGGTTGTTGTGTCACAATGGGTTGCACCTCGGTAATAGCATCTTCGACGGGAGTCTCCTCTGTGACGATGGGTTTCTCAACGGCGGCAGCCATAGCTTTCTCGTAAGCCTCTTTGGTAGCTTGCTGACTGGGCTTGCACGATGCCATGCTTATTAACAAGAGTGCGATAACGCTCCATAAAGCTGTTTTTTTCATTGTCATGCTTTTTTGTTTGGGTGCAAAGATAAGATATTTAGAATGCATTTGCAATACGCAATACTTTGCGTATTGCAATCCTTATTTAGAGTAGAATTTTCGGTTGCAAGATGGTAGGAACCGCTATCGTCTGAATTTGATATAATAGATAAGTTCACTAATACCATATACGATAGAACCCCAGCCGAATATAGTTACCAACACTGCTTTTGTGATGGATAGCGGGTTGAGGAGCAATAGTATTCCTGTGATAAGTATCAGTATGGGCAGTATATAATATCCTACCGGAATACGGCGATGCAGCAATGAGAGAAATACGATTTCATATATTCCTGCAAATACGAGAGAGGCAGCCAGCAGGTAGATGAATATCTTTGCTACCGTAGCCGGGAAGCATATAATGGCTATTCCTGCCAATATGCTCAGGGCGGCAAGTATCGGGAAGCGCAGGGTGCTGTTGCGGCGTATGCGACGGCTCTTGTCGGAGTGCTCTATAATGTAGCGTATCACCTGTATGATACCCGGTATAAGCAGCGTAAGTCCCAGTACGATGGCAATGTAGTGTAAGGCGTAGTTTGGAAACACAATCATGAAAATGCCTAAGACAAAGGCAAGAATGATGTATATCAAAGGGTTATATAAAGGTTTCATAATAGTCGTTATTAGCGGGCGGCTACATCGCATTGCCGCCGCGCGGTTACGTTCTGAAATCAAAGATAGTTATTTCTTCGTATCAGCCTCTCTGTTTTACAATTTTTTTCTATCGTTGTCGCTCAACTCAATTACTTCAAGGTCACTGAAATTGCCGCGTTCGATATTGAATCGTACCAATGTACGTGTTTTGTGAAACCCATATCTGCCGGCTGCTCCGGGATTGATGTGCAGACAGTCGAGCGTTTTATCGTACATTACCTTCAAAATGTGTGAGTGGCCGGTGACAAAAAGCTGCGGCGGGTGGCGGTATATTTCCGGTACGACATCAGGGGCGTAATGTCCCGGATAACCTCCTATATGTGTCATCCACACGTCGGTATCTTCGATAGTGAAACGCTGGTGTCGCAGTGTGCGCAAGCGTATCTCTTGCCCGTCTATGTTGCCAAACACGGCACGTACCGGCTTTATCGACTCTAAATAGTTCAGTACTTCGCTACTCCCTATATCGCCGGCATGCCATATCTCGTCGCACTCGGCAAAATATTTTTCATATCGAGTGTCACAATACCCGTGAGTATCAGAAAGTAATCCTATACGTTTCATTCTTACGCCATTAAAAAAACAAATGCAGCACGCAGCGCTGTCGCATCCCTGCAAAGATAACGTAAATAGAGAATAAAACCGTCGCTTTGCGACCTGTTTGAGACTATACCCGGTTGGCACCCCGTCTCCCGATACGCACGTTCGTTTGTTGCAGGCACACATCCATTCGTAATTGAGTGAGCACAGCGTTATTCGGCTCGGCACAAGTCTCTTGCTGTCCATAGCTACGATTTTATGGTTGTGCCGTGACGTTGTCGCCCCATGTTGCGGGGCTGAAAAACTTTTACAAAACACTTGCTATACCCGAAAAATAGCTGTATATTTGCGCCGATTAAACAAAGCAATATGCGGCAGTAGCTCAGTTGGTAGAGCATCAGCTTCCCAAGCTGAGGGTCGCGAGTTCGAGCCTCGTTTGCCGCTCTTTTACGTAGCGCGCCAATTATCTTGCAAGATGATTGGCGCGCGATTTGTAGTTTTTGTTGCATCTTTTTTAGTAGCATTTATTTTTGGCATTCATCGGGTTAACGAAAAGATACGTTCGTTGATTTTATTAGAGGTGGGCAGTATCTTTTATAGAGTCGGTCTTTTTGTGATGTAGCGGTTGCGTAGATGATAATTATATGGTAAGTCGATTACATAGCATAAAAAAGAGCCGGATATGTTGCTCACGCAAGCTCCGGCCCAAGGAATTCATCACATTATGCTTATAAAAGTGCTATAGAGAGTATTACGCTCACGCGCAATAGAAAGTTGCGTCCCGCCGTACTGTCGTTTGGCAGAGGCGCAATGGAAAAAGGGTTGTAGTATTTTGTGAAATATTTTTAGACATATCGTTTTTCTATCACAGTCCAGTCGATAATATCCCATAGACGGTTTACGTGTTCGGCTCGACGATTGCGATAGTCTATGTAGTAGGCGTGTTCCCATACATCGAAAGCGAGCAGGGGTATCAGTCCGCGCGATAAAGGAGTGCCGGCATTGCTTTCGGGGAAGATGGCAAGTTCACCTTTGTTATCGGCGCAGAGCCATATCCATCCTGAACCGAAAAGTGCTACGGCCTCAGCTTCGAAAAGTTCTTGAAAACGAGCAAACGAACCCCATTGTTTGTCGATAGCGGCAGCCAGCTTGCCTCTTGGAGCCCGGTGTCCTGTCGGGGAGAAAGAGGCAAAATAAAAGAGGTGATTCCACGCCTGAGCGGCATTGTTGAAAAGCGCGCCATCGGATGTCTTCACGATGGTTTCAAGCGGGAGTGCCTCGTACGACGTACCGGCTATAAGGGCATTGAGTTTGTCGATATAGCCTTGCGTATGTTTCCCGTAGTGGAATGTAATCGTTTCGGCACTAATAACGGGATACAGGTCGCTATCGTTATAAGGAAGAGGGGGTAATTGGTATTTTTTCATTGTTGAGAACGTTTCGTTTCTATCATAAAACAAGCGTAGCGGAAAAAAGTTCTTTATGCGATAAAAAAATCGGGAAATTTTTTTTCATGCGGGGAGCCGCGATGGTATGTGAGCGTATTTCGCTTTGCCATGGGTGGTGGTATATCGTAAGGTATTTGTCGAGGGTAGAATTGATATTGTAAATCGCTCTGTGGCCGAAAGCATATTTATGCGTTTGAATTTCCCATAAGAAATAGAGAGGCGCGTGTCGGAACGATTGACGTATCTGAAAGAAGGAATGCAACATGCTGTCGCAATCGAGTTTTCGACAGAATAATTGCCGGGTCGAAGAAAGCTGTGCATTTGTATGTCTGAATATTTGTTTGTTACAGCAAGAATAATTATCTTTGCACCGCTTTTTAAGAACCGTGTGATGGGAAATTAAGGAGCAAGAAAAAACTTAATTTTTAGTAACACAAAATTTTTACACATGAAATCATTTGCTTTGAACGGAACAGTCCGTACCGATTTGGGAAAGAAAGCAGCTCGTGAGTTGCGCAAAAACGGACAAATCCCCGCAGTTCTCAATGGAGGTACCATTGTAACGTTGCCTTTTACCGGGACACTTGCCCCCGGCGAAAAATTAGTTGAAATAGAGAATGGTCGCGGTATCATAGTGACCGACTTTTCAGTATCTCCCGAAGATGTTCGCAAGTTGGTTTACACACCCGATATATTTTATATCAACCTCACCATCGGCGACAAGAAGGTGAAAGCCGTATTGAAAGACATACAATTCCACCCTGTAACCGATAAAATCTTGCACATGGATTTCTTGGAGGTAAACGAAGAGAAACCCATCGTAATGGAAGTACCCGTACAACTCGAAGGCCATGCCGAGGGTGTAAGAGCCGGTGGTAAGCTGCAACTCTCTATGAGAAAATTGCGCGTGAAAGCCATCTATACACACATACCCGAGCGTTTGGTTATCAATATCGACAATTTGGGTCTGGGTAAGACGATGCAAGTGGGCGATCTTCACTTCGATGACCTTGTGCTGATGAATGCCAAGAACGCCGTTGTATGCGCCGTGAACCTGACACGTGCTGCTCGTGGTGCTGCTGCTGCCAAAGAATAATCTTTTGCATAGATGAAATATCTTATTGTAGGTCTGGGTAATATCGGCCGAGAGTACGAAAATACCCGCCACAACATAGGATTCAGTATATTGGACGCCTTTGCCGAGGCGTCCAATACTGTTTTTTCCGATATGCGTTACGGCGCAGTAGGGCGTACGACAGTAAAAGGCCGTTCGTTGATATTGCTTAAACCATCTACTTATATGAATTTGAGCGGCAATGCCGTGCGTTATTGGATGCAGCAAGAGCACATTGAACTCGAAAACCTGCTTGTATTGGTAGACGACATTTCGCTCCCGTTCGGTACACTGCGGCTGAAACCCGGCGGCAGTGATGGAGGGCATAACGGACTAAAACATATTGCCGAAACATTGGGTACGCAGAACTATGCCCGTTTACGCTTCGGGTTGGGTAACGATTTCCCGCGGGGAATGCAGGTGGAGTATGTGTTGGGTACATTTCCTCCCGAGCAACGTGCGTTGTTGCCCGAACGATATGAAAAGGCTTGTGAGATTATAAAAAGTTTTTGTCTCGCAGGCATAGCCATCACAATGAACCAATATAATAAGAAATAGATATGCCCCTTGCCGAAGTCCGCATAGACAAATGGTTGTGGGCGGTACGCGTATTCAAGACCCGTACCATTGCCACCGAGGCTTGTAAAAAAGGCCGTGTTGCCGTATCGGGCGTCACGGTGAAGCCTTCGCGTGTCATTAAAGTCGGCGATGTCATAAACGTACGCAAGCCCCCGGTGACTTACAGTTTCAAGGTGCTGGCGCTTGCCGAAAACCGTATGGGTGCCAAGTTGGTGCCGCAATATCTTGAAAACATTACGCCTCCCGAGCAGTATGAGCTGCTCGAAATGGTGCGTATAAACGGTTTTGTCGACCGTCAGAAGGGGTTAGGGCGTCCCACCAAACGCGATGGCCGTGCAATCAGGCAGTTTACGCAATACGATGCAGCCGATGACGGTTTTGATTTTGACTTCGGTTTCGACGATGATGATGACGACGAATAAGATGCGACGATAGGAATACTATGAAAAAATTTCGATTGAGGACATTACTGTTACTGCTTTTATCGGCAGTCGCTTTCAACGCTTGCGACGAGACATACGATTTCCCTATTACGGGACGGTGGATGCTTACCCGATTTGACGATTGCGGCGAGGTTTATTATTACGACCCCTACTACGACGGATATTATCTTATACTCAATCCCGACGGTTCGTATGAGCAGGACTTCGGACAGATAGACTACGGACGGTGGTATTATAATGCGTTGAATGGCGACCTCGTACTCTCGTCGATACATGGTACCGATTTGTATGGCGAGGTAGTCCGCCTCGATAATATGCTTGTTATAGAATATACCTATCCCGACGGTTATTACGAAGTAGAGTATTACGAACGTTGGTGACACGTTCTTCCTGAGTATGGCTCATCTCTCCGAATATCATGCTTGGGGGCTTGTCCTGCGGCGAGGTGGGCGGCCATTGCTCATGGGGAATATTGGGGAGCAGAGTTTTTCTTCCCCCTTTAGCTTTCTTTTTATGGTATAAGCCATAGAAAAAAACGACTATTTTTTCCGATTGTTTTTAGTGCCTTTATTGGGTTGCCTCCGTCGTTCGTTTCGCGGCGAGTTTTTTCTGTGGTCTGTTCTTCCGGCCGGTTGTTGAGGTTTGTAGGGCTTGTCGCCATACAATGCCTTGATAAGGTCTTTGCGGTGCAGACGGGTGAGCGAACGGCGTATATCCTCCTCATATTCGCGTTTATACCAGAAGAAATATTTGCGTTGGCTCAGTTTCTGTTCGGCGCTTCGGGCAGTATATACCTTTTCGCCGTTATACGGGTCGATGCCGGTATAGTACATCTCTGTGGCAAGTGTCATGGGTGTCGGGGTGAAGTCTTGCACTTGTTCGAGATGAAAATGTAGGTGCTTTGTCGCTACGGCAAGCTCGGCCATAGCCTCTTCCGTACAACCCGGGTGGCTCGATATGAAGTAGGGGATAAGTTGTTGCGGTAGCCCCTCTCGACGGTTTACTTTCTCGAAGAGCGTGTTGAAGGAGTAGAACAAGTCGAAAGAGGGCTTGCGCATGTAACGCAGCACCTGTTCCGATGTGTGTTCGGGAGCCACTTTGAGTCGTCCCGATACGTGTCGTGCAATAAGCTCTTCGGCATATTCGCGTCCGCTATCGGCGATGGCAGGGTCTTTGTGGCGGTGTAATACGAGGTCGTAACGTACGCCGCTGCCTACAAAAGTCTTTTTAATGCCCGGTAAGGCATCGGCTTGACGGTATAGTGCCGTCAGCGGACGGTGGTCGGTCACGAGATTGGGGCAAACGGCGGGGAAGAGGCACGACGGGCGTCGGCAGCGGTGGCACAGCTCCTCGCGCTCGCCGTGCATGCCGTACATATTTGCCGATGGGCCACCAAGGTCGCTAATGTATCCTTTGAAATCGGGCATCTGCGACACTGCTTTTACTTCGCGTAAGATAGAAGCCTGCGAACGCGAGGTGATGAATTTGCCTTGGTGTGCCGATATGGTGCAGAAAGCACATCCGCCGAAGCATCCGCGGTGGAGGCATATCGAGTGGCGTATCATTTCGTAAGCCGGAATTGTTTTGCCTTTGTAGCGCGGGTGCGGCATGCGGGTGTATGGCAGGTCGTACACGGCATCCAATTCGGTCGTTGTCATCGGTGGGTAGGGGGGATTGATGCAAACGGCTTCTTTGCCGCAACATTGCCACAAGTGGTGCGCCCGAAAAGCATTAGACTCCTCTTCTACTATCTTGAAGTTGGCAGCCTGTTTCTGTTTGTCGTGCAAACATTCTTCGTGCGAGGCCATTATCACATGCTCATCGCAGGCGACCGGTAACATCTCGGCAGGCAGGAGCACGGCAGTCTGCGGCACGTCGTGCAAGGATGCTATCGGGCATCCGGCATCGAGGCGACGGGCTATCTCTACGATAGGACGTTCGCCCATGCCGTAGATGAGCAGGTCGGCAGGGCAATTGGCCAAAATAGGCGGCAGCAGCTTGTCTTGCCAATAGTCGTAGTGTGTGACGCGGCGCATCGAAGCCTCTATGCCTCCTATTACTACCGGCACGTCGGGATATAGTTCTTTGAGTATCTTTGTATATACGATGGTAGGATAGTCGGGACGCATGCCATGTCGTCCGCCGGGCGTATAGGCATCGTCGCTGCGCAATCTCTTGTTGGCCGTATAGTGGTTTACCATAGAATCCATGGCGCCTGCTGTCACGCCAAAAAAGAGACGCGGACGTCCCAGCTTGCGGAAGTCGCGCAGGTCGTCGCGCCAGTTAGGTTGCGGAACAATAGCAACCCTGTATCCTTCGGCTTCGAGCACGCGTCCCAGTACAGCCGCTCCGAAGGAGGGGTGGTCTATGTAGGCGTCGCCTGTAAACAATACTACATCGACATATTCCCATTGGCGCAGCTCCATCTCTTTGCGCGAGGTGGGCAGCCACTCTTCAATCCTATATTCCTGCATCTTTGTTTCTGTTTGAAGTTGCAAAGATAGTGCAAATCGGGAACAGAATTTTCATCTTCTCATATTCTTCTGCACACGACCGGTTATCTTATGGGTAGAAAGTACGCCGATTTCGAGCCGTTTACGATGGGAAGAAGAAGCCAACCTCTTGTCGAAGTACCGAATCCGCGCGGTGTTATACCGGTTTGTCGCTTGTTCATGTACGAGAAAACAAGATACGAACGACGGCTTGGGATGGCGCCGGTATGCAACAAATGCGAGATTTTTATGATGAATAGCTTGCAAATAAAAGGGTAAAAGCGTAGCTTTGGAAGATAAATCAAACAATACGTCATATTATGGCATCATATCATGCAGGTAATCGCGACTCGTTTGCGTCATCTTTCGGTGTGCTCATGGCATTGGTCGGTTCGGCAATAGGTTTGGGCAATCTGTGGAGGTTTCCCTATTTGGCCGGCGTCAATGGCGGTGCAGCATTCATTATTATCTATATAGCTTTTGTCTTTATCATCTGCCTGCCCATCATGCTTGCCGAGTTTGTGGTGGGGCGGCGCAGTCATGCCAACACGTACGGTGCATTCAGCGTTCTTGCACCCGGCAGCCGTTGGTCTATGATTGGTATCATTACCGTTGCTGCAGCAAGTATCATATTGGCATTTTACAGTGTGGTTGGCGGATGGACGGCCGATTATCTGGTGTCGGCGCTTATATTCAATCTGCCCGAGAGCAATGCAACGTCGGCCTTCTTCCGTGAAGTGACGACATCGCCTGTGCGACCGCAACTTTTCACGGCGCTATTTCTTGTCCTTACGGCCGGAGTGCTTATGACAGGTATAAAGAATGGTATAGAGAAGTACTCCAAGATACTTATGCCCATACTTTTTATTGTGGTTATCATCATTGCCGTGCGCTCTGTCAGTCTTCCCGGTGCCGGCAGCGGCATCGAGTTCCTTTTCAAACCCGATTTCTCGAAAGTGACCGGAACGACGATATTGGAAGCGCTTGGACAGGCCTTTTTTTCGTCGAGTATAGGTATCGGTACCATCCTTACCTACGCATCGTATGTCAATAAGCAGGAAAATATCATCAGTACATCGTTTCTTACGTCGTTGTCAAACGTCATTTTTGCGCTCATTGCCGGAGTGGCCATCATGCCGGCTGTCTTTGCTTTCGGTTTGTCGCCCGAGGAAGGCCCCGGGTTGGCATTCACGACATTGCCGCAAGTATTCGACCAGCTGCCCGGCGGAGGACTCATTGCCATTTTGTTTTTCTTCATGATGCTTGTGGCTGCGCTTACCTCGTCGATTTCGTTGCTCGAAGTTCCGGTAACGTATTTGGTCGAAGAGTTTAAGCTCCCCCGCAAAGCTGCCGTAGCCATAGCTTTTACCCTGTGCCTTGTTATGGCGATGTTCTGCTCGCTCTATGAGGCGGTGTTTAATTTCTGCGATAGCCTTACGGCAAATTATCTGATGCCCATCGGCGCGTTGCTCTTGGTTATTTTTGTGGGCTGGCGTATGAAGAAAGCCGATGTCGAAGACGAGCTTTCCAATAGTTGCTCGCTGCCATATCCGCGTTGGCTCTACGACACCATTTATTATCTGTTGCGTTATCTTGCGCCGGTAGTTATTGTGGTGGTACTTCTCTACGGTTTGTTGTCGTGATGGCGGATTATGACGATGTGAGAGGCGGTGTGTTATAGAATATAAGCGTCTTCTTTTATCCTATAAGCAATTATATGAAGATACAGTTCGATACCCCTATGAGGTGGTATCGGGTATCTTAGGGTTGATAACAGAAACAGGCGCGTCATTTTTCGATGACGTGCCTGTTTGAGAATGGAAACAATGAAATAAAAATTATTCTTTTACGCGCTCTACATAGTCGCCCGTGCGGGTATCTATGCGCACCTTGTCACCGGTGTTGATAAAGAGCGGTACACGTACTTCGGCACCGGTCTCTACGGTAGCAGGTTTGAGTGTATTGGTTGCGGTATCGCCTTTTATACCGGGCTCGGTATAAGTTACTTCGAGTATAACGCTGGTGGGCATTTCGCATGTGAGGATGGTATCGGTAGCAGCATGTACCATGGCCTCGCAGATGTCGCCCTCTTTAAGGAAGCGTACGCCTTCGATGCTCTCGCCGGGGATAGAGACTTGCTCGTATGTTTCGGTGTGCATGAAGTTGTAGCCCATATCGTCTTTGTAAAGGAATTGATAGGGGCGACGCTCGATGCGTACCTCTTCGACTTTCACACCCGAGTTCCAAGTTTTGTCTATGATACGACCTGTAACGACGTTGCGCAGTTTTGTACGTACAAAGGCGGGACCTTTGCCGGGTTTTACATGGAGAAATTCTACAATAAAATAGTAAGTACCGTCAATATCGAGGCACATTCCGTTCTTAAAGTCTGCCGTAGTAGCCATAAAATATATTATTATGTGTTATCGTCAATAGTGGGCGAAAGGCAATGCCCTGATTAAAAGCCCCGCAAAGGTATGAAAAAATTGTTATATGACGAAGCCATTGTAATAGTTTTTTATGTGCATATAGCGAAATGAAAATAAAAAATAACAGTGCGATGGATAGCATAGAAGGCAGTGCGCGAGTTTGCAATGCGTTTCCGTAGGGTTGGAAAGCGTTCGGGAGTAGGAGTCTGTTTTCTTGGTTTTATTATTCCTCTTGTGATTACCGATGTGAAGTATTTCTCTTATGATAAACCTCCGAATGCTTTTTCGCAAGTCGTTTTTCCTGTTTGCCCGATTAGGCTTGCTGTTTATTGTGAAAACAAGTTTTGAAAAAGAACGTGGATATATTTGCTGGATTGAAAAAAAGTCGCTAATTTTGCACTCCGATAATCGAAAGAATAATAACATAAAATATCAAGGCAATGAAAAGAACATTCCAACCTTCAAACAGAAAGAGAGTCAACAAGCATGGCTTTCGCCTGAGAATGTCTACCGCCAACGGTCGTCGCGTGCTTGCCAGCCGTCGCGCCAAAGGCCGCAAGGTTCTCACCGTATCGGATGAATTATATAAGAAATAAATCGGGCGAACGCCATCGATTGTTATTCGATACCAATAAAAAAGACCGCTGTTTTGAGCGGTCTTTTTTATTGTATATACTGTAACATTTTCTCTCTGGGGCGGGTATTGTTTTTATAACGTGGCATGAGTGCATTTGTAGAGCTGTTCCCTTTGTTTGTCTCAAACCATGCAGGGGTGGGGACGATATGCCGGTGGAGGGACAGTCGCGGGTCGGACGGTTGCGACCGATACATCAGGGTCGTTGCATTAACACATCGAGGATGTATCGTATCGATACATCCTCGATATGGATTCTATGATTCTAACAAAGTCGACCGTTGCCGGTCTCGTAAGCGAAGTGCTTATTTCAGGTTGCACAGTTCGCCTATGATGCGCGACAGGTCGGTATTGTCTAACCATCCGGCCGAGGCAAAACGGTCTGCACCGGCTCCTATGATAAAAAGAGGTACCGGGTTGCCTGTATGGGAATAAGTTGTCCAGCCGATACCTATCTTGGTTGAGAGCAGTTTGTAGACTGCTGTCGTAAAGGCGTCGAAATCGGCATATAAAGTGTGCTGTTTGCTTGCGCTCTTGTCTATGACCGATGTTTGGAATACCGTCATCAAAGCCCCTTTCTCACCTGTCGTTAGTGGTATGACGCTGCCCAAACCCATGCGGTCGGCAAGAAATTTCTCGGCATTTTCCCACGTCAGGTTGAGGGGGTCGTTATTGATGCTTTTGCAGAATTCGCTCCAAAAAGCGTTTTTCGATGCGGTGACATGTTGCACATAGTCCATGTGTTGCTTGTAGGAACTCTCTTTTATACCCATTCCCAAGCCGCCTGTTTCGTGGTCGGCCGTCACGACGATGAGCGTCTCTTTGGGGTGTTGACGATAAAACTCATAGGCAAGTCGCACGGCTGCGTCGAACTCTTTGGTTTCGTGTATGACACCGGCTGCGTCGTTAGCATGCGAAAGGTGGTCTATGCCTCCGCCTTCGGCCATGATGAAAAATCCTTTGCGGTAGTTCTTGTAGAGGTGGTCGATAGCTGCTTCTACCATGCCGGGGAGCGTCATATCGTTGTTGCGGGCATCAATGGCATAGTTTATCGTATTTTCGCTTACGGTATCGGCATCGAGCCACAATATGCGGCGGGCATTGGCGGCGACAGCGTCGTCGTATCCGTTCATACCGCGTACGACGGTATATCCGGCGGCCTCATATTCGGCAAAGACATTACCGGGTGTACCGGCTTTTACGCCGTAAGGGTCGCGGAAGTATGCGCCGGCAAGGAAGTCAAATTCCGAGGCGGCTCCTTGACGTGCTATTTCGAAATAATCGCCACGGTTGGGGCGTGAGGCATAGAATGCTCCCGGAGTGGCATCGTTGAGGCACACACTGCTCATGATGCCTACGCCGCGTCCGGCTTGTTTCATACGTTTGGCTACCGAGGTGAGTGCAACGGTATCGGCATCCATGCCCAACATGCTGTTGCGTGTCTTTTTGCCGCAAGCAAGTGCTGTACCGGCAGCAGCCGAGTCGGTCATGTCGTCATCGTATGAAAATGTGGTGATAAGGCTCGTCACGGGGAACTCATAGAAATGTTGTAAACTGCGGTCGGGGTCGTCAGTATCTTTGTAATAGGTGCGCAACGATTGTACCTGACCGACACCCATGCCGTCGCCGATGAAGAAGAAGACATACTTGGGTGCGGCAGCTGTGCCTGCACTCCATACGAGAGTTGTAAATAACAGAGAGATAAGCCAGATTTTTTTCATAAGATTATATTGCTATTAATTGATTCGGATACGACAAAGATAAAATCTTTTTATCAAACTTGCAGGCTGCCCGATGCTGCATTCAGTATCGGGGATGCCCTTTTGTTTCGATACTGCCCGGTGCCGGGCTGTTATCGCAAAATAGCGGTTGCGCGGTAACAATTTTTATAGATTGTCTTGCGAAAGTTCTTCGAGTAGTTTTTTCAGGTCGTTGTCGGTTTCAGACAATTTGGTTTTGCAATATTGTATCAGTTGCAATGCCCGGGCTGTATATTCGCGTAGCTTGTCTATCTCGCATTGCGGATTTTGCAGATGGGTTACAAGTTGTTCCAGCTCGGCAATGGCTTGCGTGTATGAGAGCTGAGTCGACGGGGTATTTTCTGTTTCTTTTGTCATGGTGCAAGATTGTTGAGGGTATATGTCGGTCGGATGCGGAGGGGGTGTCGACTCAGGAGAGAGCTGTACCGATGTGCATCTTCTTTGCAAAGATAGCGTAAACGAGCGCAAAACGAAACAATGCGTGGCTTTAATTTTATGATTCAAGCAAGGTATGCCGCCGTATCGCGATTGTCACGATACGGCGTGCAGCTTTTGTATGAGGTGGCAATGATATGTCGTTGTTACGATGTCAGCGTTTGCATATATCTTTGAAATCGCAATAGCTGCAATGTTTTTCTGTTTGTGTTTGGGTGAATGGTATTTCGGGGTCGAATATCTCCGTGAGTACTTCTCCGAGGTGTTTCCGGTATTCATCGGCGATGTCGTCATAATTGTCGAGGCTGCTCTTCCCATAGATGATTTCCCGAGGGAATTGAGGGTCGAAAAGCATCCTTATTTTATATATTACAGGTTTCAGTTTGCGGGTTTCGGCAGGGAATTTTTTACGATAAAGCTCGCAGTATAGTGCAACTTGGCATATAGCTTTGTGCGGGTCATCGAGTTTTCGGTCGAAAAGTCTTTCTACACTTGCAAATTGGGTGCTATCTTTTCCCGTTTTGTAGTCTACGATGCGTATCGTGTCGTCTTGTGCATCGACGCGGTCGATAAATGCCTTGAAGGCGACCTTTCTGCCATCGTCGAGAGGAAAATATGTGTCGGTATCGATGCGAAGCTCCGATGCTATGTAGGTAAACGGAGCAAATCCTTTGTCTATGACAAGCGTCTGTTTTATGTATTCTTCTATAATATGTGCAATGATGAGGTATTGCCCGCGCAACGGTTTGGGACGGGTAGCTTCTTGCGGCGGAGTCTTGAAAAATACGATGGAAAACCACTTTGCTATGAGGCTGTCGATGAACTTGCGGTCTTTCAGTACGGCATTGAGCATGTCGGCCGTCACGAGTGTTTCGACGTTGCCGGCAATTAAGCGGTCGTATATATCGCGCATTACCCCGTGGTATATGCTGCCGAAGACGCTGCTGTCGATTGTCTCGCTTATTTCGTCATCTTTCTGTACCTGCTCTACGTATTGCAGATAGAATTGCAGGGGGCAGTTGAGGTAGGTATTTAGTCCCGATGCCGACATGCGACGACTTCCGCCTTGAAGAAATTCCGACAAGAGCTTCATCACTCCCGGGCTTTTCTCTACGCTGAGGGCGGTCGGTTTCTCAGCGACAATGTTATATGAGATATTCTTCTCGACAATAGAGAGTTGCGGTAAAAGGCGGCTGTAATGGTATTTCAGTTGGTAGATATATCGGCTCATCTCGCCTTTTTTCATCCCTTCTGTGCGGCTGTCGTAGAGCATAAAGACGTTTTTGGCACGACAGGTCATGCGGTAGAAGTAGTAGGCGTAGATGCTGTCTTGATGTTCGGTCGTTGCCATATCGAAGCCGCGTCGCAGGTTGTAGGGAATAAAACTCGAAGCGATTTTTTTGGCAGGGAAAACCCCTTCGTTCATCGAGAGGATAATAATATTCTCGAAGTCGAGCGCGCGTGTTTCCAATACGCCCATGATTTGCAAGCCCGAAAGCGGTTCGCCGTTGAATGGTATTGCAAGGTGTGCCGTTATTTTGTTCAACAAAGCAAAGTAGGTGTATATGTCGAGACTTGTGCCATGAGCGTTTATCACGTCGTACAATCGTGCAACGGCAAGTCGGTAGTGATACAGATATTCTCGTTCTATCTGTGTGATGGCTACCGATGTTTCGGCCGTCTCGTTTTCGGTCTCATTTTCAGAAGTCGTGTCGCTGCCGAGAAGGTAATCGATAATCTCTTTCAGGTAACATCCGGCTTCTTGTGCCGAAGCGATAGGCGTGAATATGCGGGCAAGAAACGGGTGTTGTTGCAAGTCGGTTGAGGAGACATAAGCCTTGTTATATCGTATCATATCGTCGGCTATGCGTTTGGCCTCATGGGGAATAGCCTCTTTTATAAAATGGTGGTTGAGTATAGCCAATACGTCGGAGTGGTAGAATAACGGCGTTCCATGCGACCAACGTATGTGTTTCTGCATCACACTGATGGCATCGAATAGCGTAGAGGCAGGAGTATTTTTCAGCGGATACCCCATGGTGATATTGATAGAGGAAAACGCGGCGGGGATGGCATAGAGCATGGGGATGAGCATCTCCTCGTCGGGTAGCACAATGGCGGTGTTGAGGGCTTGGGCGGGATTTACTGCTCCTGTGGCGATGAGGTCAGACAGGATTTTCCCGGCTTGTTTGGCTTGTCCTATCCCTGATGATACCGGGATGACCGTATATTGCGGTACGGTACTTATCAGCTGTTCTCCTATATCTAAGCGCGAGGGAAATTGTTTGCGATTCTCTGTTAGAAAATAGGCGGCTTTGTTGACGTTGTCTTGCAGCGTAGGAGCATAGTAGTCCCAATAAAAATCGCCGCGACCTATGTCGCGCAGATATTGCATGAGGGTGCGTTCGGCCGTGGTGATGGCATTGAAGCCTATGAAGACGAATCGGTCGGCATCGGGTAGTATTAGCGAGCCTTCCCGGGCACTGTTTGCTACTTCGCGGAATACCATCCCTTCGTAGGCCAAACCTTGGGCTGACAGACGGTTTCGGAAGTTGGTATATAGGTCGTACAATATCTGCCATAGCGAGGCAAACGACGCTTTTTTATCGCTCTCGGTGTCGGGGTAGAGAAACGATTGCCAAAATCGGCTTATTACTTCTATCTGTTCGGGCAATAGATAGTCGGTTTCTATCTCTTTAAGGTCTTTGATATTGGTGAAAAGGCGCTGGGCATCGACAAGGTATTTGTCTATATCGTCGAAGTCGTTGACCAACATTTCTTCCCAAAAGACAAATTTATCGAAACTCTCATCGTTCTTTTTCAGCAATAAATACTCTTCGTAAAGTGTAAAGAGTAATTCTGTGCGGTCGGCAAGCTGCATACCCGACAGTTCTTGCATGAAGTTGTTGATGGTGTAGATGGGGGGCGAAAAAATAGGTTTTCCCGCTATCTGTGCCAAATAATGCCGGAAAAAGATACTGCTCCGCCTATTGGGAAAGATAAAGGCGGTTCGTTGCAAATCGTTGCCGTAGGCCTTATAGAAAGTGTCGGCTATGCGGTATAAAAAGGGAGTCATGCGACGTGAGCATATTTATAGAGTGAGAGCTATGACGAGCAGAACGGTGAAAAGCAGCAAGTTGGCTGCCGTGCGTCCCAAAAGAGGGTTCAGTGCTGTACCCTTGCGGCTTTTCAAGGCGCAGTAGGTGGCGATATGTACAACTAAATAGATGAGGGGTAACAAAGTGCGCCATCCGGGTATGCTCCACCATGCGTGCCATGCAAACAGCGGGGCGGCAATACCGTTTAGCAAGTACCAATTAGCGGCGAAACGTCGGCCGAAGAGTACCACGGTGGTATTTTTGTTGTTGGCGGCATCTTCTTCCATATCGCGGTAATTGTTTATAAGCAGTATGTTTATGGAGAGTAGTCCTATACTTATCGACCCCAAAAGTACGGGTATGGTAAAGAAGCCTGCCTGCACGTAGTAGGTAAGGTTGACAGGGACGAGCCCGAAAAATACGAATACTGTGAGGTCGCCCAGCCCATGATAGGACAGCGGGTAGGGACCAGCCGAGTAGGCAAGTGCAAAGAGTGCGATGCAAGCTCCTGTCGGAATAAGCCACCAACCTCCGTAATATACAAGCCCTAATCCTATAATACACGCCACGGCAAGTACCGTAATTGTAGCTACAAGCATGGCGCGTGGCGATATAAGTCCCGAAGCGACAGCTCGTTGAGGTCCTGTACGATTGGGGCGGTCGGTACCTTTCTTGAAGTCGAAATAATCGTTGCCGAGGTTCGAGGCTATTTGTGCCAACAGTGCAAACAGCAGGCACAGCAATGCCGGCGTCCATTGTAGAAGTCCGTCATGCGCCGCGTATGCAGTGGCGGCGATTACTGGTGCTGCCGAGGCCGGCAACGTACGAGGGCGGGCAGCTTCGAGCCATGCTTTTATCATGATGCGTGCTACTATAAATATTGGTTGTGAGTACAAAGATAGCGAAATGGGGTAGGAGAGACAAACGAAAAACACAGTTTTTCAGTCGCACTGTTTTGTGTTGCATTTAACCGTGTCAAATGAATGTAAAATGGATAAGGGAAATGAGTAGGTGGTAACGGAATAGGGTAGGAAAGGCAAACGAAAAATATGTTTTGGTGGTCATGGCTCCTCGTACGGCAATGCGATTGTATAAAAAGAATGCGAAAATCGGGTGTCTTCTCCAAACGATGGACGCAGTTTGCGTTTTCAAGTCGACCATCGTCTGTAATACGAACTGCCTGCATAGGTCGATTTATCTTCGGCCTTTATGGTATCAATGGGTTGAAATATGTAAGGTTGCACAGCAACTTCACATTGTTGTCGGCAGATGGTCTCACGTAGTGGTGCGTAACCATGTGTCTACTTTATCGCTGTATCTCGGTGATAGAGGAATGTCGGGGACGTTGGGTATATTGAGTTCGAGAAAAATGCCGCCGCGTTGTCGTCTGATGACGTTGACATATTCCAAGTTTACCATGTACGAACGGTGGCAACGTACGATGCTTGTATCGGTCAGGTAATTTTCAAGAGCTTTCAGCGAGTTGCGCAGCATGAAACGCGATATACCGTTTTTCTTGAAATAAAAAATAGATACATAATTGTCGGCCGCCTCTATATAAAGAATATTCGACTTCATTACCGATAGCCGCAGTACATTCCGTTCATCATAAAAATCTATCAAGCGTGAAGTCGTATCTACGGGTTGCAACTCCTTGCGTTCCTCTAACAACCGCTCTTTTTCTACCCATGAAAAGTATAAGAAACACAACAGGTAGGGAAAGAGTATAATGAGTAAAGTGTTGACAAATGATTCTTTGAATGTAGTCATTGCCTCGGCTTGCGGGTTAAGCGTTATGACGAAAAGCGTAAAGAATAGAGCCATGAATATTATCTCGAATAATATCCATACGCCATATTGAAAATAGGTGATATGTTGCCGCTTATTCCAGTAATACATCACAATACGGCTGACGGCTATTACCACAAAGCCAGCCAAGACAATTAGACTTGTGTAGAGAAAATAGTATAAAGGAGTAGCAACCCAAGAGCGCGAGCCGAAAGGTTGGTATATATTGATGAACGTGACAGCAAATAGTGCCGTAAACGATACCAATTTGATGAGATTATATTTCTCACACAGATATGCGGGTATTTCTTTTGAAAAAAAAGTCATTTTATGCGTCTGTCGTTCAAGTTGTATTGCAGTTCCGTAGTGTCTTTTGTAAAGAGCCCGACGTATAAAGTCCTTGATCGATTCATGCTCGTTTGTCTTGTTAAGCAATGAGTGCGATTGAAAACTTCTCGATGTCGTTCGTATGGGTGCTGCTTTGCAGATGGCAATATTCTCCACCGTATTTATTCTCCATCGCAATTTGTCAAGTCGTAACCCGTTACAACTCCTCGAACTTTTTTGTTCGAAGCGATATTTTTTGTGAGATGTGTGCGACGTCATATCCTTTTATCACACCGTCTCTCCGTGCGAGCGGTTAATAGAACCGGAGCAAATTTCTTTTGCAAAGATAGATATTATTGCTCAAAAAGCAACTCCTTGCAACTTCTCTATTTCGCAGCAATGTAAAAATCATCCCTATATTGCATATTTCACCCCAAAATATGCGATTTAGTCACATTTAAGACCTGTATAGCCCTTAAATTTGGAAAAGGGTCGGATGTTCTGTTTCTTTGCAATGCACGTAGAAAAGGCAATGCCTGTCTCGTGTACATAACACCAATAAAAAGTTTAGTTTCAGAGTAACGTTCAAGTTTAATTGATGAGTAAGCTGCATTATTCCGTGATGGAAGAAATGTGGCGACGGAGTTAAAGAAGGCAGGTTCGAGAGGAACCCGCCTTTTTTGTTTCTTGTCGTAATTTATCTTCTTTCCGGTGCTTTTTTATTGATGTTTTCTTCCTCTCGTTTTCTTTCTAATGCATTCTTTCTGTTGTTCTCTTGCGGGCGTTCTCTTTCCGTGTTTTCTTCCTGATGTTTTCTTCCTAATGTTCTCTCCCTGTTTCTTCCTTTTCGACGCTCTTATACTGACGTTCACTTCTTGTTTCTCTATTTCCTCTGCTCTCTTACTGATGTTTTTTCTAATGCTCACTTTCCGATATTCTCTTACTGCTGCCTTCTTTCTGTTGTTATATTTTATCTCTCTTTTCTGTACATTAATAGGTGATGCTATCTGCTGTATGTTCCCATTTGTCCGGACAAGTCCGTTTTATGCGGCCTGTTTGCTTCTCCTCTCTTGAATGTTCCGGAAGAAAAAGCGGGGAAGTGTGTGCTGTCACTTCCCCGCAAGACGTCTTCTCGACGTACCCCTCTATTTATGGGATTACAAACGAAAACAGTAGGTGCAATAGCGCCTTTCTGCTTTTCTTAAAAATCACGTAACTATTTTTCTGTTTTTTTGCTTTGGTTTTATAAGTAGATGTACCCTATACCTTCAAAACGGTCTCCTGCAATGTGTATGGTATAAGTCGTGTTTATTTGTGGCAACTCAAAAGAGCATCCACTTCCGACTCCTGTTTCAACGATTTCGTCATATATAATTTTCCCGTCTGCGCCTGTGGCACGTACACCTACTGTGCCTATGAATTCGTTGAATTCCACGTCAACTTCCCTTTCGGGCGAATAGTAGGTTATAGTAACCTCATCTTCTTGAGACGGCAGGCGTTGTTGTCTTCTGAGAATAATGATGTGAATTCTTTTAATGGGGTCTTCGACTTTTTCGTCGTCACTCATGGCTGTGAATGGCACGAGCATGAACAATGCAATAAATGATAATAATAGTTTTTTCATGATGGTTAAGTTTTATGGTTTGTAATGTTGCGGCAAAAATAAAGAAAAAAGTCATGTAATATATATTTTATACAAAAAATGATATAAACAGTAAAAATACAATTCATTGATTATCAACGAATTGAAAAATTCGAATATTATCACTCAATTTGTAGATATTTACTTTGCTATAATTATTTGAAAACAAACAGGTTGTATCTTTTTTGTAGATATATGATTTGCATATTTGTTTATTGGTTTGATTAATAGTGCGTTACGGCGATGTTTTTGAAAACTTTCTTCTCTTTTTTGTCATTATGCTTATTTCATGTGTTATGTCGGGCATCTCCAAAAAACGAAGAAGTGTGTTGCATATATGTCGTGTCATAAAGCGGGTAGAGGCGGTATTGAGGGGAAGAAAGTTTTCATGTCGGTAAATTCGAGTCAGTAAGGATTAAGGTTTATGCCGAGTATGTAATGACGATATAGAGAAACTCTTTTAGAAAGAAAAAGGTTAATTTATATAGTGCTCCGTCGGATTTTGGGTCGCATGAAAATATTGCAAGCCCAACTCTCATTTGCGACAAAAACGTTATCTTTGTTTTATATTTGATGATATACTATGCGGAATCAACGTGTTTTGGTAGGTATGAGCGGCGGCGTAGACAGCTCGGCTGTATGTATGCTGTTGCAGGAACAAGGGTATGAGGTTATTGGGCTTACATTGCGCATGTGGGACCATTCGCGGCAGTTTGCCGAAGGTTCGGCTGACCCCGATTATGTCATCGAAGCACGTGAATTGGCCGCTTCTTTGGGTATAGAGCATCACACGCTCGACCTTCGTGAGCCGTTCCGTAACGAGGTGGTACAATATTTCATCGACGAATATATGCGCGGTCGCACGCCCAACCCTTGTGTGATGTGTAATCGTTTTTTCAAGTGGCGTTCTCTTATCGACGAGGCCGACCGTTTGGGGTGCGAAAAGGTTGCAACGGGTCATTACGCCCGTATTGTGTCGGTCGACGACATTCCGGTGTTGGCTTGCGGTGTCGATTCGCACAAAGACCAGTCGTATTTTTTGTGGCGGCTTACTCCCGAACAGCTTGCGCGGACGCTTTTCCCTTTGGGTGCATGGCATAAAACCGACCTGAAAGAGTATGTCCGTGAGAAGGGATATGTTGCTAAGGCGGCTAAGAAAGAGAGTATGGAGGCTTGTTTTGTACCGGACGATTATCGCGACTTTTTGCGGGAAATGCTGCCCGATATAGACGAACGGGTGGCCGGCGGGAGCTTCGTCGATGCACAGGGACGTAAACTCGGTACGCATAAAGGTTATCCGTTTTACACCATCGGTCAGCGCAAAGGGCTTGAAATCGCTCTCGGTCATCCTGCTTATGTTGTGCGTATCAATGCACAGAAAAATACCATCCGCCTTGGTACGCCCGAAGAGCTGTTGGCTTCGCAAGCCCTACTTTCGGGAATTCGTATCGATGAGCGTTTCATTCATTCTGCGACCTTGTCGGTGCGCATCCGTTATCGCAGTGCCGCAATGCCTGCTACGATAAGATTGGCGGATGACGACCATGCCATTGTTACGTTTGCTACGCCGGTATCGGCTTTGGCGCCCGGGCAGTCGGCTGTAATCTACAATGGCGATATGGTTGTGGGCGGTGGTATTATCGAGGATTCGCGTTTGTTGCGTAAATACGAGAATGCAGGGTAAATTTTCAAAAACACCGGTATGAGGTCATATATATTATATTGTATAAAGTCGCCCTTTTTGTGGCTTCTGTTTTTATTATTTGTCATGGTTCCTGTACGAGCCGACGAAGCATACAAGTATCGGGTGTGGTTTGTCGATAAACCTTCGGGTGAATATTCAACTGCAACCCCCGAGGAGTATCTCTCGGCAGCCAGCATTGAGCGTCGTTTTCGGCAAGGATTGGCCATAGACTCTACCGACTTTCCTGTCTCGCAGCGTTATATAGATGCTGTTGTGGCGTGCGGTGCACGACCGATAGCGACATCGCGCTGGCTGAATACCCTGCTTGTTGCCACAGACGATGCGGCAGTTGCCGACGAAATAGGCCGATTGCCTTTTGTAACGAAAGTAGAGTGTGTATGGCGAGCCGATGCTGCAACGAGCTTCTTGTCGCGTCGCAAGTTTGCATCGCCTGCCAAGATAACCTCTGAGGATGACTATGCCGAGAGCTATTCTCAAATCTCTATGCTTAACATCGACTCGCTCCATGCCGCCGGATTTCGGGGCGAAGGTATCGACATTGCTGTCATAGACCTCGGTTTTTACAACGTCGATGCCAATCCTACTATCGACACGAACCGCATTGCCGGTACGCGCGATTTCGTGCATGGTACTTTCTTTTACAATGCCGGTAAGCACGGAGCGCAGGTGCTGTCGTGTATGCTCTCTTACGACCCCGGTCGTTATATCGGTTCGGCTCCGGAGGCTACTTATTGGCTCCTTGTGTCGGAAGACGAAGAGTCGGAGTTTCCCGTGGAAGAGGATTATTGGGTGGCGGCTGTCGAGTGGGCTGATAGTGTAGGGGTGGATATCGTAAATACCTCGCTTGGCTATTTTACCTTCGACGACCCGTCTATGGACTATACGTGGGACGACCTCGACGGACATACGGCTTTTTCGTCGCGGGCGGCATCTATGGCGTTGTCGAAAGGTATGTTGCTGCTGTTGGCAGCCGGTAACGAAGGGAGTAGCAGCTGGCGAAAGATTACCGTCCCGTCCGATGCCGAAGGCGTTCTTGCCGTAGGTGCCGTGTCGGATAATGGTAATCGAGTTGCATTCAGCGGAATCGGTTACAGTGCCGATGGCCGTGTAAAACCCGAAGTGATGGCACTCGGGTCGGCTTCGCGAATGATTATAGAAGACCATACCGTTATTTCGGCATCCGGTACCTCGTTTGCCACTCCTATACTCTGTGGCGGTGTGGCCTGTCTTTGGCAGGCATGTCCCGCGTGGACGGCCGAGCAGTTGTGCGAGGCGGTTATTCGTTCGGCCTCGCAATACGATACCCCCGACTGTTACCGGGGATATGGCATTCCTAATCTCTATGCGGCAATGAACGATTACAGCGGTGTGGGGCAGGCAACGCATTCGCAAACCCTTCCATTGGTGCGATACACCGGTGGGCGTCTCACTCTTTCGCATCCTGCCGATGAAGAGTTGCAACTTATGCTTTACGACCTTTCCGGTCGACCTGTCTATGCCGGTAGTTTCCCGCAAGGAGTATCTATGTGTCCTGCTCCCGCTTTGCCTGAGGGTATCTATATAGCCGTTCTGACTGATGGCTTCCTCCGTAGTGCATACAAAATAACTCTGTTGCCATGACCTCCGATATGCCGCAAACCTATTCGCTGTTTGAGTTGAATGCAGCGCTTCGTTCGACGCTGAGCGAGGCATTTCCCGACAAATATTGGGTCAGTGCCGAGATTAGCGAGTTGCACGTCAATGCTGCGGGGCATTGTTATCTCGAACTTATTGAAAAAGATTCTCGCGGTGCCACCATAGCCCGACAGCGCGCCATGATTTGGGCTGCCGTATTTCGACTGTTGAAGCCCTATTTCGAGCATGAGACAGGATATAGTTTCGCTGCCGGTATCAAGGTGTTGGTACAAGTATCTGTGACATTTCACGAACTCTATGGTATGAGTTTTGTCATTTGTGACATCAATCCTACCTATACTTTGGGCGATGCAGCCCGCCGGCGGGCTGAAATTTTGCGCCGTCTTGCCGATGAAGGGGTGGCCGAAATGAATCGAGAGCTTCCTTTACCGCTTGTTATACAGCGCATTGCTGTCATATCATCGGGTACGGCGGCCGGGTATGGCGACTTTATCGACCAGTTGCAGAATAATCCCTATCATTACGTTTTCTATCCCGTACTTTTTCAGGCGTTTATGCAAGGTGAGCGTACCGAGGCGTCGGTCATAGATGCGCTTAACCGCATATATGCTTCTATCGACCATTTCGATTGTGTAGTCATCATACGGGGAGGAGGTGCGACCTCCGATTTGGGTAGTTTCGACAGCTATCCCTTGGCTGTCAATGTAGCACAATTCCCGCTCCCTGTTATCGTAGGCATAGGGCATGACCGCGATGAAACAGTCCTCGACCATGTGGCAGCCGTCCGAGTGAAAACTCCTACCGCCGCCGCCGAGTGGCTTGTGGCAAGAGCTCATGAAACGGAACTGCATATAGAGGCATTGAGGCGTAAGGCTGCCGAAGCCGTAGAGCTTCGCTTGTCTCGCGAGTCGTCGCGATTGCAACAAGTCGTCTCGACACTACCTCTTGCTCTTGCTCGACGTCTGCATGCCGAGCAATCGCGACTTCTTACGGCGGCGGCCGCTGTGGAGCGTGGTTGTCGCGACCGCATCTCCCGCGAACAATCGCGTATCGCCTTGTTGGCGCATCTTATACCCGAACGTGTAGAGGCACGTCTCACCCAAGAGCGGCAGCGTGTCGATGCCATGCAACAAACCGTGGGCTTGCTTTCGCCCGATGCGCTTTTGTCGCGCGGGTATAGTCTCGTACTCAAAGAGGGTAAGGTGGTGCGTTCTGTCGAAGAGCTTGCCATAGGCGATGCGGCAACTCTTCTGCTTGCCGACGGTGAAGCCTCGGCTACTGTTACCGAAACCCGGCATACTTCTTGACATCTTATTTTGTAGTGGTTTCCTCGCACAGGTTTGTTTTGTGGGAGGATTGTCGCTTGTCGTCGCTCGTGTTCCTCAAAGAGGTGCGAGCGGCTTATCGGCTACCTGCGTTGTGATGGTAACAAAAAAACGGATGCTTCCCATCGGGAAGCATCCGTTGTATGATTTCGTTTCGTCGGTCGACTTAGTTCAACGACTCTGTCGACTCTGCAAGAGGCTCTACCGATACGAACGAACGGCTGTCTCTTTTTTTGCGGAATACAACTTTGCCATCAACAAGGGCAAAGAGCGTGTGGTCTCTTCCCATCCCTACGTTTTCACCGGGGTGGTGTACTGTGCCTCTTTGACGTACCAATATGTTGCCGGCCTTTGCAAACTGGCCGCCGAAAATCTTCACGCCAAGGCGTTTGCTGGCCGATTCACGACCGTTCTTCGAACTACCTACACCTTTCTTATGTGCCATTTTCTTACTGATTTACAAGGTTAAGCAACTATATCTTTTACTAACACTTCGGTGAAGTATTGACGGTGGCCATTCAAGCGACGATATCCTTTGCGTCTTTTCTTCTTGAAAACTAAAACGCGGTCGCCTTTTACAAGACCCGGTTTTCCGTAGTTGCCATCAGACGAAACTACTTCACATACTACTTTTGCGCCTTCTACGGTAGGAGTTCCGACAGTAACATCACCGTCTTTGTCTACCAAAAGCACTCTGTCAAACTCGAGAACCGAACCATGCTCGGCGCCCAAGTAATGAACAAACAATTTCTTGCCGTTTTCGACTTTGAATTGTTGTCCCTGAATCTCTACGATTACGTACATCTTTATTTTTCTTTCAGGTTATCTCTGCCGGGCGGTGTCATTCTCGACAGCTCTTTTTCTGCCCGTATCAGAATCAGCGCACAAAGTTACGACTATTTTATTTCTCGGCCAAATATTTATCCTCTATTTTTTTTGAGGTATTATGCTTTGTTTGTGTCGTTTTCGTGGCCTATGCCGCAGCCTTGCGATTCGAGGTAAGTCAGTACGCGGTTGTTTATGCCCTCGTCGTAATATCCTGCGATATGGCCGCACCAGTCGTTGTCGGTTGTGCTGCCTTGTCGTGTGCGGTTATATACCGAGATATGCTCGTCGTATTGTTGCAGGCGTTGGGTTATCTCTTCGTCGTGGTAGCCGTTGCGGTGAATAAGCAATGGCTCATCTTGTTTGGGCTTGATATCGGGTTGCTCGCGCGGGTAACCTATGGCAAGGCCGCAGACGATAAATGTGCCTTGCGGCAGGTGGAGCATGGCCGATACCTCTTGCGGTGCCGCAGTGCGTACGTAACCGATGCAGCAACAGCCGAGACCCAATGCTTCGGCCATGATGCGGGCGTTACTCATGGCGATGGTGGCGTCTATGGTGCCTACCATGATGCCGTCCATGGTGTCGCGGAAAGGCGGTACATCGATGCCTTTTTCGCGGGCAAGGCACTCTATTTTGTGGTAATCGGCGCAGAAGATGAGGAAGAGGGCGCAGGTTTTTATTTGTTTCTGTCCCGTAAGCTCGTAGAGCTTCTCTTTCAATGGCTGGTCGTCGATAGCGATGACACTGTATTGTTGTCCGTTGTAACTGGTAGGAGAGTTAGCGATTGCCTCATAGATAAGTTGCAGCTTTTCTGCTTCGATGGGCTGACGTTCGTAACGGCGGACAGATGTGCGTTTGAGCAAGGTTGTTGCGATGTCTTTCATAGTTTGTCGTTTTTTTCTTTATGTTATAACGGTTGTCGGCAGCGAGGGTTCAACGGGCATTGCTCTCGGCGAGGAGCAGCAGGCCTGTTTTCATGTACTCATATTCCATGTCGCGACTTTTCAAGAGGGTATCGTTCCACGATATGATGTCGATGTCGAGGGGAATAATGCCTGATTTTTTCGATGCCTGAGTTCTGCCGGCATCCTGTTCGAGACTTTTGAAGCGGCTTCTCAGCTCTTCGTATTCTTGGTTAGTCTCTATTTGCAGCAGGGCGTTGGCATAAGCGGGTTGCGGTGCTTCGCCGGCAGCTTTGCTTTGGTACACAGGCGTTCGGTTTAGGATGATACAGTAATCCTCTATCTGTCTGAGGGTACAAGCGATGGTGATTTCTTTCTTCTCGTCATTGGCGGCGAGGCTTATGAGGGCATGATTCATGATGCAAAATTTAGGGTTTGCAGCGCAAGGTTATCACGGTTATTTCGGGAGTTGCACCCAAGCGGGCGGGAAGCATGATACATCCCACGCCTATGTTTACGTATAGATATTGTCGGTCGTCTTGGTATAGTCCGTTCCACTCGGGGTATCGCATAGAAGCAAGCGAGTGGCCGAGGACTATTGCCTGCATGGCATGGGTGTGTCCCGACAGGGTGAGGTCTATATTACTTTCGGACAATACCTCGGCACGCCAATGGCGGGGGTTGTGGCTGAGCAGTATTTTGTAACGGCTGTCGTTGAGGTCGGGGTATGCTTCTTTGAGCTTGCCGTGTTGCGGGAAGGGAGGTTCGCCCCAGTTTTCCACCCCTATGAGGGCTATGGTATCGTTCCCGTGCACGAGATAGACGCTGCTGTTATCCAGCAAAGTCCACCCCAATCCGGCTTCCAAAGCGTGTAGGAAATCGATGTTCTCTTCCTTCTCTTGCGGTTCGTGCCATCGCACATAGTCGCCGTAGTCGTGGTTGCCCATAATGGAAAATACCCCGTCGCGGGCTGTGATGTCCGATAATATATCCTGATATGGAATTACTTCGGTAGCCGTGCGGTTCACGAGGTCGCCGGTGAAACATACGAGGTCGGCATCTTGCTGGTTGATAGTCTCTACGATATGTCGGACAAAACGGCTCGAAAACATCGTCTCTAAATGGGTGTCGGAAAATTGTACGATGCGGTATCCGTCGAATGAGTGTGGAAGCCGGTCGCTTTCTATCGTTATCTCTTTGACTTCGAGTTTTGTACGATTGACGCATGCACCTATCATGATAATTATCACGATGAGTCCTATTACGACACCTGCGTAGCTCCCTGCCTTCCCCGTCGGCCGCCACAGGTAGTCAACCCACGAAATGGCAGCGTAGCAGAATTTGGGCAGATACATTAGGAAATAGGCATACATGACCCACATAAGTATGGGAATATGGGCTTGCAGGCCACCATGTGCGGCAATGCTTCCTATGATGACTAAGATAGCAAGCAGGGTGATGTGAAAATACATATATGTAGCCATTGCTCCTTTTCCCCATCGAGGACGCACCAACCGGCGACCTACATAGTAGTCGGAAGCGAAGCTGAGTATGCCTATTATGGCTATGCTTATGTAATATGCTATGCTACCTATCATTTGCCTTACAACTCTTGCTCTTGGGCGATAAGTTTGTTTTTCAGAGGATTGGAGTACATGAGCATCATTTTCTCATATACGAAGGCGCGGTCGTCGGCCGTGAGGTCGCCGAGTTTGGCAATTTGTTTGTCGATGTATTGCAAGAAACGTTGTTTGTCGTTGTCATCGTAGCGGTCGGCAAAGCGGTTGCATTGGTTGTATAGGTCGTAAGCGACATAGTTGCCCTCGTAGATGCGGTAATTGGCATGGATACGATGGTCTATCATTTTGATGACAGCTTGCAGAACGGTATTTTTGTTGGCTGTGGGGTCTAAACCGGCGATGTAGTCGTCGATGCAAGGTGTTATGCAGAAGTGCATACGTCCTTTATAGCCCATAATGCCGGTCTCCATGCTTTTGAGGTCGTCGCGTTGGCTTTTTTTGAAGTCGGGATTTTTGCTCTTTTGTAAGAATTCATAGGCTTTGAGGCTATCGCAGGGGTCATATTCGTAAGATATGGATACCGGCGTGAAATGCAGTTCTGTCAGTCGTTGTGCTATGGAACCTTCGCCGCCGAGGCAAAGCATTTTGATGAGAGCCTCTTGTGTGCAGTCGTTAGAGTCTTTCGAGCGGCCTTCGCGTTGGGCAATCCATATCGATGAGTTGCACTTTTGTATAGCGTAGTGGATATAGGCCGATAATTGATATGCAGCGTCGAGAGCTTGGTGGCCGGGGAGACCCCGTTTCACAATGAAACTGCCGTTAATTCTTACCATGTCGCATATCCATTCGTATATGAGCAGGTTGCTGCCTATTGCGATTTGACATGCCGGATAATTTTCTTTGAGCAGTGCCACGCAAAGGTACGAAGCATCGAGTACGATGTCGCGGTGGTTAGAGATGTATAGGTAACTTTTGTCGTGACTTATATATTCTAAGCCCTCGTAGGTAAATCCGTCGGAGGTTTTGTCGGCCAGCTGTTCCAGCCACGGGCGGATGATGTATTGTTGGAACTCGTTTGCCGAGCGTAAGCCTCGCATACGTTGGCAGAAAGCGTCATAATCCACCCCCGGCATTACGGCTGTGATAATCCCCTTGAAGTAGGGCTCTTCTATCAGCTTTACGATTTTATCGCGAAACTCTTCCTCGTTAAAGGGGCGTATGTCATCGAAGTTGTGTCTGTCTGTCATGTTATGAATTATTTTACGGCGTGATGATTTCTCTTTATATAACAAGTCTCTCGGTGGCAAAGTTATTCTTCGGTTATCGGGCGGCTCTCGGTATATTGTCGCCAACGGGCTATCAGTGCTTGCATGTCGTTGGGAATGTCGGTGTCGAAAAACATCTCTTCTCCGGTGCGCGGGTGCTTGAAACCGAGCGTTTTGGCATGCAATGCCTGTCGGGGGCATATCTCGAAGCAGTTGTGTACGAATTGTCGGTATTTGGTGAAAGTGGTGCCGCGCAGTATCTGGTCGCCGCCATAACGGCTGTCGTTGAAGAGAGTGTGCCCTATGTGTTTCATGTGTACCCTTATTTGGTGCGTCCTGCCGGTTTCGAGTATACATTCTATGACCGATACATAGCCGAGCCTCTCTAAGGTATGGTAGTGCGTCACTGCATGTTTACCGCTTTCTCCGTTGGGGAAAACGGTCATCTGTAAGCGGTCGCGCAGGCTGCGGCCGATGTTGCCCTCGATGGTACCTTGTTCTTGTTCCATAGCGCCCCAAACAACGGCGATGTATTTGCGTTGGGTGGTTTTGTTGAAAAATTGTAGTCCGAGGTTAGTCTTGGCTTCGGGCGTTTTGGCTACTACCAGCAGTCCCGACGTGTCTTTATCTATGCGGTGTACCAAGCCGAGGCGCGGGTCGTTTACGTCGTAATTGGGTGTGTCGCGGAAGTGCCATGCGAGAGCGTTTACCAGTGTACCACTGTAATTGCCATGCCCCGGATGTACGACCAGTCCGGCCTGCTTGTTTACGACCAGTACGTCGTCGTCTTCGTAAACGACGTCGAGGGGTATGTCTTCCGGAATGATTTCGAATTCATAGCGCGGGCGGTCCATGACGACACTTACGACGTCTAAGGGCTTCACCCGATAGTTCGACTTTACGGCCTGTCCGTTTACGAGTATGCAACCGGCTTCGGCAGCCTGTTGTATGCGGTTGCGCGAGGCATTCTCTATTCTCAGAACCAAGAATTTATCTACCCGCAGCAAGGCCTGTCCGCGATCGGCTACAAACCGGAAGTGTTCATAGAGTTGCCGTTCTCCCTCTTCGGGCAGGAGCTCTTCTTCACTGGTATAGTCGTCGTCTTCTATCATTCTATCCAGCTTTGATCTACGATAGGGCTGTCGTCGGTGGTGGTTGTTTCTGTGGCAAGTGAGTCGGCCGGCATGTCGCCCATGCCCACGATGAGCGTAATGCGCGAAGTCATGGGTATCTTTTCGCCGCTTTCAACCTGCCGGCCGTTGCAGAGCACGTCTAAGACGAGGTCTTTATAGGGCGACGGTTCGTATTCGATACGTATATTGTCGAATCCCAGCGCTTTCAGCACAGCCTGTGCTTGCCTTGCCGAACCATCGATAAGCGATGGCATAGTTACTTTCTTGGGCGAGAAGGCATTGATGGTGAGGTATATGATACGTCCCTCTTTGACGCGCGACTCAGCCTCGGGGGTCTGTTCTACTACTACGCCCGGAGCGACGTGGTCGTTGAAGAGAGAGTCTATAACTTCGCATCTGAACCCTTTGCGCGACAGTATGTCGGAGGCTTCGGCAACTGTAAGGTAGCGTACCGACGGCACGATTGTAGCGGTTCCGTGCCGGGTGTAAGAGTCTAACCAAAAAATGACTCCCGTGCAAAGTATCACAGCCACTATCAAAATTTCTAACAAGGTGGTTATGATAGGGTGTTGCTTGAAAAATGCTATTATTTTGTTCATTAGTGGTTTTATGTATTGTAGCTACTGCATAGAGTTATAGACAATGAGTATGCCTGTTATTGGAGAGTACTCTTTTTCCTATCCGAAACGTCAGGCTTTCCATTGTCTATCTAAGGACAAAGATATGTATTTTTGGAGTATTACCAATATGAAAAGCTCTTTTTTGCCGCATTGGATGTAGTTTCAATGAAAACTGTGGTTTGTAATGTGTGTTATTTGATGGTTGTGCTTTTTCTTTGAATTTTGGAGCTTATTATATTCGGATATTCTTCGATGTATGTAATAAGTTCTTTTTTTATTTCTATGTTTTTCTCTGAGTATATATGCGAGATAATGTATATTATAGATGGTTAAATGATTTCAAATAAGATAATTTATTTTTTATAATTGCAGTAAACAAGTATGACGGAAAAAATTATGATAATATAATTTTTTGCGAACAAATGTGCTGTGTAGGCGCGTTTGCTATGACATTATGCAAGGAGAGATGGACAAGGAGTTATTCCTTTTTTTAATAATTATAGGGGACTTCTATAAATTAAATCCCTGATTATAAGTTGCATAAGCGGATAAAATGCTTATATTTGCAGAAAC
>CALUJY010000009.1 GCA_944321085.1 uncultured Barnesiella sp.
GCGAAAGTAGCTCAGTTGGTAGAGCATAACCTTGCCAAGGTTAGGGTCGCGGGTTCGAGTCCCGTCTTTCGCTCTCCACACCAAGAGGTGGGACGATTGTTGCCCAAGTGGCGGAATTGGTAGACGCGCTAGTTTCAGGTACTAGTGATCGTGAGGTCGTGCAGGTTCGAGTCCTGTTTTGGGCACTGCGCCGTCGCTACTCTCGCAGGTGGAGATTTTGATATTGTCCGGGTGGTGGAATCGGTAGACACGCTACTTTGAGGGGGTAGTGGGCGTAAGCCTGTGTGAGTTCGAATCTCATCTCGGACACTCGTAACGAGGCTGCCCGATGTATATCGGGCAGCCTCGTTTGCATTTGTTCTATTGCAATGAGCCGTTTGGTTTTGCATCGGCGCATGTATAAATTTGCAGGATATGAAACGTAATTTTATTCTCATCTGCTGTATTGCAGCAGTCGCCCTTTGCTTGTGTAGCGCTTGCCGCGAAGAGAGCCGCGTACGGCACATTGTGCTATATGGCGACAGCATCACGGCTGAGTATGGCGCCCCCGAGGGTAGCTATACACGACTTGTACAGCAGAAATTCCATGCCGATACCGTCTATCGTTACGGCTATTGCGGTCACCGTTACAGCCGGGCTGTCTCGGCAACGCATGGCGGCCCGTCGTGGTTGGGGTCGTATGTCGGCGACGTATGCCGTCAGGCCGATGCCGACCTCATCATTCTTTTTGCCGGTACCAATGACTACGGCCATAACATGCCGCTGGGCGAGCCCGGCGATACCGCTACAACAACCTCTTGCGGCGGATTGCAATACATATTGGATTACCTCATCGAGCATACCGATGCTCCCGTGATGCTGTGCACGCCTTTCCCCAATGGAGCGGTGCATCGCTTGTCGACCTTGCCCAATGAACAAGGACTTGTCATGGCCGATTACGTTGCCGCTTTCAAGGCTGTTGCTGCCCAAGAACGGTATAGAGGCAGAGTATATGTCAACGATACGTTTGCCGATTGTGGCTTCTCTCCCGAGGACGAGGTGGTCGATTCTGTGCGCGTATATACCACTGACGGGTTGCACCTGTCGGCACTCGGTTACGAGCGGCTTACCGATTTGCAGCGGGCATACTATGACTGTGCGATGGCACAGTGATTTCTATTTCGTATCGTTGTCTTCCGTCTGCAACGATTTGTACCATAAGCGGTTCGCCTGTGAGAAATGGCGGTACCTTTAAGCCCGGTATAAGCATATCATACCCCTTGTTTGAGTTGCTATCGGTCGATATATACGTAAACAATGCGGGAGCAAGGGGCGTCGTGGGGGAGAATCGTTGAGACCGGCGCAATGCTTGTACGTACTGGCGCAATGTCTGTGCTTGCGACGATGCAAGCAGCGTTGCACCGTACACCTCTATCCAATAATCGGCGTTACCGAGCCACGAGGCCGGCAGGATGTGGGCGAGGCTGTCGGTCGGTATGTAGTAGCCGTAAGATGTCATATAAGGGCGCAACGTCTTGGCCAGCGTGCGAGGGTCGGTGATAGGAGCGGCAATTACAGCAGCTGCTGTGTCGTCGGCAAGGACAACCCGGGTAACGACTTGTCCTATAAAAGGCGCAGTGACACACGCAGCCTGCGTTATTTCGCAGGCCGAGGCTGGGATGGCATCGGTTTGCAATGAGTCTGTTTTTCCGGTAAGATAGTCGGGTAAAGATTGCAGAGCGCATCGATATGTGATATTCGTGGCGCTCTGTTTCACATTGAAAATGCAGTATGCCGTATCGCCATATACAACAGTCGGCATAGCCGAGGCCGCCCCCTCGTCGATGGCTTGTGCCAAGTTGCTGTCGCGGGCAGGCGAAGTGAGTAGTTTGCGGTCGTAGCTGAATCCAATCACCGATGCGTTGTAATAGAGATGCGCAAAGCGATTTTCGGCCGTGGCAAAGTGATAGAGGCGCGAGCCGTCGGATAACTCTTCTTCTACCGCATTATACCCATCGCTGAGCTCGTGAGCCAGTAGGTCAACGAGTTGCTGCACCATGTCGCTGCGGGTGGCAGCCCAAAAAGCCACCTCGCCGTCGCGATGGCAAACTGCGAGAACCGGATGTTTGGTCGATGGTCGGCACACCTTTGCAAAAGCGTCGGGCAGGATATTCCATGCCGTAGCGAAAGCGCAGCCCAAGCGTGTCGTGTCGCGCCAATCTTCGATGATGCCTATAATAGCCTCTTCGGGTTGACACACATACAGAGCCGGGCGAGCCAAGTCGTAGGCGCGGCTTTCGTTGCTGGTTGTCATAAACCTGCTTATAGCCGTTGCTGCCGCCACTGCAAGCGCAGCCAGCGCAACAACCCCGATTACCATATTTTTGTGTCGCATCATGTCACAAACTTACGGAAAATCTGTGAGATAATCGCCGGATTGCAGCAGATAAAACAGTGGAATTTGAGCATCGGGAGAAATCGTAGTATTGGGACAGATTGCTGAGCGGGAGTTGCCAAGTTTTGGAATTTACGGATTTTGTCAAACGCTACTTCTCGTATGCTGGAAAGCTGACTCCGATAGTAAATATGGCTTCAAAATGGACGGCATTTTGCATATAAGTTGGTTTAGACGCAAGAAAGATGAGTTTATGGAAGCGTCGGGACTGCCGACAAACAGAAGAAGCCAAAATCGAGGACTGAAATTATAAAACATGCCCCTAAGTCGTAATAATTCGCCCGTAGAGAGCTTATTATTACGACTTCTTACTAATTTTGCAGTTGGATTGAGGCAACTCTATCCAAGACATACGAAAAAAAGAAGAAGCATTATGCTTATCTTGTACTTGAAAACGTAGGAAATTTTCAAATTAGATGCAAGGATAGCATAGTGGTTCTCACGCATATAGCGTGGGCTGCTATTGTTACATCTGCATCTATGGTTTCCTACGACCTTCAAGTAAGAGTGTGGCATACAGTTCCACGCTTCTTTGTAGGTTGGATTACGATAGTAATAATAATGTTAAACAATAATACAACAGATTATGAAGAAACTCATTCTTACATTATGGGTATGTTTAGGTTCATTTTCATTTGGATATAGTCAAAGTTCGGATGAAAAAATAGCTGATGCAATGAATAATTCAGACTGGTTTGCATTGGATTCGTTATATCAAACGGAACCCAGAGATTCAATCAGCGATTTTTTTGAAATATTTTCTCGTTGCCTTATAGGAAACAGGCTAAATCGTCCCGATGTTTCTATTCCTGCGTTTACGGAATTATTCAACACTCAGTCAGAAAATCTTGATCTTGGCAATGTGCTCAGTTCGTCTATGATGTTTGCAATGGATTTAAGCAGAATTGGTGATAATAAGGCTGCTGCAAAAATGTTATCTTCAATTCTTGACTCAATACGCGCTTATCTTGATAGTACAACCATTGTAGGTGTTCAGCAATTTATCAATCAATACGAAGCACTATCTAAATACAATCCATATAAAATCACATTTGAAAATTCGGCAGGAACTATTCCATTTGAGATTGTACCTGTTGGTCCGGAAAAGAATAATTCGGTATTGATACATCTAAGAGACAGTTATATTAATGGCGTTGAAGCTGATATTACTTTTGACACAGGAGCAGGAGTAAATATTATTTCAGAATCGTTAGCCCTTAAATATAATTTAATTCCGCTTGAAGCATCCAGTACTGTTGGTGGAGTAGGTATTCAGAATGGGGGCTATGCAATAGCAAAGGAATTAAAAATTGGAGATATGGTTGTTACAGATGTTCCTTTTTATGTCATAAATATAACAACCAATAACGATGAGGCAGACAAATATATTGACTGTTTCGATATTGTTGTCGGTAGCGAACTGATGTTACAACTCAAAGACCTGACCATAGATTTTGTTAATCATAACATTACAGTTCCATCGGTCGCTCCCAAACGAAGCCAAGTGTCTCCAAATATGTGTTTTTCATCCAGTATGAATTTGTTGGGCAAGGGTATCGTACATGGTAATAAAATGTTAATGAATATTGATACCGGTGATGCTTCGTATGGTTCGTTAGACAACCGATTCTTTGAGAATAACAAAGAGTACATCACTACTCATTGTAAATTAGATACTATCAGAGGTGCGGGAATTGGAGGTGTACATATATCGGAGTGTTATCGAATGCAAAACGTGGAACTTGAATTAGGAAATAGTCAATTATCTGTACCTGAAATAGTCGTTTTATTGGAAAAGAATACAAATGGTATATTATATTCTTATCAATGTAATTTAGGGCTAAAATCGTTGATGCTTTCCGGCAAAGTACGATTCAATATGGTTGATTTTGTATTAACGACATTTGAATAAGAGTAAATCTTGCAAACAAGGAAGAGTTTCAAAATATAGAAACAATAATAATCTATTATGCAGACGAAAGAGAATTATTGTCATCCTTTCGTCTGCATTTCTTTTTGTGTCTTTGTAGTATCAAGAGTTATTCATTGAAGCATCTCTTTTCCGACTTTTCGAATTTTTGTTTTTGCGTGTTTGTAGCACTGCTTTCAAAATGCAAGGGCAAGGATATAAAGAGAATAGCAAGCTGTTTTATCTGTGATTTTCGTCGTTTTTTTATGAAGCAGGCGGTGGCTTGGTATGGTTGAATTTGAAAACTGTGGAGACTCCGTTGCCTCTGCTCCCATTTTTTGCCTATTTTTGTTTCCATATTATCATCAAAGTCGTTTATACATGATACTCTATTTTTCGGCAACGGGCAACAGCCGTTATGTAGCTACCGTATTGGCGCAAGCATTGGGTGAGCAGACGCTTGTCGATTTGCGGCCATATATGAAAGGGGGCGCTGCTCCCTTAACCATAACACTTTCTGCCGGCGAAACATTGGGATTTGTTTTCCCCGTGCATTCATGGGGTATGCCTAAATATTTGGCGGAAGTTTTCACCAACATGAGCATAAAAGGTTATGTAGCGGGTGAAAATTATACCTATATGTTGAGCACTTGCGGCGACGATGTCGGCTATCTGCCCAAACAGTGGAATCGTGTGATGCAGAAAGTGGGTATAGCGACCGATGCAGCATTTTCGGTCTCCATGCCCAATACGTATGTGCTATTCCCGGGCTTCGATGTAGATGCCCCTGCTGTGAGCGACCGGAAGCTGGCTGATGCTCCGGCAGCTGTTCGACGCATTGCAGACCGCATTGTCGCCCGTGAGAAAGGCGATTTCACCCATCGCGGCAGTGTGCCCGCTCTCAAAACGAATGTAATCTATCCTCTTTTTGTCCGCTATGCCACAAGCGACAAATCTTTTCGGGCAGATGCCGACGCTTGCATCGGCTGCGGACAATGCGTGCAGTCGTGTCCGGTGGGTAATATTACGCTCACTCGCAGAAACCCCGGCAAGGAGGATAAATATATGCCCGAGTGGCAAGGTCGTTGCCTCACCTGCATGGCCTGCTATCACTATTGTCCCACGCATGCCATCGGCTATGGCTCTAAAACAAAGGGAAAGCATTTCTATACCTGTCCGTTGTAAATGTGCAACGATATGAGAAAAGATGCGATAACCACTGTAAATAGTCCGTCGGGCACGGTGCAAGGTACGACGTATGCTATTTTGTTTACGATAGGATTTTGTCATCTGCTCAACGATATGATACAGTCGGTTATCCCGGCGCTTTATCCGTTGTTGAAAGATTCTTATGGATTTAGTTTTGCGCAGATAGGCATCATTACTTTTGTCTTTCAGTTGGCGTCGTCTATATTCCAACCATTTGTAGGCAGTTATGCCGACCGTCATCCGTTGCCTTATTCGCTCTCGGCGGGTATGTGCTTTACGTTGGCCGGGTTAGTAGCACTTGCCTTTGCAATCGATTTTCTGCTTATCCTTCTTGCCGTGGCTGTGATAGGATGCGGCTCGTCGGTATTTCATCCCGAGGCTTCGCGGGTGGCGCAGATGGCATCGGGAGGCAAGAAGAGCCTGGCACAGTCTATTTTTCAGGTGGGCGGTAATGGAGGCAGCGCCATAGGGCCGTTGTTGGCAGCGGTGATAGTGATACCCTACGGGCAGCATGCTGTCGGTTGGTTCGCTTGTGCGGCGTTGTTGGCGTCGTCGTTATTGGCCAGGGTGGGGCATTGGTACAGTCGTCGGCTTGCCATGGCGCGCGAGCATCGGGGAGCCATGCCTGTGCAGGTGTGTACCTTGCCTCGGCATACCATCGACCGGGCGATGGCTATTTTGGTGTTGATGATATTCTCCAAATACTTTTTCAATGCCTGTATGACCAGCTATTTCACCTTCTATCTTATAGAAAAGTTCGGTCTTACGGTGCAGCAGTCGCAATATTGTCTCTTTGCCTATTTGGCGGCTTTTGCCATAGGTACGTTGGCCGGCGGATTCTTAGGTGACCGCTACGGACGCAAGTATGTTATCCTTTTTTCGATTCTTGGGGCAGCCCCCTTTACGCTTGTCATGCCCTATCTCGGTTTGTGCGGTACCATTGTTACAGCCGTGGCTACCGGGTTGATTATCGCCTCGGCCTTCTCGGCCATTGTTGTCTATGCCACCGACCTGCGACCCGATAAGGTGGGTATGGTAGCCGGCATATTTTTCGGTCTGATGTTCGGCTTGGGCGGTATCGGGTCGGCCTTTTTCGGCTGGCTGGCCGATGCCACGAGCATAGAATTTATTTTTGAGGTGAGTACGTGGCTGCCCCTGTTGGGCATTGTTGCGGTATTCCTTCCCGATGTGCGACCGACGACATCCGTAAAGTGATGCTTGCAGCGAAATATTTTGGCGAAGAAAAATGATACTCTGTGCAGATATGAAAAACAAGATACTCATACAACACTATTGTTCGCCTTGCGGCGAACTGGTATTAGGCTCTTTGGACAACCGCTTGTGCTTGTGTAACTGGGTCGAAGAAAAGCATCCCGGCAGAGTAGAGCGTCGCTTGCAACGCCTTTTAGAGGCACGTTTCGAACAAGCCTCGTCGTCTGTTGTGCAAGAGGCTATGAGGCAATTAGACCAATATTTCGACGGCGGGCGTAAGAACTTCGATATGCCGTTGCTTTTTGCGGGTACGTCGTTTCAAAAACAGGTTTGGAGTGCGCTGTTGTCAATCCCCTATGGCGCTACTCTTTCGTATGCAGCTCTGGCGTTGCAGATAGGTGTACCATCGGCTGTGCGAGCCGTGGCAAATGCCAATGGTGCCAATGCCCTATCGCTCTTTATCCCATGTCATCGCGTTATAGGTAGCAACCACAGCCTTACCGGGTATGGCGGAGGTGTGGCCGCTAAAAAGTTCCTGTTGGAATGGGAACAGAATGTGTGTCGCCGATGATTGGTCGCAAGGTCCTGCGGCGAGAAAGCTGAGCGGGGCTTCCGACTTGCTATAACACTCATGCGTTAAGAAGAAATATGGTGCGGTTCGGCGATAGCAGTAAGTCGCTCTTATGCCGCAGTCGAGTTATAAATATTTATAATAGTCTGCACGCCGAAAATAAAGAAAGAGCTAAAAAGAGAAATAAAAAATCACTATCTTTGTCCTGTATAATATGCCTTCGACAGGGCGGCCGTATGTGCAAAGTGTCGGCGCATGTCGGCAAACAGATAAGCTGAAAAACAAGAAAACCATATAGATTATGAAATTTATCGTATCGAGCACGGCGTTGCTCTCGCATTTGCAAATTATCAGTCGAGTTATCAACTCGAAAAATTCAATGGCCATTTTGGATAACTTCCTTTTCGAGCTGAAAGGCGACGAGCTGGTTGTTACGGCTTCCGATCAGGAAACAGTGATGACTACCAGCATAGAAGTGATGGATGTGACAGGTGAAGGATGCTTCGCCGTGTCGGCAAAGATATTGCTCGACCCCCTCAAAGAGCTGCCCGAGCAACCTTTGACATTCGACATCAACGACGATAATTTGGAGATATTTATCAATTACCAAAACGGACGCTTCAACCTCATGGGCATCAACGGTACGGAGTATCCCCAAGGACGTCCGCTCAGTGACGACGCTGCGAGCTTCTCCATGACCTCTGAGAATCTGCTCAAAGGCATCAGCTATACGCTCTTTGCCACCGCCGACGATGTTTATCGTCCCATTATGAATGGTATTTTCTTCGATATTTATCCCGGTTATATGGCCTTTGTGGCATCCGACATCCACAAATTGGTGCGTTTCCACGAGCTGTCGGTACAGACCGGTCTGCGTTCGTCGTTTATCCTGCCTAAAAAGCCTGCGACGTTGTTGAAGACCATTTTGCCGAAAGAGACCGGCGACGTGCGTGTGGAGTTCGACGAAAAAAGCGCGCGTTTCACTTTGTCCGATTTTGTACTTACATGCCGCCTCATAGAGGGCAACTATCCCAACTACAACTCGGTAATACCCCAAAACAGTCCCAATGTGCTCACGATAGACCGCGCACTCTTCGTAAACGTATTGCGTCGCGTGTCGGTCTTCTCCGACCAAGCATTAGGTCTGGTAGAGCTTGCCTTCGAGGATAACAGAATGGTAGTATCTACGCAAAATATCGATTACTCCATCTCGGCCACCGAGAGCGTTTCTTGCAACTACTCGGGGCAGAAGTTTACCATCGGGTTCAATGCTCCCAAGCTCATCGAGGTTATCAACACGATACAGTCGAGCGAAGTAACGTTGGCCATGTCCGATGCCAGTCGCGCAGGTGTGATATGCCCTGTAACCGATGAGGATAACGAAGAGCTGCTCATGTTGCTTATGCCCATGTTGCTCAACAAATAAGAGGCTTCACCCCGAAAGCATCCTGCTATGGAAATAAAACTGACCAAACCGGTGGTATTCTTCGATTTGGAAACCACGGGAACGAGCATAACGCACGACCGCATTGTAGAGTTGTCGTATATCAAAGTCTATCCCGACGGGCGGGAAGAGAGCGAGACGATACGGGTAAATCCCGGTTGCCCGATTCCTGCCGAGGCTACGGCGGTGCACCACATCACCGATGCCGATGTGGCCGATGCACCTCGTTTTGCAGAGCTGGCTCCTCGTGTGGCACAGATTTTTGCCGGTGCCGATATTGCCGGTTACAACAGCAACCGTTTCGATGTACCCTTGCTTATGGAGGAGTGCCTGAGAGTCGGCGTAAACCTCGATTTTTCGGCATGCCGCTTTATCGATGTGCAGACGATTTTCCACAAGATGGAGCAACGCACCCTTTCGGCCGCCTATCTCTTTTATTGCGGCAAGACGCTCGATGAGGCTCACTCGGCCAATGCCGATACCCGTGCCACCTACGAGGTGCTGAAAGCTCAGCTCGACCGCTATCCGTCGTTGCAAAACAATGTAGAGTTCCTCTCGAAATTCTCTACGCAGAATCGCAATGTCGATTTGGCCGGGCGCATCGTCTATAACGACCGCAATGTCGAGGTATTCAATTTCGGCAAATACAAGGGTATGGCCGTGAGCGAGGTCTTTGCTCGCGACCCGAGCTATTACAGCTGGATGATGCAGGGCGATTTCCCCCTCGATACTAAGAATATAGTGACGCGCATCAGAATGCGCATGATGAATACTTCGCCGCATAAATAATTTGGAGCATGTCTCTCGAAGGAAAACATATTGTTTTGGGCATTACCGGCAGTATTGCAGCCTATAAAGCGGCCTACCTGTTGCGCCTGTTGGTGAAAAAAGGCGCAGAGGTGCAAGTCGTGATGACCCCCGCAGGCAAGGAGTTTATCACTCCCGTGACGCTTTCGTCGCTGAGTGGCAAACCTGTTGTAAGTGAGTTTTTCACGGCCAATGATGGCACTTGGCACAGTCATGTCGACCTCGGCATATGGGCTGATGCCATGCTGATAGCCCCGGCAACGGCATCGACCATAGGAAAGATGGCGCATGGCATTGCCGATAATATGCTGGTGACCACCTATCTGTCGAGTAAAGCCCCCGTATTTGTAGCCCCGGCTATGGACCTCGACATGTTTGCGCACCCCTCTACGCAACACAACTTAGAGCTGTTGCGTTCCTATGGCAACTACATCATAGAGCCGGCCAGCGGCGAGCTTGCAAGCCACCTTGTTGGTAAGGGGCGTATGGAAGAGCCCGAGAATATCGTGGCTGTGTTAGAGGATTTCTTTGCGGCAGGACATCTGCTCGATGGTAAAAAAGTGTTGATAACGGCAGGCCCTACATACGAGAAAATCGATCCTGTACGTTTTATAGGTAACTACTCGTCGGGAAAAATGGGATTTGCCCTCGCTGAGTGTTGTGCACGTGCCGGTGCCGAAGTGACGCTTATAGCCGGTCCTGTTACGTTGCAGACCCGCGTCCCCGGTATCAGACGCATCGACGTAGAGAGTGCCGATGAGATGTACGATGCTGCGGTGGCTGCTTTCCCCGAGTGCGATGCTGCCATTATGTGTGCTGCGGTTGCCGACTATAAACCGGTTGGGTATAGCGCGACGAAGTTGAAGCGCAGCGACGACGAAATGACATTGCAGCTCACTCCTAACCGCGACATCGCTGCTGCACTCGGCGCCATGAAGCGCAAAGGACAGTGTGTAGCCGGTTTTGCGTTGGAAACCGACGATGAGAATGCCCACGCTCGCGAAAAGTTGCGCAAGAAAAATCTCGATTTTGTGGTGCTCAATTCGTTGCGTCACGAAGGTGCGGGTTTCAGATGCGACACCAATCGCGTGACGATAATAGGCTGCGACGGCTCTTGCCGCGACTATCCTTGCAAACCCAAGAGCGAGGTGGCCGGCGATATTGTAGCCTATATGGCAGCGTATATGCAACAATTATGACAAAAAGATGATATGAAGCGTTGTCTTATTCTATGGCTCATGGCTTTGGCAGGCTGCACGGCAGCATGGTGTCAAGAACTTAATTGTCGCGTGGTTATCAACAGCGACAAGATACAAGGCACGAACAAAGAGGTATTCAATACCTTGCAGACGGCTATAACGGAGTATATGAATAATACGCAATTCTCGTCGGTACAGCTATCGCCGATAGAGCGTATAGAGTGTACCTTGCAGTTTATCGTATCGGAATACACCGACAATCGTTTCAGTTGCACCTTGCAGATACAGTCGCGCCGTCCGGTGTATAACAGCTCCTATACGACGACGCTCATCAACTTTCAGGACGAAGAGGTAGAGTTTGACTATCAGGAGTACGACCCGCTTGTGTTTTCTCCCAACAACTACGAGAACAACCTTACGTGCATTCTCAATTTCTACGCATATCTCATTTTGGGAATAGATTTCGACAGTTTCACGCTCTATGGCGGTGATGCCTTTTTCGAGATGGCGCGTAACATGGTGTCGTTGGGACAATCTACGCAAGAAAAGGGTTGGCAGGCTTTCGATAACAACCGCAACCGCAACGCCATGCTCTCGGCATTTGTCGAGCCTACGACCAAGCCGTTCAGAGAGATGTGGTATCAGTATCATCGCAAAGGGCTCGACGAGATGGTTCTGGGCGTTAACAAAGCTCGTTCTACGATTACCGAGGCATTGAAAACCCTCCCCGGACTGTATAGCAATGTGCCTACGTCGGTACTCTTCCCCATGTTCAAAGAGGCAAAGATGGATGAAGTGATAAACATATACTCCAAGGCATCGGCAACCGAAAAGAGTGATATTTACGACCTTATGCTCAATATGTATCCGGCCGATGGTTCCCGCCTCGAAAAAATCAAAGAAGAGAACTGATAACATAACGACGGTATGATTCGTAAGTTGGTGATTTGTAACTATGCGTTGATAGAGCGCATGGAGATTGATTTCGAGCCCGGGTTGTCGGTGATAACCGGTGAGACCGGCGCGGGTAAATCTATCATATTAGGGGCATTGTCTCTCATACTCGGGCAGCGGGCTGATGCGCGGGTGGTGACCGACGCCTCTCAAAAAACGGTCGTAGAGGGATATTTCGATATTGCACATTACGACCTTGCCTCTTTCTTCGAAGAAAACGATATAGAATACGATGCTCACGAGTGTATCTTGCGGCGTGAGCTATCGCCTGCCGGGAAGTCGCGAGCTTTCATCAACGATACTCCTGTCACGGCAGCGCAGCTCAAACAGTTGGGCGAACGACTTATCGATATACATTCGCAACATCAAAACCTCTTGCTGGCCGATAGCCGTTTCCAGTTGAGGCTGGTCGACATGTTGGCGCGCGATACGGCCGAGCTCGATGCCTGCCGCAAGGCGTATGCCGAGCACAAGCATCTGTTGCGGCAACTTGCCGAGTTGCAAGAGGCGCAAGCCCGCAGCCGCGAGGAAGAAGATTACTTGCGTTTCCAGTGGGCACAGCTCGACGAAGCCCGATTGGTAGAGGGTGAAGAGTCTGAGTTGCAGGCCGAACAAGAGCGGTTGTCGCGTGCCGAGGAGCTGAAAACGCAACTATATGAACTTACTGCCATGCTCGACGATGAGAGCAATGGCATTTTGCCGGTGATGAATGCTTTGCTGTCGCGAAGTCGTGCGATAGAGGGATTCTTCGGCAAGGAACAACAGGTGTCGGAGCGGGTAGAGAGTGCCTATATCGATTTGAAAGACATCGATGCCACGCTCTCGCGATGGAACGAAGACCTTGTCGTCGACCCCGAACGGCTGACCGAGGTGCAAGAGCGCATAGACCTGTTGTATACCCTGCAACGGAAACATCGAGTGAACAGTGTGGAGGAGCTGATAGCTTTGCGCGACGAGTATGCTGCCCGCTTAGAGAGCATCGAGCATGGCGATGAGGCGATAGAAACTCTTTCAAAGGAGGTAAAAGCTGCTGCTACACGGTTGCAGGCATGTGCTGCCGCTCTTACATGCCGTCGTGAGGAAGTAGCGCCCTTATTGGCGAGCCGGCTCATGGAAGCTGCCGTGCCGCTGGGTATGCCTCATGCCCGGGTAGCGGTGGAACTGCTCCCCAAAGAGTGTGACGAAATGGGAGCCGAGCAAGTGTCGATACGCTTCTCTGCCAACAAAAACCAAGCCTTGCAACCCGTAGGCGACGTAGCTTCGGGCGGCGAGATTTCGCGGCTGATGCTGTGCATCAAGTGGCTCATGTCGGGCGAGTTGGCCTTGCCTACCATCATTTTCGATGAGATAGATACCGGCGTGTCGGGCGATATAGCCGCCCGCATGGGGCATATTATGAGAGAAATGTCCCGACGCATGCAGGTTATAGCCATTACCCACCTGCCGCAAGTGGCCGCTATGGGCGACACACACTTCCGGGTATATAAGGAGAGCGAAGGCTATGTGTCGCGTACCCACTTGTTGCGATTGAGCGACGAAGAACGTGTCGGAGAGATTGCCGGTATGCTCAGTGGTACGCGTCTTACCGATGCCGCCGTAGAGAATGCACGCGCTTTGTTGGCGGCACGAACCGAAAATAACGATTGACAATGTGATTTTATATGGACAAGAACGATTACATATTCGGCATGCGTGCCGTTATGGAGGCAATTGAAGCCGGAAAAGAGATAGACAAAATATTGGTAAAAAAAGAGTTGCAGGGAGCACTGTGGCAAGAGCTTTCCGATGCGGCTCGCGAGGCAGGCATCGTGGTGCAACGCGTACCGGTAGAACGTATCAACCGCGTGACGCGAAAAAATCACCAAGGTGTGGTTGCCTTTTTGTCGGCTGTAACATATTATCGCCTCAGCGATGTGGTGCAAGGCTTGTATGAGAATGGTCGGACACCTTTTGTCGTATTGCTCGACGGCGTGACCGATGTGCGTAATTTCGGTGCCATAGCACGTACCTGTGAATGTGCAGGTGTCGATGCCATCGTGTTGCCTGCGCATGGTAGCGTGACGGTCAATGCCGATGCCGTGAAAACTTCGGCAGGGGCTTTGCTTACTTTGCCCGTATGTCGCGAACGCAGCATCCAAGAGGCCGTGCGCTACTTGCATGATAGCGGCTTTACCGTCGTTGCAGCCTCTGAAAAAAGCGCCAAACTCTATACCGAGGCCGATTACAGTGTGCCGGTGGCGCTTGTCATGGGTGCCGAAGATACCGGTGTGTCGGCTGCCGTATTGCGGCAATGCGACGAAATGGTTGCCATACCCATGTTGGGCAAGATAGGTTCGCTCAACGTATCGGTGGCTGCCGGTGTAATGATATATGAGGTGTTGCGTCAGCGAGGGGGCGAATGATACGTCGTGTCACATTGGCCGATGCCGTTTCTATTGCAGAGATTTATAATCGCTATATTATGCATAGCGAAATCTCTTTCGAAACCAAGCCGTTGAGCGTTGAGGCTATGCGGCAGCGCATCGCTGCCATAGCGGCCGAGTATCCCTATTTTGTCTATGAAGACGAAGAGGGTATTGCGGGCTATTGTTATGCTCATGCGTGGAAAGAACGTGCCGCCTATTGTCATACATGGGAGACGACCGTATATTTGGCACCCGGACGCGAAGGGCAGGGTATAGGCTCGCAACTCATGTTGCAACTCATCGAAGCGTGCCGTGTCGCAGGGTGCCATGCTTTGGTAGCCTGTATTACGGCCGATAACGAACGAAGTTGTGCCATGCATCGCCGTTTGGGATTTGAGCAAGTGTCGTCGTTCCGCGAGGTAGGGCGCAAGCATGGCAAGTGGTTGGGTGTGGTCGATTACGAACTGTTGCTCTAAGCCTTCGGGAATATTCCTGTCGAAAAATATCGAGGCCTATTGATTCATGAATCAATAGGCCTCATCGTTGTTTCGGAAATATTTCTTTTCGATACGGTTGTGCGGTTTTACGTCCCGGAAGAAGTTTGTAAGAAGGCCGACAATCGTTTTCGGCTTGCAGCCTTCCTCAATCTACGTTGTTATAAGTCCGAGTCGGTTCCGGTGGAAGGTTCGCAGGGACGTATGCTCCGTATGAAAATCTGTATATCGTTGTTGCCGTGCTGATTGTCTTCGATAGTGTAGCAAATATCAAAGGGCTTTCCGCTCTTGATGTATTCATAGCTTTCGCGCATATTGAAGGCGATGCCGTTGACGATACGCCCCGATGTGCTGTCCAGCAATTCCAACTTCAAGTGTTCTTGTTTATGCCCTACGAGCCGGCTTGTGCCGTAGTCGGTGACATGCTGGGTGTAGAATATGGGCTTGTTGTTGCCCGGTCCGAAAGGATTGAACTGCCTCAGCAATCCCACAAATTCGGGCGTTATCTCTGCAAAGTCGATGCAAGCGTCTATGTCTATTTGAGGGGTGGTTTGTGCCGGTTGTATGTTTTGTGCGACATACTCCTCGAAACGCTGTGTAAACTCTTTGATATGTTCCTCTTTGAGCGACAGACCTACGGCATAGGTGTGTCCGCCGAAATTTTCGAGTAAATCGCGGCACGACTCTACGGCCTTGTAGATGTCGAACCCTTGTACCGACCGTGCCGACCCTGTGGCAAGTCCGTCGGAGAGCGTGAGTACCACGGCCGGCTTGTAGTATAGTTCGGTGAAGCGCGAGGCTACAATACCGATGATACCTTTGTGCCAATCTTTGTTATACACGACGATAGAGCGACGGTTATTTACGTCTACATGGTTTTGTAATATCGTGTTGGCCTCTTCGGTGATGCGTTTGTCAAGCTCTTTTCGGTCGTCATTATAGCGGTCTATCTCGCGGCCTTTGCGATACGCATCGTTGATATCGCGTGCTACAAGCAGGTCTACTGCCTCTACGCCCGATTGCATGCGTCCCGAGGCGTTGATGCGCGGGCCTATCTTGAAAATAATATCGCTGATGGTGATGTTTCTCTTATTTTGCAAGTGGCATATCTTGATGATGGCACGCAGCCCCATGCCGGGGTTTGAGTTGATGCGTCGCAGTCCGTGGTAGGTAAGGATGCGGTTCTCCTCGGTGATAGGCACGATATCCGATATGATACTCACGGCAACGAGGTCGAGCAACGGTTCGAGGTCGGTGCTTACATCGAGTCCGTTGTTGATGGCAAATCCTTGCATGAATTTATAGCCGACGCCGCATCCCGAGAGATGTTTGTAGGGGTAGGGTTCATCATCGAGCTTGGGGTTAAGTATGGCTGTGGCGTTGGGCAGTCGGTCGTCGGGGACGTGGTGGTCGCAGATGATGAAATCTATACCTAATGTGGCGGCATAGTCGATTTGCTTTACGGCTTTGATACCGCAATCAAGAGCGATGATGAGCGTGATTCCGTTTTCGTGGGCATAGTTGATGCTTTTGGTCGAGATGCCGTAACCCTCTTCGTAGCGGTCGGGAATGTAGTAGGAGAGTCCCGAGTAGAATTTACTGAGAAATTTATACACCAAGGCGACAGCCGTAGTACCGTCTACGTCGTAGTCGCCGTAAATCATGATTTTTTCTTTGGCACCAATGGCAAAGTTGAGCCTTTCGACAGCTTCTTTCATGTCCCGCATGAGAAACGGATCATGCAGGTCGTTTAGCGAGGGATTGAAGAATTTTTTTGCATCATCGGCCGTTTTTATACCCCTTTGGGCAAGTAGTTTGCATATAGTGGGACATCCTGGGAATGTCTCCTCGAGTGTCTTGGCTATGGCAAGTTGTTGGCATGTAAGGGGTAAATGATTCCATTTACTTATCATTTATATTTTTTTTATTTTTATCAGCTTGGGGCAACGGTGGTAACTTCCGTTGCTGTCACATCTCTGAAATGGCGACGTCGGTATTTTTGTCGCTGTGATTTCGTTGCATAATAAGATGTGTATGAGCCTTTTCCCGTCTCTTCTATACCTTTGTGTACAGGTATTGCGTGGCCGTTGGTGCAGCTTTTGAGGGTGATTGAGGCATCCACCGATGCCATAGTGTAGGCTTGGTGGCGTAAAGTTACAAAAACATCTGCTATATTCCCTGTGCTGCGTCTCTAAAATACGTAAATTGTAATTTTTTATCCATTCGACACTATGTTTATGTACTTTTTCTCTTTTGATGATGGTGTAGAGTGACCCATGTGCTGTTGAGATTGTTTTCCGATAGTATATGGGATGGTGGCGAGCCTTGCTGTCGGTTTGTGTTTTATCTTGACAGCAGCTTTTGGTGTGGTAGCAGGTCTGTAGATATTTTTTCTCTCAATGAGTGGAAATGGAAACGCTCCCGATGTATATAAAAAAGAAAGGAAACGGGTTGATTCCGTTCCCTAACTTAAATCTAAGAGAATGTTTTGTTTTTCTGAGAGCCACGAGTGGGACTCGAACCCACGACCTTTTCGTTACGAATGAAATGCTCTACCAACTGAGCTATTGTGGCTTTTGCGCTGCAAAGGTAATGAAATTTTTTCACAGCAAAAACTTTTGGACACTCTTTTTTGTGCCGAACCTGTTTTTTGCCTTTGCGAGCTTTTGAGTGCTGCGACGATTGTCTATATCGAATTCATCGAGGTATAGTTGATGGTAATTTTGGCATTGGTAATATCCAATTCTACCATCGAAGGCAATGCGCAGTAGGGTGTCACGCTGGTTATTTCGGTAGTGGTGTTATAGTAATTCGTGGTGGTTTCCGATGTTACTTGTATCGGTACGAGCATGATGGCTTCGTCGTCGGGCGTTGCGCCGCCATTATTCATGACGTCGAGTATGAAGGGGCTCAGGTTGGAGAATGTGTATGCCTGCTTGTCCTTGTCGTATGCTGCATAGAATGAGTTGACGTTGTCGGGCAATTTCTTCTGAGCAAAGAACTCCGTGACTTGCGAGCGGCGTATAAACAGCAGGTACGACGGCGGGTCGAGAACTCCGGTGGCATCGGTAATAGCCGGTATTGAAAACGATAGTGAGTTGAGTATGTTTTGTATTTTGTGTCCGTCGGTCGCATCGAGGGCTTCACGGTAACGAGCGATGATTTCGCCTGTGGGAAAGTGTAAGACCGGCATGTAGCCAATGGGCGATTGTACGTATATTTTACCCTCGCTTACGTTTTGTTGCAGTGAGGCGTCGGGTGTGAGCGTAAAGTGATTGATGCTGCATACCTCGGGTGTTACGCCCATATAGGTATATTCCAAATTTTCGCTTTCGCCCTCATCGTCGATTGAGCGGTAGAACATGGTCATGAATACACCCTTGATGTTGATGACCCGTCCGTTGCCGTATGTAATGTCCATATATACGCCGGGGAAGAATGTGGCAAAGCTGTATGGTGAGGCAAAAATATCGGGGTTTTGCTTGTATTCGTTGAATATTTCGCGACCCAATTCTATGGGGAGTTTTACAGAAATGCGCTTGTAGGGGCGTTTGTCGTCACTGCTGTCGGTATATCCTTCGAGCGAGCTGCCAAAGGTGTGCGAGGCGAGCAGGTTTTTCGGATTGTAATACTCATGCGGGTCTATGTTGGTGTATAGCGGACTCGATATTGTGCGGTCGAGGCGGTATATATTTACTACCATCGGAGCAAGCGAGTCGCCCAAGAGGTCGGTGTTGTAGTAATTGAGAAACAGCACCAGCGAGTCTAATGTTTCGGCTGTCACGCCGGCGGTATCTATGTTGAGCGTAGGCATAAACTGTGTGAGGAAGCCAGTGCCCAGCGTACCGTAGTTTTGCAGCGTCAGGTTGCCCAATAGAGGGTCGGTTGTGCGGCCTATGATACTGTCGGTAAATATCGATTCTCCCGAGGCTTGAGTAAAGGTGGAATCGACGGTAATTGTTATCGATGAAGCATCGAGCGAAGAACCTATCGTGGTGACAGCGTCATCGCAAGCAGCTATCGCACAGCAGCATACGAGCGATAGCAATATGTTATGGAATCTCATTGGATGGGAGTTGATTTATTGGTTGTTGTTCCAAACCTTGTCGTAGAATTCGTCGAAAGCATCGGCACGTGTTTCGTCCGACTGGTAGGGCAGATATGGTTTATGGGATGCTTGTATGTATTGTTCTATTTCGGGGTCGGTTTGAGCACTGCCGGCAGCGATGCCATCGGAATAGTCGATGGCAAATTTCGTGAGGGTGCGGTAGTCAACCTCTGTACCTTGTGTGAAGGGCAAATCCTTGTCCGTAATGTTGCGGAAGATGATTTTCTCGGCAAAATGCGGGTCGAACGGACGTGTAAATGCGTTGTTGTAAACCGAGAACACTATCTTCGAGTTGCGGAAGCACGGGTCATCGGCATACGATTTTTTTACGTATAGAGGTACCAGCGACGCCAGCCAGCCGTGGCAGTGGATGATATCGGGCTCCCAACGGAGTTTTTTCACCGTCTCCAATACGCCTCGGGCGTAGAAAATACTACGTTCGTCATTGTCTTCGCGATTAGCTTCATCCATGACCTCGCCTACTTTGCGTTGGAAATAGTCGTCGTTGTCGGTAAAATATACCTGCATGCGCGCTGCCTGTATCGATGCTACCTTGATAATAAGAGGATGGTCGGTATCGTCGATAATCAGATTCATACCCGAGAGGCGAATGACTTCATGCAATTGGTTGCGGCGCTCGTTGATGCTGCCGTATTTAGGCATGAAAGTCCGTATTTCGTGGCCTCGTTCCTGTATTGCCTGAGGAAGCTCGCGACAAACCTTGGCGATTTCGGTCTCGGGCATATAAGGAATCATTTCTTGGGTGACAAATAAGATTTTGGTTTTGCTCATGATGCGTTACTCTATATAATAAATATATGTACTGCAAAGGTACAAAAAAAACGATTGTAAAACAAGGTTGTTAGAAGTATTAACATGCCGGTGGCGACGAAAGGCGGTTTTTATCGCCTTTCCGGCGACCTAAAAATATTCTATCGCAAATTTCTGGCCCAATGGTTTCGCTTTTTGTGGTTTATTTATTTCCTTTGCAGCGATTTTTCAAATCATTTAGCAATAATGGAAGTAATAACTACTGTTGCCCTATTGCGACAACGCATGAAAGAAGCCCGTGCCGCAGGCAAACAAATTGGCTTGGTGCCTACTATGGGCGCATTGCACGCCGGTCACCTCTCGCTTGTTAAACGTTGCGTGGCTGAAAATGATGTCGCTGTTGTGAGCGTATTTGTCAATCCTACGCAATTCAATGATAAACGCGACCTTGAATTGTATCCTCGTACTCCCGAAGCCGATTGCGCTATGCTGCAAGAGGCCGGTTGCACGTATGTGTTTGCTCCTTCGGTAGAGGAGATGTATCCCGAGCCCGACACGCGCGTGTTTGACCTTGGTGCTGTGGCCGAAGTGATGGAAGGGCGTTTCCGTCCTGGTCATTTCAACGGTGTGGCACAGGTGGTGAGCAAGCTCTTTGCCATGGTCGAGCCCGACCGTGCATATTTCGGTGAGAAAGATTTTCAGCAGATAGCCGTCATCAAGCAGATGGTACGCCTCGAAGGTTTCAAGGTGCAGATTGTGGCCTGTCCGATTGTTCGTGAAGCCGACGGCTTGGCGTTGAGCAGCCGTAACGTGCGCCTTACGCCAGAGGAGCGCAAGCATGCACCTATGATAGCCGATACACTCTTCAAGAGTGTCGAGTATGCACGTACGCACACCGTTGACGAGACAATCCGTTTTGTCGTCGACCGCGTGAATGACGTTCCCGGCCTTCGTGTCGAATACTACGAGATTGTCGACGGCTATACTATGCAGCCCGTGCGTAGTTGGGACGCTTGCGAGTTTATTGCAGGTTGCATTACCGTTTACAACGGAGATGTAAGGTTGATAGACAATGTGGCTTACCGCCGCCCCTAAGAAACGAAAGGAGAGTAACATGCTGGTAGAGGTATTGAAATCGAAGATACATCGTGTGACGGTAACACAAGCCGACCTCAATTATATAGGCAGTATCACTATTGATGAGGATTTGCTGGATGCCGCAGGGATTATCGCCAATGAAAAAGTGGCGATAGTCGATAACAATAATGGCGCACGATTCGAGACGTATGTGATACGAGGAGAGCGTGGCTCGGGTGTGGTTTGCCTCAACGGCGCGGCAGCCCGCCTTGTGCAGCCCGGCGATGTGGTTATCATCATGTCGTATGCGTGGATGGAGTACGAAGAGGCCAAACATTTCGAGCCCAAGGTCGTATTCCCCGACACGGCAACCAATAAGTTGATAAAATAATTTGCCCGCAACAGTGGGTCGTGGCTCATCTCCCTGTCAGGAGGTGAGCTTGTTGTTGTTCGGGCGGCAGGTGTTGCCTGCACAGTAAAAAACACAAAGAGACGAAGCATTATGTATAAATATAAAGATATTTGGCATATAGCCTATCCTATCCTCATCAGTTTGGTGATGCAGACAATCATAAACATTACCGATACTGCTTATATGGGACGTGTGGGAGAGGTCGAGCTTGGTGCGGCCGCATTGGCATCGGTATATTACATGGCTATTTTTATGGCGGTATTCGGGTTCAGTATCGGTGCGCAAGTGCTTATAGGACGACGCAACGGAGAGGGTAGCTACGACCGTATCGGTGGCATTGTCTTGCAAGGCATCATCTTCTTGCTCGCTATCGCGGCATTGCTCATTGCGCTCTCTATGTGGCTTTCGCCGCTGTTGCTTTCCTCTATTGTGACTTCGCCCCGCATATTCGATAAGTGCATGGCCTATCACGACTGGCGCATCTGGGGCTTGCTTTTTTCGGCAATAAACGTCATGGGACGTGCTTTCTATGTGGGTATTACACGTACGAGGGTGCTGATATGGAACTCGGTGATAATGACCTGTGCCAACGTGATATTCAACTATATATTTGTCTTTGGCGCATGGGGCGTGCCTGCCATGGGTATCGCCGGGGCGGCTCTCGGCTCGGTGCTTTCCGAGGCTTTGGCGTCGCTGCATTTCTTTTTATATACGGTATGCTATGTCGATACCGGGCGATACGGATTGCGCGAACGGCTGCATTTCGCTCCGTCGATAGTGAAAGGTATCTTGTCGCTCTCGGTATGGACTATGATACAAAATTTCCTTACTCATGCCGTTTGGTTTGTCTTTTTCCTCGGTATAGAGCACCTTGGCGAGTTGCCGCTTGCTATTACCAACATCGTGCGAAGCGGGTCGTCGTTGCTTTTTATGCTTATCCTTGCCTTTGCCGCCACGTCGAGTACTTTGGTGAGCAATGCTTTGGGAGCCGGTCGTGCCGATGATGTCCCCATAGTGATACGTCGTGTTATAGGTATGAGCTATGGCGTTACGGTACCTATCTTGATATTTATCGCCCTCTTCCCGTCGCTTCTTCTCATGGTATTTACCAATAATATGGAGCTTATAGAGGCTTCCTTAACGTCGCTCTATGTAATGTTGGGGTTCAATTTGCTGGCTATACCCGGTTGTATCCTCTTCCATTCGGTATCGGGTACCGGCAATACGCGTTTTGCCCTCATCATAGAGATAATCGCCACGTTGTTGTATGCCCTCATGATATATGTCATCATATTCCATTGGCGTGCCGACGTGGCATGGTGCTGGTCGGTAGAGTATATCTATTGGGGTGTGATGTTGGTGTGTACGTTACTCTATTTCAAATACTCCGATTGGCGCGAACGTAAAGTATGACAAACGATATCATCGACCTGTCGGAGCAGATGCAGCAACGGGCGCACTGCATCATACGTCGCCTCGGCATCGAGGAGGCGTGGAAGGCAATAGCTGCCGAGCCGCATCTTGTCGGTTCGGTAAGTATGGGGTTGCTCATGAAACATCGCGACATAGACTATCATATTAATTCGCCTGTGTTGTGTATCGAGGAGAGTTTTGCCGCAGTAGCCCGCATAGCGGCACACGACGGCGTGGAGCAGCTTTCATATGCCAACCTTGTACATACCGACGAGGCTTGTATAGAGTGGCATATAAGTTATCGCGATGAGCGGGACGAGCTGTGGCAGATAGATATGATGCATATTTTACGCGGCTCGCGCTACGACGGTTATTTCGAGTGGCAGGCGGCGCGTATAGTGGATGCGCTTACCCCCGAAAGGCGTGAGGCTATCCTCCGTCTTAAATACGAAACACCTGCCGAGGCGAAGATTATGGGCGTGGAATATTATCGGGCTGTGATAGAGGGTGGCGTGCGCGATTATGCCGCCTTTGAGGCATGGCGGCGCCGACATCCTGTTACGGGTATCATGGAATGGATGCCATAAGCCTGCGGTAGCATCTTGCTCTCATCTGCGCTTGCCGGGTATGTTTTATGAGGGAGGTGGGTTCCACTCCGGCAGTACTATTAAAAATATACTTTTTTATTTCGTTTTGCTCTTGCCATGCACTACCTTTGTCCGTGGCGGGTGCTGTTGCTTGCCGTAAAATGTAATGATATGAGAAAAAGCGTAGTGTTGGTTACCGGTGCTTCATCGGGTATAGGACTCGGGTGTGCGCGCAAGTTCGCTGCAAACGGATACCGTGTGATTTTGAACGGGCGAAATGCCGAACGTCTTGCCGAGGCCAAAGCCGCTATCGATGCCGATGGCGGTGAGACCTATTTGTTGCCTTTCGACGTATGCGACCGTGAGGCGGTGCGGCAGGCATTGGAGTCGTTGCCCGGCGATTGGCGCGACATAGATGTGCTTGTAAACAATGCCGGGTTGGCCATTGGGGTCGACAAAGAGTATGAGGGCAATATGCAAGAGTGGGATGTGGTTATCGATACCAACGTGAAAGCATTGCTCTATATGACGCGCCTCATCGTCCCCGGTATGGTGGAACGCGGGCGCGGACATGTGATAAATATTGGCTCCATAGCCGGCGATGCGGCGTATGGCGGCGGTAGCGTATATTGTGCCTCGAAAGCTGCCGTGAAGGCATTGAGCGACGGATTGCGCATCGATTTGGTAGATACTCCCGTACGAGTTACTCTTGTGAAACCGGGTTTGGTAGAAACCAACTTCTCGGTGGTGCGTTATCGTGGCGACCATGCTGCGGCCGATAATGTCTATCGGGGAGTACGTGCCCTATCGGGCGATGATATTGCCGAGGTCGCTTATTTTGCCGCCTCCATGCCTCCTTACATGCAGGTAGCCGAGGTGCTGGTGATGCCTACGCGCCAAGCAACCGGTACGGTGGTGAGCCGCGACTGATAGGCTGCTGTCATGACGTGGCAGTGACATGAAGTTTGTCGTATTTTGTCGCTGTCAGAGCCGACGAAAAATAGAAACGCCCTCTTGCCGTATGGCAAGAGGGCGTCATGTTTAACTAACAACACTAATAACTAACGAATGATGAGCCTCTCGGCTTAGTCTATATTGATGGTACGAATAGCCGGTTTTGTGGGTTCGATAGCGAGTTTAGGCAATGTTATGTAAAGCACGCCATTCTCGGTACGAGCCGATATTTCGTCTCTCTTGATGTCCTCGGGAAGGACGAAAGTCTGACGGAATAATGTGTGGCTGAATTCGTGACGCAGATAATGTTTCTCTTTGTTCTCTTCAACGGTCTTCTCCATAGAAACTACCAACTGGTTTTCTTCGTCGATTTGTATGTTGAAGTCTTCTTTCTTGGCACCCGGGACAGCAAATTCTATTTCATATTGTTTGTCATCCTCAGAGATGTTTACAGCCGGAACGCTGTTACCGGTAGAGCGGGTGAGCCACGCATCATTGTCGAGCATTCCATAAAGAGCATCAAATACGTTGTTGAATCTTCTTGCGGGTTTCATAATTTTATCCTCCATTTTTGTTTTTGTTTTCTTGTTTTGTTTGGCAGGCGTCTTTTGCAACGCTTGCACTATGTATATTGCAAGAGATGTGCCATAGGTGCTAAACGTGAAAATGCTGACATATTTAACATGTGATACTGTCAAAATTAACATATAAGTGACTTTTTGGCAGCATTCTTTCTCGTATTATAAGACGCGGAATATCTGCTTTGTTTAGTGGTATGTGATGGCGGCGTTTGCGATATGGTTTTCACCGATATTCTTTTTCTATATAGGATGTCTTATACACATCTTGCACTTTTGCCGGTCATTTCATACCTTTGTGTCTATTACTGTAAGGTATAATAATGTAGAAAGTATGGACTTGCATCACCATCATCATCACCACGAAATGGCGGCTACTGCCGGGAAGACCCTCATTGTAGGTATCGTGCTGAACCTTCTTTTTGTTGTAATAGAAGCTGTGGTGGGGTTGGCTTACAACTCCTTGGGATTGTTGAGCGATGCTGGTCATAATCTGGGCGATGTATTCGGACTGATTTTGGCATTTCTGGCCTTTAAGCTCGCACAGGTAGCACCCAATCGTCGTTATACCTATGGCTACCGGAAAAGTACTATCCTTGTTTCTTTGGCCAATGCCATTATTCTGTTGGTGGCGGTAGGTGCTATCGTACTCGAAAGCGTGCGTAAGTTGCAGACGCCCGAGCCTATCGACGGTGCTGCCATCTCATGGACTGCGGGAGCCGGAATCGTAGTGAACGGGCTTACGGCGTGGATGCTTATGTCGGGGCGTAAAAACGACCTCAACATGAAAGGCGCGTTTCTGCACATGGTGGCCGATACGCTTGTTTCGGTGGGTGTGCTGCTTTCGGGTATTATCATAACGTTTACAGGTTTTACCATCATCGACCCTATTATAGGTCTTGTTATCGCTGTTGTGATATTGTTCTCTACGTGGAGTCTGCTTGCCGACAGCTTGCGCCTGTCGATGGATGGCGTGCCGCGCAATGTCGATATGGATGCTGTTGCCAAAGCTCTTGCTGCCGATGCCGATGTCCTTGGTGTGCATCACCTCCACGTTTGGGCTATGAGTACGACCGAAAACGCACTTACGGCGCATATCGTAGTGAGCGATTTGGGGTGTATGGAAGAGTTGAAACATCGTATCAAAGAGCGACTTGCTCATGAGGATATTGCACATGCCACGTTGGAATTCGAGACCGGAAATGCCTGTCACGAGAAAGATTGCGAATGTCACGGACACGAGCATTGCCATAAGGATGCAGCTCGATAACGAGTAAGTAAGGTTCTGCCAAGTTTTCCGATGCTGCTTTCTATGGCTTTTGTGTTCTGTCGGGATAATCGAAAAAACTTGCAGGTTTACCTTAAAACAAATATCTTTGTCGTATATTTTGTAACATAGTATAACACACATAAGCGAGTAAATCATGATTTCTTTTATAGTAGCGCTGATATTGCTTGTCGGCGGTTATTTTGTGTATGGAAAGTTGGTAGAACGTATCTTCGGAGTAGATAGCAGCAGACCAACGCCTGCCATTACCAAAGCCGACGGGATAGACTACGTAGCCATGCCCACGTGGAGAGTCTTTCTCATACAGTTTCTCAACATAGCCGGATTAGGTCCTATTTTCGGAGCTATTATGGGTATTTTGTTCGGCCCGGCAGCCTATTTATGGATTGTATTCGGTACGATATTCGCCGGTGCCGTGCATGATTATCTCTCGGGTATGATGTCGTTGCGGCGTGATGGCATGAGCCTTCCCGAGATAGTAGGCGAGGAGTTGGGCACGGGCGTGAAGCAAGTTATGCGGGCTTTTGCCCTATTGCTGCTTATTTTGGTAGGCGCTGTCTTTGTTATCAATCCGGCCGATTTGCTGGCAGGCCTTACAGTAACTTATGCTTCTGATGCCTCGGGAAATTTGCCCGGTTGGTTGCAGCAAATCAATGCCGTTATGCCTATTCAATGGTGGTGGGTAGCCATAGTTTTCCTATACTATATGCTGGCTATGCTTCTGCCCATAGACAAGCTGATAGGCCGATTATATCCTATATTCGGTTTTGCATTGCTATTTATGGCCGTAGGCATTTTGGTCATGCTGTTTGCCCATGCCGATGCGCTTCCCGAATTGACGGATGGACTTTATAACAGACATCCCCAAAGCGCCACAACGCCTATATTCCCTATGATGTTTATTACAATAGCTTGTGGAGCCATATCGGGATTCCATGCCACGCAATCGCCATTGATGGCTCGTTGCTTGAAAAACGAGCGTATGGGACGTCCCGTATTTTACGGGGCAATGGTTACCGAGGGTATCGTTGCTCTTATTTGGGCTGCCGCCGCTGTCGCTTTTACGGGCTCTTTCGAAAACCTTTCGCACTACTTGTCCGGCAGCACGCCAGCGGTGCTCGTAAACGAAATATCGACCGGTTGGTTGGGCGCATTTGGTGGGTTCTTGGCATTGCTGGGGGTGGTATTTGCTCCTATAACATCGGGCGATACAGCCTTGCGGTCGGCACGTCTCATTGCCGCCGATTTCTTGCACTTTGACCAGTCGCGTCTGCGTAACAGGATTATCATCTCGCTCCCTATCTTTGCAGCGTCGTTTGCTATTATGATGGTCGATTTCGATGTTCTGTGGCGTTATTTTGCATGGTGTAACCAAACCCTTTCGGTATTTACCCTGTGGGCTATAACCGTGTGGTTGGCTCGCGCAGGCAAGTGCTATTGGATTTCGCTTATCCCGGCACTCTTTATGACTGTGGTCACTATCACCTACATCTTTTATGCTCTCGAGGGGTTTGCACTCAATCATACACTCTCTACTGTAATAGGTGTGTTGGTGGCTGTGTTGTTTGCGGCCTTGTTCGTGCGATTCTTACGCTTGCAGTCGTCCAAGAAAGTGATGCAAGGGTAACATGCTATTGCAGTTGCCATGACAAGTTAAAGTTGGCTCTTGTCGAGAAACAACGCAAGACTTTGTCGGGCGCGTGCAATACGGCTTTTTACCGTTCCGATGGCGATATTTTGTCGGGCGGCAATCTCTTCGTAGCCGTATCCTTGTGCTAACAACCAAATGGTATCGCGCTGTGCCGCCGGCAATTTGCTGAGAGCTGTTTGTATGTCGTAACCGGTACCGATATGTGGGTCATATCCTCTCTCGGGTAAATCGGAAGTTCCCGGACGAGAGCGGTATTTGTAGTCGCGCACCGAATTGAGGTAGAGATGCAGCAGGTGCTTGTATCCCCAGCCGATGAAGTTATTGTCTTGGTAGAGATGACTTTTTTCGAGCAGACGCAATATGGTATCTTGCAAGAGGTCGTCGGCTTCGTCGGTCGTGGCGGCAAAGTGTAACGCATGCCGCCGCAAGGCGGGAATAGAGGCGACAAGCAATGAGCAGTATAGGTCGTGTGTCATCATTATCGTGAAGGCATGAGTAGTAGGCATGTCCCTATTATTTGTCGATTTTTCTATCGTTCTGTTGTAAAATAGCGTGTAGAGTGTGTTGTAAGCCTCTTTTGTAGGGCTTGACAGCCTTGTGCTGCTATTTGGCATTTTGCTTTTTCGCTGTTATAGGGTAGTGTAGGGGCGATTGTTTTTCTCTTTCTTTTTTTGTCGATGATGAGATAAAGTCTGTTCGCAATATTTTTATGCTAAATATCGCTATATTATATATTTGTTATGCTAAAATATGAAATATTTTATATTCTACCCGCCTTGTTAGGCGGTGACAAGAAAAAGAGAATGGTGCATGAAGTTGCGATAAAAAAGGGTGCAGGGGTATGACCAAATCGATATTTTAGGCTAATTTTGCGGGCGAAAACCGCTTTATGCGGGGTATGACGAAGAGGTTGGCGCAGAGAAATCGATGCCCGGCACGATGCCGCAGCTATTCGGACAGATTGCGCTGTAAGCGGTAAAAAGAAACGACTATGCAATATAACCTTGTCAACTATCACTCCCACTGCGATTTCTGTGACGGGCGCGCACCGATGGAGGCTTTTGTCGAGGCTGCTATCGCCCGTGGCATGAATGCCTATGGCATAAGCTCGCATACAGAGTCGCCCGAGCCCGGACGCACATTGCGACGTGACACGTATGCGGCCTATTTTGCCGAGATAGCGCGTCTTCGCGAGAAGTACAAGCGTCAGATAGAGTTGTATGCTGCCTTGGAGATAGATTATATCGACGAGGAACGCAATGCCGTTTCGCCTATGTACAGCAAGATGCCTCTCGATTATACGATTGGGTCGATACATTTTATTCCGGCACCCGATGGCGGGTGGATGAGTGTCGATGGTGCATACGACGGATTTCGCGAACGACTTGGTGCCCGATTTGGTAACGATGTGCGTACTGTTGTGGAATTGTTCTACGAGCAAAGTCGCAAAATGGTGGCGACAGGAGGTTTTACGATATGCGGCCATGCCGATAAGATTGCTCTCAACGCGTCGTGCTTTGCTCCCGATATTACAAGCGAACCGTGGTACGAAGAACTTGCCTATCGTCACCTTTCTTCGTTGGCGGGTAAAGACTTTTTGGTAGAAGTCAATACGAAGGCGTGGGAGCAACATCATCGTCTCTTTCCGTCGGTCGAATGGTTTCCGCTGTTGCGTCGATTGGGCTTGAAATTGGTGGTCAATTCCGATTGTCACTATCCCGAACGAGTCGATTCGGGGCGTTTTCAAGCCTTGCAGCTATTGCGTCAAGTCGGTATAGAGCGCGTGTGGGAATTGCATGCAGGACGCTGGGCTGCCGTTCCTATCTGCGTGTGAGAGCTATTCCTCGCGTCGGTCGATGGCAGACGATTTCTTGAGGCGGTGATGACAGGCATTGTCGTCTGTACCGGTCGGGAGGTTATAATGTATGATATGTTCTTCGGGATAATAAAGGCTCGGGGCTGCAACGAATTGAATAGTTCGTTGCAACCCCGTAAATTATTTCTTGTGATTGCCGCTTATGCTATTTGCGGCGGCAGATAATATAGTCTTTATTTGGCTTCCCAACCCAGAGCGCTGGCACCCAAGACGGCGGCATCGCCCTCTTTCAGTTCTGAAAGCAGTATGCTGGTCTTGCCTCTGAAAATAGGCAGGATATTGCGTTCCAAACTTTCGCGGATGGGGCGCATCAGCAATTCGCCCGATTTGGTAAGGCCGCCGAAAAGAATGATGGCTTTCGGGCTCGAGAAAGCAATAAAGTCGGCAAAGGCTTCGCCTAACATATTGCCTGTAAATTCATATACTTCACGAGCCAGTTGGTCGCCGGCAATAGCAGCGTCGTACACATCTTTCGATGTAATCTCGTCGAGGGGAAGGTTGCGCAACAGAGAGTCGTCTTTGCGAGTCTCCAAATATTCGCGAGCCGTGCGTGCTACACCTGTGGCCGAGGCGTATGCTTCGAGGCAACCCGAACGGCCGCAGCCGCAAAGGCGTCCGTTATTACGGCGCATGATGACGTGCCCCAATTCGCCTGCAAAACCGTCGTGTCCATATACCACCTGTCCGTTGATAACGATACCGCTGCCTACGCCTGTGCCTAACGTTATCATGATAAAATCTTTCATGCCTCGGGCTGCACCGTAGGTCATTTCGCCAATGGCAGCAGCATTAGCATCGTTGGTGATGGCAACGGGAATGCCGAATTTTTCGCGTAGCGTCTCGGCAAACGGTATGATTTCGAGGCGTTTGCCATCTTTCATCCAATACAGGTTGGGAGCATACTCTATGTTGCCGGTGTAATAGTTGGCATTGGGGGCGCCTACGCCGATACCTGCAATCTGACCGACGAGGTTCTCTTGTTCTACTATACGGGTTATTTCGTTATAAAGTTGACCGATATACTCGTCAAACTCAACGTGTTTGCTTGTTTTGATAGCGCCTCCCGCAAGGATGGTGCCGCGAGTATCAACAATTCCGAAGGTTGTGTTCGTACCACCTATGTCGATACCGACTACATAAGGTTTGTCTAATGCCATATTACTCGTAAGATTATGAGGTTAATGTTCAGTGCCTTGTCTGCGAAGTAGATGAAAAACAGTTCGCATTAAGGCATAGCAAAAGTAGCAATTATTTGCATAATGATGTGCGATATTGACAGAAAAAATGGCAAAAAATATTGTGAAATCTCACTCTATACTATTGTAGATGCGATATACATCCTCGTTTTGCAAACTATGCTTTGCAAAACAGTGTATAATATATATAGTAAAAATCATTATCTTTGTCGCTCGAAAAGGCGTGCGGATATTCGCATTGCCAATAAAGTAGAAAAAGATTATGAGTTACAATTTGTTGAAAGGTAAACGCGGTATCATTTTCGGTGCTTTGAATGACATGTCCATTGCATGGAAAGTTGCCGAGCGTGCCGTTGAAGAAGGCGCTGTCGTTACACTCAGTAACACTCCTGTTGCCGTAAGGATGGGGCAGATTGACGAATTGAGTCACAAACTGAATGCACCGGTTATAGCAGCCGATGCAACCAATGTCGATGACCTTGCCCATGTATTCGACGAGTCTATCAAATTGCTGGGTGGAAAAATCGACTTCGTGCTCCACTCCATCGGTATGTCGCCCAATGTGCGCAAGAAACGTCCTTATGACGACCTCGACTATGATATGCTCTCGAAGACGCTCGATATTTCGGCCGTTTCGTTCCATAAAATGATACAGACTGCCAAGAAGATGGATGCCATCAATGAGTATGGTTCCATTGTTGCTCTCTCTTATGTGGCAGCACAGCGTACACTCTTCGGTTATAACGATATGGCCGATGCCAAAGCGTTGTTGGAGTCTATTGCACGTAGCTTCGGTTACATATACGGCCGCGAGAAAAACGTACGTATCAACACCATATCGCAGTCGCCTACAATGACTACTGCCGGTAGCGGTGTGAAAGGAATGGAGAAGCTCATGGACTTTGCCAATCGCATGTCGCCTCTTGGTAATGCCAATGCCGATGATTGTGCTGACTATTGCATCACGCTTTTCAGCGACCTCACACGCAAAGTTACCATGCAAAACCTCTATCACGATGGCGGTTTCTCGAGCATGGGTATGAGCTTGCGTGCCATGGACCAATACAGCAAGAGCTTCGACGAGTATCGTAACGAAAAAGGTGAAATTGTCTACGGATAAGTTATCGTGAAAATGAGGCAATTTCCTTGTTTTCAGTTTTATATCATATTAGGGTGCGGCAGTTGCCTTTACAGGCAACTGCCCGTTTTTTGTCCCTTTATGGAGCGGGAGCTATTCCCGCTCAATGCCATCCTCCTCCCGAAAGTGGTTTTGTCCATTGTCAGACACATATGTTGCATTGATATGCTTGAAAAGTGTGTTGTAGAGATAGTTGATAAAAACAATGGATGTTTTGTTAGAGATTGAAATAATTAATATATTTGAGCCGCAAAAAAACTTGCCTTAACCTTATAAAACAATCTAAAACAACAGACACCAATGAAGAAATTTTTACTTTGTGTGTGCACAGCGGCAGCTCTTCCGTTAGTTGCCAATGCCGATTATCGTATGTGGACGGAAGATCGCTATGGCGATTCTATGGGGTCTTCTACTGGTATAACCAAGCAGACCTATTCGTTTTATGATGAGAACGATTTGCTTGTACGCAAGGTACAAAACGGTATGCAACTTGATGGTAATTGGACGCCCGACTACATTTATATATATGAGTACAGCGACGGTCAATTACAACGATACTATTACCGTCAATGGCAGGCTGTATATGACCGTTGGAGCGCAGCCAAGGACAGCACCGTTTATACATACGACGAGCAAGGCCGCCTTATCGAAGAGGTATTGTGGTGGCGCACTACTCCCACTGTGTACAGGGACATCAATACCTATACATGGGAAGGTGAGAACATGGTGTCGCACAAATACGAGATAGATAACAATGGCAACCGTTCCACTTCGTGGACTCGCACTTACTCCGATTTTGTCGAAGGCGTGGCTAATTTGCCTCAGAAAGAGGAGAGCGTAGGCCAGTACGCCTCCAATACATACACGAAAACCTATACTTATGACGACCAATACCATGTTACGCTCATTGAGCAGGTAGATGCCGACGGTAATCCTACTGGCAAGGAGGAATATACCTACGATGACAAAGGTATCTGCACTTCGAAGGTCGTTTACAGTTATAGTAATGGTGCTTATGTAAACAAATCGAAAGTAGAGCGTAACGCTCTCGGCAATGACCAATACGGACGTTACGAGTATTCGTGGAGTTCAAGCAACTCCGAATGGTCGGTCAACGGTGTTCATTATGTAGAGACTTATGTTGAGAGTGATGGAACATCTTCTCCCCGTAACATGACGATTGAAAATGCCGTTTCGGCAGAAAATCCTGTGGCTGTGAAGATTGCTTGCGATGAGCCTGCTTCTCCCGTTGCCGGTGCGCAATATGCTTTGTGGCGCGATTGGGAACCGGTCGATACCGTAGCCGCCGCCAATGGTAAGGTCGAGTTCCTTGACGTAAAGGCTACCTTGGGTGTACATACTTATTATGTACAGACTATCGATGACGCTCTCGGATACGGCATTTCCACTCCGCAAGACTTCGTTGTTGAGATAGACCTCCCCGCAATTTCCAACTTGCGTGCTTTGGGTGGTTATAAAGGCACATTCGAAGATCCTCAGTCTGGAACTTACGACACCTATTATCTCAAACTGGCATGGGATGCTCCCAAAACCGAACTCGAAGTATTGCATTACGAAATATATGAGCAAGGATTTGGTATTCCTATCGTGGTTACCGAAGATAACGCCACAACATATGACTTCTCGGTGGCTGTGGGCAACTCGGTGACTATCCGTGTAGATGCAGTTTATGAGTATGGCGTATCGGAGGGCGAGTTTGTTACGCTCAACTTCAACCGCGAAGCCGATTACGAAACTGTCAACGCCATGACCCAAAAAGACACTTATGGTGATGTTATGGGGTTCACCGGAAAATCAGGTATCTCTTATTACCTCTATAACGACGAGAACAAGATTATCCGTGAGTATGCCGTGGGCGTAGGTTATGACGGCGTTATCACTCCTGAACACCGCTACTACTATATGTATGACGAGAATGGCAATCTCTCGGAAACCTACAATTATCAGTATGTGGCAACTGCCGGTTCTTGGAGCGACATGAAAGAGCACGTAACCTATACCTACGACGAACAAGGCCGTCTCATCGAGAAAGTCGATGGTCAGTGGGGCGACAAGTATGTATATACTTATGATTCTTTTATGCAGACCGAGACCTATCTTGTAGGTGGTTCTACCGAAATGTGGACTAAAACGTACATCTTCATGAGCGGTGACCAGCCAGATATGATGGAATCGACCGGTATGTACGAGACATACAATTTCAGTGAGTACTATTATTACGACGAGGAAGGCCGTCTCACCGAGATGGAGAGCACCTATAATGCTGACAGCTCTCCTAAGGAGAAAGTGACCTACGAGTATGACGAGCGTGGTATGGTAGTGGAAAAAGTCACTTATGTGGGACGTAATGGCGTCTATGAGGAGTCTTCGCGTGAGTTGCGCGAATACATGGGCAACGGTCAGTACAAGATTTGGACTGAGAGCTATGACGAAACAGATGGCTGGTATGACAATGGTATATACTCTGTTGAGCGTTATGTCGACCTCAACCCACAATCGGCTCCCCAAAATGTTACTGTCGAGAACGTTTCTACTGCCGATGCTCCCAATAGCGTTGTTGTGACTGCTCAGATGAATACCCCCGTCGTTCCCAATGCTGCTTACGTGCTCTATCGCGGATGGCAGGCTGTCGATACGGTTGCTGCCAACGGAACTACCATCACATTTACCGATGCTAACGTTGTGAACGGTACATACGAGTATATCGTACAATCTGTCGATAGCGTTTCGGGTTACGGTTATAATGTATCAGATCCCGCCGAGTTCGTTATGGATACCGAGCTTCCCGAGGTTGCTTTGTTTGAACAACTCGCAAGTACCGAGGGTGAGTACAGCGACCCGCAGAATGGCATGACCTTGCCCGTTTATTGGGTACATTTCAAATGGGAAGCTCCGGCTACCGACTTCGAGGTTCTCGAGTACCGTATCTATCAGGACGGTCAGCCCACTCCTACGGTTGTTCATACCGATATGACTTCTCTCGTCGACAGCGTTTGGGTATATCGCGAAGTGGACTTCCCCGAATATCAGCAAACAGAGACAGAGTTGCGCATCACCGTGGTATACTCGATTGGCGAGTCTGCGGGATATGAGATTCCTCTCATTGTCGATTACAGCTCGGTCGCTGATGTACGCAACGTTCCTCAGGCATACGTTGTCGGCCGCTACCTCTATGTAGCTCCTGCAGCCGAAGTCAGCATCTACAATGCCGGTGGTATGCTTATGGGCGAGTATTGCAATAGCGAGCGCGTTGATTTGGGTAACCTTAGCAACGGCGTTTATGTTGTCCGTGTCAAAGTGGGTGAGAATGTTCAAGTTGTGAAAATCGCACGTTAAGTGAAACAATGATGTGATAAATATGGGAAGTCTCTTTTGCAGGCTTCCCATATTTCTATTTTTTTTGCTTTACCTATTTGTATAATTCAAACTATTGTCTTTACTTTGTGCCTCATGAAAACAAACACACGTAATGTGTGCTATGCCGCAATCTTATTCTCTCTGGCAAGCACGGCTGTAATGCCCGTAGTGGCGCAAGACATATATTTGCAAACTGATTTTCAGGAGGGTATCCCCGCTGATTATACGTTGCTCGACCGCGATGAGAACCCTACTATGGCGGGGCTGCGCAACATTTCTTTCCCAGGCGGTTCTTGGGCTGTTTCTCTGGTCGACTCTAACGACGACCGTGCTGCGGTAAGTTCTTCTTTCAGCACCTACGACTATCCTGTCGAAGATTGGCTTATTACTCCCCGTGTGCATATTGCTTCCGATGCAGCAGCTTTGCGTTGGCAGGCGCGTTCGGTGCATCACGACTTTCGCGATGGGTATGCTGTCATGATTTCTACCGGCGGTACTGCTCCGTCTGATTTTGTGGAACTGTTCCGGGTAGAAGAGGAGGATTATCACGAGCGTGTGCGGGCACTATCGTTGTCGGCTTACGCCGGTAAGGACGTGTACGTAGCTTTTGTGCATAACAGTACCCAGCGTTTCATGCTTGCCATCGACGATATTACGATAGGAGAGCTTGCACCCGCCTACACCGTCGATAATCTTACACCCGTATCGGCTGCAGGTGGCGGCATGGTTACTGTCGAAGGTGATATATGCAATGTCGGTTCGGCACATGAGTTTTCTGCTGTATGTCGTGCTGATGGCATTCTCTACGAGCCGGAAGTTGCTCCGGCTTTATGTGGAACCGGCGAATCGCTTCCGTTCCGGTTTGAGGTTCCTGCTCCTGCCGAAGGCAAAGTGGCTTACCGCGTGGGTATACCGCAGGAAAAGGATACGGCATGGGTGGTTACCGATACAATATATTGCTCGGCTTTTGCACGCCGCATGTTGGTCGAGGAATATACGGCACGATGGTGCACCTCCTGTCCCGGCGGTATCATGATGATGCATGATTTTGAGAAGCGTTTCCGAGATGGCATTATACCCGTAGTGGCACATAGTAGCTATAACGACCCAATGGGCGATGCCGATTACAGTGCAGGCATGAGTTATTGGCTCTTCAATATGCCCTCGTTCATATACGACCGTGTTTCCTCTCTCAAATCTCAGGAAGCCCGTGCCGATGGCAATATTTATCGTGCTTTTGCACGTCCTGTCGAGGCTGAGATTGACCTGGATCGTGTGGCGATGACAGCCGATGGCCGATTGAAAGCCGAAGCCGTAGTGCGTTTTGCCGGTGAGTTCGATAATTCCGGCGACCGTTACCGTGTGGCGTTTATCGTTACCGAAAACACGCTCTGTGTCGACTCTGCCAATTACAACCAATCTAACAACTGCACGATGCCTGTCGATGCCGAGTTCTATTTCCTCCCCGTCAATATTCCTGCCAAGCACATGCAGTACAACCACGTGGCACGCGGCTTGTCCGATGCCTTTACCGGTGTGCCTGAATTGTTGCCCGCAGAGACATTGTTGCCCGGAGAGGATTATCAGGTGGAATATACATTTGAGATACCGGCTTCGATACGTGACAGAAAGAACATTTCGGTGACTGCAGTTGTCATAGATTCACGTTCGCGCGAAGTGTTCAATGCCTGCCGTGCCGAATCTATCGACTATACAGGATCTGGGGACATTGCTCGCGGTGATGGGTGCATGCCTCATCGTATCATCTCCGATGTAAGTGGAGTTACGGTATTTTTGGCTGCCGATGGCATGGCTGAAGCGCGACTTTACAGTCTCGATGGGAGTCTGGTGGCGCAAGCCCGGGGTACGGGACAACTGCACCTCTCTACGGCAGGAATGCGCGGTGCTTTTGTGATTGCCATAAGTAACGATAATAGAACAACCTATAAAAAATTACTGATTAATATACCTTTATAAAACAATTATCTGACGATGAAAAAAATTTATGTTTTGAGCGCGGCTATGTTGCTTGCCGCGTCTGCAGTGCAGGCCGAGAAAGGAGCTATATTCCTTTACGGTCCCGATTATCTGCAAGTAATGGCAGTGTCGCCCAATGGTAAGTGGGCGGCGGGCACACTGGGCGATGGCACTACTACCATGCGCGGTGCGTTATGGAATCTTACTACTGGTGAAGTTACCTACCTCTCTGGCAGTGATGAGTCTATTGCTTATGATGTCAATGATGAGGGTGTGGTTGCCGGAGCTTTTACCGATTATACCGCAACCGAAAATGGAGCTCCTGTATTAGTTGCAGGACTTTACAAGGATGGTACATGGAAAGGTTTCGACAATTCTGTTGAACCCGGAGCTTCTTTGATAGGCGGCGAAGCCATGGCAGTATCTAACGATGGCCGTGTTGTCGTAGGCGGATTGTATATCAATGGAAACTATCGTCCTGTGAAGTGGGTAGATGGTGTATTGTCGGTAGCTCTCGATTCGGAAGAAGGATGTGCTTATACCGTTACCGAAGACGGAACTATGGTGGCAGGCTGGTCGCAAGAGGAAGTTATCATTTGGGATGATGCGACTCAAACGAACGATACCATAGAGAACCGTGCCATCGCTTATTGGGACGAAAACGACGAGAAACATATTTTGAGTGAGCGTCCTACTTATTTGGATGCCGGTCAGAAATTCTCGCCCGACAAATCGAAACTTCTCTGCGGGACTTTTGGTAATTCTTTTATATATGACATGCAGAGCGGCGAGCGTACCATTTTGCCTTGGCATAGCGAGAATGCCTATAACACAGGCATGTTCTATGTAGGTAACGACGGCTTGGTTTTGGGCTATGAAGAAGACCAAGATGTTATGACGGGTGCCCTCGACGCTTATGCTTATGTATATGACCAGGGTCTGACTTATAAGATGGTCGATTGGCTTGCCGAGAAAAAAGATGTTATAATTGATACCAATAGCATATTGCTGGCTCGCGGTATGGACATGAGTGCCGATGGCAAAGTGTTCGGCGTGATGACCTACAAGTTGCAGAATGGCATCAACATGGGTATTCCCTCTTCGGTTATCATTATGTTGGATCAGGAGATTACCTATGCTGTGCCTGTTGCCCTCAGCGGTGTGAAGCTCAAAGGTCTCAATAGCGTTTCGCTTACATGGAAAGAACCGCTTGCCAATGCTGGAAACGCTTTGGGATACAACGTATATCGCGATGGCACCAAAATTACTCCCGACCCTATAGGTGATATGATGTATCGCGATGCTGTACAGGAAGAAGGTACATATACCTACACTGTTACTGCCGTATATGAGGGCGAAAACGGCGATTTCGTAGAATCGGAGAAAAGCGAGCCTTGCGAGATAAAAGTCGTTGCCGAAGAGATAAGCCGTGTACGTGGCTTGGAAGGTCGTGTAAAAGGATATAACGATATGCAACTGCGTTGGAGCATACCTGCGTCTAACTTGCCCGAAGCCACTTACTTCGACAATACCGAGGTTATTTCGGCCTTTGGCGGTGGTCAGGTATCTTTCGAGGCTGCTATCCGTATCGATGACTATGCTCGCAACTATGCCGATGAGTACAAGATAGCTCAGGTATCGTTCATGCCGTGGAATGCTAGTGCACACTACGAAATACGCATCTATGAAAACGATCTGATGAAATACTCGCAACCCGTTCCCGATGAAGGTCTGCGCTATCAGGAGATGAATGCAATAGAACTCACAACTCCTTATACCATGAATGCTGCTGCCAAGACTTATGTGGTGATAGCGGTAGATGCTTCGGAACTTTCGGTAGATGATTACGATGCTATAGGTATCAATTTCGGTTTGTGTACAGATGGCTATTCCGACTTGGTACGTCAGATGATTGAGCCCGACTTCTATTCGTTGAACGAGTCGGCCAATGAGGCGGGTATTGCCGGCGGTATGCCTGTAAGCTGGGCTATCTCTGCCATATTGGGCAAGGAAGATGCTCAAGGTAATATCAATACCGATTGCGACAAGATAGTTGCTTACGATGTATATCGTGATGGCGAATTGCTGGAAAGTGTTACCACAACTTCTTATCTCGATAAGCAGTTAGCAGAAGGTGAGTATGTTTACGGCGTGTCAGTACGGTATGCCGATGATTCTGAGGCTGAGCAACAGACTGTGACACTCGCCATGGAACCCAACAAGGACGCTCTTACCAAAGTGACCAATGTGGATGTTCTGGGTGAGCCTGCTTTTGTAAACGCTACTTGGAGTGCTCCCATGAACAACGATGAGAACTTCCTCACCTATGCAAGCGATATTCCCGGTAATCCTGTCAGCGCATCTTCGGGCGATGATTTGGTAGAACTTACCGTTGCCGCCGACTTCACATACGACCGCATCGACTGGTTTGTAGATTATCAGATTTCTGCTATCCGCTTCTATCCTGTTGCCGAGGCTATCTTTACGATTGTTTTGGAAGAGAATGGCGAGGATGTTTCCATCGCATCGGTTGGCGAGATGGGAGCCGCCGACGGCTATAACCTCAATCAATGGAATACGGTTATGTTGGAAGAGCCTGTTACCATCGTTCCGGGATATACCTATCGCGTGAAAGTGATTTGCTCTGAGGTAGATCCTTCTGTCATGCCTATTTCACTCGACAATGGCTTTGGCATTCCCGGTGTTTCCGACCTCTATTCGAGCGACTACTCCTCGTTCCAGTCTGTTACCTATAGCGACCTGTCGGGTAACTGGATGATTGGTATGGTGGTAAACAATGGTAGCAACGAGCCTATGGCAGTCGAGGGTTATAATGTATTGCTCGACGGTACGCAAGTAAATACCGAGCTTGTAACGGAAACCTCTTTCCGTGGTAACGTAGATTATAAAGAGGGCGATACGCATCGTATCAAAATTAATGTCGTATATCCCGCTGTCGGTGAGGTAGAGGGCGATAATGTGTACTTCGAGGTAGCTCCTGCTGCGGTAGAGAGTGTAACGGTTGACCGTGTGAAAGTATTCCCCAACCCGGCTACTTCATATATCCGCGTTCAAGGTGATGTTACGAAAGTAGAGCTCTACGATATGCAAGGCCGCCTTGTTGCAACAACTGCTGCTGCCGAGCTCGATGTAACGGGACTTCCCACAGGTACGTATCTTCTCAAAGCCTACATGGACGATAGCGAAGAGACTGTCAAAGTAAATATCGTAAGATAAAATAGCATTTGTCAATCTTTATGTGAGCCGGCCCGCGTGAAACACGCGGGCCGGCTCTTTTTATAGGGGAGCGTGTCGGCTCCCTGTTCTCCGCAAGAGCCGCGAAGAGCAGGACTGTGAAACGAGAACGGTGCTGTCTGTTGCTGCCGGGGCGGCTTCGCAGCGTATGGCAGTAGCGACCTGTGACCCTATATAACTCACTCTAAGTGCTTTTGTTTTTGCTGCAAACATGTTATCTTTGCGATAGTATTCATCCATAAAAAAGATTGTGAGTATATGATAAAGAACGAAAGAGCTTTGCGGCACGAATTGGTAGTCGAGGCAGCCCATCGCATGATGATGGCGGCTCGCACTGCTCCCAAAGGCAAAGGCATTGATGTGATAGAAATTGTTTTGGTCGATGACCGTTCCGACCTTGAGAAACTCTCCGAGGCGATGCGGAAGAAGAGCGAAGCATCGGGTATGAAATTTCTCCTGCGTGATGCCGACAATATTTTGCAAGGCGATGCGCTTTTGCTCATAGGTACGCGTTCTTCTAAACAAGGGCTGAATTGCCGTTATTGCGGTTTTTTATGTGATGAGAAACCGGAGGAGACGCCTTGTGCCATCAACTCTATCGACGTGGGGATTGCTGTAGGTTCGGCCTGTTCGATAGCGGCCGATTTGCGGGTAGATACGCGGGTCATGTTTTCGGCCGGGTGGACGGCTGCCGACTTGGGTTGGCTCGAAGGTTGTTCGCAAATCATAGCCATAGCTCTCAGTGCATCTTCCAAAAATCCATTCTTCGACCGTAAACCTCGTGAAGAGCAATCGCAAAATGGAAAATAACACACCCGACAACAGTCGTACGCTCTTGCCTGCCGAGTGGGATGTACAGAGCGGCATACAACTTACATGGCCTCATGCCGCTACCGATTGGGCTTATATGCTCGACGAGGTAGAGGCTTGTTTCGTGGCGATTGCCCGTGAAATAGCTGCTCGTGAGTTGCTACTCATAGTCACCCCCGAACGCGAGCGTGTAGAGGCGCGTATTGCCGACGAGGTGAATATGGAACATGTGCGCTGGGCAGAGTGCCTCACCAATGACACTTGGGCGCGCGACCACGGCGGCATAACCGTGTTGCGCGACGGCAAGCCGGTTATCTGCGACTTTGCTTTCAACGGTTGGGGCTTGAAGTTTGCCGCTTGTTACGACAATCTCATCACATCGCATTGTTACCTTGCCGGGCTGTTTAATGCCGGATATGCCAATAAACTCAATTTTATCATCGAGGGCGGCTCTATCGAGAGCGACGGCCGCGGAACTCTGCTCGTTACGAGCGAATGTCTGCTCTCGCCCAATCGCAACGGCGAGTGGAGCAGGGCTGAGATAGAGTCTTATCTGCGCACGACCTTTGGCCTGCAACGGGTGCTTTGGCTCGATTACGGCTATTTGGCCGGCGACGATACCGACAGTCATATTGACACGTTGGCGCGTTTCGCTCCCGAAGATACCATATTGTATGTGCAGTGTTGCGATGCAGCCGACGAGCATTACGAGGCGTTGCAGGCTATGGAACGCCAGTTGTGCAGCTTCACCACTGCCGAAGGAAAACCGTACCGCCTCATGCCGCTCCCTATGGCGCGTCCCGCTTACGATACCGACGGGCAGCGTTTGCCCGCTACGTATGCCAACTTCCTCGTGCTCAACGATGCGGTGCTTTATCCCGTATATGGCTCGCCGCAAGAGGATGAGGCTGCCGGCAAGGTCATTGCCGCAGCTTTCCCCGGACGAGAGGTCGTACCCGTCGATTGCCGTCCGTTGATATGCCAGCACGGCTCATTGCATTGTGTCACGATGCAATATCCGGCCGGTGTGCTGAAAGAATAACTCTCTTAACGAAACTCTTTATACAATGAGCAAAATTCTCAAAATAGGCATTGTGCAGGAACACAATACTGCCGGTGTAGAACAAAATATGATGCGTATGCAGGCCGGTATAGAGCGCTGTGCCGCCCAAGGCGCCGCCCTTGTGGTTTTGCAGGAGTTGCACAATTCACTCTACTTTTGTCAGACCGAAGATACCGCCCGTTTCGACCTCGCCGAGTCCATACCCGGACCTTCTACCCAATTTTATGCCGACATAGCCCGGCGCAACAATGTAGTGTTGGTAACATCGCTTTTCGAGCGGCGTGCCCCCGGGTTGTATCACAATACGGCAGTCGTGTTTGAGCGCGATGGCTCCATTGCCGGGCGTTATCGCAAGATGCACATCCCCGACGACCCTGCCTATTATGAGAAGTTTTATTTTACACCCGGCGATTTGGGCTTCGAGCCTATTACCACGTCGGTAGGCCGTTTGGGTGTTTTGGTATGTTGGGATCAGTGGTATCCCGAGGCTGCACGTCTCATGGCGTTGCGAGGCGCCGATTTGCTCATTTATCCCACGGCGATAGGCTGGGAGAGCAGCGATGCTCCGGCCGAGCAGGCACGGCAACAAGGCGCATGGGAAACCGTGCAGCGCGGACATGCCGTAGCAAACGGACTCCCCGTTGTGACCGTAAACAGGGTGGGGCACGAGCCCGACCCGTCGGGGCAGACGCGGGGCATCCTCTTTTGGGGACATAGTTTCGTGGCCGGACCGCAAGGCGAGCTCTTGACTGTGGCTCCTGACGACGAACCGTGGTGCGGTGTCGTCGATGTCGATATGGAGCGCAGCGAGGAAGTGCGTCGCTGGTGGCCTTTCTTGCGCGACCGCCGTATAGAGGCCTACGGGGGCATCACCTCCCGTTTCCTCGACGATAAGTAGCCGCTTTGATGGCTGCTTCGGCTGTATTCTGATATAAGATTAAAAACCTCCTTTCGTTCTGTCTCCCGCCAAAGCGATATATAGCTTGTCGGGATGCAGATAGAGGCGTGCGGCGCGTTGTATATCGGCCGCTGTGGCATGGCGTATCGCTTCGTCTTCGCGTTCGAAGTAGTCGAAAGGTGTGCCCGAAATCATCGATGACAGGTAGTAATCGCCCATCGAGAAAGGGCTGTCGAGAGTACGAGCCCTCTGCCCTTGCATATAGTTACGTGCCGTCTCCAACTCATCGGTCGGGACTTCCTCTTCGCATAAAATTTGCATTTCCCGGCGAGTCTCTTCTATGAGTGGTTGCGTATATTCCGTTCCCGTTTCGGTCATGATGGTGAAGTATGCACTGTTTCGCAGCGAGATGATGTGCGACGATATGCCGTAAGTATATCCTTTCTCTTCGCGGATGTTTTTCATGAGGCGGCTGCCGAAGTATCCGCCCAATATAAGGTTGGCCATGCTCATGAAAGGAAAGTCGGCGTGATAGCATCCCGCTACCGGCATGCCCATGCGTATGCCGGTTTGCAGTGTGTTGGGCATATCGGTTGCGGCGAAATGCTCTTTCTCGGGTTGCAATGGTATGGCCGGCAAGTCGTGGTGCATATCGTGGCACGTTATACTGTCGAGAAAACGCCGTACGGCATCGGCAACCTCATCTGTGATGCGTCCCGATACGATGGCGCGGATGCGGGTGCCGAGGTAGTAAGCCCGGTGATACTCTTGCAGGTCGTTGCTGCTTATGGCGGCAAGGTCGTCGGCTTCGATGGTGCGGGCATAAGGATGAGCCTTGCCGAAGACCGATTGGTTGAACAATTCTCCGGCCACAAAGCGCACCTTGGTGCGGTTGATGCGTAACTGGTCGATGCGTTGTTGTCGCAACAAGTCGAGGTCGTCGGTCGGGAAAAGCGGCTTGTTTATGATGTCGGTCACGAGCGGCAGCACGTGGCACAGGTTGCGGTTGAGCGAGAATACCGATAGGGTACTGAAATGCATTGTCGTACCCGTTTGCATCCATGCGCCGTAGTAGTCCAATAGCTCGGCTATACGGTCGGCATCATATCCCGGTATGCCTCGTCGCATCATGGGACCTGTAAGGTCGGCAATGGCCGGCGTGCGGGCAGGGCATCGTCCTCCGTCGAAAAGCAGGTCTATGCGGCACACCTCTTGGTCGCCCTTATCTATGATATACAGCTCTATTCCGTTGGCAAGTTGTTCCACGGCAGGACGCGGCAGTTGCAAGCGGCCGAAAGGCCGTGTAGCCGGAGCTTTTGTGCGGTTCGGTTCGTTCATCTCAGGGTAACATTGCTATGGCGCGCGCCATGTCGTCGGGGGTGTCTATACCTATGGTCTCTTGGGTGGTGATAGCTACTTTTATGCGGTAGCCGTTTTCTATCCAGCGCAACTGTTCGAGGCTCTCGGCTCGTTCGAGCGACGATTGCGGCAACTGCGTCAGGGCGTCGAGTGTGGCGGCCTTGAAGGCATACATCCCTATGTGTTTGTAGTAGGTGTGCCGTGTCAGCCACTCCTCTTTATCTACATTACGCAGGTATGGTATCACCGAGCGGCTGAAAGCGATGGCTTCGCTTCGGTTGTTGAGGATGACTTTGGGCGAATTGGGGTTGGCAAGAGCTTCCCATCCCTCGGCCGGGTCGAATACCCTTACAAGGGTGGCAATTTCCGTGTCGGGGTTGTCGAAGCAAGAGATGATGGCGTGTATCTGTTCGGGTTTGATAAAAGGTTCGTCGCCTTGTATGTTGATGACCACATCTTCGTTGCCTCCCAACAGATGGTATGCTTCGCAGCAGCGGTCGGTGCCCGACGGGTGTTCTTTGAGAGAACGTACCACACGGCCTCCAAAGGCTTTCACGGCACTCTCTATGGCCGGATGGTCGGTTGCTACACACACGTTGTCGAGTACGAGGCTGGCTTGTTCATACACACGTTGTATCATGGGTTTGCCCTTCATGTCGGCAAGTGGTTTGCCGGGGAAGCGCGATGAGGCGTATCGCGCCGGTATGATTCCTATAAATTTCATGACTCTATATTTGGGGTGTTTTCTTTGCGGAATACGACATATAGCTGGCTGTTTTCGTATTTTTCTATTGTAATTTCGCTGCCGGCTTCGATGAAACTGCCGTACAGCGATATGGCATCATATATCTCGCCGTCGACCTTTATTTTACCCGAGGGAGCCATGCGTGTTACCGTTACCCCTCTTTTCCCGACGAGCCTGCGCGGCGTTTCGTCAACACCTATGTAACCTTCGTTGCCGGCTTGTTCGGCATGGAGTGCAAAATTGTAGAGCAGTCCTTTTTGTCCGATTCGGCGCGACAGCAGGAGCAGAAGCAGCACGGCTATCACAAATCCGGCCATGACGGTGAGAATGCTGCGCGAGATGGTCTCCCCGCTTACAAACGTAAAGTCGAAAACCACATTTGATACCAATGCGAGGATAAAAGAGGCAAGAATAAGCACGCCTCCCGTAATGCCTGCGATGCCGAAACCCGGGATGACGAAAAGTTCGAGAATGAGCAAAATGACACCGGCGACAAACAGCAGTATTTCCCAGTTCTCGGCTGTACCGTTTAAGTAGAGCGGTAAGAAATAGAGCACTGCGGCAATCAACGCCACAGCCGTCGGCAGCCCTATACCCGGGGCTTTCAGCTCAAAGAATATGCCGCCTATGATGAATGTTATCATGAGGGCTTGCAAGGCCGGATTGGTAAGAAAGCCCACTATCTTGTCGTAGAGCGATGGGGTATATTGTTCTATACGATAGGAGTCGTAGTGCAACCGTTCACGGGCTATACCGTCGACATCGGGTGTTATCGCCTCGCAATAGCCGTGTTTCATGGCCTCTTGTGCCGTGAAAGTAAGTACCTGCCCCGAGTCGGTGAGGTGGGGAATGACGACACGTTCGTCCACCATCGCTTCGGCAATAGCCGGATCTCTGCGCCAAGTCGTCACGGTATCGCCGGCGGCGGTCACGACACTTTTTTTGCCTTGTGCCTCGGCTGTTGCGCGCATGGTGGCACGCATATACGATTGGTATTTGTCGGGCATAGCAGCACCTGTCTCGTTTACCACGGTGGCGGCTCCTATGCGGGCGCCGGGGCTCATATATATGCTGTCGCAGGCCAAAGCGATGAGCGCTCCTGCCGAGGCGGCATTGTTGCTAATGAAGGCATACACTGGGATGCCGGAGTTGAGTATGGCGGTACGCATCGAGTCGGCGTGTAGCACGGTGCCCCCGTAGGTATTCATGTCGAGCAGGATAGCGTCGGCATGTCGTGCGCGGGCTCTCTCCATTCCTGTCATCAGGTATCGCCATGTCGTTGAGCCTATTTCGTCGTGTATGTTTATTTGGTATAGCAGCTTCTCCTGCCTGTCGTCGGCTCGGGCGGCGGGAGAGAAGCAGGTTGTTGCAAGCCATGCGAGAGCAGCCACGATCATCGGTAGCGATATGGTGCGATATGTAGTCCTGTTGCCCATTGTGAAACAAGATAATGAAATGAGTTGTGCGTGAGTCCCCTTTCCTCTATTCGGCGTACCTGTGGGGTGCTGTGGCAGATAGAAACCGACAGCGCTCTTCGGTCGGGCACGCCGCCGTCGGGAGCATATACAAATGTAGTGTAAATTTTGTTTGCTTGCAAATGCTGTGCTTTATTGTATATCTTCGTGCCCTCCCTCCCGACATCGTCGCAGCATCGGTGTTGTGCGAGAAAATGCGTCCGTTGCGTAAAATATGCGATTTTCTTGCTATTGAACCGAACTTTGCCCCAAGCTCCTTGTTATAAGGAAAACCGTCCGAGGAAAAAGATTTGTCTCGTTGGCTTGCTCGCGAGCAAAAAAATCGTGTGGCGATGCTTGCCTGTGATTTTTTATCTTACAACCACCTCAGACGGCTACGGCGCTCCGAAATCATATACCGTGACAAACTGTTGCCTTATATTTTCGGCTTCGTGCCGATATGTCGTTTTTAGCTGCAATAGACCGTTTTTATTGTGCCTGCGGCCGTTGGGGCTTTATATCGTCAAATAACAGACTGTACCCCTCCTCCCGGTCATAGCAAATAACACTAATGTAAGCACTATGAATTCGCCTCAATTTCAAGAAAGGCTCCTCAACTTGCAGAGCAATTTGCTCAATTTCGCATATATGCTTACTTCCAACCGCGACGAAGCGCAAGACTTGTTGCAAGACACCACGCTCAAAGCCTTGGACAACGAAGACAAATATGTAGACAATGTAAACTTCAAGGGATGGGTATTTACAATCATGCGTAATATTTTCATCAATAATTACAGGCGTATTGTAAGAAATAATACCGTTGTCGACCAGACAGAAGACCTATATCACCTGAATCTTCCCCAAGAGTCGGGTTTCGATACTCCTGATGGCTCTTACACGGTAAAAGAAATAATGAAGGTCATCGATAGTTTTTCCGATGAATACCGTATACCTTTTTCGATGCATATTGCAGGATATAAATATTATGAGATTGCCGAGCGGATGCAACTCCCTCTCGGAACAGTGAAAAGCCGCATCTTCTTTGCACGGCAGCGCTTGCAAATTATTCTTAAAGATTACAAGTGACCCTCATGCCTTTCGGGGCATGACACTGCATAGATAACCCGCTTTATATACGTTGAGTAAAAATAGCGACGGATGTTTGCTGCGTAGGTTTGCCAGCAACAGCGGGCAGATTGCATTGTAAACCCCGGCTACCACTTTCGTTACATGCAAGCGGTGTAATTGCTTGTAAAGAGCCAGCAATCGTACATGCGACTGCAACACATCGCGATGCTCGCATAAGTTGTCGATGCTTTTGCGGGTCTTTTCAAGAAACTCATCGTTGGTGTCTGGTACATCGTGGTATATCGGATTGTCTATGTGTGCGATGGTGCAGCCGTTTTGCTGCAATTGCTTGCCGAAGAGCGTATCTTCGTGACCGTATCGCAAGAACGATTCGTCGAAACGGGTTTTGAAGAAGGCTTCGCGCGTGATGAAGAAATTGAGCGTGCGAAATTCTCCGTAAGGATTCTGCATCCGTTTGCGCGATGGTTGTGCTTCAACCCGGGTGCCGTATTTGTATCGTAACGTACGGTTGGTATCGGCTGTTGTAGGTGTACGAAACTGTAACCCTCCGCATATAACATCGGCAGCATAGCTTGCCTCTATGTAATTTTGCAAGAAAAATTCGGTCACCGGAAAAACATCGGCATCGAGAAACAGGAAATAGTCTTGCCGGGCAGCCTCGGCAAGACGGTTGCGAATACGTGCTATACCAACGTTTTGGGGTAGCTCGATGTAGCGGCATCCCTCAATCTTTGCGATGGCTGCGTTGGCTTGGCGAGCGGCCGCATCGGTCGAGGCGTCGTCCATGACGATAATTTCACCCTCAATATCCGATTCTCGCATTTGTCGGCTCATCTCCGCAGCCAAAGGGACACATACAAAGTTATATGTAGGTATAAGGACTGATAACATGGTAAAAGCAAATTTTCCTAATTGAAGCATACTTCTCCGCGGTCGTAGACTGCACGCGGTTTATGATTCATCATATATCTTACAAAGATACTATTTGTACAATGAAAGTGCAATACTGCGGCGTAAAATGTGCGATAGTTTACTATTCTCATGTATGTTAGCGGGATGGCGTTTCATATTCTTTTTTTAGCTTGTCGCGCTATTGTAGCAGGCTGTCTCGGTACAAAAATCAACATGTAAAAGAGTGCTGCTTTTCTATGGACTTTTGCATTATCTTTACATAAATTGAGCCGTTCCCGCTAATGAATGCGAAAAACTTCTTTTTTCATTTCCTATTGTGCTTGCCTTGCACTATCTTTGCATCGAATAGCATATACAAGCCTTATAAGGTACTCAACAGGGGCAAAAGCGTTGTTATTGTGTCGTGTGTCTGCTAAGGCTTAACATAGTGTTTATTTTTATACTATCAACAAAGATTTTTTATATATGACTGAGGCTGAAAAGATTGATAACACCGAAGAGAAAAAATCGGTTAATTTTATAGAAGAAATAGTACGCGCCGATTTGGCTGCCGGGAAGAATGGAGGCAGGCTTAACACCCGTTTCCCGCCCGAGCCTAACGGATATCTCCATATAGGTCATGCCAAGGCTATTTGTATAGACTTCGGTATCGCCGAACGATACGGCGGCACATGCAACCTGCGTTTCGATGACACCAACCCTGTGAAAGAAGATGTCGAGTATGTCGATGCCATCAAAGAAGATATTCATTGGCTCGGCTTCGATTGGGGCGACAGGCTATACTATGCCTCCGATTATTTTCCCAAACTTTTCGATTTGGCAGTCAGAATGATAAAGGAAGGCAAGGCGTATGTCGACGAGCAAACCTCCGAGGAGATTGCCGCCCAGAAAGGTACACCTACGCGTCCCGGTACGGAGAGCCCCTATCGCAACCGTCCCGTAGAGGAGAATCTCGACCTCTTTATGCGCATGAATGCCGGCGAGTTTGACGAAGGCACACTTACGCTGCGTGCCAAGATAGATATGGCGTCGCCCAATATGCACTTCCGCGACCCCATCATGTATCGTATCATCAAGCACCCTCATCACCGTACAGGTACGAAATGGAATGTATATCCTATGTATGACTTTGCTCACGGACAGTCAGACTATTTCGAGGGCGTGACTCACTCTATCTGTACGCTCGAATTTGAGGTACACCGTCCGCTGTATGAGTATTTCGTGAAAGAACTTGCCGACGAAAGCTACTGTCCGCGGCAGATAGAGTTCAACCGTCTCAATCTTACCTACACCGTCATGAGCAAGCGCAAGTTGCTGCAACTCGTCAAAGAAGGGCTCGTGTCGGGATGGGACGACCCCCGCATGCCTACTATTTGCGGTTTGCGCCGCCGCGGATATACGCCGGCCTCTATACGTAATTTTATTGACCGTATCGGTTATACCAAATTCGAGGCACTTATCAACGTGTCGCTTTTGGAACATAGCGTACGCGAAGACCTTAACAAAATAGCTCCCCGTGTGGCTGCCGTGCTCAACCCCGTGAAGCTCGTCATAACCAACTATCCCGAGGGTAAAGTGGAAAATCTTGTCACAGAGAACAATCCCGAAGACCCCGAGGCCGGTACGCACGAAATACCTTTCACCCGCGAGCTCTATATCGAGCGTGAAGACTTCATGGAGAATCCTCCCAAGAAATTCTTCCGCATGACGCCTGGGCAAGAGGTACGTCTCAAATCGGCCTATATCGTCAAATGTACCGGCTGCAAGAAAAACGATGCTGGCGAGGTAGAAGAGATATACTGCGAGTACGACCCCGATACACGCAGCGGAATGCCCGGCTCTATGCGCAAGGTTAAAGGTACGCTTCATTGGGTACCGGCTGCGTTGTCGAAAGATGCCGAGGTGCGACTCTATGACCGCCTCTTCTCGGTAGAGAATCCGGCCGAAGAGAAAGAACGCGACTTCCGCGAATTGCTCAATCCCGATTCTCTCAAAGTGGTTACTGCCAAGATTGAACCTTATCTTGTCGAGACGGCAGCTGCCGGCAACCACTACCAATTCCAACGCATCGGATACTTCTGTGTCGATCCCGATACCACATCGTCGCATATCGTCTTTAATCGGACGGTATCGCTCAAAGACAGTTGGGAGAAAGCTAAAACAAAATAAGAAAATCGATAAGCAGGTAGCCCGATGCTTGAAAAAGCATCGGGCTACCGCAAATATACTGTTATGAAAAAAGAAGCCGGTAAGCCTGCTGTACGCGAACGCTACGAGAAAATGCTCGCTGCCAAAGAGAAGGCGTATTTCGAGACAGACGAGATAGAAGATATAGCCGACTCGTATGAGAACGAGATGGCTGTTCGCAAGGCTTTGCAAGTAGTCTCGTATGGGCTCGATTTATATCCCGGCGATGAGGCTTTGTTGCTGCGCAAGGCACAATATCTCCTCTCGCTCGATCGCATAGAAGAGGCCGGACGCACTCTCGATGTGATTACCGACCATGGCATAGACTATCTTTTTGTCAAAGGCGAGGTAGAGTTGCTTCGCGGTAATGATAGGGAGGCGTTGGCTGCTTTTCAGGCCGTTATCGAAGACGATGATTGCCAACTCGAAGATTGTATAGAGATTATAGATATTGCCTTCGACGACAACCGTCAGGACATTATCGATACCCTTATGCCCGTCATGAAAGAGCATATCGACGATATGACGCCGTTGTATCGCGAGATAGCTTTCTCTTGCGATGAGCGTCACGATACCGAGAATGCCATCAAATGGTATAACAAACTGTTGGATATCAATCCTTACTCTACCGACGATTGGGCTGAGCTTGCCAAAGCCTATGTCAGGTTGCACCGTTTCAAGGATGCCATCGCGGCTTGCGACTTCGCTCTTGCGATAGACGATAAGGACGAGAATTTACTCTCCTACAAAGGCTTTTGTTATCTCTTTGCCGGTCGCAGCAGAGAAGCCATCAAGCAGTTTGAGGAGTTTGGTGCCGTTACTTCCGACAAGTCGGTCGCCTATGAGTATATTGCGCAAGTGTACATAAATGATGACATGGAGGAGCTGGCGATAATATTCCTCCAAAAGGCCATCGAAGAAAACGAGCATAACGGTAATGCCTATTACAAACTTGCGGTATGTTATTACGACTTGGGCGATAACAAAGCTGCTATCGATACATTGCGTAAGTCACTGTCTTATAATGATGGAGACATCATGTCGAATATCTTTTTGGGTGAGTTGCTTACGTATGAAAATGAGTATGAAGAGGCCTACGAGCATCTCTTGCCATTCTCTCATGCTGCTGTTTTCGACGAGATAGCCGCAGTCGCTTTGGCCAGTGCCTGTCTGAGCCTCGAACGATATGATGAGGTAATCAAGTTGTTGGAACAATTCATGGTCAAGTTCCCATATACCCCCGACTTATATTGGTGTATGATTTTGGCATGTATCTATTCCGGCCGTTTAGACGAAGCATCTGCTTGGATGCAGCGGGTTGGAGAGCTGGTGAATGATGCCAAGGCTGAAAAACGTTACGACAAGGAGACCCTCGATAAGTGGAAGAAGATAGAACGAGACCTCGATGGTTTGCGCTCGACGATAGATGAGTTTATGAAACAAAACCGTGAAACTGATAAATTATAATTCCATCTGATGACAAAAAAGATTTCTCCGGCGACGCTTTGCGTCCAAGCCGGTTGGACTCCACGTCAGGGTGAGCCCCGCGTGTTGCCCATCATTCAAAGCACTACTTTCAAGTATGATACCAGCGAGCAGATGGCACGCCTCTTCGATATGGAAGACTCGGGCTATTTCTATACTCGTTTACAGAACCCTACAACAGATGCCGTAGCAGCCAAGATTGCAGTCCTCGAAGGCGGTGAGGCGGCCATGCTCCTCTCATCGGGACAAGCTGCCAACTTTTATGCCGTGTTCAACATTTGCAGCGCAGGCGACCACTTTGTAAGTACATCGCATATCTACGGTGGTACCTTCAACCTCTTTGCCGTTACTTTGAAAAAGATGGGTATCGATGTCACATTTGTTGACCAAGATGCCGACGATGATACCATCATGGCGGCTTTCCGTCCCAATACGAAACTGTTGTTCGGTGAGACCATTGCCAACCCCGGGTGTAATGTACTCGATATTGAGCGCATGGCTAATATCGCCCATCGCATGGGGGTACCCCTCATTGTCGATAATACCTTTGCAACTCCTATTAATTGCCGTCCCTTTGAGTGGGGATGCGATATTGTTACACACTCTACAACCAAGTACATGGATGGTCATGCCGTGGCTATGGGCGGAGCCATTGTCGATAGCGGTAATTTCGATTGGGAAGCCTATCATGACAAGTTTGCCTGTCTCACCGAGCCCGATGCTTCGTATCATGGGCTCGTATATACGCAGCACTTCGGCAAGAAAGCCTATATTACGAAAGCTACGGGGCAGATTATGCGTGACTTGGGTTCGGTACAGTCGCCGCAAAATGCCTTCCTGCTCAATATCGGCTTAGAGACCTTGCACCTGCGCATGGAGCGTCATTGCAGCAATGCCATGCAGGTTGCTCGCTTCTTGCAAGCATCAGACCGTGTGGCTTGGGTGCATTATTGCGGTCTGCCCGAAGATAAATATTATGAGTTAGGCCGGAAGTATCTCCCCGGAGGTTCGTGCGGAGTAATATCTTTTGCCTTGAAAGGCGGGCGCGAAACAGCCTTGCGCTTTATCGACCACTTGCAGTTGGCTGCAATTGTCACGCATGTGGCCGACGCCCGTACATCGGTCTTGCATCCTGCCAGCCACACCCATCGTCAACTCAGCGACGAGCAGTTGCGCGAAGCCGGCGTCGAACCCGACTTGATACGTCTCTCGGTAGGCATAGAGGATGTCGATGATATTATAGCCGACATACAGCAGGCTATGGAGGCATGATGCGTGTACGTACGCAGCAGTCTCAGTAGCATTCTACCAGAAATACATAAGGAGCTATCGTATCTATCAACTCGGTAGATGATAGCTCTTTTTGTTGTTGTACGGATGTAGATGCTATCCCGACCTGTTGCATGAGTTGTACCAAGTAAAACGATTTTACAGCCAGATTGGCGGTAAGCATCATATCATTCCATGTTAATAAGGCTGTTATGATACCTGCAATATTGCCTCTTTTGTCAAATACGGGACTGCCGCTGCTGCCGTGGTCTATGTCGAGCGACACCATATATTGCGATGGAGTCATACCGTTGATAGCCGTTATAATTCCTTGTGAAGCCTTTATCTCTTCACCTAATATAGGACTTTTCGGATAGCCGAGACAGTACACTTCTTCTCCTCGTTTCAGATTCTCCGATATAATATTGTAAGGCAGTTCTCCGAAGCCATCTATCTGACTGTCGTTTATTTTCAGTATTGCAATGTCGTTTATGCTATCGCTTGCCACTACCTCGGCTTTTATCGGCGATGGAAACCGATTGTCGGTGCTGAGTAGGTATATGGTATCGTGCCCTTTTATTACATGATGGTTGGTTGCCACATAGCCGTCGGCGTGAATGGCAAAGCCTGTGCCTGAACCTTCCGGCATGCTCAGAATATCGGTTTCATCGTCGGTTGCCTTCATCAGTATAATAGTAGAATGGTATGTGTTGAAATCTAAGATCAGTGTGTTGCCATGTAGTTCGGCAGATGAATTTTCCATTACAGCTCCTTCTGCGTCGTACCATGTCAGGTCGTAATAGCCCCAAGAGTTTGGTTTGAGTCTCCCTTTTACGGTCCCTTCCTGCCATCTTCCCGGATAGACCTTTGCGCCCGAGAGATAAATTATTTGGTATTCGTTACCATCGGCGATGATGCCCATGCGATATTTACCTCCCATTTTCAGCTCGTTGTTTATTAACAGTTCGGTCTTGACGTCCCAAAAACCTTCGATGGGTGTGCACCGGTGTGAAGCAAAATAAGTTGCAAGTTCTGTCCTTGTTAGACCGGTGCGTATCGGCGTCTCTTTGGCATTGACGGTGATAATGGCATTGCTTACTTTCACTTTGGCTGCGCTGCCCAAGTACACGCCTGTATATCGGCCGAAGCAGGTAATGTTGTGTAATATTGTCCACGGGATGTCATTGTTGTCTCCTCCGCCTATCCACACTGTGTTATTGCGATATTGCAGCCAGAACCGTGGCGCATGAATGTTGGAGAGTGTCATCTCCATATAGTAACTTGTCCAAGGTGTGTGGTAGATGGTGTCGTTCCCGTTTACCGTTACCACGCGGTACTCCACGTCGATAATGCTATATACCGACTCTTCCGTGCCTTTGTTTCGCATCAGTACGGCATTATAGTGTTGCATGTCGCGCATGCCCCATACCCAACCGTAAACAGGACTATGTACACGTTCTTTGGCCTTCTGCTTTTTACCCGTTTCGTCCCGGTAATATTGTGGATAGGCGGTGTATGGTTCGTTGTGACAGTTTTGCAGTTCGAGCGAGATGTCGAGGTCATAGTCGTCGGCGCCCACATCGAAAACATTTACCGTGTCGCTGTTTTGCAACATGTAATAGTCTGTCAGCGTACCGTGTTTGTCAACGTATGCTTCGCGAAAGTCGTTCTTTCCCGTCGTCCATCGTGGTTCTACGAGATAGGAGCGGGCAGTGGCATTTATCGTCGCCAGCAGTGCGAGGAGGAGAATAGCAAGTCGGTCAGTGTGCATGATATGTGATGTTGGTGAAGTGGCGGAGCAAGCAGGCAAACTGTGTGCCGTTTCGTTGTTGCAGTATGTCCTGGCAGCGTATGGCATATAGTCATTCTCTGCCGGTATGCAATACCACTTCTATATGCAAAAATAGTAAATATGTTTCAATAAGAATGATGACAGGTGCCTATAAAACGTTGGCGGTGCTAAGGTATTGTTGTAGTTACATCGATGTGTGTTGACTCGATAGATGCCTATGTGCCGGATGCGCTGCTCGGAGCGGCGGTAAGAGTCTCGTCGCTCCCGATTCTGTGTGTTGGAGAGGTTGCGTCGGCGCAGGTTATATATGAACAAGAATAGTCCGACGCCCATGGGAGCCGGACTATTCTTGTTTTTCTTTGGTCGCAGAGTGTATCGCTTGTGCATACAATCTGCTGTAAAGAATCGTTATACCTTACGCGGTATGTCAACGTTTCATGGGAACAATGCTCTCCATTCCTTTGTAGATGGCTTGCTCGTTCATGGGTATGAGCTTGTGGTGACGCTCGGGTAACGATTTCTTTAATCCCTTTATTACGCTGTCCATAGTCACCATGGGGCACAGTTTCAGCAATCCGCCCAATACAATCATGTTGAAGGCTTTCGAATTGTTCATCTGTGCGGCAATCTCGGTGGCGTCTATGCAGTAGCATTCTATATCGGTACGGGTAGGGGGCGTTGTGATACCGTAGCTGTCGTAGATGAGTATTCCGCCGGGTTTCACTTTGTCTTCGAATTTGTCGAGCGACGGTTGGTTCAGTACGATAGCAATGTCGTATGAGTGCAGTACCGGCGACGAAATGCGTTCGTCGCTCAGTATGACGGTTACGTTGGCTGTACCGCCGCGTTGTTCCGGTCCGTAAGCAGGCATCCATGTTACCTCTTTGCCTTCCATCAGACCCGAGTAAGCCAATATTTTACCCATCGAGAGGACTCCCTGTCCTCCAAATCCTGCAATGATTATTTCATGTGTCATAATGGTAGTTTTTACAGGTTATACATTTTTGAGGTCTCCCATGGGATACTCGGCAAACATGTGCTCTTCCATCCACGCATTGGCTTTGTCGGGCGACATCTTCCATCCCGTGTTGCAAGTAGAAACGATTTCTATAAGCGATGTGCCTTTCTTTGCCATCGAGTTCTCAAAACCTTGGCGTATGGCTTTCTTGGCTTTCCGGATGGCGGCCACATTGTGTACGCTTTGGCGTGTCACGTAGCATGCTCCGGCCAGCTTGGCTACAAGCTCCGAGATATGCAGGGGGTAGCCGTTCAGTTCGGGCGTACGGCCATAGGGGCAGGTAGCTGTCACCATTCCTTCGAGGGTGGTAGGAGCCATTTGTCCGCCAGTCATACCGTAGATACCGTTGTTGATGAATATGATGGTAATGTTTTCGCCTCGGTTGCAAGCATGTATTGTCTCGGCTGTACCTATGGCTGCCAAGTCGCCGTCACCTTGGTAAGTGAAGACGAGTTTATTCGGGTTGAGGCGTTTGGCTGCTGTTGCAACGGCAGGAGCACGACCGTGGGCAGCTTCAATCCAGTCGACGTCTACATAGTTGTAGGCAAATACGGCGCATCCTACCGGCGATACCGCGATAGTGTCTTGCGTCATGCCCATTTCTTCTACGATTTCGGCAATCAGTTTATGCACAACGCCATGGCTGCAACCCGGGCAGTAGTGCATGGTATTGTCGTTGAGCAAGGTAGGCTTGCTATATACGAGATTTTCGGGTTTTATGATTTCGTTTATATCCATTGTTTTAGCTTTTTAGAGGTAGGCAATTACATGAGTTTTTCTTTGATAGCTGCCAATACTTCGTCGGGGCTGGGTACGATGCCGCCCAAGCGGCCGAAGTGCTCGACGGGTAAACTGCAATTTACGGCAAGTTTCACGTCTTCTATCATTTGTCCGGCATTGAGTTCGGCTACCAATACGCCTTTCTTTCCCTTGGCCGTTTCGTTGATGGCGGCGTAGGGGAACGGCCACAGCGTAATCGGGCGCAAAAGTCCGAGTTTGATGCCTTCGGCTGCTGCCAACTCTATTGTCTTTTGGCAGATACGTGCCATAGAGCCGAAAGCGACCATCAGGTAGTCGGCGCCTTCGCAGTTGAGCTTTTCATAGCGTATCTCGTTCTCCTCTATACGGCGGTATGTAGCTTGCAACTTGATGTTGCGTTGTTCCATGATGGCGGGGTCTAATTCAAGTGATGTGATAACGTTGCGCTCACGGTCGGGAGTGCGGCCTTGTGTAGCCCACGGCATTGTTTTGCGTATCTCTTCCTCGGTGCGGCGCGGACGGTAAGGCGGCAATACCACTTTTTCCATCATCTGTCCTATCACGCCGTCGGCGAGTATCATGGCGGGATTGCGGTATTTGAAAGCAAGGTCGAAGCCCAATCCTACGAAATCGGCCATCTCTTGTACCGAGGCAGGTGCCAGCACTATCAGGTGATAGTCGCCATGACCGCCGCCTTTGGTGGCTTGGAAATAGTCGGCTTGGCTCGGTTGGATGGTTCCCAGACCGGGACCTCCACGCATTACGTTTACGACGAGGCACGGCAACTCGGCGCCTGCGCAGTACGAAATGCCCTCTTGTTTCAGGCTCACACCGGGGCTCGATGACGATGTCATGACGGCTTTGCCGCAGCTTGCACCGCCATATACCATATTGATGGCAGCAACTTCGCTCTCGGCTTGCAGTACTACCATGCCTGTATCTTCCCACGGCTTCAATGCCATGAGGGTTTCCATCACCTCTGATTGCGGAGTTATAGGGTAACCGAAATATCCGTCTGCTCCATATCGGATAGCGGCGTGTGCAATCGCCTCGTTACCTTTCATCAATTTTACTTCTTCGCTCATATTGTGTTTTCCTTTGTAGTTGTCATTATATTGCATTTTGCCCGGGGCGCATGCGTTCATTACAATTTCACTTTATATACCGATATACAACCGTCGGGGCATACGATGCCACAGCTTGCGCATCCTATGCAATCGTCGGGATTTTGCATAAAGGCATAGTGATAGCCCTTGTTGTTCACTTTTTGGGGTTGTAGCGCCAGCACTTTCGACGGGCAGGCTACTACGCACAGGTTGCATCCTTTGCAACGTTCTGTGTTTACGATGATAGCTCCTTTGATTTTTGCCATAGTTCAGGTTATTATGATTGTAAACTCTATCGCTTTTACAATGGCGGCTCTTCGGCTTTCGGCTTGGGTCGCCGCTATTGTGTGTTTTCATTTTCCGGTAAAAAACAAAACGTTAACTCCTTGTCGCTACAACATCGCGCAAGAGTTAACGTTCCAGTTCGTGTGTAAAGTTATAAAAACTTTTTTATTCTATGTCGTCAACATAAGAAATTAACCGATTTTAATACCCGAGAAGCCCATAAAAGCCATGGCCAGAAGTCCGGCTGTTACCAAGGCTATCGGCATACCCTTCATCGCTTTGGGAACGGTGGTGAGGGCAAGCTGCTCGCGGATACCGGCAAAGATGGTGAGTGCCAGTGTGAAGCCTAATGCCGTAGAGATGGCAAACACGGTCGATTCCAACAGTGTGAAATTTTTCTGTATTACCATGATGGCCACGCCCAGTATTGTACAGTTGGTCGTTATCAGGGGCAAGAATACGCCTAATGCCTGATAGAGCGACGGCGATACTTTTTTGAGGATGATTTCGAGCATCTGCACCAATGCGGCTATCACGAGGATAAACGCGATGGTCTGCATGAATGCGAGGCCGAAAGGTTCCAACAGATAGATTTGCAGCAAATAGGTTACTATCGTCGCCAGCAGCATCACGAACGTAACGGCGGCTCCCATACCTAAGGCCGAGTCTATCTTTTTCGACACGCCCAAGAAGGGGCAGATGCCGAGGAATTGCGATAATACAATGTTATTGACAAAAATCGCGGTGACTAAAATAGATATATAGGTAAGCATCTTTATTTCGTTTTAAGTTTGTTGATAATCGCAATAAGGAAGCCTAACGCAATGAACGCGCCCGGTGCAAGAATAAATATAAGTGCGCCGAAGTCTTCTGGGAAGACGGTGAGATTGAATATCTTGCCTGTTCCCAACAGTTCGCGCACAGCACCCAGCAGTGTCAGCGCAATCGTAAAGCCGAGTCCTATGCCAATGCCGTCGAAGAGCGAGTCGAGCGGGTTATGCTTGGCAGCGTATGCCTCGGCACGTCCCAAGATAATGCAGTTTACGACAATAAGCGGAATGAAGAGACCTAAGCTCTGGTACAATGCAGGTGTGTAGGCTTGCATGCAAAGCTGCAAGATGGTGACAAAAGCAGCTATCACTACGACATACGACGGGATGCGCACTTTGTCGGGGATGAAACCCTTAATGGCGGCGATGGCGACGTTGGAACACATCAGCACGAACATCGTCGATAGTCCCATACCCATGCCGTTGATGGCAGAGGTAGTCGTTCCCAATGTGGGGCACATGCCCAGCAAAAGGACAAAGGTGGGATTTTCGGTAATTATACCGTTGAGTATGATTTTCAATTTGTTCATAACCTTATCTCTTTTTCGTTTCACATTGTGCTGTTTGCAGCGGTTGCATGGACAGAGCTGCCCGACGTGGCGTCTGTGCTGTTACCTTTATAGGCTTCGTAGGCGTGGCGTAGCGTCTCCAAGAAAGCTCGCGACGAGATAGTGGCTGCGGTGATGGCATCTATATCACCACCGTCTTTCGATACGGTCAGGTTGCAGTGTCCCGGATTTTTCCCCAACACACTTTGACGGTTCTTGTCGGTGCGGAACCAATCGTTCATTTTAGAGCCCAAGCCCGGGGTCTCGGCATGGCTCAACACACTGTAATTGAGTATTGTGCCTTCATTGTCGAAGCCTACCATTACGGCTATTTCACCGCCGAAGCCGTTTGGCGATGTGGCGCGTACGGCAGCGCCTACCGGTTCTCCGCCTTTGGTAGCGGGAAATACGGTAACGGTGAGGCCGTCTGCGGTAGTTACTTCGTAGCTCTCTTGCGAGGGCGAGTTATCGAACTCGGGAGCCACCATGCGTATGGCGTTTTCTTGTGCCGCAATGTTGGCCTGCTCGATGGGTTCTTTCGTTATCTTATAGATGTAGCCGAGGGCTGCTCCCGTAATAACGGATACGGCGGTCAGTACGACAACCATATTAAGAAGTGTCGATTCTTTATTTGCCATTTTTCACTACCTCCCCAAATCGTTTAGGTTTCATATAATTGTTGATTAGCGGCGTTACGCCGTTCATGATAAAGATGGCAAACGACATGCCCTCGGGGTAAGCACCCCACAGACGTATCACCATGGTGATGATACCTATCAGTATGCCATAGAGTACCATGCCGCCTTTGGTCATAGGCGAGGTCACATAGTCGGTTGCCATGAAGATGGCTCCCAAGAGTACACCACCCGAGAGAACGTGCATCTCGGCAAGTTTTGCGGCATATTCCACGCCGTTGCCTATTCCTGCCAAGAAGGCAAAAACAGCTACTGTGGCTATGATACATACCGGAATGTGCCATGTGATGATGCGTTTCCATAACATGTAGGCAAAGCCTATCAGCAGTGCTATGGCGCTCACTTCGCCCAAGCTGCCGCCGATGTTACCTATCAGGTGTTGGGTTGCGTCGAGCCCTGCCAAGCTCTCGGCACTGCCGTATTTGAGTATGCTCAATGTCGTGGCGCCCGTTTCGGCATCGAGGCTCATGGGGAGTGTCGATGGAATCGGCCATGTGGTCATTTGTGCGGGGAACGAGATGAGCAGGAAGATACGTCCTGCAAGAGCGGGGTTGAAGATGTTGTTGCCCAATCCGCCGAATGCCATTTTGGCGACGCCTATGGCAAACAGCGCACCTAGTACGACTATCCATAACGGAAGGTTCGAGGGCAGGTTGAAGGCGAGCAGCACACCTGTGAGGATGGCCGAGCCGTTGCTTATCGTGGGCTCTTCCTTCAACAAGAATTTTTGTATGAGATATTCGAATACAACGCACGATACTACCGACGTAAGGGTTACTAAAAGAGCCCCTAAGCCAAAGAAGTAGAGCGATACGAGAAATGCCGGTATGAGGGCTATCAATACACCGTACATACATTGCGGCGTGCTTATGCCGCTGTGTATATGGGGTGATGGCGATACTACTAATTTGTTCATGATATTTCTCTTGTGTTAGGTGGTTACTTTTTGTTGGCTGCGTTGCGGGCACGTATGATACCCATTACTTGTCCTTTCCCTTGTCGTATGTAGTCGAGCAACGGACGGTGAGCCGGGCACGAGAAGGTGCAACAGCCGCATTCTATGCAATCGTATATGTGCCCTTTCTCGGCAATTTCCATGTTGCCTGCCATGGTGGATTTGGCCAGCAGGTAGGGTTCGAGACCCATCGGGCAGGCGCTTACGCATTTGGCGCATCTGATGCAGGGCGATGGAGCCGTGCGGTGTGCCTCGCTTTCGTTGATGACAAGGATGCCCGACGTACCTTTGCCCGTGGGCGTTTCTACGTTGGCGGTGGCTTTACCCATCATCGGTCCGCCCAAGACAATCTTGCCGGTGTCCTCGGGTATGCCACCTGCGGCTTCGAGCAGCATCGATATGGGGGTACCGATACGAGACAAAAGGTTGCCCGGATGGGTCAACGACTTGCCTGTGACGGTTACGACGCGTTCTATCAGCGGTTTGTGCTTTTGTACAGCCTCATATACGGCATACGCGGTGGCTACGTTTTGCACGATGGCACCCGTCGATACAGGCAGCGCACCGCTGGCAACCTGACGGCGCAAGATGGCGTCGATGAGTTGTTTCTCGCCTCCTTGCGGGTAACGGCAAGCCAATGCTACGACTTCGACACCCTTGTGGGCGTGGGCTTTTTCCGTGAGCAGGGCGATGGCATCGGGCTTGTTGGCCTCGATACCGATGAAGGTGCGTGTTACGTTCACGGCTTTCATCAGCAACTCTATGCCCACCATTATTTCGTCGGCTTTGGCCATCATCAGTGCGTGGTCGTTGGTGAGGTAGGGCTCGCACTCTACGGCGTTGATGATGAGTACCTCGGCTTTCATTGTCGGTGGAGGGCACAATTTCACTTTCGTGGGGAAGGTTGCACCGCCCAAGCCTACGATACCCATTTCTTCTATACAGTTTACGATAGCGGCAGCGTCAAGGTCGCAAGTCGTTACAAGCGTTTCGCTGCGGTCGATGCTCTCTTCCCATTCGTCGCCTTCTACATCTATGAAGATGGCCGGTTTCTTGTAGCCTGTGCCATCGGCAATGACATCTATCTTGGCTACCGTACCCGAGTAGGGCGAGTGTATGTTGGCCGATACGAAACCGCCGGCTTTTGCGATGAGAGTGCCTACTTTTACTTTGTCGCCTTTTGCTACGATGCACTGGGCTGGCGCACCTATGTGTTGCGACAGTAATATGGCTGCCTGCTTGGGCAGTCCTACCGGCGTGATAGGTTGGCCGGCTGTCAGTTTATTTCCTTGGGGATGTACTCCGCCTATTCTGAATGTTTTCATACTGGATAAAGCTCTTAGTTATTTCCTGTTGAAGCATCGGCAGGAGCCGTGGTTTGGGCCGTTTCGGCAGGTTTCTTAGGCGGGAAGTTCACGGCATGGATAGCATGGGTGGGGCAAACCTCCACGCATTTGCGGCACATCTTGCATTTGTCGCTGTCTATGTATGCCACGTTGTCGGCTACCGTGATGGCTTCAAACTGACACTCTTTGGCACACTTGCCGCAACCTATGCAGGCAGCCGTACAGGCTTTGCGTGCTACGCCGCCTTTTTCTTTGTTTACACAACTTACATACACGCCGCGACCTTTGGGTCCTTTCTTGCGCAGCTCTATGATGTGTCGGGGGCAAGCCTTCACACATGCGCCGCAGGCGGTACATTTCTCTATGTCTACGACGGGCAATCCGGTAGCGGCATCGAGCGAGAGCGCGCCGAATTGACAGGCAGCTACGCAGTCGCCGTATCCGAGGCACCCGTAGGCGCATGCCGTTTCGCCGGCATAGAGGCTGTTGACGATGGCGCAACTGACAGCGCCCTCATAAGAGTTGACACGCGGACGGTTTTCGCATGTGCCGTTGCATCGTACTACGGCAACACGGGGAGTGGCGTCGGCGGCTTCCATTCCTAATACACCCGCTACTTTTTTCATGACTTCGCTGCCGCCTACCGGGCAGAAAAGCCCGTCGAGCGAGGTCGCTTTTACGCACGATTCGGCAAAATTGCGGCATCCGGCTTTTCCGCAGCCGCCGCAATTAGCCCCCGGCAGGAGGCTCTCTACTTCATCTATGCGAGGGTCTTCTTCTACTTTGAATCGTTGTGCTATGACATACAATATCACGGCGGCAACGGCTCCGATGACTCCTAAGGAGATGACAGATATTGCAACTATATCCATGCTTCTGGTATTATTAGATTATATTATTGTATGAGTTCTCTATTTCTTTTTGGCTTTGAAGACAAACGTGCGTTCTATCTTTTTCTTCGACAGCGCCAACACGCCATAGTAAAGCATCAAAGCCACCAAAGCGGCCAAGCCGCCTATCGTTTCTTTGCCCGTGGCGGCAATGACGGCAAAGAGGGTAATCGCTAAAATGCAGACAGGAACTATGAGTGCAAGCAATACCGCCTTGTGTCCCAAAGCGGCCTCTCCATATATGATTACTTCGTCGCCGATTCCTATTGTAGCGTCGTCGCAGTAAGCCTCTATGATTTTTTCTTTGCTTTCGGCTGCCGAGCATATCTTGGCGGCTTTGCAGGAGACGCATGCCGATAGTTGTACTATCTTTATGGATATCTTGCCCGGAGCTACTATACCGATGACTGTGCCTTCATGTTCTATCAGATTGCTCATCTTGCAAATTCAAGATTTATTGAAAACAAAAGTATATAATTATTGTGAAATGGAACTGTTTTTTCCGTTCTTAATATTGTGCGATATGCACCTGTTTCTTCTACTCGGATGTATTTTTTTAATAAAGGGCTTCTGTTACAGTCTCATAGAGTTGTCGTAATGGAATTTGGACGAGGTTTAAGAGGCTGAAATCGGAATCCGGCACGTTTTTGCCGTTTTTTCTGCTTGTCCGGGCATAGGTCGGTGTACGTTTTGGTCTGATATGCCTTCCCGATGCAAGTCGAGAGATGAGTGCCTGCTGCCGTGTGCAGCCGATTCTTATGTAGCGTACCGTCCTTGGTCACGCATGCGGCTGAGGTATGCCGTGCCACGAACCGCAGTGTTGGCCGGTCGCAGACTTATCTTTTCTTCGGCTTGCCGAAGTATTTCTCTTGCAGCGATTTATACTCTTTCGTGCGACTTATCTCGTCTATCCACCGATTCAAGCTGTCGCATAGTGCAGTGCTCTCTTGGCGCAAGGTCCATGCCATGAATTGTGTGAAACTGATGTCGGTCTGGCAGTCTATTGCGTCGTACGTGTCGCCTATGGCGCGGGCTTCTGCCTCATCGCATACGGCGTAATCTATCACCCCCGACGCCACGAGAATGATGAGTTGCTCGGCTCCGCAATCGGGTTCTTCCTTTATATATATGGTATCTCCTATTTCGTGTGAGAGGTTTTCAATGCGCAGTCGAGTGGGAGCGTCTTGTGCGATATGCAAGGTGCATTGTCCCAAATCGAGCTGATTGCGTATGGCGACGTTGCCGGTGCTGTCGCGACGTTGCACGAGTACCTGTTTGTTGAGTTGCAGCGGTTTCGTGAAGATATACTTCTGCTTGTTTTCCGTTGTCACGGGCAGTAAGCGTGCTATCACGTCGTAGCTGCGGTCGTCGAGACCTTCGAGGCTTTTGGTCAGACTCACCTCGGGTGTAATCTCTATTTTTAGGTTTGTGCGTTTACCAATCATTTGCAACAGTTCGTAGTCGAACCCGGTAATACTGTCGTCGGTCATATAGTAGGTGAGGGGCGAGTAGTCGGTAACGACACGTAATACTCCCGATGCGGCTATCTCGGCATAGTCGCGGGGTGACGTCTCGCCGGTCTTCTCCCGGCATCCCGATAGCAGCATGATTTCTGCAATGATGGCGACGCATGCAAGTAACGTTCCTAAGTTCTCTTTTTTCATGGTATGGTGTGATGATAAGCGATATGGTGTGTTTTTAGTTGGCAAAGTCTACTGCTACACCAAATTGGAATATGGCAGGATTGAGCGGATAATGGGGAATGGAGAAATAGTTGTTTCCGCCTAACCATCCTTGGTTCATGTGCGAGTACATGGCATAGAAACGTGCCCTTTTCAGCTTGATATTCAGGTAAGCGTTCATAAAGGGATAGTTTCCTATCTCTATTTCGTCTTGATTGTAGCGGGTGAGCAAAGCCGGTTGATAGGCTGGGGCTTTGAATGCGGTGTACCACCGGCAGTCTACTCCTAATTGCACGTGCATCACTTTTACGATGCGGAACAAAATATACAGATTGCCATATACGCTGAATTGTGGCAGCGGCAATACATCGGGATTGGAGGTAAATTGATAGACCCCTTCGGCATCGAGGTGGAAGATGCCTGCGGCAAATTTCTGTTTCAGCGTCGCACTGATTACCTGTATATTGTTACTCTCTTGCCGTGGCTTGCAATCGGCATCGAAGTAGATGTAATTTTGCACATTCTCAAAGCCAGCATTGATATAGGTGCCTGTCTTGGGGAACGATATTTCGCCGCCCACACGCAAACGCCTGATTTTTCCGAAGTCGTTTTTCCACATGAAATGGTTCGATACATATTCTTTGAGCATGAGCGATGGTTCGCTGTTCTTAAATAGGGCATAAGCTCTTATCGATAGCGTATCGTTCCACAGCGGGATGGCAGTACCTACATTGCCCGATATATCTATGTCGCCCAATACGGGTTCTGTCAGTCCCACTTTTCCGTCGGCTTCGTAGGTGAGCCACGAGCCTTGGCGTTTCCACAGCTGCCCGCCCACCCATAAGGCGTGTTCGGTCGTGTTCGGAGCGATGTTATAGTCGGGATGTGCCGTCAGGTTCGATGCAAGTTGCGTGCCCGGGGCGATGGTATCGGTAATCTGTGTATATCGGCGCACCTCGTATGTCGCGTATGCGGCGATACCCATCTTGGCATATTTGCTGAATCCCTCGTGCAACGACATGCCTATTGTGTTGCTCAGCGCCCAGTAGCCCGATATTTCGTTGGTGCCGCCCAGCGTGAGGTAGGTGTTTTTGAAGAAAGTGGTATCTTCTTGTCCCGACTCGTTGACAAATCGGTGATGTGCATCGGCATACGTCAGGGTGTGTATGATACTCGATACCGGTACGAATTTCTCTATCGTAGTGGTGTCGTCTACTGTCTCTTCGGTATAGAAGCCCAAGTTGTAGCGGTGAGTCAGATATAGGTCGCGGCCTCTCAGACGGTTGTATGCGCTCGAAAGGTTTACGGGGATGGACTTTTCGTTGATGCTGCTTTCGCCGCCTTGCAGCGAAGCCGGGTCGAGAATGTAATCGTCGTTGACGATACCGCCATTTTCTTGTGTGACGAAGTTGTAGTTGTTGAAGGCGATTTGTATCTGGTAGCGGTCGCCTATGTAGCTGCCGAAGAGCCGGTAGGAGAATTCTTGGTCTGCTTGGTTGGTATATTGTCCGCGTCCGGTCACCAAATTGATGCCTCCGCCTACCTCTATCTGCTTGTTGATGTTGGCCGAGAAGGTTGCCGACAGGTCGTCTTGTCCCGTTTCGCCGCTACCGCCGCTGTGATAAGCTACTTGTGTAAAAGGCAATCGTGTATTGTACCATTCGAAATTCGAGGGGCGGCGCAACCAATGATAGAATGCTTCCTTGAAAAAGTACAGGTCGTTTTCGGGACGTTCGAAATAAATATTATTAAATCCTGCCGCTCCTATATTGCCCGTAGTGGCAAACGAGGGAGAGTAGGCGATGGGTATGTCTTTTTCGTAGAAATTGAGCAATAACGTATCGAGCGGGACGCGGTAACGCTCGCCCAATGGCAGCGTGTTGCGCCACGCATAAGGGATGGGCTTCACTTTCGGTTCTTCCGAGTTTCCCTGTAATGCGGCCGGTTGATTGGTTTGGGCGTATGCGGCTAAACCCACGAATGCCCACAATATGGCTATGGCTTTACATTTCATGCGGTTGCAAAGATAGCGTAAAAATGGCAACAGGCGCAACGCTGCTTGTTATTTTGTGTTGCAGCGTCTATTCGCAAAATGTCACGACACCTCCTTCGAGGCTCTCTATGCGGGCTAACGATTCTACATGTATCCCTTTGGCACGTAGCAGCTCGCCTCCTTGTTGGAATGCTTTTTCTATCACAAATCCCATACCGGCGAGGTGTGCGCCGGCTTGTTCTATGAGCGAGCTCAATGCCATGGCTGCGCTGCCGTAAGCCAAGAAATCATCTATGCACAGCACCTTGTCGCCCGGTTTCAGGTACTCGCGCCCTGTTACGATGGTATAGTCCTTTTCTTTGGTAAAAGAGTGTACCTCGGCAACATAGGGGTTGTCCATGGTGCTGGGCTTTTCTTTCTTTGCAAAAATGACAGGAATGCCCATGCAATAACCTGTCATCACGGCGGGTGCAATACCGCTTGCTTCTATGGTCAAGATTTTGTTTACGTGTGAATAGGCAAATCGACGGGCAAATTCTACTCCTATCGCCATAAGCAACTGCGGGTCGAGTTGGTGATTGATAAATCCGTCTACTTTCAATACTTCGGGCGAAATGATTTTTCCCTCCTGTAATATTCGTTGCTTCAACGATTCCATGAGCTTTCTTTTTTACGCTTGCAAAGGTACGAAATAACTCTTGAAAATTATTCGTTTTTTCCCCTGTTTATCCCCCCGAAAATCGTATTTCTTTTCTCTTGTCGACACGTTTGGCACAGGCCTGTTGTATTTTCAGGCTGACATTCCGACAATTCTTGCAAAAGATAGTTCCCTTTGCCGATGTATTACCCCCGCTATTTTTTGCGTAACGTGAAGAGAATTTCGAGACCGCCGCTTGTGGCATTCTTTGCCATCACCTCACCGCCGTGGAACAATACGGCATTTTTAACGATGGCAAGCCCCAATCCTGTGCCGCCTAACTTGCGGGAGCGTCCCTTGTCTACCCGATAGAACCGTTCGAACAGCCTTTGCAAGTGTACTTCGTCGACGCCGCAGCCGTTGTCTGAGAATGATATGTAGTAGTATTTTTCGTTGCTGAGGTAACAGTTTATCTGTATCTGGGTACCTTCACCAGCATACGCCACTGCATTATCGATGAGGTTGCGGAAAATGGAGTAAAGCAGTGAGTAATTACCCTCTATGGGCATGGGTGCGTCTATATTGTGCAGGTGTATACTCATTGCTTTGGCCTCTATGGCGTTTGCCGTTTCGTTCACGACATCTTTCACAATTTGGGCAAGGTCTATCGTTTGTCGGTCGAAGAGGTCGGTCGATTCATCCAGTCGGTTCAACATAGAAATGTCGTGCAGCAGGTCAGAGAGCCGGCGAGCCTGTGCATAACACCGTTCCATAAAAAGATTGCGTTTCGCAATGTCTATATCGGGAGTAGAGAGGATGGTTTCGAGGTAACCCCGTATGCCGCTGACCGGTGTTTTCAGTTCATGAGCGATGTTTTGGGTCAGTTGCTTTTTCAATAAATCTTCCCGCTCACGTTCGGTGTTGTCGAAGATGGAAATTTCGAACGATGTATCGTGAAGCAAGATGCCTCGTACGTCGAACGACCGACCGTTTCTGTGTATGTGTATCTGTTTCACGGCAACCTCTCCATTATTGTCTTGCTGCTCTTTGGGCTGGGTTACAAATTCTATGACTTCGGCAAGCTCTTTTTCGTCGAAGATGCGCGATGCGTCGCCGTCGATGGGCGCGTCGGTGAGGTGGGTGAGATATTGTATAAAGAGATTGTTCGATACGATGAGCTGTCTGTCTTGCGTGAAGATGGCGATACCTTCGTGCGACATTTGTATGTGCAGTAGCAGTTTCTCCTCTTCGCGTGCCAGCTCTTCGCGGGTTTGTCGCAAGTTTTCATATACCTCTCGCAGGTTTTGGGTAATGCGACCGATGGTATTGTCCGATGTCAGAGGCGTTTTCAGCGGCAGGCCTTGCCGGGCTTGTTGGACAAAAGTGTCGAGGTCGGTGATAGAACGTCCCAGCGACCGACAGAAGAAGAACAGTGCCAATATGAAGATAAATGCGAGGCACAACATTGTATAGCGGAACATGGGGTTGACGTGGAATATGTCGAACGTCGTACGGTCGAAAGGTATCGATGTACGCACTATCACGTCGCCATAGCGGTGTGCTGCATAGAAATAGGGTTTCTTCATCGTCTGGGAGTAGCGTATCGTGTAGGCGTTTTCGTCGCCCGCTATGGCAGCCTGTATTTCCGGACGATTCAAGTGCGACTCGGTTATCGGTTCCTCTTTGCGGGAGTCCAGCAATACCTCGCCCGTGGCGGCATCTATTACGCTTACGCCGAGCGGGTACACCCCTTTGAGCCGCAGCAGCGAGTCGGTCGCTTGGTCTGTTATATCGAATCCGTCGGGTAGTCGTGAACTGACGTATGCGTTATACTCTTGCAGCAAAGCGTTAAGGTTTTCCTGCCTAAAATTTTTCTCTTGGTAGTATTGCAGTGCCACAGCCACTACGACAAAGCAAACAAATAGGCCGCTTATTGTAAGAAACAGCCCTTTGTGGAAAGGTATGCGGAATCTTTTTTTCTTTGTCGTCGTCATCTTTGCCCAGTTCTTTCCTTTATGCAGACTTCTTAATTATGGCTCTCGAAACAGTACCCATAGCCTAGACGTGTCACGATGTAACGCCCGTAGTTGCCTATCTTTTTGCGCAATCGGGTGATATTCACATCTATTGTGCGGTCTAATACATACACTTCATCGCTCCATACACGCGATAGAATTTCTTCGCGCGAAAACACTTGTCCCGGGTGTTCCAATAACAATCGCAGTATCTCGAATTCTTTTTTGGTCAACGTCTGTTCCTCGCCGCCGATATAACATTTTTTGCTTCGTAGGTCTATGGTCAATGATTCGTATTTCAACTCCTTTACTTCTTCGCTGTCGGAAGGTGCGCTACGACGTAATACGGCTTTTACGCGGGCTTGCACCTCTTTGATAGAGAACGGTTTGGAGATGTAATCGTCGCCGCCGATGTTGAAACCTGTCAATTTATCGTTTTCGCTGTCGCGGGCAGTAAGGAAAATGATGGGTATGCGGCTCAGTTTTTCATCTTTTCGCAGCATCGAAGCCATCTTGAACCCGCTTATTTCGCCCATCATCACGTCGAGCAGTATCAAATCGTACACTGTCAGGTCGAGAGTCAATGCCTCTTCGGCAGAGAGGGCGGTGTCGACGATATATCCTTCGGTTTCGAGATTGAACTTCAAGATTTCACACAAATCTTCTTCGTCATCGGTTACTAAGATACGGTATTGGCTCATAATGTCCTTGTTTTTATGTTCTTGTGCCGCAAAGGTCGGAAACAGATATTTCAATCATGTGACAAAAGTAGTTCTTTCTTGTTTCTGTTCGAATTGTCGTCGCCGGTTCTCGGCCTTCTATGTCAAGAACCTTGTTTTTTGAGGCTCTCTTTATATTCAGTAGGGGTCATTTCGTAATATTGCTTGAAGCATTTCGAGAAATAGCGAGGGTCGTTAATGCCCACCATATAAGCAATTTGCGTCATGGTATAGTCGCCTTGTTTTATCAGCTGGGCGGCTCGTTTGATGCGCATCTCTTTGATAAACTCTATGGGAGCGAGCCCCGTAAGCGCTTTCAGTTTTTTGAAGAATACCGAGCGGCTCACTGCCATTTCTTGTACGAAATCGTCTACCACGAGGTCGCCGTTGCCAATGTTTTTCTCCATCAGCTCCAAGAGTTTTTCGAGGAACTTGCGGTCGTTGAGGGTAAGTTTTACACCGTCCACAACGGGAATGGCAGAGAGGGTCTCTTCCGACTCTTGTGCCCCGAGGCTGGCACGATAAAATTCGCGCAGTTGTCGTCGTTGTTGCAACAGGTTTTCGACTCTTGCTTGCAGATAGGCCGCGCTGAACGGTTTGGTGATATAGTCGTCGGCACCCTCTTCGAGTCCGGCTATTTTGCTCTCTATCGTCGATTTGGCCGTGAGCAGTATGATGGGGATGTGGCTTGTCGAGAGCTCTTGCCGCAGTTCGTGTATGAGCCCTATGCCGTCGAGGTTCGGCATCATCAGGTCGCTCACGATAATATCGGGTTGCGATTTCCGAGCCTTTTCAACACCGTCACGTCCGTCTGTCGCCTCAATGACTTTATATTCATGTGCAAAGATGCTTTTTAAGAAAATGAGTAGTTCGGGATTATCTTCTACTAACAAAATCGTATAGATGGCACCCTCTTCTTCCGATTTTCCTTCGGGGGTATAGTCCGGCGTCGTCTCGTCGATGCTTTCCTCCCGGCTCACGTCGGCCGGTGTGGAAAGGTCGTCGAGGATATATTCTACATCTTTGTCGTAGTGGTCGCGTCCTTTGGGCAGGAATACCGTGAAACAGCTCCCTTTGCCGGCGGCACTCTCGACCTCGATACTGCCTTTGTGCATCTCTACCAGCTCTTTCACCAACGACAGCCCTATGCCCGTAGTGGGTTGGTTGAAGATGTTGTGGTCTAACAGATTCTCGAATCGCACGAAGAGTTTGTCGCGTTGGTTGTCGGGGATGCCTATCCCCTCGTCGCGTACGCCTATCGCTACGCAGTTCCCTCTATCTTCTACAAAAACCGTAATGCTTTTACCTTGCGGCGTATATTTGAAAGCATTCGACAGCAGGTTGAAGAGTATTTTGTCTAACTTGTCGGTATCTACCCACAAGCGACTTTCGTGCAGCGATGTTTGCAAGTCGTACTGTATATTGTGTTCCTCGGCAAGCGAGTTGAAGTTTTGCATCGTTTGTTGTACGAACGGGATAATGTTTACCTCCGATACCCGCATACGCATTTTTTTGTTTTGTATCTTGCGGAAGTCGAGTATCTGGTTGACAAGTCGCAGCATCCGCGCCGTGTTTTTCTTGACTAATTGCAGTTGGCTGCGGGTTTCTTCTTTCAGGTCGGGCTCGCTCAGTATATGTTCTACCGGTCCGGCAATCAGAGTGAGCGGCGTGCGCAGCTCGTGCGAGATGTTGGTAAAGAAGCGCAGTTTGATGTCGGATACTTGCTGTTCGATTGTTACTTCGTTTTTCAGTTTGTATATTGTTGTGAGGATATACACGACGATACCCATGACAAGAAGGAACGCCAATATGTATAGTGCCCATGCCCACGGCGTCTCCCAAAACGAGGGTAAAATCTCTATCGTGAGGCTGCGTTCGTTATCTACCCATATCCCGTCGCTATTGGTGGAACGTACTTTGAAGTGGTATGTGCCTTTGGGTAGGTTGGTGTAGGTGGCCGAGCGTTGCGAACCTACGTAATTCCACTCTTTTTCAAAGCCGTCGAGCATATAGGCATACTGTATGTTTTGCGGCCGGCGCATGTCTATGGCGGCATACTGTATGGTAAATATGTCTTGGTCGTGTTCTAATTGCAATTTCTCGGTCTCGTCCAATACTTTGCTGAGTACATGCTCTTTCCCCGGCGATTCGAGCTTGTTGGCCAACAACAGACGTGTCAGGCAGATGAGCGGCACGTAGTTGCTTTTGTGAAGCGAGTCGGGATTGAACATAATGATGCCGTTGCTGTTGCCGAAAGCTATTTCGTTCCCTATGTTTTCTACTACGCTCTCGTTGAAGCGCGGTTGGGGGAATATTTCGTTGGTCTCGTAATTCTCGAAATTTTTTGTCTTCGGGTCGAACTTGCTCAATCCGTTTTCGGTACTTATCCATAAGTTCCCTTTCGAATCTTCGGCTATTGCAAGTAGTACGTCCGATGGCAGTCCGTCGTTGTGAGTATATACGTCGAAAATCGCAGTACTGTCGCCATCGGTGCGCAGCTTGTTGAGTCCGCCGCCAAACGTAGCTAAGTACAGCTCCCCGTCGCGCGTGGTGTGGATGTAGTGCACATCGTTGGCACTGAGGCTGTTGCTGTTGTAGGCATTGCGCACGTAGTGCTTGAAGGTGATTTCGTCCGGTGTGCCGAAATTACTGTCGAACATCAGTACACCTGCTGTCGTGCCAGCCCAGATATTGCCTACACTGTCTTCGCCGATGGTTCGCACGCGGTCGCACTCGTTGATAGGGTATTTTTTCAGATAATTGCGGTGGTTGATGAAGACGGGGTGGTCTAAGTGCGACAGGTCGAGGTAATTCAGCCCTCCGCCGTATGTGGCTATCCACAAATATCTCTTCTTGCTTATGTGCAGGTAGTAGAGGTCATTGTTACTCAGACTATATATATCGCTGTCGGAGTGCAGATATTGCGTTATGCGGTATCGGTCGGGGGCGACAGGAGAGGCGCAAAACAATCCGTTGCCTTTTGTGGCTATCCATAGGCGGTTTTTATCGTCTTCTATCATGTTATACACAGCGGCATCGAGCGCTTTGCCGTGCAGACTGATGCTCCCATCCTCGGTGAGTACGCCTTTGTAACTGCCATCGGGAGCATACACCTGCAAGGTACCGTTGCGCAATCCTATGAATACATCGCCGTTGTGACTTTCGAAGATACTGCGTACATCGCTGTCGAGGCTGTATCGGTTCGATTTGTCGAATCGTTTTATGGTGACCGACTTACTGCGGAATGAAATTTTATCGAGTCCTTTCGAGTAGGTGCATATCCACAGGTTGCCTTGCATGTCGGCAAAAGCCGAGTGTACGCGATTAGTCGTGTTGAGTTCTTCCTTGTCATAGAAAAGCGGGTAGAGCTTGTCTTCGTCGCGGTCGTAATAGCAAAGCCCGCTACCGTCGGGTTGTACCCACACGATGCCTCGTTTGTCTTCGAGTATCAGAAAGTAAGGATTGGTCTGCGATGCGATGGACATCTTTATCGGGACAAGCTCCTGTTTGAATTGGCGGCGTGTCGGGTTATAGTGCAATACTTCTTGCGGTCGTCCCGGGTCTATCCATATCTCGTCGTAGCTGTCTACGAAGACCTGTTTTACGTCGCATCCGGCCAAAAGCGGCGTGTTTTGTGCCGTGTAATGTTCATAGGAGCCGTCGGCCGGGGTATATATGAAGATGCCGTCGTTCTCGGTCGTGATAAACAGTTTGCCCGACTTGCCTATGCTGTTGATGTGTTTGATGCGGGAGGAGGCGGGCAACTGGTGCAATGCGAAACTTTTGTCGGCTTTTACATATTGCCATATCCTGCCGTTGTCCGAGCCTGTCCATACGTTTTGCGTATCTTCGGCAATGGCATAAAAGGCTTGCAGGTTTTTTTCGCTCGACTTCGACGACGCTGTGAAAAAACGCTCGGGTGTGGTGCTGCCACGAGCTATCACTCCGATGCCGTTGTCCGAGAGCAACCACTCGTTGCCGTCGTTGTCTTCGTGAACCAAGAAACAATGTTGCGACGGAAACATGCCCGATTGTGTGGAGTAAACCTCTGTCCTGATTTCATGGCTGACACTGTCGGTCGTCACCCGTATGGCCTCGTCATGGTCGCCGTGCAACCATACGCTTCCACCGGGGAGTACGGTTATTTTCTTTATGTTCAGAGCCTCATATCCTGTGGCGCAGACCGGCTCGAACTGTTCTGTGCGAGGGTCGAAACGATGTACGCGGTAGTCGTATGCCAGCAGCCAGATATATCCGTAACGGTCGGCTTCGATAGTCTGTATGCGGTTGTTCGACAGGTTCACGTGGTCTCCGGCAAGAGCTTTGTACACGGTAAATTCATACCCGTTAAACATATTCAGCCCGTCCCATGTAGCCAGCCATATCAGCCCCTTGCTGTCTTGCATAATATACATTACGGTGTTCTGTGACAGTCCGTCCTCGGCAGTATAGTGAGTAATAGAATATCGTAGCGGCGCAGCACTTGCCGCCCCTATAATGCTTGCTACGAGACAGAGTGTCAAGAAGATATGTTTCATGTATTTCTATGGTATTATTTTGAATGTTCAAATATATGAAATTTCGTTGTAAAAAGAGCCCTGTAAACTAAATTTCCGCATTTTGCTCCTCTCGTCGGTTACTCTTTTACAATCGCGGTTATAGGAAATTCGTTCGATTTTTGTTCTTTTTTTGATGCAATTAGATGCGCTCGGCCGAGGTATAACTGAAAACTGCGTTTTCGTTTGTCTCTGCTCTCGACTTTCACTATCTTTCGATAAGATAGGATGCGGTTCGGCAAAACCTGCGCTCAAAAGCAAACTTTTGGCTTGGTATTGCTCTCACCTTTCGCTATCTTTGTATTTCAATAAGATGATAAAAATGAGAAAATTCCTAGCATTATTCTTCTTTCTACCCGCTACTTTGTGGGCGCAGAGTGTCGGTAAGCAGTACGAAACCGTAAAGGACATGCCCATATATTACGAGACGCTGCGCAGTGAGCTTACCTATCCTGCCGCTTGGGGCATTTCGCCCGAAAAGGATTTCGATACATGGCGCAGCGGGGCCCGCACGCTGTTGCTCGATTGTCTCGACTATACTCCCGATACCACCGCATTCGATTATACGATTGTGGCTACCGAGCAACGCGATGGCTACGTGGCGCATCGCATCATGTTGCACCTGAACCGATATGTTACTGTACCGGCCTATTTGCTTGTTCCTCATGGTAATGCCCCTTTCCCGGCGGTCACCGTTTTGCACGACCACGGGGCAAAATTCGACATCGGTAAGGAGAAGAACGTGAAGCCTTTTGCCGATGATACGGTTGCTCTTGCCATCTCCGATGCGTGGGTGGACAAGTACTACGATGGCATATATACCGGCGACTATCTTGCTGCCAACGGATATGTGGTACTTGCCGTAGATGCCCTTCTGTGGGGCGACCGCGGCCGTAAAGAGGGTGCACGATATAATTCGCAACAGGCTTTGGCGGCCAACCTCTTGCAGATGGGACGTTCGTGGTGCGGTGTTATTACGGCCGACGATATTCGCGGTGTCGATTTCCTTGCCTCATTGCCCTTTGTTGACTCATCCCGGATAGGGGCTGTCGGCTTTTCCATGGGAGCCCATCGTGCATGGATGCTATCGGCAGCCACCGACAAGGTGCGTGCCGCGGCTGCTGTTTGCTGGATGTGTACCACCGATTCGCTCATGACCCTTACCAACAACCAAAACAAGGGCGGCTCGGCCTATGCCATGATTGTGCCGCGCTTGCGACGTTATCTCGATTATCCTCATGTAGCTGCCATAGCGTGTCCTAAGCCTTTGTTGCTCATCAACGGACGCAAAGACAAGCTCTTTCCTGTGGCAGGCGTGCAGAGTGCTTACGACTATCTCCATGGCGTATGGCAGGAGTGCGGGGCTGGTGAAAGGCTCGAAACTACTTTCTATGACACCGCTCATACATTCAATGCCGAAATGCACCGTCAGGTACTCTCTTTCTTAGATAGGTGGCTTAAATAGATATACTCTTTTACGCTCCCTCTTGTGCTTAGGGGTATGTAATTAGCGGCTTGTGAGTTTCTGTCGGTGACGCCTGCCTGCCGTTGCAATCTTTGAAAAGCAAGAGAAAAGCCGCCGAATTACTTGCAGGGCTGAAATAAAAGCCGTAAATTTGCCACGCTTTTTACAAAGGACGGGGCGTAGCGCAGTCCGGTAGCGCACCTGCTTTGGGAGCAGGGAGTCGCAGGTTCGAATCCTGTCACCCCGACATAACCGACGGGCAGCAACGAAAAATCGTTGCTGCCCGTCGGTTTTTCTTGTGCGTGATGTGTGAAAGTGAGCCCGGGAGGGGGGAAACTGACAACTCATTGTAGAAAAGGTGTCGGTGCACCGATATAAAAAAGTCATAGCAAACTCTTTACAGAGTTAGTCATGACTTCCTTCATGTGTGGAATATAGGGTTTCAGAATAAAAATCCCGGTTCTGTTATTAGACTATACACCCATCCGAGTCGGATATTCGGCTTTTGCAGGCCGGAAATAGCCGGTTGTTGTGTGTTACAGTCCGAAGATACGTTTCAGCTCTTCCATCTGTTCCATACTCATACCTTGCGGTTGGAAGCCCATAGAGCAGCCCGAAAGGTATATTTTGGCCGATTTGCTGAGCGTGTCTATCTGGTCGAACGCCTCAATGGCATCGGTACCAATGGCCACGGCTCCGTGTTTTTCCCACATCACTACGTCGTAATGGTGCAGTTCCTCTACGGTGCGTTGAGCCAACTCGGTAGAACCGGGCACGCAATAGGATACGATACCCAAGCCTTTGGGACAGAAAGCGCGCGTCTCGGGTATCATGCTCCACAAGAGTGTTCCCATGACATCTTTTTGCAAGAAAGCAGGGTTGTGCGTCATGGCCACAAGTTCGGTGGGGTGAGTGTGTATGACGGCGCGTTCGCTGCGGCCTGCGGCGGCGATGTAGTCGTGTATGAGCAGATGCGAGGGCAGTTCCGAGGTGGGTACTATCTCTTTTTCTGCAATGATTTGGTACGATTTCCCGTCATAGGCTATGCGTATGATAGAGGCATTATCCATCGGTTGGCTGTGTACGTAACGCATACGTTTGCCTGTGCCTGTGACGAGGAAAAGGTGGCCGCCCAAGTGAGGCATGGCCATGGGCAGCTCTTTCGGCTCACCCATTCCGGGCAGTGTGCGCAGGGTTTCGTCGGCATATTCGGTAAGGTTATACGAGATGTTGCCGCCGTTGCGTTCTGCCCAGCCGCGTTCCCACAAGTAACCGGCTATTTCGGCTACCTGTGCTATGATTTCGTTGATTTTTTGGTTGTAAGTCATAAGTCGAAAATTAAAATATCGAAGGGAAAAAGATAGATGCTATAAGGATGGCAAGCCCGACAGCGAGGGTGGCGATGGTACGTCGGTTGCAACCTTTCCACTCTTTGAGTACCACGCCCCAAAGGTTCGAGAAGAGGACGTTGAGCGACATGAGGATACTCCAAGAGAAAGCAAGTAGTACGGGCGAGTCGCCGAGGTATATTTTCCCTGTTTCGAGCCCGAAGAACTGCGAGTACCACAATCCTCCCGCGAGAGCGCAGAAGAGCAGGTTATTGCCCCATACCGAAGGCTTTACGCCGAAATACTCTTTGCCGGTCTTGTTCTTGATATTTTGGTAGATACAGTACACCGCGTTGGTGATGAAGCCGCCCGTAGTGACCAGCAATATCGACGGCAATCCTGCCAGCAGCGGTTGCGCACCGTGGGCGGCCACCGTTGCTTTTACGGTAGAGGCTGCATCCAATCCCAAGGCGAAGCAGGCGCTCATTACGCCCGAAAGCAACGCTACGGCAAGGCCTTTGGTGAGGGCGAAGTCGCGAATGGCGGCGCGCTTCTCTGCCTCGTCCATGTTGCGGGCGCGCAGCGTACCGGCGTATCCTATCACGGCTATGCCGGCCAGCGTAATCATTACGCCGATGAGCAATATAAGACCGTCGCCATGCAGCAGGTCGGTGCCGGCCATCAGTGCGGGAATGAGCGTACCGAAGGCCGAGCAGGTACCTAACGATACCGATTGTCCCAAGGCGACGCCCAAGTAACGCATACTCAGGCCGAAGGTAAGTCCACCCACGCCCCATAACATGCCGTAGATTACGGCCATGCCGGCGCCATCGCATTGCAGAAGGGTACCTATTCCTACGTCGTGCGGCAGCGCGGCAAGCATCCCCGCCAGCGGGAAGATAAGCCATGCAAATATGCCTTGTACAAGCCAAAAGCTCTCCCAACTCCACTCTTTCACTTTTTTGATGGGGACGTAAGAGCTCGACTGTCCGAAGCTGCCTACGGCGATGATAAGCAAGCCTATGAGAATATCCATGTCGTCAGCGTTTGAGGGTTACTTCGCGTTCGTAGCGTTCTACTTCCTTGATGTAGCTTTCGCCTGCGGGAACGTTGTTTTTCAGGCAGAAGTAGTCATATACGGCTTGCCACGGCATGGCTTTGGTCTCTTCGAGCAAGGCCAGTCGTTCGAATCCTTTACCTTCGGCTTCGTAACGGCGCAGACGCTCTATGGGCGAGAGCAATGCTTGCAGGAAGGCCTTTTGCGTGGCGCGTGCACCTATCACGTAAGCTCCTATACGATTGATGGAGGCATCGAAGTAATCGAGCCCTATATTGACGCGTTCGAGAGCGCCAGCCCATACGATTTCTTGCGCCAGCATCTGTACGCTGTCGTTGAGGATGACAACGTGGTCGCTGTCCCAGCGTACGGGGCGGCTCACGTGCAGCAATATTTCGGGCGAGAAGAGGAGCAACGCCGATATTTTATCGTAAGTCTCTTCGGTGGGGTGGAAGTGTCCCATGTCGAGTGTTGCCATGATACCTTTTTGCATGGCGTAGCACATGTAGAACTCGTGCGAACCGGCGGTGAAGCTCTCCAATCCTACACCGAAGAGCTTGCATTCTACGGCGTCTTTGACGTTCTCGAAGCGGTGCTCGAAGATGCGGTCGAGCGACTCTTTGAGCAACTCGCGGTAGTAGTAGCGGTCGACGGTGAGGTCTTTTGCACCGTCGTGTACCCACAGGTTGTGGCAGGCTTTCGAACCGAGTTGACGACCCATCTCGTCGGCGATGCGGCGGCTGCGTATGGTGTGTTCAACCCAGAAGTCGCGTATCGCTTTGTCGCGGTTGGCCAAAGAGAGGTCGCCGCTTTTGGGGTGCGAGAAACTTGTGCTGTTGAAGTCGAGTTTCATTTCGTTGGCTTTTGCCCAATCTATCCAGCTTTGGAAGTGGCGGGGCTCTATTTCGTCGCGGTCTACCTTTTGACCTCCGAAGTCGCCGTATATGGCGTGCAGGCTCAGACGGTGGTGTCCCGGGATGAGGGTGTTTACCTCCTCGATGTCGGCACGCACTTCGTCTATATTGCGTGCTTTGCCGGGATAGTTTCCGGTAGCCTGTATACCTCCGGTGAGGCTGCCGCCAAGGTTTTCAAATCCGGTCACATCGTCGGTTTGCCAGCAGTGGAGTGACAGGGCGATGTTTTGCAGTTTTTGCAGTGCGGCATCGGTATCGACGCCGGCTTCGGCATATTGCTCGCGAGCGATTTCGTAGTTGCGGATGATTTGTTCTTCTGTCATGGTGTTATAAGTTTATATGGGTGATTTGTAAAAATTGTCGGTATGCTTCGTCCCATGACGCCTTGTCGTGGGGCAAGTATTGCTCGGTATGTATCGAGGCGGCTATGACACGGCGCATCTCAGGCAATGAGCCTGCCATTCCGGCCGCAGCCGCTTGCAGCATGATATTGCCTATTGCCGTGGCCTCGGCAGGCCCTGCTATGACCGGTATGCCGATGGCGTCGGCGGTCATTTGCGAGAGTAGGGCGTTGCGCGAGCCTCCGCCTATGACGTGCAGCCGTTCTATGGGGAATGGTGCGAGCCTGCCGAACATTTCGAGTACGGCGCGGTATTTGAGGGCAAGGCTCTCGAAAATACATCGTATGAAATCGGCATGGCTTTCGGGTCGTGTTTGGGCTGTACGGCGGCAGTACTCGGCGATGGCGAGAGGCATGTCGTCGGGATGGGCAAAAGAGGTGTCGTCGGGGTCGATATAGCGGGCGAAAGGAGTGGCTTGCCGTGCCATTTCTACGATTTGTCCGTAGCTGTATTCGATGCCCTCTTTGCGCCAGCGACGCAGGCACTCTTCGAGGAGCCACATTCCGGTGATGTTTTTGAGCAGCCGTATGGTTTTTCCTGCGCCCCCTTCGTTGCTGATATTGAGACGGTAAGTCTCTTCGTTGATGACAGGGGCATCGGTCTCTATACCCATGAGCGACCATGTGCCCGAACTGAGGTATGCAAAGTTGCGGTCGGCAGCCGGGATGGCGGCCACTGCCGAGGCCGTGTCGTGGCCTGCTACGGCAATGACAGGGATGGGTGCGATGCCCGTCTCGGCAACTATTTCGTCGCTGATGTGTCCTATGGTCGTGCCGGGTTCTACCATGCGGCCGAAGCGTGACGCATCCAAGCCGAGGCTGGCAAGCAGATGCTCATCGAATGTGCGCGTGGAGGCATCGAGCAGTTGCGAGGTGGAGGCGATGGTGTATTCCGTTACTTTCTCGCCCGTAAGCAGGTAGGCAAGGGCATCGGGCATGAAGAGTATGTGGCGGGCTGCTTGCAGTTGCGATACTCCGGAGCGTCGCATGGCATGCAGCTGGAAAAGCGTGTTGAAGTTGAGGATTTGTATTCCTGTGCGGCGATATACCTCTTGTCGGGGCATTACGTTCTCTAAGTAGTCTTTGCACCACGTATCGGTATAGGGGTCGCGGTAGCAGGGCGGCAGTCCTGCAATGGTGCCGTCGTCGGCGATGCAAGCCATGTCGACTCCCCATGTGTCTATGCCTGCCGATGTTATCTCTATGCCTTCGCGGGCAACTATTGCCAGCGCGTTTTTAAGTTCGTCGAAGAGCGAGTATATATTCCAATACCAGTGCTTTCCCACATGCACGATGCGGTTGGGGAAGCGCGATATTTCGCGCGTTTGCAGCGAGCCGTGGTTTATGCTGCCCAAGATGGCGCGGCCACTTGTCGCGCCCAAGTCGAATGCTATAAAATGATATGTTTTCATAAGAGAGTTGGTGAGTTGTCTGAGAAGGGGTGTCGCATACAACCGTTGCCGCATCGAGCCGATGTCGCGCAAGAACATCCAAGCCGCTTGCGCGTACTTGTTGCCTGCTATGCTGCCTTGTACTGCTTACAACTATGCGGAACAGGCATGAAACCGTTGCCTGCGACAGGGTTGCCGTCAGATAACGATTTTCTTTTTACGATAATTTTCGCGGAAGTTTTTGGGTGAACACCCTTTTTTCTTCTTGAAGATGCGGTTGAAATTAGAGAGGTTGTTGAACCCGCAGTCGTAGCAAATCTCAGAGATAGGCATCGACGTATCGACCAACAGGCGCGAAGCCGCACCGAGACGGATGTCGATGATATAATTAGAGAGGTTTTTGCCGGTGCGCAACTTGAAGAAACGGCTGAACGACACAGGTGTCATGTTTGCCAAATCGGCCAGTTGGGGCAGAGATGTCTGCTGGCTGTAATGCGTTGCGATGTATTCTTGTATTTTGGCAATCCGGTCATCGTCTGAGATGGATTCCACCCGTGCGAATGCTGTGTTGGAGAGTGTCCGGTATGGACTCCTTGACAACTCGTAGAGGATGGAGAGGAAATTTATTACCGAGTAGAACCCCTCTGTTATCGACGAGAGTTTTATCAGCAACGAATAGACTTTCATGATGGCCGACATATCGAATGCAATGCCTCGTTCGGCATCTTTGAGCATACGGTTGACCGATTTGAATTGGTTCTTTTTGAGCAAGTTGCTGAAAAACAATTCGGGAGAGAATTGTATGGTGATTTCGTGTATCTCGTCGGAGGTGCATTCGTGTTGTTCCCAAACGTGCTCCAAGTCTTTGCTTGTGATGAGTACCAAATCGTAATCCCCTATAACCTCCAAGGAGTCGCCTACAATACGTCTCACACCCTTGGCATGTTCTGTGAAATTCAACTCAAATTCGGGATGGCGATGTATTGGGTAGGTAAATTCTTTCTTGTAACGGTCGGCAATATAGAAGCAGTCACCCTCTGACAAGGGCGTTATCTCACGGATGACTTGGCTTTTTGTATTGGCACTCATTACGGTATTAGAATTGTACAAAAATAGCATATTGTATCTAATTAATGAGATTGGTTGAAGTGAAAAAAAACTAATTTGTATCGGATTGATAATTTTGCTTTCTGTATGAGTCCTTAGAAGACAACAACTTTTGTCCCTTCTACAATATATATTCCGGCACCGAGTGGTACGATGGTTTCGCCTGCGGGACACTGCTTGCAGCAGACCATACGGCCGTCGATACCGTAGATGGCAATTTTCCGGTCGCTCTCACAACGGATGGTGACTTGGCCGTTGCTGCCCCATGCTTTGATGGCGTTTCGGGTGGCTTGCGGTGCGACGACACTGTTGATGGCGCCGGGTATGGGCAAGAGTGAGATATTGTCTATGAGATAGGTGTTGTCGTTTTTCATGACCCGTATGTATAACTTGCTTTCATGGGCAATGTCGGCCGTTACCAATGCGGGATTGATGGTAAGTGTGACGTGGAACCAATTACCGATTGCGCATTCGCCCCATGCTGCTGTTTCGTTGCCGCTGTGGTCGTATGCAGCACCTATCTTGACGTGTTCACCGTTGCGTTCGTCGATGCGTACGCCTATCTCGACGCCAGCCCACGAGATAGCATTACCCTCGGTGAAACAGATGTCAAAGCTGAGGCTTTCGTAGCTGTCCCATGTAGTACCTTCGGGGAGCGCGTCGGCAAGAGTGAGTGGCGAGCATTCGGGATTGACGACTTGCAGGCATTGCGCCGAGTTGTTTTGTTCCGAGGGGTAACTGTTGGCTACGACCGAGGCGCTGCCTTGCCAAGGCATCTCGAAAAGGGGCGAAGTGCCGGTAGCCAATTCCTCGAAGTCGAAGATGAGTTGTTCCTCCGGGGTGTCGGTAGTCTCTTTTTCGAGGAGTTCCACATCGTCGATGGCATAGACAAATTGCGCTCTGCCCAATTTTATCATGATATTGCGCTCATTGGTATCGAACGAGGCTACGGCTTCGCTGAGGAGCGTTTCGTCGAAGTGGAGCTCGACATTCATCCATTGTTCTATATAGCCGGTTTCCCAAGCTGCGCCGTTACCCTGTTCGGGGTCGACGAGTATCATGGTATTGGGGTCGCAAGAGACTCCTACGTTAAATCCTATCCAGTCGATGTCGCCGGTGTTGCCGGGGAGTATCATTGCCTTGAAGCGCAAGGCGTAATAGTCGGTGAGCTCTTTCCCTTCGGGGAGGGTAACAGGTAGGCCTACCTGAGCGTAGTATGTACTGCGTATTTTCAGTGCTTTGTCAGAGCTGTTTATAGCATCTTTCACAGGATTGTCTATCCATTCGCACGTACCGTCGGCAGCAACGTATGCGTTGCCGTCGTTCTCTTCGAAATCGGTTACGAGGAGCGATGCCGGAATATATTGCGTGGCGCCTACCGAGGGATATTTTTCCAAGACTTGCATTTGAGGACGATCGGTGCGGTAGTTGTCGGTGGGTTGTACCGAGAGAGGATATGAACCCCATCGCGGACCTGCCGACCAGTATGTGCCCGACACGCCGTTTTGCTTCATGTAGCTGAGCAGATTGTCGAGTGTGACGAGCCACCGTGAGTCGTTGTCGGGAATGCCGTATTCGCCGATAAGACCTCGCAGACCGTATCGGTTGAGCCATTCGACAAAGGGACGCGCACGTTCTACGCCGGTTTGAGCCGAAGCGCCTTCTGCATCGTAACCTTCGTCGTATGTTCCCGAGCAGTCGTTATCGAAGTATAAGTGGGCTTGGAAGATAAGGTTATCGGCCGGGTCGACGAGATTGCGCAGGTTGTCGCTGAAATATACCCAGTTGAGAGACGAGCTGTAAGAGTCGCCGCTGACGATGATAGGGGTTTCGGTATCGACCGTACGGATGGCGTCGATGACCGTTTGGGCAATGTCGAACCACGGAACCTCGGTTGTCATGGCGTATGGCTCGTTCATCATGTCGTAACCCCAGATATTGGTATAGTCTTTGAATTCGGTTGCCAATTTTATCCATACGTCGGCGAGATGTTCTTTGGTGAGCCTCGTAGAGGCGCCGATGAGGTCGTAGTTGGTGCCTCCGTCGAAAGAGTAACGTGCAAAGTTGTGCATGTCGAGGATAACGGGCATGTCGCGTTCTTCGGCTGCACTGACGAAGCGTTTCATCTTTTCGAGCTCGGTGCTGTTGAGCTCGCCGCCAATTTGAGGTTGTATGCGCTCCCAACGGAACGGAAAGCGTATAAGGGTGAGCCCTTTTTCTTTGAAGTAGTCGAGATCGTTTTCGCCCGGATAGCCGTAGTGAGTGCCATCGACGCCGGGATATACGCCACCGAACTCGGCTCCGGAAAGATTAACCCCAAAATAACTTTCGTTCTGCCCGAACGTAAGGGTACATACCGATGCGAGGCATGCGGCAAGAAATAGTCGTTTCATTCAAATCGGTGTTATGCAAACACTCTTTTTCCCTTAAAACTAATACCTTTATGAAAAACCTAATATGATGTTGCAAATGTCGGGCGTTTTGTAGTACTGTGCTACTCATTTATTATCTTATACCGATACTATTACGTCAAACCGGTAAATATAAGGCCGAAAAGGCCGTTTAACGTTCCAAGAGAGTGAATTGTGCCGCGATTACTATGCCGTGTACCGTATTGTGATTGTGCGAGAACGAAGATGTTATCTCCATTTTGTATAGGTTTTGCCACTCTCTTTTGCGATGCTCTGTTTTTGCCGGCGTGTCGTGCTGTCGCATATTGTACGGAACGGCGGTGCGTATGGTTGAAAGAGAATATTGGCCGAGGCTTGCATTCTCTTTGAAATACAGCATGGTGAGTCGTGTCGGACGAGCAACGTGCCATGAAGCGCGGTATGATAATAGTGAGGTATCGGTTGCGGTTAAGATAGTATCGGTATGTGCGACAGCTTGTGCAGATGTTGACTTGACAGTCGTGTAGATATGCCCGGCGGCGCAGAAATGTTTCCGGGTAGGAAGATGGGGTATGATAAATGTAAGAGTTACGGACAATTATGCAGGAAGTCCGCAACCCTTACAGGTGTGCGTTTGCTGTCAGAACGAGGCCTCGCCTATGGGCGGAGTGGTATGATGATATTTGACGGCAGCAAGAGGCTCTTCGCAACAAATGTAGGTACCTATGCAACGCGTGATGAGTATGTCGTCGTGTTCGCCCTCTTTGGCACCGAAGCTGCCGTTGGGCTTGCGCTCAAATACATCGTATTCGTGGCATGCCTCGGCATCGCGTTCTATGTATCCGTTCTGTCTCAGGATGTTGATTTGGTGATTGATGAGCAAAAGTTTGGTAGCACGGTTCATGTGGAACCCCCATCTTTGCGGGGTTTGAGCTCCTATTTCGCCCCCGACGTGTTGTCGTGCGTAGAGGTTGCGGTAGTTTTGCGCAATGGTATCGAGTATATAGCCCGAATGCATCTCTTCGGTACATTCTGTTTCGAGGGTATTACTCTCAACGACGAGCAGGGCGTTGTCGTAGTATGCGGCAATCTGCACGGCTTTCCACGCGAGTAGGTCATGGTCGGTGTGCCCACGCCATTGTGCCACAATCGCAGGTACGCCGCCATTGAGCATGTCGCGGCGGTCGAAAACGGCGATGACGGAGTAGTCGGCCTTCTGCGAGCGGCCTCCTATGTCGACGGCGACAATGTAGCGGTTGCGTAATCGGGGGTCTTTTTCGGGCGGTTCCCAGATGTGTAGCAGTCCGCCGGGCTGTTCGACAAATTCCAAGTCGCTGAGAGCGTCGCGTCCTATGGAAGCCCTTGCATGTATTTCACCGGTGAAACGTGGTGGCAGGCAGTGTTGCCTGAGATTGTGTACTGCTTGCAGGTTGAATACCCGTTCGCCCGAGTAGCTGAATGCTTCGATGTCGTCGGACGGATATTCGGCCATCATATCGGCGTGCTCGTGATATTCGCGTCGTTTGGCGCGATACCATGCGATGGCTTCGAGTGTAGCGCCTTGTTGCCAAAGGTGACGCTCGTATTCGTTGAGTGAAGCGGCAAAAGCGGCCGGGTCGTCGAGATGAGTTGCGTATATCTCTATTTCGTGCCATGGGACGAATATGGGTTTCTTGTCACTTTCGCCCCGACAAGCCCGCATATATTCACGATGGAAGTATCCTCCTGTACCGTTGGCAGTGCTTTCTATGACGACTACCGAGTAGGGCAGTAGCGCGATACTGCCGCATACGGCACGGATAAGGTTCTCGGGAGTATGAGCCGGCGTATTGTTCCAGAATGCTGCCTCGCTAAGGTGTGCCATGGCAGCATCGCTGCCGCGTACTGCCTCGGGCGATTCGGACGAGCAGATGGTAACTTTGGAGCCGGTGTCGGCAATACAAGAGGTGTTGCCCGACTTTTCAAAAGGCTTGAATACCGGTTGCAAGCTATCGTCGAGGAGCCATGCCGGGTAGTTGTCGAGTAGTTTGGTATACATGCCCTTGATTTGTGCAGCTGCATCTTTGATGTGTGCACAAATAATGCTGTTCCAGTTTTTGCGGTGGACAAGTTGTATCCAAGCCATGTACATCTGTACGAGAGTAGAGCCACCCCATTGGCGTGCTTTGAGCATAATGAGGCGTATGGGTTTCCCGGCAAGGCGCATCTCTTCGAGCATGGCAAGCAGTCGCCGTTGCGGCCGGTTGAGTATGAAGGGGATGTCGTTTTGTCCCTTTTTGTCTTTGATTTTGACGAACATCGCCGCCCAAAACTCAAAGTCGTAACGTATGCGCAGTTGCAGCCATTTAGTCCATAGCCCCTCTTTGAGCTCGAACGAAGGGCTTTTGTGGAGCTTGGCAAGGATAAAAGAGTCTAAGCATCCCGCTTGTGCAAGACTTTTGGCAAAAGGGTTTTCGTCGAGCATCGGTTGCGGGACGAACTGCCGGGGAATAGGCGCGTCGGGTAGTTCTACGGTAACACGTTTCCCAAGGGCATTGTACCCGGTGACCGGGTTGTAGGGCTTGTGTAGGGCGCGTTTGCGGCGGAGGTTCTCGGCGAGCATCTCGTCGATTTGTTCGGGGACAATCTTATTCGTCATAAGACAGGTCTTTGAGAAGTTTGTTGACCGCTTCTAATCGCATGGCAGTATCGGCGATGGAGTTTCGCGAAGTGGCAGAGGCCGGCGCATTCCCGGCATTGATGTCTTTACGAATGGTTTCGAGACATTTGGCGAGCGATGATTCGTTGGTGCAACCCGGCAGGGCGTCTAATAGTTGGTCGTAACAGAGGTGCAACGCCTTGTATTGCTTGGAGCGTAATCCGGCGTCGGAGAAATCGAATGTTTCGAGCTTTTCGTTGTCAGAATGGTTCATGTCGAAAAAATGAGTTGTCATGTTATTACATCGGTATGGCAAAGGTAGATAGCGATCTTTGTGACGGAATGTTATAGTGTACCTAAATCGTAAAATCTAAAAAAATTGTATGAATCTAATAAATTATGCTGCGCCGCTTATCTCGTTCTTGTCGGAGCAAGATGAGTATAACAGACAGATGGATATGGCGAAGCTTCGCCAGAACATGATGAATGATCTTTATCAGCGGCAGATGGATAATGCTACGACAGCATTCAATCGCAGTTACTACCGCAACTACCTCGATAATGCCAATTCGCGCAATATGTTGAAACGTGTGCGAGAGGAGTTGGGCGAACAGATCAAGGCGGCTCGTAATCGCGCAGTGGCTACCGGAGCTACGGGTGAGGCTGTTGCCGCCGTACAGAAGTATAATAATCGTACGCTCGATAACGTAGTCGGTTCGCTGGCGGCTGCCGAAGAGGCGAACAAAGAGAATGTCGCTTCGCTTTATGATGCGCAACGACAACAGCTCGACAATATGATGACAACATCGACCATGAAGTATTTCGAAGATGCTTCGGCTTTGAGTAAGGCTATGAACGATAGCAGACAACAGTTGTTGATGGGCTTTGGCTCTCAATATATGAAGCGTTTGGAAGACTTTTTAAGAAGACAATCGGGAAATGACGCATGGCCTGAGCAGTCGAATGATGGAGGAGATTATTTCTCGGACGAAAACTATATGATGTCATGAAAAGAAAGGAAAATATAAAAGAGTGGTTGTCGCATCTGATGGAGCGGCATGCTGTCGAATTTGCCGATGATATCGATAACGCCGAGGGCGATGTCGCTCTTGCCGATGAAGATGCCCTTACCGAGATGTGCCGCCTTGTGCGTCCTTATCCGCCGTTGCCCGGTGGCAGGCGTGTGCTTCGGGCATTGGTCTCTTGGTATGTGCCGCGTAGCGTAGATGATGTGGATTATTTTGCAAAACGTTACCGGGTATGGAAGCTATTGCCTACTATGGTGACAGAAGTATTGTGTAAAAGAAAAGAACAACAATGAGAGAGGAAGAAAAACAATATGAAATGGAGCGCGATACAGAAGCTCCGCTCTATGTGATGGGAATGCCTACCGATAACTTACTCGATAGGGTAGCGTCGTGGAGCGAAGACGACGATGTCGCAACACAACAGAACGAAGACGAGCAAGTTGTGCAGCAGTCGGAAGATTTGCCGAGAAAAAATCAACGAAGAGTGTTGGGAGATTCGCAAGGAGTACGGGTGTTAAGACCGATAGATATTCCTCAGGATAATTCTTCTTTCCGAGTTGTACCGCTACCGGATTATTTCCCGGGAAATAATCAACGGGAAATGGTAGATAATCCGCAAGGAATGCGGGCGTTAAGGCGGAGGAATATTCATGGTAATGAGTATATTCCTATTGCACCTTATCCGACGGATAATTTGCGAGTTGAGCAACAACCTACTGAACCGATGACGTCATATATAAGACAAGGTATGGGCAGAGGTGAGACTGTTCCCCCCACTCTGACAGTTAACGATTTCCAAAAATTACGACCGAGTTCACGGCTGATGTCGTATCTTAGTAAAAGATATCCTGAACAAGAGGCTACTCCTGCAACTCTTCCGACGGATAATTTGCGAGTAGAGCAACAACCTGTACTTCCTCCTGATGTGGCGGCCAAAGAACCGCATGTGGGGTTGGGTATGGACCATGCAACAAGTGTTATTGATGGTTTGCGTGTAGCATTGGAGCGTACTAGACTTTCGTGGGATTATATTGAGGCACAGGCGCGGCGTTTTATAAACGGCGAACAGCAACGAGGCAAAGAGTACGAACGGGCTTTGCAAAGAGTGACAGAAGCCGGAATAGATAGTGACGAGAAGTTGCAATCGCAGCTGGATGCGTTGTCCAAGTCTTCCCGAATATCCGATAAAGAAGATGCGTTGGCCTTGATGTCAGTGCAGAAATTGCGTAATGAAGGTATAGAGTGGAACGAATTGCCCAACGTGTTGCGCGAAATGTCACAAGTGCCGGGAGAGGCTTCTCGCGATTTGGAAAGTATAAGCAGACAGTATGCCGAACTGCCTGACACTGAGGGCGCCGCTGCAATAGCCGATATAGGTGCCAATATTGTGGGTGGGGCATTGCCTGTGGCTTTGGCAATAGCTCTTACTCCCAAGGCAGCAGCTGTGGCAGGAGCCGGTGTTGTAGTGACAGATATTGCTACTACGATTGCTGATGCGCAAATGAGGGTAGATGCTTATGAACACGATACCGGCAAAAAAGTCAGCGGCGTGCAGCGTGGCATGTATGTTACTGCTGCTACTGCTACCAATGTCTTGATGGATGTGCTTTTGAATTCTTCGGTATTTGGTAAGCTCCTGCCCAATAAAGTAGCCGATATAGCAGATAAGTTAATGGTAGAGATAATGAGTAGTCCCGTAGCTCAGGCAGAGTTTAACGCCATGACAAGGCAGGTGTTGCAAAACGAGGCGCGAGCTTATGCTAAGCAGGTTACCGGAGCTGCGGTGTCAGGAGCTATGACGAGTGGCGCTTTGGAGGCCGAACAGAGCATCTATACAGGTGAATTTCCTGAATTGCAGCGCGTCGTAAATTCTACTGTCGAAGGCTTTATAATGGGCGGTGTGGCCGGTAGTGCTCTTGCCGGGGCACAAGCCTATGATACGCACCGTAAGCGATATGAGGCCGATAATATCTACTATGCAAGTCGTACGGAAGGACCGTATGAGGGCCGATTCCCCATGGGAGAGATACGCGATATAAAGTATCAAGACGATGGATATATGGAAGGTACGGTATATTCTCCTAACAGCGGAACAAAACGTCAGAGAGTTCCTATAGAAAACATTGTGAGCGGGTCTTATCGTGAGGCTGTGGAGGGGAAAAGTTTTAAAGATTTGATGCATGACAACTACATAATTCCCGATGGACAACTGAACTATTATCGGGAACGGTGGGAGAAGTTGAGAAAGAGTAATACTCACGAGGCTGCTATGGAGCAAAATGAAATATTGCAAGATGTGGCGGCCTCGATGGGAGTACCCATAAAAGTGTATGAACATTATGAAGACTTGCCTCCGGAAGTAAAGAAAAATAAAGAGAGTCGCAATGCTGTCGGGCTGACAATAGAAGGTAGAGATATAGCTTTGGTGCTTCCAATGTGTAACTATCTGACTTTCGATGGGGTATTGAGCACAATACGACATGAGTTGGTAGGACATCGAGGATTGCCTCGCCTATATGAGACGAGATGGGAGTATAACAGAGAATTGGACCGTGTAGGGCCGACGGTGGTAAGAGAGCAAAATATCGAAAGACGAAAGATAGAACCCGATTGGAAAGATTTACAATATCGTCCTACCGTAAAAGCACGTGCAGGAGTGGAAGAGAGTTTCTCTCGTACGGCAGAAAAGAGACGATATGATAAAGGTCGACACTCAGGTAGCGAAGGCTTGAAAGATCCTACATTGAGGAAGAGCGATCGTAATATGCGTAACGCTACGATTAATGAACAACGATCCGGAATTAAGTTGCCCGCTGGAAACCCGATGCCGACTATCCTCGAAATTGAGGAGCAGCGTAAACGTGAGCGCAAGCGGCAAAAGTAATCTGATATGAAATAGTCGCCCTATTGCAATAGGGCGACTATTTCGTTATAAAAGCTCCTGTGGCGTTTGCCATTTACAATGTTTCCAAATAGTCATTGAGAGAAACATCTTTGGAAAGACCCATTTTTTTGTGCATGCGGTATCGGGAGATAATGACCGATTTGGGTTGTACCGACATCATGAGGGCTACTTGTTTGTTGCTGATACCCATTTTATAATAAGCACATAATTTACGTTCGTTTTCGGTGAGAGAAGGATGTAGCTCTTTGAGCTTTTTGAAAAACGAAGGGTGTACTTCGTCGAAGTGTTTTTTGAAATTTTCCCATTCGTCTTCTTTTTTGAAAGACTCTTGTATCTTCCCGAGTATGACGCCGGCCACTTGACGGTCTATCTGCTTTTCCTCTTGCATTTGACGGATATAATCCGATAGAGCTTCTAACGTTTTTATTTGGCTTACGGATAGCAGTTTGTCGGATGAGAGTTCGCGGCTTTTGGCTTCGACTTTTCCGGTGAGTTCTTTTTCTTTCGATTCGTAAAGGAGCTTCCTTTCCTGCGCTCTTTTGCGTAACAGGTAAATGATAATACCCGAGAGGATAAGCAGTAGTAACAAAGCGATAGCAACAATAGTACCGATGATAACCGATTGGCGTTTCTCTATTTCGAGTTCGTGCAGCCGCATGTTATTTTGTGCTATTTCTTGTCGTATTTTCTCTTTCTGAATATCGGTGCGCATGTCGAGAATGCGGATAGAGTCTTGATACTCTTCTGCCATGACACGGAATCGATATGCATCTTCCCATTCGCTTCTACTGCCGTGAATTTGCGACAAGAGTTTATAGATGTCGCCTTCCTGTCCGAATGTGAGTAGATTGGTCTGTGCGTATTGGTACGCACTGTCGGCATATATGAGTGCGCTATCGAGTTGATTCTGAGCGAAAAGCCATGCTGCTTTGTTTTTGATGGCGTTGACGCGGCATTGCCAGTTGCCTGTTTTCAAGGCGGTGTCATATAATTCTCTGAGCCATTTCTCCTGTTCGTTGCTGTCGTCCAATAGTTTGAAATAGGATGCGATGCAGTAGTATCGCATTTCTTGTACGTCGGCCGGGGCATCGTGGTACTTGTCGATGATGGAACGTAAAAGTTTTCGTGCTTTCTCTTCTTGTCCGGTTTTCTCATAAATATATGCTATTTGTTGGCATGAGAGAAGGTATGAGTGTAAGTTATTGTTTTGTTTGAAGAGTTGTTGTGCGCGTTGCAGATAGATAAAGGCTTCATCGTATTCTTCGATGAGGAGATATACAAGTCCGGTATTGCCGTTGGCTACGGCAGTCTGAGCCGAGTCGCCGACGGCGGTGAAATAAGGCGTCGTGAGCGATAGTAACTTGAAGGCTTCAATATAGTTTCCCATATTGATGAGTATGTTGCTTTTTAAGGCGAGTAGGCGGTGGTAATCGTAAGGGTAGCGGGTCGAGTCGGCAACGGCTATGGCATGATTGGTTTTGGAAAGCATATCGGTGAAGTCGGACGGCCCGTTTATGTAGACGTCGAAGAAGATGGTTCTTGCCAAAAGGTCGTTATTGTCAAGACTGTCGGCGATGGAGTATAGGCGTGCAATGATGCTATCGGTATAGGTGCTTTTTTCGTTGCCGATGAGTCTGACAAGCGAGTCGGCTTGCGGTTCGATAGGTTTCCAAAAAGAATTCTCTTTACCGGGCGCAGCAGATATACATGCAAATGCGATAATTATAAAAATAAGGTTTCTGATACTTGTGGATGCTTTTTTAAGGGTTGTATATCGTTTGTATATCATATTTTTTTGTTTTTGGCACTCGGCTTACGTATCATTGCAAAAATAATAATTTCGCACGTAATAAAATGATGCTTATGAAAAACATTTACCTATTATTAGTAGTACTGTCCGGAGCGATGGTTTGCTACGGACAAGAGCTGCCGCAAACAGGGGCACCTATTTTATCGAAAGTTTCGGGTATGGAGAAGAGTGCAGCAAAAGTGTCTGCCGTTGCTTCGTATGAGTTGCCTGCCGGCCTTCGTTGCTTGGGGACAATCAATGCCGAGACGGGAGCTGTGTGCAATTTTTTGTCGTTTAATCGTACGATGAACGGACAGCATTTTTTGTGGGCTCCTCGTCAAATGGACGTTACATATATAAATAATACAGAAGGCGCTACAAGTTATCTGTGGAGTGTGCCCGGTGGTAATGCTACGGGACAAACGACAGAGAATTGTACGGTACAATATTATGAGTCCGGGTCGTATGCTTTCCCGACATTGTTTGTTACCGAAGCCGGTGGTAGCAGCGACTATACAGCCGAAGGCGCTTTGAAAGTAGGCGGTAAGGCTGAGATATGCTGTGCCGACACACGTGAATGGGGCGTTACATATCAAACAGCATATTATCCGCTGAATGCCGGAGGCGGTGCAACCGCCGGATGGTTAGGCGGTACCAATAGTGCGGGGATGACAGGTTATGGCAATCTTTTTATGACCTCGCAGAAGAATGCTCACATGACAGGTGTGAATGTCTATTTACCGTTTAAGCCGACTAAATGGGCTGCCGATAGCCGTTTGTTGTTGCAAGTGTGGTATCCGGTGGCGGACGAAGAAAGTGGAACGCTCGATCTCACAGGTCTTCCTATTGAGGTTGTCTATTTGGATATGAGCGAGATACGTGAGGCCGAAGAGGATGAACTTGCCATACGTAATGCTGCGGTTGCCGAGTTTCGTTTTGAAACTCCGTTGCAAATATGGGACAAACCGTTATTCTTTGTTACGGTAGAAGGTTTTGGTACTGACCCCGAGGCCGAGGATTTCTGTATGCTTACCGAGATTATTGGTAAAGAGATGACAGAAGTAGAATTGACGAACTTGATGGCTCATAACTCTTTTGTGAGGTATGGCGGTACAGATTACCAGATGCCAATCAACTATTTCGGTACAATGCCCGGTGCATCGTTTATGATATGTCCTATTATAGACAATCTTGAAGATAGCGGTGTAGAGAGTGTAACGTCTTCGCCAACCGTGTTGCGTACAGAGGGTAAAAGGTTGACGATATGCAATGCCCAAGCTACCGATGTGCGTGTAATAGACTTGTGTGGCATGACGGTTGCGCAGACTACTTTGGATGGAGAAGTGACGGTCGAAGTAGGCCGTGCGGGTGTCTATATCGTGCAGCTGTTGCGAGATGGTATGCAAGTAGATGTGAAGAAAGTAATGATGCGATAAATAAAAAATGTTTCACTTTTTAATAAATGCGTAGTATGAAGAAAATTACATTATTAGCCGTTTCAGCAGCCATGTTGCTGTGCAGCGGCGCACAAGCCCAGCATGTGTGGAAATATGTTGCCACGGGTGATGCCACATCTTATGCTATTCGCGATGATGGTTCGTTATGGACTTGTGGTTGGAACGAGCAAGGACAGATGGGCGTTCCCGAAGTTTCGGAGCGTACGGCCAATTGGAGCCTTGTAGGAAGCGATAAAGACTGGAAACTTGCCGTAGGTGGTAAGGCTTATGCTTTCTTGATGAAAGAAAATGGTACGTTGTGGGCCGTGGGTACCGCCGAGTCGGGTGTGCAAGGCACAAACTCGAGTATGTCTAACCGCACGCCTATGCAGATAGGAACCGATAATGACTGGGTGTATGTGGCTGCCGTACGTTTCTGGGGATATACGGGCTTTGCCATTAAGGCCGACGGTACATTGTGGGGCTGGGGCTCCAACAATAGCTATCAGTTGTGCAATGGTACGACGACAAGTTCTACGGTACCCGTGCAGATAGGAACTGATAACGATTGGAAGATGGTAACCTCGGGAGACTCTCACGTACTTGCTATTAAGACCGACGGTACATTGTGGGGCTGGGGTAACAATGTAAATGGCGGCCTGGGTATTGCCAATACCAACGGTGCCAATTATGATACCCCCGTACAAATCGGTACCGATAATGACTGGGCTTTTGTACAAGCCATATCGAACCGCACGTATGCTGTGAAGACCGACGGTACTTTGTGGGCTGCCGGTAGCAACTCAAACAACATCCTGGGCTTCAACCAATCGGAGGAAGAGCTGGAAAGCAATGTCTACGAGTTCCGACAAGTGACTGCCGTTACAGAGCCCGTAATATCTGTATCGGGTTGCGAAGAGACCGTATCGGTAGCTACCGGTACCAATGGCGTCATAGAGCATGTATATATGTGGGGTTGGAACTCTGATGGTGCTCTGGGCGACAACAACGGCCGCTTGTGGCAAGGCAGCTCTGCCAATATACCTTTGGAGACGACTCCCGTATCGCCGTTATTGCCCGAAGGGGTTACATTCTCGGTAGTATCATCGGGACAATCCTATTCGCTCGCTTTGGCATCTGACGGTACATTGTATGGCTGGGGACGTAACAAAGGCGGACAACTGGGAGATGGTACAGAATACGATGTGCTTCAACTCAGCTATTACAAGAAACCTTTCGAGATAGAGTGCCCGCAAAATGAAGTAGGTGCCGTGACCGGCGTACGCAATGACGGTATGGTGAAGTTTGACGGTACATACATAATGGCACAAGAGCCTATATCGAATGTGTATGTGTATGGTATAAACGGTCAGACAGTCATGCAACGTGATGTAGTAGAGGGTACTTATGGGCTGGATAACCTTGCCAAGGGAGTATATCTGCTGCAATACGAGAACAACGGTGAGCGTTTTGTACAAAAGATTGTAAGACGTTAAAACAATAAACAATGAAAGTATATCAATATATAGCAGCCGTGTCGGTGGCTTTGTCGCTGGCAAGCATGCTTCCTGCGCAGGCTGTTACGGTCGATGCGACGGACATACCGACAAATCTGCGTAGCGCCGATATGCTGCAACTTACCGGAACATGGAACACGCTGGCCTTTACCGACCTTGCCGTGGCGATAGGTACTACCGGTTTCATGGCAAGCAATACTACACTTGTGAGCGTGGATATGAGCGAAGCCCAAATCGAAGCCGGAACCGACCTTTATGTGAATGGCGGACTGACGAGCAATGGAGTGTTTGTCAACTGCAAAGCATTGGAAACGGTGATTATGCCTGAGGCCGAGCAAGCTGCCAACTTCGGCAATTTGCGTCAGGCCTTCATGAATTGCAGTTCGTTGAAAACGATAGATTTAAGTCATTGCAGCGGTTTGACGAGTTTGAACAGCGCATTTGAGAATTGCGGGAGTCTGACCGAGATAAACCTGAGCGAATCGACACAGCTCACCGGTTCGAGCGCGATGGCCGGTACATTCAGGTCGTGTGTGGCACTTACGAAAGTGACCCTTCCCTCGACAATATCGTTTGCGTCCCGCACATTTGGCGACTGCACGGCATTGACGGACATAGACTGGACACGCTATGCAGGTAGCGAAGCTCCTATCTTCTATTCTGATATGTTCGACGGCATATCAGACCTGAAAGTCATTACTTTGACTGTAAGTAGTGAAGTAGCATCTTTGTTCGAAAATGATGCCAATTGGAGCCGCTTGACGATAGAAGCCGAGACCGGCGAAACACCGATAGAAGGAACCGTGGTGGATGCATCGGACATACCGACAAACTTGCGCGATGCCGATAAGCTCTATCTTACCGGAACATGGAACACGCTGGCCTTTACCGACCTTGCCGTGGCCATAGGTACCACCGGCTTTATGGCAAGCAATACTACGCTGGTGAGCGTCGACATGAGCGAGGCCCAAATCGAGGCGGGAACCGACCTTTACGTGAACGGCGGATTGTCGAGCAACGGTGTGTTTGTCAACTGCAAGGCACTGGAAACAGTGATTATGCCTGAGGCCGGGCAGGCAGCCAACTTCGGCAATCTGCGCCAGGCATTCATGAATTGCAGCGCATTGACAACGATAGATTTGAGCCATTGCAGCGGCCTTACCAGTCTGAACAGTGCATTTGAGAATTGCGGGAGTCTGACCGAGATAGACCTGAGCGAATCGACACAACTCACCGGTTCGAGCGCGATGGCCGGTACATTCAGGTCGTGTGTGGCACTTACGAAAGTGACCCTTCCCTCGACAATAACGTTTGCGTCCCGCACATTTGGCGACTGCACGGCATTGACGGCGATAGACTGGACGAGCTATGCAGGTAGCGAAGCTCCTATCTTCTACTCCGATATGTTCGACGGCATATCGGACCTGAAAGCCATTACGCTGACCGTAGCCGACGAGGTAGCTCCTCTTTTTGAGAATGATGCCAATTGGAGCCTTTTGACGATACATACATATTCAGGCATAAATGCTGCGATGCGTGACGATGCCGCTGTGCTATTTACGGGTAATGTACTGCGTACGCAACGTATTGTAACCGATGCTAATGTCTATTCTTTGACTGGAACCCTTGTAATGTCGCAAGGTATTGTGGATGGAGAGTGGAGCGTGGCTTCGTTGCCCAGTGGTGTGTATGTATTGAGTTATATGCAAGACGGTCATCGCCGTTCCTTGAAGTTCGTAAAACGATAGACAACGCAGACAAAGACAAATAATGTGTAGGTACGATCCCCGTGGGAGATTCTCTTACGGGGTTCGTTGTATTTTGATGTATGCGAACAGTGTATGGTGGGTATTGCGCTTGTTCTGTGTATAAGCTGCTCGGAATTGATTTTCAGATGGGTATGTGTGTTTGTATCGTTGCAGTTGCCGCTGCTCTGCGGAGGAGGGGGTGAAGATAAGATTTGATAACAAAAGCGGCGATTATCGGCAACGAAACAGGCTTGTTACATAAGTCATAGCTGCGGCAACGACTGTTGTGTGGCAATATAAAGAGGCCGAAGAAACAAGCGTGATGCCTGTTAGGGAGGGTGTGGTGTAGCGGCCTTTTTGTTTTGAAATGTAGATACCTTTTTTCATGTTTCGGTATCATTGTATGCTAATGCGGTTGTCAATGGCAGGTGAGTGATATGGGTATTAATAAATCTACCCTGTCGCAAATAACTGCGGCAGGGTAGATGGTTCTAAGGATAAATCTAAACCTTCCTGTCTATGGGACGGTTACGATATAGGTTAGTCGTTGTAGGCAGGGAGAGTACCGTAGTCGTGCGAGTAGCGGAGCATTTGCTCGGGATAGCCTTCGGTATAGTCTATGATAATATCGGTAATATTACCCTCGGCATCGAGTACGGGAGTGTACACCGGGTTGACAAATCCCTTATAGGGAGCTATGTCGAGGTGGGCATAACGGTCGAGAACTTCGGCGTGGAGCTTATTATCTACTTTTACTGCATATTTTTCTACCAATGCGCGTCCGGCTTCATAGTCGCCTTCACTCTTGATACGTTGAATTTCGGCAAGTTGTTTGCCAAAGATTTGACGCAGTTTTTCGTAGTCGTTGATTTTGACATAGTGTTTGCCGTCGCGTTCGGCAATTTCTATAACATTGTCGGCTTTGCCGAGGTCGTATGCCCATGCAGCAATGAGTTGGCGGTTGCGCATGTGGCTCTCTTCAATGTCTTTGCCGGGTTCTATACGTACGAGTTGCGTCATGAGTCCATTCATGATTTGCTCGTAATATCCTGCTTTGTAGGCAGTATCGTTGGGGATGATGCCTAACTCGACGAGTTTTTTGTCGGCAAGGTAATAGAGGGCGAAGAGGTCGGCACGAGCTTCTTCGAGGGTAGAACCGTGAGCTTTCAGTGCATCGGGGTCAACACCTGGCAGAAGTTTGCCTGAGCCGTGGCCGAGGCATTCGTGGAGGTCGGTGTGGAGGTTGTCGGTGATGGTACCGTATTTCTCAATGAGGTCGAGTTCAACGGGGCTCCATACGAATTCTTCGTTGAAACCGTTGCCTTTGGCGGCTTCGTTATATGCGTCGGTAATGTTTTCTATGGTTACCGATTTAGAACCGTGTGCGGCGCGTATCCAGTTGGCGTTAGGCAGGTTGATGCCGATGGGCGTCGAGGGATAGCAGTCGCCGGCGAGGATGGCGGCGGTGATGACCTTGGCCGATACGCCTTTTACGGCTTCTTTCTTGAATCGTTGGTCGGTGGGCGAATTATCTTCGAACCATTGGGCGTTCTCGCTGATAATGTGGGTACGTTCAGAGGCTTGCATGTTCTTGAAGTTAACGATAGATTCCCAACTTGCTTTCATGCCGAGGGGGTCTCCGTAAGACTCTATAAATCCGTTTACGAAATCTACCTGACTGTTGGTGTCTTCAACCCACAGTATGGAGTATTCGTCGAATGTTTTCAGGTCGCCGGTACGGTAGTACTCTATGAGTTTGTTTATGATGGCGCGTTGGGCATCGTTCTCGGCAACGGTAGCAGCCTTTTCGAGCCACTCTACGATGCGGCTGATGGCTTCTCCGTAACGGCCGTCAACTTTATATACTTCTTCATATATCTGACCGTTGCGTTTTACCAAGCGGCTGTTCAGTCCGTAAGAGATGGGGGTGGGGTCGTTCTCTTTCTTCATCTTGTTGTAGAAGGCCTCGGCTTCGGCTTGTGTGACACCGCTGTAATAGTTGCCGGCCGATGTCGTTATGAGGTCTTCGCCGTCGGCTTGGTTGGTGCGTTTAGGCATGATAGCGGGGTCGAACATGACGGGCATGATGGAGTCTAAGAGTTGTTGCACCGTTTCGCCCTGACGCAGGGGAAGGGTAGAGGCGTCAACCGAGTTGACGGCGTCGGTAAAGAATTGTTGCGAGAAAGCAGGCAGGAATTTGTCGCTGGAATAGTGGTGGTGTATTCCGTTGGCGAACCATACTTGCTTGATGTATGTATCGAATGCTTTCCAGTCGTCGGTGGTGCGGTCGCCCTTGTATCCGGTGTAGATGGCTTCGAGTGTGTAGCGGATGGGAAGGTTCCACTTGCCGTTTTGGTCGAAGAGGATGTCGCGGCCTTGCAGTGCAGCTTCTTGGAGATAATAGATAAGTTTTTTCTGGTCGAGCGTGAGTTCTTCGAAGCCGGGTACGCGATAGCGTAGAACTTCGAGGTCGGCAAATTTTTCTACCGAATAGTCAAACTCTGTGTTGTTATCGCCCGCTTTTTCTTGCGGTGAGCAGGCGAGCAGTGACAGTGCAGCTAACATGATACATGCGTTTTTTTTCATAACATTAGGGTTTGATAATTAGTTGGTTAAAAGGTGATTTACTCTACGTATAGCACCAGCCCTTTGAGGTATTCTCCCTCGGGATGGTATATATTGATGGGATGGTCGGCGGGTTGTACCAGCTGGTGCAGTATGCGCACGTTGCGTCCCGATTGTTGCGCTGCGGTGAAGACGGCGAGGCGGAAATTTTCTTTGCTTACGACTTGCGAGCAGGAGAAAGTGAAAAGAATGCCGCCCGGACGTATTTTCTCGAAGGCTTTGGCGTTGAGTTTGCGGTAGCCTTGCAGGGCATTGTTGAGTACCCGGCGATGTTTGGCGAAGGCCGGCGGGTCGAGAATGATGAGGTCGTAGTCGTCACCCATCGTGTCGAGGTATTTGAATGCGTCCTCGGCAAATGCTTTGTGGCGTGTATCGCCGGGGAAATTGAGCTCTACGTTACGGCAGGTGAGGTCTATGGCTTTGGCCGAGCTGTCAACCGAGTGTACAAGTCGGGCGCCGCCACGCATGGCGTAGAATGAGAAGCCTCCGGTGTAGCAGAACATATTGAGTACGGCACGTCCGTGCGAGTATCGTTCGAGAAGGGCGCGGTTTTCGCGTTGGTCTATGAAGAAGCCCGTTTTCTGTCCGTGCAGCCAGTCAACGTGGAATTTCAGCCCGTTTTCTATGGCGGTGTCGTCGGACGATTTGCCGAGGAGATAGCCGTTCTCGTGGTCTAAGTCGGCTTTATAGGGCAGTGTGGTTTCGGATTTGTAATATATGCTTTCTATGGCATCGCCCATAACCTGTTTGAGTGCCTCGGCGAGAGAGTGTCGGGCAAAGTGCATTCCGGGGCTGTGGGCTTGCATGACGGCTGTTTTACCGTATATGTCGATGATAAGCCCGGGCAAGTTGTCGCCTTCGCCGTGTACGAGGCGGTAGGTATTGTTGCGATTGCCGTTTTCGAGGCCGAGACTTTGTCTCATGCGGTATGCGGCGAGTAGTCGTTGCCGGTAGAAGTCGGTATCGATTTCCACGGGGGTAAAAGAGAGGATGCGGGCAGCAATACTGCCTATCTGATAGTGCGCAATGCCTATGAAGTTGCCTTGCCAATCTTCGACGGTGATAATGTCGCCTTCGGCTGGCTCGCCTTGTATGCGTTGTATGGCACCCGAGAATACCCACGGATGAAATCGGCGGAAAGAGTCTTCTTTCCCGGGTTTGAGTATGATTTTGCAGTTTTCGGTCATATTGTGATATTATTGTTTACTTGAATAAAAATCTGACTATGTCATTGCCGTTGGCATAGATGAGCAGTGCGATGAGGAGGAATAGTCCTATCGATTGTGCTATCTCCATGAATTTGTCGCTCGGTTTGCGGCGGGTTATCACTTCTATGATGAGGAAGAGCACGTGGCCGCCGTCAAGTACTGGTATAGGCAGAATATTCATGAAAGCCAGCATGACCGACAGCAATGCTGTCATGTTCCAGAAAGAGTACCAGTCCCATGTAGGAGCAAAAAGGTTGCCTATCGAACCGAAGCCGCCGAGGCTCTGTGCACCTTCTTTGGAGAAGACATATCTGAAGCTCTTTACGTAGTTGACCAGCTTGGTGACACCCATGTCGATGCCTTCGGGGATTGATTGTAACAGGGAGTAATGCTCGGTGGTAATGTCGTATAGCTCGGTGATGGGTGTCATGTAGATACCTATATGCCCGAGACTGTCGTTTTGTACCAGCGCAGTCATGAGGCTGTCGCCACGCAAGAAGCCTATCTCTATGGTTTGCGATGTGTGTTGTGCCAGCGTGGCTGTAAGCAGGTTGCGTGAGGGCGTTGCTATGGAATCGACACTGACAATACGGTCGCCTTTGCGCAATCCGGCAGCGTATGCACCGCCGCTATATTCGAGGCTGTCTATGATGACAGGCAGGCGATACCATGCAAAGGGAGTTTGCACATTCATCAGTTGCAGCATGAAGTCTTGCGGAACCTCTACGGTAGCAGTATCTCCGTTGCGCAGCACGGCGACACGGTTGGCTTCTACCATGGCTTGTATGGTTTCGCTCGATAGGTAGTCGAGCTTTTCACCATCGGCGGTCAGGGGTATATCGCCGTCGCAAAAGCCTATCTCTTTGGCGGGTTGACAATACTCCATGCCGTCTTTGGCGTTCTCGAAGGTGAGGTATGTCTTGCCCCATGCGTAGGCTATGCCGGTGTATATGATGATGGCGAGCAGGAAGTTGAACACTACGCCGGCTACCATGACCAGCAGCCGTTGCCATGCGGGACGCGAACGGAACTCGTCGTGTTGTACGGGGCGTTTCATCTGTTCGAGGTCCATCGACTCGTCTATCATGCCGGCTATTTTTACATAACCGCCAAAGGGTATCCATCCTATACCGAACTCTGTGTCGCCGCTCTTGGCCGGCCGCATAGGAATATTGAAACACAGTTTCTCGCATATTTTTACGGAGAGGGCGTTGCTCTCGCGTTTGATGCGAAGAAGGGCAAATTTCGTGTCGAAGAAGAGGTAGAATTTCTCTACTCGTATGCCGAACATGCGGGCGAAGATGTAATGCCCGAATTCGTGGAAGATGACGAGTATAGAGAGACTCAGAATGAGTTGTATGGTTTTGACGAGAATAGGGTCCATATTATATCGGGAGGGGTCTATTTACGGGTTTCTATATATCGGGCGGCTATGTCGCGCACGGCTTTGTCGGTTGCCACATAGTCGTCGTAGGTAGGCGATGCGATGTATTCGGCTTGCGCCATCGACTCGGCTACGGTGTCGGCGATGTCGTAAAATCCTATCTTCCCGGCGAGGAATGCGGCTACTGCTACTTCGTTGGCGGCATTCATGGCGCAAGGCGTATTGCCTCCTTGTGCTATGGCATCGAAGGCCAATTGCAGCAAGGGGAAACGAGCGGTATCGGGTTTCTCGAAAGTAAGTCGGGCGTAGTCTTTCATTTGCAGCTTGGGCGCGTGGGTGACAAGCCGGTCGGGATAGGAGAGCGCATAGCGAATAGGCAGCTTCATGTCGGGCAGACCTAATTGTGCTTTGACGGCGCCGTCGCTATATTGTATCATAGAGTGGACTATCGATTGGGGATGGATGACGATTTCTATCTTCTCGGGCGGTATGCCGAAGAGCCATTTGGCTTCAATCATCTCAAATCCTTTGTTCATCATAGTGGCCGAGTCGATAGTGATTTTCTTGCCCATCTTCCAGTTGGGATGCTTCAAGGCATCGGCGCAAGTGACGTGGAGCAATTCTTCTTTCGAGTGGTGCAGGAATGGACCTCCAGATGCTGTGAGGATGATTTTGTCTATGGGGTTGTCGCCTTCGCCGGCCAAACATTGGAATATGGCCGAGTGTTCCGAATCGACGGGTATGATGGGGGCGCGGTTTTCTAGGGCGAGCTTCGTGATGAGGTCGCCAGCCACGACGAGGGTCTCTTTGTTGGCCAAGGCTATGGTCTTGTGAGCTTCAATGGCCTTTATGGTGGGTTTTAGCCCGGCGTAGCCTACCATGGCAGCCACGACGATGTCGATGTCGGAGAGTGACATGGCATCGGCGATGGCATCGGCACCGGCATAGGTTTTGATGGGTAAGTCGGCCAGTGCGTCGCGCAAGGCAGCGTAGTGTTCTTTATTAGCGATGATGGCAATTTCGGGACGATATTTGCGGGCTTGTTCAATCAGAAGGTCTACACTGTTGTTGGCCGTGAGGAGGTAAACCTCGAATTGTTGCGGATATTCGTCGACCACCGCCAACGTTTGCCGTCCTATCGAGCCGGTAGAACCTAAGATTGCCAATCGTTTGCTTATATTCATGAGGTGTGAGGTGTTCTGTTTTTAGCTTACAAAAATAGTGAAAATCTGCGGAATAAACAGTATGGTGTGTGTTTATTTACGCAATGGAATTTGAAAACGAAGCAGTTAGAAGAGAAATGTAGTATGGGAGAGAATAAGAAATCAGTTTTTTAGGAGGCCGATAGCGTTGGAATGGCTTGTAAATCAAAGCATAATTATAAAACAGAACAATCGTGTAACGAGTGTATAACTTATGTTTTGAAAATAAAAATGGTTCCAAGATAAGAGACCATTATAAAAATTATCTATTTTTGCATCGGATTGAGGAAACTCAATCTGTGACATATTAGAAATTCAAGAAGCGTTATGCTTATCTTGTGATTGGGAACCTAGGAAATTCACAATTGTACACGAGGATAGCATAGTGGTTCTCACGCTATGGCGTGGGCTGCTGTTACCATATTCGTGTACATGGTTTTCCTAGGACCTCCAATCGGAATGTGGGCATTGCAGTTCCACGCTTCGTGGTTTATTAATAATCGGTCTTCGGGAACTGGAAGACACATAAAAACAATTTACAAATGAAAAACGTAAAATTTTTGTTTCTGTTTGTGTTAATGTCGTGTATGGCATTGATGTTCAATGCTTGTTCAGACGATGTCGGTTCTTCATCTGATTTGATAGGAACTTGGGAAGCAGTTTCTGAATCGGGCTGGGAAAAACAAGATGGGGTTATAACAAATGAGTTTTATGATGACCTCAGCGGTAGTATCAGAATAACATTCAATAAAAACGGTACATACGTATTGACGTATTTAGGTGATGGTATGGATGATTCTAATGAAGGTGAATGGAGTTATAGTAAAGGGATTCTTATATTGGACTATGACGAAGATGACCCATGGCCGATTAAGGAGTTGACACGTTCCAAATTGGTTGTTGAAGGATATACTTCGTCGTCATCGAATGGAGTTCTTTACGAATCGTATCACCTCATAGAATATCGCAAAATATAGAAACAGTATTTCCGTACTGCCGTAGCATTTTTCGGATGTATTGTAATACATTATCGGGATAAAAACCTGATGTGTTGAAATAGAATGAGGCGACTCTGAAAAGTTACGGGTGGTAAGTAGATTTATAGAAGAGGCCATATCATTACTCAATATGAGTTTGATATGGCCTCTTTGGGTAACCTGTAATTGTATTCAGGGTTCAGATTACAAGAAATTATTTCCTGAGGGAGATAGGACTTTGCCATATAGTGGCTGATACATTATGGCCGCATTCCCCGTTTCCTTGGGGATGTTGGCTGGTGCCGGTGTATTATCGGCCGAGTTTGTCGTACACTTCGTCTGTGACGGGTTCGAGCCATTCGTTCGAGGTGTTTTCACCCGGTATTTCGAAGGCAAGGTGCGCAAACCAACTGTCGGCGGCAGCTCCATGCCAATGTTTTACGTTGGCCGGTATGTGTATGATGTCACCCGGATGCAGTTCTACGGCGGGTTTCCCTTCCTCCTGATACCATCCGCGACCGGCTACGCAAACGAGCATTTGGCCTCCGCCGTCGGTGGCGTGGTGGATGTGCCAATTATTGCGGCAACGGGGTTCGAAGGTGACGTTGTTGAACGGAATCTGTTCGGTAGATATGGGTGCCAAATGGCTGTTGCCAATGAAGTATTGTGCGTATGCTGTGTTGGGTTCGCCTATGGGAAACAGCATTTCGCGTTGGAAAGCTGCTTTGCCATTGTCGCATGCGGTATCGTCAGCCCATACCTCTTTGGCAAGGCGGAATGCGCCCCATGCGTTAGGCCATCCGGCATAGAAAGCGATATGAGTGAGCATTTCGGCTATCTCGGTACGCGTGACTCCATTGTCTTTGGCAAATTGCAAGTGGTGTGTCAGCGACGAGTCTATGATACCTTTGCCTACCAACGTAGCGATGGTGACCATGCTGCGGTCGTGGGGGCTCAGCCCTTGGTGGTTCCATACTTCGCCGAACAATATGTCGTCGTTGAGTTCGGCAAACAGAGGGGCAAATTCGCCCAGTTGTGTGCGACCTGCGGTCTGCGTGATTTTTTCTTGTGCCATAGCGGTGTAGTTTTGTGCAGTTGTGAGCAGCGTTATGAGTAGTAACGCTTTCAACAGAGTTTCGGTTTTTGTTACAGTCATAAGAGTAGTAGTATTGTTTTTGCAAAGATGAGGCTTTGTATCGGGCTGCATAGCACCGATATTACCTTTTTTTGTACCACTTTTACGGGTGGTTATGCAGCTCCTATGGCGGGGCGAAATGCAACTCTTACGGTTTGTACGGGGTATATGGTATGTCTCTGAAAATGAAGCAAGCCGCCAGACAATATGTTGTCCGACGGCTTGCCTGTATGTCGTATGCTATGGTAGCAGTTTACTTGTAGGTGACAGATATTGTATAGATATTGATGCCGCCTGTGTGCGAATAGAGGTAGAGGGTGTTGGCCTCGCCTTGGTAGTCGAATGTATATTGTTTGGTACCGTCGGCAGCTTTTATGTCGATGCAGCCTACGTACGACTCGTCGTCTTTGTCGTAGTCGGAGTCGACTTTGGCCGTAGAGATGTAGAGCTCGCGGTCGTCGTTTTTGCTCGATGAAGCCATAATAGCCGATATGGTGCAAGGACCTGTAACATCGACTTCGATGATGCGTGAAGCGGGTGTTTCGCTATCTTCCCATTTTGAACCGCCTTGTGTCTTGAAGCAGGCAAAGTATTTTGTGCCGTCGACAGTCTTTTTATTATAGGCGATAGAGCATGCGTCGTCGTTGTTGTTGTAGAATCGGAAGCCGTTGATTTGGGCGTAAGGTACATCCATTTCGTAAGATGTGGTAGCGGGTTTCTCGTCGCCGTTCCAATTATATTTTTCGGCGGCATATTCACTGAGGTTGACGGTTTGTGCCTGTGTTGCGGCAAAGGCTACGAGGCACGCGGTGAGTAAATATAATTTTTTCATGATGTAAATTCACTACTGTCCCGTAAAAGTGGATAAATAGTTCTTTGAAATTATTGAAATATAGCCAATTACACGGTTTTTTGAA
>CALUJY010000010.1 GCA_944321085.1 uncultured Barnesiella sp.
AGTGTTAAATGTGCATCAGGTATCGGGTAATGATTTGGAAGTGCATCTATTTCTGCAATCTGCCTAAATCCGTTTTTCAGCCCCTATGCCATTTTGTGCCACTCGAAGCCAAACTCTCTGACAGTCAATGAGAATGCTCAAATTCGCTTTATTCTGCGTTTTATCCTATTATTTTGTAGTAAAAACATGCAAGCGATAATACGAAATGTGTCCGGCGGAACTCTGTTTCTCGCCGGACACGCTTTTCCTTATCACAAAAGAAGGGCATAACAGAAAAGTGCCTCCGACGAACCAATCGCCAAAGACACTCACACACATCTAACAATCTTTAGAAAGAGCGGTTACTCTAAAACAATCAACAAGTAGAATATTTTTTATCTGAAGTCCTTTATCTTATGCTATGCGAGTACATTCTCCTCGGAAGAGGGCTCATCCTTTGAAGGCTCATCTCTCTTGTCACCGTTTTCGTCCTTAGCGGGCTCTTCGGCTACGGCAAGCAGGAGTGCACCTTCATCTTTCGTAGTCTCCTCTTTCTTGTCGCCTTCATCTTTCTTATCGCCGCTTTCGTCCTTGGCGGGCTCTTCGGCTACGGCAAGCAGGAGTGAGCCTTCATCTTTCGTGGTCTCCTCTTTTTTGTCGCCTTCCTCTTTCTTGTCACCGCTTTCGTCCTTAGCGGGCTCTTCGGCTATGGCAAGCAGAAGTGAGCCTTCATCTTTCGTAGTCTCCTCTTTCTTGTCGCCTTCCTCTTTCTTATCGCCGCTTTCGTCCTTAGCGGGCTCTTCGGCTACGGCAAGCAGGAGTGCACCTTCATCTTTCGTAGTCTCCTCTTTTTTGTCGCCTTCCTCTTTCTTGTCGCCGCTTTCGTCCTTAGCGGGCTCTTCGGCTATGGCTACAAAGTTCTCGGTACTGGTAGTGGCTGTGTCTATCAAAGCGATTGCTATCTCTGTCGATTCAGGCACTGTATCTTTGTTTATAGGCTCCTCACTGAGAGATGCAGCATACAACGAACAAACACCAGTCGATAACATCATAGCACATACTGTCAAACTTAACTTTTTCATAATCTTTCCTTTTTTTATACCAAATAAATCTTTTTTCCTTCGAAAGCTTCTTTTCAGAAGCGTCTTCACTTATCAAAGAGACAAAGAGTGTACCAAAACGGAAAGGAATTTTATATTTCGCTCATTTACAACATATTGCAAATTTAATAAAAAGAACAACGAGTGGCAATTTGTGGGGAATCGGCATACACAGTGTGGAAATATTCCCCGAAAGGTATATACACAATACGCTATCGGCAACACCAAACAGGGGAACTCTTCTTGCGTCAACAACCTGTCGGAATAGAACTCAGTGTCATAACATCCGGATATGACGGCACACTATCGCTCCTCTCCGGAGCGTAAAACCGTCACTCTATTACAGACCGTAAAGTTTCATCTTGTTATATAGCGTCTTACGGTCTATCTGCAACAACTCGGCGGCCTTGCTTTTATTATTTCCGGTAACGCGCAGTGCCTCTATAATGCGTTGACGCTCGTCGTCACTATCGCGCAAGGGGGTTACAGAGATGGGGGCGGCAACAGCGTCATTGACCTCTATATCGAGCTCTCGCGGCGCTATATAACGTCCTTGTGCCAAAAGCACTGCACGCTTCACTACATTGGCCATCTGTCTCAGATTACCCGGCCAAGTATATTGCCTTATCAGCTGCACAGCCTCGGGTGAAAATCCTACAATATCTCGGCCTAACTCCTTATTGGCTTTATCAAGGAAGAAATCGGCAAAATAGAGTATATCATCTTCACGCTCGCACAACAATGGCATCTTGATAGAGAACTCGTTAATACGATGATACAAGTCTTCCCTGAAGCGCCCCTCTTTGATCGCCATGCGTAAATCTTCATTTGTGGCCGCTACCAAACGTACATCGACCGCAATCTCGCTGTTAGAACCTATGGGTCGAACCTTGCGTTCCTGCAAAACGCGCAACAACTGTACCTGTACATCATATCCGAGATTACCTATCTCGTCGAGAAAAATAGTACCCCCGTTGGCCGCTACGAAAGCACCCGTTTTATCTTCTATCGCTCCGGTAAACGAACCTTTCTTATGACCGAAAAACTCGGATGCGGCAAGGTCTTTCATAATCACGCCACAATCAACGGCAATAAATGGGGCTGCCGAGCGATTGCTCAACTCATGGATACGACGCGCCACATACTCCTTTCCCGTACCGCTGGCTCCATTTATCAATACCGACATATTGGTGGGTGCTACCAACCGCACATAGTTATAAAGTTGTCGTGCAGCTTCACTCTCGCCTTCGAGATACTCGGGCGACTCGGAATCTTGCTGTTGCATATTACTTTCGGCGGTAACTGTCTTGTTTTGCGTCCCTGCTGCAACGGCTGTTACCAACGCCTCGTTTATCTTTTGTAACAATATATCGGGATTGACAGGCTTCGACACATAGTCACATGCTCCCAACTTCATAGACTGCACGGCCGATTGTATATCGGCATAGTGCGTCATCATAATAAGAGGCAGGGGGCAACCTTGTTGGTGCATCCACTCCAACACCTCTACACCCTCACCATCGGGCAAGCGCAAATCGCACAGAACGAGGTCGAAAACGCCTTTCAAAAGAAGTTTTTTGGATTGCGACAGCGTACTGCTTACCGCAACATCGAACCCTTTCTTCTCCAACCAAGTACGCAACATCAACGAAAATGTGGCGTCGTCTTCTATAATCAACAATCTCTTGCGTGTCATCATCTCTTATTCTTTCTCCTCATGTAAAAACTCTTGCAAGGCAGTTATTATCGCCTCGGCTTCATGCACCACCGTTTCGGCAGCTGATTGGGGGAAATCGCCGTCAACAGGATGTTCTATCTTTCGCAACAAAGGCAGATGCTGCTGAGCACCCACCATCGTAAACAACGGCACCCATTTATGTGCCACACGTGCCAGACACTCGGCATTACCGGCTGCAAGGGCGGCCTTCATCTCGGCAACCTGTCCCTGCAACTCGTCGCGACAAGTAGCCAAAATATTACGGCATGCGACATCGTCGCCCGCGGCAAATGCCGTGAGCGTATCGAAATGGTAACCCGACGTCTCTGCCTCTTGCGGCGAAGCATCTGCCATCGTATCGGGAAGAGCCGACACCGGTACATCATGCCCCGTCACCGATGCAATGACTTCACACAACTCCTGTTGCGAGAAAGGTTTTGCCAGCATCGCCGCAAATCCGTGCTTACTCAACATGGCTTTATCCATATCACTCCGCGCCGACACGGCAACAACCGGCACCTTACGCATCCGTTCGTCGGTTTCGGCATGCAAACGTCGCATCAGTTCAAACCCATCGGCTTCGGGCATCTGTATATCGGTAAAAAACACATCGCAGGGTTCATGACGCAAATACGACAAGGCGTCCTCGATATGGCTGCAACTTACTACCTGCACACCCAACGCCTCTAATTGCCCCTCGAACATGGCTAATTGCAAGTTGTCGTCATCGAGCAACAACACCCTCAGCCCGACGAAAGGCATAGCACTCTGTTGCTCGCTCTCATCGGTAAACGGCTCTACCGGCACACGTACCGAGAATGTACTGCCGTTGCCGGGTTCACTGCTTACCTCGATATTTCCGCCCAACAACAAAACCAACTTGCGCGTAATAGAGAGCCCCAACCCAAAGCCCTCTTTCCCTTGTGCCTCGGAAAGCCGGGTAAACTCTCCGAAAATCCGCTCCATATCTTTCTCTTCCATGCCGCATCCCGTATCGGAGACAGAGAATGCGATTTCACTATCGTTTATCGTATATCGCAGAACGACAGCACCCGAATCGGTAAACTTCACGGCATTAGACAAGAGGTTGTCAACAATCTGGCGCAACTTGATAGGGTCTCCCACACACAGCATACCATTATCCGCCGCCCCGACGGCATGCAATTTTACGCCCTTGGCCTCGGCAATAGGTCGGAATGTGACAGCTTCTTTCTCAAACAAGGCATAAGGATTAAAGGCAACTCGCGTCACCGACATCTTATCAGAATCCAACCGATAGAAATCGAGCAAATTATTGACCAAACCCAGCAAATGTTCCGACGATTCGCGCATATTATCGAGATAAAGTTGCTGCCGCTCGCCTTGCACAAGCCTTCGCAGCAACGAAATATACCCGATGATAGAGCCCAACGGCGCCTTGAAGTCGTGCGTTATGGCAAGCATCATCTTCTCACGAGCATCGAGCAAGGCTGCCGTTCTGCGATTGGCATCCTCCAACTCGGTCTTATAACGATTGTTGCGATTCAGTATAAGCCATATTCCACCGCCAAAAACAAAAGCGATGAAAATAGCGACAAACGCCACCCAGAAAATCGTATTGAGCGTTTCACGGCGCACCTGCTCGTTGTTCATACTGCGATGCACGATAAGCGTTGCCAACTCTTGCTCATACTCGTACATCAAACGATTGATTTGCATCGACAAAAGACGGTTATCACGTTCGAGTTGCATACGATGCCATGCCAAGACATTCTGCACCGAATCGCGTTTCTCGGCATATCCCGTCTCGATATTGCGCAATCTCGATGCCAACGAGTCGCCATAAACCGAAAGCTCGGCATTGGCATGTTGCAGGCTGTCATACTCTTGCCGGTATCTGCCGCCCGAAAAGACCCGCGCCAATTTACTCCAAAAGCCCTTCTTCTGCTCTGCGGCCATCATAGAATCGCTGCGAGCCATAAGGCGGTACTGCTCGCTACGCACGGCGAGCAACGTATCCTGATGCGCCAACATGGCTACAAGCTGGGCATCTTTACGGGCGCTCTCCAACGTTGTTGTCCTGATAAACCGCCGCATATTACCCACCTTTTCGAGCAACAGAATATGTATGCTGTCGGCACGCAACACCAACGCAGAATCCGACCCGATGTTCTTCAATGAATCAACTGCCGCAAGAGCCTCGTCTACGGCCTCGGTATAGGCCATATAATCAGCTGTTTTCGTCAAGTCGATGGTTTGACCCATCGTCTCCACCTTATAAAGTGCCGTAAAAGCCTCGTTGGTACGCAACCGTTTTTCGTATAGTTCCATCTCGGCATAATCGAGAGCCGACAGTTGTGTCATTTTATTCAAGACCAACCACAACGACACAAGCAGCAACGCCGTCAGAACGACATAGCCTCCTATAACCGTATATTTTACCGACTTGTAATATCGTTGCATAACTATATCCTCTTTCTCTTCTATCACGCAACACCACCCGAGCGATACGACGCGACCGAGAGGCGCCGCATAGAGCAAAAGTCGGGGAGCAAAACAAAGATAACCTATCTCTTTGCTGCACCGGTGGGTCGCCTTTACGCTACAAATATACACGAATGGCGAGTGCCGAGACAAACGAAAACGCAGTTTTCAGATTTGACTCAGCCGAACTGCATCCTATATTCTACAAATATAGCGAAAAGATATTATTCGCTCCTTTATCGGTCGCTGCATTCATACAAAAGAAATAATTGTTAACGATACCCGATAAAAAAACGAAATATTATTTAATAGCCTATCCTAACCGACCCAGATACAGTAATGCCTATTACGCCCCCTTCTATCGCCGTGCATCCTCGGGTTAGAAAACATCCCTGCTGCCAGTCTTTGTCAATTATGTACTTCGGCAAGGGAAAAATCTTCGTTTGAAATCACATCCACACCTCCTATCGAACCACCCGTCCCCAATATTTTTGCTGCTTTTCGGCCTTTCATTTCCACAATCGGCACAAAATAGCTACCTTTGTAGGTTACGAAACAAAGAGGAAAAGTGGGGAAACAGATTGTAGAGACACCGCTCATGAAGCAATACATCGAGATGAAAGCCAAACATCCCGATGCCATTCTGCTTTTTCGCGTAGGCGATTTTTATGAAACTTTCTCGGACGACGCCATCACAGCATCGGAAATTTTGGGTATTACGCTCACTCGACGCGCCAACGGTGCCGCCCAATATGTCGAACTGGCCGGATTTCCGCACCATGCACTCGACACTTATCTGCCCAAACTCGTGCGCGCAGGAAAGAGGGTTGCCATCTGCGAACAGCTTGAAGACCCCAAGCTGACTAAAAAGCTGGTAAAACGCGGCATCACAGAGCTGGTAACACCGGGCGTATCTATCAACGATAATATACTCAACCACCGGGAGAACAACTTCCTCGCAAGCATACATATAGACAAACGCAGTTATGGCATAGCTTTCCTCGACATCTCTACGGGCGAATATCTGGCAGCCGAAGGTTCTCCCGACTATGTAGAGAAGTTACTCAACAATTTCGCACCCAAAGAGGTACTCTACGAGAAAGCGAAAAAGAAAATTTTTGAAGAACGCTTCGGGTCTCGCTACTTCACCTACGAGATGGACGATTGGATATATACCGAAGAAGCTGCCACCGACAAACTGCTGCACCACTTCGGCACCCGTAACCTCAAAGGGTTCGGGTTACACAATATGCACAATGCCATCACGGCAGCAGGTGCCATCCTCTACTACTTGGACATCACGCAACACACCCATATAGACCATATCACCTCGCTGGCACGCATCGACGAAGAGAAATACGTCAGGTTAGACAAGTCGACAATACACAGCCTCGAACTGATAGACACCATCAACGAAGGAGGAAAAAGCCTATTAGACATAATAGACCACACTATCAGTCCCATGGGAGCGCGTATGTTGCGCCGATGGATTGTATTTCCCCTTAAAGATGTAGCCCCTATCAACGAGCGGCTCGACGGGGTAGAATACTTTTTCAGACATCCCGAAGTGGAAGAAGCCATCCGCCCGCAGCTGAGCCTGATAGGCGATATGGAACGTATCATATCGAAAGTAGCCGTGGGACGCATCACCCCGCGCGAGATGGTACAGTTGCGTGTGGCTTTGTCGGCCACAGCCCCCATCAAGGAGTTGTGCACAGCAGCCGACGGATGCTCCATCTTACGTCAAATGGGAGAGTTGCTAAACCCGTGCGAACTTATCTGCCAACGTATCGCACGAGAGTTGAACCCCGATGCTCCCTCACTCATAAACAAGGGCGACATCATCAACCGCGGCGTGAATGAGGAGCTCGACAACCTGCGCGACATTGCCTACTCGGGGAAAGACTACCTGCTGAAAATACAACAGCGCGAGTCGGAAAAGACAGGCATCCCGAGCCTGAAAATCAGCTACAACAACGTATTCGGATACTATATCGAAGTGCGCAATACGCACAAAGATAAAGTTCCCCCCGAATGGATACGGAAACAGACGCTCGTCAACGCCGAACGTTACATTACACAAGAGCTGAAAGAGTATGAAGAAAAAATCTTGGGAGCGGAAGAGCGCATCCTGTCGTTAGAGACACGCATCTTCAACGACTTGGTACTTGCTCTCGGTGAGCACATCGCTGCCATACAACTCAATGCCAACCTTATCGCCCGCCTCGACTGCCTCCTCTCGTTTGTAAAAACAGCCCGCGAAAACAAATATGTACGTCCCGAAATAAACGAATCGCTCGATATTTCCATCACCGAAGGCCGACATCCGGTCATAGAGAAACAACTCCCTGCGGGTGAAAGCTATGTAGCCAACAGCTTGTCGATTGGCAACAACTCGCAGCAGATTATCATGATTACAGGCCCGAACATGGCAGGTAAGTCGGCACTGCTGCGTCAAACCGCACTCATCGTACTCATGGCACAAATAGGCAGCTTTGTCCCGGCCGATGCCGCCCGTATAGGCATTGTCGACAAAATTTTCACCCGTGTAGGTGCGTCGGACAATATCTCGGTGGGCGAAAGCACCTTCATGGTAGAGATGAACGAGGCAGCCAATATATTGAACAACATTTCGGAGCGCAGCCTTATCCTCTTCGACGAATTGGGTCGCGGTACCAGCACCTACGACGGTATCTCTATTGCATGGGCTATCGTAGAGCATATACACGAGCATCCCAAAGCACAGGCCAAAACACTTTTCGCCACACACTACCACGAACTGAACGAGATGGAACGCACCTACAAACGCATCGCCAACTACAACATATCGGTGCGCGAAGCCGATGGAAAGGTGATTTTTCTGCGTAAACTCGTGCGCGGCGGCAGCGAACACAGCTTCGGTATTCATGTAGCCAAACTTGCAGGCATGCCGCAAAGCATTGTCAAACGTGCCGAACAAATATTGCATCAGCTCGAAAGCGAAAACCGACAAAACGGTATCGCCAAACCCACCGGTGAGATTGCAACCTCGCGCAGCGGCATGCAACTGAGTATCTTCCAACTCGACGATCCTGTGCTCTCACAAATACGCGACGAGATACTGCATACCGACATCAATAACCTAACACCGGTAGAGGCTCTGAACAAGCTCAACGATATAAAGAAAATCATTACCGGCAAAGGCTGATACGCCGTTGCCGCAATATCTTAAAAAAACAGACTGTCATCAATGTCAACCATCTTATTTCGCGAAATCGTATTCGGCCCCGTACATAGCCGACGATTGGGTGTGTCGTTAGGCATCAACCTGTTGCCTCTCGACGGAAAATTGTGTTCTTTCGATTGTATCTACTGCGAATGCGGTTATAACGCCCAAGGACACGGCAACGGCAAACTGCCCTCCCGCGAAGAGGTACGCCACGCCTTACACGACAGATTGCAAAAGATGCACGCCGACGGCAGCCCCCTCGACGTCATTACTTTTGCCGGGAACGGAGAACCTACGTTACACCCCGATTTCGAACATATCATCGACGACACCATAGCCCTGCGAGACGAATTATACCCCACAGCTCACATCAGCGTGCTGTCAAACGCTACTCGTATAGAAAACGAAAGTGTCTATCGCGCCTTATGTCATATAGACAACAACATACTGAAACTCGACACCATGAATCCCCTCACCATGCGACGGCTCAACGTACCAGCCGGAAATTGCGACCCGGAACGTGTCGTACACAATCTGCAACACTTCGAGGGACGACTCATCGTGCAAACGCTATTTACCCGCGGTACACACAACGGAGAACGTGTAGATAATACTACCGAAGAAGAGATTGCACCGTGGCTCGACGCATTACGGCGCATCGCTCCGCACCAAGTGATGATTTATACCATCGACCGCGAGACTCCAGAACGGGCTCTCGAACGTATTCCTTTGGACGAATTGGAACGGATAGCCGACCGTGTACGGCAATTGGGATTCGATGTAAACGTTGCCGGCTGACGGTGTACTTATCCGCGCGGTATCTTCAACCGCTGCCCGACATTTATTTTACTACTGCGCAAATTATTGGCCGCTTTCAACTGAGCTGTCGTAATATCATATTTTTGCGAGATAGTCCACAACGTCTCGCCTTTCTTCACGATATGATAGGAATTTTTCGACTTGCTCGACGATGAGGCGGCCGTCGTTTGCGACTTCGACTTCGAAGAACTGTCACCTGCTGCCATACCTACGATGAGACGTTGGCCGGCTCTGATACGCGAACTTTTCAATCCGTTCCAACGTTTTAGCGAACTTACACTCACTCCATAGCGGCGGGCAATCGTCGAGAGAGTCTCACCGTTACGTATGCGGTGGTAACGTGTAGCCGTAAGTCCGGCAGGCTCCACAACACTACGTTTGGCATATTTGTCGGCATCATAGGCAAGAATAGAATCTTGCATCTCGATATAGGCATATACCTGTTGCGAAGGCAACGTCAGCGAATAAGGCTTGCTATGCCCGGGAATACGCTCACGACGATACTGCGGATTCAGCTCGCAGAGCTCCTCGGTCGGAATACCGAGCACTGCCGAAATTTGGTCGAAATAGACATCGCGACACACCATAATAGAGTCTGTAATAAGCGGCTTTTCTGCCAATACAGGCACAATGTTGTGCTCTCGATAATAGGTCATGGCATAATTGGCAGCAATAAATGCCGGGACATAACCGCGTGTTTCACGAGGCAGAAAATTATATATCTCCCAATAATCTGTTTTTCCACCAGCACGACGTATCGCTTTATTTACATTACCGGGGCCACAGTTATATGAAGCTATCACCAAATGCCAATCGTGATAAATTTCATACATCTGCTTCAAATAACGAGCCGCAGCCTCACTCGACTTGTAAGGGTCGCGACGCTCATCGACCAATGAATTTACTTCAAGACCCATAAGCCGTCCTGTAGCCACCATAAACTGCCATAATCCGGCCGCTCCGGCACGCGATGTGGCATCAGGGCGCAAGGCCGATTCGATAACAGGAAGATATTTCAATTCAAGAGGCAAACCCTCCTTTTCGAGAGCTTGCTCAAAAATGGGCATATAGTATATACTGCGACCTAAAAGCGTCTCCATAAGTCCGCGACGCCGTTGCATATACATATCTATATAACTTCTCACTATCTGGTTATAGGGCATATCTATGACGGTGGGAAGTTGTTGCAAGCGGCGTATATAAACCGAATCGGGATAATTTACGTCGTAAGTGCGCTCGGCATCGTCAGCATCACTCACAGCATACTGGTCCATATACCAGTCGGCCATTGCATTATAAAAATCTGTCTCGAAGCTCTCGGGATAGACAATTGCATTGTCGGTAATGGTATCGCGAGCCGCAATCACAGACGGCTGCACCACCTCGGCAAAAGTCTGCGAAGATACTGCCAATAACAGAGAAGAAAAAACAAAATTCAATATTCGCGTCATATCTTGTAAATTCAAAAAGTAATTGCACATTGTAATCCTACGGCCGGCCAATGCGTCGGCGAAACGGGAATCAACGCCGGTTTGACCACCATAGACAAATCGGGAGACATATCGAAGTGATATAACTCGGCATCGACATAAGCATCGAGGATGCACACCAGATAGAGACCCACCATACCTACGATACAGTAATCGCGATAGTAACGATACGCATCTTTCCGCTGCTTCAATATATTGGTGAGCCAAGTCTTGTCAAGGTCTTCTTCGCGGTAGGTAGGAGGGAAGAAGTCCATGTAACTATTGGTAGTCGGGTCGCTATCCATAATATCGAGGTATGCCTGCTGGTAGTCCAAAAGCATACGATTGTTCCACGAAGTAGCATATATCAACCCCACAAATCCACCCACCACGATGGGCAGTTTCCAATAGCGGCGGTTGTATATCTGTCCCAATCCGGGGAAGAGAGCCGAGAGCCACACGGCACGCATCCCCTCGGGGTTGAACGACGAGGTACGTACCGGAGGTAAAGGTTCAGGCAGTAAGAAAGTACTATCTACCAACGCCGAATCGACAACTTGTCCTGCATCCCAAGAACTTGAAAGGCTATCCAACGGCACAACATCGGGCTGTATTTCCGATTGCGTTTCGGCAGGCTGTACACTATCGGGCAAGGTAGCTACGGGGTCGGGAGCCCTCGACACGTCTTGCGCCTGCGATATAGCAGGCACAGCTATCGACACGATGCACCATACTGCGCAAAGCCATAAACGGCTTTGACAATAACGTGCGACAGTAACTATCCTCGACAGCAGAACCATACAAATACCTTACTTCAACTTATCGAAAAGAGCCATCAAACGCTCCAAATCCTCTTCGTTCTTAAACGGTATGCTTATCTTGCCTTTGCCCTTCTCATCGCAACTGAACTGTACTTTTGCACCGAAGAAATCACTTAGATGCCGTCTCAACAGGTCATACTCCTGACGCATCGTCTTACGCGACGATTTCTTCTTCTCTTGCGGAGCGGAAGTCATGGCACGTACCAGCTCCTCGACTTTACGCACCGACAAACCCTCTTTCACGATTGCCTTGTAGAGTTCCAGCTGGTCGGCCGCATTCTCCACAGCCAACAATGCGCGCGCATGTCCCATATCTATTAGTTTATCGCGCAATCCTATCTGCACCTCGGCCGGCAATTTGAGCAGTCGTATATAGTTGGCTATCGTAGTACGTTTTTTCCCGATGCGCTCGCTCAGTTGCTCTTGTGTGAGACTGTGCTGCTCTATCAACTTCTTAAACGAGAGAGCTATCTCTATGGCATTGAGGTCTTCCCGCTGAATATTCTCTATAAGCGCCATCTCCATGACGGCTTCATCCTCAACCGTGCGTATATAAGCCGGCACCGTGGCAAGACCTGCACGCTGTGCCGCTCTGTAACGCCGCTCACCGGCAATAATCTGGTACTTGCCGTCGGGCATCTGCCGCAACGAAACGGGCTGTATAATGCCCAACTCGCGGATAGAGGCCGCCAATTCATCGAGGCTGGCATCATCAAATTCACGTCGCGGCTGGTTGGGGTTAGCGACTATGCGCGACAACTCTATCTCATTGATAGACGAAGTGCCGGCAGTCTCTATGTCGTCCATATTGATAAGGGCATCCAACCCTCGTCCCAAAGCATTACGTTTCGTCATAAGGCAAATATTCTATTCTTTATTTCTACTTATCAATTCCTTGGCTAACTGCATGTGATTGAGACTTCCGCGCGACTCGCTATCGTATAGAATAACAGGCAGCCCGTGGCTGGGAGCCTCACTCAAACGGATGTTACGTTGTATCACCGTGTCGAACACCATACGGCCGAAATGGCCTTTCAGCTCATCGTATATCTGGTTGGCCAACCGTAAACGCGCATCGTACATGGTGAGCAAAAAACCCTCTATTTCGAGTCGCGTATTGAGCTTGGCCTTGATTATCTTTATCGTATTGAGCAGCTTGCTGATGCCTTCAAGAGCAAAATACTCTGCCTGCACGGGAATTATCACCGAGTCGGCAGCCGTAAGAGCGTTGACTGTTATCAACCCCAACGACGGCGAACAGTCGATGAGTATATAGTCGTAATCGTCACTTACGGGCGATAAAAGCGACGCCATGACATTCTCGCGATGTTGCCTGTTAAGCAGTTCGAGCTCGGCACCTACCAAATTGATGTGCGAAGGTACTATATGCAATCCCGGCACAGGACTGTCGCACACCACCTCTTTAAGAGGACGGCCGTCAATCATACACTCGTAGACGGAACAAGCCACCGAACGAAGGTCTATACCCAAACCCGACGACGCATTAGCCTGCGGATCGGCATCGATCAATAATACTTTTTTATCAAGAACAGCCAGCGAAGCAGCCAAATTCATAGAAGTTGTGGTTTTCCCCACGCCTCCTTTTTGATTGGCTATTGCTATAATTTTACCCATATTATTCCATTTTACCGCTACAAAGAAACGACTTTTTTAGCATCTGCGCCTCACGGCCAAGGCATAAAATGCCCGAATTGTTGATAACTTGGCATTTTTGTTAATAACCTAAGGGGTAAACAGTTGCATCTGTCTCTCTTTTTCGCGCACACTCTCGATAAAACGTTTGCAAAGATAGTGCATGATAAAAAGAATTGCATGGTTTTTCATTTATCGAGGGCTTTGCCGCACTCTATTTTATGAAAAGATAACGCCCCAAAAGAAGGATGCAAAAAATCGTTACACAAAACTCGCAATATGGCCTGCATCTTTCTTCTCTCGCCGATTTATGCTATATTTGTCACCCTAAACACGACCGATTCTTTTTTATGGCAACACGATATACTTCCCCCACAACCAAGCCGCTCATTTTCATCACAAACGACGACGGCATAGAAGCCAAAGGATTGCGCCTACTCGCCGAGTACCTCGCCCCTCTCGGTGAAATTGTAACTGTGGCGCCCGACGGTCCTCGCTCGGGACAATCGGCAGCCATAACAGCCGGAATACCCTTGCGTGTGACCGAAACGACCTGCATACCGGGGTGCAAGGCATACAAAACCAACGGTACACCGGTAGATTGCGTGAAACTTTCGATGAACAATATCCTCGACCGCCGTCCCGACCTCCTTGTATCGGGCATCAACCACGGCTCCAATTCGGGCGTTAGCGTCATCTACTCCGGTACGATGGGAGCTGTATTCGAGGGAGTAATACAAGGCATTCCCTCGGTGGGGTTCTCGTTATGCGACCACGACCGCAATGCCGATTTCACCATTTGCCGACCGCTTATCGTTTCGTTGTGCCAAGCCATTTTAGAGAAAGGCTTACCCTCGGGAATAGGCCTCAACGTAAACTTCCCGGCAGTAAAAGAGCTCAAAGGGGCGCACGTATGCCGTGCCGCCCGAGGATTATGGACCGAAGAGTACGACCGCCGCATAGACCCCTTCGGTCGTCCTTACTATTGGTTGACAGGAACATTCCGCAATGCCGAACCCGATAGCACCGATACCGACGAGTACTTTTTGGCACACGACATGGCAAGCATTGTTCCCGTGAGTATCGACCGCACCGACTACGACGTCATAAAACAAATACAAGATTTATCGCCACTACTCGACCGGTAAAATACCGGCGCAGGCACTCTATAAATGACACAGGCAATGACCGACGATTGGCTACAACGCACCTCGCTCCTCATAGGAGATAATGCCATGACAAAACTGCGGCAAAGCCGCGTTTTAGTCGTGGGCATAGGCGGTGTGGGAGCTTACGCCGCCGAAATGCTGGTACGTGCCGGTGTGGGCAGCATGACACTCATAGACAGCGACGAAGTGTCGCCTACCAACATCAACCGGCAACTCATAGCCCTGCAATCGACCGTAGGACAACCTAAAACGGAGGTGCTGTCACAACGACTTCACAACATATCGCCGTATCTCGAACTCGATGCGCGACAATGCTACCTTGAAGCCGACGATGCCGACAACCTGCTCGCGCAAGGATACGATTTCGTAATAGATGCCATAGATACCATCGCGCCTAAAACCGCCCTTCTGGCAGCCTGTGTGCGGCACAACATACCGGTAGTCTCTTCTATGGGCGCAGGAGCGCGGCTCGACCCCTCGCAGATACAATATGCCGACATAAGCAAGACCTACCGTTGCGGATTGGCAAGAGCAGTCCGCCTGAGACTGCGCAAAATGGGTATCGAGAGCGGTATTCCTGTTGTCTTTTCTACCGAGCAACCGCAGGAAAACGCCGTCATCGAGACAATAAGCGAACGCAACAAACGTTCCATTGTAGGAACCATCTCTTATATGCCTGTCATATTCGGCTGCTACTTGGCAGCTTTTGTCATACGCCAACTCTCGCAACCATGATAGAGATAAGAAACATACATAAAAAGTACGACAACCTCGAAGTTCTGCGCGGTATAGACCTTCTTATCCCCGACCACGAAATAGTAACCATCGTGGGGGCAAGCGGAGCCGGGAAAACCACCTTGTTGCAAATTATGGGCACACTCGAAAAGCCCACCGAGGGCTCTGTGCTGTTCGACGGGAAACGTATTGACAATATGAGCGACCGCGAGATGGCTCTCTTCCGCAACACTCATATCGGCTTTGTATTCCAGTTCCACCAGCTCTTGCCCGAATTTACGTCCATGGAGAATATCATGATTCCGGCACTGATAGGAGGAGCCAAACATGCCGAGGCAAAACAACGAGCCGAAGGGCTGTTGCAATACTTGGGGCTCACCGACCGGAAAAACCACAAACCGTCGCAACTCTCGGGCGGCGAGAAACAACGGGTCGCCGTGGCACGAGCTTTGGTAAATCGTCCGGAAATAATCCTCGCCGATGAACCGTCGGGCAGCCTCGACTCACACAACAAAAGCGAATTGCACAGACTTTTCTTCAATCTGCGCAAAGAATACGGCTACACATTTGTCATCGTAACCCACGACGAGACTCTCTCGACCGTTGCCGACCGCGAAATACGTCTCAAAGACGGCATCGTCATCGCCGACTCGACACAAAATGCACCAGCACAAGACAATACCAATAACCCCGAAAATAACTTATAATACATATCGAACATGAAACTACAAACCAACCATCTGATTGTGTCGTCAGCCCTCTTTATTGCCGGTTTAGCAATGCTCAGCAGTTGCAAAGAAGAAAATAGCGGCGGCCCTACCATCTTTTACAGCGACATCGTAACCTGCCACCTCAACGACGACGAAAGCGTATATTTCGAGCAAATACTCCGCGACGATAAGGGTAGCATCATCTTGCACCCCGACGAACCGGTCGTCAACGACGAGATACAGGAAAACCAACGCATTTTGTTGCAATATATCGTCAACGGTACACCGAACGACAGTCTTTACAACATTACGGCCACCTATATCTCATCTATCCGATACGATACCATCGCTCATGCTCCGGCCGACTCTATTGCATCTTACCCCAACGATTTGGTGCGCATCAACGCATTGTGGCGGACAGGCGGATATATCAATTTCGACATCAGCCTCGAATACTACTACCGCACGCACAAACTCGACCTTTTCTATAATCCCGAACAAACGGCAACCGATACGCTCGACGTAATACTGCGCCACGACCGCAACGACGACCTACAAGGATATTGGACACAGGCTTTTGCCTCATTCTATATCCCCGAGGTGTTGCAACCCGACTATAAAGCCATCCGTATCCATGCCAACACGCCCAACGAGCCCATCGGATATACTGTAATAAAACTTCGTGACTGACATTCACTAAAAATCAATACCACTATGGAAGAAAAAAAAGAATTGCAAATAGAACTCTCGCCCGAAGTGGCAGAGGGTATATACTCTAACCTGGCAGTTATCTCGCACTCTTCGTCGGAGTTTGTCATCGACTTCGCCCGCATGATGCCGGGCATACCCAAAGCGCCGGTAAAAGCACGCATCGTACTCACAGCCGAACACGCCAAACGTCTCTTGCTCGCTTTGCAGGACAATGTAAACAAATTCGAGAAGCAATACGGCACCATCTTAGACCCGCGGGGCGGGATGCTTCCTTTCGTAGGTCCCGGCGGCAAAGCCTAAGATTTGCCCGCATACGACAAGAGCTGCCATAAACCGATGAGTTTATGGCAGCTCTTGCTATCTATAACGAGACATATAATATCGGCAGACTCCTACTCACGTGAGACAAGCATCACCTTCATAGAACCCACAGGCAACTTACCCTCCAATTGCAAAGGGATATAATCATCGACACTGAGCCACGCCGATATTTTGTCGCTGGTTCTCTTGCCCTCTCGGTCATAGAACCAAAAACGCAGATAGTATGCCGCACACGGCTTTTCCATCACCTCTACGGTATCGATACCCATGTATTCTATATCAAGTTGCTCTATATTACGCCCCGAGAAAATAGGCTTGGAGAATATATCGCCCACTTGCATATTGTAAAAAGGCAGTTGCCGCACGCGGTAAAAGATACTCAACATATCGTAAGCATCCCCCTCGACTGCCATAGGTATCTCCTCCCTGAAATCATTCTCTTTACGTGTCAAAACCGTATAGCCCATAGTACTGTCGTTGCGATAGGAATACGCAAGACTATCTATTTGATAGAACCTACCCTCACGTGCTATCTTTACAAAAGTTTGCGGCTGCAAGTCTATGGCACGCATCTCGGCCACCAACGTGTCGCGCACCTTGAAGAGACGGTCGGCAAAAGGGAGAGTTTGTGCTGTCATGACAGCGCGATAACTATTGCTCTGCCGTTCTATCGCCAACGTGCCTATTGCTGCACGTTTCCATATAATTCCCCAATGATACACAATATCGTAAGTCAGATGCTCGCTCAGCGACTGCCCGGTGGACGACGACGAAGCAGAGCCTTCGGCGTAGACGGCAACAGACTGCAAAGGCAACAGCACTACACATGCGATAAGCAGAGCCCTAAAAAGAACGGTATTGCGTACCTGTGAAGTTATTCGGCATAGTAGTTCCATTGTTGTAATAGTTACCGTCGTACATATTATTATAATACTCATCCTCTTCATCTTCTTCCTCTTCGGGCGGCTTTTGATCTTTGGGCTTATTCTTTTTGATAGCGTAAGGCTTCTGCAAGTCTATCGCTTTTTCATAGATATTCCATGCCTGCTCAACATTCCAATAAGCCTTCAACTCTACCGATGACGGATAATAATATACCTCCTCGGGCTGCAACTTGGCCGCATAGTTGCCCGTATCATACTTGCCGTTACCGTTTCGGTCGATAAAGAGTCGGGCATAGTACGTACCGGGTTTGAGGTAAGTAAACTCGGCTCCACCATCTTTTACGGGAGCCTCTACTACCACTTTATCACTGTTATTAAGTAATTGTACCACCGCACTGTCAGTCACCCCTGTAATAGCGAAATACAGATTGGAGTACTCTTGCATCGATTTGACTGCAAAGTCTTTGCTATACTTATCGGTATGTAATCCGTAAATATCGGATACTGCCATGGAGTCGATAGAAAAACGATAAGTGGTCTCGGGCTTCCATTTATGACTGAAATAGTAATGACGTATATTGGCCGTATCTTGTACCAAAGTATAAGTACTGTCGGGCAACGGTATCCACAACGTATCTTTTTTCTCCGATAGATGGAATGCCGAGCTATTCAATGCAGCAACCGGTGTGGCAAACTCTATCGTAAAAGGCTTGTTGACGTCTTGCTTGGGAGCTATCCCCACGGTCATTTGCATAAATACGGTCGGCTCCACCTCGGGGAGGGTATCGGTCTTTGCCTTCCGGCTTTTTTTCTTCTGCGTTTTCGGCGGCCTGTATATATATTGTAATGTATCGTTATAGAGCGACAACTCGTTGAGCGAGTCGGTTCGGTAATAGTCCATGGCGATACGCAACGTATCCATGTTATATACCGCCGAGTCGGCAAGCCAATACGAAAGGGTATCGTTGGTAAGATTGCCTTCCAACAAATACCATCCTTGACGAGGCTCGAAATTCAGGGGTTTAAGCAGAGGCAGCGAATCGTGAGGAGCCGAGAAGACAACGTCGAGACGGTTGCGTTCCTTCCTTTCGTAACTCTCCATATAGCGGGACTTGAACCCTTCGTTAAATGCCGTAAGCAGGATATTATCGGGATAAAAACGATTGTAATCATAAGTTATCACCGTATCGAGCGTAAGGCTGTCTACCCATATCGAGTCGACATACTGTTTCCGCACCGCATACGGCTCTACAATGGTGTCTAAGAAAGCTATATCTTCCGACGGATTATCGAAATGGTAGTCGCGATTCATATCTTTCAATGCGACAACCCTATAACGTCCGGGTTTGAGATTCCGTATGGTAAAGTGTCCGAGAGCATCGCTCGATGCAATACGCTCCATAGGCAACGTATTAAATGCCGTATCGTCGAGATTGCTATACACCCCCACCAACATACCTGTAATAGGCTCTAAATCTTCGGCATTGAGCAACAGTCCCGATATTTGCAACGAATCGCGCGACTCGCCTGTCGAGAAAGAAAACGCGAACCCCGTAAGAGCATTTTTCTCGTTATTATCAACAATGGCATCGCCAAAGTCGATGGTATAAGTCGTATTAGGTCGCAAAGTATCGAGCAATTCTATACGCAACCTCTTTCCTTGCGCCTGTATCTTTGGAGCCTCTATCTGCGGAGGCGAAACGATAATCTTCTCGGAAGGATTCTCCACTTGAATAATCTCGTCGAAATCTATCTCTATGCGATTGCCGGTCACATTTATGGCATCGGGCAGAGGCTTGCTCCGCAAATAACGCGGCGGCTCCGTATCGCGAGGCCCTCCACCGGGACGCGACATATTGGCGCATGAGTAAACCAACGCCCCCAACAGGACTATCACAATAAACGCCGCGGTGCGGTTGCGGTAAAACGAGCGATATTTCATACTATCTGACAGAACAAATATAAGGCGATAAAGATACGAAAAAAGTGCGACCCGCACCGCTTTTACGGCATTCCTCTTGATATGAATGGCAAAAAAACAAATAATTAGAACCTATTTGCCCCGGGGTAGGAAAAAAAACCTTATATTTGCACGCTAAATTAACCGCAAACTAAAATAAAAAATAAAATACAAAACACATGCAAAACAAAGGTTTTATTAAAATCATTGCCGTACTGCTTGCTTTGGTGTGCTTGTTCTACCTCTCTTTTTCTGTGGTGACATACCATTACCAGAATAAAGCAGAGGAATATGCCGCAGGCGACGAAGCCAAGTATAAAGAGTACATAGACTCTATCTCGATGGAGAAAGTCTATTTGGGATACTACACCTACCAAAAATGCCGTGAGATGGAAATAGGTCTTGGCCTCGACCTCAAAGGCGGTATGAACGTTATCCTGCAAATTTCTGTTGCCGATGTATTGAAGTCGCTCTCGAACAACAATCCCGACGTCAACTTCAACCAAGCCATCGCCAACGCTGTCGCCAACCAAGCCGACAACAACGACTTCTTGAACGTATTCCTCGCCGAATACAAGAAAATCGACCCCGATGTAAGGCTCTCTGCCATTTTCAGTACTATACAACTGAAAGACCGCATCAAGCCCAATGCCTCTAACGATGAGGTAATAAGCGTGTTGCGCGAAGAGCTGAACACAGCCATAGACAACTCTTACAACGTATTGCGTAATCGTATCGACCGCTTTGGCGTAGTATCGCCCAACATACAGAAGCTCGAAAGAGACGGTCGCATCCTCATAGAGATGCCCGGTATCAAGGAACCCGAACGTGTACGCAAACTGTTGCAAGGTACCGCCAACCTCGAATTTTGGGAGACTTACAAAGTAGAAGAGGTATTCTCAAAATTGCAAGCTGTCAACAACGAACTCGCAGCCTCGATGGCTGCTAATGCCGAGACAGCTACCGAAACCGTTGAACCTGTTGCCGAAACCGAAGTAGCTGCTACCGACACAACCGTTGCCGACACGGCTGCCGTTTCAAGTCTGAAAGAGCAACTCGCCGGTGAAGAAATGGACGAATCGAAACAATTAGAGCAATTCCGTAAACAGAACCCGCTCTTTGCCATTCTGCAACCTGCCGAATACCAAGGCTCGCCCGTTCTCGGTATAGCTAACAAAAAAGATACCGCCGAAGTAAACAAAATCCTGTCGAGCAGAATGGCTCGCGAGATATTGCCTTCGAACCTCGTTCCTTGCTGGTCGGTAAAAGCTATCGACGAGAAAGATACCTATTACCAACTTATCGCCCTCAAAGCCGGTAAGGGTGGCAGAGCCGCCATGTCGGGCGACGTGGTTACTAACGCTCGCGACGACTTCGACAAATATCGCGGCGGTTCGGTCGTACACATGGAGATGAATGGCGAAGGTGCCAAGGAGTGGGAAAAACTCACCGGCAACAACATAGGCAACGCTATTGCCATTGTACTCGATAACCAAGTATATTCGTTCCCCAATGTTAACAACGCCATCAGCGGCGGTAGCTCTGAAATCTCGGGTAGCTTCACTCCCGAAGAAGCAAAAGACTTGGCCAACGTGCTCAACTCGGGTAAGATGGCAGCCGGTATCCATATCATACAAGAAGACGTGATAGGTCCTTCGCTCGGACAAGAAGCCATTACAAGTGGTACCATATCGTTTGTCATAGCTCTGATTATCCTGATGGCATACATGATTATCATGTACGGTTGGATTCCGGGTTTGATAGTAGATTGCGGTCTGATAATCAACGGTTTCTTCACTCTGGGTATTTTGGCTTCGTTGCAAGCCGTGCTCACCCTCTCGGGTATCGCCGGTCTTATCTTGTCGTTGGGTATGGCGGTCGATGCCAACGTGCTCATCTACGAGCGTTGTAAGGAAGAACTTCGTGCCGGTAAAAATCTGAAATCTGCCGTCGCCGACGGTTACAAGAATGCTTTCTCGGCCATCTTCGACTCTAACTTAACCTCTATCATCACCGGTGTCATCCTCCTGTTCTACGGTACAGGTCCTATCAAAGGTTTTGCCACTACGTTGATTATAGGTCTTTTGGTTTCGTTCTTCATCGCTATATTCATTACGCGTATCTTAATCGAAGGCGGTATCGAAAGAGGCTGGTTCAAGAACCTTACATTCACAACCCGCATATCTCAAAACCTACTCATAAACAACAACATCGACTTCCTGAGCAAACGCAAGGCGAGCTACATCATCTGCATCTTGTTGGTAGTGGTTATGGGTGTTTCACTCGGTATGCGCGGATTGAGCCAAGGTATCGATTTCTCGGGTGGTCGCAACTATGTAGTTCGCTTCGATAAAGCTGTGAAGACACAAGAGATTGCCAACATGCTCGAACCTCAATTCGAAGGCAGCTCTCTCTCGGTTATCACCATTACCAGCGAAAACCAAGTACGTATCTCTACCAACTACCGCATTGCCGAAAATGATGAGAGCATCGATGCAGAAATCATAGAGAAACTCTATACAGGCTTGTCACCGATGTTGGGCGACAAAACCATCGACCAATTCCAAGCCGACAACATTATGAGTGTACAAAAAGTAGGACCTTCTATCGCCGACGACATCAAGACAGGCGCATTCTGGTCGGTTCTCTTCTCACTCATCGCTATTTCGCTCTACATCTTGTTCCGCTTCAAAGACGTATCGTTCAGCGTGGGTACGCTTGTATCTTTGGCATTCACCACGTTTATCATCATAGGTCTTTACTCGGTATTCTATGGTGTACTGCCTTTCTCTATGGAGATTGACCAAACCTTCATCGCGGCTATTCTTACGGTGATAGGTTATGCCATCAACGATACTGTGGTGGTATTCGACCGTATCCGCGAGATGATGCAACTCTATCCCAAACGCAACCGCCGCGAGGTTATCAACTACGCCCTCAACAGTACGTTGTCGCGTACGTTGAACACATCGTCGAGTACGTTGATAGTATTGATTATCATCCTCTTCATTGGTGCCGATACATTGCGCAGCTTCGTATTCGCCATGGTTGTAGGTATCATCGTCGGTACTTTTGCCACACTGTTTGTTGCAACACCTATCGCTTACGATATGCAACGCCGCAAACTGAAAAAACGTGGTATCGACGTAGATGAAGCTCCTGCTAAATAATCATTGCATCAGATAGCAAAAAATATCCCGGCAAACAATTGTCGGGATATTTTTTGTCTTTACTATACCCATAAAGAACGAAGAAAAGAGAGGCATCGTTCAATCGCATCATCTTGTAGCAGCCGATGCACATACATACCAATGCCGCTGTTGTCCCTAAGACAAAAAACTGCAATGGTCAATCAGCCCCGGCGGCAGGCAAATGCAGCTACATACTGAACCATTAATAAAAAGAGAGACACTCCGATGCCAATTTCATGACAAGGAAGTGTCTCCTATACAAAAGCGATTAACGACTGTACTTTATTGGTCGCCGAACTCCATCAAATAGGCTTTGATAAAGTCATCTATTTCACCATCCATCACACGGTTTACATCAGATGTCTGGTAATTGGTACGATGGTCTTTTACGCGACGGTCGTCGAAAACATAACTGCGTATCTGTGACCCCCATTCTATTTTCTTTTTGCCGGCCTCTATCTTGGCCTGCTCTTCCATACGGTGCTTCAACTCCCTGTCATACAAAATAGAACGCAATTGTCGCATGGCATTCTCTTTATTCTTGGGTTGGTCGCGAGTCTCGGTATTCTCAATGAGAATTTCCTCCTCTTCACCCGTATAAGGGTCTTTATACTGATAGCGCAAGCGCACCCCCGACTCCACTTTGTTGACGTTCTGTCCGCCGGCACCGCCCGACCTGAAAGTATCCCAAGAGATAGCTGCGGGACTGATATTCACTTCTATGGTATCATCGACAAGGGGGGTAACAAATACCGAGGCAAACGACGTCATGCGCTTTCCCTGCGCATTATAAGGCGAAACACGGACTAAACGGTGTACACCATTTTCGCTTTTAAGATAACCGTAAGCGAAGTCACCGTCGATTTGCATCGTCACCGACTTGATGCCGGCTTCATCACCTTCTATAAGGTGCTCTATGGCAACTTTATAGTTGTGCCGTTCACCCCAACGGATATACAGACGCATCAGCATTTGCGCCCAATCCTGACTCTCGGTACCGCCTGCGCCGGAGTTGATTTTGAGCATTGCACCCAACTTATCCTCTTCGCGACGCAACATATTGCGCAGTTCAAGGTTCTCTACCAATGCCACGGCACGGGTATAAGCGGCATCTACCTCCGACTCATCTACGACACCTTCTTTATTAAACTCAAAGGCCAGCGAGAGCTCTTCGACGGCTTTGTCCACTTCATCGTAGCCCTCTATCCACGAACGTATTCCCTTAATCTTGCGCATCTGCTGCTCGGCCTTCTTTTGGTCGTCCCAAAAACCGGGAGCTTGGGTGCGCAACTCTTCTTCTTCGACTTCTATTTTCTTTGCATCGATGTCAAAGATACCTCCTCAACGCCAACTTGCGTTCTTCCGTCTCTTTTAATTGTTCCAGTGTTATCATTTGTACAGTACTTATGTTGTTATAATCATGTTTTTCCCTATAAGAAAAGGGCGTACAAAGATAGTACGTCCTCTCCTTATATGCCAAATATCAAAGGCAATTTAAGCATACATTGCCTCTATCTCCTTGCTGTATAGCTTGTTGATGATTGCACGGCGTAACTTCAACGTATTGGTGAGCTCGCCTCGCTCCATCGTGAAAGCATGCGGCAACAAGGTAAATCGTTTGATTTGCTCGAAACGTGCAAATCCCGATTGCAAACGAGCGATACGCTCATCTATCAGCTTGATAATCTCTTTGTTGCGAACCAAATCTTCGAGCGTGCGATACTGTATCTGCATCTTACGGGCATACTCCGAGAGAGCCTCGTAAGCCGGGACGATAATTGCCGTGACATACTTGCGCTGGTCGCCTATAACGGCCACCTGCTCGATATACTTGTCGCCACCGAGGCAACTTTCTATCGCTTGCGGTGCGATATACTTGCCGTTAGAGGTCTTAAAGAGGTCTTTGATACGCTCTGTAAGTACAACGCGACCATCTTCGACCTTGCCTGCATCGCCTGTACGGAACCAACCGTCGGCCGTAAAGACGGCAGCCGTCTCGGCCGGTTTCTTATAATAGCCTTGCATGACGGTACGCCCTTTGACCAATATTTCGTTGTTTTCACCCAAACGCACCTGCACATCGGGCATCACCGTTCCTACGGTTCCCAAACGATAGTCGTTGGGATCGTAACACGATACGGTGGCAGTGGTCTCCGACAATCCATAACCATAAATAATGGATATGCCGCATGAATGCAGGAACTCGTTGATGGTATCGCTCAGCGGAGCTCCTGCCACAGGGAAGAAGTTACCACGGTCAATACCTATGGTCTTACGCAGTTTCGAAAATACCAATTTATCGAAAATCTTATATTGACACTCCGTAAACAAAGGTACGCGACGGTTAGAGGCTATATACTCTACATTGCGGCGATGACCCACTTTCAAAGCGGTCTTTATCATATAAGCCGATATACCTTTGCGCGAAGCGATGAAGTCTTGTACGGCTGTATAAACCTTCTCCCAGAAACGAGGCACACTACACATGAGTGTCGGACGTATCTCCTTGACAGCCTTCTGTATCTCCTTGGGGTTATGGTTGATAGCGATGCGCATACCTACCGTCAAACAGTAATAACACCATGCGCGCTCGAAAATGTGCGTCAGCGGCAAGAAGCAGAGCGACAAATCGTTGTCGCTGCAAGTAACAAGGCGTTGCAAATGTATGCGCATTGCCTCGTCGAAATTGGCATGCGACAACATGACACCTTTGGGCTCGCCCGTAGTCCCCGACGTATATATCAGCGTAGCCAAATCGTCGGGCGTTCCAGCTTCACGACGATGTGCAACGACAGCTGTATCGGCCTCCGTAGCCTCTTTACCTATCGCAAGGAACTCATCATAATAGATAGCCGTCTTATCGTCGGCAGCAAAAGTCACATGCGGGTCGAATACCACGACATGCTCTACCGTCGGGCAATCGCTTGCGGCTGCCCGCCACTCGTCATATTGCGGCTGCCCGCCTATAAAAAGCAATCGCGACTCTGTCTCTTTTATGATATAACTTATCTGTTCTACCGAACTTGTAGCATACAACGGAGCGATAACCGCCCGATTGGCAAAAGCTGCAAAATCGACGACAAAACCGCCCAAACAGTTTTGTGTGAAAACAGCTATATTGTCTTGTTCCTTGATTCCTAACCTAAGCATCGACAAAGCGGCAACATCTACCAAATGTGAAAATTCACTCCACGAAGACGAAAGCCACTTGCCTGTTTCATAATCTTGATACTTGAACACTTCACGATTACCATACTTCGACGCTTGTCGTTGTGGCAATGAAGTCAATAAATTAGTCATATACAATCGATATAAATTCCGCTACAAAGGTACACAAAAACCATTATTCTTACTCATCATCGGCACAGAAACACAGAGAGTTGGCTTCATTTTTCGCCTTGCCGCACACCACTTTCGGCGTTACAGGTACCTACAATAAGGTTCTCGGCAAAAAATTAAAAAAAAGTTATTGTTCGCAACTTTTGGTTTTTTTAGAAAATATAGTATACTATTTTAACCGAACTTACACTCTGCCGACTGTAACTGCCACACAAAAAACCACGACATCGACCCTCGGCAAGAACCGTTTTTGGTGAAATTATGTAGAAAAACACTATATACAAAAGCATATATGTGAAGTTTTAGCTATTTTCGCATAAACATTCGCGAACCGATGCACACGGCATCTATAAATATCGAAATTATGCCTATACAACTCTTTGTCATTAACCGCTCGCACCACCCGCTGCCACAATATGCTACCCCGTTGTCGGCAGGAATGGACTTGCGCGCCAACTTGGACACCCCTCTCACCATACAACCCGGGCAGCGTCTGCTGGTACCCACCGGCCTATTCATTGCCTTGCCCGAAGGATATGAAGCTCAGATACGACCGCGCAGCGGACTGGCCATCAAACACGGCATCACCGTACTCAACTCGCCGGGAACCATCGATGCCGACTACCGGGGCGAGATAAACATTATCCTTATAAACCTGTCGGACAAGCCTTTCACCATCGAGGACGGCGAACGCGTCGCACAAATGGTCATAGCACGCCACGACAGGGCAGAATGGATAGAGACCACAACGCTCGATGAAACCCAACGCGGCAGCGGCGGATTCGGACACACCGGCACGAAATAACCTATACCCCTCATGAAACACTTCGGCGTCATATTTCTATCGGCCATCGCGCTTTACGTCTTGTTGCTGACATCGTGCACAGGTACGCGGCAGGCTACCGCTCTCGCCGACGAAAACTTGCGGCAGTTGTACAACTACTACTATACCGAGGGGAAGCGGCAACAAGTTTTGGGAGACAATGATGCAGCCTTTGCACTCTTTTCCGAGGCATCACGCATAGATACTGCCGCCCCGGCAGTACAGCTGGCCTTGGCAAACTATTACCTCGGACTCAATCAGGCCGACACCGCCATATACATGCTGCGCAAGGCCGCCGAAGGCGACACCACTCAATATTGGTACAATTTCTCCTACGCCCGTATTGCCTCTCTTGCCGGGCTGAACGACGAAGCGGCACGAATATGGAAAAGGCTGGTACGCCAAAACCCCGACAAACCCGAGCTGAACTATGCCCTCGCCGATGCCCTCCTTGCACAAGGCGACGTAGAAGAGGCATTAGCTTGTTACGACTCCTTGGAGAACTCCATGGGGCTCTCCGAGCAGCTCACCATCAAAAAGATGGAGTTGCACGAACAAATAGGCGACACCACCGCTATGATAGCCGAGGCCGAGAAATTGCAAAAGGCTTTCCCTGCCAACACATCGTACATGCTGCTGCTGGGCGACGTATATGCCAACCTGCACCGCGACAGCGCAGCGTGGGAGATGTACGAAAAAGTAAGCCGCCTCGAACCCGACAACGGCTACCTATACCTCTCGCGAGCCTCATACTACTCTCTGAAAGGCGACTCGACGGCATACCATAGGGAAATGAAAGCCGCTCTCGCCAACGGCAACATCGACATGGAGACGAAGTTGGGCATCTTCCGCGAATATATCGCAGCTCTTGTCTCCAAACAAGTTAACTTGGAAGCCCTCGACACCCTCTACGTAAGTATCATAGAACAATATCCGCAAGAACCGTTGGTAAGACAGCTGTACGGATTCTATCTCTACGTAATCAAAGATTACCCCCGAGCCAGCGAGCAATACTCCATCGCGGCCGACCTTGCCCCTACCGAGGCCGACACATGGGTGCACCTGATGGCCTTATACCTCATGGAGGAGAAGTACGAACCGGCCGTAGAAACCGGTCAACGGGCATTGCAATATGTACACGACAACCCCACGATTTACGAAATGACGAGTGCTGCGCTCGTACAGCAGAACCGATATGATGAAGCAGCTCAAATCATCACCACGGCCATCGACCAATGCTCCGAAGCCTCGTCGCAACAACTTTCGTCGCTCTACGGACAATTAGGCGACATATACCACCAGACCGGCCGGACAAACGAGGCGTACGAACAATATGATAAGGCATTGAACTTGTACGCATCCAATATTGCCGTACTCAACAATTACAGCTACTTCCTCGCTCTCGAAGGCAAAGAGCTCTCCAAAGCCGAACGCATGAGCGCAATGACCATCAAGGAATATCCCGACGAACCTACATACCTCGATACTTACGCCTACATACTCTTTAAGAAAGAGAGTTATTCGTTGGCACGCATCTATATAGAACGTGCTATCGAAAAGAGCCAAGAACCGAGCGCCGAGATACTCGAACATTACGGCGATATACTCGCCTGCCTCGGTGAGACCGATGCCGCCGTAGAACAGTGGCAGAAAGCTCTTGACGCCGGGGGAGAAAAAGAACTATTAGAAAAGAAAATCGAACAAAGAGCATACGTAACACCATGAAACGAATAGGACAAATAGCCATACTCATCCTACTCTTATCCCTTGCCGGATGTAAAAGCAAGGAAGTTGTAGGCTCTCGCACACAACCGGGAGAAAAGGACGAAGCCGAACGATTCGACGCATTATTAGACGCTTACAGCCCGTGGGAAACTTTCACGGCAAAGGGAACAGCCTCTTTCTCGGGTGCGGGGTTACGCTCGTCGATAGAGATACGCATGATACGGGGAGAAGCCATACAGGTATCCATAAGACCATTGCTCGGTATAGAGATAGGGCGTCTGCTCATGACAACCGACAGCGTATATATATACGATAAATTCAACCGTCGCTATGTTGCCGAGTCGTTGCAAACCTTCTACAACATCCTGCCCGTAGCCATCTCGCCGCTCGATCTGCAAAATATCTTGCTGGGACAACCCTTTATCTTCGGGCAAACAATGCTGCAACCCTCCGATTACAAGAAATTCGACATCATTTTGGGCGATAACGAAGACTGGGCTTTGCAACCCCACAACCAATACCGTGAGTTTACCTACCGCTTCTTGCTCAATGACAACAACCTCATGGGCATCCAAGCCTACCAAAACAACTCACCCCGACAGATAAGTTGCTCTTATGCCGACCATCGTATGGCCGATGGCAAGTTGCTGCCCACGTTCGTGCAGGTAACGGCGCAAGGAGGCTCGCGCAAATACACGCTCAACATCAATTACGACTCCTCATCGGCAACATGGGACAACAATATCGGCATCGAGAAGCTGCCCACCGCCGGATATACAATCATGACATTCTCGCAACTTCTTAAATCGTTGATACCATGAACCGAGGGCTCTTCTCCCGACGACTGGCCGGTATAGCCATTGGGGCATTGGCTTGCGTACTGACTTTGACCGTGACTTTAACGGCTCAGAACGTCGATGATTTGCGCAAAAACAAAGAGCAGGCCGAAACCCAATTACGCGAGACCAATCGGGCGTTGCAAAAGAACCTCAAAAACGCGCGCAGCATCCTCAACGAACTCGACCTTATCAACGCCGAAATAAGAGACCGCAACCAAATCATAAAGAAACTGAACAACGAAATATCGACACTCAATCGCAAACAACGCGAAATGAACGACTCGATATATCTGCTACAAAAAGAACTCAACGCCAAAAGGGCGTCTTACGCCAAAGCCATACGGGGTATGGGGCGGCGACGCAGCGACTACGACGCCTTGATGTTTATCTTCTCGGCACAATCGCTCAACCAGTCATACCGCCGCATGCGCTACCTGAAAGAGTATTCAGAGTGGCGCAAGCGTGAGGCTGCCGGCATCATGGAGCAACAGGAAGAACTGAAAAAGAAAAAACAACAACTCGAAATCATCGTTGCCGAACGGAAACAAGTAGTGGCCGAGCGCGCCGAAGAGGCCGAAAAACTGAAAGCTCAACAAAACGAGAAACAACGTTTCGTATCGTCGCTGAAAAACAAAGAAAAATCGCTCCGCACCGAGATGAAGAAACAACAGGCGCAAATCAATGCCCTCGACCGAAAAATCGAGGCTATCATTGCCGAAGAAGCACGTAAAGCTGCCGAACGCGCCCGTGCCGAAGCAGAAGCCGAGGCCAAACGTCTCGCAGAGCAGAAAGCCCTAGAACAAGACGGCAAACAAGATGCAAAGAGCCGTCCCGATACGAAACCCGACTCGAAACCTTCCATACCCGAAGGCTACAAAATGCCTCGCGCCGACAGGGAACTGTCGGGCAGTTTTGCCAAAAACAAAGGCAAGTTGCTCTTTCCGGTGGCCGGACATTACCGCATTGTGGGTCATTTCGGGTTGCACAAGCATCCCGAGTTCAAATATTTGGACAAAAACAATTTAGGCATCGACATAGAGACCTTGCCGGGTACCAATGCCCGGGCGGTATTCAATGGAACGGTAGCCCGCGTATTCTCGTTTGGCGGTGCAACAAAAGCCCTTATGATAAGACACGGAGAGTATTATACCGTATATACAGGCCTTATAGAGGTATATGTCAAAGCCGGCGACAACGTATCGGCAGGGCAAGACTTGGGATTGATATATAGCGACCCACAAGACAATAAACGCACCCGACTGTCGTTCCAAATAAGGAAAGAGTCGGAGAAACTCGACCCCGAACAGTGGCTCAATCTGTAACGCGACATGGACCGATTACTCACAGTAAGATTTTACAATCCGCAAGAGAAAGCAGTATGGGACGACTTGGTAACACGCTCGGCAGGAGGTACATTCCTCTTCTTGCGCGATTACATGGAGTACCACGCATCGCGCTTCACCGACTACTCGCTACTCATCTATAAAAAAGAACGACCGATAGCTCTTTTTCCGGCAAACAGGCAAGACGACACCGTAATATCGCACGGCGGACTTACTTACGGAGGCATCGTAACCGCCCCGGAAACCTCGACGGCCCAGATTCTCGATATTTTCGATGCCCTGACAACCTTCCTGAGACAAGCAGGATGCCGACACCTCATCTATAAATGCGTACCTTATATATACCAACGCTATCCCCATGCCGGCGACCTGTATGCCCTGTACCGGGCTGGTGCTGCACGCATCGCCTGTAACTTATCGGCTACGGTAGAACCTGCCCGACGACCGGCTTTTGCCGAATTGCGTCGCAGGGGAATGAAAAAAGCGCTCCACGCCGGCGTTACGATAAGCGAAAGCGACAACTTCGCACCGTTTTGGGAAATCCTCACGCACAACTTGCAAGAAAAATTCGATACATCACCGGTACACTCTCTCGAAGAAATCTTGCTGCTCCACAACCGCTTCCCCGACCGAATCAAGCTCTACACGGCAACACTCAACGGCACAACGGTTGCCGGCACGGTCATCTACGACACCGGCGAAGTGGCTCATGCGCAATATATCTGCACCTCTCCCGAAGGAAAACAAACCGGTGCATTAGACCTGTTGTTTGCCCGACTGATAGAAACGACTTACGCCGGACACCGATACTTCGACTTCGGCATATCTACCGAACGAAACGGGGATTTTCTCAATACCGGTCTGATGACACAAAAAGAGGGCTTCGGCGCCAGAGGTACACTGTATGAAATATACCGGGTAGAACTATGACTCGCGACAACGACAACAACATCTACCGACTTATTACCAAGGCGGCGGCTCTTTTTGGCGGCGTGCAAGTAACGAGCATCTTATGCTCGGTTGTACGTACTAAACTGATAGCCGTATGGTTGGGAAGTACCGGCGTTGGTATCATAGGACTATACAATACCGCCATAGAAACGGTTATGGCTCTCACGGGATTGGGCATCCGCAGCAGCTCGGTACGCGAGATTTCCGAAGCAAATGCCTCGGACAATCCCCAAAAGTTGTCGCAGGTCGTCACTGTCGTGAAACGATGGTCGTGGTTCGTCGGTCTGTTAGGCGCCGCAGTCATGATTTCGTTAGCCCCGCTGCTGAGCCGCTGGACTTTCGGCGACGACAAACATATATGGGGCTTCGTATGGCTCTCCTGCACACTGCTCTTCAACGCCTTGCTCTCGGGCGAGCAAGCTATCCTGCAAGGCACACGGCAATTACGGAAATTGGCAAAATGCTCGGTCTACGGTGCCATAGCCGCACTTGTGACCACCGTTCCTCTCTACTACTTCGGCGGGATAGACGGTATCGTACCCGCCCTCATAGTATATGTAGCCGTCACCTACCTCGTCACCCTGCTATACCGGAACAAAGACGTCCCCACAGCCCGGCTGTCGGTACGACAAACAGCCCGCAGTGGCAAAGAGATGGTCGTATTGGGTATTTTCATGACCGTAAGCAGCTTTATCACGACGCTCTTCTCGTATATTTTCTCGGCATACCTCAACTACAAAAGCGGCGAGAGTACCGTAGGATACTATCAAGCCGGTTTTACCCTGATGAATAAATATGTGGGGCTCATCTTTGCGGCCATGGCCATGGAATATTATCCCCGTCTTGCCGGTATTTCTCATGATACCCCCCTCATGTCGCGATATGTAGGACAACAAAACGAAATGATGCAACTGATGTTGTTGCCTATCATCGCTTTGTTCATCGTATTGCACCCGCTGATAGTACGTCTCCTCTATACGGCAGAGTTTTATACCATCAACAACTATCTGTTGCTGGCCATACAGGGTATACCCTACAAAGCCATATCATGGTCTATCGGATTTGTACTGCTGGCCAAAGGCGACGGCAAGCTCTATTTCATCACCGAATTACTATCAGACTCCATCACTTTTGTCCTCAACATAATAGGATATGAATATTGGGGACTGCAAGGCGTAGGCGCCTCTTACACGATAGGATTTATTCTATATTTGGTCATTATCTACGTTGCATGCCGACATAAATATGGCATAGAACCGGGTAAAAAATCGTGGAGAGCTACCGTAATAACCATTGCGGCAACGACCGTCTTATATATCGCCTACCTCTTCGTTCCCATTCTTGCATGGGTACTTGCCGGTATAACCGTTGTCATATCGTGCTTCATGTTATACCGCAAGTGGAAAAGCTCGGTCGACGAGGCTCATTGACGAGTCCAGAAGTCGACATATTGCGCAGCCACCTTCCTATAATCGTGATAACATTCTACAAACGTACGGCTTTGCCTTGCCATTGCCGGCACACAATCGCGGTGCAATATAAGCTCCTCGAAAACCCGATAAACGGCCTCGCGGTCGGGTAATACATTGACGACAGGTTGTAAGTCGCCGGCACCTATAAAATCGTAGAACTCAGGCTCGGCGCCACTCACGGCAACAAGGCCTTTGGCCATGGCAAGCAGGGCATTGGTGGCGGGCGTATATGAATAAAGTTGGTCTATCAACACATCCGACTCATACATCATACGGTTATACTCCTTGTAGGGCACATTCTCTACCACCGTTATCTCACACTCATACTTATACTTGCGCTTCACCTCCTGCAATACTTCATAGAGCACATCGGTACCTTTCAGTTCCGAACGGTCGCGCTGTATGCCGATAAAAAAGCGCAACGCGTCGATGTGCTCGGGCAACTGCCGCATAGGATTCTCATCGAGGTTGATAGGGATAGGTATATACGCCAATTTAGAATCATACTCGTCACGATACGACACATAATACTCATAGAGACATGCTGCTATGCCGTCACACTCCTGCGCCATAGCTATGTTAGGTTCTTTATTCGCTCCATACAGATAGGCATCGAGCTCTTTATTATATCCGGGACGCTGCAAGGGCTTGTCGCCCACAAAGAAATCGGAGTAACGGAACGTATGCCCGTCGAAACATGCCTTGACATAGTAATGGTCGGTAGAAAGAGCTTGCAGGAACACCTTGGCATTCTGCCGTTTCAGTTGACGGAAGATATACAGATTCTTATCGGGGCGCAGCGTGAAGAAAATAGGGCTTGCCACCTGCACCACATCATATCCCCGCCACGATGGCAAATGGGCAAGGATTTTAGATAAATACATCATAGAATCGACCGGCCCGTAGCCTTTGCGACTTATATCCACGTCGCGACTGTTGTTCATCCATCGGCTGCCATTCGACACGACCGTGACCTCATGCCCCGCCAGACGCAAACCTTGTGCCAGCGTCCAATGGAAATTACTTGCATCGCCTACCAAGAGTATCTTCATGCGAAATCACATTTTTGTAGTATAAAATACCGCTGCAAGCTCCCGACAGCAGTCTGAAAAAGTTTCCTTTCCCTTTCAATGCCCCTACGGCGGCAAACTTCAACATACGAGGCCACGCACCCCATCCATGTACATGGTAGTTTACAGCCCCTTGCGCCATCATTACACCCCGGTCGGTATACACTCGCTGCCCGGTACTCTCACATGGGGCATCGACAACGACATACGGGAAATACCACACGGAAAGTCCCGCCCGCATGGCATCATGCAAGAAAACATCCTCCTCGCCACAGGGCAGACACCCCGACCCCAAACCGAAAGTTTCATTGAAAAAGAGCTTCCCTTTTACGGCCGATACCCGCAAGGTCAATTCGGGCGACGTAGGATACATGCCTCGCGGACGCTCGGCATAGAGGTGAGCATAAGCAGCATACTGCTTGACAGGAATACCCTCGATGGTATTGATTTTGAACTGCACAATATCCACCTCGGGATGCTCGGTATAGACGCGCAATATCGTATCGAAATATTCCTCCCGGTAACGGCAATCGTCGTCGGCTATCAACGCCACGTCGCCATCGGCATGGGCAAGGGCATTGTTTCTATTGCGCGACAGTCCCCGCCCTTGCAAGAAATGCACGCTTACATCTTTACGGTCACGAATCATTTCGGGTACTCTCTGCAACCAGCTCTCGTCGGTATATTGCATCGACACGATATACGACACGTCGTCGCGCGGCGGCAACAACATGGCAGGGATGCGCTCTATACCTTTGTCGCAGGTGCATACAAGTACATTGAGTTTCATCTGTCGTGACAAATATGATATGCAAATATAATATTTCCGCCCCACAACTCAGCCTTGCCAATCTGTTTATTTGTACCTTTGCAACATGAGCGAAACCATGAGCATCGTCATACCGGTCTATAACAGGGCAAAAGAATTGCCCCGTACCGTGGCGTCCATTCTCGCACAACACTACCGGCCTATCCACCTTATCTTGGTCGATAACGGCTCTACCGATAACAGCCTCGACGTATGCCGCCGGCTGCAACAAAAATACAGCAAAGGGCTTTTTACCATCGATGTCCTGCAAGAGAGCAAGAAAGGAGCATCGGCAGCAAGAAATACGGGGCTGAGGCACGTCAATACGCGACATGTGATGTTCTTCGACAGCGACGATACGCTGCACCCCGATGCCGTCATGCTCTACATGGAGGCTTTCTCCATACATCCCGAAATAGATATTGTAGGTTGCACCATCAACTTCTGCAACGAGCATAACAAAGTATGGCAGGCCAAAGCCGTATTCTCGTCCGACCCTGTTCAGCACTTGCTGCACAGTACCTTGTCGACCCAACGTTTTGCAGCACGTACCGAAGTGGTAAGAGCCGTAGGCGGTTGGGAAGAAGGATATAACGGCTGGGTAGATTGGAATCTCGGTGTGCGACTGCTGCTGCATACCTCGAAAATTCATTGGATAAAACGCCCGCCGCTTGCCACACAATATCTTCACGAAAATACCATTACCGCCCAAAAAGACCACAAAGGATTAGAACAATTTCACTTGGCTCTGCTCGCAACACGCCGCGACATAGCGGCATCGCAACACCCGCAACGGAGGCGTTACGACCGTTTCGTTTTGTATCGTCAAGTACTTTTGGCAGCACACATCGTCAAACTCTCCCGCCGGCAACACGACCCTGAGCTGTATCAATACGGACAACAACTCTATCGCGATGCCCTCCACGACGAAGCCACCACTTCAATGCTGAGAATTTTCTTTACGACTTGCTTCCGTTTTACGCTTTGGGGAGGTCGCGGCACCGGCATGGCAGCACAATATATCATCCACTAACCCTCGGCACCCTTACACGGTTCACTCTTCGGGCGACGATAATTGCAGGTCATCCAACAGATTGACAAACATCTCTATCGCCTCGCGCACATCGGCAAGGCGTATATACTCATCGCCCGCGACAGGCTCCGGCTCACCGGGACCTATTCCTACCGACGGACAATCTATGTATGCCCTGTCACTCGTCGTAGAAGCTCCGAACGACTCGCAACCCAACAGCTCGGCACGACGCACAAACGGATGTTGCATATCGATATGCGAGGCTTCGGCCGCCCCGGGCATCTGGGTCATCTCGCACGACAAAGCCTCTTGCAACAAGGTACGTATTTCGTCATTGGTATAGCAATCATTAGCACGTACCTCTAACACGACCCTGCAACTATCGGGTATCGCGCCGTCGTTGGCAACCGCTTCAATACAAGTAGCTGCCACTTTCACCTCTCCCAACGTTACCGACAATCGTTCCAAATGAAAATCTTGTAAAACCGTCAGCACCGGGATAACCTTGTATATGGCATTTACGCCATCACCCTTGGCAAGACTTCCCGCCTTTCCCCGCACTATGCAATCGAGTTTCATACGACCACGTTCCGATACGGCCGGACGCATATCAGTGGGCTGCCCCACGACGGCAAAATCGAGCTTAGGAAGACGTTGTAACACAAGGTCAAGCTCTTCGACATCGGCATCATGGTCTTTGCATGAGACCAAAAAAATCATATTATACGGCTGCGGCGTACCCGATAACAACCTGAAAGCAGCCCACAACGACACGGCCGACGCTCCGAAACGGTTGATACCCATACCATAGAGACAACATTCGTCCTCAACCGGCTCATACGGGTCGCGGCTCCATCCCTCGGCAGGCAACGCCATATCGATACCCGCTTCCAACAACAAGGTCGGGAGCGACTCGTCGTATGCCGTCGACACAGCCCACACCTGATTGCCCTCGCGATGCGTTTCGTAACCGTCATGTTGCAACTGTGACTCCCACAAATCGGCAACAGCATGTTTTTCGCACTGGGGCGCGAGAGCGCGCACCTGTCGTTGCAACAACTCTATGGAGGCATAATATATCTCATCTTTCCTGTCGTCGGTCATAACGGTGATGAATTTTAGTATTACATAAAACAAACTTACAACAAATAATTCAGAAAAAGAAGATGTTGCCCTTTTTATTACAATTTATAGATGCAAATAGACTTCACTACCCGCGAGATAACCATCCCACACATACCTTCGTCCTTACAAGAGGGAGAACAACTCAACATGCGGGGCGGTACTGCCGAAACGTTTATCGTGCAAGCTCGTGGTAACGGCGAGGTAGTGGAATTGTCACTCGATACGGGTGCCGGTCACAGCGTTCTCACCAGCAAATACTTCACCGCTCACTAAGATTCTATCGAAACTGATTGCGAGAGCGCAACCCTAAGGCAAGGCGGTGGCGGAGGGGTGAAGATAGAGAAATCGTACCTCCTGCCGCAATTTACCCTCTCGGTCAACGGTAGCGACTACACCTTCGAGCAAATAAACGTAGAGACAAGCGAAGATATTATTAATTGGGAAGACGGTAATCTGGGTATTGATTTCTTCACCCGTTTCGACAAAGTCATCTTCAACACCCGAGAGATGTTTTTGCGGCTCGTCAAATAGATACACTTCGGGCAGCTACGCGTCGCGCCTCTCAGAAACGCATACCATTCACAACCGCAAACGGCTCTTGCAACCCAACACGCACACTACCGTAGGCAGCAGCGAACACAAGAGCCAATAGAAGACCGAACTGAAATACGACGATACGGAAAACGTCGAGGCATACATCATGTGCCACATGACGCTTATTACCATATAAGCCACCGTCGAGGAGAGGTAAACAAAAGCCATGAGCCTCCACACGCTGTCACCTTTATAAAGATTCCACGCAAAAGCACCGCCCACGAGGCTACTCAATGTATAGGTTGTGACGACAGCCGGCACACGCATGACGTTGACACCAAAACCGATTGCATACACAATCGCCGACAAAATGCCACACATAAGCATTGCCGTCTCGAAAATCCATACCCGTTTGTCATCGTTCTTCATATCGCCTGTTTTTAGAGGTTATGCACCATGCCCCACGGAACATGTGCTTTACAAATATAGCAAAAGGTGAGAGCAGAAGCAAACGGAGAACAGAGTTTTCCGATTTGTCTATGCCGAACCGCAGCCTATATTTGTGCATAGCGCAAATATACAAAAGGTGAATGCCGTGGCAAACGAAAACACAGTTTTTCTCTTTACCCCGGGTCGACCGCTTGCGTTATAATACCGTATTTATCTTATTGTCAAATACTCCAAAAACATATCGGCATACCAATCTTGGTATTCGCGACACATTCACTCCATTTTTTGCCGCAAACATAGTATCTTTGTAGCAAAGATAACATAAGCCGAGAAGCAACACGCCTCCTCGGGTATGAGCATCATACCGCGGCGTGACTTGTCTCAAATAAAAGGAACGAACCGATGCCTCAAACTTTTCATTCTACCGCCCAACGGATGTGCTGGGAACGGCTCATCACCGCCAAACGCTTCGGCATGGAGAAGTACCATGACGAACGCATACACAAACGCACCGACTTCCAGCGCGACTACGACCGTATGGTTTTCTCGGCGCCCTTCCGCCGGTTGCAAAACAAGACGCAGGTATTCCCGTTGCCCGGCAGCATATTCGTGCACAACCGGCTGACACACAGCCTCGAAGTATCGTGTGTAGGCCGGTCGTTAGGGAACAATGTGGCAACCGCCCTCATTGAGAAATACAATGGTACGCCGGCAGCCGACAAGTTGCCCCATATAGGTTCTATCGTTGCAGCAGCCTGTCTGGCTCACGACTTGGGAAACCCTCCGTTCGGACATTCGGGCGAACGCGCCATAGCCACTTACTTCTCGGAGGGTAACGGGCTTGCACTGAAAGAGCGACTGAACGAGTGGGAGTGGAAAGACTTCACGCACTTCGAGGGTAACGCCAACGCATTCCGGCTGCTGACGCACCAATTCAACGGTCGCCGTCCGGGAGGTTTTGCCCTTACCTACTCCACACTGGCATCTATCATCAAATATCCCTACGCCTCGACATTCTCGCCCAAGAAAGGCAAACTGGGCTTTTTTGCCTCGGAACGCGAAAACTTTTGCCGCGTAGCCGACGACCTCGGGATGCTCCCCGACGGTGAGAGCGGGTTTGTCTATCACCGTCACCCTTTGGTTTATCTCGTAGAGGCTGCCGACGATATCTGCTACCAAATCATGGATATAGAAGATGCGCATAAACTGAAAATACTCACCACTGCCGAGACCAAAGAGCTGTTACTGGCCTATATCCCGCCCGAAAGATACGACCACGTACAGGAGGTGCTCGACATGGTAAACGATACCAACGAACAGATTGCATATCTACGGTCGAGCGTCATAGGCATCCTCACCGACGAGTGCTCGCACATCTTTGTCGAACACGAGGAGGAGCTGCTCACGGGCAAATTCAAAGGCTGCCTCATAGACCACATCGCCGACCTGCCGCGCAAAGCATACCAACAATGCTCGCAAACGGCATACAACAAGATATACACCAGCAGCGATGTGTTGGACATTGAGCTGGCCGGTAACCGCATCATCGCCGAACTGTTAGATAAACTCATCGATGCTGTTTGTTTCCCCGATAAGGCATATTCGCAATTGCTGCTCAACAAAGTGCCGCAACAATACGAAACTCGTGCCGAGACGCTCTATGGCAAGCTGCAAGCTGTCGTCGATTACATTTCGGGTATGACCGACGTCTATGCCCTCGACTTATATCGTAAAATCAACGGCATGAGCCTTCCCGCCGTATAACATACTTATTGTCATGAAGTCAAGAAATATTCACCTCATCATCAGCACCTTACTAATCGCGTTTGTCCCCACATGGGTGCAAGCCAAAGAATATACGGTAGAGACTGTCCCCAACGTACAGGTAACCGACCGCACACGTTTTGTCACCGACCCCGACAACCTGCTGGGAGAAACGGCAACAAGACACATCGACACCATGCTGGCTCAGGTTCGCGACAGCAATACCGTAGAAGCGGCCGTAGTCGTACTGCCCTCTATCGGCGACAACGACATCGACCTCTTTGCCACCGACCTGTTTACTCACTGGGGGATAGGACGCAGCAACGACAACGGGTTGCTCATACTCACCGTCATAGACCAGCGGCGCGTAGTGTTCCGTACCGGATATGGCATAGAAGGAGTATTGCCCGACGCCATCTGCAAGCGCATCATAGACCGCTATATCATACCAGCATTCCGAGAAGGTGACTATGGTGTAGGTTTAGAGGCTGCCGTAACGCAAGTGGCACGCATCGTCACCACACCCGAGGCCTCGGCCGAACTGTCAGCCGGCAACGATTCGCAAGGCAGCGGTTTCAACCTCATAAACGTGGTGTACTTCTATCTTGTGTGCAGCCTCATCATCTCGCTATTGCTCACACTATACCTCAACGGCGTTATACGGCGACACAAAAATTCGCCTTACGATGGCTACAAGCAACTGAGCAATATGCTCTCGCTCCTGCAAATCATAGCAATCTTTTTTCCTTTGTGGGGCGTTGCCAACTTGTCGCGATGCCGCAAAAAGATGCAGGCTTTCCGTGACATGCCTCGCACGTGCGAGAATTGCGGGACTATCATGCACAAACTCGACGAACACGAAGACAATGCCTTCCTCACGCCGCAAGAAGACATGGAAGAACAAATCGGTTCGGTTGACTACGACGTATGGATGTGCGACAAATGCCGCAACACCGACATATACCGTTTCGATGCTCCTTTCACCCGCTACACAGAGTGCCCGCAATGCCATGCAATGGCATACAGCCTCGCACGCGACCACATTGTACGTCCCGCCTCGTCGATTGCTGCCGGGCAAGGCGAAAAGATATATGTCTGCTCATATTGCAAGATGCGCAAAGTAGTCCCCTACATCATCCCCATGATTATCGTAGCCTCGCACAACAACCGCAGAGGAGGCTTCGGCGGGGGCAGTATAGGCGGCGGTTTTAGTGGCGGAATGACCGGCGGAGGCGGTGCCGGCGGCAGTTGGTAACACTTTAATATCCATTACAAATGACCGACCGAGACAAACCTCATCCTTTCAAGTGGAGCGAACGGCTGCACAGCTTCGTCTATGCCGGACGCGGTATCAAGCTCTTGTGGCGCGAGCACAACACGCACATACATCTGGTGGCTACCCTGCTCGTAGGTGTGGCAGGTATATGCTTCGGTCTCTCTGCCGTAGAGTGGGCGGCCATCATCATCGTGATAGGCTTCGTGTGGGTTACCGAAGCCCTCAATACCGCCATAGAACGTCTGTGCGACCATGTAGAACCGGCGCACCACCCGGCAATAGCTGCTGTCAAGGATATTGCCGCCGCGGCTGTCCTGATAGCTGCCTTGACAGCCGCCCTGACAGGCCTCATTATCTTCATACCCCATATTATTTCCTGTATCGCCGCGTGGCTGCCGTCGTAAAAACATCTCTATATGATTCTAAAACAACTATCCATTATCAACTTCAAAAATATCGCACAGGCCGAACTGTCGTTCTCGGCCAATATCAACTGTTTTCTGGGCAACAACGGTATGGGCAAGAGCAACCTGCTCGACGCTATATACTACCTCTCGTTCTGCAAGAGTTTTACCCACGTCAACGACTCACAAAACATACGGCACGGCGAGGAGTTTTTCATGCTACAAGGAGTTTACGACCGCAACGATACCACCGAGACGCTCTCTTGCGGCATCCGGCGCAAACAAAAGAAATCGTTCAAGCGCAACAAGAAAGAGTATGAACGACTCTCCGACCACATAGGCTTTGCCCCGTTGGTAATGGTTTCACCCGACGACAGCATCCTTATCAGAGGAGGCGGCGAAGAGCGCCGTCGATTTATCGACGTAGTCATCTCGCAATGGGACAAGCCCTACCTCGACTCGCTCATCCGATATAACAAAGCCCTCGAACAACGTAACGCCCTCATCAGGCAACAAGTCGGAGACCCCTCCCTATACGAAATTTGGGAGGAACAGATGGCTCGGGCGGCATCGAGAGTATACGACACACGGCAACGTTTTTTAGAAGCATTCATCCCCGTATTCAACCGATTCTACAACCACATTGCAGCGGGCAACGAACAAGTGGGGCTTGCCTATCGTTCGCACCTCGCCGAGGGCGACTTGCTACCCCAGCTGGCAGCATCGCGCAGCCGCGACCTCCTCATAGGATACACCACCAAAGGCATACACCGCGACGATATGGAGATGACGCTCGACGACTATCCCATGAAGCGAATCGGCTCACAAGGGCAATGCAAAACCTACCTTGTGGCGCTTAAACTTGCACAATACGAGTTTCTTGCCCAACACGGCAACACCACGCCCATACTATTGCTCGACGACCTCTTCGACAAACTCGATGCCGAACGGGTTGAACGCATCATGCGATTGGTGGCAAGCGATGTATTCGGACAGATTTTCATCACCGATACCAACCGCGAATACCTCGACCAAATCGTCAGACAAACCACAGCACGCCACTCTTTGTTCAACGTCGTAAACGGGGAGTTTTCATCCCTGTAAACCATCATACCATGAAACGAAAAGAGACACAATCGATAGGCAATATTCTCGATGAAATATTACAAACACAAGGGCTCAATATAGGGCTCGACAGCGCACGCGTTCGGCAAGCATGGCAAGAAACCATGGGTGAGGCCGTAGTCCGATACACCGAGCAAATTTCATTAGAAAAAGACACGTTATACGTACGGCTCTCATCGTCCATCCTCCGCAACGAGCTTTTTATGTGCCGCTCGCAAATCATGCAGAAACTCAACGACAAAATAGGCCGTCAGGTCATACGAACCATCATCTTCAAATAACTATATGAATCACGAATTTCACTTCCCCCCATTCCACCATCGCTACCCGGTACAGTTACGTTTCAACGATATAGACACTCTCGGGCATGTCAATAACTCTATCTACTTCACATTCTACGACTTAGGGAAAAGCCGCTATTTCGAGGCCGTAAGACAGTGCAGCATCGACTGGCGTCGGGCTGACGTCGTAATAGCCAACATCAACGCCGACTTTATTTCACCCATATACCCTTGCGAAGAGATTGCCGTAGAGACCTGTACCATCGAAATAGGCCATCGCAGTTTCACCCTGTTGCAACGACTTATTAATATCGAAACGGATGAGATAAAAGGTATCTGCCGCACCGTCATGGTAGGCTTCGATATTGCAGCAGGAGTAAGTGCTCCCATCAGCGACGAGTGGAAAGAGGCTCTTTGCAAATACGAACATGCCGACTTATGCAAAAAGTAAGCAAAATATGAACACCTTTACTGCGGAACACCTTATCTTTGCAAAACAAACCGCTCATAGAGGTGTGCGGGACATCTACACACGCTTTTTACCATTAATGCCACAATAGAAACCAGATGAATACCACCGATTCCATCCAAGAGATACTCCGCCATGAGGCCGAAGCCATTCTCAATATTCCGGTCAACGACAACTTCGACCGCGCGGTTGCGCTCATCGTAGAACAAGTACACCACAAGAAAGGCAAATTGGTAACAACAGGCATGGGCAAAGCCGGGCAAATCGCCATGAATATCGCCACGACATTCTGCTCTACCGGCATCCCGGCCGTTTTCCTCCACCCCAGCGAAGCGCAACACGGCGACTTGGGCATCTTGCAAGAAAACGACATCATGTTGCTGGTATCCAACTCGGGGAAAACACGCGAAATCCTCGAACTCCTCGACCTCACCGCCAACTTCATGCCCCACATACACACCATAGTCATCACCGGCAACAACCACAGCGAACTCGCCGCAAGAGCCGATGTGTGCCTCTACACCGGAGGAGCTCCCGAGGTGTGTCCTTTGGGTCTGACACCCACTACATCGACAACTCTCATGACCGTTATAGGCGACATTCTCGTGGTAAACACCATGAAAGAGACCGGCTTCGACGCCGAGCAATATGCCCTGCGCCACCACGGAGGCTACTTGGGTGAGCGGTCGCGAGAGAAAGTAAAACAAACCAAATAGACTTTTCATCATGAGAAAAATTATCGGCATAGGAGAAACCATTCTCGACATTATCTTTCGCAACGGGCAACCTTCAAAAGCCGTGCCCGGCGGCTCGACGTTCAATACGACAATCTCCTTAGGACGTTTGGGCGCCGATGTTTCTCTCATCACTGAATTGGGTAGCGACACCGTAGGTGACACCATCGCCACCTTTATGCAAGAAAACAACGTGGGCACACAATATATAGACCGCTATTGTGCCGAAGAGGGCAAGACACCCATTTCGCTTGCATTCCTCGACGAAAACAACAATGCTCACTACTCTTTCTATCACCAATATCCTACCGACCGCCTCGACGTGGTATGGCCTCGCATCGACAACGATGACATTATCATTTTCGGATCTTATTTCTCTATCAACCCTTTGCTGCGACAACGCATCACCGACATCATCGAGTATGCACAAATAAGAAAAGCCATCATATATTACGACCCCAACTTCCGCGCCGCTCACAGCCATGAGGCTATGAAGCTGATGCCCGCCGTACTCGAAAATCTGGAATATGCCGACATCGTACGGGGTTCATCGGAAGACTTCGAAATACTATTCAAGCAAACCGATGCCGAAAAAACCTACCTCAACAACATCAAATTCTACTGTCCCAACTTCATATATACCCGTGGCGGCGAGAGTGTAGACCTATTTTGCACCAACGGACACCGCCACTTCGACGTCGAAGCGGTAACACCCGTCAGCACCATAGGCGCCGGCGATACTTTCAACGCAGGCATACTGTATGGGCTCATCAAGCACGACATCACCCGCGACAAGCTCTACAACCTCACACCCGACGAATGGGCTGTGATCATAGATTATGCCCTGTCGTTCTCGGCACAGGTATGCCTTAGCGAAGAAAACTACCTCCCTACCGGCTATGCCACCGAGCACAAACTCTAATTTTCGATTAACGAAGCAGATAGCACACAGGATATCACTTTTTTTCTTACCTTTGCGCCCGATTTTACAAATAGGGCTTCTCGTTTATAGCCATACATGCTCTGCTCGAAGAGACATCGATAGCTGCCCCACACGGTATATAGCCCCCAATTTTACATAAATAATGAAGACATTCCAAGAGTTAGGCATCGAAGCTCCCATCCTGAAAGCCATCGAAGAGTTAGGCTACCAAACGCCCATGCCCGTACAAGAACAAGTCATCCCGCATCTGCTCAGAGAAGATACCGACCTCATCGCTTTGGCTCAAACCGGAACAGGAAAAACCGCAGCTTTCGGGCTACCGCTGTTGCAACGCATCGTCATAAACGACCTTTACCCGCAAGCCCTCATCCTTGCACCGACCCGTGAGCTATGTCTGCAAATAGCCGACGACCTCGCCGACTACTCGAAATACCTCGACAATCTGCGCATCACACCCGTCTACGGCGGCGCAAGCATCGAGGTACAAATACGCTCCCTGCGCAAAGGCACTCATATCGTAGTGGCTACACCGGGCAGACTTATCGACCTCGTAAAACGCCATTGCGTGTCGTTAGAGAAAATCTCTACCGTCATCATGGACGAAGCCGACGAGATGCTCAACATGGGATTCCTCGACAGCATCAACGAAATACTGTCGTTCATCCCCGAAGAACGTAAAATGCTCCTCTTCTCGGCCACAATGCCCTCAGGCGTAGAACAGATAGCCCGCAACTACATGCACAACCCGCAAGAGATTGTCGTAGGAAGCCGAAACGAAGGTGCCGAAAACATACGGCACGTATATTATATGGTATCGGCCAAAGACAAGTATCTTGCCCTTAAACGCATTGCCGACTTTTGCCCCAATATATACGGTATCATATTTTGTCGTACCCGGCGTGAGACACAAGAGATTGCCGACGCACTCATCGCCGACGGATACAATGCCGACGCCCTGCACGGCGACCTCTCGCAGGCACAACGCGACATTGTGATGCAAAAATTTCGTCTGCGCAACCTGCAACTGCTCGTCGCTACCGACGTTGCGGCGCGCGGGCTCGACGTGACCGACCTCACACACGTCATCAATTACGGACTGCCCGACGATATAGAAACTTATACTCACCGCAGCGGACGTACAGGACGTGCCGGCAAATCGGGCATATCGGTATCTATCGTACACAGCCGCGAGAAAGGCAAGATACGCGCCATAGAGAAAATAATAGGAAAGAAATTTGAGCGCGAGCACATCCCGTCGGGGCAACAGATATGTGAGAAACAGTTGTTCAACTGGGTCGATCGCATAGAAAAGGTAGAAATCAACGAGTCGGAGATAGAACCGCTGTTGCCGCCCATCTTCCGCCGCCTTTCGTGGCTCGACGAGCAAGACCTCATCCGTCGCTTCGTTTCGCTCGAATTTAACCGCCTCCTCGAATACTACCGCGATGCCCCCGACATAGACCTGCCCGACGAAGCTCCTCGCGAGCGGAAGGAGAAAGAGAAGACAAAGAAAAACGAAGGGGCAAAACGCGAAAAAGGCTCGTGCGTTGCCGAACGCGGATTTGCCCGGCTCTTTGTCAACCAAGGCCGTGCATCGGGCTGCTTCCCGGCCAACCTTATAGAGCTTATTAACAGCAACGTACCGGGACGCATCAACATAGGCCGGATAGACCTTTTTGCCGATTATTCGCTCATAGACGTGGAGGAGAAAGCCGCACAAAAGGTAATCGCGGCACTCAAACATGCCGATTTCTTCGGTAACCGGGTTTATGCCGAGATAGCCAATCCCGACAAGAAATATGGCATCGACAAGAAAAACCGTTGGGAAAAGGCCAAAAACAAGAGTGCCCGTACGGCCGCCTACGACAGGCACAAAGACCGCTCATCCCGAAAAGAGGCCAAACAAAACGGATATAACTACGAAATCTTCTCTAAGAAAACGACACCGCGCAAACGCCGCAAATAATACGCACCACCTTTTCTATCGCGCCCCATTGCAGTGTAAGCACCTACCGACACTATAACATTACGATACTTGTCCGATAATCCCAAACCCGACAGTAGGTTTGGGATTATCGTTTTATTAGCATATCACCACATTTCGAAAGCCACATACAGAAGTAATTCCACATCATATCGTTACAAATAGCGATTTGACAACTCTTTTTTACCAACTAATAGGGATTGTTCAGCCCCATAAACGCTTATACTTTTGCAACAAAATAATACAAATTGCAAAAGAATGAAAGGAAAAGCCTTGCTCCTCATCCTTGGACTGACAACGGCTCTCATGCCTGTCCATGCCGATAATAACGACCTCACTCCCCAATCAGAAAATACGAAAGAGACAACCAAAGTAGCACAAATTCTATCGCGTTTCACCGTAGGAGGCTACGGCGAGGCGGTATATAGCTACAACTTTTATAGCGACAAATACACCCGTTACCTCTATCCCGAAAATTATAAAAACGAGACACACGGACGCTTCGATTTACCCCACGTCGTGATTTACCTCGGATATGATTTCGGCAAAGGCTGGACTATGGGCAGCGAGATAGAATTTGAGCATGGGGGTACCGAAGCTGCAATAGAGATAGAAGAAGAGGAAGCCGGCGAATATGAAAGCGAAATAGAACGCGGCGGCGAGGTCGCGTTGGAACAATTCTGGATACAAAAATCTATTTTTCCTCAACTCAATATCCGTATAGGACACATCATCGTGCCCGTTGGCGGTACCAACCAACACCACATGCCTACCGAATTTTTCGGCGTCTACCGTCCCGAGGGAGAGAACACCATACTACCCTGCACATGGCACGAAACAGGTATCAGCGTTTGGGGTCGCGCCGGCGACTGGCGATATGAAGTTCTTCTCATCCCGGGACTCGACTCCGACCGCTTCGGGCGTATGGGCTGGATACACGATGGCTCGGGAAGCCCTTACGAATTTAAGATAGGGAATGCCGTAGCCGGGGCTTTCCGTATCGACAACTACTCGGTCAAGGGATTACGCCTTTCATTGAGCGGCTACGTTGGCAACTCTTTCAGCAATACGCTGAGCGGAAATAAAGACAACACACGCTACAAAGGGGTCAAAGGTACGGTTGCCATAGGAGCTTTCGACTTCAATTACACAGGTTACAACTGCATTGTACGCGGCAACTTCGACTACGGCTACCTCAGCGATGCCGAGGCTATCTCAAAAGCCAATGCCAACATGAGCCAAAACTCGCCATCGTCACACCAAACAGTCGCTTCGGCAGCTATCGCCGGGGGCCTCGAAGCCGGGTATAATATCTTCGCACATATACCGTCGCTCAGCAAGAGAGGTCAAAAATTCTATCTCTTCGGTCGTTACGACTACTACGATTCGATGTACAAAACCTCAACACCGCTCTACGAATATTGCGGTCGCAGCCGTATTGCAGCCGGCATCAACTACTACCCGTTGAAAGAAATCGTCATAAAAGGAGAATACTCGATAGGATTGCTGAAAGCCCCCTACAACAACGAACCAGCCGTTTCGATAGGTATCGCATACGCCGGATTCTTCACAAAATAGCTCATTCAACATAGTCTAACATAAATTTTTATAAGATGAACCACACGAAAAAATTCATGCAATCTCTCGGGGCAATAGCCACGGCAACAATTCTGTTAACAGCTATTCAGGCTTGCTCCGAGAACAACAACGAACCGCCTGCTCCGACCGACACAAAAGATACGGCCTTACAAGCAGCTATCACGGCATACGTCGACAATGCCGTAATACCGACCTACAAAACCATGGCCGATGAAGCCATCCTGTTGAGCAACCTCTGCGGGCAAGCCCGCGACTGTTTTATCGCAGGCGACATAGATGCAGCCAATAACCACATCTCATTGGCCTGCCAACACTGGACGGCGTCGCGTGAAGCATGGGAACTCAGCGAAGCATGGCTCTACGGTGCAGCTGCCGATTACAACATAGACCCTCATATCGACTCGTGGCCTCTCGACCGCACGGCTCTCGTTGCCCTTCTAAGCAACAGCTCTATGATGCAAAACATAGGCAATGGCGGAGCCGAATGGGTAAGCGCCAACCTCGGTTACGGCCTGCTCGGGTTTCATGCCATAGAATACATGATTTATGAGTTATCGTCCGACGGGCTTACAAGCAGCCCGCGCAACCTAAGCCATCCTTTCGACGACGGAACAACAGTAACCGACAACCACATGATATATATGGCGGCCGTTGCCGAAGACTTGCGCAACCAATGCGTGCGGTTAGAAGCCTCTTGGGCGGGGATGAGCAACATTACCGCTGAAAAGCAAAATATACTTACGGAGGCCGAATTAGAACCGACACGCAACTATGGCGAGGATATGAAGAATGCCGGACGTGCCGGCAGCAGCTACCAAAGCCTCACGCTCGCAGCGCAACAGCTCATACAAGGCTGCATAGATATTGTAGACGAAGTAAACACGCAAAAGATAGGCCGCCCCAACAGTGGCACAAGTACCGAAGACAAAAGTTACATAGAATCGCCCTATGCGCTCAATTCGGTGGTTGACTTCGCCGATAACATCCGCAGCGTACGCAATGCCTACGAAGGCATCGATAACACATCTTCTGTAAGTGACTACATTGCAACGGTGGCTCCCGACGTAGACACACAGGTACGCAATCTCATCGACGAATGTATCTCCAAAATAGAAGCTATCCCCGAGCCCTTTGCCAATCATGCCACCGGTAACGAAGCCGATGCAGCCATGGAAAGCCTTGGCAATCTGTCGAATGCCTTGGCCAAAGTCAATACCACTCTGCTACAAAACTAATCCCGACCAAACAGCCGGTTGAACAATCAGCAACCGGCTGTTTATCATATCCATTACGAACCTGTTATTACACAGAACCATCATTCCAATAAATAGCATGAAACAAATCCGTTACTGCATATATTCCCTTCTTACTGTATATATTTTATGCGGCTGCAAGGAAGAAGAGTTGCCTCCGACTCCCACCCCATCGACAGAAGAGTTGCCCGACTGGTATTACGCTGGTGGAGAATTAGGCACTGCGTATCTGAGTACATCCAATGCCTACGAACAACCTACCCCGGTGGTAGAAGCCGATGGCGAAATGAACCGCCGATTCAAAAACGGCGAGGCTCTCTTTGAGCACATGTACATGTCGAACCATAGCGGCGTACGCAGCGGTTTAGGCCCAGCATACGTACGCAGTTCGTGTATCCATTGCCACCCGGGATATGGTCATGGCAAACGCAATCCCGACGGCTTCTTCGAGACTTCATCTATCGGGAACGGCTGCCTGTTGGTCGTTTATAACCCCGACAACGACCAGTATGTAAGTTGGCTCACCGGTATGCCGCAAGGGCACGCCATCGAACCTTTCAAAGCGCCGCTCGACGAGACAAAGGTCATCATCACATGGCAAAAATATACCGACGAGTGGAACAACCGCTTTCCCGACGGTGAGACTTACGACCTCGAATACCCCGAAGTAACCATGTCGCCCGACGCTGTCTATGCCTACAACCGCGGTGTAGTAACCGACTTAGGCAACTACGAGGTGTTGTTAGAATCTACCATAGGTATTTACGGCACAGGATTGCTCGACGCCATCTCCGACGAAGACCTCAAAGCCCAATATGCCAAAGAAGAACGCGACGGCTTCCTGCCCAACGGTATCAATCCGGCATTTTTCCGAAACGGAGAGTGGGTAAAACAATACAGCAACACCAAAGCTACCGATGTAGCGCCGGGGTTCGACGCCGCCGGCGAGCAACACCCTTTCCGTTTTACCTACGCACTCAGCCGCGGCCCGCTGCAAGATGCCGCCGGAGCAAACGCCATGTGGAACATACCCAACGTTACACGCAGCAACCGCCGCTATCACTACCTCGACACCTATTTTGCCAATGCCGAGGGCGACGACAAAACCAAATTCGGCGGCAGTTCTTGGGTAAAGGCCTCGGCTTACGACCCCGAAGTGCAAGCCGGATACCGCGACTACATTGAAAGGCTCGACCCTGAACGGAACCACCCGACATGGCACGCCGCCGACTACTCCGACAGCGAATCGATAGCAACGGCCATTGCAGCCTACTTGTCGTCGAAAGAACTCGATGTCGAGATGGACGACGAAGACTACATCGACTTTATGGTTTGGCATCGCGGGCTGGCTGTCCCGGCCGTACGCAATATCGACAACTCTACCGTAACACGCGGCAAGGAACTCTTCGAGGAGATAGGTTGTGCCTATTGCCATCGACCCTCGTGGACTACCGGCGACGACAACTATTACGACCCTAACGGATTTTTCGCCCGCGGCGACAATCGTCTGCCTCGCTATCCCCGACAAACCATCTGGCCTTACTCCGACCTCATACAACATAAACTGCACATGAAGAACGACATACGTACCGGTTGGTGCCGCACCACACCTTTATGGGGACGCGGGTTGCACCAAATGTGCACCGGCTCGGTCACCGCCGACCGCCTGCACGACAACCGTGCCCGCAACGTTATAGAGGCCATCATGTGGCACGGTAATCCGCAAAGCGATGCCCGTTGGAGTGTCGAAGCATTCCGCAACCTTCCCAAAGCCGACCGCGATGCCATCGTAAAATTTATAGATTCTATCTGATGCCTAAGCGATAATATCACCTTTCACCGCAGGAGACATATTGCCGATCTCAGCATAAGGCAGTATGCCTCCTGTTTCCGATTAACCCAAGCCTCACCATCATGACAAAAAACGTCATACTCCTACGCAATATCTGTTTCGGAACGACGGCACTGACCATACTCGTACTTATGGCAGCCACCATCATAGAGCATGTTTTCGGGACAGATTTTGTCTCATCTCACATTTACAGCTCTCCTCTTTTCGTCACACTATGGGCTCTTGTAACGGCATCGTCGCTGCTTTACCTCATAGCCCGCAAAATGACGAAACGCAAGCCCGTATTTTTACTGCACCTCTCTTTCGTCGTCATTCTCACCGGCGCTCTCACAACGCATATCGACGGCATACAGGGTAATATACACCTGCGACAGGGCGACAAGCCATCATATATCTATCGCACACGCCATGGCAGCGAGGGAGTTCTACCTTTCGGTATCGCCCTCGACGACTTCCGGCTCGCCTACTATCACGGGACGCTTGCTCCCATGGATTTTATCGGCTCACTCACCATATACGACGGTAACGCTGTTTATCACGGCGAGACGTCGATGAACCGCATATACAGTTACCACAACTACCGTTTCAACCCATCGACCTACGATTCCGACGGCAAAGGCTGCACGTTGCAACTCTCTTACGACCCCTATGGCATCGCCATCACCTACACCGGGTATGCCATGCTGCTGCTCGCCATGCTACTGTTTTTCTTCGACAGCAAAAGTTCTTTCCGCGGCTTGCTGCACCATCCTGCCTTGCGCAAATTTACGGTATGCGCCGCTTTGGCCGCAGCTCCATACATACCGGCACACGCCGACGAGCTGCCGCCAACCCTCCCCCCGAATATCGCCGAGAAAATGGGGAACCTGTATATCTATTACAACGACCGCGTATGCCCGCTGCAAACATTGGCTCGCGACTTTACTACCAAACTATACGGCAAACCATCGTATCGGGGCATGAGTGCCGAACAAGTTCTCTTAGGATGGTTTTTCTACTACAACGAATGGAAGGAAGAACCCATGATACGCATCAAAAGCAAAGAAGTAAGGCAAATGCTCGATATGCAAGGGAAATATACCTCTTTGGTCGGCTTCTTCGATAACGAGGGTTACAAACTGACTTCGGCTCAACAAGAAGAGACAAAAGCGCATGACCTGCGTGGCATACGCGAAGCCGACGAGCAGGCCAACCTTGCAAGGTTGGCCTGCTCGGGCTATATCTTCAAGATTTTCCCTTATCGCGAAAACGACAGCATTCCTCCTGTATGGCTTTCTGTTTCAGATCGTTTACCGGCATCGATGCCCTACGAGCAATGGCTATTTATACGCTATTGCATGAACTATATGGCCGAACATGTGACAAAAGGAGATTTCGCCACCGTAGACTCATTGATTGCCAAAACACTAAAATACCAAGAAAAGGAGGCTCACGGCTTTCTGCCAAGCAATACCCGCTTCCGTGCCGAAAAGCTCTACAATGCAATGGCATCGACATCGTTCGTAGCCATAGGATGCCTTATAATAGGTATGGCAGCATTTGCCTTCTACTGCCGGTACTTTTCGCACGGCAAGCATAAAAAGCCGTCGTGGGCAAACCGACTGCTCGTCACGCTTATGCTCATCGCCTTACTGTACATTCTTGCCGTAATGGTATTGAGGGGCATTGTAGGCGGGCACTTCCCGGCTTCGAACGGTTTCGAGACGATGCACCTCATGGCCGCCTGCTCCCTGATATTATCCATGACGTTTCACCGACGATTCGACATGCTGCTGCCTTTCGGCTTCCTGCTATGCGGTTTTGCATTACTTGTAGCAATGCTCGGCGAAGCCAATCCGCCCATCACACAACTTATGCCGGTATTATCGTCACCACTATTGAGCATACACGTCGCCACTATTATGATGGCTTATGCCTTATTTGCCTTTGCCATGTTCAACGGGGCGACAGCCATCATCATACACGGCACCCACCCCTCAAACGACGAATCGATAGAACGATTGTATATTCTGAGCCGCATCATGCTCTATCCGGCAATATTTTTGTTGGCAACAGGAATCTTCATCGGTGCCGTATGGGCGAATGTCTCATGGGGACGCTATTGGGGCTGGGACCCCAAGGAGGTATGGGCACTCATTACGTTGCTCGTCTACTCGGCTGCATTACATACGACTTCGCTGCCGGCCTTGCAACGTCACATGTTTTTCCATCGATTTACCGTGATTGCTTTCTTGTGCGTATTAGTCACTTACTTAGGCGTAAACTTTTTCCTCGGCGGGCTACACAGCTACGCCTGAACGACAAGCTGTCTCGTCAAGGCATATATCCGCCCTCGCTTGTCACAGCGTACCCTCCGGGTTCGAGATGCAGAATGCGCTGGTTGCTACTCCCCCTGAACAGCAATGCGGGGTCGTGCAACGAAGCTACAAATCGGCCGTCGACAAGCGTATCTATCCACTGCAAGCAACGGCACAACGCCTCGTCGCGCAACAGTTGCTCATACGTATAACCGGTATAGCACCATATATTTTGGTGGGTCTCTCGTTTAAGAAGCTCCAACAACTCATACAGTGCTGCCGGATTATAGAAAGGGTCTCCGCCCGTAAGCGTGATACCGTCGAGCAAAATATTATCATTGATTTCTCGGATGATACGCTCTAATATGGCATCGGTCAGCGGCTGACCGGCATCGGCACGCCAACTATCGGGGTTGTGACATCCGGGACAGGCATGACGACAACCGGCAAGGTAGATGGCATAACGCAGCCCGTATCCGTCGGCTATAGTCTCGGGAAATACATTCAGAATGTTGAGCCCTTGCATCGGTTATGTTTTACGCGGTCGCGCTCCTCGGCCTGCTTGGCCGAGTTCCATGTTTCGAGACTGCCGGTAAGATAACCGGTGATACGACGCATCCGCGAAATATCTTCGCTGTGACACACGGGACAACTGCCATATATCACACCTTTATACCCGCAACTACGGCAGGTATCTACGGGATGGTTTATCGACCCGTAACCAATACCTTCGTCGTGCATCACCTTGACGATTTTCAGTATCACCACTACATTTTTCTTGGCCTCGCCATCGAGCTCTACATACGTGATGTGTCCGCCACGGGTAATGGCATGGAACGGCGCCTCGCGCTTTATCTTCTCGACGATGCTCACCGGCTCTTTCACATCGATATGGAAAGAGTTGACATAATAGTCTCGATCGGTCACGCCGGGAATCACGCCATAGATGCGGCGGTCTATCTTCGTAAAGCGTCCCGACAAACCTTCGGCCGGCGTTGCCAACACCGAGTAGTTGAGCCCGTAACGGTGTTTATACTCCACGGCAACGGCATTCATCACCGACACGGCATCGTACAGGGTCTGCCATGCCTCGTCGTTGTGCGCATGACCTTCGCCATATATCGCCACCATAGCATTGTGCCCGCCTATAAAACCTATACCCAACGTACCCGACAACAAGACGTCGCCAACCTGCTCATCGGGGGCAAGTTTCATGCCTCCCTTCCACACATCGTTGCCCATCATAAAGGGGAACTGGCAGGCCAGCGCAGTACGTTGATAACAATAACGCTCATACAACTGCTCTGCTATCATGGCAGCCATCGTGCGCACCTTCTCCAAGAAGATGATACGCGCCTCGCGTCTGACAACGTGTTTGTCGTCGTAAGGATGCAACTCCTCGGCCTCGCGTCGTGCCTCTATGGCCAATCGCGGCATATTCATCGAGGTAAACGAAAGATTCCCCCGCCCCCACGAACTTTTTATTCCGTGCAGATTCTCAAAAACACGGGTGCGGCAACCCATCGTAGCCACTTCGTAACGGAAACGGTCAGGGTCGTCGGCATGCCATGCTTCGTTCCGGTTGAACTCGGTATCTAAGAAAAGGAAATTGGGGAACAACGAGGTAGAGGTTGTGTAACATGCCTTCAACAGCAAATCGAAGTTAGGAGCTTCGAACGTAATCTTACCGCTCATAGCGCCCTCCATATCGGCCATTGCCTTTTCGTAGTCGGCATCGGAATAGGAGATGCCCTCCTTCACTTTGAATATCTGTATCGGGAAAACAGGTACCTCTCCGTTGCCCAGCCCTTCGACAGTCGACGACAACAGCTCTTGCATGACCATACGCCCCTCGGCCGAAGTATCTGTACCGTAGTTGATAGAGCTGAACACCACTTGGTTACCCCCTCGCGAATGCATTGTATTGAGGTTGTGTATCAACCCCTCCATCGCCTGATGCGTATCTTTGCGTGTCGACTCGTAGCTATGTTGCCACACAGAGTGCATCTCGTCGGGAGTGAGCGACAAACCTTTCTCCTGCAACATGGCCGCTACGGCCTGCGACTGCTTCTCTTCCTCGACAATGGTATGTACCAGACCGCCCAACGACTCTTTCAAATCGAGCGAATCGGAAAAACCTTTCAACTCGGCCAGAAAAGCGATATTATCTGCAAGGTGTTTCCTGAAACTCTTTATCACACCCGGCGCCATGAAATGGTCGAAAGCGGGTATCGCCTGCCCTCCGTGTTGTTCGTTCTGGTTGGTTTGGAACACGATAGTAGCCAACGTGGCATAGCTCTGTATCGATTGCGGCGGACGCACCGTACCGTTTTTCGTATGGAAACCCCGGCTGAACAGGTCATCCAAATCGTATTGCGTGCAGGTCGTTGTCTTCGTCGGATAGTAATCGAGGTCGTGAATATGTATATCGCCATTCTTATGCGCCCGGGCATAACGCACGCCCACAAGATATTTATAAGCGTAATCTTTGGTCACCTCCGAAGCAAAGGTCATCATCTGACCGGCCGGCGTATGCGACGACATGTTGGCATTACCCAAATTGATGTCGTTTTTCTCTATGGCCACAATACCATCCATCACATGCTTCATAGAGGTGCGTTTATCGCGCTCTATCGTGCGCCACTCCCGATATATAATATAACGCTTGGCAATATCGGGATTGACACGCATCAACTCCCGTTCTACCAAATCCTGCACCTGCTCTACCGTCACCTCGTCCGTAGTGATTTTTTGTGCGACACGCTCGGCAGCCTGTTCTATCACAGTCAAATCATCGGTAATGCCTCCGGCACGATATGCCTTCTCTATGGCACGCACTATTTTACTGAGGGAAAAAGGCTGGCGCGAGCCATCCCTCTTCACGATGGTTATCGTATCTGTTTCCATACAATCTCCTTGGGAATAGAATTACACTTCAAACGACGCGTCATATCACTACGCGAATAACGGGGGCAAAGGTATAACTTTTCCATATTATATGCCACTTTCCGACGCGCTATTTTTATGCGATAAACAAATATTTTATATCACCAAAGATTTATGAGAAATTATTTTTTTGTTAACTTTGCAACAGAAAATAGGCTCTACAATATTATATAAGCAATATTTATATGAAACTTTTTCTTATCGCGTTAGGTTCGAATATAGGAGAAAGGAAATCTTATATCATGCACGCCATTGCCGAGTTATGCATACGTGCCGGTGAGATAGAGGCTGTGTCGTCGCTCTACGAGACAGCCCCCGAAGGCTTCGACTCGCCCCACCCTTTTCTTAATGCTGCCGTTGCATTGCGCAGCAATCTATCGCCGGTCGAAATGCTCGTAACAACCCGTGAGATAGAGCATTCGCTGGGCAGCCTTACGCATCGCAATCCCGACGGTTCTTATCGCGACCGCAGTATCGATATCGACATCATCGCCTGCGACGACATGATATTGCAAACCGACGAGCTTATTATCCCGCACCCGCGAATGCACCTGCGACGCTTCGTTCTCGACCCGCTTTGCGAAATAGCTCCTCAATGGATACATCCTTTGCTGCACGAGAGTGTCACGGCGTTGCGCGATAAGCTGACAGAATAATTGTAGTAAAGACCTTCCCTATTTACGCCAAAAAGAGAGCCGGCGGCAGCTCTCTTTCCGAATGCAAAAGTATCTCGAAATAATTACGCATTACCACTCGGTTCATCGGTACCCTTATCCCGGGGCTCGAATAGAGCAGGATTGAGGGCATTGACATTACGCATCAATCCCTCATACTTCACGCGTTTGACAGCCGAATGACGGAATATGCTGGCAAACTCTTCGCGAGAAAGGTTTTTCAATCGCTCATAAGAGAGTTCCTTCATCTCGTCGGAGGGTTGCAATGCCGCCTCTTGCGTAGGCAAAGCCCCTTCGTTATAGGGACACACCTGCTGACAGGTATCGCAACCATAAACGCGCATACCCAAACGCGGTATCACATCGACAGGAAGCCCGCCGCGATTCTCTATGGTTTGACACGACAAACACCGACGTGTGTCGAGAGTACCATTGTCGCATATTGCATGAGTAGGACATGCCTCTATGCAACGACGACAGTCGCCGCAACTGCCTGCAACAGGTTGCGTAGAAGGCAATGACAAAGTGGTAAGAATTTCTCCCAAAAAGAAGTAACTACCCGCACCGGGTACTATCAACTGCGTATGGCGACCTATAAATCCTATTCCGGCACGTGTCGCCCAATAACGTTCAAAGAGGGGAGCCGTATCGCAACATACCCTATTGCGGCACTCGGTCATACGCTCCATAAACGCTGCAAGCTCGCCCAATCGCTCGCGCATCAGCTCGTGATAATCCTGTCCATAGGCATAATAGGCAAAACGCGGATGACCCTGCGGCAACTCGTCGGAAGGACAATAATTCATAGCTACGCATATCACCGTATTCGCGCCATCGAGCAGCATGGCAGGATTGCGCCGCACCTCGCCATATCGTTCCATATAGGACATACAGGCATGTTTGCCGCCCTCTATCCACCCTTGCCAAGAAGCCATCACCCCGGCAGGCACATCGCCAACAGGGGCAAAACCGCACGCGGCAAAACCCAACTTCCGTGCCTCGGCACGGATAGCGGCGGTATAGTCAGAGAGTATCGAAGAGAAATCCATTATCGAGCAGCCACTCCAAGGAACGCGGCAAAGCATAACGCAGGTTCTTCTCGGCTTTGATGGAGTCGTGGAATACTATAATAGAACCATTACGGGCATATCGCTGTACATTGGCGACAACATCTTCACCCGTCAGATGGCGGCTGTAATCGCGTGTCACCACATCCCACATCACAATAGTATATCGCTCTTGCAGGGCGGCCGATTGCCGAGGCAGCAAATGTCCGTGCGGAGGACGGAAGAGACGGCTTTTTATCAAATCGTCGGCTTTCGATACATTGTGCAAATATGCGTCGGTACTCATCTTTATTCCCTGCACGTGGCTCATGGTATGGTTGCCCACCTGATGCCCGTTGGCACGCAACATATCGAACAAACGCGGGTTGCGCGCCACATTATCTCCCACGCAAAAAAAAGTGGCACGTACGCCATAACGCGCCAATACTTCGAGTACCCATGGAGTTACCTGCGGCACCGGGCCATCGTCGAAGGTGAGATATACCGTCTTGCGCACTTGCGGCATGCGCCAGATAGCCTCGGGGAAAAGCATGCGATACGGATAGGGAGGACGTTCTATAAACATCGTCGGATATTGTAAAAAAGCGGCAGCGTGCCCGATTTTTCAATTCGACACACCGCCGCGACTTATTTTTTATCCATTACATGGCCAAGCCCGATGCTTGCGCATCGGCAATAATCTGCTCAGCCTCGGTTTGCATACCAGCTTCTACCAGCATTGTCAAACCAGCTTGTATGATATAAGCATGAAGGTTATAATCGCCTACCGACCGCAACTGCGACGGAGTAAGCGTCTGGTACCAACGCATATATTGTATGGAGTTGCCCACGATGTCACGCAACAAGACAAGTCCTTTATCGTTGGCGCCCAATTTCAGGTACGACTCGGCCATCTGCATCGATGCCAAATCGTGACGCACCTGCCATCCCGGGATTTTCTCCATCACAAAGTCGAGAGCAGCAAGCGCCTTTTCGTTCTCGCCCTCTTCTATGAGACTGTTTACAAGCTCCGAGAACATGAGACGTATCGTTTGACACATACGGCGCACGTTTTCGTCCAAATAGAGAGGATGCTCAGGCGTAGCCTTATCCAAACCGCCCCACTTGAATTTAGTCATCATGTTATCGTACATCCGTTCGGTATCCACACCCATACCTTCGTTCTTCACAGGAACCAAGTGATATGCCATACCAGTACGCACGAAATAGTCGTCAAGACCCAAATATAGGCTATTGGAGACTGTCACGGCAAAATATACAGGACGTTTCCAACCCTGCTCTATGTTGGTATTGATAAGGTCTAACGACGCTATCTCACTCATCGTAAATCCGGTTTTTCCGGCGAAGTTGGGCACTATCTTATCGACTATTTTGTCGATATACTTATCGGGTACGCCAGCACTATCGTGGGCTACCGCCGGGTCAACGGGGATATAGAGCTTGTTGGTAGGCAAGTGATTTATCATGCCATACGATGGCAACTCTTTGGTCCACGCCTCATCGCTATACAAGAAGTTAAGAGCCTCGCGCACCGTCAGCGAATCCTCCACACGCGGTATTACATAGTTATATGCACGTTTGTCGTAAGCATATATCGTGGGAGTGGCCGAGATGGGCAGCGGAGCCGATTCGTAAGCGGGACGCTTCATTTGGTCGATATACCAATCGGTCTGCAAATACGAGAGGTTGCACACGCGCACGTCGGTACGATAGCCTTCTACCTCCTGTGCATACCACAAGGGGAAAGTATCGTTATCGCCATTGGTAAAAAGAATGGCATTGGGCTCGACACTCGACAAGTAGTTCATACCGAAGTCGCGTGCTACATAACGCCCCGAGCGGTCGTGGTCGTCCCATGTTTGGCTCACCATTTGCAGGGGCACCACCATGCAGAGCAACACAGCCACCACGGCAACGACAGTACGATTCTCTACCTTGCACTTCTCCATCACCCACTCCAAGAAACGAGTTATGGCAGCAACGCCCAAACCTATCCAAATGGCAAAGGCATAGAACGACCCGGCATAGGCATAATCGCGTTCACGCGGCTGGTAGGGAGTTTGGTTGAGGTATAACACAATGGCTATACCCGTCATGAAGAAAAGGAAGAATACTACCCAGAACTGCTCGATACCGCGCTTGCCCGAATAGGCTTGGAACAACAAACCTATCAATCCCAGAATCAACGGCATAAAGTAGAATACATTACGACCGGGATTATCTTTCATATCGTCGGGCAGATAGGTAGAGTCGCCCTCTATAAATTTATCGATAAACTTTATACCGCTTATCCAATTACCTTTATCTACTTCACCGTGACCTTGTATATCGTTCTGGCGACCTACAAAGTTCCACAAGAAATAGCGCCAATACATATAATTGAGTTGGTAATCCAAGAAGAAACGCAAGTTCTCGCCGAAAGTAGGATTTTTCACCGTCTTCGGTCCTTGCGGCGTATTCACGGTCACATTGTGACCTTTGAAACCACTCCACTCCTTGTAGGCACTTATATGATTGGGTTTCTCGCTATACATACGGGGGAAGAGCATATTCAACTCATCTTCATATACATACTCTTCCTCACGGCCTATTTCTATGTAACGGTCGGGCTCATTTTCATCGGTCTTCACCACTTGGCGCATAATTTTCTTGCCCTCTTTGACAACGGGTTTGCCTGACTCGTCGCGTTTCACTTGCGAAGCGAAAGTACGGCCATAGAATAGCGGATTGTCGCCATACTGGTCGCGAGCCAAATAGCTGGCAAGCGTAAAGACGTCTTGCGGCGAGTTTTGATCCATCGGCGTATTGGCCGTAGAGCGTATGATGATAAGGGCATACGACGAATAACCGAGGAAGATGACCAACAACCCGGCCATTATCGTATTCATGGCTATCACAGGTGTCTTCTTGGCAAGCAGCAGATAAGCTACCAAAGCAGTTGTCAGCAACAGACCTATCCAAATGCCATCGCCTATGAAGAGTATTCCTACCAATACGACGCTCAGTAAGAACGACAACTTGATATAGAGTTCGTGGCGCTGTTTGTAACTCTCGTATATAGCCCACGAAATACTGGCAAGCGTGATGAAGAAATAAATAATCACACCCGTATTATAAGGCATTTTCAGCACATTGACGCAGAAGATTTCAAACAATCCGGCAACCTTTACAAAGCCCGGTATCAGACCGTAAAGCAGCAGCACGATGATGGCAAACGACGCCAACAGGGCTATCAATGAGCCTTTGGCGTTGACATTCTTAAATCTGCGGTAATAATATACCAAAACAATGGCCGGGATACACAACAGGTTGAGTAGGTGTACGGCTATGGAAACGCCTATCAAATAAGCTATCAGAATCAAGAAACGATTGGCATAAGGCTCGTCGGCTACGCTGTCCCACTTCAAAATGAGCCAGAAGACCACCGCGGTACAGAACGACGAGTAGGCATATACCTCGCCCTCGACGGCCGAGAACCAAAACGTATCGCTCCATGCGTATGCCAAAGCTCCCACAAGACCGCAACCCAGTATCGTTATCATCCGAGCGGTCGTCATAGGCCTTTCTTCGGTTACTATCAACTTCTTTGCCAGATAGGTAATCGTCCAAAAGAGGAACATGATGGCGCCTGCACTCAACAAGCCGGACATCAGATTGACCATATAAGCCACCTGACTCGGGTCGGATGCGAAATTGGCGAAGAAGCGGGCTGTCAACATAAAAATAGGGTTGCCCGGCGGGTGACCGACTTCCAGCTTATAAGCCGACGCAATAAATTCACCGCAGTCCCAAAAACTTGCAGTAGATTCCAACGTAAGGATATAAGTGATTGCCGCTACGACAAATACCACCCAACCCATTACGACATTCAGCAGATTGTACTGTTTCATATATTTCTGTTTTCTTTGCTTTGGTATGCCTTTGTTACGGATATTTAGGCAATTGACCGACAAAGATACGAAAAGATTGGCAAATCATAGCGTTATACAGGCTTTTATGCCATAGAGCTCTTGCCGTTATGTTTTTTTCAGAAAATCGCTTTCTCTACTCACGCCATCGACAATGCCTCACACCCCGTCGTCATCTCCGTCACATGCGGCAACAGAGAGACAATGCCGAGAGCTGCCTAACGGACATAAAAAACGAGCCGCCTTGCACCCGTGCGGCAAGGCGGCTTGTTATCTCATACGTCAATAAGGTTTATCGCCCCGTATGCGTTATCTTTTCCCGCATTTTGTCATTGAATGCCGTGGCCGCGAGCAGTTGCTCTATGGTGAGGTGCATGCGGTAGCGCCAATAATAAGGATTGATAGCCGGGACATTGATGCGCTCTTCTTGCGGATTCTCGCGACGCAACGTACCGTCCATCGAAAGCCAATCTTGCAAAGGCAATACCACGAGCATCGACGGCGACTCCAAGTGCCGGTCTATGATACGTTCACACACATAGGGTTCGCAGAAGTAAGGCATGGCACCCTCGAAACCCAATACGTTGTTATAAAACTCTTGCATGTGGGCACGATCTTCTTCCCACCAGCCGCGAATGCCCGACATATCGTGTGTCGATGTAGTAGCTACCGAAAGATAGGGATAGTTCCATGTATCGCCGAAAAGAGCATTTTGCGCCTTGGGCATACGCTGCACTTCGAGCGACAGAATCTGTAACTGCCACATCACCGTAGGAACACAATGCGGTATCATACCCAAATCTTCTCCACATACCAGCATGTCGGTTGCCGACAACAGGGGAGGCAACTTCTTCATCGCCTCGCGATACCAGAAATCGTTGTGGCGATAGTAATAGAAATCGGTATATAACGCATCGAAGGCATATTTCTGATAATCGGGCAAAGAGCGATAGATATAGGACTGCGAGGCCGATATGCGCGGATGATAACGACCGTTGTTCATGGGTGCCTCTACAAAAAGCACTTCATCCAGAAGTTGCATCAAGCCGTCGCGTAACGTCGTGCTATGCTCATCGTCTTTCCCGTCAAACAGGGCAGCCACTTTTTGCTGCGTATCTACCTCTTCGCGCAACCCATAGCAACCATTGCCCAACGACGTAAGATACTCGCGGCGCACCTCATCGGTGTAATCCCCGAATATCTCGCCCAGCATATAATCGCGCACATAGGGATGCGTATATAGGTCGGCATCGAAGTGGAACCCTCTCGCTTCGAGTTCTTCGGAGGTAAAAGGCAAGGCCGGATTAAAGTGTCCCAACAGTCCGTGCAATGCACTGCATGGAATCTCCCATATCCTGAAAAATCCCAATATATGGTCTATGCGGTAGGCATCGAAATACTCCGCCATCTTTTTGAAGCGTGCTTTCCACCATCGATAATCATCTTTGGCTATCTCGTCCCAATTATACGTGGGAAGGAACCAATTCTGTCCCAACACCGAGAAATCGTCGGGCGGCGCACCGGCTTGACTGTCGAGGTGGAAATAACTCGGCGTAGCCCACGCATCGGCACTGCGAGGGCTGATACCGATAGGCACATCGCCTTTCAATACCACACCCCTGCCATTGGCATAGGCACGCGTGGCCTTCATCTGCTTTTGCAGATGATATTGCGTGAAATAGTGTAAACGCATTGTATGGCTATGGGGGCTCTCGGGAGTCTCGAAGAGCGAAACGGCCGCCTCGTCGTAGGTAGCATAGTCCCCCCAGCAACGGAAGTCGGGCGTATGGTACTCTTCACACAACGTACGATATGCCGCATAGGGCAACAACCAATGTTTATTGGCCGTAAAGAAATTCATGAAATCTTCTGTGGCAAGGTCTTTGTCGCCCTGTTGCTCGAAAAGCTCGGCAATATACTCGCCCTTTACCTTATTTACCCGCTCGTAATCTATCTCGGGCAAAGCATTCAACTCTCTTTTTTGCTGTTCGAAGTAGGCTTTGCGTGAGGGGTCTTTTATCTCGCCCACCTCTTCGACGCGCAAATACTGCGGATGCAACGCATATATAGAATTGGCGCTATATGGATATGAGTCTTGCCATGTGCCAGTCATCGTCGTGTCATTGACGGGCAATACCTGTATCATGCGTTGCCCCGTAGCGACTGCCCAATCAACCAGCAACCGCAAGTCGGCAAAATCGCCCACGCCGAAACTCTTCTCGCTGCGCAACGAGAAAACGGGTACGGCTACTCCCGCACCTCTCCACACATGGGTGGTATCGCTCATCTGCAAGCCCGAGAGCACTACGGCATCGTCGGCAGCGCCCTTATCGGCTACATAGCGACGGTTGCTTCCTGCCTCCCACATCTTCAATGCTCCGGTCAAGGCATCGAGTATGATGAATTTATATTCAAAGGCTGCACCGGCCTCCTCGGCATCGATAGAGACCATCCACACCGGATAGGAACAATCGTCCAACCGCAAAGCTCGCGATACGTCCCATTCACCCAACGCAGGACAACTGCCCACGATGGCAAGCGTTTCATCAGGCCGTACCGAAGCCGATTTCACCTGCATCAGTATCTTGCCGCGGTCTGCTGTCAACGGCTCGCGCCACCCGCAACGCCGGGCGTAAATACTCTTGATAAATGCTGCACTGTAAAACGCATTTCCGGCAGGAATATCGTTCCACGCATCATAGATACGGCAATGCTCTACATGACTGCTCACAGAGACACTATGTCCCGACCACTCTTCACGCACACGCACTCCGTCGCGGCACACTACATATCTATATTGGAATGATTTTTTATTTTCACACTCTATCTCTATCTGCCACCTATCGGTATCGTCGTAGGTCATGGCATGTATCTTTTCTTCGCCATCAAAAACAATTCCGATAGATTCTCCCCACAAAGTATGGTATCGAATACAAAAGGTTAACGTCATAACATTATATATTATTTAGGAATATAAAGGTATATATTGTATTAAAATAATAGCAACTCGAATATCCACTTTTTAGCATCGGTTTTATGCAAACGTTTTCATAACGAATTTATCCCGACCTCGCCGCCTCTTACGACATACTTGAAGACTTCGCTCCAATGCCTCGACTGCAAGCGTACAATATATACGCCGCCGGGCGAGTCGGGCATCGCCACCGACACCGGGACACCGGCAGTACAACGTCCTATCCGGCTGCCATATACCTGCCTACCCGACATGTTATAAATCTCTATCACAGCATCATCGGCATCGACCGTCGGCATTATCGCAAATTCGCCTCGACCTACCGAGGGATAAAGTTTTGCCCGCTGCGCCGCCGGCGTCACTTCCACGCCACCCACCTGCAACAGATAGCACAACCCGGCATACGGGTTTATTTTACCATAACCGGCGTTCGATGGGTCTGCGGTATATTCGTCGGTCGTAGAAACAGAACGCAACACGGCTTTGGCCTCTTCGGGTGTGAGCATGGGACAAGCCTCCAACCACAAAGCATACACACCGGCCACGATGGGCGATGCCATAGAAGTTCCCGAATTAGCGCCATAATAGTATAATTTGTCTCCGAAGGGGAATTCTCCTGCGGTCATACCGTAGAAGAAATTCGAAGGGTCGGACGCCAGCACCTCATTGAAAGCCGCCGTAACGATACAGCCCGGCGCTATTACCTCGGGTTTCATCCTGCCGTCGCGGGTAAATCCCCGGCTCGAAAAAGGAGCTACGGCATGCAAGGTATAGGCGACGCTGTATGTGCCGCCATTTTGTACTGCCACCGATGTATTTGTCACGTATGCTCCTACCGACGTAATACGGCGGCCTGTGCCGCCCACCTCCATGAGCGACATCTCGCGGTCGCCGGACAACCAATCATCACGTCCGAAGTCATCGAAAGTGTTGGCCGGTGCATTGTTCCACATATCTATACGACCGCGCTCGCCCTCGACGGCAAGCACGAAAAAGGCTCCGGGAATATCGGTCACTCCGCTCATGCTGAACAGCGTATTATACAATCCGTTAGCTTCGCTATATGCCGATGCCGCCTCTATCAATATCTCTTTATCTTCATACAACAACACCGTGTCGCGCCATCCTTCCGCCACCGATAGCATACCGGTCGTAGCCTTCGGCATTGTGTCGTTATACCCGTATATCTCTATGGCAAAACGCACCGGGGCATCGCTCCACATATCGACCTCGGGCAAAACGAGACGTTGCTGGCGGAAACCAGTACGAAAACTCTTGGGCTGCTTGTCGAAGTCGTAACCCAAATGATAGTTGTATGCACCCATATTGCCCATTGAGCCCACCAAAAGCTGCCCCGCTCCTTGCAGGCTGTCGCACATTTGGTCGAAAGGCGATGTGCCATCGTGAGGTCCCGACGTCCCGCCTATGCTTAAATTTATCACACAAGGCTTGCCCACACCGGCAGCATAATCGCAAATAAAATTTATACCGTCAACAATCCCCTCGGTATATATTCCGCCATCGGGAGTATGCAAGGCATCTACCAATACCAACTCGGCATCGCGAGCTACACCGCCGTAGGGATTTCCTTCGAAAGAACTTCCGGCTGCTATCGACGCCACATGCGTGGCATGCGTCTCTACGACACACGGATGCGCTGCCAATATCTTCTCTTCTGTATCGAACAAGGAGCCATAGGCATAACCATCGGGAGGCGTACCGGTAGAGTCGTTTTGGTTCCATGCAACAGCTATACGAGTAGAGCCGTCGGCTCGCCGGAATGCGGCATGGTCCCACTGGAATCCTATATCGACCACTCCCACTATCACCCCTTTGCCGGTATAAGGCATAGGCAATACCGACGAGTTCCATACAGCATCATACCCTATATCTGCGAGAGCCTTATCGAGTGTAGGATATACCAAATCGCCTGTCGTTATATAGGTTACCCCGGGTATCTCGCCTATGGCCTCCAACTTATCATACGGCACCCATGCCGTAACCCAGCCGGCAGCTTGCGTACCTATCGATACACCGACAGCCTCCAAGGCCGCTGCATCGCGCGTCTGTATGGTTGCCGGCAAGCCGGCGACAGAGGCGACACCCGGCATACGGTATTTTCCCCCGCCATTCCGCAAATGCTCTAACACCATGCGGGCTGATGGCGAATAGACCGACGTATGCGCCACAACCGCCCAACAACAGACGACCGACAGGAAAAGCGAAATTATATATATCCTTCTCATAATCAACTATCTGCCATATTCAACTTTTCCCGTAAATAGCGACCCGTATAGGAACGGGGGCATGCGGCAACCTCTTCGGGTGTACCGGCACATACCACATAACCGCCGGCATCGCCCCCCTCGGGTCCCATATCTATCACATAATCGGCACACTTTATGACATCGAGGTTATGCTCTATGATGATAACCGTATGCCCGCGCTCTACGAGCGCATTCAACGACTTCATCAGCGTATTGATATCGTGGAAGTGCAAACCCGTAGTAGGCTCGTCGAATACAAATACCGTGGGTTCCTGCCGCTCGTTGCTCAGGAAAAAAGCGAGTTTGATACGCTGGTTCTCGCCGCCCGAGAGGGTCGACGACGACTGCCCCAACTTAATATATCCCAACCCTACGTCTTGCAAGGGCTGTAACCGCTTCACGATGCGCCGTTCGGACAGACCATTAGAAGCTCCGAAAAACTCTATGGCCTGATTGACTGTCATATCCAGCACATCGCTGATATTTTTCCCGCGATACTCTATGTCGAGCACCTCTTGCTTGAAACGTTTTCCGTGACAACTCTCGCATTCGAGCGTTATATCTGCCATAAATTGCATGGCAACCGTTATCACGCCCTCACCCTTACAGGTTTCGCACCTGCCACCCTCGGCATTGAAAGAGAAATAAGAGGCGTTGAAACCCATCTGCTTGGCACTCTGTTGCTCGGCATAGAGCCTCCGTATCTCGTCAAAGGCTTTCAGATAAGTAGCCGCATTGGAACGCGACGATTTGCCTATCGGATTTTGGTCGACATACTCTACACCCTTCACCATGGCCACATCACCCGACAAACGTGCAAAAGTACCGGGCATCTCGCCTCCTTCGCCAAAGTGGTGCATCAACGCCCGGTAAAACACGGTGCCTACCAACGTAGATTTGCCCGAACCGCTCACGCCGGTCACCACGGTCATGGCTCGCAACGGGAACTTTACATCTACATTTTTCAGATTGTTCTCGGCAGCACCTTCCACCTTTATATAATTGTTCCATTTACGGCGATAATCGGGTACAGGTATTGCATATTTGCCCGTCAGGTAACCTATGGTATAACTCTTATCGACTTCGGGCAGGGGGTGCAAAGCTCCTTGGTATACGACTTCCCCACCCAAGCGTCCGGCCTTAGGACCTATATCGACGATATAATCGGCCGTACGTATGATGTCTTCGTCATGCTCTACTACAACCACCGTATTGCCCAACTGCTGCAACTGTCGCAACACCTTGATGAGCAACCCCGTATCGCGCGAGTGTAAGCCTATGCTCGGTTCGTCGAGGATATAGAGCGACCCCACCAGACTGCTACCCAACGATGTGGCAAGATTGATGCGCTGACTTTCGCCACCCGAAAGAGTCGACGACAACCGGTCGAGTGTAAGATAACCCAAACCGACATCCTTCATGAATTGCAAACGGCTGCGTATCTCTACCAACAACCGTGCGGCTATTTTCTCGTCGGTCTCGGGCAGTTTCATATCGGCAAAGATTGTACACAACCGCTCTATGGGCATGCGCACCAACTGCATGATGGTATAGCCTGCCACCTGTACATACGATGCCGTCTTTTTAAGGCGCGACCCGTGACATAACGGACACGTGGTCTTGCCCCGGTAGCGCGACAACATCACGCGATATTGTATCTTATATTGGTTCTCTTGCAGCATGGCAAAGAAATCATTCAAGCCATGCACGCCGGGAGCACCCTCCCATAAAAAAGACTTCTCCTCATCGGTAAGCTGGTAGTAGGGACGATGTATCGGGAAACCTGTACGCTCGGAGGCCAAGATAAAGGCATCTTTCCATGCGCTCATCTTTTCGCCTCGCCAGCACAACACAGCGTCGTCATAGACCGACAACGTTTTATTGGGCACGACCAGATTTTCGTCTATACCTATCACCTTGCCGAAGCCTTCACACTGCGGGCAAGCACCGGCCGGACTGTTAAAATTGAACATCAAGTCGCTCGGCGGTTCAAACTCTATTCCATCGGCCTCGAATCGCTTGCTAAAATGGTACTCTTTTATTTCTCCTGAAAGGTGAAATTGCAGCACACATTCATCGCCGCCCTCAAAAAATGCCGTTTCCACCGAATCAGTCAGACGGCTTATCGACGCAGCACTCTCCGATACGGCCATACGATCTACCAACAGACGAAGCTCTCCCACGGGAAACTCCTCGGCCTGCATGAGAATATGCTCTATGGGTATAAATTCACCCTTATGTTCCACCCGCGAGAAACCCTCTTTCAGCAACACACCCAACTGCTCGACCAAACTGCGCCCCTTCGGCAATAACAGCTGTGTAAGCAAAGCAAAGCGCGTACCTTGCGGATACGACAACATGCAATTTATCACATCGCCAACATCGTGACGGCGCACTTCTTCGCCCGAAATAGGTGAAATGGTATGCCCGACTCTCGCAAACAGCATGCGCAGGTAATCGTATATCTCGGTAGAGGTTCCCACCGTAGAACGCGGATTGCGCGTATTTACCTTTTGCTCTATGGCAATGGCCGGCGGAATACCCTTAATATAATCACACTCGGGTTTGCTCATCCGACCCAAAAACTGACGAGCATAAGCCGACAGGCTCTCTACATAACGCCGTTGTCCCTCGGCATACAACGTATCGAAAGCCAACGAAGATTTACCCGAACCCGACAGACCCGTTATCACGGTCAGCTCGTTGCGCGGTATCTCTACATCTATATTTTTCAGGTTATTTACTCTGGCACCTTTTATAGTAATGAATGGTCGCGACATGAAAACAATCTTTTAACCGGCAAAGATAGTGTAAACGAGGGCAAAAAGCAATGGTTCCCTATGCTTTTTGCCGAGGCGCTGTTTACGTTTGCAAAAGATAAAGCAAGTGCGGCAGAAATAAATGTTTCATGATGCTTTTGCCGGGCGTACCTGTCTTGTAACAATAATACGGACAATCGGCCACACTTTATGCTCCCAAAACAAGGCGGGGATGCACTTTGAGAGCGCATCCCCGTCTTATGCAATCATAATATTTATCGGGCGTGTGCCATCATATACTCGGCAATCTGCACGGCATTCAAGGCTGCGCCTTTCTTTATCTGGTCGCTTACCAGCCAGAACGACAAGCCGTTATCACACGTCAGGTCTTTGCGTATGCGACCTACGAAAACGGGGTCTTTACCCGCCATTTCGAGCGGCATGGGATACTGCTTCTCGGCCGGATTGTCATACAATACCACACCCTCGGCAGCAGCAAAGGCGGCACGGGCTTCGTCTACGCTTATAGGACGTTCTGTCTCTACCCATACAGCCTCAGAGTGTGCACGCAACACAGGCACACGCACACATGTAGCACTCACTTTCACATCGGAGTGCATGATTTTGCGCGTCTCATTATACATCTTCATCTCCTCTTTGGTATAAAGATTATCGGTAAAGACATCGACTTGGGGAATAAGGTTGTAAGCCAACTGATAATAGAACTTCTCTACGGTCGGTTTTTCGCCTGCCACAATCTGCTCGAACTGTTTCTGCAATTCGGCCATTGCCGAAGCTCCTGCCCCGCTCGCGGCCTGATAGGTAGCCACGTGCACCCGCACAATATGCGACAACTTTTCTATGGCTTGCAAAGCTACCACCATCTGTATGGTCGTACAATTAGGATTAGCGATAATACGACGGGGACAATCGAAAGCATCTTCCCCATTCACCTCAGGCACTACCAAAGGCACATCGGCATCCATACGGAAAGCACTCGAATTGTCTATCATCACCGTACCATGACGAGTGATAGTATCGGCAAATTCGCGCGACGTACCAGCTCCGGCCGATGTAAAGGCTATATCGACACCCGCAAAATCGTCGTTATGGCGCAACTCTTTTACGACTATCTCTTTACCCCTAAACATATAGGTACGTCCCGCGCTACGCGACGAACCGAACAACAACAATTCGTCGATAGGAAAATTTCTCTCTTCAAGTACTCTCAGGAACTCCTGCCCTACGGCGCCGCTCGCGCCTACAATAGCTACTTTCATTCTTTTGTTATTCTGTTTTGACCTTAAAATCTATTGTCTGAACCTTGAAAAAAGGCCAAGTCGTAGAACGACTCTGTTTCAACGGCAAAAGTAGTAAATTTGTCACGCAAAAGGAAATATATCTTCTACTTGAATAAAAACGCTTTCGTTTCGTCACGTTCTCCGGTCTGCCCGGCTCATTGAAAACTCCTTTTACGAACCCTCTTGTTCGATACAGAAAAAAACATCGATGTACTTTCACTTCTTTTGTTTTTGTCCTATCCTTATAAGCGAAAACCGTACTTGGCAAAAAGCATAAAGATGCTTTGCTTTTTGCCCTCGTTTACGCTATCTTTGTACGACAAGATTATAAATCTCTCTATGTAAGATAACACGCAACAAATAACGCAATTATATGAGAAAAATCAGTTCATTTTCACTTTTCAGCCTCGTGGCAATCGTGTTCCTCGCGGCTTTAATCCCCGCTTGCACCCCTCGCGACAAGCAGGTGGTTATTCTCTTTACCAACGACACGCACAGCCAGATAGACCCTCTTGAAAGCAACCATAAAGACTATCCCGGAATGGGTGGCGTAGAACGCCGCAAAGCTCTCATAGACAGTCTCCGAGCCGAATACCCGAACCTGCTGTTGGTCGATGCCGGCGATGTGGTACAAGGCACTCCCTATTTCACCATTTTTGGCGGCGAAATAGAAAACATGGCTATAAATACTATGGGTTATAATGTGCGCACATTGGGCAATCACGAATTCGACAACGGCATGGAAGCTCTCGCAGCTATGCTCAAAGCATGCGATGCAACGACTATATCGACCAACTACGACCTTAGCAATACCACCGTGCGCGATATTGTGAAGAACTCTATAATATGCGATGCCGGTGGCGTGAAAATAGGTTTTATCGGGCTCAATGTACAACCGGCCGGGCTCATCGACCTCTCGCGCTGCACAGGAATGACATACATCAATCCGCTTGCCGTAGCCGATAGCGCCGCAAAAGCCTTGCACGAACAGGGAGCCGATTTTGTCGTTGCTCTGTCGCACTTGGGATATGACGACGATAACAATACCGGCGAACCGATAGACTCGGTGATAGTAGCTCAATCAAGTTACATCGATATGGTTATAGGCGGGCACTCTCACTCGCTACTGCCGCCCCCGTCGCGCTTCCTCAATCGCGACAGCAACGAAATCGTCATTGCACAAACGGGTAAGAGCGGAGCTTACTTGGGCTTTGCCTCTATCACCATACCGGCCGATACCAATCGCCGACCCGAGGTCGACTACCGTCTGTTACCCGTAGACAGCCGCTATGACAACCGCATCGACAAAGACTTCACCGCCCGGCTCGATGTTTACCGGCAAACCATCGACAGCCTCATGCGCATAGTCATAGGTGCATCGAATTGCGACATGGAAGCCGCAAAACCCGAGAGCAGGCTCACTAATTGGGTATGCGACGCTTTTGTCACCATAGCCGCAGAGCGCACCGGGAAACCCATAGACTTTGCCGTCGTCAACACAGGCGGCGTACGCGCCGACTTGAAGAAAGGCGACATTACCCGAGGCAACCTCTTCTCGGCATTTCCTTTCGACAACTACCTCTCCGTAGTCACTCTTCGGGGAAAAGAGGTGAAAGAGCTATTCGACATCATAGCCCTCAGGGGTGGCGAGGGTGTAAGCCGCGAAGTGAAGCTCACCATCAGCGACAGCAAAGTAAAATCTCTCACCATTGGTGGAAAGTCTGTCGATGAAAATCGTCTCTATACGGTAGCCACACTCGACTACGTAGCCAACGGCGGCGACAAAATGGCACCATTCACCCGCGCAGAGAAACGTACCGACTACCCCGACACGGTACGCGAAATGCTCGAAGCATATATCACACGACTTGCCTCACAAGGCAAGAGCATCGATGCTCATTTAGACCATCGCATCACTATCGAATAAATTGTTCAACCTCTAAAATCATCATATTATGGCATCTATTTTCAGCCGTATCATTGCAGGCGAGATACCCTGCTACAAAGTAGCCGAAGACGACAAATATTTTGCTTTCCTCGACATCAACCCTGTCACCAAAGGACATACCTTGGTAGTACCCAAACACGAAGTAGATTATCTTTTCAACCTCGACAACGATGAGTATGCCGGCCTTATGCTCTTTGCCAAAAAAGTAGCCAAAGCCATCGGTCAAACCATCGAATGCAAGCGTGTGGCTGTCGCCGTATTAGGTTTGGAAGTGCCGCATGCCCACATACACCTTATTCCCATCCAATCAGAGAAAGATATGGATTTCTTCCGTGAGAAGCTGTCATTGTCCGCACAGGAAATGAGCGACATTGCCACCCGCATTGCCGCAGCGGTGGAATAATTTATTATTCGTAGAAATACTCTTGTTACCTGATACCTTCGGTAAAGACGAGGCGACGGCGTAACATCTGTAAAAACAGCAAGGAGCAACTTGCATACCCACAAAAGGTAGAGAGTCAGCACAGACAAACGATAATCTCCTCTTTGTGGATATTGCTCCTTGCCGTTTTTTTTGCCTTGCGGGCAAGAAAAACAGTGTTGCCGATTGTTTATTTTCTAACAGGTCACAAACCTTACAACACAGGCACATATTACATATTTGTCTATGCCGCAAGCCCGATATCGTGCCGTACAACGGTGGAACGACCTATAAACAGCCGTCTACCCATTATAAAAAATTAACGACGAAAGGGCTTTCAGCTATAACTATTTCGATAATTTTGTAACATATAAATGTCGACTCAGACAGCATACGACCCGAAACTAAACGAAACATTAAACAACACAATAATTATCATTATGAAAAATCTTTTCAAGACTTCTTTAACCGCGCTTCTTTGCCTCTGCGCAAGCAGCGCCTTTGCCGGACTTCCTGCCCTTAGCGACCACGTATTTGCCAAAGGCGATGCCCTCGGCTCGGTTACAGTGGGCGTAGGCTCGGGATTCTCACAAAAGCTCTCATTCGACTACTGTATCGTTGACGGTTGGATCAATGACCGTGCTTCGTTAGGTATCGGTGGCGCCGTTGGCAACAATTTGTGGTGGAGTGGTACCGACGACCTCGCTTTCATGGCTACTTGCTCTTTCCACTTCCAATTCATAGATAAATTAGACACTTACGTTATTTCAGGAATCGGCGGCGGTGTTCGCTTCTGGGATGCAAGAGACGGGCACGGACACGACACAGACGGGTTCTTCGAATATACCGAAGCCTTAGGCGTACGTTACTATTTCACACCCTCGTTCTCTGTCAACGGAGAAGTTGGCTACACCTGCGGCAGCTACATTATGGCCGGTATCAGTTGGAAATTCTAACCGCCTGCTGTCGATTGCCGGGAAAACTTATTATCCGTAAATATTTTCAAGGGCTGCAACGATGATTTTCATTTCGTTGCAGCCTGCTTTTTGTGCGGTTGGTTCTTCGCAAGACAACCATCCCATAACACAAAAATAAAAACCGTCGCTTTATCGACACAAGCCTATCTCTGAACAACCGTTGCAAGATTAAATATTAACCTTAAATACAACTCTATCCGAACAATGTATAACACGACAACTCGATTTTATCGCGACTTATCGTATATTTGCAAGCGAAAATAAATTGCCTATCATAACGAATCTCATAGAATGCGTTCTCTTCTCCGCACCATACGACTTACAATTATATCATTGCTCTTAGGAGGCTTCGCTGCAAATGCCCAATCGGAAAGTTTCCCGGTTCTTATAGGGCACCTGCTATACACCGACTATATCGAGGGCAACGACCAAGGGGGCATCGCCATGCTTGCACCCGAAAGCAGCGATACCATCGGTATACTATTGCCTCCTGAGGCCACGTTATACACCTACAACTCCTTCTTTACCGACAATTATTTCGTTTGTCCATCTATCCGATACGACGAAAACGACCGTTCGTATATCCTCTACGAATTTTTCGACACCAAGAATTGGCAAATCGTTCAGAATCTTCAACTAACCAATTCGCCCTATTACCTGCCTCACGCAGCTGTGTACCTTCCCGAAGAGAAAAATCTTTTCATGCTATGCTATATCGATGATTCGGAGTGCTACAACTGGGTGACCATCTCTACCCAAAGCTACCTCATCTCGCAACGAAAAAATTGCTCCGAAGGAGAAGAGTGCTTTGCCTTATGCCTATCGCCCGACGGTACTATATATGGATTCTCCCGCGATGCTTATTTGTGCCGCATCAATCGCAACAGCGGCGAGACAGAACGGCTGTTTAAGGTAACCCAAGCAGGGAGCCGGGAGCAAGCGGCCTATTACGACCCTACTCGTCACGCCATATACCGCACGGTATCTATCAATGATAAATGCACTCTATACCGGTGCGACCTTATAGGCCAAAAAGAAGCAACTGTACGCTCGTACAACTCGGTCACTGCCATCCATGCCCTCACCTTAGATTCACTCCGTAATGAATTGCGCATCCCGGCAGCCGTCACCGATTTAAGCGTAACATTCGACCATGAACTCGTCAATAGAGGCACTGTCCATTTTATAGCCCCGACAACCGACTTGCAGTCCCACTCACTGACTTCGCGTCTGCAAGCGATTATCTCCATAGACCAAACCGAGACGGACACCATAGAGATACAAGCAGGAATGACATACGACATCACCCTTGTTTTCCCCGACGGCGAGCACATATTATCGTTGCAAACATATAACGAATACGGCAAAGGCGCCCTTAGCTATACCCGCACTTTCGCCGGATACGACTATCCATTGCCGATAGAGGAGATAGAGCTGACGACAATGTTTCCGACCGTCGACATCCGCTGGGAAAAACCGGGAAGCACACACGACGGCACATTAAATACCGATGCTTTGCGTTACCGGGTAACCCGCTATCCTGACGGAATAACTATCGCCGACACTCCACTGCGCGAAGCGACCGACACGCTACCGCAACAACCGGGCTCATACTACTACGGCATAACAGCATACATCCCATCATACGAAGCCGAAGAATCATTCTCGGAACAAATATACTACGACTGCATCATAGAACCGCCCTACCGTGCGACTCAGTGGAATAAAGAAATGCTCAGTGCATTTACCATCGACGACACCAACGGCGACGGCTATACATGGCAACTCTTCACACTCACATCCGGCAAGACCGATGTATGTTACCGCTACCACACGGCAAACAAAGCCGACGACAGGCTTTACACACCGGCCATACGGCTCAAACAAGACACTCTCTACCAAGCCCGGCTCTACCTCCATGCCGGTACCAAAGAGTATGCCGAAAATTTCTCGGCTTACATCACCTATGCTCCATGCGGTGAAATGGCAACACAACAAGCCTTGTACGACCGGTCGGTACAATCGGAAGAAAGCAGTTGCTATCAATTCTCATTCAGCGTACCTCACGACAGCCTCTATAACCTTTGCATCCATTGTAACAGCGAACCCAACCGCTATATGCTACATGTAGACAGCCTGTCGATTGCCGCTATCGGAGCCGCCTCCGTACCCGACAGCGTCGCAATATTTTCCTTATCGCAAGGATACCAAGACCGTAATATAGTATCTATCAGCTGTAAAGCGCCAACCTTAACAGCCGGAGGTGACACGCTGAGTTCGCTATCGGGAATAGAGATTTATCGTAACGACTCACTTATAAATACCATAGAATATCCCGAACCCAGGACAACCTATTGGTGCACCGACACAGTCTCGCATATCGACAACTATCGATACACCGCCATAGCCGTAAACAAAGCCGGTCGCGGCATACCGGCCTATCGCAATATTGTATTGGGGGTGTACGACATCCCGTACCGGCACGATTTTGCACAAGGTCTCGGCTACTGTACGGTCGTCGACAACAATCACGACGGCAACACATGGCATCTATATGCCGACCGTTTCATGGGGTGCCTGCGCTACATGTCGAGCGAAACCGAAGCCGCCGACGACTGGATTGTCACGCCTCCTCTGCTACTTACCGACACCATGCGCTACGAGGTACATTGCCGTTGCTGCGCCGGGCTGAGCCTATACCCCGAGTCGTTGCGTATCGCATTGGGTCGCACCCCGCAACCCGCTGATATGTCTTATACGATAAAAGTATTAGACCGGTTCAACTTTATCAACGACACCACCATCATCATGCCCTTCGACATCTCTGCCACAGCCCATTACTACATAGGCATACAAGCCCGCAGCGATGCCGACAGCTATGCCATACTGCTGCGTGAGATAGCCGTACAAGAGTACGACCCGGCTGCCGTAACAGCGCCGCGAACCGAAGCTCCGGCAAGAATATGGGGAGGCAAAGGCTGCATGACGGCATACACCGACCGCGCAGTGCGCGCCAACATATACGACCTGACCGGCATATGCATCAAAGAGATGATGCTTCCCCCCGGCAATACCGAGTGGAAAATGCCGACAGGCATCTACATCGTACAAGTCGACGGCGCCTTCACTTTCAAGATAGTTGTTTTTTAACCGGTTAACCGGCAACAGCCGGCAAGAAACGCTACGACAGCCCTTCCCTTATCTGTCGCCGCCTTGCAACCGGCTCACAATGTCGTGCGCCGCACGCTCGGGCGCTCCGGGAGCACCCAATCGACGAGCTACTTCGGCATATCCCGACGCAATACGCGCACGCTCCACATCGTCGCAAAGCAACTTTTCAAGTTCATGACCTATGTTCTGCACCGTACAATGGTGTACCAACAATTCTTTCACCACCTCGGCATCGGCAATAAGATTGACAAGCGACACAAAACGCACTTTAAGCCAATGCTTGAAAAGCGTATAGGCAAAATTTCCGCCGGGCATGGCATAACATACCACCTGCGGCACACGCAACAAAGCCGTTTCGAGAGTTGCCGTACCCGACGTTACCAACGCCGCACGGCTCTGCGCCAACAATCGATAGGTTGCACCGTAAACCACTCTTGCCTGCCGCCCTTGCAGATAACCTGCATACTCGTCGGGAGCAATACCGGGCGCACCGGCAACAACACATTGATAATCATCGAAACGCTCTGCGGCCTCTAACATCAAAGGCAGGTTGCGCCTTATCTCGGCTTTGCGGCTGCCGGCCAACAAGGCGATAACGGGCTTCGACGGCAGGTCGAAAGCTCGTATAAAGCCGTCGAAAGTTTCATCGGCATAAGGCCGCACGGCCAACTCGTCTACCGTTGGGTTACCCACATACTGCACTTCGTAATGATGACGACGATAAAAGTCCACCTCAAACGGCAGAATAGAATATACGGTATCGACATAGCGGCGTATGGCCTTGATACGATACTCTTTCCAAGCCCACAATTTGGGTGATATATAGTAATAAACCGGTATCGACAAATGCTCTTTTACAAAACGCGCCACTTTAAGGTTGAAGCTCGGATAGTCTACCAATATCACAGCATGAGGCTGCCATGCGGTTATATCATCCTTACAGGTTTTCAGATTGTTCAAAATAGGACGAAGATGCGTAATCACCTCGGTAAAACCCATATATGCCATTTCACGATAGTGCCGTACGCACACACCGCCCACCGACGCCATCAGGTCGCCGCCATAGAAACGGAACTCGGCAGCCTTGTCTTCCTTTGCTATGGCTGCCATCAGACGCGAAGCATGTAAATCACCCGACGCTTCACCGGCAACTAAATAGTACTTCATAACCTTATACGCTTTGACGTAACAAAGATACTATCTTTGCCGGAAAAACAATGCCGCGAAAGCAGCCGCAAGAGGTGCAATAAAAAAGAAAACCGCACGTTATATTACAAATGAAAGGTCACGCAATCATATTATGTATATTGATAGCAGGCATCGTAAGTTGCTTTACGGCCTGCATCGACGACGGGTTTACAACCTCGCCGAGCGATATTCTCACATTCTCTACCGATACCATCAATTTCGACACGATATTCACCGAGCAAGGCACGGCGACCCGTACGCTGAAAGTATATAACCGAAGTGACAAATCGCTGAACATCAGCTCTATCAATCTAGCGAAAGGGAGTAGCTCAGGATTTGTCGTCAACGTAGATGGTCTGTCGGGTACGACCTTCAATAATACCGAGATAAGGGGACAAGACAGCCTCTATATCTTCATCATCGCCAACGTCGCCGCCACAGGTAACGCCTTACCCGTAGAAAACCGCGACTCGCTCATCTTCGTCACCAACGGCGTACGACAGGAAGTAAAATTGCTGGCGCAAACCCAAGATGCCAAACGATTACGCGGCATAACCATCAACAGCGACTCGCTCCTCACGGCCGAGAAACCTTTTATCATATACGACTCGTTGGTAGTCGCACCGGGGGTTACACTCACGATAGAACCGGGAGCTACGCTCTACTTCAACAGCAATGCGTTTTTGTCTGTCCGCGGCCGGTTGCTGGCCGAAGGCTCTCGCGACCGCCTCATCACCTTACGAGGCGACCGTCTCGACAAAATGTTCGACAACCTCCCATACAACAATCTGGCAGGGCAGTGGGGCGGCGTGCGCTTCTTCGATGGCAGTTTCGACAACCGCTTGACACACGTCATGTTACGAGGCACTACATGGGGCATCTTATGCGACTCGACCGACACAAGCCGTACTACCCTCTCCATCCATAACAGCATTATCCACAACGCCACAAAAGATCTGATCACGGCACAGTGCAACCGGGTGCAGATAACCAACAGCGAGCTCTCCGACGCCGGCCATTCGGTCATTGTCATCAACGGCGGCACAGCCGAGTTTACCCACTGTACCATCGTCAACTATTACTTCTACGACATCATAACGGGAGCAACCATACAGATACCGTCTATTGAGGAGGCCAAGGCCAAAGGCATATCGGCCACATTCAACAACTGCCTGATAGCCGGCAATGCCACTCCCATATCGGAGAGAGACCTCACAGGTACACAAATATATTTCAACAGTTGCATGCTCAACGTCGATGGTTCTGACGACAACAACTTCATCAACACTTATTGGGGAGGTAAACCGCATTTCATGCAAATCGACCGCGAGAACTATCTCTACGACTACCGCATAGGTTCTGCCGAATCGTCGGCCATAGGTTGGGGCGACCCCGGTTATGCTACGCCGCCATTAGATTACGACATGTATGGCGTAAGCCGCTCGGAGCATGTCGATGTAGGAGCATACCAATTTGTAGCTAACGAAGAAAACGAATAAACTGCAATGCAAATATCGAACGAATGGTTTGCAGGTGTCGTAGAGACCGATAGCGGCAAGGTGATAGAACGCTGCCGCCTCTACTTGGATAAAGTCCGTTTGTCGGAAAAATTCGGCGAACGGGTCGAGATGCAATGGCTGTTGCACGGCGACTCCCAAGGAATGCCCACCGATACCGAGGCCGAAGTAATAGACCGTTTCATGGAGCTGGCCTGCGATGCTCTCGAAAAGAGCGAGACAGCCGTACTGACCGCCATATATACGGGAGCCAAACAGGTGAGGTACCTGTTCTACGCCACCACGGCGCAAGCTCTTGCCAACCGGCTGCAACCATTGCTGAATGTGTCACAATCGCTCCCGCTGCGTATGGGAGCTGTCGAAGACCCCGAGTGGAAAGAGTATATCGAGACAATAGCCCGACATGCCATCAACCGGGGAGAATAAAAAACAAAATATCACAGATTACTCCTCTCGACAGGCCGCCGAAACAATAAAATCGTATCTTTGTACCCAAGCGGCCACACACTTCATGACACTACCGTCCTAATACTAACCGATACACCAGAACGATGAAACAATACCTCGACCTCTTACGCCATGTCCTCGACAACGGCATTCGCAAAAACGATAGGACAGGAACCGGAACTATCAGTACTTTCGGATATCAAATGCGCTTCAATCTCGAAGAGGGATTTCCGCTATTGACAACCAAGAAACTGCACACCAAGTCTATCATCTACGAATTGCTGTGGTTCTTGGCAGGCGATACCAACGTAAAATATCTGCAAGAAAACGGCGTACGTATCTGGAACGAATGGGCTGATGCCAACGGAGACCTCGGCCATATTTACGGGTATCAATGGCGCTCGTGGCCTGACTATAACGGCGGTCACATAGACCAAATACAAGAGGTGGTAGACACTTTGCGAAATAACCCCGACTCGCGCCGCATCATTGTAAGCGCATGGAATGTCGCCGACCTGCCCGCCATGAATCTGCCTCCGTGCCACACGTTATTCCAATTCTATGTCGCCGACGGCCGGTTAAGTCTGCAACTCTACCAACGCAGCGCCGACATCTTCTTAGGCGTCCCCTTCAACATCGCCTCCTACGCCCTCTTGTTGCAAATGATGGCGCAAGTGACGGGTCTGAAAGCCGGCGACTTTGTACACACCTTGGGCGACGCCCACATATACACCAATCACATCGAGCAAGTAAAACTACAACTTACCCGTGAACCACGGCCGTTGCCCCGTATGGAACTCAATCCGGCCGTCGCCTCCATCTTCGACTTCCGATACGAAGATTTCACACTCACCGGTTACGACCCTCATCCCCACATCAAAGGTGTCGTTTCGGTATAAAACAGCTACGCCATGCCCATCATTTCACTGATAGCTGCCATAGCCGCCGATGGCGGTATAGGCAAAGGACAACAGCTTTTGTGCCACTTGCCCAATGACTTGAAGCATTTCAAGGCTCTCACGATGGGACACACCATCGTGATGGGACGCAACACCTACGAGTCGCTTCCCAAAGGAGCTCTACCGGGACGTACCAACGTAGTGGTCACGCACAACCCTGCGGCTCGCTGGGAAAACGTCCGCACGGAAACCAACATCGAAAATGCTCTCTCTTCGGCCGAAGAGGAAGAAGAAATTTTCATCATAGGCGGCGCTACCCTCTACGAACAAACCATAGCTCGTGCCGACAGGCTGTATATCACACACATATACCATACCTTCCCCGAAGCCGACAGATTTTTCCCTGCCATCGACACCCGCGTATGGCAAGAGACTGCCCGCGAAGAGATGAATGCCGACGAACGCCACCCTTACCGATACGCGTTCGTCACCTACGAACGAAAATAACGCTTACAAGCATCGTCGCGACCCTAAATTTAGCTGCAAACGATGCAAAAACAAACACGTTTTCTCTTCGGAGGAGAAAACGTGCCGCTTAAAACTGTAACACGATTGTAACATTTCTATTAAAAACCGTAATAAAAACATCCGATAAAAAATAGAAACGATTAAACAATGTTAAACAACAGTTTTTTATAGCTACTTCTATTGCAGATAAAAAATTCGGTTGTATATTTGCATTGTGTTTTTCATGGTATTAGAATTAAGGTTAACGAAGATTGGTTGTCGTGATGACAATCAATTTTTTTATGTCCATACCTCACCTATGACACAAGCCTGTCTCTCTGCAAGAAGATAGACTACCCGCAAAGAAAATCCGTTTACAATCTTATTTACAATCTTATGCCGGCTCTTGTGCGTATGCCAAAACATACTCGTCGCACAAAGAATACCACACTGTTACGGTATGAAGCGCCGCGCCGCTAATGCGTGCCGTGAGACTGCCGTGCGGCCTGTGAACGACGGGCGACAATGTAATGGCATGGGAGAAATCGGCCGCTTCGGCCGGAAAGAGCTTATAGGCCACCTCTTTGGCTGCCCAACATATATGTGCAGCCTCATCGTGTGCCTCGACAGGAAGTGCCTCCAACTCGGCCGGCTGCAAGAATCGGGCTGCTGCCCGGGGCGCCTTTGCTCCTATCATCTCTACATCTACCCCCACACGACAACACGACGAGAATGCAACAGCTACATATCGTGCCGTATGCGATACCGAAATATACCCGCAGTCGGTATATGGGCTACCATCGGCATGGTGGGAAAGCGCTACATCACGGCCATAGTAATGCCGCATGACAAGGTGTGTCGCCAATATTTCGCGTCGACGCTTGTCGGTGACCGCCTCCCTGTAACGCGACGGCAACGCAGCATCGCCCCACAACGCAAGCAGGTCGGCAACATCTTCCGTCAACTGCCACAAAACAACGTGCATGTGCGGAAAAGGCGATAATGTAACATGATGGGGCATAGACAGACTTATTTTTACTACTTCACCGGGGTGATACTCTCTATCATACGGGCTATATCGGCCTCTAAATACTCCAACGTGGGCTCAACACTGTCGTACCTGAGCGGCGACACATCATAATACAATGCCCCGCGCAACAGAAAGCGGGCACTGTCGGTCGCCACAAATTGCAGCGGCGTAGCACTGCCTGCCGACAAACGGTAGAGAATGGCATACAACGGACGACGAACATCTTCATACTCTACGGCCGTAACCGAGGATGTACCCACGCTCTGCCTATACACCAAATCGCGGTTTTCGGCCAACAGCGACGCCAACTCATCCCTGTCGGTCGCCGGAATATAACTCAAATATATCGTCGCCCTGTAACGCGGATACACGATATTGCGCCACACAGAACCTTCTGCCGCATCATGCGGCACAATGCTGCACGACGAATCGTTTACCTGCAACAAAATGCCCCCCAACGTATCGGTACGCCACACATCGGGATAGGCGTCTATTCTGAAATAGCCATCGGGACGCGGTACCGACGACCCGCTACACGCCGAGAGTAATACTATCACACTCAGTAAACAGGCTACATATATGCCTATAAAAAGCCTCTGGGAGTGCTTCTGATACTTCAATGCCATCGTTCAAATTATTTTTCGGAAGCCTCGGTTATAATAGAGAGTTTTACTTTGGCAATACGGCGCTTATCTACTTCGAGCACCAAAAAGTCGCAACAAGCATAACGGATATGCTCTTTCTCGCGGGGGAAATCTTCTTTGATGCCGAGAATAAGTCCGGCCAATGTCTCCGAATCGCCTATCTTATCGGCAAAAATTTTCTCATCGAGCCCCGTTACCTTGTAAAAATCATTCAACAGAATTTTGGCATCGAAAATATAGGAACCGTCAGGCAGCTTCACATATTGCTTCTTGTCGTCGTCATACTCGTCGTTGATATCACCCACAATCTCTTCGAGAATATCTTCCATCGTAACAATACCCGACGTACCGCCAAACTCATCGACAACGATAGCCATGTGTATCTTTTGGGTTCTGAACTCCTCCAACAAATCGTCTATCATCTTGGCCTCGGGTACGAAATAAGCCCTCCGCATCAGCTTCTGCCACTCAAAGTCGGCCGACTCATTGCGATAAGGGAGCAAGTCCTTACTATATATGATACCTTTCATATTGTCCTCGTTCGTGTCGTAAACCGGCAGGCGCGAGTAGCCACTCTCTATCACCACATCGAGCAGCTCTTTGAAAGAAACATGTATCTCGACATCGGTAATATCTATACGAGCCGTCATGATTTCCGAGACGGTCTTGTCGCCGAAACGGATGATGCCTTCGAGCATCTCTTTCTCGTCGTGCGCCTCCACACGGGTCATCTCCAAGGCTTGCGAAAGCTCATCGACCGATAAATTGGCATTACGACGGGTAAACTGCTTGTTGAACTTGGTCGGCGAGGCAATCATAAATTTTGTAAGCCATGCAAAAGCACGCAGCAGCACATAGAGTATCTTGCTCGAAAAACGCGCCCATCGCAAAACATCTTTATAAGCCCAATACTTAGGCAATATCTCGCCGCATAGCAATAATATAACCGATAAAGCGACTACGATACCTATAAAGCTCCATACAACTGCCGTATCGGGAGAAAACAACTCCGACAACGAAAAACTTATCAAAACAGCCACAGCTATACTTGCCAACCCATTGGCTACATGAATAGTAGCCAACAGACGGTCGGGATTTTCAAGCAAAATCTTGATATGCTTGTCTTGTGGCGAATCTTCGTCGAGCGACTGCAAGTCTGACGATGCCAAAGCAAACAACGACATCTCGGATGCCGAAACAAATCCTATGACAAACAAAAGGAATAACGCCAACACAAGGGCGACGACAACGCCCACCAGCGGGGCATCGATAGCTAACGCACAGAAAATCTGCGATAGTAAATATGAATCCGGGTCCAAAAAGGTATAAATTAGTTACACAATAGCCTCCGGTTATCTGCCTCCGGCGGCTGCGCTACATACTGCCCGGAAATCTCTTTCTGACAGCACATTTGCGACAGGCACAAAGGTATCACTTTTTTTTCAATGTAAAAAATCGCCATACAGAAAGTTTCCGATTGTCGGCAAAACAAAAGTTCGCCATGACTTGTTTTTTTTAGAGAAACATTAAAATTATCTCTGCTATGAACCGAAGTATTATTCACATTCTTCCTGAGGTTGAAGCCAAAATAATCACCTGCGGCCCCTTGCGCATAAGCGGGCGAATACGCATTGTCATGCCCGACGGACACACATTGACCAAACGACGCACATTTATCTGCCGTTGCGGAAAGAGCAAAAACAACCCGTTTTGCGACGGTTCACACGCCCTCTGACCACTTGATCAACACATTTTCTATAACCGACTCTGTCGCTTGGCAAGAACAAAAAATACGCTTGTTATAAATTCTTAAATTGTCTGTCGGCCATCCCTCGTGTGGTTTAATTACCTATATTTGCAAATATATTTGGTAATTTAACCCAGAATACAATGGCATCACTTAACCTCAATGACCAGCAAGGGATTGCCCGCATCAAATTACTGATAAACAACCTTGGCCTCAGCCAAAGTGCTTTTGCCGAGCGCATAGGCATAGATGCTTCGAATTTTTCGAAACACCTCAACGGCAAACTGCCGCTCAGCGACAACCTGTTCAACAAAATCGTAGTAGCCGTAGGGGCTTCTAAAAGATGGCTTCTCACAGGCGAAGGGAGCATGTGGAACTGTGCAGGGAACTGCGAGAAGAGTATTCCCACTGTCACTATCGACACCATACAACCTAACACGGCAGATGGAGCCAAGATATACGATATTGATGTCACCGCCGGAAACATCGCACGAGAGCGCATGTTTACCGATGAACAAATCATAGGCTCTATCAATATCCCCACCGTACATCCCGACTGCTGCATCGTAAGAGTTACGGGCGATAGTATGACTCCTGTAATAGGCAACGGAGACCTCATAGCCATACGCGAGATACATAACAAAAGTCTCATCTTTTGGGGACACATCTATGTGGTGCTACTCGACGACTACCGCATGGTAAAATATATACGCCGACATCCCGACCCATCGCAAGTGATACTGCGCAGCGAAAACCCGCAATATGACGATATAGAGGTAGCCAAAAGCGACATACGCGACCTTTTTCTAGTAGAAAATATCATCCGTATAGACAATCGCATCTGATATTCGACAACACATGCTTTCACACCGATAGAATAAATCGGTTATTTTTACTACCTTTACACGCTCTAACAGGGAAACCTTTACATTACCAATGAAAAATCTATTTGTCATTACTACTGCTCTCCTACTTATAGGGTGCCCAAACACCATGGCTCAAAGCATCAGCGTAGAGATAACAAGCGGAGGGCTGGAAAAAGCTCTCGGGGGAGACAACAATTATACATCGCTCGCCATCAGAGGCAGCATCGATGTAAGAGACTTTGCATATATCAACCAACATATCGACGGGCTTGTATCGATAGACTTGTCGCAGTGCGAAATAACGGGTTACGACAACCGCGAAGAGCAATACTTGGGCTATCGCTCGCACTTCGAGGCCAACGAGATACCCCCGGCTGCTTTTTTCGGATTTGCATCGCTCGAAAGTGTAAAATTACCCGAGAATGTCACCGCCATAAACGATGGAGCTTTTGCCGGATGCACGAAACTTCAAAATATCACGCTGCCCGCCTCTATCGAAACGATAGGCGACTACGCTTTCAACAGCTGCTCGGCACTCGACTCTCCCGCATTCCCGGCAAACCTCAAAACCATCGGCGACTATGCCTATGACAAATGCAGCGCCATAAAACTCCTCGACTTCACCAACTGCACCCGTCTGCAAGAAATAGGAGCTCGTGCTTTCAGCCTCGACACATGCCTCAACACCATACAATTATCCTCTTCGATAACCTACATAGGCGACGGGGCTTGGGCAGGATGCTACAATCTGCAAAAAGTAAACCTGCAACCCTGCACACTCCAAATGGGCGATGCCGTCTTTGCACAATGCCGTTCATTACAGCAAATAGACTTGTCGCAAACATGGTTACAAACGTTGCCGGCATGGTCTTTCTCGGGCTGCCGGGCACTAACGACTGTCGCCTTCCCCTCATCGCTCACGAGCATCGAAGAAGGTGCATTCTACTATTGTGAAGCGCTGACCGCAACAAGCCTTCCGGCAGGCATCACTACCCTCTCCGATTTTGCATTCGCCGGATGCAATGCGCTGGCGTCCATAACCTTTATGGAAGAAGGATTAGAACAGATAGGTCGTTACACATTCTACCACAATGCCGCAGCCGACAGTGTCGCCATCCCTGCAACCGTAGCATACATAGGCGACCACGCTTTTGACGGCTGCATCAACGCCCGGTCGTTTTTGTCGTTGCGCGACATGCCGGCCGAATTGGGTGAATTGGTTTTTGCCAACATGAACGTAGAAGAGAAGTCGCTGTATGTCAGAGAAGAAAGCATCGCCATATACAGCAGTACGCCACAATGGCAAGACTTCGGATACATCAACAAACCTTCGGCAGAAGAAAAAATCACTGCCCCCGAAAAGTATATCAAGACCTCGTTCGAACACTATCTGCTGCGCGTCTCCTCCACAGACATCATGGACGAAGTAAGGCTTTACGATACGGCAGGGCTCCTGCTGGAACAGTCATCGCCTCGCGACACCGAAGTTACCATCAATACCCGCAACTTCCCCGGCAACATATACATCTTGCACATAACCACTGCCGACAAGAGACAAGCCGCTATAAAAATTGCACGCATCATCAGATAATCAGCCTCCTATGCCTAAAAACAAACTGCAAAAATTTGCCGACCTTACAACTTACCGGCATGTATTCCAATACCCGTTCTCAGTGTTGAAAGAAAAAGGGTTCGACATGCGAGGCTGCTGGCATGAGAAATTCTTCGACAACGACCACCCCATCGTACTCGAACTTGGCTGCGGCAAAGGCGAATACACCGTTGGGCTGGCGCAACAATACCCCGATAAGAACTTTATAGGTATCGACATAAAAGGGGCACGTATCTGGTCGGGAGCCACCGCTGCCATAGAACAGCAACTCTCGAACGTAGCATTCCTGCGTACACACATAGAACTGATAGATAACTTTTTCGGGACAAACGAGGTATCGGAGGTGTGGATAACCTTCCCCGACCCGCAAATGAAAAAAACACGCAAACGCCTCACCTCCACACGTATGATTGCCTTGTACCGTTCGTTCCTGAAAGACAACGGCATCATACATCTCAAAACAGACAGCCCCTTTATGTACACCTATACAAAAGCGGTTGCCGAGATAAACCATTTCGATATACTATTCGACACCGACGACCTGTATCACTCGGGAATAGACGACGAAATACTCAACATCAAAACATTCTACGAGCAACAGTGGCTCGAACGCGGCAAGAGCATCAAATACCTTTGCTTTGCCTGCCGACGCGACGGCGAACTGATAGAGCCCGACATCGAAATAGAATACGACGACTACCGCAGCTTCAATCGCAGCAAAAGAAGCGGTAAGCATAGCAACAAAGAATAGCACTACCCTCCACATCGACCTTCATTCTACCGCATAACAAATATTGTATCGCACGGTCGTCTGGCGTGCGCCGCCTGCTCATTAGCTTTATTTAACACAAATATCATCTTTCAGAGGTTATATTTGGCGACCTGAGTTGTCTTATCAATGACAATGGAAAGAGAGCAATTCGAAATAGAAGTTTTGCCGCTACGACCGCAGCTGCTATCGCTTGCCCGATGTATCCTTACTGATGCAACATTGGACGAGGACGATGTAGTGCAGGAGACTATGTTGAAGCTATGGCTCATGCGCGACCGCCTCGACCAATACCAATCGGTACGCGCCATCGCTTTCGTTATTACACGGCACTTGTGCTACAATATGACAAAGGCAAAAAGAAATACCAACGTCGCACTCGAAGAGGCTTGCTACATAGCGACAGGACAAACGCCCGAAGAGGCGCTTCTACTCCAAGAGGAAAACGAACAGCTCTTGTCGTTAATAGCCTCATTACCAAACGCGCAGAAAGCCATCTTGCAAATGAAGCATATAGAAGGCCTCGAAGTCGATGAAATTGCTCGCATAACCGGAAGCTCTCCCGATAGCATACGTATGAACCTGTCGCGAGCCCGAAAAAAAATAAAAGAACTATTTTCAAAATAATCCGGCCATGATAATAAACCGCAGTAACATAGACGAATATGTAGAACGTTTCTTCAACGGCGATACCACCGCCGGCGAAGAGGAGGCAATATACCGCTATTTTGCCACCGAACGAATACCATGGCACCTGCGACGCTACAAAAAGATGTTTGCATGGTATGCCGAGAAGATGCCGTACAACCCCTCTGAAATACTCTCTATCAAACAAAAACGCCGCGAAAAGGCCATCTTTTGGAGCGCTGCGGCAGCCGTTGCAGCCATAGTGGCAAGCCTTGCGTTTGTCTTGGTAAACAGCAACACCGCCATACAACGCGAATATAAGATATACGAAGGCAGCTATGTAGAGATAGACGGACGTAAAATAAAAGACCTACGCATTATCATGCCTCAAATACGCAAGATAGAATCACAATGCAACTTCATAACGATGAGCCTCGATATTGACAATGACCCGCGTTATTCAGCCCTCCACTCAGAAGCTGCACAACTGCTTACAGAAAACCATCATATAGAACAAACCATAAATAAGTAATATTATGAAGACCTCTTGTATCAAACTGCTGGCAACAATGCTACTACTCTCTTTATGCAGTTGCCACACGACACAACTATCGGCACAAGCCCATATAGACAAAATCGTGGCGAAGTTAGAGAAAAACGACAAGATAGAGAAAAGCGTTGTCAACAATCGCAACCCTAAGAATGGAGATTTGCTACGCCGTATAGAATCATACTCTTTCAAAGATGAAAAACTTACCGCAGAACTTATCAATGCTTTTGAACAAGATGAAAACAATGCTATTAAATCGGCCATCAGCCGAAACGGCAAAAACATCTCATACGCCTTTGTTTTCAACAAGAAAAAAATAACCATATCATACTGCCTGTCGAGTAGCGACGGATATACCAACCTAAGCATCATCTGGAAGAGCGACGATTACAACTCCAACCACAGTTATTCGCCCTCCTACGATTACAACTACTACATTATGGGTAACTTCGATGCGATAGACTGGGAATCGATAGACTGGGAATCGATAGCCTTACAGAATCGTACCTTGACTCAAAAAGAACGAGATAGACTGAATGAACAAATAGAGAGTGCATGCAAGGAGTTCGAGAGGCTGTCCAAAAAGTATAAATATAAATATCGCCCATAATTGTGCAACAGCCTATCTTATCATACCCTCAACAGGACTATCAAACTACACATAATTAGCAATACTCCTACCGTCTGTGATTGTGAAATTACAGGCGGTTTCTTATTCACCCCATTGCGTGTCTAACAAAAGAGCATCGGCAAGACGCGCCTCCAAATCGGCAACATAATAGGCCGCATACTCCACTTCGGCCATATCGCTATTCTCGATAAAAAGGGCATGGGCTGCACGCGCGTAGGTGAGAGCCGTTGCATAATCATCCCGCAACTCATAGTATAACGCCAAATCGGCAGCTGCACGGGCGCGACGTCCCACATTTTTGGCCTTTTCATATACATATTCCCACAAATACGACGCTTCGGTGTATTGCTCGTTTTTCCAATATTTATACGCATCGCCCATGGCTGGGTGAGCAGTGATGAAAATATATCGTTCTACCTGCTGCACGTGCGGGACGAATCGCTCAGCAGCAAGCGCCGAAAGTGACGAAAGAGCCTCTTCAAGACATATCTCGAATGCCGGAAGTTGTACTCGTGCTGCTTCGGGCGAAGAGCCGTAGGCATACCACACGGCTGTATCGACTACCGTCTCGGTTACCGGCGATGCTCCGGGCATAAAGCATTGCACGGTAGCCGAAGAGGCTATCTCCAAACCTACACCGAAAACACCATCGAGAGGGTCTATATTGAATCGAGCCGCGGGACGTATGTCGTCAACAGCAAGCAACACGACATCAGGATTATCTTCACGCCACAGCGCCACCTCAGACAGAGGCAGCCCCTCCAAACCTGTTATGGCTGTGCTGTCGGGAAACAAAGTCCATATCGAATCGAAATATGCACTCTCATACAACCGAGAAGCCAACGACATAGTGAAAAAACCGGGAATGCTGTCTCCGGCAAAATCCATACGATATTGCTTACCATTCGCATCGATATATCGGCTGTATTCGCTCACATCGGGCACAGGAGCGTTGCATAACACCGCAAGAGGCGGATAGGACATCTGATAAGAAACCCGGGCAGGGCGCACAATATCGAGCTGCAACGGAATAACACTACTGCAACTATAACAAGCGCACAACACACAACAGATAGAAAACAACCTGACAATTTTTTTCATAAGCGCAATATAATCCTATGCAAATCTATGAAATTAATCGCGAATTTACTCCCCCTTACCCATAAAAAAGCTGCCGCATCGAAAAGTACGATACGGCAGCCGAATGAATCTTTTTGCTATGACTTAACCCTCATGAATAGCATCATTGGGGCATACGCTTGCGCAAGTTCCGCAATCCAAGCATTTATCGGGATCGATTTTATAGATGTCGCCTTCCGAGATTGCTTCTACGGGGCATTCCCCTATACACGAACCGCAAGCAACACAGTCGTCTGAAATAACGTAAGCCATGATTGTATAAGTTTAAATATAAATAATAGGTTATAGCATTGCAAATGTAATTACTTTTATCTCTAACGCAAAACAAAATGTTCTATTTTTTCTATGCAGATATTCGGTGCTTCACATTACGATAGCAGAAACCATACTATAAATCAAATTGTTATGCTTTCTTATTTATTATCAATCTGAATACTTCAATACATACCAACCACCCTATATACAAGGCCTGCGGGCGTTTCTTGCTCATAATAATAGTACCCGTTATAGTAATAGGCAGGCCTACCGCCATACATCACATAACTGACTCCATAATTGGGCAGATAGGGTACTGTCATGCCTATACGCGGAGCAACGACCTCATAACTCACTCCCATAGGACGATAAAACGCCCCGTCATAGTAATAATAAAATACATTGTTATAGAGCAACGTCTCACAACCGGCCGGCAACATCGGCACCACAAGGCCTAACGGAGCGGCAACAACTTGATATATACCATTGATAAGAGCGTGGAAGCATCGGTCGTAGAAATAATAACGCACGCCACGCAAAGTATAGTATTGCGCCCGAGGAGGCGGTGCCGTATGCACGTTATAGCCTACCACACAACCCAACCCAGGAGGAGGCGGGGTAAAACGGTAACCATGCGGAGGTACACGGTTGGCATGATACCCCGGTGGCGGAGGAGATTGATGCGTATAACCGGGATGCGGAGCATTAGACGGTTTTCTGTCATCGCGCCACTCTCCGCGACCGCCGGTAGAATTGCCGACTTTATCGCGATTATGACGCTCTACCATCGTAGCCGTACCATTGTCGGGACGACGATTGCCTACTGTTGTAGAAGGTGTTTGCTGCGTAGAGGGCTGATTGGTGGCCGGACGTCGCGAAACAGTACTGCTTTGAGACTGTTGCGGAGCGGTACCCTTCGCAGGAGTTGTACTCGAAGGTCGCCGAGACACCGTTGCACCTTGCTGCTGCGACGACGAACCGTTTGCAGGCCGCCGCGAAGCCGTACTACTCTGTTGCCGCAATACGTTTTGCGAAGAGTTCGTGCCCGAAGGCCGACGAGATGTCGTTTCCTGCGTATTTCCGTTGCGATTTCCCCGTTGCGCTTCTATCGGCAAAACACAACAACAAGCCATAAGTCCGACACATCCTATTGTCAATAAAAATTTTCGCATAGTCGATACGTTTTTTATTATAAGACGTTTGAAAAGCAGAAAAGTTAAAGCAACGGTATCATTTTTTCAATAAATAGGGCTGCGACAAGATTTTTCATCTCTCGCAGCCCTATTTATAATGCTTGGACAAAACTTATACCGTGAGAATTTCTTTCTCTTTGGCGGCAAATATTTCGTCTATCTTCTTCATGGTTTTATCGTGTAACTTCTGCACCGAGGCCTCGCCGTCTTTCTGTACGTCTTCGGGCATACCGTTCTTCACAGCTTTTTTCAAACCCTCTATGGCATCGCGGCGGGCATTGCGGACACTTACTTTGGCATTTTCCACCTCGTTTTTCGATTGTTTTACCAAAGCCTTGCGACGCTCCTCGGTCAACGGAGGAATACCTATACGTATCACTTCGCCGTTATTCTCGGGAGTAATACCCAAATCAGAGTCGAGGATGGCTTTCTCTATTACTTTAAACATCGATTTTTCCCACGGGGTTATCACGATGGTGCGAGCGTCGGGAACTTGCACATTGGCAGCACCGCTTATAGGCATCGAAGAGCCATAGTAATCGACACGAATATTATCCAATAATTTGGGGCTTGCTTTTCCTGCCCTGATATGCGCCAGCGTTTCATCGAGAAACTCTACCGCCTGCGTCATTTTTTTCTCGGCTGCGTCGAGATAAGTTTTCACATCTTCCATAATTCTTACAATTTATTTTTTCAATATACATACGTTCCTATCGGCTCGCCTGAGAGCACTTTCTTCAAATTACCCTCGGTATCCATATCAAAGACGATGATGGGCAGGTGGTTTTCCTTACACAAGGTCGTGGCAGTAAGGTCCATGACTTTCAATCCTCGATTGTATATCTCGTCGTAGGTAATACTGTCGAACTTCGTTGCCGTGGGGTCTTTCTCAGGGTCGGCAGTATATATTCCGTCGACACGCGTACCTTTGAGCATCACATCGGCCTCTATCTCTATTCCGCGCAAAGCCGAACCCGTATCGGTTGTAAAATAGGGATTGCCCGTTCCGCACGAAATAATGGCCACCTCGCCGCATTGCAGGGCTTCTATGGCACGCCACTTGCTGTAATGCTCGCCTATGGGATGCATGGCAATGGCGGTAAATACCCGGGCTTTTTGCCCGATGGCTTCGAGAGCCGAGCTAAGCGCAAGGCTGTTTATAACGGTAGCCAACATACCCATTTGGTCGCCTTTGACCCGGTCGAAACCGCTCTGCGACCCACTTAACCCGCGAAATATGTTGCCGCCACCTATTACGATACCTATCTCCATACCGGCAGCCACAGCCTCTTTTATCTGTCGGGCATATTCATCCAACCGCTTGGGGTCGATACCATATTGCCGACTGCCCATGAGCGACTCGCCACTCAGTTTGAGCAAAATGCGTTTGTATTTTCTTTCCATATATTTTTGTCTGTTTGTGATTTTCGCCGTCTTACTTTCTGTTTCACGCCCGCACAGACTGCCGAGACATGGTTTATATTATGCAAATATAAAATTTATATGCCGTCTATGCAAAGAAAAATCACAAAACTATCTTTTCGCGCTACGACAAATAAACGATTTCTCCCGCTACCCCATATAAACATTACCTTGCGATACGACTCGATTGCATATCTCTCTATGGCCGACACTCATATTATTATTTATAAACATATTATCATCGTGCCCGCACAACAGGCACGCCGACACGATGCAAACCGTAACGATAAATATTATTCTCGGGGCTTTTTGCTCGTGGCGTATCCCGTAATATCTACTTTTTTAGTATGTTTGCACTGCACATTCCACAATGCCTATGCGTAACATTTTCACGATATTAGCCTTTCTTGTTGCACTGTCAACGCAGGCACAAGTTTACGAGCGGCTCAAAGCACGCGCCACCGACCACTACGACCATGCCGAGTGGAGCGACGTCATTTCGGTCACCGACCGTATGGTACGCATTCATCCCGAGGATATACAACCCTATTCTATGGCATTAGTCGCAGCACAGTTTATCGGCGATAAGGGAACTGAGAGCCGCTATTTGGTTCTCTCGCAACGCAACGGTGTGCCCATCGAGCAGTTGTTGGCAGGCGTATATGACCGCACGCGAGCACTACACGACACAAAAATATACGAAGCTATTTTGCTCGACCTCAAAGCCGACAACCTTTGGCTGGCAAAAGTCCTCAACCACTATTTACTCGACTATTACGCCTTTTCCCGACAGTTCGACCAAGCCATTGCCATCGCCGACGAGCTGCTGAGCGTTACACCGCACAACGTACGATATACCAAAATCAAGGCCGATGCCCTCTTTCGACAAGGGAATACCGAGGCTTCGGTGTTGCTATACAATACGATTCTCGACGAGAACCCCGCGGACTATGATGCGCTCACTTTTCTGGGGGCATATTACAGTGTACAAGCCGAGAAAACCCTTGCCGAGATAGACTCTCTATACTTGAAAACCGAAGAGCCCAGCGACTCTGTATTCCAAAACAAGAAACAACAGATTATCGACACCGATATACAATACGTACTCACGCTGCTGCATAGTGCCTGCGACATACGCCCATCGAGCTACTTAGAAGCAAAAATTGCATCGTTGGAGTCGCTCACGCCAAGCCTCCCCAACCATCCATCGAAACGCCGTTCACTTCTGCGGCTTATCAAGGAACGTTTAGAGGAACAACCTAAAGAATAAACGCTACCTCTTTGAAAGCGTACGAGCGCGTCTCTCCGTCGCTATCGCGCAAAAGCAACATACCATCGGGACGAACATCCTCTATACAAGCCTCGAATACGCCATCTTTGTCGCGATACGGATAGAATCCCTCCCGACGATACAATACCTGCATATAATCCGATTGCAATTCGTCACGACGCATCAGACACATATCATAACGACGCGCCGTCGCTTCGAGCAGCTGCTGCAACAACACATCGAGGTCATACCGCTCGCCTGTAATTTGGCGCAACGACACCGGGTTAGGAGCATCGCTCGCAAAATGTATTTGGTTCACATTAATCCCTATGCCCACGATGGTGCGACCTATTCTACCCTCCGTAAGGGTATGTTCTATAAGTATGCCGGCAATCTTGCCATCACGATAGTATATATCATTAGGCCACTTTACCATGAAACCCTCGGCATACTGCGATAACACGTCGACAACAGCAAGCGACACGGCCTGCGACAACACAAACTGCTCTTGCGGCGCAATAGCGGCCGGACGCAACAGATAGCTGAAAGTAAGATTCTCGCCCGGGGCAGCCTCCCACGAGTTACCCCGCTGCCCGCGCCCGGCAAATTGAGCACGGGCTGTCACCACGCACCCTTCGCGCTGGGGCGCATCAATATCCAACGCATCCAGATAACTATTCGTCGACTGTGTACTGTCGAGCGATATTACATGCCATTCGATTGTTTCCATTGTGCCAATAATTTTTCCAACGGTTCACGCCGCACACGGCTCATCTTCTTCACTACCTCGGCGTATGAATGTACAACCCACTCTTTTACAAGCCGTTCCTTTAAGCCGAGACGCATCGTGATAGTATTCCAATATTTTTTATTGCAATGATAGCCGGGAACCACCTCGGGATAGGCATCACGCAATACAAGGGCAAAGTCGGGGTCGCACTTCACGTTAAAACGCAACGGGACGCTCTCCAAATCGACAAAAAGAAACATCTTCCCTTCTACCTTAAACACCAGCGTCGTATCGTCAAACGGCATACATTCCGTTGCCCGCGGCAGTGTCAGACAAAAATCGCGTAAGCTCTCTATATCCATACGATTCTCATATATTGAGTGGCGGTATAAACGCATCCTCGATATGCTCTATCGTAAAAGGCGGTTCATCGCCTATCAGCGCCATCACATCGAAACGCACCTCAAAAGGCAAATCGAATTGCCTCACATAGGCATCGGCAGCCCTCACAAGATGGCGTATTTTGCTTTCCGTCACAGCCTCTTCGGGAAAAGCATAGTCGGTATTGCGACGAGTCTTCACCTCAACAATAACAAGGCAATTATCTTTTACAGCCACCAAATCGAGTTCCAACTTGCCGCTACGCCAATTAATGTCGCGCACCACATAGCCATGGCTCGTCAGATACTCGGCTGCATACTCTTCACCGCTTTTACCCAATCTATTATGCTGTGCCATATTGCTCGATGCTGTCACCCATATCGCGGGTTGTTTCTATTACACAAAAATATACAAATAATCTGCCCGTCATTACATACTTCACCCTTTTTATTACCTTTACGCCGGTATAAATCTTTAATTCTGCATGATATGGAACAAAAAGAAGCAAAACGCACATGGCTGTTCGAAGCCATTATCATTGCCGTGGGATTATTCTGCCTTGGTTCGCGCATCGAAGCGGGGCTCAAAGTAGCCGGCAGCGACGAACGTACCGTCACCGTACGCGGGCTCTCAGAACGCATTGTCCCTGCCGACAAAGTAGTATGGCCGCTGGTTTACAAAGAGGTTGGCAACGATATTGGCACACTTGCCTTACTCGTGGAAAAGAAGAATGCCACCATCATAGAGTTTCTTCATTCGAAGGGTATCAGCGACGACGAAATTTCGGTAGCACCACCCGAGATTTACGACCTCAAAGCCGAACGTTACAGCAACCCGGAGATACCATACCGCTACAACGTGCGTTCCATCATCACCGTGTCGTCGCAACAAGTCGATTTGATACGTAGTCTTATCACCGAGCAAGGAGAACTGCTCAACAAAGGGATTGCCATCGTTTCGGGCGAATATGACGCTCGGGTAGATTATCTTTTCACCGGACTCAACGACCTCAAACCTGACATGATTGCCGAAGCAACCCACAACGCCCGCCAAGCAGCAGAACAATTTGCCAACGACTCCGAAAGCAAATTAGGCAAAATACGCTCTGCTTCACAAGGACAATTCACCATCGAAAACCGCGACGATTACACGCCTTACCTCAAAAAAGTTCGTGTAGTAACTTCGGTAGTCTATTATCTCAAAGACTGATATTCGGATACCGATATACCTCTTGAAAAAAAGACGGGGCTGCATGACCATAGTGCAGCCCCGTCTTTTTCTGTTCCCAACCGGTCATCAGCTACCACAGCTTTCAGGGTATTCAGGAGCGGCCGGGAAATAAGAGTCTCATCAAAGAACTACCTTAAAACTTTGAGTATCTACCCTTACAATATAGAATCCCCTTGCCGACATCTCCAATCTATGCTTTCCGGCAGGCAACAGGCGTTGCAGCGACAACCGGCCACCTGCATCATACACCTGTACGGTCACCCTGTCTATGGTCTCTACCCATATTGCCTTGTCGGCAGCATATACGCGGGCTTCAACGCCCGACAGACGGTTGTCACAACCCGACGACAAACGCACTGTCCGAGGCGCTGAATACTCCGAATATACCGTGGGGCCCCACATACCATCTTCGTCGAACGACCACGACCATGCAGCCACTGCATAAAGATACTCATTGGCAGCACCACCTTCAAGGTCGGTAAATGTATATGAAGTAGCATCATATCCCTCCAACTCAAACGATTGCAATGTCGAGGTATAGCTCTCACCCGCCTTCAACATCTGCTTGACAATAATATCGTCTATAAACATCTTGTCTGTTCCCGAGAACGTAATGGTAAAATATGTAGCCTCGGCGCCATTGGCAAAGTCCACAACAAACGAATGTTCTCCCGTTGTTGTCATCTCATACTCTTTGTGTTCTGTCGACTCTCCGCTATAACTGTCTACATATACTATGTCTCCGGCATTAACGGCATATACTTTCAACTCTACCGAATAACGTCCTTCGTTACGGGCCAAATCAAACTCGGGCGAGGTAATCTTTCCCTCCTCATAATCCTTGAAGTAGTTGTCTATACCTATCATTCCGGTTATCGTACAACCCATGTTTACTTTCCATCCGGGCATCTTGCTATACTTGTCAAGATTCTCGTCATAGAAATATGCCGGCCAGTCAAAGGTACCGTCGGTAATAGTTTCGAGGTCTTCATGCACAAGGTTATACATCTCGTCTTCGAGAGCCGTATGGCGCAAGTAATGACGCACGGCATATCCCATTGCACGTTCCACAGGAAGCCAATGTGCCGTATAGCCTGTCTCACTCACATCGGTAGGTTCTGCCGTCTCGGGTGTCTCCATACTATATATAGGCACATAGATACGACGCTCGTCCGATTCGTCCGAGGTATATTTCTCATTGCAAGCCTTCACTGTGAAATAATACTCCTTACCCTTCTCCGTACCCTCTACCTTATACTCCGTAGCGATAGTTTGGGCATCTTCTATCAGATATTCGCGTTGCGTATGCGCTTCATCGGCATATGAATAGACCGAAACCAGATACGTCGTAGCCGACCATACAGCATCCCAATGTGCCGTAAAGCCTTCATACGTTACATCGCTCGGCGTGCTGGGGCGCGGCACGTTGATTCCATACACATCTTGCACAAACTCCACATCGTCTATCAACCACGCGTGGTTATATGAATGCATTTGCACATAAGCCAGATGATTGCCATAGAAGCTATGCTGGAATGGAACTTCCACAACCTGCCATTCATCGGTAATATAGGCTACTTTCCGCTCGTAGTAATTCGAGCTGTATTTATCATAGAGATACAGTAATATCGAGTCGTTCTCGTTACCCCCGGTCACCTTCGCCTTGAAACGCAACGTAAAGCGTCCCTCATCGAGTCTCACATCAGTATAAGGCGTTTGTATCCAGCCGCGAGTAGGGCCCCATGTATAATCTTCATAATTCATAATGGCACAAGCGCCTCCGGCTTGGTGTATGCCGCGACCGTACCATGCTATATTATGCGTAAACTCCACAGGTATCTTTTCATCGGTTGTCGACAGCTCGGCCTCGGCAGGAGCTTCGGCGCTGCCTTCTGTGAAAGCAGAGAAATCTTCTGTAAAAATCGACATCATTTCACCTTGTGCAGCTTGGAGTGGCATAGCCACCAGTCCCGATACAGATAGGGCAAGGCATAAAGAATAAAATTTTTTCATAAACATTCGTATATTTTGATTGACTGTATTTTGCACCTCTACATAGCATCGGCCGCTTCTCTCGCGCTGAAATCACGACCTTCCATCATCTCTTAAATGATGCACAAATCCTGGGGATAACAAGATTTACCCTATACCTAAGTAAATCTTTCTTTTTGCAAACTTATATATAACTTACCACTCTCAGCAACTTTTTCATGTTACAACACATCTATTACAACGCATTGCAAATCAGGATATTAAAATACCATGTATTACAACACAATTACGCAACTTTCTTATAATAAACGACTTACGATTATATATATGCTATTGGGGCGATTGTGCCAATTTGCTTTTGATTCGGCTCTTTTGTGTACGAACGGCATTCTCGCTTACACCCTTACAAATAGCACACTCCTTGGTTGTAAACCGGCACTTTATCAAGCAGCACAACAACACTTCATCTGCCGTAAGCGACGTATGCTCTCGCAACGCAACTTCATACTCCTCAAAAGCCTTATGCACATACTCGGCAGTAGCACTCTGCCGAGAAGCGAGCAATACACCGTCACTATGGTCTATCCACGACTTTATCGTTTTATATGCTTTGCTGCGCATAAAAGAGAGTGCGCATACATTTCCTTTCTTATCTATAAGGGCATACAACTTCTCACGTTCGCGGCCGACCTGTTCTATCACACGTTCGGCCTCTGCCACCTCCTCTTCAAGCCGGCCTGCACGTTGCTCTATCGTATGGCGCAAGCCTTCCATTTGCTGTTGCCAACAACGCTCTTTACGTCGCTTGTAGCGATAATAAAACAGAATCACTACAACAATAACCAGCACAACCATGGCAACCCACATCTGGTAACGCTCCTTTTCATGAGTCAAAACCCGTTCCAGCTCATAACGATACTCTGTCTCCCCCATCGCCTCGGTACGGTTCATTTGAGATATGGCATCATCGGCTTGCTCCAACAAGGCCGAATAAATCGCATACCCCGACGTATCGCCTATACATCGCGTCACCTCACATAGTTGTCTGTAACAGTTGGCTTGGGTATAGATATTGGCGCTGTGACTTCCTTTCAGACTGTAATAATATGCCGAGTCGTAAATATTCTCGGCCAGGTACATCCGTCCTATGGCAGAGTAGTTTCTATAAATCGTCGCACTATCAGAACTCATGACTATGGCATGGTAGGCATGCTCTATCGCTTTATATATGCTATCTGTCACACTATATGCCACCGACAGGTTATTATGCGCCGCCACTATCTCATTGGTATCGGCTACATCCTCGGCACACTTCAATGCTTGCATAATATATGCCAACGCACTATCGGGAAGCTCTTTATACAGGAAATCCTTCCCCACTTCGCGCAACGAACGGGGCAGGCACTCTGTTTCCGGCCTTTCATAACTGAGCTGCAAAGCCTTCTGATGCTCCTCCAATGCACGATTATATAAATGATGGGTACGTAGCAAGTCACCCAACTGCCAATGAATAGAGATAACCAGCTGCGGATTGGAACGCACGTCGGCACATTCCAAAGCCTTACGATAGTAATAAACCGCCGAATCGGGATGAACAGTTTCTATAACCATTCCCCGGTCATAGAAACATTGTGCATCATCGTTGCAACGTTCCCGACACGACATGGCAAAAAGTAACAGCACAACAATACAACAACAATATATACAGTAATTACGCATTATGATATCTTCTATAATAGAGTGTCCATCCCTATATTCTCTGGAGCGAAGATAATGCAAATCATCAACAAGCAAAAGCCCGCTATCGATTTTATTATCTATTAAACACTATCATCTACTTGAATACAGCCCAGAAGACGGCATTGCCATCAGTCGTCGTTTGTACGGTCAATCCCAACTCTCAACGCATTGCCTCAGAAAAGCCCCTCCATAGAAAGATTTATCCTCAAATAAAAAGCCGGGCAACGCTTTTGCGGCCCGGCTTTACCATAATATAATTTATATCAACGTTTCACGAGTTTCAATACCTCCTTGCCACTGCGAGCGACATAGATACCGTCGGCAAGACCCTGCATAACTACCCGGCCATTATTGCTGCGAGCTACCAACACTCCGGCCAGATTATATACTTCTACGGCATTGCCGTCACGCGAAACGACAACATTACCATCATAAGAGAGACCGGTAGCAGCCACGGCATCTTCTACACCCGAAGGCATTACCGTATTAAACTCCCAACCGAAAGCAGGCGATGTAGTCCCATCGCTATACGATACTGTATTTGCTTGGAACATCACTCTGTAACGAGCATTAAGAGGCAAGCACGTATCCCATGTATTAGGCTTGAAGTAAACCCTGTTATTGGCAGCATCTATGGTTGCTATCATTTCATAATCCGAAGCCTCAGGCACCGATGCCAATGACATATTGGCTACGGCATCGCTTTCAGGTATTACGTTAACCCATATCAGGCTCGACTCTGCCATTTGGGGTTGTTGGTCAAATTGAACATACATTTGGCTGGTCACCGCTTTCTCCGATACCTCAGAGCCATTGGCCGGGAACACTTCAAATGCCGAAGATAGTTTGAACAATACAACCTTCATAGAATAATTATCTTTAGATTGTCCTTCTAACGTAGACTTCTTATATGGAGCTATACGATCAGCACCGCTATTACCATTATAAGCCATATATCTTGTTTCATCTGTATACGTTTCTATACAAAAATAACCATCAGCATACGAAATATTCCACGATTCAGCCACATTGTTCAATGATACATTATTATCTCTATTAGGAGTTAGATACCCTTGATACGTTCCATCATCGAAATAGATAGAGTAGCCTCCCTCCATAGGAGCAATTGTAAAGTGAGCATCGGTAGTTTGCAGTGTTGGCGATGCTATTACTGCAAAATATCCACCCGAGGTTTTTGATATGTTTTCTACTATTTTATATTCTCCATTATACTCAACAGCCATGTAATAAGTGTCGCTTCCACTTATCTCATCCATTGAATTGAGCACAGCAATACCGCCGCTATATGCAAACGGATTCTCCGACACTCCTTCGAGCAACACGGTAACCGGAGCTACTCCATCTTGCGTAGAGTTGAACGTAAGGGTACCGTTATAGCTGCCTTTTACCGGCGAAGCCTTATACACGACACTATATTCCGTTTCATTTACAGGCGTTACAATAAAATCTTCATTATCCACTGCATACGATACTGTCGATGCCTCTACACCATTAAGAGTCAACGTTACATTTTGTGCTGCGGAGTAGGTTCCCATATTAGCTGTAAACGACAACTTACCTACCGATACATCCATGTATTCATCAGGTTCTGTACCAGCTTCATACGTAACTATAATCTTATCTATCAAAAGTCTTCCAAGGGGTGCTAACGTTAGTTCGCCACTACTTATCTTCGTAAAGGTAAAATTAGTAGAAGCTGTAAAATGATCAGCACTATAAGTCACGTTATTAGGACTACTTATACTGACTTCTACATTCGTTTGTTCACTACTACCGCCATAGCTTACAGTAAGACTTTTGCTATCTGACCCCCAGACTGCACACCATATTTGCACGGTAAATTCTGTACCCGTAGGAATATCAGCCAATATATCAGAACCTGTAAGCTTCGAGTTAGCCTGCATTCTCACGATATTCTTACCTGTATAGACTTTCTCCGTCTCTGTCCAATCTGTATAATCATACCCTTCCGTACTAAATGAACTAGTTGTTCCATACTTATCATTCTTGACTTTGGTACTATTGAAATTCTCGATTAATTCAGTCGCTTGCAACGGGAACACCAATGCCAACAACATAAACATAGCCAACAATGGCTTCAACATGTAATTTGTTTTCATAATTTATTGATTTTAGTTAACTTAATACACTTTTATAATATCTACTTCGTTTGCAAAGATAAAAGGCCATAATGATATCTACGTTAAAAGAGGATAACATTCTCGTTACCGAGAATAAAACCATAGCACTGTCAGTGCCACCCAAATTGATATGCACAACACAGCCGGCCGCTCTCATATCATGCTTTGCAAGACATTTTCTCTAAAACATCTCACAAAAAACAATGATAACTACAAAGTTAAATAATATATTTCCTATATTACATCATCAATGGCATATTTTTATCGATAAAACTATAAAATTTTCCACATCAATCTATACTATACGCACAATGAAACGTCTATTTTCATTGCTTTTTTTCCTTTTATTTTACAATAAGTGCAGCAACACCCTACCTGTTGCTGCTATCTATGTATAATCTACAAGGCATATAGGTCGTTTCTACCCATATAGAAGTAGGTAAGCATCAATCTACCGACGATGCCATGATTCAGTAGAATAATTGAGCCTGATAAATAAAGCGGATAGGAAATCTGTTTATAAAGCAAGTTAGAGAATTGGACGGTTGAGTTAGCGTCTGCCCGGTTCTGCCTTGTTTTGTTATTGTTGGAAATGGTTTGTGCAATTGGGATGGTTGGGTTAGTATGTATGTTTGGATGGTTGGGTGCTGTTGGATTGTTTCAGTTTATTCTGTGGTTGTTTCTGCTTAGGCCGGGGTGATTTGTGTTGTGGGGCTTGGGGTCGCGGGTGGACTTGGCGGCTATTCCATGGATAGATTGTTGTCTGGTTTCCTCTGCCGTGACATGCCGATTATTGCTTGGGGTGATTTGTCTTGCGTGGCCTCTGAGGCGTGGGGCTTGGCTGTGGTGCAACACAACAAATGTAATACAACGCAATGTTAAGAAACAAAATAAGGCTGAGGGAATAGAATACGAAGCAGAAGAACCGGAAATCGGGAAGGAATGCTCTGCATTGCGTCGCATCTCCGGTGGATGGTTATTAAAAAAAAAGCCCTCGGAGAGACTTCCGTCTTCCCGAGGGGTAATTTGGCAGCGACCTACTCTCCCGCTTGCACAGTACCATTGGCGCGGCCGAGCTTAACTTCTCTGTTCGGAATGGGTAGAGGTGGATCCCCGGCGCTATTGCTGCCTTTATGCTTTTTCTTTTATTTC
>CALUJY010000011.1 GCA_944321085.1 uncultured Barnesiella sp.
CTTGCTCAAGACAGTTAAAGGGTTCTGCTGTCTTATGCAAGAAATAAAAAATGGAATTGATAGAACCCACCTATAATTAAACAAACATGAAAACAAGAAACTTACTTTTCTGTTTGCTGTCGTGCTTAATAGGCACCGGTGCAGCTTTCGCTCAGGAGGAGACAACGGTATTTTCCGAGACTTTTGATACCTCTGAGAGTTTCTCAAAATTTACTGTCATAGATGTAGCGCAGGATTCCGAGACTTGGCTATACTATACTATCAAGAATTGCGCGAGGGCAAGTGTGTTGTTCAATACAAACGACGATTACTTGATAACCCCGGTTTTCAGTGTGACCGAAGGTAATACATATAAAATATATTTTTCGCTTTGTGGAAAGAAAGCCAAAATGAAATTGTGTTACGGAAGCAGTGCCACTGTCGAAGGTATGGCCGAGCATACGCTGATGGAGGAAACGGTTTTCGATGGTGTCGAAGATACATATTGTTACGAATTTGTCAGCGATTATACGGGCGACTGCTATATAGGCTTCCATGCTTCGAGTGGTGAAATGCTGACGTCAACCCTCGATATAGATGATATAATCATTACCGAGACAGCGAAGCCGCAAGATGATACTCCTCTGTTGTATGGTACTATTGTAGGCTCTGACTTGGATAGCTTCACGGCCGGTATATACTCATTCACTCCTACACAAGAGATAGAGTTGCAGGCGGTATATCAGCGCACCGATATGATAGCCAATGGCGGCGGATTTTATTGCGATGACAAATATTACTGTAACTACTATATGATATATGGCGCCGACATATTCTGTGCTCACCATATATATGACTTCGAGACCGGTAGCCTATCTACTGTGTTGAATGTGGGAAAAGAGTATGTTGCATCGGATGCAGCATATGATGCTACGACCGATCTTGTATATTGTTGTCAGATGCTCAACGATAATACCTTTGCATTGAGTACCATTGATCGTGAGACCGGAGAAAAACATCCGATAGCAGCTATGGAACACATGGCTGTTATTGCTATTGATGCCGATGGGAAAATATATGGTATCTCGGGAGATGGCATTCTTTATGAGATCAACAAAACGGATGCGTCGCTGCGTTACATAGGCGATACCCAATTAAGAGGAATGGGATTGCTGGTACAATCGGGTACTATCGACCCTGTGACAGGGCGTTTCTTCTGGGCAATGTCAACAGATAACGGGAGTGGACTGTATGAGGTAAACAAGGAGACTGCCGAAACTACGTTGATAGGAAACTTCCCGAATAATGAGCGCATGAGCGGTTTGTTTACCCGAAGCGCTTATTTTGCACCCGAAGCTTGCGATACAGTGAGCGGATTAAATGTAGAGTTTGTCAATGCCGATTTGCAAGGGCTCGTTACGTTTGCTGCTCCTACTGTCGATTTGGAGGGTAATTCGTTGAGTGCTCCTATGGATGTAAAGATTTATGTCGATTATCAATTGCAGAAGGAGTTGACCGCCGTTGAACCCGGTAGCTTGCAGTCTGTACCTGTAAGTGTCGATGAGGAAGGATGGCATGTATTTGTTGTTACGACAAGCAACGAAGCCGGTAATGGTAAGGCTGCCAACGAAAGGGTGTATGTAGGTAATGATACGCCTTCGCCGGTTACTAACGTGACACTTGTCAATGAAGGACTTAATATGCACGTTACGTGGTCGCCCTCGACGGGTGGCGTCAACGGCGGGTATATTGACGAAAATGCTCTTACATATTACGTTATGCGTTATCCCGACTATGTTATTATTGCCGATAATCTGACGACAACCGAGTTTACCGATGTGCTTCAAACAGACGAAATGACTACATACAGCTATGGCGTTGTGGCACAAGCGCATGGAAAGGAGAGCGAGATGATAGTTAGCAATTTTGTTACCGTAGGTGACGAAAAGGCAATTCCCTTTATGGAAACATTTGAAATACCGCAGACCTTTGCTAATTGGACAATCGTTGATGCCAATAATGACGGTTATACATGGCGATACTCTACCGAGTTGCGTGCGGCTATTTATGAATGGAGTTTATCGGACGACTTTGCCGATGATTGGTTGATAAGTCCTCCGTTTACATTGGAAGCAGGATACGAATATCACTTCTCGATAGATGCTGTGAATTCTATATCCAACCAGATAGAAAAGATGGAAGTCTTCTTAGGAACGGATGTAACAGTCGAAAGCATGACACGTCCGTTGATACCGATTACTGATATAGATTGCGTCGGTGAATACATACGGTTAACCGAGTCATTTAAGGAAGAAACGGGCGGTAAATATCGTATAGGTATTCACGTATGCAGCGAGACGCATATCGGTGACTTGGTCGTAAAGAATATAGGTATGGAAAAAGGTAACAGTGGTATAGATGTTATCTCTGATACCGACTTGTTGCACATTACAGTTGTCGATGGCCGATTGTGTGTTGACAATCGTACGGCTACTGCTGCGGCGGTATATTCTATCGACGGTGTTTGCCGGGCTAATGTACAGGCCGGTCAGTATGGCGAATGGGATTTGCCGGCCGGTATATATATCGTAAAATCGGCAAATAGTGTGCAGAAAGTATTGGTGCGTAAGTGATATATTTTTAGTATCTTCTTTTGGGGCTGTGTGTAATAAATATTGCCACAGTCCTAAATTCAAAAAACAGAGCTGCGCCTCATCGAAGGCGCAGCTCTGTTTTTATATCGAACCGATGCTGATATTCTTGTGTTCGAGAATGTGTCAGGCCGTCATCATCTGTTCTATTTCGTTTACCGACTTTTGCAGCTCCTTGTCAACCTGTAATTGTCCTTCTATAGTCTTGCAGGCATACAATACGGTGGCATGGTCGTAACGGCCGAGCAGCGAACCTATGCTGGCGAGTGCCGTAGAGGTATGTTTCTTGCTCAGGTACATAGCTACCTGCCTTGCAACGACTACTTCGCGTTTGCGTGAACGCATCACCAATTTATCGGGCTTGATATTATAGTAGTTGCATACGGCGTTCTTGATAGAGTCGATTGTAATCTGTTTTTTCACCATACGCACGCTGCGGGCGAGTACCTGTTCGGCGAGTTCGAGCGTAATGTCGCGGTTGAATGCCATAGCGTGTGCCATAAGCGAGACGATGGTGCCTTCCAAATCGCGCACGTTGTCGGTGACATTGCGGGCGATATAATCGACGATTTCGTCTGAGATAACCAGTCCGTCGCGCTCTATCTTGTTGTGGAGAATATCGCGACGCAGAGAGTAGTCAGGACGTTCTACTTCAACCTGCAAGCCCCATTTGAATCGTGTGAGCAGGCGCGGCACGATGCCTTCGAGCTCTACGGGCGGACGGTCGCAGGTGAGAACCAACTGCTTGCCGTTGAGATGGAGGTGGTTGAATATGTGGAAGAACGTGTTTTGCGTCTGTATTTTCCCGGCAAACTCCTGTATGTCGTCCATCAACAGAACATCGATACTTTGATAGAAGTTGATAAAGTTGTTCAGTTGGTTGTGTACGACAGCGGTGGTATATTGCTGTTGGAACAGGTTGGCCGAGAGATATAGCACGCGTGCGCGCGGGTTCTGTTCTTTGATTTTTATTCCTATGGCTTGTATCAGGTGGGTTTTCCCAACGCCCGACTCACCATAGACAAACATGGGGTTGAAAGGGTTGTGACCCGGCGATGCGGCAACAGCCTCGCCGGTAATGCGTGCAACCTTGTTACTGTCGCTGGTGTAGTAATTTTCGAAGGTATAATAAGGATTGAGCTGCGAGTCGAGGTCTTCGTATTCGGGAGTTTGGAACGGACTGAGTGGTTGTGCGGGAAGAGCCTGACGAATATTGCGTGACACCGTAGCCGATTTCTCGGGCGATGACACATTGACCGTAGCGATAGGATTTTCTACTACCGTTACCTTGTAATATAATTTGATGCCTTTGCCATAGACACGTGTGATGACGGGGCGTAGCAACTCCGTGTAGTTTTCCTCGATATACTCTTGGAAAAAGTGGGAGGGGACTTGTAATACAAGCTCGCCATTCTCGAAAGAAAACGACTTGATGGGTACGAACCATTTTTCGTAGGCCACCTCTTCGACGTTATCTTTTATGATAGCGAGGCATTTGTCCCATAAAGCGATATGTTCCAAACTCATTTCTTTTTTTCTGTATTATACCTTTTGTATAGAGGGCGTTTTTCCTCCTACAAAATTCTAATATATTTTCTGCAAAATCAAATGCCTAAAAATTTGCATTTTAACAATTAAATACAATCGCCTATTCTTCAATCACTTACAACACCTCGTTGTATAAACGATAAAATGGGCGAGGCAATTTTGTTATTTATATGGTTCTCAGTTATTTGCTTCGACGCCTCGCGAGACCACCCCATTCGACATTACAAAAATGTTTCCCAAAAGTATCGTGAGAGTAACCCGAAAAGGGGCAATTCAAATTTTTTGTTGACGACTTCTTATTTATACAAATTCTAAATAAATAAAATCGGCGTGACATCAGAAAATCGAGAAGTGTACATACCGTTTGGGACGGAGTCGTATATCTATCAGAAGCGAGTCGAGGCTGCCTACTGTACCGGTGAGTCTGTCATAGAGGTAGCGGTCGTTCAGAAGCAGTCCTAATGTATTGTCGGTGGCATTGAGACGTGCAGTTGTAAGCTCCAAGTTCCCTGCTATGCCGTTTACCGATGCTAAGGTGCTTTGCAAAGGCAGATTGTTGAGGGTGGTAGCAAACGTGTCAACACGACACAGTATGGTGTTGGCGGTAGATAGTACGGCAGGCACGTCATTGCGCATCACGCGAGAAAGCGATTGTGACGAAGCGGCAAGGTCGGCCGTGATATTGTCCAGTCGCCCTATCGAAGTAGCGAGCGCCGGGTCGTTCACAAGTGTTTGCACGCCTGTGAGTATGCTGTCTAATTTGGGTATCAATGCCTCGATTTGCGGTATCATGGCCGATACGTTGTTGAGCATGCCGCTCTCGACAATTCCTTCTATAACGTCGCCTGAGGAGTAGTATTCGCTCACATAGGGGTTCATCTCTATGATTATAGAGGCGTTGCCCAAAAGGCTCTTCGAGAGGATAATTTTGCTGCCTTTGGGAATTCGCAACTGTTTGTCGAGATTGAGCATTACACGTACTTGGCCGTTGTTTTCGTAATCGTACTGCATTTCATGTACAAGTCCTACCTTGAAGCCTTCTACCGTCACGGGCGACGATACCATAAGGTCTTGTACGTTATTGAAGGTCACGTAGTAATGGTTGGCCGGCTTCATTACGTTGATGCCTTTGAGGAATTGTATGCCCACATAGAGCACTATGAGACTCAGTATGACCGAAAGAGCTATCTTGACTTCTTTGGTGAAAAATTTTTTCATATCTCCGTTTTCTTTGTATGCCCTGATGAGGGGCGGGTTGATTGTTTTTTGTTTCTGTTACGGTGTCTTAGAGTGCCTATAAGGCGGCTACTGCACTCGTTTGCCGTCGCGCATGGCAATGATAAAAGCGTCCTTAAAGAGCTTTCGCACTTTTTGGAAGTCGGCTTCTATCCCCTTGCGGCTTGTGGAGGCGCCATAAGTATATTTGTAGTATCCTTTTTCGTAATAGACTTCTACGGGCGACAGCCCTTTGAACTCTTTGCTGTTCTTGCTCAGTTTGTGGGGCAATGCCATAAATTGTACTTTATAGACTGTTTCTCCCGTTTGTGCGGCCGGTGTGTTGTCGGATTCCTCACTCTCATCGGCCTCGTCGGCAGCAGTATCGTCTGTGACGGTCGATGGGTCGGGACGTTTCTTTATCTTCGACAGATCGATGTTTTCGCCGTCGTAACTTGCTTTGTAAGAGGCAAATGCGTTGTAAATCGACTGCGCCATCTCTTGTTGTCCTTTCTCTGACAACATATATTTTTCTTGCGTGGGGTTGCAAATAAAGTCGAGCTCTATCAGCACCGACGGCATGCTGGTGCGGGCAAGGACATAAAAGATATTTTGTCTTACGCCGCGGTCTTTACGGCCCGCTACGCTCGACAACTCGTCTTGTACCAGTCCGGCAAAGGCGATGCTTTGGTCGCGATAGACATCTTGCATGGTCTCGAAGATGATATACGACTCGGGCGAGTTGGGGTCGAACCCTTCGTATTTGGTTGTGTAGTCGTCTTCGAGCATGATGACGGCATTTTCACGCTGGGCTATTTCGAGATTTTGTTTTGAACGTGCCAAACCTAATACGTAAGTCGAGGCTCCGCGTATCGTCTTTCTGTTTTTGTTCTTTTTGGAGACAGAGTTGGCATGTATCGAGATGAAGAGGTCGCCATGATTTTTGTGGGCTATATCGGTACGCTCTTTCAGTCCGATGAATACGTCGGTTTTGCGTGTGTAGCACACTTTCACGTTAGGCATATTCTTCTCTATGAGTGCGCCCACCTTCAACGCCACACCCAGATTGATGTTCTTTTCTTTACCCTTTACGCCTATGGCGCCGGCATCTTTACCGCCGTGACCGGGGTCTAATACGATGACAAAATCTTTGGCCGATGCCGTCGTGGTAAACGGCGAGGGGCATAACCACAGAGATGCCAACAACAAGGCACAAAGCCATCTGCTGTGCCGGTGAAACATCCTTATATTGAAACTGAACATGTTGCTGTGTCTGTATAGAGAAATAAAATCGGGCAAAATTACAAAAAAATGCCGATATAGCCGATGTCAGTTCCTGCAAATGTATTGTTTATGTATGCTAATTTAGGTATTTATTAGTTCTTTCTGAGCAATGAAATTATGTCATGAGCTCTTTCTGTTTTGTATTTACCACTTGTATCAAAAAGTGTACTGTTGATTAGTTTTTGGAGGGATTTGTTTGTTTTTGATTTTTGGATTATAGAATCTATGTTTGATATTATAAAAATTTCATCGTGAAGATTCCATTTTCTCAAAATGTTAAGATATTTGGGCTCTAATCTATTGTTTATATCATTTATATAATTGAAATTGTCAATAAAATCAGTTGTTGCAATAGTATTAATTAAATCTAATAATGTCTGCATAGTTCCTGATGAACCTGATAATTTATCCCAAAGTTCCTCAGCAATTAACATTTCGTTTAATGCAAAACTTTTGCGTAGGTTAATCACCGTATTAGAAAATCTTTCTTTATTATATTCGGTACCATTGCCAGTTGGATCGAACGGAAATCCTATATAGAATTTAACTTGTTTATGTGGATTAAGTCGTTGTAGTGCCGTTTTCCCTTCTAAAATCTTTTTCTTCTCACCTCTCATTTCGCCAGAATTGGGCTTTACTGATTTTAATTCTATTGCGATTATTTCATTATCTGTTTCATAATAAACATCGGCAGAAAATCCCGTTGCATATACTTCGTTTCCGTAATTTAAAGCATTTATTCGTTGTTCTTCATTTGCTACATTTGGAACGCATACATCATTGTAAAGATCGGATATGATATTAGTAATTTCTGTAGATTGATGTTCTGTTATTTTAAGTAATCCTAATTTTTTGGAGGTATATTCTCTTTTTTCTCCATCAGATAATATATGGGCTGTTTTTTCGAAAAAAGTTTGTCCTAATGTTGTACTTAGTCCATGTAGCCAGCTACTCATTGTTATAAAGTAGTTGATATCATTTATTTTGTCTTGGAGTTTATCTGCAAATGCTTTGAGGAATGCTGTGTGAAAAGGTGCATTTCTATTTCCTTCTGCATCAATAGGAAAGTTCTCAAATCTGGAATATAAAACATGTATTATGATTTGTGATATTCTTTCTATTTTAAAGTCTTCAATCATTTTTTTTAGTATTAAGATGTTTTGTCTTTTAGATGAAATATTATTTCTGAGTATGCTCCTTTGTCTTTTTCCGTCCTATTTAGAACAGGTCTCTTATATTGGTTTACAATTTGTAGTCCTGAATTTTCGGCGATAGATGGATATAGTCCATATTTGTCGTTGGCAACAAGGAAAATGTCAAAATCGTCGGCAAGAAATTGTTTTGCATTATTTAGAACTGCTGAAATACCAATTACATAATTTTCTTTTGCCGTATTTCCTTGTCCTTTGTATAAAGGTCCTATTTCTTGTTCATCGTTTCTTGTAAAACCGAAGAGGTCATATGCATATGCATGTTGTTCGTGATAATTTATAAGACCTACGTATGGTGGACTTGAAAAAATACCTTTGATTTTATTTTTACAAATCAATTCATAAAAAGGCATGTTATATGTTTTAATTACATCGGGAATATTGATACTTCTACTATCTCCTGTGATACAAAGTTGGTAACTATTTGTTCGAATAAGAGAAAATTCATGTAATCTGTTAACAGTATCTTTGCTATATGTTTTCCACCATTTTAATATAGAGAAAATAGGCTTACATATTTTCCCATGTTTTGCGCAATAGTATGTGTTGATAATAGGATCTTTGAGTGTAGCTAAATCGGCATGTGTAGTGGCTCGACAAGACCTCATAGTCCTACTTAGAACAATACACAAGATATTTTTTACAGATGTATTTTTAATTTTCTTTATTTCATTGAAAACAAAATCAATTTCTTCGCGGATGTGTTCTGTATACCATTTTTCTATAAAGCAATTAGCTGTTGGTTGTAGTAGCTTTATATCGTATTTTTGTACAAGCCTTTTATAAATTGGTAGGAATATTTCTTCTTTTTCTTGTCCATATTTTTCGCCATTGATTTCTTTTAATTGTACTTGCCGTTTGAAATCAGGAACAGGGAACCATTTGTTATTAAATTCATTTAGTTCGGCAGTAAGTTCTTTCTCAAAATCCGATGTATTATTTCTATTTGAAAAGGCCTCTAATAAATTTGTAATACGAAGAATTTCTTGAATCAATATATCTTCATCATATGGTGATATTTTGATATTTGAAATTAGGGTATTAAATGCTGATATGTCAACTCCAATAGCATTTATGCCAAGTTCATTTGCTTGAACTAACGTAGTACCGCTACCGCAAAATGGATCTAAGATTATATCGCCTTTATGGAAATATATATTTTGTTTGAAATTATCAGTGTGGGAATCTAAGAAGTATTCTACTAATTGTGGAATAAATTTCCCTTTATATGGATGCAAACGATGGACATGTTTAGTTGTTTCAGCCTCTTTCAAATTTTCGAATGATAGCGCCCAATTTAGGTCTGTACCAAGTTTCGTTTTCCAATTGAATTCCCGACTCCTTTTAAATGAATTGTAATATTGGATAAGTTCTTTTTTTGATATTAGTATAGAATTATCATCTCCTAACTTGCTAATTTTTCCGTAATTAATGAGATAAATTATATTTGCTGTGGTAACGTTTTTGCCTAAATATTCTGAAGCAAATTTGCTTGCTTCTTTTATATTTAGCAATTCATTTATTGTATCACTTTTAGAATCCATTATGAGAATATTTTAGCTATGCAAAGTTAATATATCAAATGTTAGAATCAAATTTTTAGGTTTAGAAGTACTTTTCATTTCTTCTGTCTCATAATTAGATTCTTGTCTTAGAATATATAAAAATACATTGTAAATCACTTGGTATTTCGAATTGACTGTTCGCCCCCCACTTTTTCGTAAGATGTGGGGGGCGAGCGTGGTTGTTGTGGCTATGAGCCGTAAGGCGAACCGCTGTGTTATGAGAGGATATTATTTGCGCAGGTCTATAAATTTGACGGGTTTGCGACTCATGGCCGGGAATTGCAATTGGGTTATCAGTTCGGGTTGTTCGAATCGCACGGTGGGGGCAACCCGTACTTTGGCGCGGAATAGGTCTTTGATTTCCTTTTCGAGCGAAGCTCCGCCAGCGGGTGCGCCTACGCGGATAAGAATTTCGTCGGTGCCGATATTATTGGTATAAACCTCGACGATGTAGTTGGTCACGGCCGGGATATTGTCCAAGATGTCGAAGAGTGCAGGCGGGTAGAGGGTAGTGCCTTTGTATTTTATCATCTGTCCTTTGCGTCCGAGTACGGGGCTGAGGCGTACGGTGTTGCGTCCGCAGGGGCACGGGTCGCTGTGGTGATAGCAGATGTCGCCTGTCTTGAAGCGCAGCAGGGGCATTCCTGTCACTTGCAGGGTGGTGACGGTCACTTCGCCCGGTTCGTCGTCGGGCACAGGGTTGTTGTTGTCGTCGAGAAACTCTACAATGATGAGGTCGGGTTGGAGGTGTCCGCCGTGGAAATATTCGCAATCGGTAAAGGAAGCCTGCATCTCGGTCGATGCGTAGGTCGAGTGCAGTTTCAGTTCGCCCCATCGTGCTTCTATCTGTTTGCCGAGGGTGTTCGGTTCGTAATCGGGGTAGGTGCGCAGGGCTTCGCCTATGCAGATACACTTTTTGAGCGAGCTGTTGTGGTAGTCGATACCGTTCTTTTCTGCAAAGTCGATGAGTTTGAGCAGGAACGACGGTATCACCATGCCGCAGGTAGAGTGTATGCGGTGTATGGTGTCCCATTGCAACTCGGGGATACCGTTGCCTACACGGCATACGCCCATGCCCAATTCGCGGGCTCCCATAAAGTAGGCAAGTCCGGCCATGAAGCGGCGGTCTATGGTGACCATGAGTTGCATGATGTCGTCGCGTGTGCAGCCGGCGGTGGTGAAAGAGAGATATTCGTTATAGGATAGACGTTGCAAGTCGCTCTCGGTGAGGGCAAAATTGACGGGCGTTCCCAGCGTTCCCGAGGTAGTGACGTAGTCGATGACTTCGTTGCGGGGTACGCATAGGAAGTCGTCGTTATGCAGTTGCAAGTCGGTTTTGGTGGTGACGGGTAGGCCGGCGAGGTCTTCTATATGGCGTATGTCGGCCACGTCGATGCCCTGTTCGGCAAACATACGCCGGTAATAGGGTGAGTGTTGTTGCAGGTATTGCAACGTCTCGGCAAGCAGGCTTTCCTGATAGGCCTTTATTTCTTGCTGTGAAGCGAATTGTATGTCGGGATTTCTTCTCATGGTTGTTACTTTATCTGTTTTATTTTGTCTTCTATGCGGATTTTTTCTCCTTCTTTTGGAATGGCAAATTGCAGTGCACTTTCCCATTCGGCAAGAGCTTGGTCGTGGTTGCCTTGCGATAGGTAGTAGTCGCCGAGCAACTCGTGGGTGTGGTAGAAGTCGGGGTTGGCCGACAGGAAGCGTTGCAACGTATCGGCCGGTAAGCATGTCGCCGTGCGGGCGGCATCGCGTATGACGGGTACAAGCCTGCGGTATGCGATAACATCGTCGTAGTAGGCGGCGAGGAATGCCGTGTCGGCAGCTATTGGCGCGATGGATACTTCGATGCGTTTTTCTATCGTTTTATCGGTGCAAAATACCGAGTCGAGGTTATATGCTACATACTTTCCTGCTTGCCACGGAGCGGTCGATACCCACATGATGCGCTTTTCAGGGGCAAATATGACCGAGTGGTGGGCGATACATTGGTTGATGGAGAGTTCGTTGCAAAGTCCTATGAAGCAGCCCTCTTCGTCACGGTAGTCGCGTAGCATGGAGGCTGCCCGAGCCGGAGTGAGGGGCGCCAACGAATCGGCAAGCCGGTATAGGCGGCGCAATCGGTGCGGGCTGTCGGAGGTGCGTATGTTCTCTTGGTTGTGCGTGTCGTTGGCAAAAGCCGCCGATTGGTAGTGGTTGGTACAAGCGATGCGGTTGTCTGTGGCGGTGAACAGTGCCATGCGGTCGGGCGACTTCTCTATGATGGCAGCCTTCCCGTCGCGAGCCGAACCTATGAGTAACGATTCCGATACGAAGGTTTTGCGTCGGCCGGCAATGGCGTAAGCCTCGTCGATGGTGGCAGCATATTGCAGTATTTCGCGTGCAAGCAACGAGATGGGGGTGGCTGTGGCGCGGGGTAATGTCCCTTTGGCGGCATTGATGGTGACGGTGAGCCCCGCCTCGTTCATTCCCGACAATACGCCTATCATACCGGGCCACCCTATCGAGGCGAAGCGGTACCCGCTATCGGGTTCGCAAAAGGTGATAAGTTTGTTGCGGGCAAAGTCGTCGCCCATGTAGAAGTCGAAGTTCCGGCCAACAAGCAGGGTCGAGTCGGCCGAGTCGCTGTCCCATACGGCGAATGAGCTGCAACCTACCAGCATGTAGTCTTGCATGAGGTGCCCTATATCGTGAGCGGCATGGTAATTGAGTTGCCGTTCGTAGGGAGTACCTATGAAATCGTATTCGTGAGTGCAGGAGAGGGCAATGGCGGCAATTTCGGTGCGGAACTCTTCGGTGACGTTATTACCGAGGTCGCGGTTGAAGAGGACGATGAGATAGCGCAAGAAGTTGAGGTAACTTTCCGAAGGAACATACTCTCTGATTTGGTCTACAAAGACGCTCTCTTGGTAATATAGGAGCGAGTCGGCGAGAATACCGGCTGCCTCGCCTCGGGCAACGGCGTCGCCGTGGATATACATTTCCCATAACCCGTCGTTGTTGCGTCGCAAGAAGTTGCCGTTGTAGATGCGGTAGCCGGCACTATCGGTGAGGGCGTAGTGCGAGAGACGCTCCGGGTTTATGGCCGGTTCTTTCATGTCGGTGGTTCTGTATAATATTGCGGCAGCTATGACGAGCAGCACAAGCAACCCCACCGGTATGGCAATGATGATGGCGACGATTTTAAGAAACTTACGCATATCCTACTTTTTTAGCTAAATAATCTTGTCCTAAAAATTCGGCACAGGTGAGCAGCGAAGTGAGACTTACGCCTAATGCTCCGTGTACGTTGAGGTTTTGCCCTGCAAAATAGAAGTTGGGCAGATGTGTCCGCGATGATAAAACGCAGAGGTGCGGGCTTTTATAGTTTTTCTCGAAGCCGTATGCCGCACCCTGTGTCGTGGCGGTATAGTCGCGGTAGGTGAGAGGCGACGAGGTGATTATATGGTCGATACACCCCTCGTAGTCGAGGCCGTGACGGCGTACGAAGTCGAGTATGCGCCGTGTTTTTTGCTCTTTGTATGCCAGATAGTCGTCGCCGCGATGTTCTACGCAAGTATTTTCCCATGCTTTTACTTCGTCGTAGGGTGTGGGCGTGAGCAGCGTTACCACGTCGGCATAATCGTTGTGCGGCGATACGGCTTGCTGCGATATGAGGCAACTTTGCATGTCGTTGTGCTCGTCGTACCATACGTCGTTGCGCATGTGCAGAAAGCGGTTGAAGTTGTCGTATGGCACGGTGCCCGGTTTGGTAAGCAAGTATATGGTGAAGATGCCGTATGTGTTGGGCATGGCGGCGATGCGGCGTTTGTAGGCCTTTTTGATGGTCGGTGTGTCGTCGAGCAGGGCAAGGGTAGCCTGCGGGTGGATGGTAGAGATAAACCGGTCGGCTTCGATATACTCTTCATCATTGACATATACCGCTTTTACACGGGTTCCGTCCACCACAAAGCGGGTAATGCGACTGTTGTTGCACACCTCGCCGCCGTATTTACGCACTACGTCGGCCAGTGCATCGGTCACCTGAGCCGAGCCTCCCACGAAACGATAAGCCCCCGAGATATACGAGTTGTTTATCATGCCGTGGCAATAGAGCGGCGAGCGGTCGTTGATGCCTCCGTATAGCTGCACTGTGCCGGCAAGGACGCGGCGCAGGGTGGCATCTTGGGTACACTCCTCGATGAAAGCCGATGCCGAATGAGAGAAATATTTATATCCGCCATCCGAGAATATGCCCCGGCGCAGCAGCTCTACGCTCGATGTGTTGCCTATCTCTTGCAGCTGTGTAACGTAGTGACGCAATGCGGCTTGTTCGTGGGGAAACTCTTGTGCCAAGGTCTCAACAAAGCGGTCATATCCCATGGCATAGCGATACTCTTTGCCGTCGAGACAGATGCGGTCGAAACCCTCTTCATCGAGGCGTTGCAGCCGCAGTTTGTCGGTGATACCCATGTACTTGAAAATCGTATGCAGCAGTTGCCCTTCATCCATGCTGCCTACATAGTGTATGCCCGTGTCCAACAGTTTGCCGAACCGCCTAAACGATTGGAAACAGCCTCCTATCAGAGGATTTTTTTCCAATACGCACACGTGCATTCCCTCTTTGGCGAGTATGGCGGCGCATTCGAGCCCTGCGAGGCCGCCTCCTGCGATTACTATATCATATCGGCTCATCTCTTCAAAATATAGATTGTGTTGGACGTGTAGCGGTCGTTTTTGTGCAACGTCATCTTCATGCCGCACTCGCGGGCAAAACCGCTCATATCGTCGTCCGATATGAATTGCAGCGATTGCACCGTTTTGTTGAAGTGCAGGATGCGGGTGGAGAAAAGCTCGGTGAGGCGAGTTACACCGTGCTTGTTGTCGGTGGCATTGCCGTCGCGTACGATGATGGTACCGCTTTCGTTGAGTCTGGCGGCACAGCGCAACAGAAGTTGACGTTGTTCGTCGCGGGAAAGGTAGTGCAACATGTCATTGAGTACAAAGACGTCGCTGGGGGGTAGTTCATATTGCAGCGAGTCGGCACACACGAATTGCAGCGACAGGGGACGGGCAAAACCGTTGTCGGCAATGGCTATCTTGTCGGCATCGTAGTCGATACCCAATATCTGTCTGTCGGGTGCATACATGGCAAGCATGTAGCCGAGGTAGCCGTACCCGCATCCTATATCGGTTACGCGGGCATTGCGCGGAATGAGACTGTCGAAGAGCCGGTAGTTGTCTTCCATCTTGACCTTGATGCGGGTGTACCACTCCAATACAGGCCCTTTGTATATGAAATTGCGTACCAATCGGTTGTAGAAGTAGGGGTTGTCGGGCGTATTGTAGCGGTTGCACAGCTCGGCATATTGTTCGCGGCAATATGCGGCTATTTGTTTGGTACGTTCGCGATAATCTGCACCGAAAGAGGTATCGTCGGGCGTAATGCGGGGCAATGCTTTCATCACCAAAGTCGTACAGTGCAGATGGAAAGATTGCCGTTTGGGCAGAGCTTTGTCGGGTCCGTAGAAGAGCAGAGGCAGTATGTCGAGGTGTAGTTGTTCTGCCAAATAGAATGCGCCCTTGTGGAACCGATGCAATTTACCGTCGCACGAACGGGTGCCTTCGGGAAAGACAACGATGGAGTATCCCTCGACTGTTTTCTTTTGCAGGAGGCTTACGCCCGTGTCGTATCCGTCGCCGGTGTAGTGAAAGCCGAGGTAACGTATGATATGGCCGAAAACAGGCGAATGATAGACCCATTTGTTGGTCACCATGACAATGTGTGGCGTCAGTGCGAATATCAGCAGGATGTCGATAAACGAGGCGTGGTTGGCTATGATGACAGCCGGACGGTCGAAAGTGTGGGCATCTATCCCCTCATAGACTTTCTTGCCGGCATAGCTGTAAACGATACCCCGGCACAGCTTGTGGGCGCACCACGACAGGGCATACTGCTTGTGTCGCCGGGCAATGGGCAGTGGCAGCATGACGAGCAGCAGCAGTGTGAGCAAGAGGCAGCCTATGAAGAATTCGATGAAGAAGAATGCTGTGCCCGCGATGCTCCAAAGCGTGTAGGGCGGTAGTCGTTTGGCTGCCGGGTTGCCTATGAACAGGTTGAATATGACAGGTTCGATGGTGTATGCCACAAGCACCACGGCCATCATACCTATGATGGAGACGAGCGAGAGCGACTGCAAAGCGGGATGTCGGGCAAAGACCATGGCTCCCATACCTACTACGGTAGTGAAAGCCGAGAAGAATATGGCTGTCTTATGCGAATTGAGGAGCTTGTTGCCCCGCATGTAGCGGTTTTGCAAGCCGTCCATAATGAAGATGCTGAAATCGTCGCCGATACCGAAAATAAATGTCGAGAGGATGATGTTGACGATGTTGAAGCGGATGTCGAGTAAGCCCATCACTCCTACGATGATAATCCAGCTGATGCACATGGGCAGGAAGCTGATGAGTGTAAGTTCTAAGCGTCCGTAAGAGATAAGCAGGGCTATGAATATGAGAGCCGATGATACGAAAAGAATATAGTTGAAGTCGTTGTTGACCGTATCGACCCATCGGTTGGTGAAGTAAGCGCGGTCGAATATGACTACGTTTTCATCGTCGGCAAAACGGGCGTATACGGCCTCTTTGTTGTCGGCCGAGAGGCCTACTTGGGAGAGGAGCATGACCATGCCCGGCGCCGTATCGTACCACTGTGCAAAAGGCGAGAATGCATCCCATTGCGTCGAGTCGTAGGGGCATGTTGTAAAATCGCCGTTGAGCCAATCGGCGAAGTGGTCGAATGCGCCCTCCTTGAAGCCGAGACGGCTTGCCTCCTGCTTTACACCTCCGATGAGTGCGGCTTTGCGTTCGGGAGTCCAATATTCGTTCCACGTTTGCAGGCGTTGCTGTTGTACCGAGTCGGGAATGAAGAGCCGTTCGGCCGAGGAGACTTGCCATATCAGCGAGTCGGCTTGCAGGTGTCGCAACCGGTCGTTAGTGCGGGCATATACTGCTGCGGCCTCGTCGAAATCCTTGCCTACGCTTACAAAAAGGATGGTTTGGTGGTCGGGGTCAACCATTCCGTTGAGCCGCTCCTCGCTCTCTTTGAGGTGTCGCGGCTCGAAGCTCAACGCCATCATGTCGCTGTCGAATGTGACACGTTGTGCGAAAAACGAGCAGACGATGGCCAGCAACACGATACCTGCCACGATGTATATATTGCGGTCGTAGGGGTAGGCATTGATGCGTTCTATACATCGCAGCAGCGCATTTTGTTTTATCTCGGCATCGCCGCGCAGGAAGTGGGGCAGATAGATGAGGCAGAAGAGGGTCGTGCCCACGAGGGTCATGGAGGCAAACAGACCGAGGTCGTGCAACAACTCTGACGAGGTGAAGATAAGGGCGAAGAATGCTCCTATCGTAGTAAAGCTGCCTATGGTGAGTGGTAGCGTAAGCTCCTCGATGAGTTGTTCTACGCTTCTGACGTGGTTCTGGTGTGCCAGCATGTGTATGGAGTAGCTGAGCGAGATGCCGAGGATGACCGAGCCTATACCTATGGCGATGGCCGAGACGCTGCCTTGTACGAAGTAAATGACCGTAAGGGCGAATAGTGCGCCGAACCCCACGGTGGGCAACATGAGCAGGATGGATACCTTGCGCTTGAAAACGGCAAGGATGAAGAGTACGATAATCAGCAGCGCTACCGACAGGGTGAGCATGGTGTCGTGTTTGACTTGGCGGGCATTGTAGACAGCTACCGAAGGGCCACCGAAATACTCTATATTGACATCGGGATAGAGCACCGACAAACTGTCGCGTGTGGCTTCGATTTTGTGTATGAGTACTTCGTTTTCGCCGGTGTAGCCCGAGCCGAAACGCGGTGAGACGAAGAGCAGCAGCGTAGAACCGTCGGCCGAGAAGATGTGCCCGTCAATCATTTCGTACGATGCGTCGCCTTGCAGGTCGCGCAAGATGGTCATGGCCTTTCCTGAGAGACCCACGGGGTCGGTTGTGATATTCTCTTTGATAGCGCCTCCGATGGGCGATAGCAGTTGCATGTAGCTGCGGGACATGGCAGCGGCGATGCCTTCGGGTGCGGCAATGGTATCGAAGCGGGCATAGTCGGCCGGCGTGACAAACAAAGGCAGATACTGTCGTACGAAGCGGCTCGCCTCGCTCACGGTTTTGCCCTCTACGACGTTCATGGTGGCCGTTATGTGGTTGCCTCCATCGGCGGTGGTCAAGGTTTGGTTATAAGCGTCGGCACAGTCGGCAAGTTGTCGGGTATCGGTTGAGGCTGTGTCGCGCAAAGAGAACATTACAATGATTTTGTCCTTGATTTTGAGGTTGTCGAAGACACGGGCAGTATAGTCGTCTTCTCCTTTCCGCGGGAAAATAGAGGTGATGTTCTCTTCGAATTTCACCTGCGTCGTACAGTATGTCATGATGCCTATCCATACGAGCAGAGAGGCGTATAATAGAAATTTATGGCGGTGTAGAAAGTGATATAGTGTGATGAAAAATCTTACCATCGGAGTTGTATAGTTAGTGCGGTCTCTTAGACCGGCTGGCCAATCGTATGATACAATATGTCACAGCTCCCGCAATGAGGCTGCATATAACTGCAAAGATAATGCTTCCTACCAAATATTGTGTCAGAACCTCTGTGATATTCTTCAACGTCAGGCTGTCGTAGCGGAAGAGTATTTCATCGCCCAACACAAGGCATCCCGTGGCATAGCTGCCGAAGAGGATAAAGGGTATCATGGGCGGTATGCTGATGTTGGAAAACAGCACCGTGATGACTTTATTGAGCTTGAAGAGGTGCGCAAGAAATATGGCACATACAATCTGATAGCCCCAAATGGGGACGATACCCATGAAGATGCCCAGCATTACTGAGAGGACAAATTCGCGGGTGCTGACATTGTCGTGGAGCACGTTGTTGACATATTGCTTGATGTTTTTCCACGACATCTTGCGCAACAGATTGCGAGGCCATATATAGAAGGCGGCAATCAGCACCAATACGGTGTTGACGAGACTGATGCGTGTGAAGTCGCGCAGCGGGTTGAAGTGCGAAACCCGTTCCCCTTCGGGCGGATAATACACCCTGATGGCTATGTCGCGCACGGAAACACCGCTCCATGCGGCAGCGACAAGAGCTTCGAGCTCAAATTCGTAGCGGGCGGTGAAGCACTTCATGGAGCCGAATGCGGCGAGCGGGTAGAGGCGGTACCCCGATTGGGTATCGTGTAGCTTGATGCCGGTCTCTAACCGGAACCAGAAGTTGGAGAACTTGTTGGCGAAGGTGTTTTTGCCGGGCATGTTCTCGGCGTTGAGGTTACGTGCGCCGACGAGGAGGGTATCGGGGGTTGTCTCTATCTCGGCAATAAAGTTCGGGATGTCGTCGGGGTAGTGCTGTCCGTCGGAGTCGATGGTAATGGCATATCGGAACCCGGCCTCACGGGCTGCCGTCAGTCCGTTGCGCAAGCCCGCACCTTTGCCCATGTTGACGGGGTGAGTGATGACGCGAAGGTCGGGTATGCGTTGCAATATATCGGCTGTATCGTCGGTACTCCCGTCGTTGACGACAAAAATATCGCGGCAATAGGCCTGCACGCCTGTGATGACGGCTTCGAGCGTCTTACCGTTGTTGTATGTGGGTATGACAACGGCAATACCGAGCGACTGGGCTTTCGATATGATGTCGGGGCGGGTCTCGTTCATACGGCGATATAGGTTGCTTTCAGTTTCATGTAGGTCGTGGTGTCGTCGCGTACTTCGGCGCGGCAGTTCCAGTTATTTTCGGCATCGGTCGAGAGAGCCAATGCTATCTCTAATCGGTTGTCGATGTCCGGTCGTATTATGCTGGTGAATTTACAAGATGCTATGCGGCTTGTCATCAGCCGACGGCCGATGGCCTGTTCGCAGCTCTCTTTGATGATTTGCAGGGTACACACGCCCGGTACGACCGGGTTGCCCGGGAAGTGTCCGGCGTAGAGCGGATGCGTCGCATTGAGTGTGACGGTTGCCGCATATTCTCCCGGAGCGGTTTCGTGCAGTATATCTATAGTGTAGAAATCAGCGAGTAGCATGGTTGTCGTGGATAGATGGGTTATAGGGTGTAATCTCTATTTGCAGTTTCAGCCATTTGTGTGCGATGCGGGTGGCGTGGTTGTCGGCATCGTAACGGATGGTGCCGCGAGTCAGTCCACATCCTGTGCGGCGCAGTTGTCGGCCGTCGCTGTCGTATGTAACCGAGCCGTGTGTGGACAGAAAGATGCTCCTGAAATCGTCGGCAAGCACTGTCCATATTTTTTCGTTGCGCAACGGTCCTATGCAGTGGTTGAGTGTGTAATCGTCATTGCGCAGCGTGATGTCGAAAAGTGTCAACCCGAAAGGGCTTGCGCATACAAGGCGCGCTTCGTCGTTGTGCAGGCGAGTTACAAGTAGTCCGTTTTGTTGCACTTTGCCCATAACAAACGTTATGTCGTAGCGGGCGGTGGTATCGCTTACGGCATAGAGAGCCGGACGCACAGGGGCATCGAGCGAGGCCTGTCGTGAACAAGCGGTCAAAAGGGTTGCCGCAAGGAGTATTACCGCTAGACTATTGTATAGAAAAGCGCGGGTCATGGGCATCGAGTTGGTTGAAGCGCTTGCTGGTGAAGCGGTAGCGCGTATAATCGTTTTCGTTTTCGTGGAAGACGAGTTCGGTCACCGACATATCCTTTTTGTCTATTGTCAAACCTATCTTGGCAAGGTAGGCCGCGATATTTTTGTCATGCGGCCGGGCAATGATGTAGTAGTGCTGCGCATCGGCTTCGTAGGTGAGGTCGAAGTCGCTTTGCAATGCTTGCAGATTACCCGCCATGCAGACACCGATGAGTTTTTGCATCTCGTTCATCATGGCATTCGAACCAAGATTGACGATGGTTTTGTGTCCGTCGGTAAGTGTCATAAGGCGGTTGCCGTTGATGACAATGCGGTAGGACATGGGCTGGCGGTAGTCAAGACATATTTGTGTGCCGTTGCAGTAGAGAAATGTACCGCGCGACTCTACGTCTTCATCGAAAATATCGATGTGTTTGGTTTGTACAAATTCACTCTCTATCGATGTGATTTTTCCGGCCGTCTCTTGCAGTCGGCGGTTCAGTTCGCCGAGGTCGGTAAGCGGTTGTGCGGCGTGTGCCATGCTTCCGGCAAGGAGCAGGAGGCAGGTATGTAATAATATGCGGGTCATTATTCTTTTCATTGTCGCTTGTCGGTTTGAGGGTTTGTCGTAAGTTTCAACATTCGGTCGGCTCTTTCTACACGGTAGCCGTTGTCGTGCAGGTATTCGAGCAGGCGACCGAGTAATGTATGGCTGTCGGGCAGGCGGTCGTGCAGCAACACGATGCTACCGGGGCTGATGCGGTTGCAAACGCGCTTGAAGGCCGCATCGGGGTTGCGTACCGTGTCGAACGAGCGCACATTCCATCCTATAACGGTGTAGCCGAGCGATTTTACGGCCGAAGCTACGGTGGGGTTGGTTACTCCGAAGGGGGGGCGGAAGAGCTTCATGGCGTTGCCCGCAGGTGCGCATTGTGCCAATGCGTCATTGCATCGTTCCATATCGAGCTGCATTTTGTGGCGCGAAAAGAGGGGAAAGCGGTTGCTATGGCTGTAACTGTGGTTGCCTATGAGATGCCCTTCGGCGACTATCTGCCGCACTATATCGGGGTGAGCTTCTGCCCGGTTGCCTATGCAGAAGAAGACGGCTTGCACGTGGTGCTGCCGCAGCACTTCCAATACGCGAGGCGTTTGTATGGGGTCGGGGGCGTCGTCGAATGTGAGAGCAATCACTTTCTCATCGGTGGCAGCCCGACACGCAGCCTTTACATAGACTCCCGAGCCTATCGCTGCCGAGGCATATACCGCGACTGCTATGAGTGCGACAACGGCTACGGTCAGTATGAGTGCGGGAATTGTCATAGGCTGCCGCACAGCATGACGCTGTGATATTCTTGTGAATGGTTATAGATAAGTGCGTAGCGGGCTTTCCCGCCTGCTATTTCGTCGGCGGCCATGCTGAGCGCGGCAGCCGGGGCAGTGGGATATTCACCGCATATTTTTTTATATGAGAGCCGTCGGCTTGTCGGAGCTACGAGCCGGTCGAGTGTGGCAAAAGGCTTGTCGTGCAGTGTGTTGCCGTTTTCGCCGGTAAGCCACAAATCTATATCGGCAGCTTGCAATCCCTTAGCTTGCAACAAAGTTTCTACGAAACAGTCGGCTGTCGCGGGCGCGCTGCCTGTTTCGAGTGCCAGCAATGTGGCGCAGGCGTCATGAGGCTCGCTGTCGAGCAGGAAAAAATGCGCCCCTTCGCCGGCCGTGATATTCCGTAGCAAGCCCATACGTTGCTCTATGGTATATGGCGTTTCGTACATCTCGTCTATGGCGCCAACGAGGATGTTGTGTCGACCCTCTTCGACGAGCAGCAGCGAGTCGAGCAGTGCGCTCTCGAAACTGAGGGAGCGGTGCACGTAGGTCATGTTGTAAGCCTCTATCTTGTGCAACAAGGCTATTTGCGCACCTATGGTGTTGAACGTAGATTGTATGAAAGTCGATGGGTTGAGCAGATTTTCGCCCAACGAAAGGATTTGTGAGGCAAACTTTTCGGTATCGCCTACGCAACCGAGACCCGTAGCCGTGACGATAGCTTCGGGACGTATATCGTCCTTCAAACACATTTGAGCGGCAGCAACGCCCATCTTGATGATACGGCTCATGCGACGGCGCAGCCCCGGGTTGTCGATGAGGCTTTTGTAGTCGGGTTCGGCAGCCGTCAGGTAGTTTTTCCCCTCGGCATCGCCGCCGGGCGAGATGGCGGCATGGCGTTTTATGTAACAGGTGGCGCTCATGGTCGGGAAAATAAAAGGGAGGTTTCGTTACCGCCGAATCCGAAAGCGTTACTCAGGACGTGGCGTATAGGATTGCCTTCGCTGTAACGGACAACGGGCGTGAGTGCCGTCTCCTCTATCGATGTGGCAAATCGCAGATTGGGCAATAATATGCCTCGGGCGACACACAATGCCGAATAGACGGCCTCGATACCTTCCGAACCGCCTAACGCATGCCCGATGTATCCTTTGACCGAGGCAAAGGGCGGTACGTGGTTGTCGAAGAGGCGCAGCATGGCGCGGCTCTCCGAGAGGTCGTTGAGGGGGGTGCCTGTGCCGTGTACGTTGACGTAGGATACCTCGTCGGGCGTTATACCTGCCATTGTTACGGCTTCGCTCATGGCACGGAAGGCTCCGTTACCCTCTGGCGATGAGCCTGTTTGGTGAAAAGCATCGTTGGTGTTGGCATAGCCTGTGAGGCAGCAATAAGGCTCCCGCCGCAAGGCTTTTTCGTTTTGCAGTACGATGTAGCCTGCACCTTCGCCAAGGTTAAGCCCGGCGCGACTGTTGTCGTAAGGACGGCACAGCTCTTTGTCGAGAATTTTCAGCGAGTTGAAGCCGTTGAGGGTGAAGCGGCACAACGCATCGGTACCGCCTACGATAACCGTGTCGAGCCTGCCGCTGCGGATAAGCCGTGCTCCTAACAGTATGGCGTTGGCAGCTGACGAGCAAGCCGTGCTTATGGTTGTGGTAAATCCTGTGATGCCCAGTCGACGAGCCATGCGCAAGGTGCTGTCGGCACAGTCGTGCGAGGCGGTGAGGCGTATATCGCCCTGCTCGGGGTCGTTGCGGAAACTTTCGTAAAATATTTCGCTGCGGTCCATACCGCCTACCGAGGTACCCGAGATGAAACCTGTACGCGGCATCCCGGCCGTGATTCCGGCGTCGCGGCACGCTTCGCGGGCGGCGAGCAGTCCTAAGAGCATGGTGCGCGAGTAGGGAAAGCCTTTGTCTAACGACAACATCCCTGCCAAGGTTTCATTATCGAGTTTCACTTCGCCTACGGGCACGTCGAGAGCGGTCTCGAATAACGAGACTTTGTCCAAGCCGTGTCGATAATGGCGCAGCGCATCGAGATTCTCTTCTACGCCGCACCCTATGGCCGATACGACCCCTAAGCCTGTAACGTATATTGTCATGGCTCAGGAGCGACGGTCATGCACGATGGCTCTCTATATAGCGTGCCAGCGTGTCTACGGAGTAGAAAATCTCTTTCCCTTCGGCGGGATTTTCTATCTTGATGCCGTAGTTGCGTTCGAGAATAAGGATAATTTCGAGGGCATCGATAGAGTCGAGACCCAAACCTTCGTCCCCGAAGAGAGGAGCTTCGGTATCGATATCTTCGGGAGTCATCTCTTCGAGATTGAGTTCATCAATCAACTGTTGTTTCAGTTCTTTTACGAGTTCTTCCATTGTTATTTTGTTGTGAAAAGTTTCAGGTCGGCAAGGTAACGGCCTTGCAAAAAGTCGCACCAGCCCACGATGCAATATTGCAGTCCGTCGCGGCTCATGGCCGATCGGGCGTAGCGTTCCAAGCGGTCGGGCTGGTATGTGTCGCCTATGAAGAATGTGTTTTCGCCCTGTATTTTGTGTCTGATGCACACCTCGCCGGCGGCAACATTGGGCAGGGTATAAACGAAAACAGCCGGTGCGGCAGCGGCCTCACCTTCGTTGTCTATTATATCTTGGTGGCGACGGTCGGTATCTAACGACGCCGAGCGGTTGGCAAGGATGATGCCTGCCTCTGTGGGTACAAAGGTAGGTGTTTTTTGCAATAAAACTTCGGTAGCGATATATGCCGTTTTGCCAAGGTCGGACATTTTGTAGAATTTCATGTTGTTCCCGTCGATGGCTTTGTATGCCTCGCGGATGAAGGTAGCAAATGGCGTATCGGGGTCGCAACTGAAAAGCGTTTGGCCATCGAGCACGATTTCACCACCGGCAATGCGGCAGTGAGCTATGGCATGTATCGGTGCAAGCTGTGGCCGAGGCCTGTTTGCCGAGGCATTTTTTTGCAGCACGATGGCGGCATTGCATCCGCCGAACCCTGATGCTGTCTTGACACAAACGTCGGTACGTACGCCGGTACGGTGTGTAGCCTCTACCACGATGGGACAAGGTACACCTAACTGCTCGAAGTGGAGCGTTGCCGGTATCATGCTTTGTTGCATGGCATGGGCGCAGATGATGCTCTCTATTACGCCCGATGCTCCGAGCGTGTGGCCGAAGTAAGGTTTCAGGCTGTCGACGGGTACTTGTTGCAGCCTGGCAAGGTGTATGGCTTTCGACTCCATTTCGTCATTGTATGCCGTGGCAGTGCCGTGGGCGTTGACAAAATCTACCTCTTCGGGTGTTACACCGGCCTCGTCCATGGCGTGGCGTATGGCGTAGAAGAGTCCGTCGCCTGTGCGTGAGGGCCCCGATATGTGGTTGGCATCGTTGGTAATGCTGCCGCCTGTGATGGCGATACCCCCCGGGGTATATTCGCTCGTGAGTAATACGCTGCCGCAGGCTTCGCCAAGGTTGAGCCCGTTGCGGGCTGCATCGTAGGGACGACAGCATTGCGGGCTCACCGATTTGAAAGAGAGAAATCCGCTTGTGATGAAGGGCGACAGTACGTCGCATCCTGCAACAATGGCTTTGCTGTATAGGCCTTCGTCGATGAGGCGCGCTGCCATGATGAGTGCCGAGACGCCCGAGATACATGCGTTGGAAATGAGGTAAGTATCTGTCTCGGCTATGCCGAAGTAGTCTGCCACACGTCGTGCCGTGTGCGAGAGAAATGCTTCGTCGGGGATGTCGTTGCGGCCACCGAGTGCTGCAACATTGCCTTTGGTGGTAGAGAGGATGAGTGCTGTGCTGCCCTCGGGACGAGTAAGGTGCTGTTGTTGCAGGGTGTCGGTGATGGAGAGAATGAGCAGTTGCTCGACCGGCGAATACTTGCCGCCGTCGGTGAGAGCTTTGGCGCGCTCCTCCAAGGTTGTGCGTTCTATGGTAGCCGCCATGACGGGTGTCGCCGATATGTGCTTGTCGGCCGTAAGAGCGATACCGCTGCGGTAGGCGGTTATCGCGGCAAAGTTCTCGGCGGTGGTGAAGCCCAACGCGCTGATGATGTTATCGCTTGTGATGAAAACTCTCATAAGATACCCCATTTCTCTTTCCAACGACGGTAGAAAAGGGGTGTGTTCAGTTCCAATTCGTTCCTGTCGCGGTTGATGAAAACCTGTATGCTGCTACCTGTGGCGGCGACGCTCATGTCGGCAGCCCGGTACACGGTATAGTCGAATACGATTTTGGCAGCCTCGGTAGCTATGTAGCGGGTCTCTACGATAGCCTCTTCGCCGAAGGTAAGAGGGTGCTTGTATTGTACGTTGAGCTCTACGATAGGTGTTGTGAAGCCGTTGTCGAAGAAGTCGCAGTAATCGAATCCGTATTCTCGGCCGAAAGCCTGTCTGCCGTCTTCGAAGTAGCGTACATATTCGCCATGCCATACAATCTGCATGGCATCGACCTCGCTGAACCTAACCCTGATGCGGGTACGGTTTGTAAGGGCTGCTTGTCGTTCGTTATGCTTTTTTCTCATGTTTGCTTTCGATAAAGATTTTCATGCGGCACCGGCATATCGGTCGGTCGTCCGAGCGGGTTTCCGCTTCGACGAGTGTGATGCCGAACACCTCTTGTAGTACCTCGATACGGGTGGTGAGGTTATCGCCTACAGAGGGGAGGGTGAAAAGTTGCAGTTTCTCTACCGCCCCTATATAGCCGAGAGGTACATCCTCGCTTCGTGACAGGCTTTCGTATCCGCAACGCGCCGCGGCACTTTGTGCGATATGTTCTATCACGCCGCTCTCTTGCAGCTTGCCATCGGCGACGAATAAGTTGTCGGGCTGTATGGCAAACGTTGTGAGCGAGGTGTTGCCGTCGAAGCCGTCGAAAGTGGTTACCATCACGATGGGAGGGCGTTGCGGGATGAGTTGCAGTATGTCGTAGCGTGTAGCCATTACTTTTGTTATTTACTCCGTTTACATTGCATGATGCTGTGTCCCATGCCCAGCCCGTCGTGTATCTGTTCTATTTCCAGTCCGGCAAGGGTTACGCAATGTGCCATGTCGTCGCTGTGGTACATCTTGCTGTTGCCGTTGGCAAGAGCTGTGAAATAGATACTTGTCTGAGTGAGGCAGTAGGCTGCTGTCTCGAAGTGTTGTCTATCCCAAAACGTCTCCATGATGTAGAGGCGCGAGTGCTCGTCCATTGCTGCGGCAGCCCGTTGCAAGATGCTTGTCACCTCTTCTTCCGAGAAGCAATCGAGGAATTGGCTCATCCATATAGCGTCGAAGGTTGCCGGAAATTTTGTATTGGGGTCAAGCAGGTTGGCGCCATAGCCATGTATGCGTTCGCATCCTACCGAGCCATCGACAGCTTGTCGCATCAGCTCCAATTGTTGGGGAAGGTCAACGATGGTCACCTCTACCTCCGGGTCGTATGTTACGCATTGTTGTGCCCAACGACCAGTGTTGCCGCCTACGTCGAGCAGTGTACGGGGATGGTTGGCAAATACGATTTGCAATGCTTGCGGGAAAGAGCAGTCGGAATAGAAGTGGTCGAAGCCGAACCAACTGCGTTGTACCTGTTCGGGAAGTTGCGACAGCCCTTCGTAAATGGTATTCCAGTCGCCGAAAACTTTCAATCCCTCGCATTTGCCGTTGAGGAGCGACTCTTCGAGATAGAAAAGCCCTTTATAGTTGACGTCGTGGTTGAAGTCCATGTTTATGCGCGTCATCTTGTCGGTGAGCAAGAACCAACCGGTCTTTGACAAGTACCATCGTTCGTCATGGAAAAGAACCGTACCGATGGTGAGCGAAGCCTCTAAAAGTACCTGCACGGCATAGTGCGAGAGTTGGGTGGCGTCGATAATTTCTTCCATTGTCATCCCATTGCGATGGTTGCGCAGCAGGTCTAAGATACCGAACTTTATCATGAGCCTCGATACCTGAAAGACTACCGGGGCAAAGGCTATCTCTTCGGCGGCTCGTTGCGCTTCCTGCGCACTGAGCCGTTCGTGCGAATATCGCTCTTGAAGGGGTTCAAACATTTTCATTGCTCTCTGTATTTCTTTTTTTGAGCTTCGCTGTCGGTTGTCGGCACTGCCCAAAAGTCATAATAATTAAACCATTGTTCAGGGTATCTTTTCACTATCTCTTCCAAGTCTTTCACATAAGCATCGAGCAGGATTTGTTCGCCATGCTCGCCCCGTTTGTATTTGCGTGGTTCTACGATAGTGAAATGGAAGCGATATTGTCGGCCTTTCTCTCTCATGGCAAAGTAGAAAACGACGGGTACTTTCATGCGTGAAGCTATAATGAAAGGCCCTGCCGGGAAAGGCGCCTTATTGCCGAGGAAATCGGCATAGAGCAGTTTCTCTTCGTTGACGTATCGGTCGCCTTGAAAGCAGACATATTCGTGCCGTTGCAGGGCGTCGTTGATGAGGAATACATGCGACAGAGAGTCGTGGTTGACGGCTATCATTTTGTATTCGCTGGCAATGCTTTTGTTCTCTTCCATCAGTTCCTTGATGGCTCGGTACTCGGCATCGTATAATACAATGTGCATCTTCTTCCCGTATTCACCGAAGAAAGGTGCTCCCGTCTCCCAGTTGCCTACGTGCGCGCCTATCAGTACCACACCGCTTTCTCCGTCGAGGAGCTGTCGGAAAGGTTCGTAATTCTCGAATTGAAAATTATATCGCGCTGCCATACCGTTGAGGATAGCCATTTTGTCTATCAGTATTTGTCCCATACGGTAGAAGTTGCGGCACATAAGTCTCCATGCCTTGCCAGCACTGTATCCCAAACCTTTGCGGGCGTATGAGATGATGGCTGCTGCTGGTTTACGGGCGAAGAGGATGAAATACCCCGCTACAAAATAGAGAAAGGCATACGCAGCACCTATGCCAAGGTGCTTGATGAGGCCTATGAAAAATAGATACCCCCATCGGTTGCCACGCGTCTTACCTTTCCATCGGGGCATGGCGTATCAAGCCGCTCCTCCTTGGCGGGAGAGTATCATGTTGTAAAAATCGCCGAAAGTCTTTACGCCTACGAAGTCTTGCCCAGTCACGGTAAAGCCGAAGTTTTTCTCTATGAGCACAACGATGTCAACCATGTCGAGGCTGTCGAGTTCGAGAGTCTCCATCAGTGGTGCATTGGGGCGAATCTGGTTTATATCAACTTCAAATTCGTCGGCAAGTACTGCTCTTATCTGTTCTATTGTCTCTTCTTGTGTCATGAATATGGTTCGTTGGTAATATTATTTATTTCTTTAATTTGCCGATGATGAGCGACGAGTTGGTGCCGCCGAAACCGAACGAGTTGGATAAGAAACGGTCGTACTCCAACTCTACCCTTTGCGTGGGGATGTTCAGCAGCGATGTGACTTCATCACCCTCGGTATAGTTGAGACTGGGGGCTATGAAGTGATTGTTCATCATCAGGAGCGAGTATATCACTTCGCTGGTACCTGCCATCCACATTTCGTGTCCGGTTTGTCCTTTGGTGGATGTCACGTAGGGTCGGGTGTCACCGAATACTTCGGTGATGGCACGCGCTTCGTTTTCATCGCCTACCGGTGTAGATGTGGCATGAGCGTTGATATAAGGAATGTCGGCAGCTTGCAGCCCGGCATCGTTCAGAGCCATGCGCAACGAGCGGGCAGGACCGTCGACGTTGGGTACCGATATATGGTTGCCGTTTGAGGAGAAGCCATATCCCTCTATCTCGGCAATGATATGTGCGCCGCGAGCCACGGCCGATTCGTAGCTCTCTATGATGACTGTGGCGCCACCTCCGCTGGGGATAAGTCCGTCGCGCTCTTTGTCGAAGGGACGCGAGGCGGTAGTTGGGTCGTCGGCTCGTTTCGAGAAGGCTCCCAAACCGTCGAAAGCTCCTACTGCATAGGGGTTTACTTCTTGTGCTCCGCCGCAGATGATGCACTCTTGCAACCCGTCGCGGATGAGCAGGTAGCCCAATCCTATGGCATGTGAGCCGCTGGCGCATGCTCCCGATATGGTGAGATTGATGCCACGCAACTTGAAGATGGTAGAGAGTGTCATGGTGATGGTGGAGTTCATGGCTTTGAATATGGCGCTCGACCCTACCAAGGCAGTGTTGTGCTTCTCACGCATGATGTCTACACCCTCTATGACAGCGGCCGCGCTGCTGTCGTTACCATAGAGAATACCTACTTCGTTCTTCTCTAAGAAATCTTCATCGATTCCGGCTTCTTGCAATGCTTCGATAGTTGCCATATAGGCATATTCTCCCTCTTCTGCCAAATAGTGGCGGCTGCGGCGGTCTAAAAGTTTTTTCAGCTCTGGGCGTGGTACAATGCCTGTAAGCGGAGAGGCGAAGCCCATCTCTGTGCGGCGGGCATCGATTCCTATACCCGAGCGGCTGTTGAAGAGCGATTCTTTCACCTCCTCTTTATTTGTTCCTATACATGAGTAGATACCCATGCCCGTTATGACAACTCTTCTTTTCATTATCTTCTCTCTTGTTAATGTATGGCGGTTATGTATATAGCCCGCCGTTGATGGAGATAACCTCTCCCGTGATATATGCTGCGGCATCCGAGATGAGGAATGCTGCAAGGTCGGCCACCTCTTCGGGACGGCCGAAACGTCCTATGGGGATATTCTTTTTCAGTTCTTTCTCATCCAAGTCGGCCGTCATATCGGTGGCGATAAAGCCCGGAGCGATGGCGTTGACGGTGACTTGCTTTTTGCCGACTTCTTGCGCAAGCGCCTTTGTGGCGGCGATAATAGCGCCTTTGGCTGCCGAGTAGTTGGTTTGTCCGGGCAACCCTTTGATACCCGAGAGGGAGACGATGTTGACGATGCGGCCGTGCTTGTGTGTGAGCATCCCTTTGAGCACGGCTTGCGTAGCCGTAAAAAATCCCTCGGTTGTGGTATCGAGCACGCTGCTCCACTCGTCGTGTGTCATCCACATGAGCAGGTTGTCGCGGCGTATACCGGCGTTGTTGACGAGTACTTCGATGTAGTCGTCGGGGTGTGCTTGTTGCCACTCTGCAATGCTGGCGGCAAAAGCCTTATGGTCGGCGACGTCGCAACGTAACAGATACCCCTCACTGCCTGCTTCGCGTACCGCTTGCAGCGTAGCCTGCGCTTCGGTGTCGTTGCTGCGGTAGTTGATTATGATTGCATAACCCTCATGCGCCAGCCTGATAGCGATGGCTCGTCCTATGCCGCGTGCGGCGCCGGTGATAAGAGCATGTTTCATATAGCGAGGTCTTTGAGGTCTATCTCTTTCAAATATTCGATGACGCCGGCCACAGCGGGATACAATACCTTATCGTCCGTGAATGCGGGGAATATGTTGCGTACCTCATTGTAGATACGTCGTGTGGCGGGCGAGAGCTTGTCGGCAATATCGAGGCAATCTACCGCCTGTGCCATTCCCATGTATAGTACCGAAAGAACTTGGAAACTGTTGTCTACGACGCGTCGGGCTATCAGTGCCGAGTTGGTACCCATGCTTACGATGTCTTGGTTATCGTTATTATTGGGTATGCTGTGGACATACATGGGGTTTGAGAGCGTCTGACACTCGGCGGTGGTCGATGTGGCAAGGAATTGCGAGGCTTGCAGTCCGTAGTTGAGTCCCAACGTACCCATGTTGACAAAGGGAGGCAGTATGCCGTTGATGCGGTCGTGGAAGAGGTAGTTGGCTTGTCGTTCGCACAGCATGGTGAGCTTGGTAATGGCAATTTTCAGTTTGTCCATTTCGAACGATATATAGTCGCCGTGGAAGTTTCCGCCGTGATATACTGTACCGTGGTCGGCATCGACGATGGGGTTGTCGCAGGCCGAATTTACTTCGTCGACAAGTATCTGTTCACAGTTGGCAAGCGTGTCGAATACCGGCCCCAACACCTGTGGCACGCAACGCAGCGAGTAATAAGGCTGTACTTTGTGCTCGAATATTTTCTCTTCGTGGCGTTGGTCGTAGAGCTCGGCTTGGCGGTTGCGCAGGCTGTGGCTGCCGTGGCTGATGTTACGCATGGCGGCAGCAACGGCGCGTTGTCCGCGGTGCAGCTTGGTGGCATTGAGTTCCTTCGATTGGAAATCGTCGTACGACGAGGCTATTTCGTTCATCATGACGGCTGCAACGGTAGCCCAATGAAGTAGCTTTTTGGCATAAATGAGGTTTACAAGACCTATACCTGTCATTACCGATGTGCCGTTCGATACCGACAGACCTTCGCGTATGTGCATCTTGAAAGGTTGCAATCCCAGCTCTTTCAGTACTTCGTCGGTGGGGCGTTTCTCTCCGCGATAGAAGACATCGCCTTCGCCGATGAGGGCGAGTGCCATGTGAGCAAGTTGCACAAGGTCGCCGCTGGCTCCTACGCTGCCGTGCTCGGGAATGTATGGATATATGTCGTTGTTGATGAATTGCACCAACAGGTCGGTAAGCTCGCGGTGTACGCCCGACTTACCCTGCAAGAAGGTATAAAGGCGGGCTACCATGGCAGCTTTGACATAAGGAGCTGCCAACGGTTCGCCTGCACCGGTAGAGTGGCTGCGTATGATGTTGTATTGCAGGGCTGTGAGGCTGTCGTTGTCGATGCGGTATTGCGCCATAGGACCGAAGCCTGTGTTGATGCCGTATATGACTTTGTCGCGCGAGAATGTAGCAAGAAAGTCATAACTGTCGTCGATGGCTTTTTGTTGTTGGGGTGTGATGGTGACGGGTACACCGTGGAAAATTATGTCGTTCAGCTCGCTCAGCTCTATTTTTTTGCTGTTGTCGCTTTTCATGATGCGTCTGATATTCTTTCTTGTTTGTTGTTTTTTCGATAGTTTGACGGCAAGAGGAATGCCTTACTGTTTTTACGCCGCAAAATTACTCTTTATATCGGGTAAAAACAAGTTTATTTCAGCTTATTTCTCGATGGTTTTATGACAGATTGATGGATTTTGCTGCCGAAAAACGGATTATAGGAACTTACAGGTCAGATGATATTTATAAACGAGGGAAAGAAAGCAAGACACTCTCTTTCCCTCATGGCAGTGTGACGAAATGTGTGCCTATTTTTTCATGACATATTTCTTCTTGACAAGCCATTTGCCTGTTTTATTGCCGAGATTATCGAAAGCTACGGCTTTGGTTTGCTCCATGACATACATCGTTGCCGATTTACTCTCGTCAACGGCTATCACGGCCATTACTTCACCGGTGGTGGTATCTATTACGCGGATGGTGGCGTCGATAAGAGTTCCTCTCGACACAAAGCCTACACCGGCGAACCCGAGGTCGATTTTGTCGATGTTGAATGTGAATTTGTAACGTGCCGTATTGCTGACTTCAACGCGAGAACGTTTACCCAGCGAGCCACTGAAACTTTTACCTAACATTTCGAGAGCCGTAGCGCGGTCTTGCTCATACCACAGACGCTTAAACTCTTCGGGGTCTTCTTTTTCGGGCAGTTTGCTGTCAACGTACTCTGCTTCGGTCATTTCGCCCATCATGGTGTTGTCCCATGTGAGACTTACTTGTAGTTCGGTAACATCTTTGAGAAAATTCAGGTCACCTTCCACAACGGTAAATTTTTGTGCGTTTGCCACGCAAGCAAGAGCGGTAGCTGTGAGAATTACCAATAGTTTTTTCATATAGATTATGTTTTTTATGTAATGAATGCCTTATGATTTCTCTTTCTTGTTTTCGGTTTTATGGAATTTTATATTGGCTTTATTGTTTCATTCGTTCATAAATACAAAGATATATAAAAATGATTTATATTTCGAGTTTATTATTTTAATTTTCCAAAAAATGTAATTAGCATTTTAATAAGATATGTCTTGCCGGTAGTGTGCAGGTAAAAAATATTTATACCCTTTGCATCCATTGCATGGAAAAAGGGTATAAGTTGTTTATTATAAGAAGTGTCAGAAAAAATATGGCGGCGTCAATGGTTTATCAGCTCTATGAGCATAAGCAGCGCGCGTTGTGTGGCGCGTTCTATTACGTAGTGGCGCGAGCCGCCGAATTGGCAACATTCTGTGACGGTGGTATCGCCGCAACGGGCAGCTATCCATACGGTTCCTACCGGTTTTTCGGGCGTACCGCCGTCAGGTCCTGCAATGCCCGATGTGGCTATGGAACACGTCGTACCCATGAGTTGTTGCACGCCGCGAGCCATGAGTTCTACCGTAGGTTGGCTTACAGCACCGTGCTGTTGCAATACTTCGGCGGGTACGTGCAGCACATTTTGCTTTATTTCGTTTGAGTAGGCTACTACCGAGCCGGTGAAGTAGCGTGAGCTGCCGGCTACATCGGTTATTTCGTGAGCGATGTTGCCGCCTGTACAGCTCTCGGCGGTGGCAAGGGTATATTGATGTTGTAATAGTTGCATACCCAAAGCTCCGGCAATGGTGTGGTCGCCGTCGGCAAAGATGTCGTTGCCTAATATTTCGTGTAGTTTGTCTGTTTGGGCATCGACAAGGGAGGCTAGGAGCGTTTCGTCGTCGCCGCGGGCTGTGAGTCGGAGACGCACCATGCCCGGGGTGGGCAGGTAGGCGAGTTTGATGCGGTCGGGTAGCTGCCGTTCGAAATCTTGCAATCGTTCCGATAGTCCCGACTCGGTGTTGTGATACACCAACAACGTGCGGTGCAGTATGGTATCGTGGTCGCCGAAGTGTCGGCGCAGGCGCGGAATAACTTCGCCTTTCATGGCTACACGCATTTCGTGTGGTACGCCGGGCATGGATACGAGTACTTTTCCGTCTTTCTCGAACCACATGACGGGTGCTGTACCTACGGGGTTGGGTATGACCGTGCATACGTCGGGTACGTCGGCTTGATGTCGGGTCGATTCGTTCATTTTCAGTCCGCGACCGGCAAAGTAGCGTTCTACTTGCTTGTAGACCGATTCGTCGAACCGCATTTTACCGCCGAAATAGCGGCAAAGTACGGGTTTGGTTATATCGTCTGAGGTTGGGCCTAAACCTCCCGTCATCAGTACGGCATCGACATGGTTCAATGCACTCTCTATGGCTTCGGTGATGGCCTGCGCTTCGTCGCGGACGGTGACAACGCGGCATACGTCCCAACCCACATGATTCAGTTCGGCGGCCATCCAAGCCGAATTGGTATCGATGACCTGCCCTATAAGTAATTCGTCGCCAATGACGATGATTTCTGTTTTCATCTGTTGCTGTTTTTCTATGGCGAACGCGAGATTACAGTTCTACTCTGGCAAAAGGAGCTTTGTCGAGGCTGCAAAAGTCGTGGTCTAAGTATTTGTAGTATCCTGTTATTGCCACCATGGCGGCGTTGTCGGTTGTGAAAGAGAGTTTGGGAAGGTGTATCGTCCATCCGTATCGTGCGGCATATTGCTCGAAGGCGCCTCGCACCGCCGAGTTGGCCGATACGCCGCCACCTACGGCAACTTCTTTGATGCCGGTCTCTTTGACAGCTTTATATACCTTGTCCATGAGTATCTCTACGATAGTTGCTTGCAACGAAGCGCAGAGGTCGTTTTTATTATTCTCGATAAATGCCGGGTCTTCTTTTATCTTGTCGCGCAAGAGATAGAGGAACGATGTTTTCAGTCCGCTGAAACTGTAATCCAGTCCTGCAATGTGAGGCTTGTGCAGTGCAAAGGCACGGGGGTTGCCCTCTTTGGCAAGGCGGTCTATCACCGGTCCGCCGGGGTAAGGCAGTCCCATCACCTTGGCGCATTTGTCGAACGCCTCGCCTGCGGCATCGTCGATGGTTTGTCCTATGACTTTCATTTTGTTGTAAGCCTCTACGCGAATGATTTGCGAGTTGCCTCCCGATACGAGGAGACAGAGAAACGGGAACTTCGGCGGGTTGTAGGGTGTGCCGGGGTCTTGTATGAAATGTGCAAGGACATGCGCTTGCAAGTGGTTTACATCGACCATGGGTATATCTAACGCCGTGGCGAGTCCCTTGGCAAACGAAGTGCCTACGAGTAACGAGCCCATGAGACCGGGGCACCGGGTGAAGGCTATGGCGTTCAGCTCTTCTTTACCGATGCCGGCACGCTTGATGGCTTCCGATACTACCGGTACGATGTTTTGCTGGTGGGCGCGTGAAGCGAGTTCGGGTACCACGCCGCCGTATGCTTCGTGTACGGCTTGGCTGGCAATGACATTCGACCGCAATACGCCGTCGCAGATGACGGCAGCCGATGTGTCGTCGCACGACGATTCTATACCTAAAATGCAGATGCTCATGATTCTTTCCTTGGTTTTGCAGGGCAGCGTGTGCTGCGCCCCTTTTCGACCTGCAAAAGTACATATTTTATGCCAATTCATGTGCTTCTGCTGCTTATTTCCTTGCAACCGATATTCATAGGGTGCAGAAAAAACCGTAACTTTGTAGCCCTTATCATCATGAGAACATTCTTTGTTTTGGTGAAACGCATCCTGCAAGGGACGATTATAACGCTGGTGGCGTTGTATGCCTTGCTTTATGTGCTCCTCTCGATACCTGCCATACAGGGCAAGGTGCGCGATGTGGGGCAGCATACACTGTCGCAATACTTGGGTGTACCGTTGAAGATAGCAAGGGTAGAAATTTCACCTTTCAACAAAGTGGAACTTTTTGGCGTTTTGCTCCCCGACCAACGAGGCGATACGTTGTTATATGCCCATAAAATTGCTGCCGGAATAGATTTATGGGAGTTGCCCGGCGGGAAAATCGACCTGTCGAATATCCAGCTCTTCGGCCTCGACTTGCGGGTCGTGCGCGATTCGGCAGATGCTCCTACCAATTTGCAATTTGTTATAGATGCTTTTGTCGATACGACACGCGAAAAGAGCGACCCTGCCCTGAATCTTGCTATTCAATCGGCCGTGATACGGCGTAGCAGCATGCGATACGATGTGTTGTCGGCTCCTCGTCAGCCGCAAGGTGTGTTCGATGCCAATCACGTGGCTGTGACCGACCTTTTGGCAACCATGTCGTTGAAAGCCTTCAATAAGGACTCTGTCAATATTTATATCAAACGATTGAGCGGTAAGGAACAGTCAGGGTTTAATCTCGACCGCCTGACACTTCGGGTAGAGGGTAACCGTCGATGCATTGCGGCATCGCATTTCTCGGTGCAGACGGGAGGCACACATTTGCATACCGATACCGCTACTATCTTGTTCCCGGCTTCGGCCGGCGGTATTGCACTGACCGACAGCACACGTCTGCTCTTTGCCATGAACGATGCCGTTGTTGTACCTTCCGATTTCGCCCCATTGCTACCGGCTTTGCGGCATTTCGATATGCCTGTCTCGTTTACCTGTATGGTCGGAGGAACACTCGACGATCTCCATGTCCGCGATATTTCGGCGATATGCGGCGACAATGTGGCACGCCTCGGCATGGAGTTTACGGTACGTCATGCCTTGCAGTCTGACAGCCTGTCGGTAGCCTGCCCCTCGATGATGTTGACGATACGTGAAGGAGGGCTCTCGGCTTTGGCTCGAAATCTCAATGTCACCGATGCCCGTACGTTACAGATGCTCGATACATTGGGCAATGTAGCGATAGAAGGTTCGTCGGTCGGACGAATGCCACTTTTCGAAGGTGACATACGGCTGCATACCGCAGCTGGAGACATGCAAGTGGATGGAACAGTCCTTCGTAGCGATGACAAGCAGAGTTTCGTTTTCAAGGGCGACATGTTTACCGACGGTGTCGACTTGGCAAAGGTCATGGGCGAAAATTCGCAATGGGGCATGGTGGCATTTGACTTGCATGCCGATTGCAACTTATATCCCGATGCTCCGCCCGCGGGACATTTGTCGGGACATATAGGACGCTTCGATTATAAAGGATACAGTTACGAGAATGTGAAACTCGATGCTGCGTACGCGCGGCGTATGGTAAGTGGCAAAGTGGCGATAGACGACCCTAACGCCCGTGTCGCCGTGGAGGGTAGGACGCGCATAAACGGTCGCAGCACTTTGGCAGATTTGCGGATTGTTTGCGACGGTATCGCTTTCGACAAATTGCATTTGAGCGACGCATATCCCGGTTATCGCCTCTCTTTTTCGCTCGATGCGGCTTATACGGGCAATCGCCTCGACAATGCTAACGGTTATATCTCTGTCGATTCGTTGCTCTTTACCGATGGCGACTCGCACTTTGCATGGAATCGATTCCGTATTGCTGCGCGTAACGACACGTTGCCGCAACGCATCGTGGTAGAATCGGATTACATCAACGGTGAAGTGACAGGTCATTATACTTTCTCGTCACTCGGTCGGTCGTTGCGCAATATGGTTGCAGCCTTGTTGCCTACTGCGGTACCGCCCGAACCGTCCAACTCTCGTCGTCGCAATCGCTCTGTACAGGATAACGATATAGAGTGGCATTTTGTCATTACGCCGCATGTAGAGATGGCGCAAATCTTGCGTTTGCCTTTTACCATTACCGACCGTACGAGAATAGATGGTTATATACGCGATTTGGAGCAGACAGCCCGCCTCAATATGGATATACCTAATATGTGGGTGGGAAGTAAACACATAGAAGATGCTGCCGTGTATATCAATCGTCGGGGTGACAAACTCGACTACTCTTTGCAGGCCGGGTATATCAATAAAAAGAAAATCTCCACGATGTGGAGTGTGCGCGGCGGGGTAGAACACGATAATGTAAAAGTCGGTATCCATTGGAACACCAATACGGCTGCTACCTATTGTGGTGCAATAAGTCTCGATTCACGTATCATGCCGTGTCCGGTACGTCCCGAAGGCGTCGACCTTTCCGTGACAGTGCAACCCACGCAATTCGTTATCAACGATACGGTGTGGGACATCAAACCTGCACATATATTGCTGCACGACAAGAATATCATTGTCGACCGGCTTGAACTATCGCGCCCCTCGCAACACATATATATCGAAGGCGTGGCATCGGAGAATCCTGCCGATACGATGCACATTGACCTACGCGACATCAATCTCGACTATATCTTCGAGACGCTCAATATCAACTATGTAACCTTTGGCGGACGTGCCACCGGACGGGTCGATGCGGCCAATCTTTTCAGCAAAACGCCCTATCTTGCCACAAACGGGCTCGACGTTCGTAATTTTTCGTACAACCATGCCGTTTTTGGCGACATCTCGCTGTTGAGCATGTGGAATCCCGATAACAAGGGTATATTGCTCAAAGGCATCATTACGGGAAAGGAGCAAAACGAGAGCTATGTCGACGGCTATATCTTTCCTACACTCGACTCTCTCTCTATCGATTTCAATGTCGACCGTGTGCCGCTGTCATTTATTCGTCCGTTTGTGGGGAATATATTGAGTGATGTCGACGGTACGGCATCGGGGCAGGTAACACTCGGCGGAAACTTCAAACGAATATTCCTTACGGGCGATGCGTATGCTCATGATTTTTCGTTCGGAGTGCCCTTTATCAACACGCGCTACTATGTGACCGATAGTGTACACTTTACGAAAGAAAGTATTTGGTTCCGTAACATAGCAGTAGGCGACGGGCGCGGTAATATGGCGCATGCCGACGGAATATTGCGGCACCGTTATTTTGCTAATCTCAGTTACGACATCGATATTCACGATGCCGTCGATTTGCTGGTATTCAATATTCCGCCGACACCCGGGGCATCGTTTTACGGCACAGTCTACGGGACGGGTGGGGTAGCTATCAAAGGCGACGATTTCCATACCGACATAAGCGTGAATATGCTTACCGAGGATAACTCGGAGTTTGCTTTTGTATTGACTAATACGGCCAATGCAGCCGATTACAGTTTCTTGACTTTCACCGATTCCTCGGCCGAAGCCGCGAAGTCGCGTCGGCAGGTGGTAGCAGAGGTCGACAGCACCGTGATACGCAACAACATGATGATGGAGAAACACACGGCGGCTCCCAAGCCCAAAAACGTGCTTTACCTTACCGTACAGGCCGATATAACGCCGCAAGCCGATATAACCCTCGTCATGGATGAGGTGCTTGGCGACAAGATGGAAGCTACCGGCGAGGGCAACATCCGGGTAGAATATAATACGGGCGAAGACGATTTCAAGATGTATGGTTCATATACCGTAGGTAACGGAAGTTACAATTTCAGCCTGCAAGATATCATCACACGCGATTTTTCCATTACTTCGGGCAGCACGGTGTCGTTTAGAGGGTCGCCCTTAGATGCTATACTCGACATTAATGCCGTCTATTCGTTGCAAGCCAACCTTGCCGACCTCGATGAGTCGTTTGTCACCGAGGGCGAGCTCACGCGCACTACAGTTCCCATACATACTATATTGAAGATTTCGGGCAATCTCACTCGTCCCGATATAGCTTTCGACATAGAGCTGCCTACCGTGAGTGCCGACATCGACAGCAAGATGCGCAGTATTATCAGTACCGACGAGATGATGAACCGTCAAATTATTTATCTGTTGGCGTTGAATCGTTTCTTTACGCCCGACTACAACACCGGGCAGAACGGCAACAACGAGTGGGTGTCGATGGCCTCTTCTACCATATCGTCGTCGTTAGGTTCTATTTTGGGGCAAATCAGTGATAATTGGAATATCTCGCCTAATTTCCGCAGTGATAAGGGCGACTTTTCCGATATGGAAGTCGACCTTGTGCTATCGAGTCAGTTGCTTAATAATAGGCTCATATTCAATGGTAATTTCGGCTATCGCGACAAGCGTTATAATTCTACTAATTTCGTGGGCGATTTCGACATCGAGTATCTCCTTACAGAGAGCGGCAATTTGCGTCTCAAAGGCTATAACCATTTCAACGACCGGAACTATTCTATGCGGACAGCTCTTACCACGCAAGGTATAGGTATCATGTATACCCACGATTTCGATTCGTGGCTCAAATTCTTCGACCGCTCGTCCAAAAGCAAGAAGCGCGATAAAAAACGGAAAGGAGACTCTGCCGCAACTAAGTCACAACCCACCGATACGGTACCGAGCGTTCCGGCCGATACCACGCGGGTAGTCACTGCTATGCCTGCCGCAGTCGAGCCCCAATCCATCGATACGGTATCGAGCACTCCTGCCGATACGGCGCGAGAGGTTACTGCTATCCCTGTCGCAATCAAACCATAACCTGCTGACACGAAACAGAGCAACCCGGCCGATATGGCACGGGTTGCTGTTCTTCTTGCTGATACGCTGCAAATAATAATTCTACCGGCGTTGCCGAAGTGAAATCTATGTTGGGTAGGAATAGATTTCACTTCTTCATGAATGTATAATCGTTTGTTATTTCGATTCGTCGTCGTTGTTGGTCGATGCGGCGTTGTGTTGTTCTATTAAGAAAGGCGAGTGTTGCTCTATGAATTCGTTTACGCGGTTGCGGTATGTGTCGCCTATGGGAATGTACGTGTTACCGAATACAATGCGGTTGCGTTCTATGGTCTTTATTTTGGAGCATTGTACGATGTAAGAGCGATGTACGCGCAAGAACTCTTCGGGGAGCATCTCTTCGAGCGCTTTTAGGCTCAGCAGCGAGACAAGCGGATGTTCTTCGCCTTCGATGTAAAATTTGACGTAGTCTTTGAGCCCTTCGATATAGAGAATTTTTTTGATAAAAATCTGTTTCAGTTTGTAATCGCTTTTTACGTAGATATATCTCTCGTCGTCGGGCGAGGCCTTTTCTGTCGTTTCGGTGCGCGGCGCAAGTGCTTTCAGAGCCTTTTGCGTGGCTTTTATGAATTCTGTATAGTCGATAGGTTTCAACAGATAGTCTATGGCGTTGACTTTGTAGCTTTCTACGGCATATCGGTCGAAAGCCGTTGTGAATATGACACGTGTTTTGCCCTCTACCAGCCTCGAAAATTCCAAGCCGTTCAGGTTCGGCATCTGTATATCGCAGAATACAAGGTCTATATCTCCTTTCATGATGCGTTCTACCGCTTGCATCGCTGAGGAGAAGCTGTCGACCAACTCTAAGTAAGATGTGCGTTGTACGTAGCTTGCCAGCAAATCTATGGCCAACGGCTCGTCGTCAATAATACAGCATTTCAGTATCATGGTTACGTATTTTGATGTAAATCTATGGAGAGTACGGCGCAATATATGTTGTCGGCGCACGATATGTCGAAGGTATATTTCCCGGGATAGAGCAAATCGAGCTGTCGACGTATATTGTCTAATCCTATGCCCGACCCGCTGTGGTCGTCGCTGTTTTTGGGGAAATGGCTGTTGCGTACGCAGCAACAGATTTTTCCTTCTTCGGGAGCTGTGATGCTTATTTCTATGAAAGAGTCGAGCATAGGGTCTATGCCGTGTTTGAAGGCGTTTTCTATGAGCGGCATAAACAGCAATGGGGCTATGCGGTAATTGCAGCATCCGGTAGCATCGATGTTGACATTTATGCGTGTTCGTTTGGTTTGCCGCAGTTGCATCAGCCCTATGTAATCACGCAGGAAGTTCAGCTCCTGCTCTACGGGAACATACCGTTCTTTGTTCTCATACAGCACATACCGCAGCAGCCGGCTCAGCTTCAATACAGCTTGTTGCGCTCTGTTGCTGTCTAAGGTGATGAGTGCGTATATGTTATTCAGTGTATTGAATAGAAAGTGCGGGTTGAGTTGGTTTCTTAGGTTTTTCAACTCTGCTTCGGTACGTTCCTGTTCCAGTTTCCGGTTTTTGCTTTCGGCTCGTTTCCATAATATTACGGTTTTAAGTCCTGTACTGAGGCCGATAAAACAGACGATGGAACCGGCATCGCGTAATAAGACGATGATGAAAGGGTCGTGCGGAGGCTTGTGTGTCGGCGCGTTGGGGTGTAATGTAGTCATCTCGTGTACAAAGTACAGCCCGGTACACAAAACTATTAAGAGTGCTATATTTAGTAGCAAGAAAGCTGCTGTTTTACGCTTGAAGAGAAAGTAGTCGGTAAAGATAAAATAGTTGGCATAGAAAGCGATAAGATAAGCAACCGGTAAAGCTATCAGCGGCAGGGGCAACGGAGAACGGTGCGACCCGGTGTATTGAAAGATAAAAATGGGCAGCAAGAAGAACAATATCCATGCCGTTGCGTGGATTCCTGCGGTGATAATATGTTGTTTTAGAGGATTGCTCATACACAAAAGTACAAATTTATTCGTAACGTAAGGCTTCTATGGGGTCTAAATTTGCCGCTTTGCGTGCCGGATACCATCCGAAAAATATTCCTGTGAGCGTACATACGGCAAACGACAAAACCACCGACATGGGCTCAATGAAAATAGGCCATTTGAAGAATGCGTGTACGCTTATCGATGCGCCTACACCCGTCAGTACGCCTATGATACCGCCTGTGACGCTGATAAGAATGGCTTCGAGGAGGAATTGCGACAGTATGTCTATGCCGCGTGCCCCTATCGACATGCGCAGTCCTATCTCTTTGGTACGTTCTGTCACGGAGACATACATGATGTTCATAATGCCTATTCCGCCTACCAAGAGCGAAATGCCCGCCACGCAAGCGAGCAGCAATGTCATCATATCGGATGTAGAGGTGAGCATCGAGCTTAACTCCTGTTGCGAGCGTATCTCGAAGTCGTCCTCCTCATGGGCTGTGAGCTTGTGGTTGCGACGCAGCAAGATGCTTATCTCGTCTATGGCCTGCTCGGTGAGTTCTTCGCTCAAAGCCGAGCAGAAAATGCCTTGCAGATAGGTGATGGCAAGTACACGTTTCTGTACAGTGGTATAGGGGGCGAGCACCAAGTCGTCTTGGTCCATACCCATGCTGTTGTAACCTTTGGGTACGAGTGTTCCTATAATGGTGAACGGTATCTTGTTGAAGCGAATGATTTTACCTACCGGGCTTTCTCCGTCGGGGAAGAGGTTGTCGGCTACCGTCTTGCCTATGAGACATACTTTGGCGGCCGATTGAATGTCGCGGTCGGTAAACATTTCTCCTTCGTCGATGCTGATTTTGCGTATTTCCAGATAGCCTTGGCTTATGCCATAGAGGCTGCTGGGGTAGTTGTTGGCTCCGTTGATAAACTGTCCGCTGCTTTGCACCGATGGCGATACTGCTGCAACATACTCCGTTTCATCGCATATCGCGGTGTAATCGTCGAGTTTGAGCGTCTGCATATCGTCGGCGCTTTGGCGTACGCCGCCCCGCTCCATGTTGCCGGGGTGTATCATTATCATGTTCGACCCCATTTCCGAAATTTGTTTTTTGATACTTCTTTTGGAGCCTTGCCCTATTGCCAGCATGGTGATGACCGATGCCACACCGATAATGATACCGAGCATGGTGAGGAAGCATCGCAGCTTATTGTTGTTGAGAGCCCTGAACGCTATTTTGAAGAGATTGCTTATGTTCATATTGAGGTATGTTGTCCTTTATTCATTCTCGACGGGCAATGTTTTTAGAACATCGGCTGCCGAAGCCTGTTTCTGATTGTATTCGTCGGCAATGACGTGACCGTCGCGCAGCACGATATTGCGGCTGCTGAATGCCGAAAGCTCGGGGTTGTGTGTGACGAAAATAATGGTGCGTCCGCGGGCGTGCAGTTGTTGGAACAAGACGAGTATCTCGTAAGAGGTGCGGGTATCCAAGTTACCCGTAGCTTCGTCTGCAAGGATAATCACAGGGTCGTTTACCAAGGCGCGGGCTATTGCCACGCGTTGTTGTTGGCCGCCCGACATTTGGTTGCTTTTGTGTTCCTTACGGTCGCCGAGCCCGACAGCCTCTAAGGCTTCTGAGGCAAGTTCGCGCCGTCTGCGTGCCGGGATGTTCGGGTTATACATCAAAGGCAGTTCCACGTTCTCCAAAGCGGTGGTTTTGGGCAACAGATTATATGATTGAAATACGAATCCTATCTTGCGGTTGCGTAACAAGGCGCGTTGGTTACGTCCCATAGAGCGGACTGCTACGCCATCCAAATAGTACTCGCCCGATGTGGGGGTGTCTAAGCATCCCAATATATTGAGCAGGGTAGATTTTCCCGAGCCGCTGGTACCCATGATGGTAACAAACTCGCCTGCCTCAATACTGAAACTGACCCCGCGCAAGGCATGTACCGTACTGTTGCCTACGGTGAAATCGCGCTTGATATGGTCGAGTCGGATGATTTCTTTATTCTTCATATTATTCTTATTTCTTTTTGTTTCCTCCCGGATGTCCCGGCATGAAAGGACTTGCGCCTTCGTCGTCGGGTATGGCGGCATTTGTAGTAGTACTGGCTTGTGTGTATCCTGTGGCAACCTTTTCGCCCTCGGCGAGACCGTTCCTTATGACAATATTTACACCGTTGTCCATGCCGATTTCCACGGTGCGGGGTTCTAATGCACCGTTGTCTTTCATTACCCATACGGTACGACGGTGTTCATTGTCGGGTAGCATGGATGACTCGATGTTCTCGGGCGCTTGTTCGGGCGCGATGCTTGCTCCTTTGGGCGGCTCGGGTACGAAACGCAGGCTTTTCAAGGGGAGATATAGTATGTCGCGCTCTTCTTGCGTGTAGATGGTAACGTTGGCCGTCAGTCCCGGTTTCAGCTTCAAGTCGGCATTAGGGGCATTGATGATGGTTTCGTAGGTAATTACATTGGAAGTTTCGGTAGCTTCCAACCGAACTTGCGTGACGGTACCTTCGAAAATGTCGTTGGGGTAGGCATCGACGGTGAAAGTTACTCTTTGCCCTTCGGCTACGCTACCTATATCGGCTTCATCGACATCGGCTACGACCTGCATCTGTGTCAGGTCGTTGGCAATGGTAAAAAGCGTAGGCGTACTGAAACTTGCGGCTACCGTTTGTCCTTCATCGACGGCGCGCGAAATCACTACGCCGTCTATGGGCGAGTAGATGCGGGCGTATCCGAGGTTGGTAGAGGCTCTTACCAAGTCGAAACGGCTCTTCTCGTACTCGGCTTTTGCCCTCTCGTAGTTGTAAGTGGCTGTTTCGAAGTCGGTATCGCTTATCACTTTCTTTTCATGAAGTTCTTTTTGCCGGGCATAGTTCTTTTCTTGATATTCATATTCTACCCGGGCGCTGTTCATCGTTGCCGTACTCGATGCCAACTCTGCTTCGAGAGTGGTGCGGTCTAACTCGGCTATGAGTTGTCCGGTGGTCACTTCCGAGTTATAGTCAACATAGATGTGCGATATGATACCCGACACCTGTGTTCCTACCTCTACTTGTGTAATAGGTTCTACCGTACCGGTTGCGGTGACGATATTGGCAACATCGCCTCGGCATACGGTGGTGGTATCTACTGTCAGCGGTTTGCTCTTGTCACGCGTGAAGATGATGAGTGCCGCGCAAGCTATGATTACGACAGCAATGACAGTCCATACGATAATGCTTTTTCTCTTTTTCATATTGATAACTCTTTTATTCCAATGTAATGGGGATGTTGTTGTAGAATTCGAGCAGCTTGCGATTGAGCAGTGCCATATATTTGGCTTGCAAAGCCTCTTGGCGAGCTTGCAGCAAATCGTTTTGTGCGCTGAGCATCTCGAAGGTATTTTTGATGCCGAGTTGGAATTGCTCGGCTATCAGTTCGTAGGCATCGGCAGTGGCCAACGCGTTTTCTTGTGCCGCCTTGTATTGCTCTTGTGCCGAACGGGCATCGAGGTATGTGCTCTCTATGGTGTGAGTGAGCGTATTCTCTTTTTCCTCGCGGTCGTATGTAGAGTAGAGAGCCTCGATGCGGGCTCGGGCTACGGCTGCACGTGTTTGTCCGTTGTCGTATAGCGGAAGTGTGAGGCTGATGCCTGCACTCTCGCCGAAGTTGGCTTTCATTTGGTCGCCCCAGACCCCGTTGCCGCTCATGGTACCGGTTGACAGTCCTGCCGTGAGGGCTATGGTAGGATAGTAGCCCGATTGGGCTGTCTTTATGCCGAGAGCGGCTTTTTCTTCGGCAACATAGCTTTGCCGTATGCCCGGCCAACTATTCATGGCAGTAGCCAACACGGTATAACGGTCGGGCAGAGGAGCAAGTATCTCTTCATCTTCGAACGAAGGGGTGGCAATGTCGAATGTAGTATCGAGAGCTATGTTGAGCAACTGTTTCAGCTCTACCAGCAACAAGTCGGCTTGTGCCGAGGCTGTAACCACTTGGTAACGGTTGTTGGCACATTGCGCCACGAGTTGCGAATAGTCGCTTTTGGAAATTGAGCCGGCATCGAGCAAGGCTTTACCGCGGGCTTCCTGCTCCTCCGATACGACAAGTGATTGTCGGCATATTTCGAGGCTCTCTCGTGCGTAGAGTATTTGCAGATAAGAACTGAGTATCTCCATCTCTATCTCGTAGGCCGTCTCTTGTGCCGATAGCTCTTGTTCCTGTTGGGCTAATCGGTTACTTTTGATGTTGTAATAACGTTGTCCTCCGTCGAAAAGAGTCCACGAAGCGTTTAGCCTGTAAGAACCGTTGTATATGGCGGCTCTTTGTGACGGGTCGTCGGTGTAAGGCGTTTGGCTGTAATCGTGCGAAGTGCTGAACGAGAGCGAAGGAAATAATTGCTCTTTGGCTTCGTGCAAATCTACTGCCGAACTTTCTACCGATAGTCTGCTTTGTCCTATGCTGATGTTGTGCGTGTGGGCATACTCGATGCACTGCTTCAAGCTCCATGCTTCGTTGCTTTCTTGCACCGCAGCGGTTGTTGCGATACAACCTGCCAATATCAAGACAATTCCTTGTAGTTTCATGACAATATAATCTTTCTGACTTTGCAAATGTAAAATCCGACATGCCCGTTTGCAAAAAATAATATACCAATCGGGGCAGATATTTCGACGAATTGTCATAATTAACCTACATTCTACCCGAATAAGTCGATGAATCGCAGCCGCAGATTGTGCCGACGATAGCGAAAGATTACAGAAGTGTGGCGAAGAAATAGATGGTGGTAAGGAGATATACAGATGTTTTTTTGCCGATTGTTTTGTGTATAATTTTATACCGTACGGCAGAGAATAAGAACCCCCGTGCAACAGATACGATGTTGCACGGGGGTTCTTTATGTTGATGTTGTCCTTTTATGCAAATGCAAGTACGAGAATTTGTGCCGTGAGTACGCGCAAGAACATAGAGAGCGGGTACACGGTAGAGTAGGCCACGGCGGGAGCGTCGTTGTTGGCGACTTTATTGCTGTAAGCAAGGGCTGGGGGGTCGGTATAGGAGCCGGCCATCAAGCCCGAGAGGGTATAATAGTTGAGTTTGTAATATCCGCGACCGAAGAAGCCTACGATAAGTAGCGGAATGAATGTGATGAGGAAGCCCCACAATATCCACATCAAGCCGCCTGACTTGACGGTTGCCACAAACTCGCCGCCTGCTCCTATACCTACGCTGGCGAGGAACATGCAGATACCCACTTCGCGCAACATCAGGTTGGCGCTTGTAGAGGTGTAGGTTGTTAAGCCCATTTTATATCCGTAGCGACCTATCAGGATGGCTATGATGAGGGGGCCGCCGGCCAATCCCAATTTCAGTGGTACCGGCATACCCGGTATGGCAAATGGGATGCTGCCGAAAACGATACCTAACAATATACCGATGAATATAGTGAAGATGTTCGGTTGGTTGAGGCGTTGCATAGAGTTACCCAGCCGTTCGGCAAGTCGTTCGATATCTTCTATTTTACCCACCACAGTGAGGCGGTCGCCCACTTGCAGCGAGAGGTTGGGATTGGCAAGCAAATCTACACCGGCACGGTTGACGCGTGTAACGTTGAGGCGGTAACCCATGCGCAAACGAAGGGAACCTATTTTGCGACCGTTGAACTCTTCTTTCGATACGAGGATGCGGCGCGATACCACCGGAGCCGGAATAGCTTTCCAGTCCATCTCTATTTTAGGTCCGATAAATGCACTCAGAGCCTCTTCGTCGGGTTCCGACAAAACTGTAAGCAAGAGGTCGTTCTCGGCGATGGTTACCTCTGAGTTGGGGATGATTATCTCGTCGTTGCGTTTGATACGCGATACCACAAAGTTGCGGTTTATCATCAGACCGAGGTCGCTGAGCGTGCGCCCTACGATGAGTTTGTTTTCGACTTTATAAGTAACTACGTGAGGGGCAAGCAAGCTGTCGGCATTCTCTTTTTCTATCTTGGCAGTTTCGTCGGCATATTTTACGCGAAACACGAGACGTACCAATATCATGGCAAGAATAATACCGATGACACCTAACGGATAAGCTACGGCATACCCCAATGCTATCTTAGGAACTTCGGTGATGATACCGTCCTGATACAGCTGCGAGAGAGCTTGTTCGGCTGCTCCCAGACCGGGGGTATTGGTGACGGCACCCGAGAGGATACCCACTAACATGGGCATTTCTATGCTGCCATCGAGAAAGTATATCGCTAACGTGACGACGATGTTGAGTGCAATGATAGTCATTGCAAGGAAATTGAGCCGGATACCCTCGTGCTTAAATGATGAGAAGAAGCCCGGACCTACTTGCAAACCTATCGAAAATACAAATAAGATGAGGCCGAACTCTTTCATGAAGTTGAGTATCGGTGCATCTATTGCCAGCCCGAAGTGTCCTATCAAGATGCCCACGAACAAGACAAATGTCACGCCTAATGACACTCCGAAAATTTTCACTCTGCCCAAAAGCACGCCCGCCGCTATCACCAATGCATACAGAAATGCTGTGTGTGCGATAGATGTGCCTGTGAACAGTTCTTCAATCCATTCCATTGCTACTATGCTTTATTATTTATGAGTACACTCGTCTATGATGGGGCCGACAGCCCCGTGTGTCACGAAAATAGACCTTTTCAAAATTTGCCGCGAAGTTAGCTAAAAATAGAACGTCATACAAATAATAGGAATGTTAAAATAGCCCCTCCCTGCTATTTCTTGCAAGCACCATCTGTCGGTTTCATGCCGTGATGTCGAGCCTCGTTTTTGTGCATTGTCCGTTGCTGCTTGTTGCCCGTCGCATATAACCTTCTCGTCTGGCAGAATTTTATGAATGCTTGTTGCTCGGTGAGCAAAATTAAAACGGTGCTTTATTTCTTTTTGCTCTCGCCTTGCACTATCTTTGCATTCGCTTATAGAGAAGATGAAACGGATAGTTATTTTCGATTTGGACGGTACGTTGCTCAATACCATCGACGACCTTGCCGCAGCCACCAATCATGCCCTCGCTTGTTGCGGGCATCCTGCCCATCCCGTATCGGCTTACCCCTATTTCGTGGGTAACGGCATAGACAAGCTCTTCGAACGCGCCCTCCCTCCCGAGGTACGCAACTCGACCGAGATAGCACGCATGAGAACATTCTTCGTGCCCTATTATAACACTCATTGCGATGTATATACCCGCCCATACGACGGTATCGTCGAGTTGTTGCAACGCTTGCAGACTGCCGGTATTGCCGTAGCTGTGGCGTCCAACAAATACCACGAGGCCACATGTCATTTGATAAAAGAATATTTCCCCGACATTGCTTTTGCTGCCATCTGCGGACAACGGGAGGGTATACCTAAAAAGCCCGACCCTGCTATCGTCAACGCCATCCTTACCGATGTCGCAATTTCTCCCACTGATGCCATCTATGTAGGCGATTCGGGTGTAGATATGCTCACAGCCCGGAATGCAGGGGTCGAGTCGGTGGGTGTTACATGGGGATTCCGTCAGGTCGATGAGTTACAGCAGGCCGGTGCCATTCATATAGCATGTAATACGGCCGATTTGTGGTATTGTATTACAGGCGACGGGAAATAAAATCGCCCCACCATCCGATAAAAATCGCTGCGTGCCCGGCGAATACAATACGGTCGATACACAGAGACAATCGTGCAGAAACGTTCCGTTTTCTGTAACGGGAGAAACCTGTCGGATATTGCAGTAATATGTCGCATAAGGTATGAAGTACCCCTTGATGCTGCAAAAAAACATTCACTTTGGCAATATTTCCAACTTTTTGTTATATTTGCACATACGGGATATGCTCGGGAACGTCTCTGTGGCGATACCCCTTGACGTTTTCCCCAACCGTACCTATGCCTATGAATTGTAACATCTAATACTTGTCGTATGGAAAAGATAATATGTTTGGCATGTTTTTCGCTGCTCCTGTTGGCGGGATGTCGTACTCACAAAAATGCCCCTGTGGTATCGGTTTACGAAGGCGCAACCGACACTGTTTTCGAATGGAACGCCGCGAAACCTGCTACTGCTGCCGCTATGCCCCCTGTGATAGTTTATAAAACCACACGCGACTACAACAACAATGTACCTGTGATACTCAATGCCGCAGGTACGCAGATAGTCTCTTTCCCCGACCCGTCAGACCTTCGTCGCGGTGATGGTTTCACCACTCCCACACCGCTCGATAACGGTTACCTTTTAGACAATCGCGGTATCAGCAAAAACACGGCATTTCTCGATTACACCTACGAACAATATGCCGCGTTCGACACTGTGCCGTCACTCGACGAGATGATGCGCCATATCATAGACAAAAAACCGATTGTCGAGATGTGGTACTGCGGGCAAGTAACTCGTTATCAGGATAAAATAAAAGAGCTCAATGAGCTCATTGCACATGGCTTCCCTGGTTGCACCAAAGTCGTGGGCGGCTCTACAACGAGGGAAGACCGGCCATAAATACAGATACGATACTCGAACGAAAAATACTTGAACAAAAAAGCTGCCCGTCGGGCAGCTTTTTTGTTTTATGACATGAATTAGAGATACCAACTAAGGGTTGTCGTTATTTGGGATATTGAATTTTTTTGGGGGAATAAAGGATTGAGAGATATATTTGCGCGGTGGGTATATATAAGATATGTTACACGACTGATATAGAGACTTATTTTGTAAATTGCTCTCTTCGGAAGAGCCAACATGATTTCCCGAAGCAGAGATGTGTCGAGGAAAACCGTGTAAAAATAGCAGAGGCGTACCTCATGATGGCACGCCTCTGCACGTATTTTGCGTTAAGGCAGGTTTTATTGTACTTCGCCCGACATGACTACCTCTGTGCAGTTTTCGTTACCTGTAAAGAGTGTGCGGATGAAGTTATTTAGTTCGCTGGCAGTGATAGATTCCAATGCTTGTTTGTAGCCTACGTAGGAGTTGATGCCGAGTGCGTGGTTGCGCAGCATGGTTTTCCAGTAGCTGTTTTCGCGTTGGTTGTTGTCATACTCTTTGAGCATGTACTCTTTCACTTTGTTGAAGTCTTTTTCGCGTACGCCATTCTTCACAACGTTCATCAGTTCGGCTTTGGCGCGGTCGGTGAGGTGGTCTTGTTGTTCTACGTTGGTGTCGAAGCCGAAGAGGAACATCCACTCGTTATTGGTGGCGGCAAGGCTGGCCGATGTACCTACGCCGTAGGTTCCGCCCTCTTCCTCACGGATGGTTTCGGTGTAGACGATGTCCATGATTTGTTCGAGCATCGACATCATGATATCTTTGCGCAGGCTGTATTTCTCTATACCGTGGTAGATGACATATACCGTCGAAGCGGGATTCTCCATGGGTATGGTGAAGTCGTTGGATATTTTTCCGTTGGCATATACGGGTTTCGTGTTGGCAGTCTCGCGTTCTGATGAGGCGGGGAGCGAAGCGATATATTTCTCTACGAGCGGTTTCAGTTCTTCGGGTTTGAACGAGCCGATGAAGTTGAATGTATAGTCGGCTGCATTGGCCGTACGTTCTTTGACGATTTCGAGGATGCGGTCGTAGTTGGCGGCATCAAAGTCCTCGGCTTTTTCCATCGCGAAAAGCGGATTGTGACCGTACATGGTGTTGCGCAGTGAGTCGGAGAAGATAAAGCGGGGTGCAGCGGCATAGCTGGCGAGCATGTTCTTTATCTGGTCGCGGTTTACGGCATATACCTCTTCGTCTTTGCGTATGTCGGTGAAGGTGAGGTAAACGAGTTGGAGCATCGTCTCTACATCTTTCACGGCGCAGGAGGCTTCTACATCTTCACTGAATGTGTTCAACGAGAATCCCGAGCTGGCTTTCTTGCCGGCAAGAGCTTTTTGGAGGGCGGTCGATGAGAAATTGCCCAGTCCGCCTACTTCATACAGCATGGGCAGAGCTTTCAGGTTGGCGGCATCTTCGTTGCCGTAGAGTGTCTTGCCACCTTCGCTGACGGCGGTCATCAATATTTCATCGTCTTTGAAGTCGGTGGGTTTCAATACTACGCGCACGCCGTTGGAGAGTATCCACTCGGTGGTACCGGGCAGGCTGCCTTCTATTTCGGCAACAACGCGTCCGGCAACCGGTTCGTTGGCGATGAGCGGTTCGTTAGAAACTTCGTCTACGTATGCTGTTATCTCTTCGGCTTTTACTTCGTTGATGGCAGCAAGAGCCTCTTCCTTGGTAGGATAGGTGATACCCTCTTTTTCGGGGCCTGTCACGCAGATGATAACGTTGCTGTCGTTGATGATTTCCTCAATGTATTGGTTTACAGCTTCGAGGGGTATTTGCGGAGCAACGCTTTGCATGAGTTGGTATTCCAGTTCTATGCCGGGAATGTATCCGCCGTCGATGAAGTGACGGATGTATTCGTTGGCATATTGTATGTTGCGGCGGTTGTTGCGCTCGTTATAGAGGTTTTCGTATTGGGCTAACAAGTCGGCTTTGGCACGGTCGTATTCTGTAGCGGTAAATCCGAAGCGGTTTACGCGTTCGGCTTCGCGCAAAACTCCCTTTAAACCATCTAATACTTTGCCTTCTTCAACGGTTGCCGAGAGTGAGAAGGCGTCTTTGGTAACGGCAATGCCGTAGAGGTGACCGTCGTAGGCGTAAGCACCCATAAACGGCGCGTTGGGCTTATTGGTGATTTCGCGGAAGCGGTTGTTGAGCATGATGCTTGCTACCGACTCTACATAGTCGTTTACAACGCCCATCATGGTTCCTCGCAGCTCTTTGGGCATGGGGTCGTGCTTGAAGTTGATATCGACGCTTGTAGAGGTGGCCTCTTTGTCGCTGCCTACTACGTAGATGGGTTCTACATTATCGGGTACGGTAAAGTAGGTGCGTTCGGCAGGATTCTCGGGCATTTTGATGGGCGAGAAGAGTTCTTTGATGCGAGCTTCCATCTTGTCGACGTCGATGTCGCCAATGACGATGATACCTTGGTTGTCGGGACGGTACCATTTGTGGTAGTAGTCGCGCAGGTCTTGGTAGGGGAAGTTCATCACTACTTCCATCGTACCGATAGGCAGACGGTTGGCATATTGGCTTCCTGCAAACATCTCGGGTAATATTTTCTCAATAATACGCCAGTTGGCGTCGTTGCGGGTACGCCACTCTTCGTGTATCACACCGCGCTCGTTGTCTATCTCATCGTCTTCGAGTAAGATAGCGCATGACCAGTCGTGCAATACGAGGAGGCACGAGTCAACCAATCCGGGGTTGGTGGTAGGTACGTTTGAGATGCGATATACCGTTTCGTCGAATCCGGTGTAGGCATTGATGTCGGTACCGAATTTTATACCGTTGTGTTCGAGATAGTTGAGCATTGTTTTCCCGGGGAAGTGCTCCAATCCGTTGAAAGCCATGTGCTCCAAGAAGTGTGCCAAACCGCGTTGGCTCTCTTCTTCGAGAATAGAACCTACGCTTTGTGCGATGTGAAATTCGGCGCGGTTTTTGGGCGTCTCATTATGGCGGATGTAGTAGGTGAGTCCGTTGTCGAGGACGCCATAACGAACTTGCGAGTCGATGGGCAGCTGTTGTGTCATCGGGTTTTGTTCTTGTGCGAAGGCCGGGATAGCGAGCGCTATGATGGCTGTTGCCAAGAAACTTTTCAGTGCTTTTACGTTCATCATTTGCGGGTTTATTAAAGGTTAGGTTTTGTATTTTGTTCTTTTATTTTGTTCTTTTATTTTGTTTCTGGACGGTATTCAAGAATGTCGCCGGGCTGGCAATCGAGTTCTCGGCAAATGGCTTCGAGGGTCGAGAAGCGTATAGCTTTGGCTTTCCCCGTTTTCAGTATCGAAAGGTTAGCGGGGGTTATCTCGATGCGTTCCGAGAGCTCGTTGAGCGACATCTTGCGTTTGGCCATCATTACGTCAAGGTTTACTATAATAGGCATGTTGTCGTTTTAGATGGTTAGTTCCTGTTCTTCTTTGAGTTGCCGTGCAATGCCGAGTATCTCGGTGAGCAGAATAAGGATGACGGCTGTCACCAGCGACTCGCTGATGCGCGGATAGCTGACGGTGTATTGTGCTAAATCGATATGCCTGCTGTAATACCATGTGGGCAGGTAGGAGGCGAGGGCAAACAGTATGTATGAGAGTAACATACTGTATGAGACGCGTCGTAATTGTTTGATGGCGGGGGCATTCATGAGCCCTCGGCGGGCTATGATGGGTACCGACTTGATGACGCTTATAATGTAGTAAATGGCACAAGCTACGGCAACAAACGAGATAATGGCATTAATGGTGGTTATCGTGGGCGACAGTACCGCCTTGGGGAGGAAATAGATACCCTCGCGTTTGATGTCCATATAGCCCAGCAGTCCGCGGTTGCTTTGCTGCATCTGCATGAGTTCCTCTTTGGGTGTCGTTTCGAGGCACACGGGGTAGGGGGTGTAGCCGAGCTTGTCGTTGAACAGCTCTTTGTTGCTGTTCATTCCCATAATCACTCCGGTCGCCATATCGTAGCAAAGAGGGACTATGAGCAGTATCCCTATGATGGCCGATAGCACCATTATTTTTCGTTGCGGGTCTTTTATTATCATAAGCATAACTCTGTTATGTGGCTTTGATTGCTACTGCAAAGAAAAGCCTTTTTTGTGAAAGATGCAAGAAAAACAATATTTTTTTATTGAAAAACGATATTTCGTCTCTCAACTCTCTACATTGGTCGATAGCGAGTCGCACTCGGCGAGCCACATAGAGGCGGCCGCGTCGCTGGGCATGCGCCAGTCGCCGCGCGGCGAGAGGCTTACCGAGCCTACCTTGGGGCCGTCGGGGAGGCACGACCGCTTGAATTGTTGCGAGAAGAAGCGGCGGTAGAAGGTGCGCAACCAATGTTTTATTGTGGCGCTGTCATATTTCCCCTCAAAGGCTTTGCCGGCGAGGAAGTATATCTTCGACGGACGGAATCCGTGTCGCAGCGTATAATAGAGGAAGAAGTCGTGCAGTTCGTAAGGACCTACCAAATCTTCGGTTTTCTGCTGTATGTTGTCGTTCTCGTCGGCAGGCGTCAATTCGGGACTGATGGGAGTGCCTACTATGTCTTGCAGTAAGGCTTGTACGGCGGGTGAGTATGATTCGTCGTGCGAGGCGTGCTCTACAAGACATTTGATAAGGGTTTTGGGTACTCCTGCCGATACGGCATACATTGACATGTGGTCGCCGTTGTAGGTAGCCCAGCCCAACGCCAGCTCCGACATATCGCCTGTGCCTATGACCAGACCTCCCGTTTGGTTGGCTATATCCATGAGTATTTGCGTGCGTTCGCGTGCTTGTGCATTTTCGTAGGTAGCATCATGGTTATCGATGTCATGCTCTATATCGGCCAAGTGCTGTGTCACCGATGGAACGATAGATATTTCGCGTGTGGCGATACCCAGCTCACGCATCAGCTCTATGGCATTGTGGTAAGTGCGGCCGGAGGTGCCGAACCCCGGCATGGTAATGCCTATTATATCCGACATAGGGCGTTGCAGCCGTTGCATGGCGCGTATGCATACCAAAAGGGCGAGCGTAGAGTCTAATCCGCCCGATATGCCTATGACCAAGGCTTTCGTATTGGTATGCAAGATACGTTTGATGAGGCCGGCAGCTTGTATTTCTAAGATTTCGTCGCAACGACGGTCGAGTTTGTCGGTCGATGAAGGGAGGAAAGGCATGGGGTCTATCTTGCGGTCGAGTTCTATTACGTTGTTTACAACGATGGGAATGGCTATCTCGTGATATACCTCGCCCTGTCTTTGTGATGCTGCGTGTTCCATGAAGCTGCTTGTCATCTGTCGCTCGTTCATGAGACGTTCTATATCTATGTCGCTGATGGCAAGTTGCGGTTGCATGGTGAAACGCGGTGTAGCGGCAAGTTGCGTGCCGTTTTCGTATATGAGTCCGTTGCCGGCAAATACCAAGTCGGTTGACGATTCGCCGAATCCGGCCGAGGCATAGACATATCCTGTAATGCAGCGCGCACTTTGTTGTGCCACGAGCGAAAGCAGGTAGTTGTGTTTCCCAATCAGTTCGTCGCTGGCCGAGAGGTTCATGATGATGTTGGCACCGCCCAATACATGTCGCGAGCTGGGAGGAATAGGCACCCACAAATCTTCGCATAGCTCTATGGAGATTTTAGCATTCCCGGTGACAAAGAGCTGTTTTGTCCCGAAAGGAACTTGCCGGTTGCACAGGGTGACGATGTTGCTGAAAGCGTTGGCTGCGTCGGCAAACCATCGTTCCTCGTAAAACTCTTTGTAACCCGGTATGAAACTCTTGGGTACTACACCCCAAATGCGACCGTGGGACGATACTGCGGCGCAGTTGAAGATTTGGTTGTCGCATCTTACCGGTAGCCCGGTGACACATACCATATTATATTGTGCGGTGGCTTCTACGAAGTAAGCTAAGGCATTTTCGGCTTCTTCCAATAAGAGGTTCTGTGTGAATAAGTCGCCACATGTGTAACCTGTGATACACAACTCGGGGAATGCCATCCATACTACGCCTTGCATTGATGCTTTTTCAGCAAGGCTAATCATTTCTTTTACATTTTGTCGACAGTCTGCTACGGTGACGGGCGGAACAGCGGCAGCCACCTTGATAAATCCGTGGTTCATGATGGTAAACTGTGTTAATACATAGTGTGGCAAAGATAAAAAAAATGATATGAAAGTTGCATATCCATGCGATATATTACCTTTGTTGCGAAAAAAATTTTTATGAAATACAATCGATTTTTCGCGTTTATCATATCTACCCTGCTGATGTGGGCGGTATGCTATTTGTTTAATACCACGGCGACTGTGGGTAAAGTGGTCTTTTCGCTCTCTTTTATAAATCCGTGGAAGACCTATACGGCCGTAAAATATTATATGTGTGTCGGTATGGGGCTGACCGACTGGTTGGCTTATACGCTGGCGGCAGTGTTGCTGCTTTTCTTGTGGGGCGCGTTATACTATTTTGTTTATTCGGTAAAGTGTGCCATCGATACGAAGCCTTATCGTCGCTGAACGACGCTTCTGCGATTTGAGGGGTAGGTTTTTCCTGAGTGTTGCGGTTGGTATATCCGTCGTTTGAATCTGAAAACAAAAGGCGTTCTCAGTGGGCGATGAGCCTTCTTGAAAAAAAGAGAGCGGCAAAAGAACCATCCGGGTCTTTTGCCGCTCTCGTGAGCTTATGCGGCATGAAAGTGCCGCTGTTTCAGACGTATTCTATTTCAGACGTTTCAATTTTTTGTCGGCATCGGTGGCCGGTTTTATGCTGATGGCGAAGCCGCCGCCGCGAGCCATGTCGATGGTGATGTTGCTCTTGGATGTTACGATGCCGCGTGTTATCTTATAAGCCTCGGGGTTGGTCTCATAGTCGGCATCGGGAGCATCGGCATAGAGCGTAGCCACGTAGCGAACATCGGGGTCGAGGAAATCGAACGATACCTTCATCTCTCGCTTGTTTTCGTCGGTAACGCCGCCGACAAACCATTGGTCGGAACCTTTGGCCTTGCGGGCTGCCACGATGTAGTCGCCCGGTTCGGCGGCAAGGTAGCGGCTTTCATCCCAGTCTATGGCAACATCTTTGATAAATTGGAAGGCATCCATGTATTTCTCGTAATTCTCGGGCAGGTCGGCAGCCATTTGCAGCGGCGAGTACATGGTAACGTAGAGTGCAAGTTGGTTGCACAATGTGCTGTTGCAATGGGATGGATTGTCGGGGTTGATTTTTGAAATATCCATGCAGAAGATACCCGGTGTGTAGTCCATCGGTCCGCCTTGCAAGCGTGTGAAAGGCAGTATGGTTACGTGGTGAGGTTTAGTGCCTCCGAAGGCTTGGTATTCGGTACCGCGAGCCGATTCGTTACCTATCAGGTTGGGATATGTGCGGCACAGACCGGTGGGGCGTACGGCTTCGTGGGCATTGACCATGATGTGGTGTTTGGCAGCCTCTTTCACGGCATAGAGGTAGTGGTTGTTGCTCCATTGTCCGTAGTGATATTCGCCGCGCGGCAGTATGTCGCCCACGTATCCGCTTTTCACCGAGTTGTAGCCGTATTGGTTCATCAATGAGTAGGCTGCCTCCATGTGGCGTTCGTAGTTGCGTGTCGAGCCCGAGGTTTCGTGGTGCATCATGAGGCGTACGCCTTTGCTGTGGGCATATTCGTTGAGCATCTTTATATCGAAGTCGGGGTAAGGGGTTACGAAGTCGAATACGTAATCTTTCGTTTTACCTATCCAGTCTTCCCAGCCGATGTTCCAGCCTTCGACGAGAACTTGCGAGAAGCCGTGCTCGGCGGCAAAGTCGATATATCGTTTCACATTGTCATTATTGGCTGCGTGCTTGCCGTTGGGACGCATGGTCGAGTAGTCGATACGGTCTAATTGTACGGCGGGGAGGTCGGTATATGCCCATGTGCTTTTACCGGTAATCATTTCCCACCATACGCCTACATATTTCACGGGTTTAATCCACGATGTATCGTCGAGGACACATGGGTCGTTGAGGTTGAGAATGAGGTTCGAGGCAAGAATGTCGCGGGCGTCGTCGCTCACCATCACTGTGCGCCACGGTGTGTGGCAGGGAGCTTGCATGTAGCATTTGTTGCCTTTGGCATCGGGTGTGAGCCATGCGTGGAATGTCATCGTCTGGTCGTCGAGTTCGAGGTGCATGCACGAGTAATCGACGAGTGCAGCTTCGTGTATGTTGATGTAGAGGCCGTCGTCGGTTTTCAGTTGCAGGGATGTCTGTACGCCGGTGGGCGAGAAAGAGGTTTGCGACGAGTTGGGCGTGATGGCGTCTTGCATGATAGACCGTATCTCCGAGAGTTTCGAGACGGTGTAGTCGTACTCTTGCGTGTCGTAGTCGCCGGGTATCCAGTAGGCCGTGTGGTCGCCTGTCATGGCAAATTCGGTAACCTCGTCTTTGACAACAAAATAGATGAGGTCGCGCTGCTCGGGAAATTCGTAGCGGAAACCTATACCGTCGTCGTAGACTCTGAATCGTATGGTCATATAGCGCGGGTTGCCACCGTAATCGGTCACTTTTTTATCGTTGGGTTGTTGAGTCAAGGTTACGGCCATTTCGTTGTAATGGTTGCGTATGGTGCTCGACTCGCCCCATACGGGAGTCCATGTCTCGTCGAAGGTGGAACGTTCTATTTTCCCGGCCGAGAAGTTGTCGGTGAGCGAAAAGTCGTTGACGAGTTCCAATCCCAATCGGCTGGGTTTTATCACCTCTTGTCCTTTGTATGAGAGAGAGTAGTAGGGAACGCCCTCTTTGAGGTCGAAAGCGAGTTGTACGTTTCCATCGGGCGATGTTTGCGTCTCTTGGGCTTGCGTTGCTCCTAACGAGCATGCGAGTGCAATCAGTAAAACGGCTTGTTGTTTCATGGGTATGTGAGTTTGATTTATTGTATCGATAAAAGGTAGATGAGTATTAGATTTGTGCCAATCTTGTAAGATTTGTGTTGTTTTTCATGTTGCAAATTTACTGTTTCGCAGTTGTGCTTGCAATAATCGGACAAAATTTGTGCAATTTGAAAATGCAAACGTTTGCGTTGCTTCGGCGGTTGCCGGTGCAACGGGTATGCAAACGGTTACACGTGGTTGCTGGGTGCGTATGAGCCGCTTCTTAGAGTGAGGGCTGAAAGCAAAAGAAGAGCCGCAGCATGGCCGCAGCTCTTCTATCGTCTTGCTTCCTATCTCACACGCCACGGTGAGCATAATGGAGAACAAACTCTTTATTGGCGTGTAATGATGTCGCGTGTGTCGGTGGCAATCATCAATTCCTCGTCGGTGGGTATGACAACCACTTTTACTGTCGAGTCGGGAGTGCTTATGAGACACTCTTTGCCGCGTAAGCCGGCATTGAGTTCTTTGTCAATCTTCACACCCATAAAGGAGAGGTTGTCGGTAACCGATTCGCGGGTGAGGGCTTGGTTTTCGCCTACACCGCCGGTGAATACAATGATGTCTACACCATTGAGAGCAGCGATGTATGAGCCTACGTATTTTATGATACGGTATTCATACATGTCGAGTGCCAGCTTGGCGCGCTCGTTGCCCGCAGCGATGGCAGCCTCTATGTCGCGCATGTCTGACGAGATGCCCGAGATACCCAGCACGCCGCTCTTTTTGTTTACGAGGTTGGCGACACCGGCCGAGTCGAGGTGCTCTTTGTCCATCAGGTAGGTGAGTGCGCCGGCATCTACGTCGCCCGAACGAGTACCCATCATCAGTCCTTCTACGGGGGTCAGACCCATAGAGGTATCGACCGACTTGCCGTCTTTGATGGCGGTAATAGAGGCACCGTTACCTATGTGGCAGGTAATGATTTTCTGCTCTTCGTAGGGTACGCCTAAGAATTCGCAAGCGCGGCGCGATACGTAACGGTGGCTGGTGCCGTGGAAGCCGTAACGACGTACGCCATATTTCTCGTACACCTCATAGGGGAGGGCATACATGAATGCGTGTTTGGGCATGGTTTGGTGGAATGCTGTATCGAACACGCCTACTTGCGGTACCGAGGGCAACAACTCTTCTATGGCTTCTACGCCGGTGACGTTGGCGGGGTTGTGCAGCGGGGCAAGGTCGTAGCATTCTTTTACCTTGTCTATCACCTCTTTGGTGATGAGTACGCTCTTGTTGAACTTCTCGCCGCCGTGTACGAGACGATGGCCTACGGCGTCGATTTCGTTATACGAAGCGATGCAGCCATACTCTTTGCTCGTGAGTACGTTGAGTATGTTGCGTATAGCCGAGCGGTGCTCGGGCATGTCATACTCCAATACTACTTTCTCGCCGTTGGGCAGGGTGAGTTTCAGGAAAGAGTCTTTCAACCCTATCTTTTCTACGCCGCCTTGCGCCATTACTTCGCCTTTTTCGATGTCGAACAATTTGTATTTTACCGACGAACTTCCACAGTTCAATACCAGTATTTTCATATCTTGTCGTGTTTCTTTGTGTAAGACAAAAGGATTAAAAATATCAACGGGATTTTTTCAGACCGATGGCTTGGTTGGCTGTGATGGCAACCATGTTATATACATCGTCGGTACTGCATCCGCGTGAGAGGTCGTTGACGGGTGCTGCAATACCTTGCAGGATAGGACCTACGGCCTCGGCTCCCGAGAGACGTTGTACCAATTTGTAAGAGATATTGCCTACTTCGAGGGTGGGGAATACCAGCGTGTTGGCATGTCCGGCAATGGTGCTGCCCGGAGCTTTCGATGCGCCTACCGAAGGAACGATGGCGGCATCGGCTTGCAACTCGCCGTCGATGGCAAGGTCGGGTGCCATCTCTTTGGCCAAGCGGGTGGCTTCGGCAACTTTGTCAACCATCTCATGTTTGGCGCTACCCTTGGTAGAGAAGCTGAGCATGGCAACGCGAGGTTCTATACCGGCTATGTCGCGAGCGGTACGGGCTGTCGATACGGCTATCTGAGCCAACTCTTGTGCATTGGGATTGGGCATTACGGCGCAGTCGGCAAAGATGAGCAGACCGTTTTCACCATATTCGGGTTTGGGGGTAAACATCAGGAATGCTCCCGATACCACGCTTACGCCCGGCACGGTTTTGATGATTTGCAGGGCAGGACGCAATACGTCGCCTGTGGTGTTGCGGGCGCCGGCTACTTCGCCGTCGGCATCGCCGTTTTTGATGATGAGAGTTCCTAAGTAGAGAGGGTCGGCAGCCAATACGAGGGCTTTTTCCATGGTCATGCCCTTGGCTTTGCGTAATTCAAAGAGAAGATTGGCATATACCTCCTTGCGGGGGTTGTTGGCAGGGTCGATGATGGTGGCTTTGCCTATGTTTTGCAAGCCGAGTTTTCCTGCCAAAGCAAGTATCTCGTCGGGGTTGCCAATGAGAATAATGTCAACTACTTCGTCTGCAATAAGGCGGTCTGCCGCACGAAGGGTGCGCTCTTCGGTACCTTCGGGGAGCACGATGCGTTGTTTGTTGGCTTTGGCGCGCTCCACAATTTGTTTCATCAAGTCCATATTTGTGATATATTTAAGATTGTGTTTCAGGTATTTTTTGTTGGAGCAAGGTATGCAGCGAACGCGTCTGTCGGAGTCGGTGCGAAAGGCCTTACTTCGGGGAGCAAATTTATAAAAAAGAATTTATTCGGCATAGCCAAAATTTCAAATTAAGGTGTATGATGCGAACTTTTTATTGTGCCCGTTTGTCTTGGCAGGAGTAGAAGCCTTTTGTTGCAGGTGCGAAAACTGTCGGGAAGGCTGCTGTTACTAAAAAATAATATCTGGTTTTGTATATTGAGAAATAATACATATATTCGCTGCCGAAAGCGATTGTTTGTTACAAAAGTATTTCGGAATATCGCGGATTATTTTGAAGGAGTGTCCTATGAATAAAGAGAAGTTTGTTATTGAATACGATTTCAAGAAAGTTTCGCCGTCATTATTGTGGACTTTTGTCAGCACAGCCGCAGGTCTGTCAGAATGGTTTGCCGACCAAGTGGAGCATCAAGAGAAAGAGTATACTTTTTATTGGAATAAAAGTCCCCAAGTCGCTCTGATGACAGCATCCCGTACGGGAGTTTATGTGCGCTTTCATTGGGAAGAAGATGTTAACGAGCGTTCGTTTTTCGAGATGCGCATAGAGTCTTCCGAGTTGACGGGTGCCACCATACTTGTTGTTACCGACTTTGCTGCCCCTGACGAAATTGAAGATGCCCGAGAGCTGTGGGATAACGAGGTGGAGCGATTGCGCCGCCGTTTAGGGTTGTAATGGCGACCGTGTGCCGCTGTTCGAGAGATGGCGATTTCTTAATTAATATCTAAATGTGAAGATTGTCTTTGCAAGCTGACTATTTTGCGCTATTTTTGCACATTCATTCATAATAGCGCCGCTTGATGTTTCGTCCCAAAAGACTATATGGGTTCATGTTGCAGAGCTTCCTGCCTGTCTTTTTCATGACCTTTTTTATCTGCCTCTTCATCGTACTGATGCAGTTTTTGTGGAAGTACGTCGATGAGATGGTGGGTAAGGGTTTGGAAATATCGGTCTTGCTCGAACTTTTCTTTTACGCCGCCGTGACCATGGTGCCGTTGGCTTTGCCGCTCTCTATTCTGTTGGCATCGCTTATGACTTTCGGTAACTTGGGCGAGCGATTCGAGCTGCTTGCCATCAAGGCGGCCGGCGTATCCTTGCTGCACGTGATGCGACCGCTTATATTCCTTGTCAGTGTGATTGCCGTACTTGCTTTCTTTTTCCAAAATGATGTCTTACCGCAGGCGCAGGTAAAGATGTGGACTCTCATATACTCTGTCAGGCAAAAGTCGCCCGAGCTGGATATTCCCGAGGGTGTGTTTTATGACGAGATAAGCGGATATAACCTCTATGTGAAGAAAAAAGACCGCGATACGGGATTCATGTATGATATGATGATTTATGACATGTCGAAAGGATTCGACAATGCCACTATCGTTTTGGCCGACTCCGGAAAGTTGCAGACGACTGCCGACAAAAAACATCTTGTACTTACGTTGTACGATGGCGAGTCGTTCGAAAACTTGCAGACAAACCGCACCAATACTTACAATAACATTCCGTATCGGCGGGAAACATTCTCATTCAAAGAGCTGCTTATTAATTTCGATGCCAACTTCAACCGTCTCGATGACGGCCTCATGCAGGGGCAGTACGTTGGGAAAAATTATACCGAACTGCGTACATCGATTGACTCCATGAATATTGTTGTAGATAGTTTGGGCGCCAATTATGCGTTGCGTCTGCGGGCATCGGGCTACTTTGGCATGAATAAGAAAGAGCAAGACCGTCGCAGCCAAATGTCTTCTCAGCAGCAAGAGCAGGAAGATGCAGCCATGCAACAGGCGGCACAAAGTGTCAATCTTGATTCCTTGTTTCAAGGTGAGAACAACCAGCGGCGGCAACTCTATGTGGCGAGAGCATTGGAGCGGGCACAGACCTACAAAAACGATTACAATTTCAATTCCATGACCGTGGCCGACAAGCGTTTTACGATACGTCGTCATGAGATAGAACTGATGAAGAAATTTACTCTTTCGTTGGCGTGCATTATCTTCTTTTTCATAGGTGCTCCGTTAGGTGCTATCATTCGTAAAGGCGGATTGGGCGTGCCTATCGTGGTGTCGGTGATATTGTTTATAATCTATTATATAATAGACAATACCGGTTATAAAATGGCGCGTGACGGCGTGTGGCCGGTATGGCAGGGCATTTGGCTCAGCTCGGCGGTGTTGCTTCCGTTGGGCATATTTCTTACTTCACGTGCTACCAAAGACTCGGCCGTGCTCAACCTCGATGCTTATGCCGATTTCTTCCGACAGCTCCTTGGCAAAGCCGGGGTGCGCAAGGTAGAGCTCAAAGAGATTGTCCTTGCGCCCATGTCGCCTGTCGTTGCCGAGGAGAAAGCTCGTGCGCTTACCGATATGTGTCATACTTTCCTGCACGATAATACCAAACTCGGTTATGTGGCTTTCTGGACTAAGGGCTACGACATGCAGGCAATACAAAACCTCGCAACCACAACCAATTCGTTGGTGGAATATACCTCCGAAACGACCGACTGCATGGTGGCTACCAAACTGATGGATTATCCCGTCATTGTGCCCGAATGGATTTTGCATCCGGTACGTATCAAGTTGTTGGCTGTGGCCGTAATGGTGTTCTTCCCCGTAGGATTACCCCTCTATTGGATAGCCTCGCATCGCTATGCGCACTTGGTGACAGCTGTGACGACGATAATCGAAGCCGATAGCGATTTGATAGTCCTGTTGCAAAAGATGACTTCTGAAAATGAATAAAACGATATATAGTTATGGATAACGAAAAAATCAAGCTCAATACTATTGAAGAGGCGATAGAAGAGTTTCGTCAAGGAAACTTTGTGATTGTCATTGACGACGAAGACCGTGAGAACGAAGGCGACTTTATCATAGCGGCAGAGAAAATCACTCCCGAGAAGGTAAATTTCATGCTTACCGTGGGACGCGGCGTACTGTGCGCGCCTATTACCGAGGAGCGTTGTTTGGAGTTGGAACTGAACATGCAGGTGCTCGATAACACCTCGCTGTTGGGCACTCCCTTTACCGTAACGGTCGACCGCATAGGAGCCGGTTGCACTACCGGCGTCTCCATGTCCGACCGCGCTACCACCATACGCTCTCTTGCCGACCCGTCGATGAAACCCTCCGACTTCGGGCGACCCGGGCATGTCAATCCTCTCAGAGCTCGTTCGCGTGGTGTATTGGTTCGTGCCGGGCATACCGAGGCTGCTGTCGACTTGGCTCGGTTGGCAGGGCTGTATCCCGCTGCTGCATTGATTGAAATCATCAACGAAGACGGTACCATGGCGCGTATGCCCGAGTTGCGGAAGATAGCCGACAAGTATAATCTGAAATTTGTCTCTATTCGCGACCTCATTGCCTATCGCTTGAATCAGGAAGCCATCGTAGAGCGCGGCGAAGAGGTGAATATGCCTACCGCATACGGCGATTTCAGGCTTATACCTTTCCGTCAGATTTCGAACGGAGCCGAGCATATAGCCCTTATCAAAGGCTCGTGGGAGCCTGACGAGCCCATATTGGTACGCATGCACTCGTCGTGCATGACGGGCGACATCTTCGGCTCGAAACGATGCGATTGCGGCGAGCAGCTTCACGAGGCGATGCGTGCCATCGATGCTGCCGGAAAAGGAGTGTTGGTGTATATGAGTCAGGAAGGACGCGGCATAGGCCTGATGAACAAGATACGTGCCTACAAATTGCAAGAGAACGGCTTCGATACGGTCGATGCCAACCTTCACCTCGGTTTCAAAGCCGATGAGCGTACCTATGGCGTGGGCGCCTCTATACTCAGGGAGCTGGGCGTGCGCAACATCCGTCTCATGACCAACAATCCCATGAAACGCATAGGACTCGAAGGTTATGGCATCAGTATCGTAGAAAACGTACCCATCGAGGTGAAACCTAATAGATATAACGCCGAATACCTGCATACCAAAAAAGAACGCATGGGGCACGACTTGCACGAAGTAGACTGACATGTCGGATACTTACCTCACCATAGAGGCTCCCGGCGAAGGGCTCTATAAAGAGAAGATGAGCCGGTTCATCTCATTCGCTGTGCCGGTGGTTACGGTCGATGAGGCGCTTGCCTGTGTAGAAAAGTATCGTAAAGAGTACTACGATGCCCGGCATGTATGTTGGGCTTATATGATAGGCGCCGACCGCAAGTGCTTCCGCAGCAATGATAACGGCGAGCCTTCGGGAACGGCAGGAAAACCTATCTTGGGACAAATCAACTCGGCCGGCCTTACCGACATCCTCATTGTCGTAATACGCTATTTCGGCGGTATCAAGTTGGGGACAGGCGGCCTTGTCGTGGCCTATCGTACCGCAGCTGCCGAGGCGATTGCAGCTTGCAAGATTGTGGAACGGCTTATAGAAGATTGTGTGAAGATTCGTTTCGAGTATCCTCTTATGAATGAGGTAATGCGTATTGTCAAAGAAGAGCAGGTTACGGTTGTTGCACAGTCGTTCGAGATGGATTGCGAGATGACTCTCAGACAACGACGCATGGCAATGCCCCGATTGCGTGAGCGGCTCGATAACCTGCGCGCGGTTACATGGCTTATCGACGACCCTACCGCCGAGGACGATATGCCTGCATAAGTTGTTACTGTCGTATCTGTGCAAGAAGCAGCGAAGGGGGCGAGGGGGATACTGAAAGGCTCGTGTTTATGGTCTTGTATGGAATATAGATTACGAAATGGAGTATGAAACCGATTTATCCTATATCGGCATTATCTCTGTCGGCTATAAAATAAGCGATACCTCCGACAGTAAGTGTATCGTGTGTTGCGGTGCATCGCCGACGTATCCTTTGTTGTAACGGTCGAAGTAAATTTGTCCCCATCCCGCATGGGCAGCACCCATGATGTCGGCGTCATAGTTGTCGCCGATCATGATAGTTGTCGCTGCGTCGCCGCCTGTAACCTGCAAGGCGTGGTCGAAGATGCGGCGGTCGGGTTTGGTGATACCTATTTCGTCGGAGAGAACTATACGCGAAAAGAATTGTGCTATCTTCCCGGCTTGCAACTTGCGAGCCTGTACTTCGGCAAATCCGTTGCTCAGAATATACAACCGGTAACCTTTCCCTTGTAAATCGCTAAGCATTTCGTAGGCCTGTGGTACGAGTCGGGTCTGTTGCGAGAGAGTCTCCAAATAATATTTGTTGAGGTGTGCGGCAAGTTGGTTTTGGGGGTCGGCATATCCGGCTTCGCGCAGTGGATAGGCGAACCGTTCTACGATAAGGTAGTCGCGAGTTATCTTTCCGTGGTGATATAAATCCCATAACTCGGCGTTTTTGTCATAATACAGACGGCTGAACAAGTCGTAATCGGCAAAAATGTTGCGGAGGTGTAAATCGTCGAAAGTTTTTGCCAATGCCACGTGTGAATTGGTATTGAAATCCCATATCGTGTCGTCGAGGTCGATAAAAATATGGCTGTATTTTTTCATAACGGTTGCAAAGATAGTGCAAGGCGAGAGCAAAAAGAAATAAAGCATAGCTTAAATTTCTTTTGCCGAGCCGCGGCCTATTTATGAAAAGGTAATGTATGTAAGGGTACAGCAAAGCGAAATGTGGATAAGCCCTTTTTTCGCTGGATTGCCCCTGTGTGACGCGTAATTCGCTGTATGTTCTTCTCTCAACGTTCGCGATATTGCATGGGCGACATGCCGGTGTGCCGTTTGAAAAATTTCGAGAACGAAGCAATATCGGCAAAATGCAAGGCATCGGCAATTTGTTGTATTTGGGTTTCCTCTCTCGAAATGAGCCCTATAGCTTCTATAATAAGTTCTTCGCTGATAATTTCATAGAGCGTTTTTCCGGTCGTGTCTTTTACTACACGTCCCAAATGCTTCGATGAAAGGTTGAGCTGCGAAGCGTAAAAGTTTATTTCGTGCTGCTCCTTGCAATTTTTGCGTACAAGGTCAATAAAACGAAATGTGATAATATCTTGTTTGCGTAAATAGTAATCGTTGTTATGAGGAATGATATGCTTGCCGAATATATCGCCGATTTCATACATAAGATTGATAAACAGATTATTGGTAATTTCTTTGAAGAAAATGTGCTCTTTGCGTGCGATGTGCGACTGCAAGATGGAGAGGTTAAGGCGAAGCACTTGTGCATCGGTAGCAGTAATCTGTATGGCTGGTTGGAAAGAGATACGGTAAAAATAGGTACGTGGCAACATTCGAATGTTTTGGATGACCTCGCGCAAAAAATTCTGGTTGGCAAAAAGACAATAGAACGAGAGGTCGGGCGAGCCTTCGATAAAACGGAATGTTTTATCGTTGGTAATATCGGCAAAAGTATTTTTTTTGAATATATGCTCTTTATGATTGATAGACAGCTTGATATATCCCTTTATAATGAGTAGGAATGTATGTGCCCCCGAGATGGAAATATTGTTGAATTGCGATATGCTGTTACCGTTATATATGATTAATTGCTGGGAAATTTGTATTTTTGCATCGAACAACGTGAAAAGTTGCTGAAAAGAGGTTTGCTTCATTTCGAGTTCTCATTTTGGTTGTTAGTATGTCTCTCTTAGACAATAAAAAGGGTAAAACGATTAATTGTTATATGTGAAATAATCAAAAATGTCTTTTTGGGCAAAATGTATGCGCGATTGATGCAAAATCGGAATAAGAAAAAAACGCTTATTTTGCGTGTTAAAAAAATAGGACTATGAAGTTAAAAGAGTTAATTGTATTATCGGCTTGTTTATTGCTGTTCGCAGGCTGTAAACAAGAAACGAGGCAGGTTGTAGACAATGGGTATAATTTGATGGAATTAGGAACATCCGACAGGGAATTGTCGGTGAAATATTCCACTTCATTGCAAGGTAGGCAAGATGTTGAAATCAGGCCGCAGGTGAGCGGTACTATTACGCAAGTGCTTGTAAAAGAGGGAGCGAAAGTGCGTAAGGGACAAACTTTGTTTGTTATTGACCCCGTTCCTTATGAAGCTGCATTGCAGACCGCAAAAGCAGCTGTTGCTACGGCCGAGGCAAATGTGGCAACAGCCGAATTGAATCTCGAAGGACGTCAGCAACTCTTTGACCAACAGGTTATTTCGGACTTTGAGTTGCGTACTTCACAAAACAACCTCCGTACTGCCGAGGCTGCTTTGGAGCAAGCACGTGCACAAGAGGTAAATGCAGCCAACAGCCTTTCTTATACCAATGTGACAAGTCCCGTCGATGGTGTCGCCGGTATCACGTCGTACCGTGTAGGTGCATTGGTAAGCTCTTCTATTACGCAACCTTTGGTAAATGTATCTGACAACTCGGTTGTGTATGCATATTTCTCTATGGGCGAGAAACAAGTACTGTCTCTTACCCGCCAATACGGTTCGTTGCAGAACGCACTCGATTCGATGCCTCCCGTTGTGTTGCAGCTCAACGATGGTTCGCTTTATGAGACAAAAGGTAAAATTGACGTTATCAGCGGTATCGTCGATAATCAAACGGGAGCCGTGAGCCTTCGTGCCGTATTCGATAACAAAGACGGTCGTCTCATGAGTGGCGGTTCGGCCAACGTAATCATACCTTATGTAAAGAAAGATTGTATTGTTATCCCGCAAGAAGCAACTTTCGAGATACAAGATAAAGTTTATGCCTACAAGGTTGTCGACGGTAAAGCCCAGTCGGTACAGTTGACAGTTTTTGAGATAAATAACGGGCGTGAATATATTGTAGAAAGCGGTTTGTCGGTAGGCGACGTGATTGTAGCCGAAGGAGCCGGATTGTTGAGAGAAGGTACTGTCGTTTCTAACCAAGAAGCAGAATAAGTATGAATCTGAAAACATTTATAGACCGTCCGATATTGTCGATGGTCATTTCGGCCGTAATCCTTATGGCCGGTTTGATAGGTCTTTTTTCTTTGCCGATAGAACAATATCCCGATATTGCGCCGCCTACCATCAGTGTGTCAACTTCATACGCAGGTGCCAATGCCGAGACTGTGCAAAAATCGGTTATCGTACCTTTGGAAGAGGCTATCAATGGTGTGGAGAACATGACATACATGACCTCTACGGCCACCAATACGGGTAGCGCACGTATCACGGTATATTTCGAGCAAGGTTCCGACCCCGATATGGCTGCCGTAAATGTGCAGAACCGTGTTTCTACGGCAACTTCGCTTTTGCCTGCCGAGGTAACGAGAGTGGGTGTGACCACGCAGAAACGTCAGACGAGTATGTTGAAGATTTTCGGATTGTGCAGTCCCGACAGCACTTATGACGAGAACTTCCTCACCAACTATCTGACTATCAACCTCCGTCCGCAAATCATGCGTATCGCCGGTGTGGGCGACGTGGATGTGATGGGTGGCGACTATGCTATGCGTGTATGGCTCAAACCCGATGTGATGGCACAATACGGTTTGGAGCCCAGCGATGTGACGGCTGCTCTCTCTGACCAAAATATAGAGTCGTCGGCCGGCTCTCTCGGCGAGGACTCGAAGAACGTATATCAATATACGTTGAAATATCGTGGCCGCTATGAGTTGCCCGAGGAGTTTGGCGAGATTGTTATCAAGTCATTTGACGATGGCCGTATATTGCGTCTCAAAGATGTTGCCGACATAGAGCTGGGGCGTGTGTCGTATGCTTATGCCGGTGGTATCAATGGTTGTCCCGGTGTATCGTGTATGATATATCAGATAGCAGGTTCTAACGCCAATGAAATTATAGAAAATATAGATAAGTTCCTTGCCGAAAGCTCCAAGACGTTGCCCAAGGGTATGGAAATTGTCGAGTTGATGAATACCAAAGACTTTCTCGATGCCTCTATCAATGAGGTTATCAAGACCCTTATAGAGGCCATCATATTGGTGGTATTGGTCGTATATTTCTTCTTGCAGAATCCCCGTTCGACGCTTATACCTACCATAAGTATTTTCGTTTCGCTTATTGGTACGTTTGCTGCGCTCTATATTGCCGGATTTAGTATCAACTTGCTTACGCTTTTCGCTTTGGTGTTGGCCATCGGTACGATAGTCGATGATGCCATTATTGTGGTGGAAGCGGTGCAGGCAAGGTTCGATGCCGGATACCAGTCGCCATATAAGGCTACGGTCGATGCCATGAACGGTATCTCATCGGCTATCGTTACCTCTACGTTGGTATTCATGGCAGTGTTCGTTCCTGTGTCGTTTATGGGTGGTACGTCGGGTGTATTCTACACGCAATTCGGTATCACCATGGCCGTAGCCGTAGGTATTTCGGCTATCAATGCTCTTACCATGTCGCCGGCGTTATGTGCTTTGATATTGAAACCCAACGAGGTTGTCGAAGAGGGTAAGAAGCCCGAGTTCTCTACTCGTTTCCGTATGGCTTTCGATGCCGCATTCGGTAGAATATTGGAGAAATACAAGGCCGGTATTACCTATTTTATCCGTCACCGTTGGATTGCAGCCGGTCTTTTTGCAATTGCCTGCGTTGTACTGGTATTGCTGATGCGTTCGGCTAAGACAGGTCTTGTTCCCTCAGAAGATACGGGTGCCTTGTTCGTTTCTATCGATGCCGTTCCCGGTAGTACGTTGGCCGAAACCGACAAAATCATTGCCGAGGTAGAACACAGTATCGCCGACCTTCCTCAAATAAGGTCATACAACAAAGTAGCCGGTTTCGGTATGGGTTCGGGTAATGGTGCTTCGCACGGTATGTTTATTATCCGATTGACCGATTGGAGCGAACGTGAGGGTAAGGAAAATAGTGTCGAGGCTGTTACACAGATGATATATGAACGTACGGCACATATCAAGAATGCTCAGTTGTTCGTATTTGCACCGCCTATGATTGCCGGTTACGGTACGGGTAACAGTTTCGAGTTTTCTATACAAGACCGCTCGGGTGGCGATATGGCTACTCTTTCGGAGATAACCAATAACTTCTTGCGTGAGCTTAACAAGCGTCCCGAGATACAACGTGCTTACACGGCATTCAGTAACAACTTCCCGCAGTATCGTATCGATATAGATGCTGCCCAGTGTATGCGTGCCGGTGTATCTACCGAGCAAGTGCTCTCGGTACTTACGGGATATTTTGGTAGCTCGTATGTATCTAACTTCAACCGTTTCTCGAAACTCTACCGCGTTATCATACAAGCCCCGTCGGATTACCGCAAAGACTTGAAGGCGCTTGATAATGTATATGTAAAGGCCGCCGGCGGTATGGCACCCGTGAGCCAGTTTGTCACTCTTACGAAAACGTATGGTGCCGAGTCGTTAGCTCGTTTCAACATGTTCTCGTCTATCAGTGTCAACGGTATGCCTGCCGACGGTTACAGTTCGGGCGATGCCATCAATGCCATCAAGGAAGTGGCAGCACAGACCTTGCCCGTGGGTTACGGCTATGAGTTTAGCGGTATGACGCGTGAGGAGGCTCAGATGGCAGGTTCCAACAGTACGGTGATGATATATGGCGTGTGTGTATTGCTTATTTACCTCATCTTGTGTGCCCTCTATGAGAGCTTGTTCGTTCCGTTTGCCGTCATATTGTCGGTACCTTTCGGATTGATGGGTAGCTTCCTTTTTGCACGCATTTGGGGTATCGAGAATAACATTTACCTGCAAACGGGATTGATTATGTTGATAGGTCTGTTGTCGAAGACGGCCATCTTGCTTACCGAGTATGCAACCGTAGCGCGCGAGAAGGGAATGTCGCTCACCGATGCTGCCATAGAGGCTGCCTCCGTGCGTTTCCGTCCTATTTTGATGACAGTGCTTACCATGATATTCGGTATGTTGCCGTTGATGTTTGCCAGCGGTGTAGGTGCCAATGGTAACAACTCTCTTGGTGTAGGTGTTGTGGGCGGTTTGCTCATAGGTTCTCTTGCACTCTTGTTTGTAACGCCTGCTTTCTTTATCGTGTTCCAGTATATCGAAGAGAAAGTCATGGGTCAAAGAAAGGAGGATAGAAAATGAAAAAGATAATATTGTTCTCGACGCTCGTTTTGGCGTTGAATAGCTGCTCTATATATAAAAGTTACGAGCGTTCGGAGGAGATTACGGCCGATAATATTTATCGCGATGTCGTTACCGATACGATAACCAACGATACAACCAACTTCGGCGACCTGCCGTGGCGTGAGCTCTTTCGCGACCCTCTCTTGCAAGGACTTATCGAAGAGGGATTGGCCAACAATGTCGATTTGCAGACCGCTATTTTGCGAGTCGACCAAGCTTCGGCACAACTGCTCTCGGCTAAATTGTCCTATTTGCCTTCGCTGAATCTTACACCTCAGATTTCTGTTACCGGCGACGATGGTACGGTGATAACACAAAATTATGAGGTGCCTGTGGCAGCAAGTTGGGAAATAGACCTTTTCGGTAATTTGCTCAATGCTCACCGAGGCGCCAAGGCTACGCTCTTGCAACAAGAGGCTTATAAGCAGGCTGTGCAATCTTCTTTGGTAGCTTCCATTGCCAATAGCTATTACACCCTGCTCATGCTCGACCGTCAAATAGAGATTGCCGACGAGACTGTCGTTATATGGCGCGACCAAGTGAGGACGCTTACCACCATGCAAGAGGTGGGTATGGCTACATCGGCCGATGTGGCACAAGCACGTGCAAGCTACGTATCGACCGAAGCCACGCTTGTCGATCTGCAACGCCAATGCCGCGAGACCGAGAATGCCCTTTGTGTTTTGTTGGGCAAAGCTCCCCAAAAAATCGAACGCGGCCGGCTCGAAGAGCAACAGTTGCCCGAGCAAGTAGAGGTGGGTGTGCCTGCCTTGATGCTCTCCAACCGTCCCGACGTGATGCAAGCCGAGATGCAACTGGCAAGTGCATATTACTCCACCAATCGGGCGCGTTCGGCCTTCTATCCTAAACTTACCCTTACGGGTAGCGCGGGATGGGTCGACGGTTTGGGTCAGGTAGTGACTAATCCTGCCGGATGGATACTCTCGGCCGTAGCCTCTTTGACTCAGCCTATTTTCAATCGCGGTCAGCTTATATCGAACCTTCGCGTGTCGAAAGACGAGGAGCAGATAGCTTTGCTCAACTACAAGCAAGCCATTCTCGAAGCCGGTAAAGAGGTGAGTGATGCCTTGTATGCCGCCGAGACAGCCGACCGCATGTTGCAGTTGCGCACCCAGCAATGCGACGAGTTGGAGAAAGCAGCTCTCTCGTCCGAAGCCTTGTTCCGTGTGGGCGATGCTTCTTACCTTGAATTACTCACGGCGCGTCAGTCTTTGTTGAGTGCTCAACTCAGTGAGGTAGCCGAGGCCGTGACCCGTATGCAATCGGTCGTTATGCTTTATAATGCCTTGGGCGGCGGCCGTACCGACAATTAACTTGTTTCCGTAGTTTCGATAGGGGCTGTGGTCGGAAAAACAATTCCGATTGCAGCCCTGTTTTTATCTTGTAAAAGCAATCGACGGGGAGTGCGGCAGTTGTCTTGTCCTCGTTTGACTTGTTTTATGGCTATCGTAGAGGCCGAACGCTGAGTTCCTGTATTCACATAAAACAAGGCGTAGCAAGTGCCCCCATGTCCATATAAAAAGAAGAAGAGTACAGCTTGGGGCTTATACTCTTCTTCGCTATACCTATGCCTGTATGGCCGGGAGTATCTTGTTTATACCAAATGGCGTATCAACTCCTCACGGTCGCCCGGCAGCAAGTCTATCACAGGAATCTCTATCAAAGTGTAAGCACCCGGTTGCTGACGCATGGAGGCTCTGGCGGCACCTACAAGGATTTGAGCCGTCAATGCCGGGTTGTTGATAGACATGTTAAACTCGAAACGTTGGTTCTGAGTCTTGCCCGAGACGCCTTTGCGCACCATGTTTACGCCGTGTCCCATATCTTTTACGTCATCGACGCAAGGCACCTCTATAACGTGTGTCTCGTCGCTGGCGAAATAGGGGTCGGCCTTGATGGCAGCAGCCACGTTGTCAAGCAAATAGCCCTCTGCCAGCTCTACATATACCATGCGGCGGTGTATGCCTGTGCCCAACGGGATGGTTACCGAGAGAGCTGCTTTGACCCCTTCGATAGCCTTTACGGCAACGGTGTGCCCCATGCTCATGCCCGGTCCGAAGTTAGTGTAGGTTATGCCTTTGGGAGCGCAGGCCTGCAAGAGCGCGCGCACTACCGAGTCGGTACCCGGGTCCCAACCGGCCGATATGACCGATACCTTGCCGCACTCCTTGGCTTTACGGTCGAGCGATTGCCGCAAGTCGACGATGCCGGTGTGTATATCGAAGCTGTCTACCGTATTCATGCCGGCTTCGAGGGCGGCGAACGCATACTCTTCAACCCGGCGTGTGGGTGTGCATAAGATGGCAACATCGGCTTTGAGGTGCGAGAGGTCGGTCGTGATGGTGTATTTTTTCAGACATTCGGGGCTGTCGCTGCCGTTGCGGCGCACGATACCTGCCACTTCAAAGTCGGGTGCGGCTTCCAATGCTTCAAGGACATGGCGTCCTATATTTCCATATCCCACTATTACTGCTTTAATCATGATGTTGTGATTTTATGAATGACAATATTTGGAGCTGTAAAGTTACTCCAAGCTGCCGACACTTGCAATACCGACTCTTCCGTTTTTGGTGTAGTCTCTCTTTTCGGGGCAGACCGGTATCAGTATTGCCCCCCGTGATATGTGGTACGACTGCTCCTTATTGTGGTTAAATATGATAAGTCGGCATAGCAAACAGCCTCCTGTTTGTTATTATATCGTGAATATATCGTTCGATTGAATAATCAGGCCGGTTTATTACGGAAAAATTTATGTAATTTCGTGCCGGAAAAAATGTTCCTCTAATATATACTCTTGAAATATGGTAAGGGTAATCAAACTGAAAAAAGGATTGAATCTCTGTATCGAGGGTGAAGCTGTGCCCGGTAACGACAAGCCTGTGACAAGCGGCGAGGTAGCCGTTGTGCCCGACAACTATGTAGGCTTGTTGCCCAAGGTGACGGTAAAACCCGGCGACAAGGTGAAGGCCGGTTCGCCGTTGTTGTACGACAAGAACCACGAGACAGTGCAAGTAGTATCGCCCGTGAGCGGCGAGGTAGTAGCGGTAGAGCGAGGCGAACGCCGCAAGGTATTGAAGATTGTTGTGAAAGCCGATGGCGCCGGCGAAAAGGTCGATTTCGGTGTGCAAGATGTCGACCGTATAGCTCCCGAGGCTTTGCGTGACTTGTTGCAGGCAGCCGGTCTGTGGGTCTATATCAAGCAACGTCCTTACGACATCGTTGCCGACCCCAACGTAGCACCTCGCGACATCTTTGTGACAGCGTTCGACAATGCGCCTCTAGCACCCCGCCACGCTTACGATTTATTGTGGAGTAGCGACAACCGTGCGCTGCAAGTGGGATTGAAGGCGCTGGCGCGTCTTACGCAAGGAAAAGTTTATGTAGGTATCGACGAGGAGGCAAATGCTACTCGTTTGCCCGATTGTGTAGAGCCTGTGGTATTCAAAGGTGCCTTCCCTGCCTGTAATGCAGGCGTGCAGTTGCACCATATCGCTCCGGTCAACAAGGGCGAAACCGTGTGGACGCTTTGCGCTCTCGATGTCGTCTTTATAGGCCGTCTGCTTCTCAAGGGAAGTATCGACCTGACACGTACCGTGGCCGTTTGCGGTAGCGAGGTGGCACACCCCACATACGTGACGGCTTGTCCCGGCACGCCGGTGGCCGATATAGTAGGCGACAATCTTGTACCGGCGCAACATCATCGTCGTTACATCAGCGGTAATGTCCTCACGGGGGTGCGTGTCATGCCCGACGGATATTTAGACGCATACCATTCGCAGATAACGGTTATCCCCGAGGGTGACGAGACGCACGACTTTTTGGGCTGGGCTATGCCCGGGCTGCGAGTTCTCTCGTTGAGCCGTACATTCCTCTCGCGCTGGTTGCCCAGCCGTTGCGACAGCAATCCCGATGCCCGTATCCACGGGGGCGAGCGTGCCATCATCATGTCGGGCGAGTACGATAAGGTTTTCCCTATGGACATTCTGCCCGAGTATCTTATTAAAGCCATCATAGCTTTCGACATAGACCGCATGGAGCAACTCGGCATATACGAGGTGGCTCCCGAGGACTTTGCCGCCTGCGAGTTTGTCGACACCTCCAAGCTCCCGTTGCAGCAGATTGTGCGCAACGGATTGGATTTGTTGCGTAAAGAGATGTGTTGATACTACTGAGCATTAAAACAACTAAATAAATAGCATCATTTTGAAAGCACTTAGAAAATTTCTCGATAAAGTGAAGCCCCAATTCGAGCCGGGCGGAAAATTCTCGGCTTTGCAATCGGTATTCGAGGGCTTCGAGTCGTTTTTGTTTGTGCCGTCGACGACAGCACGGTCGGGTGTGCATATTCACGATGCCATCGACTCTAAGCGTACCATGACGGTCGTCATTATCGCCCTGTTGCCTGCTCTGTTGTTCGGTATGTACAATGTGGGCTACCAGCACTATCTGGCGATAGGAGCTTTGGCACAGACCGGTTTCTGGACAATCTTTGCATACGGCTTTCTTGCCGTCCTGCCCAAGATTGTGGTAGCCTATGTCGTAGGTCTCGGCATTGAGTTTATAGGAGCGCAGTTGCGTCACCACGAAATCCAAGAGGGCTTCCTCGTTTCGGGAATGCTCATACCCATGATAGTCCCGGTAGACACCCCGTTATGGATGATAGCCGTGGCAACCGCTTTTGCCGTGATATTTGCCAAGGAGGTCTTTGGCGGCACGGGCATGAACATATTCAATGTAGCCCTTGTCACACGTGCATTCCTTTTCTTCGCTTATCCTTCCAAGATGAGCGGCGATGAAGTATTCGTACGTACGACCGATACATTCGGTATAGGCAGCGGTACGGTAGTCGACGGTTTCTCTGGTGCGACGCCGCTGGGACAGTTGGCCACCCACACCGGCGGCGACCTTACGTTTACCAATATTGTAGGCGAGCCTATTACTACGCTCGACGCTTTCCTCGGTTTTATCCCCGGTTCTATCGGTGAGACCTCGACGCTTGCCATCCTCATCGGTGCAGCTATCCTTCTGATAAGTGGCATTGCAAGTTGGCGCATCATGTTGTCGGTCTTTGCCGGCGGTCTGTTGACGAGTTGGATATGTACCTTTGCCGACCCCTCGACTTATGCCGCCGCTCTGTTGTCGCCCATAGAGCAAGTATGCCTCGGCGGATTTGCCTTTGCAGCCGTCTTTATGGCTACCGACCCTGTGACGGCAGCCCGTACAGAGACGGGTAAGTATATCTACGGTTTCTTGGTGGGTGTGCTGGCTATCCTTATCAGGGTATTCAACAGCGGTTATCCCGAGGGAGCGATGTTGGCCGTACTCTTCATGAATGCTTTCGCTCCGCTGATAGATCATTGTGTGGTCGAAGCCAACATTCGTCGTCGTATGAAACGTGCCAAACAAATCAATAGCGAGGAGGTGAAGTTATGAACAAGCAAGGTAATACATATACGATTCTCTATTCGGCTGTCATGGTAGTGGTGGTAGCGGCTATTTTGGCTATTGCATCGGTGTCGCTCCGTCCCTTACAGCAAGAGAACATCCGGGTAGATAAGATGATGCAGATACTCAGTTCGGTACACATAGCCTCTACGGCACATGATGCCGTGTCGCTCTACGACAAGTATATTACCGACAGTTATGTAGTCGATGCCGCCGGCAATACGACAAAAGCCGACGCTTTCGGTATCGACGTGGCTGCCGAGGTGAAACGCGATGCCGCCGAACGACGTCTGCCGGTCTTTGTGTGTACGCTCGACAATGGCGATGTAAAATATATTCTGCCCCTTTACGGAGCAGGCTTGTGGGGTCCTATATGGGGGTACATTTCGGTCGATGCCGATGGCCGCACACTCTACGGCTCGTATTTTGCCCATCAGGGAGAGACGCCGGGTCTGGGTGCCGAGATAGGGTCGGCTGCTTTTCAAGAGCAGTTTGCCGGGAAACAACTGTTTGTCGATGGTGAGTTCAAGCCCGTGGCTGTCATGAAGAAAGGGCAGAAGCCTCTCGACGGCGCCGATTATGTTGATGCCATCTCGGGCGGTACTATCACCAGCAAGGGTGTGCAAAGCATGATATCCGATTGCTTGTTGCCCTATGAGTCGTTTCTGAAATCGTTAGACAAATAAGAGGAGATGCTATTATGATATGGAAAAATAAAGAGGTCTTGTTAGGGCCGCTGTCAAAAAATAATCCTGTTATCGTGCAGATACTTGGTATCTGCTCGGCTTTGGCCGTAACGTCAAAGTTAGAGCCCGCATGTGTTATGGCTGTTTCCGTGATAGCTGTCGTGGCTCTGTCGAATGTAATTATCTCGTTGTTGCGCAATACCATCCCTAACAGTATCCGCATTATTGTGCAATTGGTAGTGGTTGCTTCGTTGGTGATTATCGTTGACCAGCTCCTCAAAGCCTTTGCCTATGAGGTGAGCAAACAACTCTCGGTATTCGTGGGGCTCATCATTACCAACTGTATCGTGATGGGACGTCTCGAAGCCTATGCGTTGAGCCACAACCCGTGGGACTCCTTCCTCGACGGTATAGGCAACGGTATAGGTTACGGCATCATACTTGTCATTGTAGCATTTTTCCGCGAATTGCTGGGGTCGGGTACCCTCTTCGGTTATCACGTCATCCCGCAGGTGTTCTACCAATGGGGCTACGAGAACAACGGCCTCATGATATTGCCGCCTATGGCGCTCATTACGGTGGCCTGCATCATTTGGGTACACCGCTCGCGCAATAAAGAGCTGCAAGAGAAATAAACGAAACACATTCCCTAAAAAAGAAAACAGAATATGGAAAATCTCAATTTGTTTATACGGTCTATTTTTATAGACAACATGATATTTGCATACTTCTTGGGTATGTGTTCATATCTTGCCGTATCGAAGACGGTAAAGACTTCGTTGGGACTGGGTGTGGCGGTAACCTTTGTGCTGGCCATCACAGTGCCCGTCAACTACCTGTTGGAAAATTATGTGCTCAAACCCGGCGCCCTCTCGTGGTTGGGCGAAGGTTTTGCCGATGTCGACCTCAGCTTCCTCAGCCTTATACTTTTCATCGCCGTGGTAGCCTCCATCGTGCAGTTGGTAGAGATGGTGGTAGAGAAATACTCGCCCTCGCTCTATGCCTCGCTGGGTATATTCCTGCCGCTTATAGCCGTCAACTGCGCCATCTTGGGCGGTTCGCTGTTTATGCAGCAACGCAACTTCGATACGGTGTGGACAGCTACCGTTTACGGCCTTGGCTCGGGTATAGGGTGGTTGCTTGCCATTGTGGGTATTGCCGCCATTCGCGAGAAACTCGCATACAGCAACGTGCCGGCGCCTTTACGCGGCATAGGTATTACCTTTATTATCACCGGGCTGATGGGTATAGCATTCATGAGTTTTCTCGGCATCAAATTGTAACACGATAAAAGCATTGAAACAATGATATTATTGGCTGATTCTATGATAACAGTACTACTGACGAGCGTGATTATCTTCTTGCTCATCACACTGTTGCTGGTAGTGGTTTTGTTGGTAGCAAAGAAATATTTGGTGCCGTCGGGCAAAGTGCATATCACCGTCAACGGCGATACGACTGTCGAGGTAGAGACGGGCAGTTCGCTCCTCTCTACGTTGGCTACACAGAGAATTTATCTCCCTTCGGCTTGCGGTGGAGGCGGCTCGTGTGCCCAATGCCGTTGTCAGGTTTTGGAGGGCGGCGGCGAGATACTCCCCACCGAGAAAGTACACTTCTCGCGTAAAGAGCAGCAGGCACATTGGCGGCTGGGCTGTCAGGTAAAGGTAAAGAACGACATGAGTATCAAGGTACCCGAGGCCGTTTTGGGTGTCAAGGAGTGGGAGTGCGAGGTTATCTCGAACCGCAACGTCGCTACCTTCATCAAGGAGTTTATCGTGAAACTCCCCGAGGGCGAGCACATGGACTTTGTCCCCGGCTCGTATGCCCAAATAAAGATACCGGCTTATACGATGGACTACGATAAAGACATCGACAAGTCGCTCATCGGCGACGAATATATGCCGGCGTGGAAGCAATATGGCCTCTTCGGCTTGAAGTGCAGCAATACCGAGCCTACCGTACGTGCCTACTCTATGGCTAACTATCCCGCCGAGGGCGACCGCATCATGCTCACCGTGCGCATTGCCACTCCGCCTTTCAAACCCAAACCTCAGGTAGGTTTCCAAGACGTGATGCCCGGTATAGCCTCGTCGTATATCTTCTCGCTCAAACCCGGCGATAAGGTGATGATGAGCGGTCCTTATGGCGATTTCCATCCCATTATCAATTCAAAGAAAGAGATGATGTGGATAGGCGGCGGCGCCGGTATGGCTCCCTTGCGTTCGCAAATCATGTATATGACCAAGACGCTGCATACCACCGACCGCAAGATGTCGTATTTCTATGGCGCTCGCGCTCTCAATGAGGTCTTCTATCTGCAAGATTTCCTCAATCTCGAAAAGGAATTCCCCAACTTTACGTTCCATCTGGCGCTTGACCGTCCCGACCCTGCCGCCGATGCCGCAGGCGTGAAATATACCCCCGGTTTCGTACACAAGGTTATCTACGAAACATACCTCAAAGACCACGAAACCCCCGAGGATATCGAGTACTACATGTGCGGTCCCGGCCCCATGTCGCAAGCCGTTGTTGCCATGCTCGACTCTCTCGGTGTCGATTCGTCGAGCATCATGTACGACAACTTTGGCGGATAACCTGAATAGCTCTGCCGAGTATAACGGCAAACTGCCGCGCGTTTTTATATCCGCGCGGCAGTTTTTTTGTATCTGTCTTGCTGTAAGCCGGCGTGCTATTCCCGCCGTCGTTTGCCCCTTGTGACCCGATACACGGTCATATAATCGCGGCATAAATCGTATTTGCCGGGTTTCATAGGGCCTTATATATAGGTTGTTATAGATTTGAATAAGAAAAATTATATACCCGGGGCAATACGGTCGTATGCATCGCCTTGATTGCGGATGCGCGATGCTTTCACGTCTTTCTTGCCTACGTTGAAGCGGTAATTTATGGAAAATTGAAAAGTACGCATGTGCGTCAAGGAGCGGGAGTATGAGTCATATAGGTTGTAATAACGATAGGATTGGGAATAGGGGGCTATGGCATATAGTACGTCAAGACGCAAGATAAGACTTTGGTTGAGAAAGGTTTTTACTATACTGCCCGATACGTTATAGCTGGACGGTATGTACAGGTCCAATCTTCGTGTAGGGCTGCGGAAATCTCCTTGCAAGTCGATATACCATTCGTAAGGGAGTTGGAAGTAGGTGTAGGCACCGACTGAGCCGGCCAGATTGGTTATTCGCCCGTAGGCGTTAGATTCTTCTATCGAATAACCTCCTTGAGCCTGTATGTTGAGATACCAAAACGATGTGAGCCATTTTGTCCATTGCAGATTGAGTCTGTACGAGGACGATTTCCCATCGTTTTCGTAGCGATGGTAGGCAGTAAGCCCGTCGTCACCTATACGAGTAATGTAGTTGATAGGATTTTCGCACCATGTGGCAATAGCTGTAATGCGAAATCCCAACGGGAGTGATTGGCTTGCCATAAGGTTATGAATGTATGCCGAGCGAAGTTTGTCATTTCCTACCATATAGGAGTATTCTCCTGTTTGTCGGGTATGAGGGTCAAATTGGTAAGAGCGCGGTCGCTGTATACTTGTTGCATAACTGACCGTTGAACGAATGTTTTTCTTTCTGTTTTCTGTTATACTGAGTGATGCCGATGGTAATATCGAGGTTTCGTGTTGTAGAGAACTTCGGTTTTCTTCTCCGAAAAAATATTGACCTGTTCGATGTTCCACCCGTAAACCGGCCACATATTGTATGATTTTCCATTGACCGTTTACGTTGGCGTATGTTGCATAGATATCTTCGTTGTATTTGTTGGGATTACTGAACGCATCGCTGTTTGTGGCCGATTGGATGAAACCGTTGTTTTGCCACGACCGTATGTAGCTGGCGCCGGTATTTACCGAGAGGCCTTTTCGTGTGGCAATATGCACATCGACAAAGGGATTCAGGGCTTGCCCTTTGCGTGACTCCCACAACGAAAATCCAATCGTAGGGATATTGTCGGCATAGTAGTAACGTGTGTCATTGGTACGGCTGGCGTTGTTGTATAGATACTCTAACGATGCTTTTACATAAGAGCCTAAGGTATCCCATTTGTGCTCATAATATAATCCGGCTGCATAGTCTTGAAACGTTTCGTACCCATTGCTGATGATAGAGTCGGGATTAATAATATCCGTCTCATTCAGTGTCATCCTGTCAGCGCTTTCGTTATAGTCCTTCGGGTTTAACAGCATGTTGAAGTTGGCCGAGATTTCATTACGGGGGTCTATTTCGTAAGCGAAAGACTGGTCTATCGTATATGCATTGTGCCAATGATTATAATATGAGTCTTCTATGATTCGTTTACCGTCGTGATAAGTACGGGTATTTTCCGAGCGGTTGAAGTCTTTGGGTAAATTGCTGAATTTGAATATGGTATAAGATTGCAGTTTCCCAACAGAAGCCGCTGCAAAAAGCGATGCGTCGGTTCGGGGAGCTTGTTCGGCTTTGTCGTTTAATTGTAGTCCGAGTGTTATCATGGCACCATCCTTGGGGGCTTTTTTTAGCTTTATGCGTAATATGGCCGAACCTCCTGCCGAGCCCGAATATTCACTGCCTGCGAGCGGAATAATCTCATAGCTTGTAATATCTTCGGCATTGATGCTTTTCAGATAGCCGGATATTTGTTCCATGGGTATGCGCAGCTCCCGTCCGTTGATGAATACTTTCGATATGGGACGTCCGTAGACGCTCAGTCCCCATGTTCCCGGGATGCGATAGAGCATATCCATGCCGTTGGCACTGCGGGCGAGCGGGTTCCCTGCAATCTGCACGATAAAGCGGTCGGCTTTATGTTCTATAAACTGCGCTGTCACGGTTACCTCATGGGCGAGCAGCGTATCGGTAAGCATTGCGATGTTGTCCAAGCGGGTATCTTGCGAGAGCGATACTTCGCGCCACACCGTTTTCATACCTATAAATGAGGCACGCAGGCGATACTGCCCGCTCTCTGCCTGTAACAGGTATGCACCCTGTTCGTTGCTGCTCGTACCGGTTACGGGCACACTGTCGTTGCCCGAGGCGAACAGCACCACCGAAGCGCCTGCCAGCGGTCTGTTGTCGGACGTAACAACAGTTCCCTGCAATGTATGGGCTGAGGCTGTAATGGTAGTTACTAAGATGATGGCAAAAAGAGTGTAATGCTTCAAAATAGTAGGTTCTAATTTGCCGGGTTTCATAGGTATAAGATATTTGTATGAATATAATGCCTGTGTCAGAATCTCGATTTGGAGCTGCCGCTCGCTTTTACCCGATAGCTTCTTATCTCTTTCTTGCCAACGTTGAATCTATATCGAAGTGAGACATTGATATGTCGTTGCGATAAGTCGTTATATTCGTAGGTAGTATATTTATCCATATATATAATTCTTTCAGGATGGTTATTATATATGATATTGTCCATGCCTATTGTAACGCCGAGTCGGTCGTTGAAAAAACTCTTCGAAATATATGTCGAAATACTGTAAATATCGCTCTCTGTATAGCTATGACGTCGGCCTATTTTCATGTAAGTACCTTCGAGAGAGATATTCCATCCCTTGGGGAGACTGAATTGATTATACACATTGGCTAGACAGTCCCAAGAGTGCAGTATGCCGTAGTTGTAGCTGTTTTCATGATTATACGAAACCGATACATTACTGTTGAGATACCAGAACGGAAGTATTTGTTTGCCGTAAGAGAGTTGCATCTGATATTTACCTATGCTTCCGTAGTTGATAGGCTTGTAGGTATATACGCGGGCATCGTCGGGCGATGGGGTAAAGGCCGTCTCTATATTGCGCAGCTGCCAGTCGGCCGAGAGTACGATATTGAAGCTGTTCCATAATGTCTGCCGCAGTTGCAGCGAATGGATGTATGCCGATTTCAGGTCGGCGTTACCAACCATATAGGTATATTCGCTGTATTTATAGACGGTAGGGTCGAAGTATGCCGCATAAGGACGGAAGATATGTGTAGAATAGTGTAGTGCTATGGTGTGTCCGAGCTTGGCATTTTCGGTAAATTGCAAGGAGGCAGAGGGTAGGAAGACCCATTCGTCGAACGATGTGTGCGCGCCGTTCTTATACCGGTATATGCCGTCGCAGTACTCTATGCGAATGCCCGCCTGTGTATAGAATCGTCCCCAACGACCTATGAAGTTGCCGTATACCGAGTATATGCTCTCTTTGGTGTTGTCGGGTTTCATTACATCCTCATATCCGGTTTCCTGTTGCAAGAAGTCGCTGTTACGGTATGTATATAGGTACTGTAACCCGGCATTGAAAGATATTTTGTTGCGGGGCTTGAAGGTGAAGTCTACCTTGGGCGAGATACCATGCCCTATATAGTTGTAGTGTGTGGTTAATATATGCAAAGAGTCGGTATATTGTCGTTCTTTTTGTTGTGTTTCCGCGGTTTCGTAGTTGGTATATTCTACCGAGGCTTTCAGTCGGCTGCCTAACGTATCTATGGTATGAGTGTAGGCTATATATGCACTATAACTGTTGACATCTTCTCTTGTCGTATCATTGGTACATTCTCCGAAGTCGAGCCCTGTATCGTTATATGTGGTTGTCCCGTTTTTCCAGCTGAGTTTATTGGGTACAAAATATCCGTTAAAGTTGGCTTCTATCAGGTTGTTGTTATCTATTTCGTATGCAAAAGATTGGTCTATGATAAATATTTGAGCATCCCAGTCTTGTGTAGAGGTTGCCATGTATCGGGTTGTATCGTTATTGATACCCGTATAATATCGTTGCGTATTGGTTGTATATCGTTCACTGCCATTACGATTATAATCGAAATAGGTATAAGACTTGAATTTTTTGTGTCCGATGGCTAAATTCAGGCTCGGACTTGTTGTAGGCGTACATTGTTTGAAACGATATGATTCACTCAGGCCTATGCTCCCTTGTACTCCGGTTTCGGGGGTTTTCACAAGAGTGATATATAAAATACTTCCGTTTGTGTCGCCCGACAGCTCGCTGCCTGCTACGGGCTGGAACTCGTAACTCTCTATCATCGATGTGTCGAGGGCTTTCAGATAATCGCTCCAAGCCTGCTGAGGCATGGTCAGCTTCCGGCCGTTGACGTATATGGCTGCTATATCGCGTCCATATACATTCAGCCCCCATACTCCCGGAATTTTATAGAGCATCTGCAAGCCGTCGCTGTTTTCGGCAAGCGGATTGCCCGGAATCTTCACATACAAGTTACCGTTCTGCTTATGTTCTATAAACCTCGCTGTTACGGTTACCTCATGGGCGAGGAGCGTATCGGTAAGCATCACGATGTTGTCCAAGCGGGTATCTTGCGAGAGCGAAACATCGCGCCACACCGTCTTCATGCCTATGAATGAGGCACGCAGGCGATACTGCCCGCTCTCGGCCTGTAACAGGTATGCACCCTGCTCATTGCTGCTCGTGCCGGTTACGGGCACACTGTCGTTGCCCGAGGTGAACAGCACTACCGAGGCGCCTGCCAGCGGCTCGTTATTGGACGTAACAACTGTTCCCTGCAAAGTATGAGCTGAGGCCGCAGTGGCAATAATAAGTGCGACGGGTAACAAAACGATTGGTTTCATGATGGAGTGTTTTTTATGGTCGTGTCGTGTAAAAATTTGCAGCATTTTCCGCTGTCAGGATTTCGGCAATATTTTTATACTCTATGCCGTGATACGGTTGCTATGGAAAAAAGCAATGTTAAATGCTGCTTTATTTGCAAATATAAAAAAGATTCTATTAAAAACAAATTTATTTGATAGATTATTGTCAGAATATAGAAGTCGGGCATCCTATATACCGTATATATCGAGTGGTTAAGAAGTATTGAGGCCGCCGAGTGAAATGTTATTGAGCTGCCCGAACGACGTGTGGGTATAGTATGGAGTGTTGCCGTAAATTTCGGCAGGTATAGCGATGGCAGATTGGGAAAAAATGCCGATATTTGCACCCGCTTTTCACCCTGAGGCCGACAACCCGACAATGATTGTTGCGTGACGGCCTGCCATAGGGTGGTTGTAGTCCGAGCGAGGCTGATGCTCATTGTCGAGCCAAGGCCGCCGGCTCGCGTGTATTCTAGAACACCACGTAAAAAACAGGAACATGGAGAGAAAAAATCTGGTCTCTATACCGTTCATGTCTCTCGGTATAGTATTTTGCGTCTGCTTGGTGGCAGCCAATCTGTTAGAGACAAAAGTTGTGCAATTAGGATTTCTTTCGGTCACGGCCGGTCTTATCGTATTTCCTATTTCGTATATCATCAACGACTGTATTGCCGAAGTGTGGGGCTTCCGCAAAGCCCGTTTTATCATTTGGATGGGCTTCTTGATGAATTTCATGGTAGTCCTTCTCGGACAAATTGCCATACACATGCCGGCTGCTCCTTTTTGGGAGGGCGACGAGGCATTCAATTTTGTTTTCGGTATGGCTCCGCGCATAGCCGTGGCAAGCCTTTTGGCCTTTTTGGCCGGGTCGTTTCTCAATGCCTACGTCATGAGTCGTATGAAAGTGGCATCGCGCGGCAAGCACTTTTCGGCTCGTGCCATCCTTTCGACTCTGGCCGGCGAAGGTATCGATTCGCTCATCTTCTTCCCGTTGGCCTTTGGCGGATTGATGCCTGTGGGTGAGCTGTGCAAAATGATGGCAGTGCAGGTCGTGCTGAAAACACTTTACGAAATAGTGGTATTGCCGCTTACCATTGTTGTGGTGCGTTATATAAAACGCATCGACGGCAGCGATGTCTATGACGAGCACCTGTCGTATAATATATTGAAGATTAAAGAGGTGTGACACCGCAGGTAGGCGTGTCGTTGCTCTGCTGCCGTCAGTTGTTAAAAAAAGCGGTCGGTTACATTATCTTAACATGCTTTTTGCTTTCATTATGAGCAAAAAACGTATCTTGCATTACCGTATTAACAATTAATAGGTGTAACTATGAAAAACGAATTTGACCTCTCAGGACGTGTGGCGGTAGTAACCGGTGCTTCCAGCGGTTTGGGAGCCGATGCAGCCATTGCTTATGCTCGTTATGGCGCCGATGTGGCGCTATTGGCGCGGCGGGTAGATAAACTTGGTAAAGTAGCTTCTGAAATAGAGGCTATGGGACGACAGGCGTTACCCTTAGCTTGCGATGTGATAGACGAGGCGCAAATCAAAGCGGCTGTCGAGCAGGTAATAAAGCATTTCGGGAAGATAGATATCCTCCTCAATAATGCAGGAATAGCCATTCGCGGTACAGTAGAGCAGCTCACGGTAGAAGATTGGGACCGTGCGATGAATACCAACCTGCGCGGCATGTTCCTTATGGCAAAATATGTGGTGCCGCACATGCGTGAACGCAAGTATGGGCGCATTGTCAATATGGCATCTGTCAATGCCGTTATCGCCGATAAGAACGAGATGCTGGCACGCCACGTATATAATGCCTCGAAGGCCGGTGTGCGGGGGCTTACCTTAGGTATGGCGGCATCGTATGGCGAGGACAATATTACGGTCAACTCTATCGGTCCCGGTCTGTTCGAAAGTGAAATGACGCAAAATACCCTTTTTGCCAACGAGCAGTTTATGCGCTTCTACAATGCCATCAATCCCATGAGCCGTCCCGGTAAGCGCGGCGAGTTGAATGGTACGATTATCTATTTCTCGTCCGATGCGTCGAGTTACGTCACAGGGCAGCATATTATTGTCGACGGCGGCACTGCTATTGTGTGATGTTGCGATGAATGGACGTAGCGAGAGTATGCCCTGTGTTGTTACGGACATACTCTCGTTCGTTATACGGTAGCATATAGTATTGATAAATAGGCCTATATGAATATCGCCCGAATAAGCAAGGTAAAAAAGTGAAAAAAGTATGCACAAAGATTTGCTCAAATCAAAAAGTAATTTTATCTTTGCATCCGCAATCGCGAAAGTAGCTCAGTTGGTAGAGCATAACCTTGCCAAGGTTAGGGTCGCGGGTTCGAGTCCCGTCTTTCGCTC
>CALUJY010000012.1 GCA_944321085.1 uncultured Barnesiella sp.
ATCAAGGCATTATTGAGCGTTATCCTGAATTTTGTCAACTAGGATATTTTTCTACTATTTTCATCCTGAATTTTGTCAACTAGGCCTAAAAGACGGAGATACAGTGGAATAAAACCTCCTCACCATGTAAGCATATCACTTTACTGAAATTTACTAATATGACATTGCTTTTACCAGTAAATATACGATTTATAAATATCTGTGTATATTAAAATCTTACATTGTCATATTACCAACATATCGCCTCATAGGTACATCACAAACAAAAGCTACCAATATAATCTTATAATACATTTTGAACTCTATTCATTACATTTAGCAAGCCATATACAACAAAATGAAATAACTATTATATTTGTACTTACTCATGCAAAAGTTTCAACAATATTCTATGGCATTTACTTTTGCATTAAAGAGACTAATAGAGTATCAAATATTGCAATATCAATATTTATAACAAATTCATAACATTCAAGAATTTATTGTTGCAAACAATTATATGAACTGTGCGTTTTTTATTGAGGCACAATTGCGCCTCTTCGCTATCTTTACATTGACAACCTTGCCGGTAATGCCGGCCAAATAAAATGACCATGCAAGCAGAAATTTTACACCACAAAGATGAATGCCGTTTTGAAACCGTTGTAGATGGCTACACAGCATACGTTGAATACGTCATAGCCGATAATACGATAGATATTATACACACCAAAGTGCCTCGCGAAATTGGTGGCAGAGGTATTGCAGCCGCTCTTGTAAAAGCCACATATGAATATGGCGACCTGAACGGATGGTCACGCAAAGCTACTTGTCCGTATGCCGCAGCATGGCTCAAACGACAAAACGAGACAACCGGATAGGTCGTATCGTTATCAAGCGGTATAAAGGCTATAAGAAACGCACAGCGATACAGAGCAGAAACAACAGCTATTTCTTTAATGCCAATGACAATAAGAGACATTCGTTACCACATAAGGGAGGAATATATCTCACCATAAATCGATAATCAGTAATATACGAGTTCCTTCTAAGCGCTGTTTTGCACATTACGATATATATCATTCAATACAAATTGAGTGAAATACATGCCCCTATGCTTTACAGTCCTAAATTTTTCCTATATTTGTAAAATATAGGGGCGGTTCGGCTGACTCAAACTTGAAAACTTCGTTTTCGCTTGCCTCAGCTTTCACCTTTCACTATATTTATATGGCAGTCAGTTCCTTATATAGAAACAGATATAAAATCTCTTTTTACCGGGTTGATTAACGCGATAACAGCATGGACATTCAGTTGAAAATTTCGAAATCAGTTTCTATGTAGGTATCATTTATTAATTAAAGGAAATAAGAATATATGGGATTTCTTAGAGACATTATTTTAGGCTCTCAGTGTTTATATTGCGGGGAACGTACACTGCAAGATGAGCCCAACGAAAGAAATTTCCCCTTCCAAATAAAATATTGCAAATCTTGCGGACGCTACCAAATTCTCAGTAATAGACCCCGTTGCAAGTATTGCGGTACTTCACAGTCACAATTTATTAAAGACGAAGAAGGTGTACTGCGTCCGAGGTGTCCCCTTTGCGGATATACATGGGATGAAGATAAATAAGGCACATTTTCATACAGACACAAAACACCCCCGATATACAATGAGAAGAAACTATCTTTGTAAATACAAGTTTGTCTATACAAAGATTATGGAATATGTCGTGCTACTAACAGTGCCCTGTGGTTAAGATAAAACCAATGTGCCATATCAGTCGCCGGTAAGATTCGGATGCTTTAACATTACATGGTATTCGTTCCCTTAGCAGAGCAATCAGGTCATAACACATAAACCTCAGATTATTATAAAAAATAATCTGAGGTTTTTTCGCAATAAGCCCGGTTTAGTAATGGTACAAGTTCGGCATATCATATCGGCCTCCACTTTCTTTTGGAACGAGAGTAATATGCCTGCCACATCAGTCAAATATCACTCCCGGATTCATAACGGCAGGGCTACGCCACTCTATACCATAATATTTAGACAAAACATTCTCCTTTGTATTCCAGTATGAGAAACAGAATCCCATACCGCGAGGTTCGTCCGACAAAAGCTCATCGACTTTCTTTTCGGCTTCATCGATGACACGTTCATATTCGGCACTCCACTCTATCGGGTCGTGCTTCAAATATCCACTCTGCTCGATACTTTCAAAATCGCCCTTGTCGGCATATTCTATGTTTCTGGCATAGAGGGCTATTTCTCTCATAACATGTTCGCAAATGCTCATATCATGCCCGGTTTGTGCCTCGATACGTCGCAATACCATAAGCTCGAACTTCAATAATTTCAGTTTCAGTCTGGGTCGTTCGAAAATCATATCTATCATTTTCGACATAGACGAGTAAATATCTCTGAGCATGAGGTCGTAACCTTCGAGGTATGTTGCAATATCGAGAAATTCTTCGGCCAGCGAAGAGTTCTCCCATTCACGGGTCTGTTCTCTCAAATTCTCCTCAACCACAAGTACGTCGTAACGACATACTTTCCAATAAGCATCAATAGTAGACACATATCCATCTCGTTTGAGGCCTTTTACCGCTTCACGTGCTTTTTCAAGTTCTTCTCTGTAATTGATTGTTGTTTCCATAATCTTTTAAGATATAATATACTCGACAAAATATCTTTTATTCCACAATAGACTGTTTTTCAGGTTGTACCGATCGCACACACGGGATTCTGTCAGACATTAAATTTGTCAGTGCTGCGCCCTATTCGCACACACCCTATTCCAATGAAAGCCACTAAAACAACTTCATAGCATAACACCAAGTATCTAACCGGGTAATCATTCATCTATAATTTCAAATGTGTACCACCAGCTATAGCTGCCACTTAATGAGTATGCACTCGTGCGTAGCACTTTACCTTCGTTGACAGTATATATGGTATCTATTTTCACAATTACTCCTGTCGGGGTTTTCTGCTTGAATTTCACTACATTTGACATGACCGAATATAACTCCTGACCGGGAACGAGTTTGTCTATCTCAAATATACGCACTTTGTCAGATGAATATACCTTATTCGTAACTTCACACTCACTACGGTCGAAATAGGTTAACTTTAATTTTTTTGCCATAAAACTTATAATTTAGAATTTGTGCCAACTTCGTAATATTTATTGCATGGCTCTAGTTATTTAGCCAATCGGTCAGAAACTGATAAAGACAAATATAGTAATTTATTTCAAAAAACCATACAATTCGAAGTAAGAAACTGCAAAACAAGTCGACTTAATCTATATTTTCATAACAAAAACTCATTCCATACACAGGCTTTGATATAAAAATCACGCATCAGGCACCATACTTTGCAAATATAGATGGTACGTATTTGACGGTTTCTATCGGTAGAAAAACATATTCGTAAGTATCTTCTTTAATAAGCTCTACATTCTTGCGTGAGAGCGATATATAAATTAAAAGAGGATTGCCGATTTCTCGGCAATCCTCTTTTAGTTTATCGGTCTGAAAAAATCAATATCCCATTTCGGTCTCGATTTTCGTAAGGTTTGCAGCATCGTTGAGGTTATAATAGATACCGCGTAACGCTACCATATACTCACGCTCGTTGGGATCGAGGCTGTGTGCTTTCTCGTAGTACGGAAGAGCCTTGCGATAGAGAGGCAAAACCTCAGCTTCTCGAGCCTTGTTGAAGTCAACAGTATTGACGATAGACTCGCTCAATCTGTTGTTCTTCTCGATAGCGCTATTGAAATACATACGTCCTAAGTTGCCCAATGCAGCAGCAAAGTCGGCACGTAACTCGATAGCTTTCTCGAAACATTTGATAGCCTCGTCGATGTTGCCTTCTGTCTCATAGAGCTGACCTTTTACATTCCACAACTCAGGATTTTCGGGATCGTTGGCAATGATAGCCTCTATCGTACCGAGAGCCTTTTCATATTGATTGGTAAAGATATAGAGGTTCACCAAACGCAAGCTGTAAAAAGTCTCTTTTTGTTGCGAAGTAGTGCCATCTGCATTTTCTACCTCTATCATTTCATTTTTGAAGAGTTCGTTACCTTCTTGCAAGGTAGCTATAAGGTTAGCGGTATCTTTGGTTATCTCATACTCGCTTACCAAATACTTGTACACATCGTTTTGCGAATAGCCGTTACCCTTTGCTCTGTTGAGGGCTTCGATTGCCATTTTGTGGTCGCCGGTTTGGATGGCAGCCAATGCACTGTTGAACTCCAACATAGCATATATCGAGTCGGCAGGCATCTTATCGGCTTCGGTAGCCATGAACGGCAATTCACGAATTTGCAAGAAGATGTTCCAAATATCGTAGGCTTTCTTATACTCTTTTTGATTGAAATAGTACACGCCGCCTTGTATATAACCGTCGGAGTTCAAGAGCAGGTCTTTACGTATGTTTTTAAGGTGTTTGGGTTTTACTTTGCCTTTTTTATCGGGCAAGGTATCGAGGGCTACTGCTTCGAGATAGTATTTGTACCCGTTGGTAAGGGCACTGTACATCTCTTTTTCTTTGGCGCTCAACCCCAATTGCAATTGGCTGTTTTCTTTGTCAAAGAAGCGTTGCTCTATGTTACCGGCAACATACCACGTTTTAGCATCCGACATAGTCTCTTCGTTTGCAAGAGCTTCCTGAATGTCGGCACGAGCCTGTTTGAAATTAGGCTCTTCCATTTTGGCTTGGCTCCATGCCTTGTTTACAAGGCTTTTTTGTGCAAAAGCCGTAGAGAAAGCAAGGAGGAACAGCGAAGCTGTCAACAATGTTTTTCTCATAACCTGTAAATTTAGAGTGTTTATAATTTTATTTAATGTTTCATTATTCGGCTACTTCGGGGTCTTCGCAGATGATTTGGTCGTCGTCGGTCGTATCGGAGAGTACCTTGCATACCGATGCTATCTCGTCGTTGCGTTTTTCAAGATTGATGAGCTTAACACCTTGCGTAGCGCGTCCCATCACCCTTACGTCCGACACTTTCATGCGTAATGTGATACCCGATTTATTGATAATCACCAAGTCGTTGTTGTCGGTTACGTTCTTTATAGCCACCAATTTACCGGTCTTTTCGGTAATATTCATGGTCTTCACGCCTTTTCCTCCACGATTGGTTATGCGATAATCGTCAGCAATGGAACGTTTTCCGTATCCTTGTTCCGAAACGACCATAATGGTATCTTCTTTCAAGTTGTTGACGATAATCATACCGACAACTGCATCGTCGCCGCCGTCGAGTGTCATACCGCGCACACCTGTCGATATACGTCCCATCTCACGTACAGTGCTTTCGTGGAACTGTATAGCCCGACCGTTACGGTTGGCCATTACGATATGACCATTACCATCGGTAAGACGTACTTGTATGACTTGGTCGCCCTCGACAATATTGATAGCGTTAACACCATTTTGTCGCGGACGCGAATAAGCATCGAGACGTGTTTTCTTTATCGTACCGTTACGTGTACAGAATACGAGATAATGCGTGGTGTTGTACTCGGGATTCTGCAACTGTTTCACACGGATAAATGCATTCACCTTGTCGTCGGGCTCTATATTGAGCAGGTTTTGTATGGCACGACCCTTCGAGTTCTTGGCGCCCTCGGGTATCTCATATACTTTGAGCCAATAGCAACGGCCTTTTTGTGTGAAGAAGAGCATGTAATTGTGCATCGAAGCCGGATAGATATACTCTATGAAGTCTTCTTCGCGCGTATCGCTTCCCTTGGCACCCACGCCGCCACGATTTTGGGCATGGAACTCGGTGAGAGGCGTACGCTTGATATAACCGAGATGCGATATGGTGATAATCATTTCGTCGTCGGAATAGAAGTCTTCGGCATTGAAGTCCTCTCCTACATATACTATATCGGTGCGACGCTCGTCACCATATTTGTCGCGCACTTCTATGAGCTCGTCTTTGATGACTTGCATACACACGTCGTGGTTTTCCAATATCTCTTTGAAACGACGTATCATATCCTCTACCTGACGATACTCGGCATGGAGTTTGTCTTGTTCGAGACCGGTAAGCTGACGCAAACGCATCTCTACGATGGCATTGGCTTGACGGTCGGTAAGTGCAAAACGCTCCATCAACCGGCCGCGTGCTTCCTCGCCGCTTTGCGACGAACGGATAATGGCTATCACCTCGTCGATATTGTCGCTGGCTATTATCAAACCTTCGAGTATATGGGCTCGTTCTTCGGCCTTTTCCAAATCGAACTTGGTACGACGGATGACCACTTCGTGACGGTGCTCGATAAAGGCTTCGAGAAGCTGTTTCAGGTTGAGCAACTTAGGCCGTCCGTTTACTAGGGCGATATTGTTGACACTGAAAGACGATTGCATGGCCGTCATCTTGTAGAGCTTGTTCAGCACTACATTGGCATTGGCATCACGCTTGATGTCTATAACGATGCGCATACCGTTGCGGTCGCTCTCATCGTTGATATTAGAGATACCTTCAAGGCGTTTTTCCTCTACGAGGTCGGCAATACCCTTGATAAGCTCGGCTTTGTTTACACCGTAAGGTATCTCGTGTACAATAATAGACTCTTTGTTCCCGTCGCTCTCTATCTCGGCCTTGGCACGCACTACAACACGTCCCCTACCCGTCTCGAAAGCCTCTTTTACACCGGCATATCCGTATATGGTAGCACCTGTGGGGAAATCGGGAGCTTTCACATATTGCATGAGCTCGTTTACCGTGAGCTCGCTGTTGTCAATCAGGGCAACAGAGGCATTGATACACTCTGTAAGGTTGTGAGGCGGCATGTTGGTAGCCATACCTACGGCAATACCCGATGCACCGTTTATGAGCAATTGCGGTATGCGGGTGGGCAGCACGACAGGCTCTTCGAGCGTATTATCGAAGTTAGGAATGAAATCGACCGTACGCTTGTTTATATCGGCCAACATCTCCTCGGCGATGCGAGAGAGACGAGCCTCGGTATAACGCATGGCAGCAGGCGAGTCGCCATCGACCGAACCGAAGTTGCCGTGACCATCGACCAGACAGTAACGCAACGACCAATCTTGTGCCATACGCGCCAATGCCAAATATACCGATGAATCGCCGTGAGGGTGATACTTACCGAGAACTTCACCGACAATACGGGCACATTTTTTATGAGGCTGATTATAGGTATTGTTGAGTCGTTCCATCCCATACAAAATGCGGCGGTGAACCGGTTTGAGACCATCACGCACATCGGGCAACGCACGCGCAACGATTACCGACATAGAATAGTCGATATAGGACGATTGCATCTCCTGCTCGATATTGACCTTTATAATTTTATCCTGATCTAACATGTTTTGTTTAAGTTTTACATTATAATTATAGCACTTGCGACACGCCCCAAAGAGATGAAGCCTCTACCAAAGAAAGGCAGGGCGCTTCTCGCAATAGCGTACAAAGATAACCATTTTTCAGCCAATCGGCGACACCCGTTACCGTTTTTTATCACTCTATTCGAAAAAAAACGGCACAATATTTGTTTATAAAGAGTAAAGAGCAAAATGATTATACATTGAATTTCGGACAAAACCATTACCTTTGTCTCGAAGAGAACACAGAGAAGATTTTTAAGGAAAAACAGATTGTATGGAAAGAAATTTCTCAAATCATGCCAAAACAGTATTGGGATATAGTCGCGAGGAAGCAGCACGTCTGCAAAATCACGACATTCTGCCCGACCACTTGCTATTAGGCATCATTCGCGACGGTGAAGGCAAGGCTATGGAAGCCATCACGACCCACGGACTCAATCCGCGGTCGTTGAAGCATGCCATAGAAAACGAACTCGCCGCAGACAACGAATATGTTGACCCGCGCGAACTGACAGTCAGCAAAAGCACCGACAAGATACTGAAAATGAGCATGCTTGAATCGAGAATACTACACAGCGATGAAACTGACACCGAACATATTCTATTGGCGATACTCAGAGACAAATCGTCGATAGCTGCTCGTATTCTCAATGACCATGACATTACCTACGAGAGTGTCATATCGTTCTTGAAAAATCGTGGCAAAAATACCGATATGCCTGACACACGTATGGGTGCCAGATTTGACGAGGATGAGGAAGACGACGACGAACCGCACTCCTCATCGACAGGCAAAGGACGCCAGACGGAGACAACAACAGCTCGCGGAAGCGATACCCCGGTACTCGACAACTTCGGGTCGGATATGACACGCGCTGCCGAAGAGGGGAAATTAGACCCCGTTGTAGGCCGCGACCGCGAAATAGAACGGCTGGCACAAGTACTGAGCCGCCGCAAGAAAAACAACCCCGTGCTGATAGGCGAACCGGGCGTAGGAAAATCGGCCATCGTCGAAGGCTTGGCATTACGCATCGTACAGAAAAAAGTGTCGCGTGTACTCTTTGACAAACGTGTCATATCGCTCGACGTCGCCTCTATCGTAGCCGGCACAAAATACCGCGGACAGTTTGAGGAGCGGGTAAAAGCCATCCTTAACGAGCTGACGAAGAACCCCGACATTATCTTGTTTATCGATGAGATACACACTATCGTAGGTGCAGGCGGCGCCACAGGTACGCTCGATGCTGCCAACATGCTGAAACCGGCTTTGGCTCGGGGCGAAATACAGTGCATTGGTGCTACGACCCTCGACGAGTACCGCAAAAGCATCGAAAAAGATGGAGCTTTGGAACGCCGTTTCCAAAAAATCATGGTTGACCCCACCACTCCCGAAGAGACGTTACAGATACTATACAACATAAAAGACCGTTACGAAAGCCATCACAACGTCACTTATACGCCCGATGCCTTGGAGGCTTGCGTGAAACTGACAGGACGCTACGTGAGCGACCGCAACTTCCCCGACAAGGCTATCGACGCACTCGACGAAGCCGGCTCACGGGTACACATCACCAACATCGTGGTACCCAAAGAGATAGAAGAGTATGAAGCTCAAATCGAAGAGGCTGCCGCCGCTAAATTGAAGGCTGTAAGCACACAAAACTACGAGCTTGCCGCCAGCTACCGCGACAAAAGCCGCGTGCTGCAAAACCAGCTCGAAGAGGCCAAACAACGATGGGAACAACAACTCTCGGAGCATCGCGAAGTAGTCGATGCCGAGAAGGTTGCCGAAGTGGTGGCCATGATGACAGGCATTCCCGTACAGCGAGTTGCCGAAGGCGAAAATTCGCGACTCTTGCACATGGCCGACGAGCTGAAACAGATTGTCGTAGGGCAAGACAGTGCCGTAGAACGTGTTGTAAAAGCCATACAACGCAATCGTATAGGACTAAAAGACCCTAACAAACCGATAGGGACGTTTATGTTCTTAGGTCCCACCGGCGTGGGAAAAACGCATCTTGCCAAAAAACTTGCCGAACTGATGTTCGACAGCAAAGACGCCCTCATACGCATAGATATGAGCGAATACATGGAAAAATTCACCGTTTCGCGCCTTGTAGGGGCACCTCCGGGATATGTAGGCTATGAGGAGGGTGGACAGCTGACCGAACGTGTACGACGCAAGCCCTACTCGGTGGTATTGCTCGACGAGATAGAGAAGGCACACCCCGACGTATTCAACATTCTGTTGCAAGTGATGGACGAAGGCCGACTTACCGACAGCTTAGGCCGACAAGTCGACTTTAAGAATACCATTATCATCTTGACGTCCAACATAGGTACGCGACAACTCAAAGACTTCGGACAAGGCATAGGCTATGCCACACATACCACCGACGAAAAAGAATTTTCGCGCAACGTGATACAAAAGGCATTGAACAGAGCCTTCTCGCCCGAGTTCCTGAACCGCGTAGATGATATTGTAATGTTCGACCAACTCGACAAAGAAGCAATATGCAAGATTATCGACATAGAACTGCAAGGCTTCTTCAAACGAATCGGACAGCAGGGCATCAGAATGGAAATTACCGACGAAGCCAAGGACTTTATTGCCGAGAAAGGATATGACGTGCAATTCGGAGCTCGACCTCTCAAACGCGCCATCCAAAAATATCTCGAAGACGAGCTGGCCGATATGATTCTGCACGACACCGTGAAAGAAGGCGATACGGTCAAAGCCACGCTTAACAGCGAAGACCAAAAGATAGAACTGCATCGCGAATCGCCCTCGGCTGCAACCGAGTGACAACAAGTCATATTGGCAATGCCAACAGTCAAAATGTCAGATACCCCGTATCTGGCATTTTTTTTGCCGATGAGAAAACAGAAAAATTCTTAAAACCCAATATTATGCAAAAAGGAACAATAGGGGTAACAACCGATAATATATTCCCCGTCATCAAAAAATTCTTATACAGCGACCATGAGATATTTTTGCGTGAAGTAATCTCGAATGCCGTCGATGCCACACAAAAACTGAAAACCTTATCATCGGTAGGTGAATACAAGGGCGAACTTGGCAACATGGACGTACACGTCTCTATCGACAAGGAGGCCGGTACACTCACCATCAGCGACCACGGCGTAGGCATGACTGCCGAAGAGATAGAGAAATACATCAACCAAATTGCCTTCTCGGGAGCCGAAGAGTTCCTCGAAAAATATAAAAACGATGCCAACGCCATCATAGGCCACTTCGGTCTCGGCTTCTACTCTACGTTTATGGTTTCGAAGAAAGTAGAGATACGTACCCTCTCATACAAGGAAGGAGCACAGGCCGTAATGTGGAGCTGCGACGGGTCGCCAGCTTACGAAATGACCGATATAGAGAAGGCAGAACGCGGTACCGACATCGTGCTCTATATCGACGACGAAAACAAAGAGTTCCTCGAAGCGGAACGTATAGAGACACTCTTACGTAAATATTGCCGCTTCCTGCCCGTGCCTATCGTTTTCGGTAAGGAGCAAGAATGGAAAGACGGCAAATATGTCGATACCGACCGCGACAAAGTGATAAACGACATCACCCCTGCATGGACACGCAAACCCGCCGATCTGACAGACGAGGACTATAAAAATTTCTATTCCGAGCTCTATCCGGGTTTGGACGAGCCGCTCTTCTGGATACACCTCAATGTAGACTATCCTTTCAAGCTGACCGGTATCCTCTATTTCCCCAAGATAAGGAGCAACATAGATATAAACCGCTATAAAATACAACTCTATTGCAACCAAGTATTCGTAACCGACTCGGTAGAGGGTATCGTACCCGACTTCCTGATGCTGTTGCAAGGTGTAATAGACTCGCCCGACATCCCGTTGAACGTTTCACGTTCTTACCTGCAAAGCGACTCGAATGTAAAGAAGATTTCGACATACATCACCAAGAAGGTTGCCGACCGCTTGCAAGAGATTTTCAATAACGACCGCAAGCAATTCGAGGAGAAATGGGACGACATAAAACTCTTTATAGAATACGGAATGCTCAGCGACGACAAGTTCTACGAGCGCGCCACCAAATTTGCCCTTCTGAAAAATACCGAAGACAAATACTTCACCTTCGAGGAATACAAAACCTTGATAAGCGGCAACCAAACCGATAAAGAGGGTACTACCGTTTACCTGTATGCCACCGACAAAGAGGGTCAATACGGTTATATCGAAACGGCTCACGACAAAGGGTACGACGTCCTTCTAATGAACGGACAACTCGATGCACCTTTCATCGGGAAATTGGAACAAAAATTCGAGAAGAGCCGATTCGTACGCGTCGACAGCGATGTAATCGACAACCTTATACGCAAGGAACAACCCGAGAAGAGCGACACTTTCAGCACACGCCAACGCGAAGAGCTGACGACCGTATTCAAATCGCAAATTCCTACCATCGAGAAGTGCGAATTTATGGTCATGTTCGAGCCTATGGGTGAACAGGCTTCGCCCGTAATGGTTACCCAAAGCGAATATATGCGACGCATGAAGGAGATGGCGGCCTTGCAACCGGGCATGAGCTTCTATGGCGAACTCCCCGACAGCTACAACCTGATTATCAATACCGACCACCCCTTGTGCAAGAAGGTGCTGGACGATACCGAAAACGGATGCAACGACCGTCTCTCGCCCCTCTTCGAACAGATAGACGAGAATAACAAAGAGATTACTCGACTGAACGAGGCTCGCAAAGACAAGAAAGACGAGGAGATTCCTGTTGCAGATAAAGAGGCTTTGAAAGCGGCCGAAAGCAAAGCTGCCGACTTGCGTAAAGAGGAGGAAAGTATTCTTACTGAATATGCAGACCAAACACCGCTGGTAAAACAGCTTGTCGACTTGGCTTTGTTATCGAACAATCTGCTGAGAGGTGAAGCATTGAGCCGTTTCATCAAACGATCGTTTGAATTACTGTAATATTTCTTCATACCATTTTTTAACACGGGGCTGCGGCGAGAAACAAATCAAGCCGCAGCCCCGCATTACATAAAATGCCGCATGCTTCATAATCGCCATAGCAGCACTTACCGGCAGCCACAATTCATAGAGGCATAATATAAATACCTCATTCCGACACCTCTCCGGGAGCTTGCCGCGGCGATACAATGTGCAAAACCACAACGCCTATAACTCCGGCCAAAACCGAAGCTAACACAATACCCAACTTAGCCTCTTCAAGGTGTTGCTGCATGGCTGCCGTACCACCGCCAAACGAGAGATTGGCAATAAAAAGAGCAACCGTAAAGCCTATACCGCCCAATACAGAGGCGCCTGCCAACATGCTCCACGATGTGTGTGCCGGCAGTTGCGACAGTTTGGTTTTGACAAGCAGCCACGAGAAAAGGAAAATTCCCGTAAACTTACCCACAAGCAAGCTCACCAATACCGTAAGCCCTACGCCATGAGTGAATGCATCAATGCTGAACGAGCCCAAGTAGATACCGGCATTAGCAAAAGCAAAAAGCGGTATGATTAGATAGTTGACAACAGGATGTAACGTATCTTCCATATCCTGCAACGGACTTATCACTTTGTCGGAAGCCGATTCGATGCGTTTCAGACGATCTAACTGAGCTTTATTCAATATATAGGCTTTCCCATCCGATTGCCCGTCCGAGGGAAACCGGCTTATATCGTCGCGAATGGAAGAGATATATGTTCCTGTTGCCAAGACAGGACGCGCCGGAATACAAAATGCCACCAATACTCCGGCGATTGTGGGATGTATGCCCGAGTGGAAGAAGCAATACCACACAACACCTCCCATGATGAAATAAAAGAGTTTGCTCTGTATGCGCAATTTACCGCCTATCCACGTAAACAAAAGCACGCCGAACCCGATGGCCAAATACCACAGTTGCAGATGCTCGGTATAAAAAATTGCTATCACCAATATGCCTCCTATATCGTCGACAACAGCCAATGCGGTAAGAAATATCTTCAACGACAACGGAACCCTGTCGCCCAACAAGGCAAGTACACCCAACAAGAAAGCTATATCGGTAGCCATAGGTATGGCAGCTCCCTGTAAGTAGTCGCTACCCTGCCCTATTGCCATAAAAATCAGTACCGGAAACAACATGCCGCCTACTGCTGCCCCAATGGGAAGCAACGACTTGCGGGGTGTTGACAACTCGCCAACAAGAAACTCGCGCTTTATTTCAAGACCTATCGTAAAGAAAAATATTGCCATCAAGGCATCGTTGATAAAATCGATAAGTGTCATAGGCGCATCGCCGTGACTGAATGGATTAAACCAACCCACTTGTAAAACCACAGGTTGCTCCCAAAAGGAAAAATAGATGTCGCGCAACGGAGTATTGGCAACGATTAAAGCTAACAATGTAGCCACAATAAGCACATTGCTGCCACTCACATAACTTTTTATTGATTTTTTGCTGGTAAAATGGATGTCGTGTATCATCTCACAATCATTTTTATAACATAAAACAATCTACTATCGCTTGCCGACGTATCGACTACGATATTTAACACTCTCTTAGCGACAAAACGGGATTGCAACTCAAACTTTTGCCCGACAGTTTGCCGCTGTTATAGAAAATTTTTATATCCTATCTCCTTGTGTCATAGCTCCGGCTATCACCTCATTACAAGCCGAAGTCATGATATACACCTCACATTGTTTCAGAAAGTATCACGGCTGTGCCGCTGCACGAAACCATCATCATATCGCCAACGGTCTCATAATCCAAATCGATTCCTATGACTGCATTGGCTCCCATACGGACAGCCTCATCGGTCATCTCTTGCAAAGCGGCATTCTTGGCTCTCACCAATACTTCTTCATACGATTTGGACCGTCCTCCAAAAAAATCGCGGATACCGGCCATAAAATCGCGTATGACATTGGTAGCAAAAATTGTTTCACCCGAAACAATGCCGCAATATTGCACTACTTTTTTACCTTCGACCGAAGGGGTTGTTGTCAATAACATAATCTATTCTATTGTTTTTACTGTATAATATAAATAATCTCTTTTATCAAAACGCCTCGGCTACACTGAATACGAAACCACCCGTCTGCTTACCGAAACCATAATCAGCCCGCAGATTGACGTTGTGCTTAAACTCGAACCGTAATCCCAATCCATAGTTATAAAGCATATTCGACCACTTAAACCCGTTGAATGAAGGGAAAACCGTACCACAACCGCCCCACACAACGGCTCCTAAACGGCCATAAATGCGCTGACGTAATTCGAGTTGTAAATTGATTTGGTTGTTATCGGTATATCGGCCGGCATAATATCCGCGCATACGAGCACCCCCTGCGCCCAATTCGGATCGCAATGGCCATGGAGCATCATCTCCGTTATATTGCCCATACAAGTCAACGGCCAACACACCTCCTTTCCACAACTTGCAATAGTAATCGAAAACAAGTGTGGTAGAAAAATATGTCTTTCCAGCATTGCCCAACGGACCGGGATACACAACCTCTTTAAGCATGACATATATACCTTTGCGGGGATTGAGTACAAAATCACGAGTATCGTACTGTAACGACAGCCCTATACCTGTAAAGAAATATGAATCTTTTTGACCTTGAAGATATGCCATGTCATCGATAGACGAAATATAAGAGTAATTGAGATTGAGTGTAGCCCCTATGTATAACGCCGAAGATATTTTATATGTGTAGTCAGTATTGAATTTGAGCTGACGACGCGTGTACTTTATCATCGCATTGGAAACACAAGCATCGTATGAGATTCCCCAAAAGTCGAGGGGCTTATTGGAAAAAGCCACATCATAGATAAGGCGCGAACGATTGCCCTTGAAATTGGTATTACCTTTGAGCATAAAGTTATAGAAGCCTGTGAGAGAAGCATTGGCAATAAACGAAACATCAGAAGGCTGCATAACCGAGTCGGTACGATCTAACCGATACAAACCGGTAACAATACCACCTATACCGAAACTTGCCTCACGGGTATATGAAGGAGCAATAGCAAAACTAAAATCTATGGGTTTCTCGAAAGTTTTGTCTTTGTTACCTCCTAAAAGCTGGCGTATGAATGCTTTAAGGAAATTTTCTTTCTTCGCAACAGTTACCGTATCGGTCATTGCCGGAAGAGGCTGCAACGAATCGACAGGCTCGGCCCATATCGAATCGACAGCCGACACGTCTTGCGCTTTGCTCCACAGCGGGCAAGAGAATAAGAGTATAATCAGTATCAAACGTATTGCCATTACATTATCTGCTTGTATGGTCATTTCCCGAAACGGTATGCTATGCCAATGCTCGTTGTCATCGGATAAAACGAGAATTTATTACTGTTAGCATCCAAGACATTCGATATACTTATTTTATATGTCATATTAATTTGCAAACCACATGGCATTTCATATCCCGTCGCAAAAGCAAACCCCGTATTAGAATCGCGCATGGCCGACACATCATTGTCGGGGTCGATGGCATATAGGTCTATTTTTTTACCTCTAAACCACGCTGTCGCACTAAATCCAAATTCGGTATAAGGGCCTGCCCCTATGTATATGCGATGCCCGCGACCACAATTCCACACATACATGGCATAAATAGGTATCTCCATACCCCAATAACGAATTGGATTGTTCCCTTCCACCTTAATATAGGAATTTTTATAATGATATAACAACTCAGCACGAATAACAAAGCGAGTTGATACATCCAATTGTATGAATCCACCGGCTGTCACACCGGCTCGCATGACACTCTCAACCCCCGAATGCCGAGAAAGAAAATATTTAGACATGTTGAGTTCCACTTTGGGCCCTCCCGAAAACCGTAGCTTACGCGGCTCGTCTTGCGCTTGCACTACAAAAGCGAAGCACAACAAAAACAGCCATAGGACAACATGTTTTTTCCTCATCTTGCAAGATATTTAGAGTAGTCATTACGAAAAAGAAACAACGCACAGCATCGTACTTGTTGTAACCGACCTGTCTATTGTCGTAGCTCATACACACCTATCGTCCCAAAAGTCTGCGACGACTACATTTACCCACATGCAGCAGCCGACACGATATTCCGCATGTTCCGGCACGACAATCGTCTGCTGCTCCGTACGTTTTTATACATTTACGGGGGTGCCGCCAAATGTATCCACCCGGCTCACCCCCGCTGTATGAATGGCGATATAAATTATTTGTTTACCTCTTCGGCTGCAATACCGGCCAATTCAGGATCGACCATAATACGACCGCAGTATTCGCAAACGATGATTTTCTTGTGCATCTTTATATCGAGTTGGCGTTGCGGGGGAATACGGTTGAAGCAACCACCGCAAGCATCGCGCTGGATATATACAACAGCAAGTCCGTTACGGGCATTTTTGCGGATGCGTTTGAATGCCGTAAGCAAGCGAGGCTCTATCTGCGTTTCGAGTTTCTTCACTCTCTCGCGCAACTTTTCTTCATCTTGCTTTGTCTCGGTAACTATATCGTCCAACTCGGCTTTTTTCTCTACGAGCATTTTGGAACGGTCATCGAGCAACTCGCTATTTTGTTGCAACTCTTCATTGCGATGGTCGATGGCAGAGTTTGCTTCGCGAATTTTCTTTTCGAGAGCTTCAATCGAGAGCTCTTGATACTCAATCTCCTTATTGAGTTTGTCAAATTCGTGATTGTTGCGTACGCCGTCGAGTTGTGTTTTGTAGCGTTCTATTTTGTTATGAGCTACATGTATATCTTCATTATACGAAGATATATCTCTACGGCATGCCTCGATGGTATCCTTGTATTTTTCGATACGGGTTTCGAGCCCGGCTATTTCGTCTTCAAGGTCTTTTACTTCGAGAGGCAACTCACCGCGAAGAGTTTTGATACGGTCTATTTCCGAATATAACGTTTGCAACTCGTAGAGCAACTTCAACTTATCCTCTACTGTGTACTCTTTTTCTTTTGTCTTTTCAGCCATTGCTTACAGATATTTTATCGGATTTGATTCTACCTTTGAAAGATGGATTGCAAAGGTAGAGAATTTTTTTCTAATTACATCGTAAAAAATCTCTTTTGTGTGCTTTTCGCTCTCATAATGACCTATTTCTGCCACTATAAGGCGGCCTGCATATTCGTGGAAATGGTGGTAACCTCCCATCTCACCGGTGATAAAGAGTTGTGCATTGCCTCGACAGGCTGCGTCGGCGAGAAAACCGCCGGCACCGCCGCATAATGCTACACGTTTTATTTTCGAGTGATTTTGTGCCGTATGCCGTATGCTGTCGCAGCCCATGGTCTGTTTCACGCGCCGCAAAAAGTCCATCGCGTCGCACTCTTGCGGCAGGTTGCCTATCACACCGCTACCGGCTGCATGCCACTCGTTATCGAGGGGAATTATATCGTATGCCGGCTCTTCGTATGGATGTGCCGCAAGCATGGTTTGCAATACCTTACCCAATTTGTAACGAGGCAATATCACCTCTACACGGTCTTCGGGCTCGCGGTGTAGTACGCCTGCTTCGCCACAATAAGGATGCGCCTCTTCGCCGGGACAGAACGCACCCTCACCCCGCATCACATAGCTGCAACAATCATAGTTGCCTATGCTACCGGCACCGGCTTCGCAGAGGAGCTGTCTGAGCTGTTCGGTATGCTCACAAGGCACATACACAACCATTTTTACAAGCATCGAGGTTGCCGGCTGCAATATCTCTACATCGACAAGCCCCAGCATACGAGCCCAATAGCGATTGACGAGCGTTGCATCTAAATTGGTATGAGCCGCATAGATAGAGATGCCGCCCCGCAAGGCTTTCATCACGACTCGTTCTATATAGGTATTGCCTGTAACGCGTTTCAATCCCTTGAAGAGCAACGGATGATGCGATACGATAAGATTGGCTCCCAAAGCGATGGCCTCATCGACTATCGCTTCCGTTACGTCGAGACACAACAACACGCCGGTCACAGCGGGCGACACCTCGCCCACTTGGATACCGGCATTGTCGTAACTCTCTTGCAAGGCGGGCGGAGCCACCTGCTCTAAGAGGTCTATTATATCCTTGACGGTAGCCATCCGATGCTGCTCTTAATCTTTTTTGAGGCAAACGTTAATGCTCAACTCATCGAGCTGCGCTTGTGCTATCGGCGAAGGAGCATCGAGCATGACATCGCGTCCCGAGTTGTTCTTGGGGAATGCAATACAGTCGCGTATAGAGTCGAGGCCTGCAAAAAGCGACACGAAACGGTCGAGACCGAAGGCCAAACCTCCATGAGGCGGCGCACCGTACTTGAAGGCATTCATCAAGAAACCGAACTGTGCTTGCGCCTGCTCCTCGGTAAATCCGAGTACCTTGAACATGCGGTCTTGCAACACGCTATCGTGAATACGGATAGAACCGCCACCCAATTCCGTGCCATTAACCACCATATCGTATGCGTTGGCTCTTACGGCTCCGGGATTCGATTCGAGCATATCTATATCTTCGGGATTGGGCGATGTGAAGGGATGGTGCATCGCATAGAAGCGTTGTGTCTCGTCGTCCCATTCGAAGAGGGGGAAGTCTATCACCCACAAGGGTGCATATACGTTCTTGTCGCGCAAACCGAGACGCGAACCCATTTCGAGACGCAATTCGCACAGAGCTTTACGCGTCTTCATCGTTTCGCCGGCAAGAATCAGCATAAGGTCGCCGGGTTGTGCACCGAAACGCTCTGCCCATGCTTTGAGGTCTTCGGCCGAATAGAATTTATCGACCGACGACTTGAAGTTGCCATTGGCTTCATACCGTACATATACCAACCCCTTGGCTCCTACCTGCGGACGTTTTACAAACTCAGTCAGCTCATCGAGTTGCTTACGCGTATAGGTAGCGCACCCGGGACAGCATATACCGGCAACAAATGGTACACTGTCGAATACACCGAAGTTCTTGCCTTCGGTGAGGTCTTTCAGCTCCACGAATTTCATTCCGAAACGTATATCGGGCTTATCGCTGCCGTAATATTTCATGGCATCGGCCCACGTCATGCGGGGGAATGGGTCGGTAAAGTCGATATTCTTGATATATTTGAAGAGATGCTTCGTCATACCTTCAAACATTTGCAATACATCTTCTTGTTCTACAAACGACATTTCACAGTCTATCTGCGTAAATTCGGGCTGACGGTCGGCACGCAAATCCTCATCTCTGAAACATTTCACGATTTGGAAATAGCGGTCGAAACCCGAAACCATCAACAACTGTTTCAACGTTTGGGGCGACTGCGGCAGTGCATAGAACTCGCCGGGATTCATACGCGAAGGCACTACAAAGTCGCGTGCGCCTTCGGGGGTAGATTTTATAAGCACAGGAGTCTCCACTTCAAGGAAGTGATGAGCATCGAGATAACGGCGCACCTCGAAAGCCATTTTATGGCGCAATTCCAAATTGCGACGCACGGCCGAGCGACGCAAGTCGAGGTAACGATATTGCATACGCAAGTCGTCGCCGCCATCGGTATCGTCTTCTATTGTGAACGGCGGTACGATAGAGGCATTGAGAACATTGAGTTTGTCGACGATTATCTCTATCTCGCCGGTATCCATTTTAGGATTTTTATTGCTGCGCTCAGCCACCGTACCAATTACTTGGATAACATATTCACGGCCGAGTTTATTGGCTTGGTCGCACAAATCGGCATTTACCTCTTGGTTGAATACCAACTGGGTGATGCCATAACGGTCTCTTAAATCGACAAAGGTCATGCCGCCCATCTTACGGGTGCGTTGCACCCAACCACAAAGGGTGACGATAGAACCGGCATCAGCCAACCGTAGTTCACCACATGTTTTAGTCCTGTACATATCTATACTGTATTATAGGAATTAAGTTTATATATCGTATTTATGCAGTCCTGACGGGGCTGCGCTTACATCTTACAAAAATACGACAAATGTCGTTACCAAAGGGTGGCAGACGAGAGATTTTTTTGCCACAGCAATATATTTTACCACCGTTGCCTCTGCGGTATTCAGCAGGAATATCAGAAATTCCTTTTCGGCAATAGCACGACCATTCCCCGATGCAGCTTTATCGACATTCGGCCACAAGGAATACAAACATATCAGACCTGCTATCGGAGGCCGGATTTATATATATAGCACGACAAAAAGATATAATATAGCTGCGGGAACTGCCAGCAAAACGCTATCGAAACGGTCGAGCCAACCGCCATGACCGGGAAGGATATTACCCGAATCTTTCACACCCAATGTGCGCTTGATAAGTGATTCGCACAAGTCGCCCCACGTTCCGAATAAGGAACACGTAAGCGCAAAGCCCATCCATTGCCACAGGTTGAGAATATCGAAATAGAACGATGCCAGTACGCCTACTCCTACCGATACTATCAGGCCGCCCCAAAAGCCTTCCCACGATTTCTTGGGAGAAATACGCTCGAAGAGCTTATGACGCCCCAATGTACACCCTATCAAATAGGCACCCGTGTCGTTTGCCCATATAAAGACAAACAAGGCCAAAAGTATGAGAGGCGTACCGAAACGAAAATAAAGGATGTTACATAACGAGAAAGGCAGCGCCACATATATTTGTCCGAGGAAACTATACGCCCACCCTTCGAGCGGTCGCTCTTCCTTGTCGTAGAGCTGCATGATGAAACGAATAAGGAAATAGAGCAGATAGGGAGCCGCTACGATGCCGCCTTGCTTGAAGTCGCCCGTTTCGTAGGCATACATCGTAAAAAACAATAGTACTGCACCTATAATATCGATATTGGTAGTACTCTTACGAACAGGATGCAAAGGTGCAACCAGACGATAAAACTCAGCTACTGACAGGGCGGTTATGATGGCAAAGAGCAAAGAGAAGCTATACTCGCTCCACAATATGCAGGCTACGATAACGGCGACAAACAATGCTCCTGTAACGGTACGTACAAATAATGATTTCACAGATAACATCTCTCAATACAGTTCTATTGACCTGCTCTTGTATCCAAGAACGGCGGCAAAGTTACGAAAAATTTCAGGAACTTCTACTTTACTCCGAAAGTGCTAACAAGATTTCGTTCTCGCCTCAGGCTCTTCGTAAAGTACTTTACCCGCCTCAGGCTTCATATTCGGTAAGCTATTTTTTCAGAAGAAGGATAAGATGGATGCAAAAATCGAACATCACGATTTTTGCATTGGCATTCTGCCCTATGTCATTGTTCGCCTCTTCCAGCAGGTTTCTTATTTCCATCACATTGCGTTCGTGTATAAAGGGAGCGAAACGCGACGAGAATTGCGTTTCCTTGGCATTCATGTAGTTCAGATCGGGACACGCAAGATTATAAATGAAATTTTCCCGTATCATACGCTCGGCATACGACAGGAAATGGCGCAACCGTTCGCGTCCGAATCCGGCAACCTCTTCGCTCCACTCTTTGAGGTCTTTGATACGTCGGGCATAGGCCAACCGCATAACTTGCACAAATAGGTCGAAGTAGGCATCATTCTCTTCACTGAGCGTGAGAGAGTCGCAAGCCCGCAGATAGCTGCCCCCCGAAAGAGCAGCTACGGCACGCGCATCATCGTCGCTTACGCCATATTGTCGGTGCAAAGCATCGGCAATAACATCGACCGAAAGGACGGGCATGGCTATTTGCCGCATACGTGACAATACCGTAGGCAACAACTTGGAAGGGTCGTTGCTTACAAAGAAAAAGTATGTCTGCGGCGCAGGCTCTTCCAAAAGTTTGAGCAACTTGTTGGCGCACTCAGCATTCATGCGTTCAGGCAGCCATATAATCATGATTTTATAGGGCGAAGAGAGGCTTTTGAGCATCATTTTATGCCATATCGCTTCGCTCTCGTCGGCATAGATGGCTGCCTGCTTGTTATCGGCATTAATGGTTTTCAGCCACTTGTCGATACTGAAATAGGAATTTTCCTGTATAAAATGCGTCCACTGCGGCAAATAGCCGTCGCAAAGTGTCTTCTTCTTGTCTTTACCACGTACGATAGGAAAAACGAAATGCAAATCGGCATGTGTGAGTGCATTGTATTGCATACAAGAGGCACACTTGCCGCACGCATCATCGACGCCGCGGTCGGTACAATGTATATATCGGGCATAGGCCATCGCCATAGCGAACTTGCCTACCCCCTCGGGACCGCAAAAGAGCTGTGCATGCGCCATACTACCGGTTTGGACAGTGCGTATGAGATTTTCTTTCAAGGCATCATGCCCTACTACATCACGGAAAAAAAACATGGCGCAAACGACTTCCTGACTTACTTACGACTCTGAGGGCGTGAAATAGATTTGCCTGCTCTCCACGACATTGGTATAGTCGCTCAGGTCGAACGATACCCACGAGTCATCCAGCACCGGCAACTGCAAAGCATTCACTTTGTTTTGAATATCGACACAAACGGACTTGAACCAGCTGCGTGCCTCTTTCTCGGTGCGCAACTCTGTCTTGGCGCTTTCGTTATACTCGGCAACATACTCGCTGACAGCTATTTGAAGTAACAAATTCGCTTGACTATTAGTACTCATATCGCTCACCTCAATGCGGTAAGTCGATTTTACAGTTTCTTCACAACCTGTTAATGCCAGTATCAAGGATACTGAAACAAACAGGAATACCAATACTTTCTTCATTATAATGCAAAATCAAGTTAATTATCAGATAGAGAGTTTACGCAACGTATTCAACAGCTCGCGATTGATGGGCTTGTCGTACTTGATGGCCTTACTGAACGGCACATACACAATCTCGTCATTGCGGATGCCCACCATTACATTGCGCTGCCCGTCGAGCAAAGCGTCGATAGCTGCTGCACCCATACGGCTTGCCAAAATACGGTCGTGTGCCGTGGGAGAACCGCCACGCTGTATATGACCAAGGATGGTTACACGCACATCATATTGCGGATACTCATTCTTTACCCGTTCGGCAAGATGGATGGCACCGCCTGTAGTGGGACTCTCGGCAACGAGTACGATACTACTGTTTTTCGATTTGCGGAAACCGTTCTTTACCAGCTCTTCCAACTGGTCTATTTCGGTAGATATTTCGGGGATAATCGCGGCTTCACATCCGGTAGCAATAGCGCCGTTGAGAGCAAGGAAGCCGGCATCGCGTCCCATGACCTCGATAAAGAAAAGCCGTTCGTGCGAAGTCGCCGTATCGCGAATTTTATCGACAGCCTCCATAATCGTATTGAGGGCTGTATCGTAACCGATGGTATGGTCGGTACCATAGAGGTCATTATCGATAGTGCCGGGCAAGCCCACGATGGGGAAATCGTATTCTTGTGCAAAAATGCGGGCACCTGTCAACGAACCGTCGCCACCTATAACGACCAACGCATTGATACCCTCCTTTACAAGCGTATCGTAAGCCTGCTTGCGCCCCTCGGGCGTCTCAAACTCCTTGCAACGTGCCGTTTTGAGGATAGTACCGCCATGTTGTATGATGTTACTGACATTTTCTGTTCTGAATGGAACTATCTCGCCCGTGATAAGGCCTCTGTATCCACGATAGATACCTTTCACTTCAAAACCGTTATAGATAGCTGAACGCGTCACTGCACGAATTGCTGCATTCATGCCGGGGGCATCACCTCCCGAGGTGAGTATTCCCACGCAATTAATTGTACCCATGTTACTTACCCATTGATTGTTTATTGCTGTGGCAAGAGAGATTCCGCTCATCTGTTTTGCCGATTTATCGCACAAACAGTAAAATGCGCTCTCTTTCCATTTACAAAGATACGGATAATAAGATTTTATCGCAATATTGCAACGACAAATTATTTTTCACTCATTCTTATGGATACATCTCCTCGCAAAATGCTGCACGACCTTATCTATCTTGCCATGCAACAAAATATCAGAACTCAGAAGTGAAGTGAAAACGGATATGAGGAAAATCGCTTTGCGCCATCTGCAACACATATCCCGAGTCGGCCATAAAGACATCGCGCCCCTCTTTGTCGGAACAGATATACTGTGCTTTGCGTCGCTTGAAATTGTCGAGTTCTTCGGCGTCATCGCTCTCTATCCAGCAGGCTTTGTATAGACTGATGGGCTCCCAGCTACATTGCGCTCCGTACTCGTGCAACAGACGGTACTGTATAACCTCAAACTGCAACTGCCCCACGGTGCCTATAATCTTGCGGCCATTGAAACGATTGACAAATAACTGCGCCACACCTTCGTCCATCAGTTGGTCTATACCTTTTTGCAACTGCTTTGCCTTCATCGGGTCGGCATTCTCGATATACTTGAATAGTTCAGGCGAGAAGCTGGGCAGGCCTTTGAAGTGGAGCTCTTCGCCCTCGGTAAGCGTGTCGCCTATCTTGAAGTTACCGGTATCGGGTAATCCCACAATATCGCCGGGAAAGGCTTCGTCGACTACCGACTTTTTCTGTGCCATAAAAGCCGTAGGGCTGCTAAAACGCATCATCTTACCGCTGTGAATATGCTTATAGTTGGCATTACGCTCGAAATGCCCCGAACAAACCTTTACAAAGGCGATGCAACTGCGGTGGTTCGGGTCCATATTGGCGTGTATCTTAAAGACAAAGCCTGTGAATTTCTCTTCCGATGGAACGACCGTGCGTTCTACGGCATTGATAGGTCGCGGCGCAGGAGCTATCTGTACGAAACAATCGAGCAACTCTTTGACACCAAACATATTGAGTGCCGAGCCAAAGAATACCGGAGCCAATTTGCCCGAGAGATAGTCTGCGACCTCAAAATCGGGATATACGCCATTGAGCAACTCCAAGTCGGCACGCAACTTCCCGGCCTCGGCGGCGCCGATATAGTCGTCGAGTTCGGGCGACTCCACATCCACCTCTACACGCTCGGTAACGACTTGCTTATTGGGTGTAAACAGATTGAGGTTGTTTTCATACATATTATATACGCCCTTGAAGGTTGCCCCTATTCCTATGGGCCACGAAAGAGGACGCACCCCGATTTTTAGCTCGCTCTCCAACTCGTCGAGAATATCGAAAGCATCGCGACCCTCACGGTCGAGCTTGTTGACAAAGACGATGACCGGCGTATTGCGCATACGACACACCTCCATGAGCTTGCGGGTTTGTTGCTCGACACCCTTGGCTACATCGACGACAATAATCACACTGTCCACTGCCGTAAGGGTGCGGTAGGTATCCTCGGCAAAATCTTGGTGACCGGGCGTATCGAGGATATTTATCTTATAATCGCCATAGTTAAATCCCATCACCGACGTAGCCACCGATATACCACGCTGTTTCTCTATCTCCATCCAGTCGCTGGTAGCCGTCCGTTTTATCTTATTCGATTTCACGGCTCCTGCTATGTGGATAGCTCCTCCGAAGAGCAAAAGTTTCTCGGTAAGTGTCGTTTTACCGGCATCGGGGTGACTTATGATTGCGAAAGTGCGTCGTTTGGCTATTTCGTCAGTAAGTATGCTCATAAACTATATTTATAATTGTAATGAATTTTATATATCGAACGTAAAGTCTTACAACTCCAATTCCCCTTTTTTGTCAAGGTTGTATTTCTCGGCAAGCGTCATGATGAAAGCCGATATATCTTTCATGGCCTTTTGCGTCTCGGGGCTTATCTCTTTATGCTGCAAACGCAGGAGAAGGATACCGTAAAGGGCATTGAAGCATGTCTCCAACTCACCGGCCGAATCGGACTTCGACTTGGCACGCAACTCCACAATATAGGGCAAAGCCTTATAAAAAGCAGCTGTATAGAAGGGCTCGCGGGGCGAACGCAACAGGCGGAGGTGCAAATCGGTGAGCTCAATAATGACGTTTTTGTTGATTTGCAAATGTCCTCTCTCCGTCACGCCCTCGGCACGCATCATGTCGATAAGACTCTCGTACCAATCGCGCAACTGCTTACGTTGCTCATCGGACAAACCACTATAAAGGTCTATAATCTCGCTTTGTATGCGGTCTATATTCAACTGGCTGGCACGTATAATATCCTCGATCTGCCACATGTAGAGCAGATACTCGGCGATATTCTCTTTTTTCTTGGCACTTGCGGTAAACATATCGTCAAAAACTATAATTATAGTGATATGGTACGGCGCCGCACGACCATAACACAGTATAAAACACAACAGAGTGCGGTATGGCTCACAGCAACGCCTTTTCGGGATGCAAAGGTAATACAAAAATGCTTACCTTTGCGCGCAGCTAACACTATATGAAAGAATGAAGGGAAACTTGTATTGGCAATTATTTACCACGTTTTTCAAAATAGGCGGCTTCACCTTTGGCGGAGGATGGGCTATGATTCCGCTTATAGAGCGCGAAGTGGTAGATAAATATCGCTGGATAGAAAAAGAAGAATTCTTGGACGAGCTTGCCGTTGCACAATCATTACCCGGAATATTGGCAGTAAACATATCCGTATTGGTCGGCAACAAACTACGCGGACTTAAAGGAAGTATCGTGGCGGCAACAGGTACCATATTGCCCAGCTTCGTGGCCATATTGCTGATAGCTATCTTCTTCTCGCAAATATATAACAATCCCACAGTGGCAAGCATATTCAAGGGGATACGCCCCGCGGTGGTAGCCCTTATTCTTGCCCCGGTGATTACGACAGCCAAGGCAGCCCGCCTCAACCGATGGACTATACTCATACCCGTAGCGGTGGCACTTGCCATTTGGATGGGAGGCCTGTCGCCTATTCTCTTCATCATATTAGGCGGTGTAGGCGGCTACTTATACTATTTGAACAAGCAACGATACCAACGCAAAAACAAAAGACGAAACGATTAGACAGCAATGATAGTATATCTGAATCTTTTTCTCACCTATCTGAAAATAGGGTTGTTCGGGTTTGGCGGCGGCTATGCCATGCTGTCACTCATACAACATGAGGCGGTAGAGGTGGTACATTGGGGCGAAGAGGCACCATGGATAACCCAAACCGAATTTACCGACATAGTAGCTATTTCTCAAATGACGCCGGGCCCCATCGGTATCAACAGCGCCACCTATATCGGATATACAGTAACAGGGAACGTATGGGGGTCGCTGATAGCGACATTCGCCGTATGCCTTCCGTCGTTCTTGCTGGTGCTTCTGATAAGCCGCTTTATCCTAAAACACAAAGACCATCCCATTATAAAGAGTATATTTGCAGGGCTTCGGCCGGTGGTCGTAGGTCTGATAGGTGCAGCAGCTTTGTTACTGATGAACCGCGAGAACTTTACCGACAACACATTCAGTATCGCAATAGCTGCCATAGCTTTTGCCCTCGCCTACTTCACAAAGGTACACCCTATCATGATTATCGTCTTAGCCGGCGTAGCCGGATATATCATTTACTGAATTCATCTTTATGAAAACATACGAAGAACAAATTGCAGAGTTGTACAACCGCTTTCCCATGTACCAACAAATAGGTGCCGGAGCTTACAAACCGGGATTGCAAAATGCCGAGTGTTTAGACCGTTATTTCGGGCATCCTCACCGACAATTTAAGAGCATACACATTGCCGGTACCAACGGGAAAGGCTCCACTTCGCACCTGCTGGCCGCTATTCTTGCTTGCAGTGGATATAAAACGGGATTATATACCTCGCCGCACCTTATCGATTTCAGAGAACGTATCAAAGTCGACGGCGAAATGATACCGCGCGAACGAGTATTGGCATTTCTCTCACAACATGCCGACGCGGCGTTTTCTTTCAGGCCATCGTTCTTCGAGCTGACCACCTTTATGGCTTTCGACTATTTTGCCTCACAACAAATCGACGTTGCTGTCATAGAGGTCGGCTTAGGAGGACGGTTAGACACGACCAATGTGATTACTCCCGAGCTGAGCATTATTACCAATATAAGTCTCGACCACGTACAAATGTTGGGACATGACCTGCCGAGCATCGCACGGGAAAAAGCCGGCATCATAAAACCGCATGTACCGGTAGTGATAGGCGAAGCGACAGACGAGACAAAGAACGTATTCGACGAGAAAGCCCGGTCGTGCAACGCTCCCATCTTGTATGCCGAAGAGAGAAACTGTTACGCTCAGGCCGAAGCCTCGCACAAAGGTTGGTTATATAAAGAGACCTTGGCCGGCGACGTATGGGGCGAGTTGGGCGGAGAATATCAAAAGAAAAACACCGCGACAGTCCTTACAGCCATAGAGATATTGCGCGAAGAGGGTTTTACCATCACCGACGAGGCCATAAAAGAAGGTTTTGCCCATGTAACATCCCTCACGGGCTTACAAGGCCGTTGGCAAATCGTATCGACCTCACCTACCGTGATATGCGACACCGGGCACAACACCGGCGGGATGCAATATATAGCCCGGCAACTAAATGCAACACCCCATAAGCAGTTGCGCATAGTCATTGGCATGGTCAACGACAAGGATATATCGGGGGTAATATCCATGCTCCCCACCGATGCCATTTATTACTTTACGCAAGCCTCGGTAGCCCGTGCCATGAAGGCCGAAGAGATTGCCCGTATAGGGGCGGAACACGGACTGAAAGGGACGACCTATGCCTCTGTCGCCGAGGCCTACCATGCCGCCCGTGCTGCAAGCGACAGCCACGATGTCGTTTTTGTAGGAGGAAGCACCTTTGTCGTTGCCGACTTTTTAAGAGAATGTATCGGGAAATAACTGCCTGAACCCGTTTTGTTACCGGTCACTTGTCACGCGAAATAATCTTTTCCAACTCTTCGACAATTCCGGCCAACTCTTCGCGAATGGCACACAATCGTTCCAAAGCATCTTGTTTTTTCATTTCGGGACGACGACTCCGTTGCAGATGTTTCTTCGTCCCCTCTATCGTATGTCCTTCCTGCTTGACGAGACGATATATGATGCGCAACTCTTGTATATCTTCGGCAGTGTATTTGCGAGTACCGCCTTTGCTTTTGCGCGGATTGATAGACGGCAACTCTTTTTCCCAATATCGCAACGTCGATGCCGGGATATCGAGCATTTGCGCCACCTCGGTAATAGAATAAAACATCTTAGCGTCTCGGGTATCGTTTTTCTTCTTATCCATACATCAGTCCATTACACGTCCTTGGTTCTCGGCAATTTGTATCATGCGGTCGTACTCCTCCGGCGTAAGATCCATAAAATAGTAGTTGACAGGATTTTGTACCTGACCCTTGTATATCACCTCGTAATGCAAGTGAGGGCCTGTACTTTTTCCCGTATTGCCTACCTTGCCTATATTCTCGCCTCTGACAACCTGCTGCCCTTTTGAAACTAAAATCTGACTCAGGTGGGCATAGCGGGTGATGTAGCCATAACCATGGTCGAGCACGATGGTATTGCCATAACCTTGCTGCCAACCGGTCTCCTTGACAACGGCATTGCCGGTAGCATATACAGGCGTTCCGATAGCCGCGCTGAAATCCATACCTTCGTGAAACTTGCGAGTATTGTAGATAGGGTCGACACGCCAACCGTAACCCGAGGCGGTGTGTTTAAGGTCTTTGTTCGATACCGGCTGAATGGCCGGCAGATGCTTGATGCGGTCTTCCTGCTGATATGCCAAATCTACCAGCTCATCGAATGAGTTGTTTTGCACATAAAGATTGCGGTAGAGAAGGTCGACCTTCTGTGTCAGCGACGCCACCAACTCGCCGTCGGGCATGCGCAACAACTCGTCGTAACGCGCCGTATTGCCTCCGGCGTTGCGCACATCGTCGGCAATAGGTTCGGCTTGCAGGATGACACGATAGAGGTTATTGTCACGCTGTTTGATGTCGTCGAGCACAACCATTATATCGTCGACACGACGTGAAAGGAGCTTGTATTGCGACTCTAAACGGGCATTCTCATATTCAAGTACCCGCTCTTTGGGAGAACCGAAAAAGAAATATATCACAAGCAACAAAATCGCGCCCAAAAATGCACTAAGCAGCAGATGGCGTATTACCGACCACCCCTTCTTCCACAGGGAATGGCGCACGGGGTCGTATGTAAGCGTCTGAGGATTAAATATATAAAATCTTCTCTTTCCCATTCTTCGTTATTTCATAAATGAGCATGATGGCGTATATAAAGAAAAAAAGCTGATAGCTACATACTTTTTTGATGCCCGATAGGCGCAAAGTTAATATTTTGAGCTATTTTTGCAAACGGTTTTCAAAAATAAATTTACCTCTCCAAAACATTGTTCTACGATGTGATAATATAACATTTATTATAAAGTTTATGTACACAGCAAAAGAAATAAGGGAGTCCTTCAAAGAGTTTTTTCGTTCCAAAGGACATCAGATAGTTCCCTCTGCTCCCATGGTAATAAAAGACGACCCCACGTTGATGTTTACCAATGCGGGCATGAACCAATTCAAAGATATTATTTTAGGTAACCACCCTGCCAAATACCACCGCGTGGCCGACTCACAAAAATGCTTGCGCGTAAGCGGCAAACACAACGACCTCGAAGAGGTAGGACACGACACGTATCACCACACCATGTTCGAGATGCTGGGCAACTGGTCGTTCGGCGATTATTTCAAGAAAGAAGCCATCGACTGGGCTTGGGAATACCTCGTAGAGGTTCTTAAACTCAACCCCGACCGCCTATATGCCACTGTATTCGAAGGCTACGAACCCGAGGGGCTTGAACGCGACAACGAGGCTGCCGGACATTGGAGCAAGCATCTGCCCGAGAGCCACATCCTCAACGGAAACCGCCACGACAACTTTTGGGAAATGGGCGAAACAGGTCCTTGCGGTCCTTGCTCGGAGATACACATCGACCTGCGCAGCGACGAGGAAAGAGCTGCCGTCGATGGCAAGACATTGGTAAACCAAAGCAATCCGCTGGTGATAGAGATATGGAATCTCGTATTTATGCAATATAACCGCAAAGCCGACGGTTCATTGGAACCGCTGCCCGCCAAAGTGATAGATACCGGTATGGGATTCGAACGCTTGTGCATGGCTTTGCAAGGGAAAAAGTCGAACTACGACACCGACGTATTCCAACCCATCATCGGCGCAATAGGCAATATCTGCGGCAAACAATATGGCGAGAACGAGCAAGACGACATCGCCATGCGCGTCATTGCCGACCACATACGTACCATAGCCTTCTCCATTACCGACGGGCAACTGCCGTCGAATGCCAAAGCAGGCTACGTAATACGCCGCATCTTGCGCCGTGCCGTACGCTATGGCTACACCTTCTTAGGACTGCGTAACGCTTTCCTTTACCGTCTCATAGACGTACTCATAGAGACGATGGGCGATGCCTATCCCGAATTGATTGCTCAAAGAGACCTCATCGCCAAAGTGATAAAAGAGGAGGAAGAGGCTTTCTTGCGCACGCTGGATACCGGTATCAGACTACTCGACAAGATTATAGAAGAAGCCAAAGCACAAGGCAAAACTGTCATCGACGGTAAAGACGCCTTTACGCTCTACGACACCTACGGTTTTCCGCTCGACCTTACCGAGCTGATACTCAAAGAAAACGGCATGACAGTCGACACCGTTGCTTTCAACAAAGAGATGCAACAACAAAAGGAACGCGCCCGCAATGCCGCAGCCGTAGAAACCGGCGACTGGATAACGTTGCGCGAGGGTGAACCCGAATTTGTCGGTTACGACTGCGATGAGTGCGAAGCCCGCATATTGCGCTACCGCAAGGTAAAACAAAAAAATCGCGAGTTCTACCAAATCGTACTCGACCGCTCGCCTTTCTATGCCGAAATGGGTGGACAGGTAGGCGACAGCGGCATGCTCATCAACGGCGACGAAAGCACCGAAATCACCACCACCAAGAAGGAAAACAACCTTGCCGTACACATAAGCGATACTCTGCCGCAAGACGTGACCGCCACGTTCCGTGCCGTTATCAACAAGGAAGCACGTATGGCCACATCGTGCAACCACACAGCAACCCACTTGTTGCACGAGGCATTACGCGAGGTATTAGGTAAACATGTCGAGCAAAAAGGTTCGTATGTATCGCCTTACTCATTGCGTTTCGACTTCTCTCACTTCCAGAAAGTAACCGACGAAGAGTTGCGCCAAGTAGAGAGACTTGCCAACGCAAAAGTACGCATGGCCATACCGCTCGACGAACACCGTCACATGCCCATCGCCGAGGCACGCGCCATGGGTGCTATGGCTCTCTTCGGAGAGAAATACGGTGAAGATGTTCGTGTGGTTCGCTACGGCACGTCGATAGAGTTATGCGGCGGTACGCATGTTCCCAACACGGGCAACATAGGTATGATACGCATCCTCTCGGAAAGCTCTATCGCTGCCGGTATTCGCCGTATCGAAGCTATTACAGGCATTCAGGCAGAAGAGGCCATGTACCGCCTGCAAGACACGTTGAAACAAATCAGCTCGCTATTTAACAACGCTCCCAACCTGCGACAAGCCGTAGAGAAGCATATTGCCGAGAATGCCGACTTGCGTCACCAGATCGAAGAGTTCGCACACGAAAAATCGGCTCAAATAAAAGCGTCGATGATACAAGAAGCACAAGTTGTCAACAACATACGCATTGTATCATACAGAGGTCCTATGATGCCTATTTTAATCAAAAACATAGCCTTCGAGATACGCGGAGAGATGCCCCAACAGACTGCATTCGTAGCTGCCACATTCAACATCAACGACAACAACAAACCGTTACTGACTGTGGCTCTGAGCGACGACTTAGTTGCACAAGGCAAGAACGCCTCGCAAATCGTCCGCGAAGCAGCTCGCCTGATACAAGGCGGCGGTGGTGGACAACCCCACTTCGCACAAGCCGGCGGAAAAGACTTTGAGAAACTCCCCGAAGCCTTCGAGAAGATGAAAGAGTTGGTTATTGCCTGACCGTAAGCCGACAAGCCTCATCGGCATTACATGATACATCTATATATACGCCCCGTGTAGCCTTTAAGAGATTGCACGGGGCGTTTTTAGGCTTTCACAGCCGTAACTCATACAGGATATTCTGACAGAAAGGCACAGAGCAAGCTAAGGAATAGCAGCGAAAGGATTGCGACAAAAAAACGGCGGGGTAGTCTCCTACTCCGCCGTTGCTGTTTTCTATCTGTAAAGAAATCAGATACCCAAATCTTTCTTGAAGGCTTCTATCTTGGCGTCGGCCAATTCGTTGGCTTTGTCGTAGTCGGCATAGCATGTCATAGGAATACCGCGTACCTCCATATAGAATTTAATCTTAGGCTCTGTACCAGAGGGGCGAACCGATACTTTGTCGCCTTCGGCCGTGAAGTATTGCAACACGTTCGAGGTGCAAGGCATATCGAGTTTCGTCACATTACCCTTGTCGTCGGTAGCTGTCAGCGACTGGAAGTCTTTCACCATAACAACCGGCGAACCGCCCAATGTTTTGAGGGGGTTCTCGCGGAATGCTTTCATCATGGCAACAATCTCCTCGGCACCTTGTTTGCCTTTGCGTACTACCGATACGCCTTTCTCCTTCGAGAAGCCATATTTGATGTAGATATCTTGTATCATCTGGTACATGGTCATGCCGCGGTCTTTTGCCCAGGCAGCAATCTCGGCCATCAGCGACATAGCCGATACGGCATCTTTGTCGCGCACGAAGTCTTCGGCCAGGAAGCCGTAGCTCTCCTCACCGCCGCCGATGTAGCGCTCTTTGCCTTCGAGCTCACGTATCACGGAAGCAATCCATTTGAAACCGGTATAGCAGTCGTACATCTTGATATTGTTGCGTTCGGCAATGGTCTTGATGGTCTCGGTGGTAACAATGGTCTTCACGATAAACTCGTTGCCTTTCAAGAGGCCGCGCTCCTGATAGGTAGTCATGATATAGTTGAGCATGAGCATCACTATCTGGTTGCCGTTGGCCAATATCCACTCGCCCTTGTCGTTCTTCACGGCGATACCAATACGGTCGGCATCGGGGTCGCTTGCCATAACCAGCTCGGCATTCGTCTCTTTGGCACGCTTCACGGCGAGGTCGAGGGCAGCAGGCTCCTCGGGGTTGGGCGAAACAACGGTGGGGAAGTCGCCGCTTACCACGTCTTGCTCGGGCACGTGAATGATGTTGGTAAAGCCGAAGTTTTTGAGCGAGGCAGGTATCAAGCGTACGCCTGTACCGTGTATAGGTGTGTACACAATGGGAATGTCGTGGTGTTTGGCAATCACATCGGGCGAAAGCGAAAGGGTCTTGATGCGGTCGAGGAATTTTTTGTCTATCTCCTCGCCTATGATTTGTATCAACTCGGGATTGCCCTTAAACTTGATGTCGGCTATATTGGTTATCTTGTTCACCTCTTCAATGATACCCGTATCGTGGGGGGCTATCACTTGTGCGCCGTCGCTCCAATATGCCTTGTATCCGTTATACTCTTTGGGGTTGTGCGATGCCGTGAGATTGATACCGGCCTGACAGCCCAGCTCGCGAATGGCAAACGACACCTCGGGCGTGGGACGCAATGCGTCGAAAAGATATACTTTGATGCCATTGGCCGAGAAGATGTCGGCCGAGATTTCGGCAAAACGGCGGCTGTTGTTGCGACAGTCGTGGCCTACGGCAACCGAGATAAGCGGAAGTGAAGCGAAATTCTTCTTCAAATAGTTGGCCAGTCCTTGCGTTGCTGCACCTACGGTATAGATATTCATTCTATTGGTTCCTGCGCCCATGATACCGCGCAAACCGCCCGTACCGAATTCGAGGTCGCGATAGAAACTCTCTATCAACTCGGTATGGTCAGGATTGTCGAGCATTGCCTTTACGGCAGCGCGTGTTTCCTCATCATAACCTTCGCCAAGCCAAACTTGTGCTTTGGCTGTTACTTCTTTCAATAATGCTTCGTTTTCCATATTGTATTGTTTAATAAGTTAATCAAATACGGTGTCGGGGTATCCTGTAACGGATACAGGCAGAGAAACGCAAACGTTGTTTCCGATGGCAGTCTGCCCCACCCGCTTCCTATATCTTACAAATATAGTGATAAAAACCTATTCAAAACAAAAGTAAAGAGATTTTATCACTTTCGTTTCCTGTCATCTTATATTTATATCCTTTTGCAGGAATCTATCGCCGGTCCTACGTACCACATCTTCGTAATATTCGCGCGAATAACCGGGGAATTGCACTCCGTCGGGCATGCCGTAGTCATTGGTACGGAACGTTCCGTCGGGGTTCTGCGCTTTCACATTACCGTCGAGGAACTTCACCATAAGAGACTCGCCCAACTCTTTCCAGCGCGCCGTGCTGCTCATGGCGGCATCGTTGCTGTAACGGGTAAGGTAGGCTACCGCCTCGGCGGGATTTTGATTATAGAGCGCCAATGCCGTGCTGTCTACGGCCGCCGTGTTATTTTCGAAGCCGTTTTCCAACTCCTCCTGTACGGCTCTTATGTCGCCTATCATGGGGTTGTAGCGGGTATATGCCATGTTGGCTACCCAATTATATACCCAGAATGCCGATGTCCACGAGAAGTCGTACATAGAGCCGTTCTCGGGGCTGAAACAGAGCGGTACCTCGGTCAGGCAGCAATACATGGGTACGTAGACGCAGGTGTTGGCATCATCGACACCAAACCACTGTATGCCGCCTATGGCATCGGGCAAGTTGCGGCGCATCTGAGCCACCAACGTAAATCCGGTCTGCTGGGTGGCAATGGCACGCTCGTTGAGGTAGGTCTTGCCATTGACTTCGAACGACATGGGACGGAAACGGTATGGCGCATTGAAGGGGCCACCGCCCATATCGTTGTGCATATCGTAGGGTGTGCCGTCGAAGTGGTCGCGCATGGCATCTTTCATTTCGCGCAACGTAAGTTTACGCGAGGGACGTATATAGAGGGGGAAGGGCGTCTCGCTCTCACCTTCGAGATAACGCAAATACTTGTCCATATTGCTGTCATAACGACGGAAGAAACTCCATACGCGGGCTTCGCAACCGCGCAATGCGCCATAGTCGAGTACGCCGTACGCCTTGGAGAAGCTGAAATCTTTGTTGATACCGTTGAAGTATCCCTCTTCACGGGCAAACGATATGACATCGGGCGAATAGAGGCAGTTCTCGGGGTCGTCGAGGGGGAACTGATGGATGCGGGGATGGTTGGCGTGTCCCGATATGCAGTCGTCGGGTATGCGTATGGCTACCCATACGGCGCCCTTGCGACCGGGGCCTTTGCCTATCAGTTCCATAATCCACGCCTCATTGGGGTCGGCTATGGAGAACGACTCGCCGCTGCTGTAATAACCGTACTCTTTCACCAAGTCGGTCATCACCTGAATGGCCTCGCGGGCCGTGCGGGCACGTTCCAATCCTAATTGTATCAACGAGCCGTAGTCGATAAGCCCCAGCGTATCGACCAACTCGGGACGACCGCCCCACGTAGACTCTACGATAGCCAACTGGTGCTCGTTCATATTGCCGTTTACGGCGTAAGTATGCGGCACTTGGGGGATGGCACCAAGAGGCTTGCCGGTATCCCACTCTACGATTTGGCGCATATCACCGGGCTGCCAGTCGGCAGCGGGAGTCGATGTGAGTGCACCGTAAAGCGTATGCGAGTCGGCCGAATAGGTAATCATGACACTGCCGTCGACAGTAGCGCCGGCGCCGGCAATAAGACCTGTACAAGCCCATGCCCCGGCAGGGAGAAGCATCGCAGCAAACAAAACTGATGTTATTCTCTTCATAGATTTTTAGGTTAAGCGTTTTTATTTTACCATGTAAATGTTCGTTTCAAAACTTTTCGGTTGCCGCACTGGTCGGTGACCGTCATCACAAGACGGTGCGAACCGCCCCGTGTGAGCGGCGTATTTTTCAGGCGGCAGGTGAGGCGGCTGCGTTTGGCGTCATACTCAAAGAGGCAGAACATGCCGTCTATCTCGCCCCTGTACGAGGCGATGCCGCTGCCGGCATCGGTTATTTTCAGCGACACCACGCCGTTGGCACCCCACTTCGCCGAGTTGAGGGGTGTAATCGTCGGCGGTACCGTATCGGCCGCCACGGCATACGTACCCAAGTCGCGCACGCGGGCTACATACCATCCCGCATCATAGCGGCCTACGACGGGCGACTTGCGGCCGTTGCGTATATACACCATATAGTAGCAACTGTCGGGCAAGGTGTCGCAGGTGAGTTTCAGCGCCAGCTCGCCCCACGTATGCAGGGGTACCGTCGGCTTGTGCAGCTTGTGCAATGCCGAGTAGTATCGACTGCTCTCCTCGGCGCTGTGAGTAAACGTGATATCTTCGTATAAGGCACCTTCGGGCAGGGAGAAGCGCATATCGTCGGTTTCGCAGCTGTTGGCGCGGTCATAGGCAAAGAGCTCGCCCGTCGCCGCCGGAGGCGTCGTTTCGCCGGGCGTACCTTTGATGGTGAAACGCACCGTCGAACGGTTGCCGTAGTAGTCGGTCAGCTCGAAGCGTCCCCGATAGGTACGCGCCTCATCTACGACAAAAATACCGTGGTTTGACACATCGCCATAGATTGTCGACAGGTGGTTACCGGGCGCTATGTAGGTGCGCATGATGGTCGAACCGTTGTTGCTGCGCAGCTCATCGTAGTCGATAAGCGAGTTTACGTAACGTGTCTCGGCAAACGTGATGCTGTCAACCAGCGACTCATAGAGCAGCGAGTCGTCCATCCAGCACTTCACCGAGCGCACGCCGTAGATATTGGATGTACCGCTCATGCGGTCGTAGGCCTTAATACCCACCGACACCTCGCCCCAAGCCGTAAACGCAGCGGTTGTATATACATTGCCTCCTTGCGCCTGCAACGACCGCACCGCCTTGCGATGCTTGCCGTCCACCACGCCATCATGGGGATAGAGCGCCAACTGCCGCGGCTCGGGGACTATGTTGTCTTTTATCTTGCGGGCAAACCACGGCAGCGGGTCGATGGGCGACTCGCTCTCGGTGTGACGCACCTCGAAGTGCAGGTGCGGACCACCCGACGAACCGGTATTGCCGCTCGTAGCCACACGCATACCGCGGGAGACGGGTATTGCGCCGGGAGCCAACAAGGTATCTATGGCAAAACTCTCGCGCTCGTATTGCATCTCGCGCACACGGTCGGCAATGAAGGGAGCGAACGACAACAAATGGCCGTAGACCGTTGTGTAGCCCGACGGATGTGTGATATACAACGCATGTCCGTACCCCCACGGCGAGACGGCAATGCGCGACACATAGCCGCTGTCGGCCGCAAAAACCGGCAGGCCGGTGCGCCCCTGCGTCTTGAAGTCGAGCCCCGAATGGAAATGATTGGAACGCAGCTCGCCGAAATTGGCACTCAACACCAACGGGATATTCAGCGGCGAAACGAACGTCACATCGGGACGATAAGCCCACGCAGCCACGACTGTGGCCAACAAATATAGCGATAGTACGATTTTCTTCATGTAGATGGCAAAGATAGTGCAAGGCGAGCACAATAAAAAGCGAAAGACAAAGTTTTTCGCTTTTCATGGTCGAGCCGAAGCCTATGTTATGAAAAGATAGTGCAAGGCGAGCACAATAAAAAGCGAAAGACGAAGTTTTTCGCTTTTCATAGTCGAGCCGAAGCCTATGTTATGCAAAGATAGTACAAGGTGCCCCTCTCTCCTGCAACGGTGCGTTGCATATCGCATACTCTCCACCATGGCAAGTCACTATAAAAAAAGCCCCGCGGAGGCCGCGAGGCAAGAGTACGATGGCGGTAAGGCGCCGTATCCTTATCGATATAAACACGATGGCGGGTTACACTCCACCTTTACCGGATAGCTACTTTATCTACCTGCACACTATTGTTGCAGAGGACACGCACTACATACACACCATCGAGGTCGGCTACCGAGAGTTGTTGCACAGCCGTAGCACGTTTTACTTCCCGGCCTGCAAGATCATACAGCGTCACTTCATCGGCAACATCGCTCAGATACAACACATCGCCTGCCACATACACACGGCTGTCACGAGCGCTCACGCAGTTTACTGCCGACACATCGTTTATCTTGAAAGCCGGCGATATAACCTGCAACTGCTTGTTTCCCGTCGGGTCGGTAAGCTCTACCTTCAAATCGTACCACAGCGTTTCGCTCTCGACATTCACGACATCCAAAGCACCGCGATAGAAATAGCCGAAGGCCGGATAACGATACAAATCGGGAATCTCCTCCACGGGCAATACCTGCCAAGACTCGGTTCCATACGGAGCATAGCTCACGGCTACCGTCATTTCCTTACAATCGAAGTAACCACTATAATATTCGCTATAATAGTTATAATTAAAGTCACCACCGGCAAACTCCAATACGCCATCGGCCGGTCGCTCAAAGCGGTCGGTGACACGACCGTCGGTATTGCAGAACTGCAACATCTGCAAAGTAGGAGCAGTCCAGTCTTCTTTCGTGGCATCGTAATTTACCTGCAAGAAACTCTTCCCTTGCAAACCATCCACCTCGACATTCTCATTCAGCAAAGTCAACTCATACTCTCCCTTCGGTTGCTCCCACATATAGGGAAATTCCAATTCCAAATACTCCACCGTACTGTCACAAACCGTTTCGCCATTATACTTCAAGCATACATCGGTGAAAATATCACTTGCCTCCAATACCTCTCCATAGCGACCCAACCAGCAGGACGAAAGTTGCGACATGTCATTTTGTGCATAATCATTATAGTAATTCTTGGCCATAAAAGCATTAATAGGAGCGCACTCTCCCAAAACAATAGGATTGGCAGAATCTAACAAGTAGCTGAAACGGGGATGCCCGGGATACTCCAATATAGGAGCATTTTCGAAAAGCCACTCAGGGAATGTCTGGAAAGCATAATTCCCATATACATCATGTCCCTTATTGACATACTCAAACGCCTGCTTGTCGGCATGCCATACTACCGGATTGCCAATAAGATTGAAGTATTGTGTAAAATCGCCATAATCATAATGCTTCACTATACTCATTTCCTGCAAATAAGCATGTACAAATACATCGAAACTGTCATTATCGGAATCACCCGACAAAGGCGCATCAATATAATAGCAGACAGGCTCATCGCTTTTTACTTTTGTCACGCTCGAATTACCACTCCAACCACCTATATTTTTGGAGTTATATGTTTCATACTCTTTAAAACCAATATAATAATCCGTGCTGTCTTTACCCGCCGGAGTTGACGCAAAATATTGTTCATACAATTTATAATCGGCCTGATTGTTGTTCAGTTCCTTAGTTTCCGTTCCATACGTAACAAACCTGTTTATATAATAAGCTCCATCCTTCGCCTCAGTAACACGTGCTTGTACCAACATATACCGCTCGCTCAAATCGGATATATAAAAGTCGTAGGAACGTTGTGGATCTTCCGACCGCTCTCCATTATAAACAATTATAGACGAAGAGTTACCCGTTAAATGAGCAACGACACCCACTCCTTTCAATATGATATACCTGTTATACATCGCCACATAGAAATTTCCTTCTTCGATGACGGTGGAAGACATATAATCTGGCGACATCTCTTCAACATCGGGTACAAACAAATTCCCATTCTTATCATAACAATTTATCACAATATGATTGGAAGCATCATTCATATCGAAAGTGATGGTTTTGTCTTCGGTAATCTCTACCAATTCTTTTATGACATCCGATTTATTCACGTCATCATTAAACATGGAAACAAAAACATCATACGTACCCGGGGCAATGGTCACAGGAATATTCTTTATATCGGTAATCTGATAGGGACGCACCAAATAAGACGTATCGGCATTATAGATAGATACTGTGGGTGAACCCCAAGTTTCGGGACAATCGATAGAAATTGTCAGCGTCACATCGCCCTCTTGCGCTCCTTGCGCCACAGTCTTACGGGGAACATATTGCACCATATTACCGGCAATCTGCATCTTTTCGTATCCCGATAACGAGGTACCCAAATCGAACTTATAGGTACTGCCCTTACCATTGAAGTCGGGAGTGAAACACTCTGTTATTATCGGTTGCACTGCCAAAGCACCCATCGTGCCCGCCAACCATAAAACGACAGATAAATAAATGTTTTTCATAATTATTAGTGTGGTTAGTATTGCAAATATAGGGGTACAAAGCAAGTGTGCATAATAAAACCGGGGGACAAGCGGGGGACATAGGGTAGATATCAGCCCTGATTAGGTGAATTGGGTGCAAAAGCTGAATGTATAATGGCATTTTTCTTTACATTTGCAATATGAACCGATATATAGCTTTTTTTCTATCGTTATTCGGAACCCTTTCTGTTATAAACGTAACAGCCCGTACAGGGTGGAAACCGGTGGAGCAACAACACGATTCGCTGGTGCAACTCATGGACATGCAGGGTGACAAGGCAAGTAAAGCACATATCATAAGCGAGATGTACGATGTGTGCCGTCGGCATCCCGACCTGCGGGCACTGACGTGGCGCACGCTCTACTTCGATGCGCTATGCAACCCCGATACTGCCATCCGCGCCAAGTTGCTGCAAGCTGCCGCAGCGATGACAGACTCCAACCGGTATCGCTACGATTATATGCGCATAAAACTGCTTGGAAGATATTTCACTTCACAAAATTATGTAGAAACATATAAAATCATCAAAGAGTGCCACCGCTATTTCTGCGAGATAGGCGACTCGCTCTATATGGGCAATACGTATGTGGAGCTGGGCAACATTTTTATGCTCTTGGACGAACCCGAAAAAGCCCGGGATGCATACATTGCCGCCGACACAATATATCGTCACATAGGCCGCACCGACTATATACTGCGCAACGAGCTGAATCTTGCAAATTTTTACCGCAGTATGAACAAGAATGAAAAGGCGGTAAATCTGTTGCGGAAAATCGCGAATGACGAATCGATACAAACAGACACCTCGTTTATAATAAATGTATTGCTGTCGCTCAACAGTTACAGCGACTCGATAGCCGAGTGCGACAGCACATCGCTGCGAGCCAAAAACCTTGCAGATATTTATGGAGAAAAAAAGCTGATATTGAAAAGCCATATAAACCGAGGTGCGTATCACTTGTTTTACGGCGATATTGACAGCGCACAGCTCTACTACCAATGTATCCTCGACCAATATGCAAGCGCAAACGGCAATCACCACATTCTGGATGCATGCCTCACGGGACTGACCCGCCTATATGAAATCACAGGAAAGACCGATAGTGCATATATGAGTCAAAGTCGGCTGCTGGCACTGAGAGACTCGGTAAGCCGTGAGAATGAATTGCAGAAAATCCACCGCATCGAACTGGGGTATGAGATAGAGAAATACGAACTGGAATTGAAAAACGCCGAGCAACGCAACCGCATGAAACACTTCATAACCATAGGCATACTCATCATCACGCTCTGTCTGTCGGCAACCGTATGCTACATTCTATACAACCAACGCCGCAAGGCTCAGCTGGCCAAGCAACTGAAAGAGAGCGAAAACAAGGAGCTTGCCACCCGGCTGGAAAACGAGGCACTGCAAAACGAACGGGTCCAAGCCGAGATAGAGTCGCAAAACCGCGAATTGGCATCGAATGCCCTTGTGATGAACGAGAAGAAACAGGCTCTGCACGAAATGTCGAGTGTAGTGGAAAAACAGCGTGCCGACGGCAACATCAGCAAGCAGGCGGCTACGGAACTGCAACAGAAAATAAAACTGCATATAGGTCAGGATAACGAATGGGAAAACTTCCGCATCTACTTCGAGAAAGTCCACCCCTCGTTTTTCGTGCGGCTGAAAGAGTTGTTTCCCAACATCTCGGAAACCGACCTGCGGCTATGCGCCTACATTCGCACCGGCATGGGCAACAAACAGATAGCTACCATGCTGGCCTTGCAACCCGACAGCATAAAGAAATCGCGCCACCGCCTGCGCAAAAAATTAGGATTATCGATAGAGACGTCGATAGAGGATTTTTTACGGTCGATATGATGGCACATAAAGCCGTCGCACCAAATTCTACCGCGAAACAAACCTATTCGATAGGACAACCGAGAATCGTGAGAGGCTATTTATCACCATAATGTCCTCTCGCCGAGATGACTATCACCGTTACAATATCCTCTTCAATCTTATACACAAGGCGCGAACTCTTGTCAATGCGCCGACTCCAAAACCCTTGTAAATTACCTTTTAGCTGCTCCACCTGTCCGGTTCCCTCGGTGGGATGTTGCTGTAATTCTTCGAGAAGCGAAACTATTTTCAGAAGAATTTTCTTCTGCCCCGACTTACGCCAATAATCAAGATGCCGTTCGGCTTCGGGCGTCAGTTTTAGTTTATAACTCATACACCCAACCGTTTCTTTATCTCTTCCATCGAGTATAACCGCTCTTTACCGGCATTCATTTCTTCTATACCTTTCTGTACAGAAGCCATATTTTGCGGGTCATCGTACCACTCATCACCCGACGGAGAAGGATTTTCGCTCACCTCCACATTGATGCCGTTGGCCTTCGAGATAAGCAACTGCTCTATGTAGGCTTTTAGGCTTTTCCCTTGCGATACGGCCATAAGCGAGAGTTTTTGCAAAACATCGGCCGGTAAATCTATATTTTTCCTTTTGATAGTTGTATCCATAATTTTCTCCTTTTAATATATACCGCAAATATATACAATATATTTTATATATACAATATACATAATATACTTTTTCGACATACACTACAACAGAGACACAACAACAAGCCTCTATCGCCCAATGACGAGAGGTAAAATCAAAAAGGGGGGAACTACTCCCCTACTCCGGACGAACGAAAAAGGAGAAATTGACGCTGCCGTATGCGCGGTGCTCTACAAAGAGCGGATGCGACGAGAAGTCGTTGGCTCGCGAATGCTCCAACACGAAGAGGCCGCCGGGACGGAGAATGGCCGCCTCATCAAGTACTTTGGTAGGTATGGAGGAAAGCTGCGGAAGGTCGTAAGGGGGGTCGGCAAAGATAAAGTCGAACCCTTCGCGACACGAAGCCACGAAGCGGAATACGTCGCCCCGCACGGGCATGAGATTGTCGTCGGCCAACTCTTTCTGCACTTTGAGGATGAAATTATACTGCACGGGGTGTTTTTCTACGCACACCACTCGGCTGCAACCGCGCGACAGCAACTCGAAACTGACGGCTCCCGTACCGGCAAAGAGGTCGAGTGCCGCAAGCCCCTCGAAATCGAGACGGTTTTCCAATACGTTAAACAGATTCTCGCGGGCAAAGTCGGTCGTGGGACGTGCCTTGATATTGGTGGGGACATCGAAACGGCGACGCCCGTATTTTCCTCTTATAATTCGCATAACGACAAAGCTGTAAGGTCAAAAGGTAATTGCATGGCATCGCTGCCGATGGTGTGGCGTTGCGAGGGGAATATGACAGGCCCCACGGTGAGGATATAACGACGCAACAGCGTAGCCAGCTCGCGACGCGCCACGGCATCGCCGGCAATCTGCACCTCGTCGGTCTGCTGGTTCAGCCCCAACTGCTGCCACACGTTGAGCAGATGATAGGCAGCATCGTCGGTAGCGGGTGTGGCAAAGGTGTTGGCAAGCAACAGACCTTTTTTATCGAAACATACTACCTCCATATAGCCGTCGTAGAGCTGGGCATATACCTTGGCAAAGTTGCCCACACGGCTTTTGCGATAAAAATATTCGCACAAGGGTGCCAACGGATGCAGTACGACAGGCGTACCGAACGTGCGCCGCACAAACGATGCAACAGAGCCGTCGGCGGCGGAAAGCAGGGCTGCCCCCACATAGGGCAGGCGGGTTTCCAACACCTCTTCGCCATCGACAGCGGGATATACGGCACGGAAAAAGGTTTCGGGCGAGGCCTCGGCGGCCACATCGACAGGGACGAGCAGAAACCGCTGAGTGGGCAACAATACATATACTTTCTTGAAGGGTTGCAACAACTCTTCACGGGAATAAACGACACGCTCTACCTCCGTCAGGAGCGATGCCGATGCCGAAAAAGCCTCGCGCCCGCATACCAACGAACCATCGACGGCAGGATGGTAACAGGAATAAATCATCTCGCGGCGCGTGATGCGCAACATCAAGATATACTGCGAGGTATCGGCAGGCAGGTCGTGCGGCATATCGTAGGGAATGTTGACGTTACAAATATTACACTTTCTTCTCTGTTTGCAAAAGTACAAAATTACAACGGTATTACGGCATGTCAGGATGATTTTAGGGGAAATTTCATCGCGACCGAATGGCTATCGGCCACTCTACCCGCCACCGACAAGCCAAATTCGCGATTATTGCTTACATTTGCAATATCAAGCTACTTTGACCGAAACTGTAATTGCAATATGTTATACGACGCTCTTGCCGCACAGGCATGCAATCATCTGCCATACGTCCCCAACGCACAACAAAGCGAGTTGCTGCTGAGGCTGTCGCGCTTCATCCTCACGGGCGGCGACAACGAGGTGTTCCTGCTCACGGGTTACGCAGGCACGGGCAAGAGTTCGTTGGTAGGCGCATTGGTAAAGGCGCTCACGGCATTGGAGCACAAGACAGTATTGCTGGCACCCACAGGCCGCGCCGCCAAGGTGTTTGCCCGCTATGCCGGTCATGCGGCCTACACGATACACCGCAAGATATACCGTCAACAACGTTTCTCGCCCGATATGAAGGGCTTCCTTGCCGACAACAACCTGCACCACGACACGCTCTTTATCGTCGATGAGGCGTCTATGATAAACAACACGCCGGTCAACGACTACTACGGGTCGGGGCAACTCCTCGACGACCTGATAGAATATGTCTATAACGGCAACAACTGCCGACTGCTGCTCCTTGGCGATACGGCACAGCTTCCGCCCGTGGGACAGAGCGCCAGCCCTGCCCTCTCGCTCGAATGTCTCGCTTCGTACGGACTGCGCGTAACGGCCTACGAGCTGAACGAAGTTGCCCGTCAGGCAAGCGAGAGCGGCATACTCTACAATGCCACACTGCTGCGGCAACTCATGCAGCAACACAGGGGCGACCTCCTGCCGGCTCCCCGCCTGCGACTGCAAGGATATGCCGATGTGGAGAACCTGAGCGGCGAATTTCTGATAGAACGGTTGTCGGACTCGTACGACCACGCGGGCATGGACGAGACCATCGTGATAACACGATCGAACAAACGGGCGGGCATATTCAACCAAGGCATCCGCAACCAAATTCTCTACCGCGAAGAGGAACTCACCGCCGGCGACATGCTGTTGGTGGCCAAGAACAACTACTACTGGGGCAAGGAGTATAAAGAGGTCGATTTCATTGCCAACGGCGACATCGCCCGTGTGGTGCGTGTGAGGAAACACTACGAGATGTATGGCTTCCGCTTTGCCGACGTGCAGCTGCAATTTCCCGACCTCGACGTGGAGCTCGAAGCCCGCATCCTTTTAGACACGCTCACGAGCGAGGCTCCCGCCCTCTCGCGCGAGGAAAACAAACGGCTCTACACCGCCATTCTCGAAGATTATGCCCACATCGCCTCGCAACGCGAACGGATGCAGCGGCTCAAAGCCGACCCGTGGTTCAACGCACTGCAAGTGAAGTATGCCTACGGTGTGACATGCCACAAGGCGCAAGGCGGACAGTGGCGACACGTATATATCGACATGGGATACATCGACCCGCAAAACCTTACACTCGACTTCTACCGCTGGCTCTATACTGCTATGACTCGCGCCACGGCACACATCTACTTTGTTAACCTCAGCGAGGCATTCATCGCGAGGTAATACCCGTATCCTCTCCTTGTTTCCCTGTTCTACAGAGAGAAGTCACTATGTCATCTGTTTTTCCTGACAATAAGAAATCAATTCATATCATCTTTTATCCTTGTCAATGTCAATTGGCAGGACAATCACTGTCTGAGTCTCCGCAACATTTCCTTCGCTGAATAAGTGTCGTGCAGGACATACGACTATATTTATCCTTAATGATTTGTATTCCAGAAAATAACAGTTCCCAATATACCTATATTTCAGAATGAGTTTAATCGGTAAAACTGACCGAAACATCTCCTCGGCCTACCACAGCCGCCAGACCTTCGGGATTGTTTATCCGTCCAAGCCGAGTATAATTATAACCCGAAGAAAATGTTTCGTAGAACAGCGTCACGCAGGATGAGCCGTATAACATCAAATCGCCTGTTTGAATCGTTCCCGGACGGTAACTTTCCGTCGGCAGGCTTACATCAAGATAACAGTATTTTTCATTGCCGTTCATTTCGCTCATGTCTAAAGCCAACGGTAGCATGGCGGCAAAGGCTTGTCCGGAGGCATTATCTTCAAGAATAGCTGTAAACGTTGTACTGTTTATTATGATTGTAATGTTTCCTTCCATCGATTCACCATCGTTACCGTTATCATTGTTTCCCTCATCATCATTACCATCTTCATTCGATGACGGAAGTAGAGCTTCCGTCATCGAATTTTCGTCAGCACAAGCGACTAGCGCATTTGTCGTGAAGGAAAAAAGAACAGCAGCCAATATACCATATATCAAACGCATCATTATAACGGAGTATCGTTATAAATCACTTTAAATACTCACGGAAGAATTGTTCAATTTTGTCGAACGGTATCTTGTTCAGATTGTCATAAAGATCGGTATGCACAGCCCCCGGCAAGATGAACAATTGCTTGTTATCGCCAGTCAACTTCTTGTAAGCATCCTCGCTGAAATAACGCGAATGGGCTTCCTCCCCGTGAACAAGCAGCACGGCACTGCGGATTTCACCTGCGTATGACAGAATCGGCATGTTCAAGAACGAGAGTGTGGAAGTCTTGTTCCATCCGCCGTTGGAGTTGAGCGAACGCTTATGGTAGCCGCGCTCCGTCTTATAGTAGGCGAAATAATCTTTCAGGAATTGCGGAGCGTCATCGGGTATTACATCGGGCAGGCCTCCGGCAAGTTCATACGAACCATTACGATAATCCGTTGTGCGCTGCGCGTTCAACTGGCAGCGCAATTCGTGACGTACATCGGCATTGTCGGCGGCATCGAAATAGCCGTTGGCATTGACACGGCTCATGTCGTACATGGTGGCGGCAACGGTGGCCTTAATGCGCGTATCGATGGCTGCGGCATTGAGTGCCATGCCTCCCCAACCGCAGATACCAAGAATTCCGATTTGTTCCGGATTCACATCGTCACGGGTGGAGAGATAGTCCACTGCTGCACAGAAATCCTCAGTGTTGATATCGGGCGATGCCACATAACGAGGCTGACCGCCACTTTCACCGGTGAACGAGGGGTCGAAAGCTATCGTAAGAAAGCCTCGCTTTGCAAGTTCTTGCGCATACAGTCCGGATGCTTGTTCCTTGACAGCCCCGAACGGGCCGCATACGGCAATGGCTGGCATTTTTTCCCCGGCATTCTTAGGAATATACAAATCAGCAGCAAGCGTGATGCCATAACGGTTGTGAAAAGTGATTTTACTATGGTTCACTTTGTCGCTCTGCGGGAAAGTCTTGTCCCAGTCTTGGGTCAATGTGAGTTGTTCTTCTTGAAATTTCATTTCTTTTTGTCCGTCTTGTGCAAAGGCTGTAGCGTTGACGGCTAACAGACCTGTTGCGATGATTGTCTTAATATTCATACTGTTAATTTCAATCTTTTAATGATACAAAAATAGCCGTTATTTCCACATCAGCTAATACCCAAAGAACTGATAAAAATACCTCAATCATAGATTTGGGAAAGCAAGCACTCACCATATAGAGAACAACCCTATACCGAAAACCTATATACCACTATCCCATCAAGAGATTCCGCGCCATATAATACACCATAAGCCGAAAAGATAAAACAAGACACCAACAGCTATATGCTTTTGATAACGCCTTACATTTATCAGCAGTTTATAGGTATTAAACAATTTACATTATACAAAAAGAGCCGAACGGAAACAGCGGCAAATATGGCAGATTTGGCAATAAAAGCGTAACTTTGCACGCTTCTGACAGGATGTTTTTCCTGCCTTGCAGAAGAGCGGAAAAAACGGGCTGCGCCAGCAGTGAAAACGGATAAGAAAACGGCAAAGCAGCTCTGACGCCACCCATAAAACAAGTAGTATGAAAGCCAATCGCGAAATATTGCGCCTTGCCATACCCAACATCATCTCGAACATCACCGTGCCGCTGATGGGCATCGTGAGTACGGCCATTGCCGGGCACTGGGACAGCGAGCACTCGGCTGCCGTGATAGGTGCATTGGCGATAGGCGTATCTATCTTTAATTTCATCTATTGGAATTGCTCGTTTGTACGCATGGGGACAAGCGGTCTCACGGCACAAGCCTACGGTGCCGACGACCGCGCAGAGTGTACCCGCATGCTGGTGCGTGCTGTCACGGTAGCCGGCGTATTGGGCATGGCGATATGGCTGTTGCAGGTTCCGCTGGGGCAGTTTGCGCTATGGATGATGAACGGCAACGAAATGGTGAGCGACTACTTCTATGCCCGCATTTGGGCAGTCCCGGCGGGTATCTTGCTCTTCGGGCTGAACGGATGGTTTACGGGGATGCAGAATGCCGTCATACCCATGTGCATTGCCGTGACAGTCAACGTGATACACTTGGCATGCAGCTTTGCCTTTGCCTTCGGGCTCGACTTGGGCATCGTAGGCATCGCATACGCCTCGGTCGTGGCGCAGTGGAGCGGTGTGCTGCTTGCTGCGGTGCTGTTGCTGCTATTTTTCCGCCATACGTTTGTAAGGGTAGCTTGGCGCGATATATTAGACCGACAGATGTTGCGCCGTTTTTTCTCTATCAACGGCAACATTATCATACGCACATTTTGCATCGTGATAGTCTATACCTTCTTCACCGCCATATCGGCACGGATGGACGAGGAGATTCTCGCCGTGAATACGCTGCTGATGCAACTCTTTACGCTCTTCTCTTATATGAGCGACGGTTTTGCCTACGCTGCCGAGGCGTTGACCGGTCGTTTCACCGGAGCGCGCGACGAAGCATCATTGCGGTTATACATACGTCGCTGCATCATGTGGAGCATAGGTATCGCGCTGCTTTTCGTGAGCATCTACCTCATCGGGTGGCGCGACCTGCTGGGCATATTCGTCGATACGACACGGGGCAATGCGGCAGAGCTGATAGAGCATGCAGGCGAGTATATAGGATGGATTATCGTCATCCCCTTGGCCGGGTCGGTGCCGTTCCTGATAGACGGCATCATGGTAGGCGCCACGCAAACACGCATCATGCGCAACACCATGCTCTTGGCAACGGCAGCCTTTTTTGCCATCTTCTACGGGTTTCATCCCATTATAGGCAACAACGCGCTGTGGCTCTCCTTTATGTCGTTTATGATACTGCGGGGTATCTTCCAATATATAGCAACCCGCCGGCTGGAACTGATATACAGGGTATAAATACGCCGGACGGACATCGGGGCAAAAGACGACACCTCGCAACCGGTAGCAACATCATATTTCGCTACACAACAAAGAAAGGAGGAGCACGTACTACAACTACCCTTCTACCTTTGGTAACAACATAAAAAAGAGGAGCGCGCGCGACACGACGGCCAACGACACACTCCCCCACCACAGTAGACTGAGAAGTTTTTTATCACATATTATCGTTTACTCATCATTTCAACCGACGATAGCCATAGACGGCAAGGTCGCCCAACTCCTCTTCGATGCGAAGTAATTGGTTGTACTTGGCCATACGGTCGCTGCGGCTGAGCGAACCGGTCTTTATCTGCCCGCTATTGGTAGCTACGGCAATATCGGCAATGGTGGCATCTTCGGTTTCACCCGAGCGGTGCGAAGTAACAGTCGTGTAACCGTGACGGTGCGCCATCTCTATGGCATCGAGCGTCTCGCTGAGCGTACCTATTTGGTTCACTTTGATAAGGATAGAGTTGGCACACCCCATCTCAATACCCTTCGAAAGGAATTGCACGTTCGTCACAAACAGGTCGTCGCCAACCAGCTGGCAACGCGAACCGATACGAGCTGTCAAACGCTGCCACCCCTCCCAATCGTTTTCGCTCATACCATCTTCGATAGAGTCTATGGGGTATCGGTCGATAAGTGATTCAAGATAAGCAATTTGCTCGTCGGTGGTACGACACTTCCCTTTGACACCCTCGAAAACCGTATAGTCGTACATGCCACCGCGGTAAAACTCCGACGACGCACAGTCGATGGCAATCTTCACATCATCCCCGGGTTCGTAGCCCGCTTTACGTATGGCCTCCATGATAGAGTCGAGCGCCTCTTCGGTATCGGTAAGCGCAGGAGCGAAACCGCCTTCATCGCCCACGGCCGTACTCAACTCGCGGCTGTGCAGCACCCGCTTCAAGGCATGGAACACCTCGGCACCCATGCGCAACCCCTCGTGGAACGAAGAGGCTCCGACAGGACGTATCATAAACTCCTGAAAAGCTATGGGAGCATCGCTATGCGAACCACCATTGATAATATTCATCATAGGCACAGGCATCACATAGGTATTGACGCCGCCTATATAACGATATAACGGCAAGCCCAGCGCCGCGGCAGCCGCCTTGGCGACAGCCAGCGACACGCCGAGAATGGCATTGGCTCCGAGGTTCGATTTCGTAGCCGAACCGTCCAACTCTATCATCTTCATGTCGATGGCACGTTGTTCATATACCGAGTACCCCTCGATGGCCGGAGCGATGGTTTTATGTATGTGCTTGACGGCTTTGAGCACACCTTTGCCCCCGTAACGCTTCTTGTTGCCGTCGCGCAACTCCAAAGCCTCATGCTCGCCCGTAGAGGCACCCGATGGTACGGCAGCGCGTCCCAGCACACCATTTTCCAACACTACATCCACTTCAACGGTGGGATTACCGCGAGAGTCGAGTATTTCACGACCCGTAATTTTCGTAATTTTCATAACTATCCGTTCTAAATTTTGCTGCTAAAATAGCCATTCACTGCATGGGGCACAATCACCATAAATAACTATTCTAAGACTATAAATCGCCTGATGTTGCTATTATAACAAACCGGCCGACGAAATTATCGCCGGCCGATAAGATATTTTCGACTTAAAAACCGATAAAAATTACAGAAATAAAAAACATCGTCGTCTTCACAGCAATATGAGCAGAGAGATATTACAAGCTGCTACATACTCTCATAACCTATGAAAGATATGGCTATCGGTATTTTTACAATCCCGAAGTAAAATGATACTTCGGGAAAAACCTGTAACAACATAGAAATACTTTCATCTACCCATATTGCAGGAAACCTGTCAGTCGTTCTCTTCGAGGATAAAGATATCCTCGACCGGTTTACGGAAATAGCGTGCAATTTTCAGCGCAAGCGGCGTCGATGGGAGGAAATGCCCCCTCTCGATAGCAACAATCGTCTGACGGCTCACGCCCACAGCCTCGGCCAACTGCTGCTGCGTTATATCGCACTCGGCGCGCTCTATCTTAATTCGGTTTTTCATCGTCGAATACCTTTCTGTAATGTGCAATCATAATCTTGAATACCAACAAAAATACAACCGGGAAGAGGCATAAATTGGCAATCATGAAATAAAGATAATTCAAATCGTTGAATGCCAACGTACATACAATCAGCAGCCCCACATAGACATACAGCGACATCATCAACGCTTGCAACCTGACGGCCTGCACCATCTCGTCTTCCTGCCGCTCACGCGAGCAACAAATAAAAAGCGCCCCTATTGCTATGCCTATAATGGCTGTGTCGTTTACCACAACACCTACCACTCCGTTCAACGACAGGGCTTCAACAAGAATCAATACTCCTACTACCAAACACGGGACGAACAATATCCATCCGATTATCCGCATATAGTGCGGCAAAAGAATCGTTTTCATACAGAATAAATTTTATGGTTAATAACTCAATGCCACAAAGGTAAATAATACATTACATAAAGTCAAGTATTATTTACTTTTTATTCTAAAAAATTATCTGCCTATATCGCAACACTCACATTATCTATCAGTTGTAAAAAAAAGAGGATGAATCCGATATTTAGATTCATCCTCTTATAGAATGCAGGGCTATGCCAGCCTCACTATTTTACCATATCGTCACACGATCCTCGGGTGCCATATACATGGGGTCGCCCTCTTTAATATCGAATGCTTTGAAGAAAGAATCGATATTGCGCAATGCGGCATTAACGCGCCAGCGTCCCAGCGAGTGCGGGTCGGTCTTTGTGCGGAGACGTATTTCCTCATCGGTGATGTTACCAGCCCACAATGTAGCATAAGCCAAATAGAAACGTTGGTCGGCGGTAAAGCCGTCGATAGGAGCAGGCTCTACACCATTGAGCGAGTTACGGAATGCCGTATAAGCCACGCGCAAACCTCCGTGATCGGCAATGTTCTCACCGAGGGTAAAGTTACCGTTGGCATGTATCGTATCTATTACGACGATACTGCTGTATTGGGCAGCCAATTTGTTGGCTCGCTCAACGAAACGATTGGCATCTTCTTCCGTCCACCAATCCGACATATTACCGTCCTTGTCGTATTGACGACCTTGGTCGTCGAATCCGTGTGTCATTTCATGACCTATCACAACGCCTATGGCACCATAATTGACGGCATCATCTGCATCGGCATTGAAGAAAGGAGGTTGCAGGATACCGGCGGGGAAGCATATCTCGTTGGTCGTAGGATTATAATAAGCGTTGACCGTTTGAGGAGTCATAAGCCACTTATCTTTATCGACCGGCTTGCCTTCATCGGCGAGTTGGTAACGATTTTCAAACTCGCAAGCCCGCAATACATTGACCAAATAGGACTCTTCGGGATTAACTTCCAAACCATCGTAGTTACGCCATGTGTCGGGATAACCTATCTTTACATGGAAAGCTGCGAGTTTCTCTTGCGCTTTCTCTTTGGTAGCATCACTCATCCATTCGAGCGAGTCGATATGCTCGGCAAGAGCTTTCTGCAAATTGGCAACCAGCGTCACCATGCGTTCCTTCGACTCGGGCGAGAAGAACTTAGCAACATACATCTCGCCTACTGCCTCGCCCAACAAGCCATTCGGTACATTGAGGGCGCGTTTCCAACGAGCCTCTTGCTCTTGCTTACCCGAGAGAGCGCGTCCGTAGAAGTCGAAAGAAGCATCCATGAAATCGTCGCTCAACATACCGGTAGCTGCATCGGCCATATTGAACGTAAGATAGCAACGGAAGTCCTCATCGGAGAGCGAACCCAACAGTTTGTTTACCGCTGCCATAGCACGCGGTTGGCATACGTTGACGACTGCCACCGAGTCGAGACCGAGCGTAGCGAAATAGGTATCCCAATCGAGATTGTTGTAAGCGGCTTTAAGCTCGTCGATGGTCATCTTGTTGTAGTTGGCTTGCGGATTGCGCAACTCATCGCGTGAGAATGCAGCTTCTGCCAATGTCGTCTCTATATTCATAACGGTCTCTACGGCCTTCGATGCAGCTTCTTCATCATATCCGATGAGAGAGAAGAGACGGGCTATATATTTCTTGTAACTGTCGCGAATGGCAAGAGTCGACTCGTCATTGAGCAAATAATAGTCGCGGTCGCCCATGTTCATACCGGCCTGATAGGTGCAGAATATGTTCATGCTACTGTTTTTGTCGTCGGCACCCACATAAGGAGCAAAGAAAGGTGCTATATTGCGCAAATGCATCGTACCCAAAATGACAGCCTTCTGCTCGGGGGTTGAGACAACGGCTATCTCCTCCAAATAGGGTTTCAAGGGTGTTGCCCCTTCTTCATTGAGGCGCACGCTGTCGAGACCCAATTTGTAAAGGTCGCTTATTTTCTGCTCTACGGTACCTTTGACAGCTTGTGTCTTACCCATATCCTCAAACATTACGCGCAACCGTTCCTCGTTGTTGTCGATAAGTTTATCGAACGAACTGAAACGCGAACGCTCGGGCGTAAGAGGATTCTTAACCATCCATCCGCCGCAGGCATACTGGTAGAAATCGTCACTTGCCATCACGGTAGTATCGAGGTTGGAAAGGTCAACACCCGGTACTTTGTTTCCATCGGTGGCTTTGGGAGCACATGCGCCTAATGTTACAAGCGCAACAGCCATTGAATAGAATTTCATTTTCGACATCATGTTCATGTGTTTTTTTAAGGTGATTATGATTGGTTTTTCAACATTTCAAGTTCTTCACTCTCTTTTTCCCACAGCGTCATCGCCTCATCGAGCGATTTTTTCAGACGGGCATGCTCTTCGTAGAGCGTCACGTCGGCAGCTCCTTCGGGCGTACCGAGCTTGCGTTCAACCACATCTACGGCATACTCTATATGCTCTATCTCTTTTTCGCGGTCGGCCACGGAACGTTCGAGTTTCTTGATGCGACGTGCCTGCTCCTTACGCTCCTCATAAGAGACTTTCGAAGTAGTCTTCTCAACCGATGGCTGCTTGTCGGACGCTTTACGGTCAACAGCAGGTTTCTCCAATTCGCGGAGAGAATCTATTTTCTTCTTTTCCAAAAAATCGTAGATGCCGCCCAAATGTTCTCTGACACGCCCGCCGCCGAATTCATACACTTTCGACACTAATCCATCGAGGAACTCACGGTCGTGCGACACGACGACGACTGTGCCATTGAAATCGGCAATGGCACTTTTCAGAATATCTTTGGTCACCATGTCGAGGTGGTTGGTAGGCTCGTCGAGGATGAGCAGGTTGACAGGTTCGAGCAACAGACGTATCATTGCCAAACGGGTTTTCTCGCCGCCCGACAAGACGCTCACTTTCTTTTCCGACGCCTCGCCACCGAACATAAACGCACCCAATATATCGCGTATCTTGGTACGTATATCGCCCACCGCCACACGGTCGATGGTATCGAAGACCGTGAGAGAACCGTCGAGCAACGATGCTTGGTTTTGGGCAAAGTAACCAATCTTTACGTTATGCCCTATTTTGAGGGTTCCGTCAAAAGGTATTTCGCCCATGATACACTTCACAAGCGTCGATTTTCCTTCGCCATTCTTGCCCACAAAAGCTACTTTCTCGCCGCGTTTGATGGTGAACGTAGCATGCTCGAATACGGTATGGTCGCCATATCGTTTGGTCACATCGTCGGCAATAATGGGATAATCGCCCGAACGCGGTGCCGGCGGGAAACGCAAATTGATGTGCGAAGTGTCTATCTCGTCTACTTCGATGCGCTCGATTTTTTCGAGTTGCTTGATACGCGACTGTACCTGTACCGCCTTGGTGGCTTTGTATCTGAACCGTTCTATAAACGCCTCGGTATCTTGTATCTGCTTCTGCTGATTCTCGTAGGCACGTTGTTGCTGTTCGAGCCGTTCGCGTCGCAACTCCACATACTTCGAGTAATTGACCTGATAATCGTAGATGTGCCCCAAAGATATTTCTATGGTACGGTTGGTCACATTGTCTATAAATGCGCGGTCGTGCGATACGAGCACCACGGTATTGGCGCGCGTCGCCAAGAATGTTTCAAGCCACTGTATCGACTCGATGTCGAGGTGGTTGGTAGGCTCGTCGAGCAACAACACATCGGGACGCTGCAAAAGCAACTTTGCCAACTCGATACGCATACGCCACCCACCGCTAAACTCTGAGGTGGGACGCTCGAAGTCACTTCGCAGGAATCCAAGCCCCATGAGGGTACGTTCCAACTCGGCTTGATAGTTGGCGCTCTCCATCAGCATATACTGCTCGTTGGCCGCCGATACCCGCTCTATGAGTTCTTGATAATCGTCGCTATCGTAATCGGTTCGGGCAGCCAGCTCTTCATTCATACGCTCGATGCGTTTTTTCATCTCGATGATATGGGCAAAAGCCAGCTCGGCCTCTTGCCTCACCGTACGCACATCGTTGAGCTGCATCTGCTGCGGCAGATAACCGATAGTAAGGTCACGCGGGCGATTGACGACGCCCGACGTAGGCATCTGCAAACCGGCTATAATTTTGAGCATAGTCGATTTCCCGGCTCCGTTCTTGCCGACCAAAGCGATACGGTCGCGCTTGTTGATGACATAGGTAATGTCATCGAAGAGCGGATTACCGCCGAACTCAACCGAAAGTTTTTCTATCGAAATCATTATTCAAACGCTATTATGATGCAGCAGGTGCTTCATTTTGATTATTGCCCGAGGTGTTGCGACGCACGTGTCTCTTGCGCGAGTGCCGCTTCGAGCCCTCGCCGCCACCGGCCGGCTTGCCTCCCTTCCGTCCCGAGACGTTGTGCCATGAGTTTCTACGGCGGCCGTTGCGACGGCCATCTTTCGGCTCACGAGGCTGATATATCGGAGCCTCGCCCAGCGATGCCGGCAACGTCTCCTTCTCTATCTCATAACCGAGGAATTTCTCTATGCGGGCGAATTTTTCTTGCTCTTTTTCCGACACGAAGGTTATAGCCCGGCCTTGGGCATTGGCACGTGCCGTACGGCCTATACGGTGTATATAATCTTCGGGGTCACGGGGTACGTCGTAATTGATGACCAGCTCTATCTGGTCTATATCTATACCACGCGCCACTATATCGGTAGCCACAAGAATATCTATTTTGTTGTTTTTGAAATCGAGCATTACGCGGTCGCGATCTTCCTGCAACAAATCGGAGTGCATGGCGGCCACCTTGTACTTTTTGCGTTTCAACGTGAAAGCGACCTCCTTGCATTTTACTTTCGACGATGCAAAAACGATGGTCTTTCCGGCCGACGGACTGGCAAAGACATGTTCTACAATACCTATTTTCTGTGTCTCGTAACAGATATATGCACTCTGTTGTATGGCATCGTTAGGCTTCGACACGGCAACACTCACTTCTACGGGGTCGTGGAGTATATTTTTTGCCAACTGTCTGATTTTAGGAGGCATCGTGGCCGAAAACATCAACGTCTGCCGTTGTTTGGGCAGATAGGAACAGATGTCCATGATATCATCATAGAAACCCATATCGAGCATACGGTCGGCTTCATCGAGGACAAAATACTCTACGCCCGAGAAATCTATGTTGCTTATTTTAAGGTGCGATATAAGCCGGCCGGGGGTAGCTATCACCACATCGGCTCCCAACCTGAGGCCACGCTTCTGTTGCTCCCACGAAGCGCCGTCGCCGCCTCCCGATACCGCAACGGTAGAGATGGGAGCGAAATATGAGAATCCTTCAAATTGTAAATCTATTTGTTGTGCCAACTCACGGGTAGGTGTTACAATGATAGCACGCACTTTGTTGCTACCGGTACCACTCAGCAACATGCGATTCATCAGCGGCAGAATGAAAGCTGCGGTCTTTCCCGTCCCGGTTTGAGCGCAAGCAATCATATCTTTCCCATCCATGATAACAGGAATCGCCTTTTCTTGTACAGGAGTTGCTTCGCGAAAGTTCATTGCGTCGAGACCGTCCATAATCTCGCTTTCGAACCCGAATTCATCAAATGTCATAAACTTTTTTCTCTTTTACCGTACAAAGATAATGATATTTCTCGTTTTACCTCATCGCAAGGCTCGAAGTAAGAATATGAAACAATAAAAAAACGAGAAATCTCTGTTTTCAAAGGAACAAAACGGTTGCCTCATTACCTATTATATTGTAACTTAACAAATACAACACCATGCAATGTATTCCGTATGGCGACGTTAAGTGCCGTTAAGCGGCCAACTTTCTTAATTAAAAGAGCTTAAATATATGATAGCAACGATACAAGCGATTGATTTACGTGTTAATTTTAGCATGTGAAAATATTAAAACAACCATGTATTTAACATTATAAACAGATAAATCATGAACAAAACGAAGCAAATACTGATAGTATCGGCAACGGTTGTAGGCACCTGTTTGGCCACAGCTGCTATCATGTGTCACTACATGAAAAAGTATGAAGAGTACAAAAATAGCACCTTATTACAAACCGAGTATGCCGTACCTACGGGATACACCCCCGTGTCGCAACGGGCCATAGAGACCGACTTTACACAAGCAGCCGAAATCACGGTAAATGCCGTGGTAAGCATACGCACACTCTCTACACCATCGCAATCGGCCGGCCGGTTCAACGACCCGTTCTTGGAATTTTTCTTCGGGCAGGGACGTGTACAACCTCAACCTCAACCCCGCGGAAGTTTGGGTTCGGGCGTTATCATTTCACCCGACGGTTACATAGTGACCAACAACCACGTAATACGCGATGCCGATAAGATAGAGATAACACTCAACGATAACAGGTCTTTTAATGGCCGCATCATAGGCTCTGACCCCAATACCGACCTTGCCTTGGTAAAAATAGAAGCCACAGACCTACCCACCGTACAATTTGGCAACTCCGACGACCTGAAAGTGGGCGAATGGGTATTGGCCGTAGGAAATCCCTTCGGACTGACCTCGACCGTAACAGCCGGTATCGTCAGCGCAAAGGCTCGCCGTATCAGCGATAATGTAACCAACCAGATGGGTATAGAATCGTTTATACAAACCGATGCCGCAGTCAACCCCGGTAACAGTGGCGGCGCACTGGTAAACACCGCCGGTGAACTGGTAGGTATCAATACCGCTATTTTTTCCGAAACGGGCAATTACGCAGGGTACTCATTTGCCATCCCGTCGAGTATCGTGAGCAAAGTAATTGCTGACTTGCGCCAGTATGGTACCGTACAACGTGCCGTAATGGGCATAGGGTTCCAAGAAATCACCTCGGCATTGGCCAAAGAGAAAGGAATAGATGTCGTTGAAGGTATATACGTAAGCGAAGTGTACGACCTGAGCGCCGCCATGGCTGCCGGAATAGAAAACGGAGACGTCATTACCGCCATCAACGGTGTAAAAATCAAGAACGGTGCCGCCTTGCAAGAACAGATAAGCCGATACCGTCCCGGTGACAAGATAAAAGTCACACTACAACGTAATGGCAAGGAGATAAAAAAGAGCCTCACGCTGAAAAACAGCCAAGGTAATACCGAAATGAAAAAAGCTGTTGACTTCGGTTCGTTAGGCACGAGCTTCAAAGACCTTACCCGCCAGCAAATGCAAGAGATGAATATCCGCAGCGGAGTACAAGTCGTAGGGCTGAAAAACGGCAAATTCAAAGATGCCGGCATACGCGAAGGCTTCGTAATACTTGAAGTAAACGGTCAAAACATACGTTCAGTGAGCGATATGGAAACCATATTCGACAGTATAGTACGCTCTAATCAACCACGCAAAGTTATGTTTATCACAGGCATTTATCCGACAGGCAAAATCATGTATTATGCCGTAGATCTTTCGGAATAGAAAATCTACTTTTATGACAAATTTTCACCGCGGGACAGCCGCAAACCATCCTGCGGTGAAAACGTCATAAAAAAGCCCATATAAAACAAAAATGCGAACAGCAACAGGCTTTTTGCGGTTACGATAACAAAGAGCATGAGCCTGTAAAAATGACGCAAAATCATAAAATTCAAAAAGTTCATGACAAGGCCTGCATTTAACAATGTTTTACATGCAAGACACAAGATAAAGTCGTATATTTGCAGTTCACATCAAATAGAAGATGAGACAACTAAAAATTACCAAATCAATTACCAATCGCGAGAGCGCCTCTCTTGACAAATATTTGCAAGAAATAGGACGTGAAGATCTCATTACCGTCGAAGAGGAGGTAGAACTCGCCCAACGCATCAAACAAGGAGACCGTGCTGCATTGGAGAAGTTGACCCGCGCCAACCTGCGTTTTGTCGTATCGGTAGCCAAACAGTATCAAAACCAAGGGCTGAGCCTTCCCGACCTTATCAATGAAGGCAACCTCGGTCTGATAAAAGCGGCTGAAAAATTCGACGAAACTCGCGGTTTCAAATTCATCTCCTACGCCGTATGGTGGATACGTCAGTCGATACTGCAAGCGATTGCCGAGCAATCGCGAATCGTGCGACTGCCGTTGAACCAAGTGGGTTCGCTAAACAAAATCAGCAAAGCCCTCTCGAAGTTTGAGCAAGAAAACGAGCGAAAACCTTCACCCGAAGAGCTCGCCGAAGAGTTGGACATCCCGGTAGATAAAATTTCAGACACACTGAAAGTCTCGGGACGACACATCTCGGTAGATGCTCCTTTCGTAGAAGGCGAAGACAACAGCCTACTCGACGTATTGGTAAACGACGACTCTCCTATTGCCGATCGTTCGTTGATAGATGAGTCGCTCTCGAAAGAAATCGACCGTGCGTTGCAATTGCTGCAACCCAGAGAGAGAGAGATTGTAAAGATGGTCTTCGGTATAGGTTGTCAAGAGATGACTCTCGAAGAGATTGGCGACAAGTTCGGCTTGACACGTGAGCGTGTACGCCAAATTAAAGAGAAAGCTATCAGGCATCTAAGACAAAAGGCACAAAGCCAATTATTGAGATCTTATTTAGGATAATAACGCCTGAGAAAGCAAGGGGCTGACTTCATTGAAGTCAGCCCCATTTATTTTTATGAATTTGTTACAGGGAATCATACCGCAACTTCCACAGAGCAGTCTGTATAGGTAGAGACAAAACAAATCCGCAAGTCTTTCCCATGAAAGAACAAATCCGCGAGCTCTCTCTATGAGAGACCCACGGATTCTTTTGTCTCTGTGCTACACAGCCCTACATAAAAATCGGCACAGCAACACGGAGCAACTTCTGTCTCCTTATCATTTCACAATCAGCTTGAAAACAGCTTCGCCACAAGCAACAATATACAATCCGCCTTGTCGGGGACGATATACAGACTGACCATCTACCCTCACGACAACTTCGGGCATGCCTTGTGCATTATAAATCGTTGCGTTGCAAGGAGTTTCACTTTCCATAACGATAGTTCCGATTGTTGCATACGCACGGAGAGCCGATGTATGCAGGCTCGATACGGCACTTGAACCTAAAATCACCTCAATTTCATTGGAATACTCGCTCTCACTCTCGCCATTGACAGCTTTCACCTTATAATAATAGGTACCCGAGACAAGCCCTGTCAATGTATATCGCGTCGAAGTGATATACTCATATTCTTGTTCCACTCCGTTACCTTGCAGATACAATGTATAAGTTGCTGCTCCTGCAACAGGCGACCAATAGGCCGTGAAGCCATCAGTTGTAACATCGCCGGGCGATGTAGCCACAGGTGCATCCAATGCCACACCCGGCGCACCTCCCATGAAATCGAAGGTCACCACGCCCGAAGTGCTGTTGTAGGCAATATTCTCTACCGGCTTATTTGAGATAACCGTATTATATATCTTCATAGCGGGCGATGACGATGACGTGAAAGCATTATTTCCGGCATAGGGATATAAATCGCCTTCAAGACTTCTTTCACTAAGAGAATTATCGGCCGGAACAATCTGCAAGCGCGGACGAGCACTGCTGACATTAACCGTATTATTGTTCCATACAGTTGCATCGTAATCTACCTTGACAATCATCAGTCCCTCCGACGGCAATCCTACGTCCCAACCTTGTTGCAAACGCGTCTCAAACGTAAAATACTGCTTCTCATTGGCTGCCACCTTGTAGGCACGCTCATTCTCGCCGATGTAAGGTAATACAACCGATGCAGCCGTCGTAAGTTCTTCTATATCAAGCCAGCCGCAATAGGAACGCTCGTATGCCGAATAGCCCACCGGAATACGTCCATCCTCGGCATAGCAGCCATAGTCCATAATACTCCATATATCCATACCGAAGTTATAACCTTGGGTATCGTATATATCGGGCAAACCCAATGTGTGGCTGTATTCATGACAGAAAGAACCTATACCATCCATGTAACTGCCCGAAGTTCCGCTCAGCTCCGATGAGCATGCATACATATCGAGTCGGACACCATCGACCATTACCGTGCGGCCTGCACCTTGATACACATACCACATGTGCGGCCACACCGTCCATGCCGGCGCACCGCTACTCTCGGCATATCCGGCATATATCACATAAACAAGGTCAACCCAACCATCGCCATCGAGATCGTAATCGGACATATCGCACAGGCCTTGTGCCGAAGCTTTTTGACAAGCCTCTATAATGAGCTCTTCGGGGCGCATGTCATTACCGCTGCGGTCATTGCCACCGTAATACGACGCATTGTTATCGAGCGTTACAGGACCTACCACATCGAATACCGGTTGGAATTTACCGTAGCTCTGCGCCGTAAAATAGTCGCGTGCCGACCCGATGGCACCCATATAGTCGTTGCCCGGCTCATTCATAAGATTATCTATCGCCTCGCGCGTACTTGTAGATTTGAATTTGACATCCTGATACTCGGCAAGAATAACTATACCGCGCACCTCATTCTCATTACCCTCTGCGGCCTGTTTCTGCGCAATACGGCGCATGGGAGCTTTTCGTGCAGTTATCATCCCACTCTTCTGCTCCCGACGGTCGATATATATATTATTCAGTCGTTCACGTACAGCGACATCACTTATAAGCGGTAATGAGGCATCCAATGAACGGTCGTTGTCCGTAACTACAAACTTCGTAGCGACCAAGGAATTATCATCATCTAAACGCGCATAACGATAATATCCGTCGGCACATTCTGTCACGAATGCACCTTGCGGAGTGGTCATATAATGAAAATATTCATCACCATGCAGCTGTACCGATATGACAGTCCCATCGGGCTGCAAGAGTTTGATATTACCGGGGCGTGCGGGCATAGCCGCGAGTTGTACGGCACATGCCGCAAAACATACGACGGCAACAATTAATTTCACTTTCATACTCGTACTATTTTTCATAATATAACTTTAACAGCACTCTTACCACAACGTACGATATACACTCCACGCTCGCGAGGCGAATATGATGCTACGCCGCCTTGCAGACTTACCGATGCTACAAGTACGCCTTGTACATTATATATATCGGCACAGCGGGCAGTATCGCTCTTTATCATGATATTGCCATAAACAGCAAACGCCGTAAACGTATCATCGGCCGTAACATTACCGATACCTGCCGACAAAACCAATTCTACGGTATTGGAATAGTCGCTTTCGGTAGTTGCATTCACTGCTTTTACCTTATACGTATAATTGCCTACTTCAAGACCTGTCACACGATAGGTCGTTTCTGTAATATTCTCTATCGTTTGCTGCTCTTGCGAGGCCACATTTTCTACCAAAACAGTATATGACGTGGCACCTGTCACAGCCGACCAATGCGCCACAAACGAGTTGTCCGAGTCGATGTCGGGAAGCAAAGCCAAAGGCGATGCCAGCTCTCCGGCCGGTGTGCCGCCCATAAAATCGAAAGTCACCCACCCGTTGGCGTCATCGTAAAAGATGTTTGTCACAGGCTTGTTTCTGATTGTTGTCAAATATATCTTCATAGGGGGCTCAGACGACTCGGTGAAGGCATCGTTCCCGTTATACGGCCATAAGTCGCCTTCGTAAGTAGCAATGCTTATAATATTGTCGGCCGGCACAAACTGTACTCCCTGACGGTTTTTCACCGTATTCACCTCATTATCTTCCCATCGTTGTTGCACATAATCCATTTTCGTAATGAGCAATCCCTCAGCAGGCAGGTAACTGTCCCAACGAGTACGCGTACGAGTTTCGAGCATAAAATATCGGTCGGGGTTTGTTGACATAATCTTATATGCAATTCCGTAATCGGCCAAATTGGGCAACGTTACAGTTTGTTCTTTGGAGAGCTCCTCTATCTGCATCCAGCCGCAGAACTCACGTTCCAAACTACTGTATCCGACAGGTACACGTGCTTCGGCATTATGACAGCCTTGGTCCATCACACTCCACACGCCCATTCCGAAAGAGCCTCCGCCCTTTGTGTCGTAAAAGTCGGGCAATCCCAACGTATGGCTGTACTCATGACAAATTGCACCTATACCATATAAATCGGTACCTGTATTTCCTGCCAGCTCGGCAGTGCAGGCATAAGCATCCAGCGTAACTCCGTTATATACGCCATCGGCAACGCTTGCAATCCATGAAGCATGAGGCCAAATAGTCCACGACGGAGCGTTATCGCTCTCGGCATAACCGGCATATACGACAAACACCAAATCTACCACGCCGTCACCATCGCCGTCATAATCGGAAAAGTCGCACAAACCTTGCTCATGAGCTATATCGCAGGCTTCTATAACCATCTTATAAGGCTGTGCGTCGGCACCGTTGACATTCTCGCCATAGTATGCTTCGTTTTCGCTCACGGTTATAGGACCTATCACATCGAATGAAGGGGCAAATTTCCCGAAACTTTGGTCGATGAAATAATCGCGCGCCGACCCGATAGCCCCCATATAGTCGTTGCCCGGCTCGTTCATCAAAGCCGATATATTCTCCACAGTACCGTTTTCACTAAATTTCACATCCTGAAATTGCACCAAAAGCACTATTCCACGCACCTCTACCGGTGTTTCGGCGGCTTGTCTTGCTATTTTTTGCAACGGCGCACCTTGCGGACGGTTTTCATAAGAGCGTTTTTCGAAATTTGCCCGACGCATAGCCGACAGGCGGTCTCCTATGGCTTGGGTTTCCGATGACAACGCGCCACGCTCCATCTTTGCATCCTTGCTATCGACATCGCATGCCACCCGATTGCTCGCTACCGGATTCCCGGCCGCATCGAGTTCTACATACCGATAATAGCCATCGGGGCATAACGTTACGTAACTGCCGTCCGACGCTACATACCAACTGCCGTATTCGTCACCTTGCAGACTTACCGTAAGCGTCGTACCATCGGGCTGGGAAACAACCCTCGGCGTAGGATTGGCAGGGATAGCATATACAGGCATCGTGCCCATACAAGCAGCCATCGTCAGAGATAAAAATAGTATTCTTTTCTTCATAAGGTTTGATTAATTCGTTTTAAACATATAATATACATTGTTTTACACCTGTAAGGTTGCAAATATAATCGTTTTTCAATGAAATATCAGAAAGTACTGTAAGAAATAGAATACAATCCGACATTCGACCGCACTCCGACACGACACGCGAGGCTGTGCCCGATTGTCCAAATTACAATCAAAAACACAGCCTCGTCTATGAATTATCTTGTAGCAAGTCGAAGCAAGCTACTCATCGGCTTCGTAAAAGCTTATATCCTCCATTAACAAATCGCGCAAAGCGTTGCGGTCGAGGATAAGTACCTCGGTAGGTGTATAATCTATTATTTTCTCCTGCTTCAACTCGGCAAGCGACGAGAGCAGGACAGCGCGTTGCACCCCGAAGTATCCATACAAATCGCGCTGTTTGGCTACGATGCGAATATCGGTTGCATTGCGTTGTGTGAGGGAAAGAATCCAAAACGCGATACGCTCTTTCATATCGCCGGTACTTATAGAGAGAATAGCCTCTTTGTTTTTCTGACTGCGGCGCGATAATATATTGAGCAGGTTGATGAGAAAAATAGGCTCATCGCGCATAAATGTGAGGAAAGTAGCTTTATCTATCTGCATAAGACCTGCTGTACCCTCGGCATAATAATTAGCCGGATAGTGTGTAGTGCGCCCAAACATGTGCTCAGGGGCAATAATATCGGGGGCATGCAACGTCTGACTCAATCTTACTTTTCCATCATAAGTACACATTTCACACCGCAAACTGCCTGAAAGGAGAAATTTGAAGTGTGTGCAAGACTCAGAACGCCCTATGGCAAGCTCGCCATCGTTATATTTCAAGAAATGGAAACGGGTCTTGTCTATCAATTCCGACAATTTACTCCTGCTTACACCTTGAAACAAAGGCAATTGCATTAAGGTCTGATAAATATTCTCCATTGTATGACTATTTTTAATATTCAAAAGTATAAAATGAATTTTTAGCATACAAGATGTAGGGGGTGAAAAGAAGTTCTTTGTTTAGAAAGTATTTATTTCTTTTTTTTTCCTTAACTTTGCCGCCGATAACCTTAAAAAGCACTATCTACTATGAATAGCGACATTTTATTGCAAATAAAAGAATTTTTCGCCGCATTTTCTTTTCAAGAATCTCTCAGTTCATTCATTATCATGTTTGCCGTCATAGATATGATAGGCCTCACGCCCATCATCATAGACATGCGTTCCAAAGGACAGTATATCGATGCGGGCAAAGCAGCCATTTATTCGCTGTGCATGTTCCTGATATTCCTGTTCCTCGGTACATCGATATTGGGATTATTTCATGTCGATGTAGCATCGTTTGCCATCGCCGGTTCATTGGTACTGTTTGCCATGGCGGTAGAAATGGTATTAGGCATAGAGATATTCCGTAACGACGGCCCCGGCGGAAAGGCTGCGACCATGGTGCCTATTGTATTCCCGCTGATAGCAGGAGCCGGTTCATTCACAACACTTATATCACTACAATCGTTATACAGCCTCGTCAACGTACTTATCGGACTGTTGGCCAATATCGTAGTTGTATATATTGTATTGTCGAAAGTAACGCTTCTAGAACGATTGCTGGGCAAAGGCGGCGTATATGTGGCACGAAAATTCTTCGGTATCATTCTTCTCGCCGTATCGGTAAAGATGTTCCTCGAAAATTTGGCCAAATTCATGCAATCGGTACAATAAACCATAACAAGAGCACTTTCTCTCACACGGAAGTGCTCTTGTTTTTATTGTATTTTCACTTTACGGCATATTATTTGTATCGAATTGAATTTCAAGTTATTACAGAAAGAGGCTTTTAGAATGTTATTTTTTTATTTCTACACATTTGTTTTTTCAATATGAAAGATATAAATTCGTGTCATAAAAACAGTTTTTCCGCTTATAGCGGAACATTTGAACAAGTTAACCTGATTCTTTAAAATATGAGTTACCTTAAATTTGACAAAAGACTCATGATAAACCTCGAGCAATCGCTTCGCAAGGAATTGCTGCGCACCAATCGCTCCGGAGCTTATCACTGTACCACCATTGTCGATTGCAACACCCGCAAGCAACATGGCTTACTGGTAATACCCATCCCCGAGATGGACGACGAGAGCCACGTAATCTTGTCGTCGCTCGATGAAACTGTCATACAACACGGAGCCTCATTCAATTTGGGACTACACAAGTACAATGGCGACTGTTTCAGCCCTAACGGACATAAATACATTAGGGAATTTAATTGCGATTCATCCATACAGACGATGTACCGTGTAGGAGGTGTAATCCTCACCAAAGAAAAAGTCTTCGTAGAGCATGAAAACCGCATCCTCATCAAATACACGTTGGTAGAAGCCCACTCGCCCACGACACTGCAATTCAGACCGTTCTTGGCGTTCCGCCCTGCCAACTCATTGTGCATCGAGAACGATGCTATAAATCCTGCATACGAAAATGTCACCAACGGTATAAGCTGCTGCCTGTACGAAGGCTATCCGCAACTTTACATGCAATTCAACAAACAGGCACAATTCGTATCAGACCCCCATTGGTACAAAGGCATAGAGTATATTAAAGACCAAGAACGCGGCGAACCGTATCGCGAAGACCTCTACGTGCCGGGCTACTTCGAACTGCCTATCAAAAAAGGCGAAAGCATTATCTTCTCGGCCGGTATTGGCAAAGCATCGCCCCGTACGTTGTCGAAGACTTTCACCAACGAAATAGCCAACCGCACACCGCGTAACAGCTTCTTCAATTGCCTGAAAAACTCGGCACAACAATTCTACTTCAAGAAAGGCAAAGACCTCTACATACTTGCAGGCTATCCGTTTTTCGGAGTACGGGCTCGCGATGAGTTCCTCGCTCTGCCGGGATGCTCGCTTTCGATTGGCGACGTAGCCGCCTTTGAGCAAACAATGGCTACCGCCCAACGCGCATTGCGCCGTTACATGGAATGCGGCGAAACCGACCCCATGATAAAAGAGATAGACGTCCCCGACGTGATGCTATGGGCTATATGGGCTATACAGCACTATGCCCGCGAGATAGGGTCGAAACAATGCTACGACCTATACGGCACTTTCGTTGCCGACATACTGAGCTACATAATGGAGGGACGGCATCCCAACCTCTTTGTACACAACAACGGATTGCTCTACTCCAACGGAAAAGACACGCCCATTTCGTGGATGAACAGCATGATAAACGGCACACCCGTCAACCCGCGTAGCGGCTATTTGGTAGAGATAAACGGCTTATGGTACAATGCCTTGAAATTTGCCGCCAATCTCTTTGCCGAAAACAACGGTTCCACATCGCTCGTTGACCAATGGAACGCGCTGGCCGACAAGAGCGGAGCTTCGTTCGTATCGACATTCCTCAACGACTACGGATACCTCTTCGATTATGTAGATGGCAATATGACCGATTGGAGCGTGCGTCCCAACATGCTCATAGCCATCTCTCTCGAATACTCGCCACTCGACCGCAGACAACGCAAAGGGGTGCTTGATATCGTAACCAAAGAATTACTCACACCCAAAGGCATACGCACACTCAGCCCCAAGAGCTACGGATACCGTCCGTGGTATGTCGGTTCGCCCGAAGAACGCGCCTACGCCTACCACCAAGGTTCAACCCGTCCGTGGCTGATGGGAGCTTACGCTGCTGCCTACCTGCGCATCTTCGGCATCGGCGGCGTAGCATTCATCGAAAGGATGCTTATCGGCTACGAAGACGACCTATCGGACAAGTGTATCGGTTCGCTCTCAGAAATGTTCGATGGCAACCCCCCATACACAGCACGAGGCGCCATCAGTTTCGCTGCCAACGTAGGCGAAGTGTTGCGTGTATTACGCTCATTAAAGAAATATAATGTCTGATTAAAGTAGATATACTTATGAAAGCACTCATGTTCGGGTGGGAATTTCCTCCTCATATCCTCGGCGGCCTTGGTACAGCAAGTTATGGACTGACCAAGGGAATGGCCGAATGCGGAGGGATGGACATCACCTTTGTAATACCTAAACCATACGGCGATGAAGACAAGAGCTTTGCACGTATCATAGGCGCAGGGAATACGCCTGTTGCATGGCGCGATGTAAGCTGGGATTACGTGCAAAACCGTTATGGTTATTGCATGGACCCACAATTATACTTCGACCTGCGAAGCCATATTTATGCCGATTTCAACTATTTACGCACCAACGACTTAGGCTGTATAGAATTTTCGGGACGGTATCCCGACAACCTTTTGGAAGAAATCAACAACTACTCTATCGTGGCAGGTGTGATAGCACGTTCATTAGACTTCGACATTATCCACTCGCACGACTGGCTCACATACCCCGCCGGCATACATGCCAAACAGGTAACGGGGAAACCGTTGGTCATACACGTACACGCCACCGACTTCGACCGCAGCCGTGGTAACGTCAATCCGACGGTATATGCCATAGAACGCGACGGTATGCTTAATGCCGACCACATCATCTGCGTAAGTAATCTTACTCGCCAAACCGTCATAGACAAATATCACATAGACCCGGCCAAAGTATCGACAGTGCACAATGCCGTGACACCGCTGAGCGACGAAATAAAAAACATAGAAATGCCCCACAACACCAAAGACAAAGTGGTGACATTCCTCGGCCGTATCACAATGCAAAAAGGGCCTGAATATTTCGTGGAGGCTGCGGCTCGCGTACTGAACAAATCGCATCATGTACGCTTCGTAATGGCCGGCAGCGGCGATATGATGAACCAGATGATAAACCTTGTTGCTGACCGCGGCATATCCGACCGCTTCCACTTTACCGGTTTCTTACGCGGCAAACAAGTATATGAAATGCTCAAAGCCAGCGACGTATATATTATGCCTTCGGTATCAGAGCCATTCGGTATATCGCCATTGGAGGCTATGCAAGTGGGCGTTCCATCTATCATCTCGAAACAATCGGGATGTGCCGAAATTCTCGATAACGTAATCAAAATAGATTACTGGGATATTGATGCCATGGCCGACGCCATCTACTCTATCACACACAACCCCGCCCTATACGAGCATCTGCGCGTCGAGGGCGAAGCCGAAGTAAACGAAATAAAATGGAAATATGCCGGACAGAAAGTAATAGACATATATAATAAAGTACTGCAACAATATCACAAAGATTAAATTACCTAACCGAAAATAAAAAACCTAATATATTATGAAAAGTATCTGTTTGTATTTTCAAATTCACCAGCCGTTTAGGCTAAAAAGATACCGCTTCTTCGATATAGGAAAAGACCATTACTACTACGACGACTTCGCTAACGACGACATCATCACGCGTATAGCACGCAACTCATACCTGCCCGCCGTAGAAACAATGACCGAAATGGCTCGTACATCGGGAGGCAAATTCAAGGTAGCCCTCTCTATCTCGGGTGTAGCCTTGGAACAGCTGGAAATGTACGTCCCCGAGCTCATCGACAGCCTCAAAGAATTGACAAAGACAGGCTGTGTAGAATTTCTCTCAGAGACATACGCCCACTCGCTCGCATCGCTCTCAGATGTCGAAGAGTTCCGCAGGCAAGTAAAAGCCCACGACGAAAAGATATACAATCTCTTCGGGCAACAACCCAAAGTTTTCCGCAACACCGAACTTATCTTCTCGGACGAAATAGCTGGTATGATTTCGGGATTGGGCTTCAAAGGCGTTATCACCGAGGGTGCAAAGCATATATTAGGATGGAAAAGCCCCAACTACCTCTATAACTCGATGGCTTCGCCCCGTTTGAAGATGTTACTTAAAAACGACAAATTCAGCGACGATATAGCCCGTAACTTCTCAAACTTCGAGTGGAGCGACTATCCGCTTACGGCCGAGAAATATATCAATTGGATAAAGGGACTACCCGAAGAAGAGCCTATCGTTAACCTCTTCATGAACTGCGAAGTTCTTGGCGAAAGCCAATCACGCGAGACGGGCATATTCGAATTCTTCAAAGCTCTGCCCCGCTTCGCCGAAGAAGCCGGCATAGGGTTCATTCTGCCGTCGGAAGCTATCAGCAAACTGAAACCGGTAGATGCACTCTCAGTACCTTATCCTATGTCGTGGACCGATGAAGCCCGAGACGTAAGCACATGGTTGGGCAACCGCTTGCAAAACGAAGCCTTCCGCAAGCTCTACGACCTCGCAGAACGAGTACACATGTGCGAAGACCGCCGCATCAAGCAAGACTGGATATATCTGCAAGCAAGCGACCACTTCTTCTACATGTCAACCAAATACGGCTCGGGAAGAAGCTCTTTCAGCCCTTACGATTCGCCCTTCGACGCCTTCATCAACTACATGAATGTATTGAGCGACTTCATTGTACGGGTAGAGGAACAATATCCCACACAAATAGAAAACGAAGAGTTGAACTCGTTGCTCACAACCATACGTAACCAAGCCTGTGAAATAGAGATGCTCGAAAAGGAATTGAAGTCGGCTCGTGCCGAGAAACAAAGCATGCACGTAACAAAGCCTAAAACTACTACCAAAACGACAACTAAACCGGCCACCAAATCAACAACGAAGAAAAGCGATACCCCAAAGGACTAAGATGGGGAGACGCTAAATGATTTTATAAACCAAAAACGGGGTGTCTGCCACACAATGATGCACGACACTCCGTTTCACCTTTTAGAAACAATAATATGACAACAAAATTTTTCCCCGAATCGGAACTCATTATCAACGAAGATGGCAGTGCATTCCACATACACATCCGTCCCGAACAACTGTGCGATCGTATCATAATGGTAGGAGACCCCAGCCGAGTAAATCTCGTAGCTTCGTTCTTCACCGAAAAAACCTTTGAAGTCTCAAATCGTGAGTTTCATACCATAGGCGGTACCTATAAAGGAAAACCCGTAATGTGTATCTCTCATGGTATAGGCACAGACAACATTGATATTGTCATAAACGAGCTGGATGCCCTCGCGAACATCGACTTTGCCACACGTCACGAAAAACCGGAACATCGCGCTCTGTCGATAGTAAGATGCGGCACCTGCGGCGGACTGCAACCGCATGTACCCATCGGTTCGTATATCATTTCAGAGAAATCGATAGGATTCGACGGTGTACTCAACTTCTACAGCGGCCGTAATGAAGTGTGTGACCTCGACTTTGAAAAGGCTTTCTGCGAGAACGTAGGATGGAATCCCCTTTGGGCTAAACCTTACGTCATAGATAACAACCCCGAGCTGATAGCCCGCATCGAAGACAGCAATATGGTTCGCGGTGTAACCATCTCGGCCAACGGATTCTACGGACCGCAAGGCCGCGAGTTACGCATACCTCTTGCCGACCCCGAACTGAACAAGAAAATAGAACAATTCAAGTACGGACAATACGTCGTTACCAACTACGAGATGGAAAGCTCGGCTCTCGCCGGTCTTGCCCGCCTCATGGGACACCACGCCATGACTATTTGCATGGTCATAGCCAACCGTGTGGCACAACACGCCAACTCGAACTACAAATCTTCAATAGGCGACATGATTGAGAAAGTGCTCGACCGAATTTAACAAACCTATAATAACCACAAAACCATGTATAGCGATCCCAAAGAGTGCCTCTATTGCCAAAACAACGAAGCACAACACAACCTGATGATAGAGATAGCTCACCTGACAGTATCGCGTGTATTTCTTTTCAAAGAACAGACCTACCGCGGCCGCTGTCTCGTAGCCTACGACAAGCACGTAAACGACCTGAATGAATTGTCGGATGACGAACGCAATGCTTTCATGGCCGACGTAGCTCGCGTGACACGCGCCATGCAACGCGCCTTCAACCCCGAGAAAATCAACTACGGGGCTTACAGCGATAAGCTCTCGCACCTGCACTTCCACTTAGCTCCTAAATATATCGACGGACCCGACTATGGCGGCACATTCCGTATGAATCCGGGCGAAACATACCTTACCGACGCCGAGTACGACCAGCTTATTGCCGAAATAAAAAAATACTTGTAAGAGAGACTACTTTTACAAGAAAAAACTTGCAGGTATCGCGCCGATGACGTACCTTTGCACCGCTAATGCAAAAACCAATAAAAACAATTTTAAATGGCAACAAAAATCAGATTACAACGCTTCGGCCGCAAAGGCTACGCATTCTATCAAATTGTAATTGCCGATAGCAGGGCGCCACGTGATGGTAGATTTATTGAAAGGATAGGTTCTTATAATCCGAACACTAATCCTGCTACAATAGATTTAAAATTCGATCGTGCTTTGTATTGGCTCAACGTCGGCGCACAACCCACCGACACAGTTCGTAACATACTTTCTCGCGAAGGCGTATTGCTGAAAAAACACCTTTTGGGTGGCGTAAAGAAAGGCGCATTTACCGAGGAAGTTGCCGAGCAACGCTTCCAAGCATGGCTGGCTAACAAACAAAATGCCACTTCGGCTTTGAAACTCAAAGCTCTCGATGAGGCTAAGAAAGCTGCCGCTACCCGCTTAGAGGCAGAAAAAGAGGTGAACAAGGCCATTGCCGAGCGCGTGGCTACCAAGAAAGCCGAGCTCGCCAAAGCTGCTGCTGAGGCTGCCGCCGCAGTTGCCGCTGCCGAAGTACCCGCCGAGGAAGCTGCTGCCACAGAGGCTCCGGCTGCCGAAAGTGCTGAATAACATTCCCGCCCATAAGGGCAGTGAACGATACAGCAAAAAAAAATAAATCCTTACCCGCATGGGCAAGGATTTATTTTTTATATCAGAAGGCGTATCTCGGTTCATGGAAATAGAGTCGGCATACTCTCCGACCCAATAAAGACATCGCCTGATGCCCACAACCATGCTCCCTCTCTATGATGACAGAAACATGTCCCGGAAAGGAGTCGCCACAGCACACAGCTATTTATAAGGCGACTGCCAGAACCACTCTTCATCGGTTGTCTGAAAGGAACGATTATTAGGTTGCCCCACAGGTATAAGATTGATATAATACTGTCCGGGATGTCCATCGTGTTTCCATTCAGCACCATAAATATTTTGCGAAACGGCCTCCAAATAATAAAAATTTTTAGCCATATAACGGTCTAAATAAGACTCTTTGGTTTGCTTCTCGCGATTATTCCAGTTAGCATCTTCGTTCAGAAAATAATCGCCACCCTCGCGAATACGTTTTCGCACCTCGGCAATAGAAAGCAGTGTACCATTTTCGTCGGTAACATAAGCATTGAAAGAAGGATCCATCCACACCCATTTATCGAGCGTAACCGAATAGACTGCATTTATCACATGACAATCGCTTACCATGTTTTTAGGCATACAGGTGATATATCGCGACTTGAATCCCATAGCAAGATAGCACTCATTGAGTATCATAGCCAACATACGACAATTTACACCTCTGTTTTCATTGCGGCATAACTCTATCATTGCCATAGCGGTACGTTCCTCCGGCCACGAAGAACCCCCATCATGGCGCACTGTATTATGTACCCACGCCATCAGATTTATTATTTTCGATATTTCATCCCCCGCACCTGCGATACTGTCGAGGTTATAATATTGGCGTAAATGTACCAAATTACAGTCATTAGGATTGGCATAATAGAATCCGGGTAACGAATCACAGTCGGCGGCTGCATAACCAGGAGCTTTTTGCAATATGGTTTTGTAATCGCCCCACTCTCCAAGACGTTGCATAGCAGCAACAAAACGTTTGTCAGAACGAATGGAATTAAGGTCGGTATCACGACATATAAATCCATAATCAATCTCTTGCTCACCTACAACAAGGTCAACATATTTATCGAAAGCATTTATCGCAGCACGTTTGCGCCCGGCGAGGGCATTATAGCAGGCCAAATTATAATATATTCCTGTAAGATTTACTTGCGTCTGTAACGAGTCGGGGAGCTCGGTATATTGCTGTATAAACTGTTCGAGACATTTCGCCGCCTTTCCATAATTTTTTTGTGTATAAAAACTTTGAGATGCTTCCCGAAGCTCGACCATCTCATTAAAAGCAGGATTTAAGGCATATGTTACCCCGAATGTGCAAAGTACCAAAACGATAAACAAAATCTTTTTCATAAATATCTCTTTAAATGGTTTATATCGAGGGTATAAGTTATACACGTAATAGTACGTTATTCTCCGGAAACTTTCAGATACTCATCGGCCACCTCGCAGAGAGTTTTGTACCATTCTTCGCCCATACAGCGAATGAGCGGTTCTTTCAGGAACTGGTAAACACGGATTTTTTCGTGCCGTCCCAAAACCTCGGCCGCCTTGCAAATCTTCCATCGGTGATAGTTGAGTGCCGTATAACCATTAGCCCAGCGTTGCAGACGCACAGGATAGAGATGACACGAGAGTGGTTTGAAAAATGCCGAACGGCCTTCGCGGTATGCTTTTTCGAGGGCACAATAGCAAACGCCATTGTTACCGTAGCAAGTAAAGACACAGTCGCGCCCATCGACAATAGACGTCACAAGGTCGGCTTCCACATCGATATACGCAACGCCTTGCTCTCGTATCACGGCTTGGGCTGCGGGGCTAAGGTCGTCCCACACAGCCGGCAGAGCGTCCTCTATGGCTTTTCGCTCTTCGAGAGTGATAGGTGCGCCGGCATCGCCGTCAATGCAGCATTCGCCACGACAAGCCTCGATATTGCAAGCGAAATATCGCTCTAAAATATCGAGCGACACAAGGGTATTTTCTATTTGTAACATATTTGTAAAGATACATAAAAAGTGCGGATTAAACCTGTGTTCAAACTGTTTTTTTGAGGTTCAATCCGCACCTATGTGCGTCGTTCGAGAGTGTTCGGTTTAGTCCTTAATCAAGTCTTTTCCTGTCATCTCGGCAGGTACGGGCAGCCCCATGATGTGCAACAACGACGGAGCGACATCAGCCAAGATACCGTTCTCGACAGTAACATGCTTATTCTCTGTTACATACACAAAAGGTACGGGGTTGAGAGAATGAGCGGTATTAGGCGTACCATCACCATTGAGTGCATGGTCGGCATTACCGTGGTCGGCGATGATTATCACTTCATAGCCGGCAGCCTTGGCAGCCTCTACCGTCTCGTTAACACATTGGTCTACGGCCTTCACGGCTTTTTCTATGGCTTCATATATACCCGTATGCCCCACCATATCGCCGTTGGCATAGTTGACGACAATAAAGTCATACTTCTCGGAGCGAATAGCCTCTACCAACTTATCTTTCACTTCGTAGGCACTCATCTCGGGTTTGAGATCATAAGTAGCTACCTTGGGTGAAGGCACCAACACACGTTCTTCACCCTCGAAAGGTTCTTCGCGACCACCGTTGAAGAAGAATGTTACATGCGCATATTTCTCCGTCTCGGCAATGTGCAGCTGACGCATACCCTTAGAAGCAAGATATTCGCCCAGCGTGTTGACAACATTCTCTTTGTCGAAAAGGATATGTACGCCCTTGAATGAAGCATCGTATGGCGTCATGCAATAGTATTGCAATCCGGGTATGGTGTGCATACCTGCTTCGGGCATATCTTGTTGCGTCAGAACAATAGTAAGCTCTTTGGCGCGGTCGTTACGGTAATTGAAGAAGATGACTACATCGCCTTCTTTGATTGTACCATCGAACGAAGCATTGACAATGGGCTTAATAAACTCATCGGTAACATCTTCGTCGTATGACTCTTGCATGGCAGCAACCATGTCGGTAGCTTTTTTACCCTCGCCATTCACAAGCAGGTCATAAGCTATTTTTATGCGCTCCCAACGTTTGTCGCGGTCCATGGCATAGTAACGGCCTATGATAGAGGCTATCTTCCCGGCGCTGTGGGCGCAATGCTCTTGCAGCTCGGCAATGAAACCTTTTCCGCTACGCGGGTCGGTATCGCGACCGTCCATAAAGCAATGGATAAATGTATTTTCCAAGCCATATTCGCGAGAGATGTCGCAGAGCTTGAAAAGATGGTCGAGCGAACTGTGCACGCCGCCATTAGAGGTAAGCCCCATGAAGTGAATATTCTTCTTGTGGTCGCGGGCATAAGAGAATGCCGAAACTATTTCGGGATTTTTCAATATGGAATTATCAGCGCATGCGCGATTTATTTTCACCAAATCCTGATATACGACTCTGCCCGCACCGATGTTGAGGTGCCCTACCTCAGAGTTACCCATCTGACCATCGGGCAACCCCACATTTTCGCCACTTGCTTGCAGTTGCGAATGAGGATAAGTAGCTGTAAGATAGTCCCAATATGGTGTAGGAGTGCAATAAATGGCATCGGCTTTCGAATGGTCGCCTATGCCCCAGCCGTCGAGAATCATCAATAGTGCTTTTTTACTCATAGTCTATAAATTTTGATGGTTATTAATACCTTGAAAATCCAAGTGCAAAGGTACTCATTTCGGCCGAAAACAGCCCCATATAACAGTAGGTTTTTGCACCTGTTTTATATCTCTTGCATACATCATATTTTCGCAAAATAAGATGTATGCAGAAGCTATCGGGATATACCACACAAGGGTGCAGCGATTCAAAAATCGGCTGCACCCTCGGAGGAGAAAATTATTCAGATTATTTCTTGACGTTACGCTTTGTATGAGCCTTGCTCCAATGCCAATGTAATGGTTGATTGGTCGCACACCTCGCTCGGGCCGAAGTATTGGATAGGTCCGGGATAGATATACGACGTTTCCTTAGCCCATTGGTCGCGATGAGCGGCAAAGTATTTGAAGGGCTCGCCTTTGAGATCGACCAATGCTTTTTGTATCACGGGCTTCATCTCGCCGTGGCGACGCTCCATATTCATCATCATGGTTACAGGAACACCGCCTGCTATCCATTCCGATGCAGGATGTGTGGTATTGCGCACGCTGGCCATATAGCCGGTCTTGCCCTCGCCTATGAGCAACGAAGCCGTATAACCGAGTGAATAGCAATAGTCGGCATCGAAGTTCGACGGAGCAGCGCAACGGCCTTCGTAACCGAAGAAGTGGTATTGCGTGGCAAACTTGCCATTATACTTACCGCCTTCTTTCATGTATGCCAATTTGCGGGCTACCATCTCGCCGAGGAGTTTCTCGGTCTCGATGAGCGAAACTTGTACGTTTCCGTGAGGGTCGCGGTCGAGTGTAAGCTGACGTGCAACGCCCTCGGGGAGGCTGGCATATATAGCGGCATTCTCGGGCGAGATGTGCTCAATGATATACTTGATTTGCTCGTTTTGCGGAACAGCGGCATATTCGTCGGCATGCAGGGCGAGGAAATCGTTGAGCTCGCTGATGAGACGCTTCATGGCAGGAATAAACTCGATAAGACCCTCGGGGATGATGACCGTACCGAAGTTGTGTCCTTCGGCGGCACGAGCTGCCACTACGTTAGCAATATAGTTTACGATGCCATCGAGCGTCATTTGCTTCTCTTCCACCTCTTCCGAGATAAGACATACGTTAGGCTGTGTTTGCAGCGCACATTCGAGTGCAATGTGCGAAGCCGAACGTCCCATCACTTTTATGAAGTGCCAATATTTCTGTGCCGAGTTACAGTCGCGCTCTATGTTACCGATTACTTCGCTATATACCTTGCAAGCGGTATCGAAACCGAACGAGGTTTCTATCATTTCATTTTTCAAGTCTCCGTCGATGGTCTTAGGGCAACCTATCACTTGTATGCCTGCACCTATTTGTTTGTAGTACTCGGCAAGTACGCAGGCGTTTGTATTGGAGTCGTCACCGCCTATGATTACCAAAGCCGTGATGCCCAACTGACGCAGGATTTCCAAACCGCTGTCGAACTGTGCTTTTGTTTCGAGTTTAGTACGTCCCGAACCGATGATGTCGAAACCGCCCGTATTGCGGTATTCATCGATAATATCGGACGTGAGCTCCATATACTTATGCTCTATGAGACCGGCAGGGCCAAGGAGGAAACCAAACAGACGGCTGGCAGGATTCATCGCTTTCAACCCGTCGAACAAGCCCGATATAACGTTATGCCCGCCGGGAGCTTGTCCGCCCGACAAGATAACACCTACATTAATGGCCGGATACTCGCGAGCTTCGCCTTTCTCGAAGCGCAAAACAGGCATCCCATAGGTATTCGGGAAAAGTTCGGCAATTTCCTTTTGGTTAGCAACCGACTGTGTAGCGGCACCCTCGGTGCAACGCACTCCACCTTTTATTGCATCGGGCAACTTGGGAAGGTACGATGCCCGCGCAATTTGTAAAGCACTCTTTTTCATCCTAATACGCTTTCTTTTTTTACTTAAAATGAATACTTCGTTTTGTCTGCAAATTTATCGTTTTATTCTCAAAATAGCAACAGAGCATACGCTAAAAAGAAAAAATAACATAACGATTAATACTTTAAGCCATAGATGGTAAGAATTGATATTGCCATAAAAAGAAAAAAGCGTAACTTTGCACCCGAAAAAGCGTATAGCATGACTTGCGCTGCCGAAACTTTACACTCATATATAACATAAAAGAATTAAGTTATGGTTTATTCACATGAAGTAGAACACATGTGTGTTGTGAAAAAAGGACCGAATCATGGTCCTGCCCCTATTCCCGAAGAGGGTCGTTGGGTGAAAGCTAAAGAAGTAGTAGATATTTCGGGCTTGACACACGGCGTGGGCTGGTGCGCACCCCAACAAGGAGCTTGCAAACTGACGCTCAACGTAAAGAACGGTGTGATACAAGAAGCCCTTGTAGAGACTATCGGATGCTCGGGTATGACCCACTCGGCCGCCATGGCATCTGAAATACTTCCGGGTAAAACTATTCTCGAAGCCTTGAATACCGACCTCGTATGCGACGCCATCAATACGGCTATGCGCGAGTTGTTCCTGCAAATCGCTTACGGACGTACACAATCGGCTTTCAGCGAAGGTGGTTTGATGATAGGCGCCGGCCTCGAAGACCTCGGCAAAGGTTTGCGCAGCCAAGTAGGTACCATGTACGGCACGCTGGCCAAAGGCCCCCGCTATCTCGAAATGGCCGAAGGCTATTGCAAGCGCGTCGCTTTGGACAAAAATGACGAAATCATAGGCTATGAATTTGTACACCTTGGCAAATTCATGGATATGGTGAAGAAAGGCGAAGACGCCAACGAAGCATTGAAGAAAGCTACCGGTACATACGGTCGTTTCTCGGCCGAGCAAGGTGCAGTAAAATATATCGACCCACGCCAAGAATAATATAAGGAGGAAGCAACTATGATTAGAGAAGTAAAATTTGAAAGCCAAGACCGTCGCATCAAGCAAATACTTGAAGCCTTGAATGCAAACGGCATCAAAGATATAGAAGAGGCTAACGCTATCTGCGAATCATACGGTCTCGACCCTTATAAGACGTGCGAAGAGACACAACCTATCTGCTTCGAGAATGCCAAGTGGGCATACGTAGTAGGTTGCGCCATCGCCTTAAAAAAAGGTTGCAAATCGGCTGCCGACGCTGCCGAGGCCATAGGTATCGGTCTGCAAGCATTCTGCATTCCCGGCTCTGTTGCCGACGACCGCAAGGTAGGTTTGGGACACGGTAATTTGGCAGCCCGTCTGTTGCGCGAAGAGACAAAATGCTTTGCTTTCCTCGCCGGTCACGAGTCGTTCGCCGCTGCCGAAGGCGCCATCAAGATTGCCGCCAAAGCCGACAAGGTACGCAAAGAACCGCTTCGTTGCATCCTCAACGGACTGGGCAAAGATGCTGCACAAATCATTTCACGTATCAACGGTTTCACCTACGTACAAACCCAATTCGACTACGCCACAGGCGAGTTGAAAGTGGTTCGCGAAATACCCTACTCTGAGGGCGAACGCGCCAAAGTACGCTGCTATGGCGCCGACGACGTACGCGAAGGTGTAGCTATCATGTGGAAAGAGGGCGTAGATGTATCTATCACGGGTAACTCTACCAACCCTACCCGCTTCCAACACCCCGTTGCAGGTACTTACAAAAAAGAGTGCTACGAGCGCGGCAAGAAGTATTTCTCGGTAGCTTCGGGTGGTGGTACAGGCCGTACCCTGCACCCCGATAACATGGCCGCCGGCCCCGCTTCTTACGGTATGACCGACACCATGGGTCGTATGCATAGCGACGCCCAATTCGCCGGTTCTTCATCTGTACCCGCTCACGTAGAAATGATGGGCTTCCTCGGTATCGGTAACAACCCGATGGTAGGTTGCACCGTAGCTTGCGCCGTTGACGTGGCTACTGCTTTAAATAAGTAATATATACTTAATCAAGATAACAAATCCCTGTAACTCGATGAGTTATGGGGATTTTTATTTTATCTCTATTTCAAGGAAGATGGACTATTACTTTTTGTTTGCCGTTCTTATAATAAAAAGTTGTGAGTATTTTGCGACCAGTTTGTGACCATTTTTTTCAAAAGTGGTCGCAAAATTCAATTCATCTATCTATTACACAGAAAGATATACTACATTAACATAATAAAATATTCAATCCTTCTTGCTACGTGAAAATAGAAAGCACCTATTGAAATCACAATCTGAGCATATGGGGAAAGATGCACTCTATTAACCAATAAACAAAGAATAAGAGAGTGTCAAAATTATTAATACCATCATATTATAATAATTGTCAATACATAAAATATCAACAAATATCATAAATTATCAAAAAGGGTAAAATCTATCTGGTGATGAAGAGGGTATTTCTTGCGTTAGGTCAAAAAGTTCTATATGATTTAATATAAACTCTTCGCCTTGAGCCGTAAGATGACACGCCGCATATGATTCTCCATCATAATCATTGGATTGATAACTAGATTCAATGAATCCTTTCTTTTGCAATAGCCTAAATGCTATACTTGTTGCAGTATCAGTGAATCCAACTCGCTCCATTTTTTCAGATAGCCAATTTATTGAAGAATACTGATTATCCATTTTTTGATCACCTATTATAAATGCTAATAATGTACTTTCATATGGCTTTAACCCATTAATATCTTGTAAAGGGGATTCAAGAATACGTTCTTGTGTTTTTATATCATTCTTGAACGCATTAATCTTAGACACTATATCAGTTTTTAACTGATTAAAGTCTGTCGGAGATTCTGTTTTATACTGGATAATATGTTTATGACTGATATCAAACGGGAAATGCTCTCGTTTGCCAAACTCACACGTCATCACAACATTTTTTCCTATTGCAAAGGCATAACCTAGTTCATACCAAATATTGGGGTTATCAGAAGAAATATCAGCAAAACATAGTTCAGACTCCTTAATACCTCGCTCAATTTCTTCAATTAAGTTCTTAGCCCCAGGATTAAGATCAACTCGCATAGGTATTAATCCTGCTTCAGTAATAGCTGGCGAATAAACATCGCTAAACCTTTTTAAGTATGGTTCTTTAAATGGTTGTATTACAAAACAATTTCTTGACATAAAAATTTTATTTTAAAAACAAAGATAATAAAATCTTATTAATCTACTAATTTATGTAGCATATCCTAATTGCACTTACAACTCCATACCATGATTTTTAGCCAAAGTTCACAAACTGTACCCCAACATGCATGGGTAGCAATAATTTAACAGGCATTTCAATTAAGGGCTATCGCACTACTCCAATTCATTATTGTCCTATACACATCATACCATATAGAACTTATTTTTTATTTAATTATAACCACTACTGTCCCGTAAAAGTGGATAAATAGTTCTTTGAAATTATTGAAATATAGCCAATTACACGGTTTTTTGAAAT
>CALUJY010000013.1 GCA_944321085.1 uncultured Barnesiella sp.
GTTTCTGCAAATATAAGCATTTTATCCGCTTATGCAACTTATAATCAGGGATTTAATTTATAGAAGTCCCCTATAATATAAATCTAACGAATATTTGTTGTAGTTGCCGAAGTTTTCACTTGTGCGGTATATGGTTTGCCCGTCGGAACCTATTGAATCGTATGAAGCGACAGGATTGATTTGCCATGTTCCCGATAGGCTGATGGTGAAGTCGTTCCATAGTGTTTGTTGCAGTTGCAGACGGTGGTTATAGGGGGCTTTTAAGTAAGGATTGCCCACATAAAAGCTGTAAGTGCCTGTACGTTCAGGTGTTGGATTGAGGCTTTTCCCTAACGGGTATCTCGAATAGGGTGAGTATGTGAGTGTCAGGCGGTGCCCTTTGCGGCTGTCGAAATTATATTGCATGGCTGCAAAAGGGAATACGCCGGTAGAACGGAAGTGTGTGTCGGGGTCGTCGGTCGAGAAGTTGTGACGAGTATCGATATGCTCGATACCTACTCCTGCTTCATAGTAAAAGTTTTCATCGAATAACACTCCCGATAGTTTTACGTATGCCGAATAGAGATTTTCTGTGTATTTATAAGGTGATATTGTGCTGTTTACTGGTGTATTATCTGTTTGTAGTAGTTCGTAATAGATGTTTTCGCGATTTGTGTTCAGGTATTTTAGACCGGCGCCCAATGCCATCTTGTTGGCAAATCGTTTCAGAAACTGTATTTGTGGATATATTACGGCTTGATTGATGGGATTATCGGTATAAATATTCTGTACGGCGCCGCCGGCAAATATACTGTTCATCGACGTCTTTGTATGTTGTACGGCATTCAGATATTGCAAGTCGGCTTTCAGAAAGGAACCTCGTTCGTCGATATTCCATTGATAGAATACATACCCCATATATTCTCTATAAAAATCATTCGTACTCATATCGATGCTCTCAGGGAAAAGCAGTCGCGATGTATTTTCGGTATATACGGTATGATTTCGGTTGTTACCGGTGGGGCGCCAATAGAAGTTGAAACGTCCTCCTATTTTATGGTGCTTGTTTATATTATATGTAAGTGTCTGGTAAATAACGTAGTTGTGGGTGTGTTGCCATGGCTCTATCTCATTGGTGAGTTTTACGTGGCTTCCATCATTGTACGTATATGTACTTCTTTTTTCATAAGGGTGTCTCATGTAGTCGTTGTAGGAGAAAGAGGTAACCGATTCTACTTTCCCTAACTTCGCCATGACATATAAGTAAGGATACGAACAAATAGATTGCTTTGCCATTTCCTCTGCTGCTGTTATGTTTACAATGGCTCCGTTATCCAGCTTTTTTTTCAGTTTTATGCGTAGCACGCTGCCCTCAGTGGTAGCTCCATATTCTATTCCAGCAATGGGAATGAGTTCGAAGCTCTCAACATCTTCGGCACGCATCGACTGCATCATGGCGGTGGCAATATCCGATGGAACTTCCTGGTCGTCGATGTATATTTTCGAGACAGCGCGGCCGTAGATGGTCAATCCGTACATGCCGGGCAGCTTGTAGAGCATATCGTAGGCCGACGAGTTGCGGGCGATGGGGTTTCCCTGCATGGAGATGGTGATGCTGTTGGGCGCGTGTTTCACGAAGTGAGCCGTTACGGTAACTTCTTGGGTGAGCAGGGTATCGGTTTGCATCACGATGGTATCTAAGCGGGTGTCTTGCGAGAGTGTTACGTCGCGCCATGCGGTTTTCATCCCTATGAAAGAAGCGCGCAGGCGGTATGATCCGCAGTCGGCCTGCAGGGAGTATAGTCCCTTCTCGTTGCTGCTTGTGCCTGCGACGGGTACGGAGTCGTTTCCTGCGGCGAAGATCACGACCGAAGCACCGGGCAGCGGAATGTTCCCGGCAGATGCGATGACCCCCTGCAGGGTGTAAGCCTGAGCGGCCGATACTGCGGCGATGTAAATGGCTAAGGCAGTGATGAAACTTGTAATGCGGTTCATATCGGTATTCTTTGAATGTTAAAGCAACGGTCTCGGAGTAACGGCTGGTTAGTATCTGGTTCTTTCATCGGGGAGATTGTCGGTCTGCACCTTGCGTACCCTGATGTCTTTCTTGCCGATGTTGAAGGTATATCGGATGGAAATCTGACAAAAGATCATATTGGCGTTGCTGTGAGTCGTAACGAAGTAATTGTCGTAATAAGTGCGCGATATTCTGTCGCCGCCTTGCAGATTCCGAATAGAGGCGTTTATGACAAGGCTGTTATTGAAGAAGCTTTTATTCACCCCGCAGTAAACTTCGACAAACGGGTATTGTACGGTATTGTATCTGCGGTATTCGCCCATGAAGTTTGCACCGCCATATATTTGCCAATTTTGGGGCAGGTAGAAGTATATCCATGCCGAGGCATCGCCGCTCCAATAGGTGCGCCTGCCGTACTGGCGGGAGTTTTCGTAGTTGCAGTAAACTTTCGCCATGGCATTTAGCCAAAGCCAATTGAGCACCCGCTTGTTGTAGTACAGGCTGAGAGAATAGTTGTTGTAGCTGCCAAAATTTTCGCGGCTACGGTATCTTGTCTGTCCGTCGGCTCCGATGGAGTCTCGCATGGCAATGGGATTGATCTGCCATGTGCCGGATAGGTTTATCGTGAAAGCGTTCCACAAAGTCTGTCTGATTTGCAGGCGGTGGTTGTATGGAGCCTTGAGGTTGGGGTTGCCTCTGAAATAGCTGAAAGTGCCGGTTCTCGTCCAATTGGGGTCGAGGCTGTATCCGGTGGGGTAACTGGTGTAGGGTGCGTATGATAAAGACAGGAAATGTCCTTTGCGGCTGTCGATGTTGTATTGTAATGCTGCAGAGGGAAAGAGACCGGTGGAGCGGAACCGGGTAGTGGGATTTTCGTCAGAAAACATGTGCCGGGTGTCGATGTGCTCGACGTTTACCCCCAACTGATAATTGAGCCGATTGGAAAAAAGATTGCCTGACCATTGCGCGTAGGCCGAATAGAGATTTTCGTCGTAGTCGTAAGGCCGTGTATCGGTTTTTTCCGGCCCGGAGTTTTCGGCGGTGGTTTCTGTCTGGAAGAGATTGCCTGTAGTGTGCAGGTATTTGGCGCCTATCAATAGAGACATGCCATTGGCAAAGTTTTTCCTGAAAATGATTTGCGGATAGAGTACGGCATGAGAAAGAGGCAAGTCGGTGCCTATTGTCTGTGTAGAACCGTCAGAGAAAGTGTTGAATATCTCGCTCCAATCGCGTTGAGTTGCGGTATAATATTGAATATTGGCCTGCAGGAACGAGCCTCGGTTATCGAAGTTCCATTGATAGAAAGCGTAGGCTTTGTAGTGGCGGTAGTAGAGATCGCTATAACGGTGCGATTTCAATGGAAACGTCAGGCCGGATGAGTTGTCGTAATAGTCGGTGTAGCTTTCGGCCTGTCCGTTGGGACGCCAAGTGAAATCGAAGCGTATTCCCATCTTGTGTTTGCTGTTGAGATTGTAAGTGACCGACTGTGACAGCATGGTGTAGTCGGTTACTTTCCCAGTGCTGTGAGTGATTTTTTCTTTCAGATGCGAGCCGTTGTTGTAGGTGTATATATTGAGATTTTCTATAGGTTTGCTACGTATGTTGCTGTAACCGAAAGAGGTGACTGCCTCGACTTTTCCGAGCTTTGTCATAGCATATATTTTGGGGTATAGGCTGACGGATTGTCTGGCTATTTCTGTGGCGGCAGAGACAGAGATTATGGAGCCGTTTTCCCGTTTTTTCTTCAGTCTGATGCGCAGGACGCTTCCCTCGGTTGTGGCGCCGTATTCGACACCTGCAATGGGGATAAGTTCGAAACTCTCCACATCTTCGGCACGCATGGATTGTAGCATGGATGTTGCTATATCAGACGCCACTTCCTGGTCGTCGATGTAAATTTTCGAGACTGCCCGGCCATAGATGGAGAGGCCGTATGTGCCGGGGAGCTTGTATAGCATGTCGTAGGCCGATGAGTTGCGTGCGAGGGGATTTCCCTGCATGGCAATGGTGATGCTGTTGGGCTCGTGTTTCACGAAGTGAGCCGTTACGGTAACTTCTTGGGTGAGCAGGGTATCGGTTTGCATCACGATGGTATCTAAGCGGGTGTCTTGCGAGAGTGTTACGTCGCGCCACGCGGTTTTCATTCCTATGAAAGAAGCGCGCAGGCGGTAAGTGCCTCCGTCGGCTTGCAGCAGATAGGCCCCCTGTTCGTTGCAGCTTGTCCCGGCTACGGGTACGCTGTCGTTGTCTGTGGTAAAGAGTACTACCGAAGCGCCCGGCATGCGGCTTTGGTCGGTTGTAACAACGGTGCCTTGCAGGGTGTAGGCCGATGCGGGGAGTGCAGAGGCAAGGATTGCGAGGAGAAGGATGCGGCGTATCATGGTTATCTGTTTTTCGTGGATAATAAAGGTCTATATCTGCAAGACAAAAAAGCTGGCAATTTGTGACATGAAAATCGTATTATTTTACGAAAAATATATGTTTTTTATAAATAATAACAAATAACAGACGTTTTAGATTTACCGCACGAGGTATTGTGATTATTCTATATGCACTTTACGAGCGATACGAGTGAAAACACTTGAACGGGATAGGGATGCTTTTAATGAGTGGGATGCTTATCGGAAATAGTGTTGTATATGACGTGGCCTTGCGTGCCGTTGGATGTAATGCAGGTGTATTTCATGGTTGTGGGATTTTTATACCTTCTTATTGCGAAACTAAACAAAGCTTTTGTTAAAAGCAAATATTATTGGAATATTTTTATTCGTAAGTGATAAAATGGAAAATTTATTGCATTGTTAAATAACAATTTTTGCCGGGGATATGTTGGGGAGAGGCGTGTGTGGCAAAGAAGGGCGTGCCGATTTGGGAGATTGGAGAAGTTGCCGCTATGGGCGATTGCTGGGCTTGTCGTGACGCTCAGCCATGAACCGAGCGTCACGACAAGGTAGAGGTAACAGAATTACATGGCGCGAAGGTGGGCGTTGCCGTCGGTTACTTTGTTGACTTTTATCTCTTTATTGCCGAAGCCGAAACGGTAGATGATGTTGAGCCCGAAGCTGCGCCGGTTGTCGTCGTTGATTTCTTGCAAAGTATAGTGGTTGAGATAGGTAGTGCTGCTGTCGGTGAAGTCGGTGATGAAGTCGGTGGCCTCTAATCGTAGGGAGAGCTTGTTGTTGAAGAAACTTTTACCTATGGATGCCGATACGCCATAGCCGCTGCCGTAGAGTGTGTAGAGGGTGCGGTGACTGCTGCGATAGCTTGCATAGAGGTTAGCTGTCCATCCGTTGCCCCACTGGAATGTGTTGGAGAGTTGTAGATCTCCGGCTATGTGGCGTGAGATGCCCATGGCGTGTGAGTCGTAACGTTGATATATGAGGTTGGCCTCGGCATTGATATGCCAAAATGGGAATAGAGGGCGGTTGTAGCGGAGGGTGACAGTGTATCGAGCTGCTTGGCCGTAGTTGTCGTGGCTGTATATGATGCTGCGTCGGCCGTTGCCGATAGTGATGGTGTTGTCTAAGGCTTGGGGTTGCCAGCTGGCAGCGAGGCTGACGGAGAGGTCGCCGAAGAGTTGTTGTTGTAATTGCAGTGTGTAGTCGTATGAGGTGCGTAGGTGAGGGTTGCCTGTGTAATAGGAGTATTCGCCTATCTTGCGAGTGACGGGTGTGCGCATGGCAGGCATGGGTATTGTAGGAGTGCTGGTGAATGTAAGAGTGGTGGCAAAGCCTTTGTCGCGGTTCTCCTCGAAATGGAGTTGTGCCATAGGGGCAATGATGAAGTCGTTATAAATGAAACTGTTGTGCGCCATTCCGTAGTAGCTGCTGCCATGTATGTATTGCATGGTGAGGGCTGCGGCGAAGTGCAGACGGCGGTATTGGCCTGAAAAATGGGCGTGAATGGATGCGAGGTGTTCTTTGCTGTGTATGGGGTTGTTATCGTCCGGGAGGTTTGACTCGTATTGTATGTGGTCGTTGTTTTTGCGAGTGTAGATGTATTGAATTCCTGTATGAAGCATCATGTTACGGGGTAGGGCTATGACTGCATCGATGGCGGGGTTGATGGCGTCGCTCCGGTTGTCGCAGCGATAGGCAAATAGGTGTAGGCTGTCGGTATAGAAGGCCTGTTGCTCTTTGCGACGGGTGTGGTCGTAACGGAAGTAATGAAGAGAGGCTTCGATTAGCGAGCCTTTACGGTCGAAGAGGTGGCGATATGATGCGTAAGCACTGTAATTGTGCTGTGTCTGTAACCAATCGGTACGGGAGGAGTCGGGGTATAGGATAGTTGTATTGTTGAACGTTTGTTTGCTCTCTTCCCATTTCTTGTCATGGGGTTGCAGTTGTGCGTTGAAGTTGGCTCGCAGACTGTTTACGGAGTCTATCTGATAGATGAACGATTGGTTTATCAGAATGTCGTTGCTCCAATGGCTGCTGTTGCAAGTGTTTTGCCGCGAGGTGCCGTCGGAGTAGTTGCGGGAAAGGTTGCGTTGCAGTTGATCGGTGCCGATGGGATTCTCGGATAAGTCGAAGGTAGTGAAAGTGAGTAGGTCTTTATAGCGTGCTGCTATATTGAGAGAAATATCGTGTGAGAACGGTATGCCGAAGTCGAATGATGGGGTATATCCTGTCGAGATGAGGATGCCATCCTTTTCGGGCGTTCGCATGGTGAGGTATAAGGCTCCTTGTCCCATGTTGTCGTGTTGGACATCGGCAGGCATGATTTCGATACTTTCTACGAGGTCTATGTCGATAGTTTGTAGCAGAGTTTCTATTTTATCTTTGGGAAGCAGTTGTTCTGTTCCGTTGATGTAGAGCCGGGAAATCTCTTTCCCATAGATGGTAAGTCCCCATGTGCCGGGGATTTTATAGAGCATCTGCATGGGGGTGGAGTTTTGGGCGAAAGGATTGCCGGGAATGGTTACCACGATGTTGCCATTATCGCGGTATCCGATGTAGCAGGCCGTGACGGTTATTTCGGGCGTGTAGTGGTTGTCGGGGGTCATGTAAATGGTGTCGATGGCCGTGTCGGTTGTAAGGTTTATGTGTTGCCACACCGTGTTTTTCCCAATGTATGAGGCTCGTAGCTTGTATTGCCCTGCTGTGGCTCGCAAGGTGTAATGGCCGGATGCATTGCTGCCTACGCCGGTGATGGGGATGGTGTCGTTGTCTGCGGCGTAGAGAATAACCGAGCAGCCTGTAAGGGGCTGTTTGTCGGGGGTGGCTATGCACCCTTTGAGGGTGTAATCGTGAGCAAAGGAAAGGAAAGGGAGCAGCAATACTCCTATAATGGCGAATGCTTTGACCATGTCGCTTTTTGTGGCGAGGTTGAATAACCTGCTATACCGTCGTGGACGGTAAGTGTGGCGGATAGCTGGTGTGTGGCGCATAGCGTCGAGTTAAGATTGTAATAGCTGCCTTGTCACGGAGGCAGAGAGGTAACATCATCTGCTGCCTTGCTTGTGGCGGGACAGCAGATGTGTTGTTTCGTGTGCAAATGTAAAAAATGTTTTTGAAAATGCAAGTAGATATAATATAGAACCGGATTGGTATGAGATGCTGTGTATTTGGAGTGTGAATATAGTAACTCTTCGTTTGTATTGATGAGAAACGTTTGTTAATCGGTCTCTTGTAGTAATTGGTCTATCTCATACTGGAAGTGGCAACGAGTGATTTTAAGGCCGGTGTCGATAGGTTCTCGGTAATCTTCGTTGACGATAAAAAGATGAACGTTGGGATGATTGCGTATGATGGAGAGTGTCGAAGGAGGATTGAAATAGTCGTCTATGCGATATAACAAAGAGGTTTTTTCCTTTCCGAAGATGGGAATGAGCAGGCGCGGTGTTTCCATAAGGAGGCGTATGGAGGCGGAAATGTGTTGTCGTCCCGTAGTGCGGTTTTTACGAGCAAAATAGGGCGTTCCCATAGGTGGGTCAAAAAGCATTAGTTCGATGTCATTGCCGATAGATAAAAGAGAAAAGGCCTCGATGTCTTCGTTGTGGAAGCTGCGTATTTTGGCTGCATAGCCTTTCTCGTCAACATCGAGAATAGCGCAATGGAAGTATGACTCGAAAGGTGTCGTCGTTTCGTCGGGATAGAGCGCCGGGTCGTAGCAGATGCCTCGTGTGCGGCATAAAGTGCCGGCATATCGGGTCGCTTCTTCGTCGGGATTGTTGTCTCCGTGTATGGGATGGATGTGCCGCAGGTCGATGTCGAGTTTGTTGAAAAAGAGGTCGCGCATAGAGCCGAAGCAGCTGTCGGGATGGTCGGAGGGGACGCACTCTTCTTCTGTCCAATAATAGTGGAGTTTGTGCCACAGCTCGCAGTTGGCATACTCTTCGCTCCATAGTTTTGCCAACTGTTTGCCTGTTTCACCGCCGGGAAGGGCTAATAGTGGAGGCGGAAAGAGGCGTTGCTTTCGCGGTTTATTGTTTTGTACCGATGAAAGGTCGTATCTGCGGCGTAGTTTGGAGTAGCCCACGGTATCGGCATCTACGAAACGAGTGGAGTTGAAGTGCTTGAATAGTTGTTCGGTGAGCCCTACGAGGCATTTGTGTTGTGTGTTGTAAAAGTGTGTTCTTATCATCTCTTTCAGATTGAGTTGCTCCTGTTAAGTTGGGGCTATCAAATAAATAACACATCATACCTTGTGATTGTTCCATCGGGTGGTTGAAAATAACGGTGATGCGGAAACAAACGGGTCGTACCGACCGGTATGACCCGTTTATCAACTTTACAATCATATAACCTAATATTTCAACTGCTGTGAGTTGTGGTGAGCCTTTCGTCGCATCGCGCGGGGATGGCCTGCACCTTGTTACAGCCTGAGCTGTTGTGATGTTAACCGATGCAAAGATAAGGTGTTGCCATTGCTGTGTGCAATAACATGATAAGGTGATTTTGACAGTTGCTGCTACCTATTTATGGGTATTTTAGTGTGAAAATATTTTAGTTACAGTGATATGTTTTTGTAAATACCTGTTTTTATATCCTGCAAAAGCGGAATATGATGGGACTATATGATGCCTTTTGGTAGAAAATGTGTAATTTCGCCGTTCGAAAAGTTATAGTTTGCAAGAACGTTATGATGAAACGAAGTTATTGTATTTTATGTATGCTCATACTCCTGCCCGTAGCAATGTCTGCCCAAAAGCGGGAGTTGTTGCCTTTTGCCGACTTTGAGCAATGGGTGACTCGCAATATGAAAGAATCGAAATTATTGGGAGGGCGTGAACGTACGCTTTATGCTATTGCCCCCACTGCGACGATAGAAGGCGAGAAGGCGTACCGTAATATGGGAGGTTCGCCGTGGGCTACGTCGAATGCTTATGCCAACGTGTTGGGAATCGTGAAGGCGAGTTGTACGGTTGTGCCAGAGGAGCGTCCCGGCGGTGGCTGGTGTGCTCGCTTGGACTCGAAAATAGATGATGTGAAAGTTTTGGGGCTGGTAAACCTCGAAGTCTTGGTGAGCGGTACGATATACTTGGGTGAGCTTATTGAACCTATTCGCTCGGTAAATAGTCCGTATAGCAAGATGACGATGGGTATTCCTTTTACGAAACGTCCTAAAAAACTCGTGTTTGATTATCGTCTGAAAATGTCGGATAAAAATTATCGCATCTATTCTACGGGATTGAAACCTAAAAAACAGGTTGCCGGTCGCGATAGTGCCGAGGTGTATATTCTCTTGCAACACCGATGGGAAGATGAGAAGGGTAATGTGTATGCCCACCGCGTGGGTACCGGACGCGAGCGATACACGCAGTCAACCAACGGATGGGTGAACGGCCATACTATAACCGTGCATTACGGCGATATTACCTCAAAGTCTTTTTACCGTTCCTATATGGGGCTTATTCCCGAGGATAAAAGCTACTTCTGCCTCAATAGCAAAGGTGAAATCGTGCCTGTGGTGGAGGTGGGCTGGGGTGCCCCCGATGAGGAGATTACGCACATGCTGGTGATGGTATCGTCGGGTTGCGGAACTGCTTTTGTGGGTGCCGAGAATACGACGATGTGGGTAGATAATATAATGCTCGAATATTGAAATTTGTCATATCCTTGAAAAATGATAGCTGCTGAGATAACGATACCTGCCGCTTTGCGTCCCGGCGATACGATTGCTCTTGTTTCGCCGTCGAGCAAGGTGAAACATGAGTATATAGATGATGCCGCAGCCCGATTGCGCTCGTGGGGATATGAGGTGCGGATAGGTGCGCATGCTTATGGTGCGCATGGCAACTTTGCCGGTACGCCGGCCGAACGGCTTGCCGACCTGCATGATGCTCTTGCCGACCCCTCGGTGAAGGCAATACTTTGTACCCGCGGCGGGTATGGAGCTGTGCATCTGTTAGAGTCGCTTCAGCCGGAGGAGATACGTCGCAACGCGAAGTGGTTGATAGGATTCAGCGATATATCGGCATTGCACGCGGCATGGTTGCAGGCCGGGGTGGCTTCGTTGCATGCTCCTATGTGCAAGCATATTGCCGAGGAACCGGACGAACAGGAATCGACACGTTACTTGCGCTCTGCATTAGAGGGACGCATGCCTCGGTATGTTGTGCCGTCGCATCCGCTGAACCGTACAGGTGAGGTGCGTGCGCGTGTCGTAGGCGGTAACTTAGCAGTCCTTACGGGATTGTTGCGTACGCCGTATGATATTTTTCAGGAGGGTACGATTCTCTTTATCGAGGATGTGGGTGAGCGCACGTATAAGGTGGAGCGGATGCTCTATAACTTGGAATTGAGTGGCGTTTTGCCCCGATTAGCCGGCCTTATTGTAGGTCGTTTTACCGATTATAGCGAAGACACTGGCATGTGTATGACGCTCTATGAGGCTGTGCATGCACGTGTGGCGCGCTACTCGTATCCTGTATGTTTCGATTTCCCCGTGGGGCATGTGCCTCAAAATCATCCCATGATAGAGGGCGCTGTGGCAACGCTTACGGTAGCGCCGCAGGGTGTGACCTTGCAGTTTTAGAAGGGGGATAGTTGGCAAATTGTATTTTGAATACTATTGAAGCAATTCGCAATCTTAGTTGCAAATAATTCTATTGAAATGGTAAAAAACAGATATGCTTTCCTATCTTTGCATAGGATGAGATGGTGTACCAACACATCACAACCCGGATTGGAGACACTGTTGGAGATAGCACGTGTTCTGGAAGTTGATATTAAAGAACTGCTGAACTCGACTCGTGACGATGTTCAGTTAGTAAGAATTCAAAAACAGTAAAGCCAAGTAATGTTATGAACAATAATGATAGAGCCCATCTTATAAAGCGAATCAACACCATCGAAGGATTGACCGATAAGGAGCGCAGCGATTTGTTGAAACTGTTGCGCGAAAATAAAACTTATGGTTTGGTATGGGAAGATAAGCCGGAGGACGTAGAAGAACGTCTTCGCGACGAATTGCCCATCTTGACAGAGGTTCCGGAGCGTGCCATAATCAGCGAAGATAAAGATGCACCAAACCATATTCTGATTGAGGGCGACAATCTGGAAGCTCTTGCTACTTTGGCTTATACACATGAGGGAAAGATAGATGTAATCTATATAGATCCACCATATAACACAGGGAATAAAGATTTTATCTATAACGACAGTTATGTAGATAAGGAAGATTCTTATCGACATTCCAAGTGGTTGTCGTTTATGAGCCGACGTCTGAAAATTGCAAAGAAGTTGTTGTCTGACCGTGGGGTAATTTTTATCTCTATTGATGATAATGAACAGGCGCAGCTTAAGATGCTTTGTGATGAGATATTCTCACCCTCTAATTTTGTTGGAACATATTTTTGGAAAAGAACTAGCACTCCCCCTGCTCTTTCATATAAAATCAGAAGGAAATTAGAATTTGTCCTTTGTTATCAAAAGGCAGATATTCCTCAAAGAACATACGCACAGGGGTATGTAGATGGAGGGGATGCACCTTTATTAAATTCCGGGAACCCTATGGGTATATTACAATTTCCTGTGGGCTCCGTCCACTTTAATATCCCCGATGGAGAGTATGCCGCTAAAAATACATACAAGATAGAATTGTTGGAAAATGTAATTGTAGAACACGGAAAAAATATCAACGCCTTTTCTGCAAGAGGTCATTTCAAATGGGGACAAAATAATCTAGAAAAAGAAGTTTCAGAAGGGACATATTTTTTAATTAAATCACTTCAATTTTCTCCTCGTTTTCAAAAAAGCACAAAGGCAACAAAAGTGCCATCCAACATTATAGATGACGAAGTGGGAGTAGGCACCAATGAAGATGCTCAAAAAGAAGTAGAAGCTTTGAATGTGGATTTTAATTATGCTAAACCCGTATCTCTCATATCGTATTTGTCAAAAATGCCTTTTTGGGATGAAAAGGACATTACTATTCTTGACTTTTTTGCTGGCTCAGGAACGACTCTCCACGCCACTATGCAACTAAATGCAGAAGATGGAGGGCATCGCCAATGTATTCTTGTTACCAATAATGAAAACAATATCTGTGAAGAAGTTACTTACGAACGAAACAAACGAGTTATAAACGGTTACACAACGCCCAAAGGCGAAGAGGTAGCAGGGCTGACAAAAAATAATCTCCGCTACTACCGTACCGGATTTGTCGGTCGCAACCGCTCGATGCAGAATATGCGGAGGCTGGTTAATCTCGCCACGGATATGCTCTGTATCAAGGAAGACCTTTATACGGAACAAACTGTATTTGGCAGTCAGAAAACCTATAAAGGGATATTCCGCTATTTTGACGACGGCAGGAAGCAGATGCTTATTATTTATCGTGAAGAGGCTATAAGCGAACTGGTGGATATTATCCAAAAAATGGATGTATCCTCAAAAATCAAAATATATATCTTCTCGCCAAGCGAAGACCCTTGGGAGGGCTCGTTTGAAGCGGTTAGCGAAAAGGTGGAGTTGTGCGCTTTGCCACAAGCAATATACAACACCTATCGCAGAGTGCTGCCCCCAAAGAAAGATGCCGTTGTCTTGTCGGTAGAGGATACGTCGGCAACTACCGAAGACGATGAAGAGATGTTTGATGGGATGTTGAATCTTGCAGACGAAGAAGGAGTATGAACGAACCGCTAATAGAAATATACCCTGAAAATCAGGCTATTCAAGAATTTCGAATAACTACTCTTTATGAGGAGTAGTTCGATGATAAAATGGATGAAGTCGGCGCAAACATAGAGAATAAGAAAGAAGAACATGAAAAATATACCATACCAACAGAACGCTATCAACGAACTGACAGATAAGACTATCCGTCTGTTAAACCTCGGTGGTAAACGACATAAAATTGTGTTTGAAGCACCAACCGGTGCGGGCAAGACCGTGATGACTTGCCAAGCCTTAGCCAATATCACCGATGAGCTCAGGAATCGCGGAGACAGCCGTTATCAAGAGGTTGCCTATATATGGTTTGCGCCTCGCAAACTCCATCTGCAAAGCTATACGAGCCTGAAAAATGCTTTTGGAGAAACGCGGAAACTTCGGCCTGTAATGTTTGATGAGATAGACCAGTGTGAAGGGATACAACCCGGAGAGATATTGTTTGTCAACTGGGAAAGTGTGAACAAAGAGAACAATATCATGGTTCGTGAAAACGAAAGTTTTGCTTCTTTATATGAAATAGCACGAAGAACTCAGGAAGAATATGACTTGCCCATTGTTGCCATCATAGATGAAGAACACATGTTTTGGTCGAAAACGGCCGATAAATCGGCCACTGTATTGAAGCGCATCAATCCGACCGTAGAATTGCGTATTTCGGCCACACCCAAAACAGTTTATCCGGACGAAAAAGTGAAGGTGTATAGACAGGATGTCATTGCCGCTGAAATGATTAAGAAGGAAGTGGTGTTGAATCCGGATATAGAACTGGATTTCAGTGAAGAACGTACACTGAACGAAAATCTAATCAAAGCGGCATTGGCAAAACGCAACCAGTTGGCAGAACTTTATCGGGAATTGGGTGTCAAAATCAATCCTCTATTGCTTATACAATTACCGAACGATGTGAAAGAAGCTATGACAGCGGAAGATCTCGCTGTTGCGGAACAGGTGAAAACTTATCTGGAAGTAATGTGCGGAATAACGGCCGAAAACGGGTTGTTGGCCGTATGGCTTGCCAACGAAAAAGAGAATCTCGCCAGACTGGAACGCCCCGATAATATGACGCAAGTATTATTATTCAAAGAAGCTATCGCTTTGGGTTGGGATTGCCCGCGGGCAGCTGTTCTGCTTATATTCAGGAAATTGCAAAGCGACCAGTTTACTATACAGACGGTGGGGCGTATCCTAAGAATGCCGGAACAGAAACATTATCCGAAAGAACAACTTAATATCGGTTATGTATATACGGATATTGCAAAAGATAAAATTCAGATTGTCACAGCCGATTCTGACTATATCTTGAAAAATACGATTACAGCATGCAGACGCGAACACTTCCAAAACATATCTTTGCCAGCTTACTATTCGGAACGTCCGAATGCAGACCGTAATTATCTGGGACCGGACTTCAAAAAGACCTTATATGAGGTTGCCGATAAATTTTGGAAACTGGAAAGAGGTGCCGGACTGTTCACTATCGCTGAATTGGCCGCGTTAAGAAACGATAATGATGAATTTACTCCGTTACCAGAAAGTAATGACGATTTAGTAAATGAAAACAGGCAACGGGTAAAGAATTCAATTCGTTTGGATGTCAAGACAATTAACGTGGAGATTCCGAAAGATGTGCATTTCCAAAATGAAGAGCAAATTTTAGAAGTAGATCAAGTTCGTTTTGCTCGTAAGGCCTCGGAAATAGACCGCGTATTTATGGCATATATAAGCGGCAAAGGGCATCAGTTTGAGAGCAAGGGAAGGACAGACAAAATAGCGAACTATTTGCTTGAAATGCTTGCAGACTATTTCGTCGTTTTCGATACTGATGCCAAGAAAGTGGTACTTTATTATGATAACAGGCCGAAATTTGACCGCTTACTGGACACGGCCTTAGAAACATACGCTCGTAAAAGAGAATATGCAAAAGCAAGAGCGGCAGCCGCCAGAGAATTAAAACAATACAACTGGGAAGTGCCGGAAGATAGAGTTTATGACAGTGAAACCAATCATATAGAATCGGCAAAAAATCATGCCTTACTGCCTTTTGTACAACTAAACGAAGCATCCAATCCCGAGAAGGAATTTGTGAAATATTTGGAAGATAATTCTCAATGGATTGACTGGTGGTATAAAAACGGAGATAAAGGGAAACAGCATTTTGCCATTGCATACGAAAAGTCTTTATTTTATGTAGATTTTGTTATCCGTATGAAGAATGGACATGTGTATCTTTTCGATACGAAAAGTGCCGGCAGTGACGTGACTGCTCCCGAGAAACATAATGCTTTGTTACAATATATCCGGAAATATTCGACAGAAGAAGTCCCCCTTTATGGAGGAGTTATCATTCAAGATGGAAGTAACTGGCTATATTCCAAACTACCGATTGAGAATACAACCGATTTGTTAAATCGGGATGCTTTTTATCCTGAAAACGCATAAAAGATTAGGGATGATAAATAAAAAAGCGTGTAACCCGGTAAGGGGTTGCACGCTTTCAGTTTATAGTTTATAAGTTTTTACTTCACTTCCTCAAAGTCTACGTCGGTCACGTTGTTGTCGTTGCCGTTGTTTTGGCTTTGGTTGCCGGCGCTTTGTTGTTGCGACTGGCTTGTTTGTTGAGCGTTTTGCGACTGTGCCTGTGCGTTATAGAGGTCTTGGGCAGCGGCTTGCAGTACGTTGTTGAGCTCGTTGCTTGCGGCGTCTATACCGGCGAGGTCTTCGGCTTTGTGAGCATCTTTCAGCTTGGCAAGAGCGCTTTCGATGGCGCTGCGTTTGTCGGCGGGAAGTTTGTCGCCCATCTCCTTGAGCTGTTTCTCGGTTTGGAAAATCATGGCGTCGGCGCGGTTGATTTTTTCAATCCGTTCTTTGGCTTTTGCATCGGCGTCGGCATTGGCAGCGGCTTCGTCTTTCATCCGTTTTATCTCGGACTCGCTCAGGCCGCTGGATGCTTCGATACGGATTTTTTGTTCTTTGCCTGTGCCTTTGTCTTTGGCCGATACGTTGAGGATTCCGTTGGCATCGATATCGAAGGTTACTTCAATTTGAGGTACACCGCGCATAGCTGCGGGTATTCCGTCGAGGATGAAGCGTCCTATCGTTTTGTTGTCTTTTGCCATGGGGCGTTCGCCTTGCAGTACGACGATTTCTACCGAGGGTTGGTTGTCGGCTGCCGTAGAGAATATTTCGCTCTTGCGGGTAGGAATGGTCGTGTTGGCATCTATGAGCTTGGTCATTACGCCGCCGAGGGTCTCGATACCGAGAGAGAGGGGCGTTACGTCGAGCAAGAGTACGTCTTTTACGTCGCCCGAGAGGACTGCTCCTTGGATGGCTGCGCCTACGGCTACTACTTCGTCGGGGTTAACGCCTTTGGAAGGAACTTTGCCGAAGAATTTCTCTACGATGGCTTGTATGGCGGGGATACGTGTGGAACCACCTACGAGGATTACTTCGTCGATGTCGGATGTGGAGAGGCCGGCATCTGACAGGGCTTTGCGGCAGGGTTCTATGGTAGCCTGTATGAGGTGGTCGGCGAGTTGCTCGAATTTGGCACGTGTAAGTGTCTTAACGAGGTGTTTGGGCACACCGTTTACGGGCATGATGTAGGGCAGGTTGATCTCGGTCGATGTGGTGCTCGACAGCTCGATTTTTGCCTTTTCTGCGGCTTCTTTCAGACGTTGCAATGCCATAGGGTCTTGACGGAGGTCTACGCCTTCTTCTTTTTGGAATTCGTCGGCCAGCCAGTCGATGATTACGTGGTCGAAGTCGTCACCGCCGAGGTGTGTATCGCCGTTGGTGGATTTTACTTCGAATACGCCGTCGCCCAGTTCGAGGATGGAGATATCGAATGTACCGCCACCGAGGTCGAATACGGCGATTTTCATGTCTTTATTGCTCTTGTCGAGGCCGTAGGCCAAAGCGGCAGCTGTGGGCTCGTTGACGATACGACGTACTGTGAGGCCTGCTATTTCGCCTGCTTCTTTGGTGGCTTGGCGTTGCGAGTCGTTGAAGTATGCGGGTACTGTGATGACGGCTTCGGTTACTTCTTGTCCGAGGTAGTCTTCGGCTGTTTTTTTCATTTTTTGCAGAATCATAGCCGAGATTTCTTGGGGCGAGTAGAGCTTGCCGTCGATGTCGATACGGGGCATGTTGTTTTCGTTGCGTACTACTTTATAAGGAACGCGCGATATTTCGTTTCTCACTTGGTCGTAGTTTTCGCCCATGAAACGTTTGATGGAGAATATCGTGCGCGTGGGGTTTGTAATGGCCTGACGTTTGGCGGGGTCGCCTACTTTGCGTTCACCTCCGTCAACGAAAGCTACAATCGAAGGTGTTGTGCGACGGCCTTCGCTGTTGGCTATTACTGTCGGCTCGGTGCCTTCCATAACGGCTACACACGAGTTGGTTGTACCTAAGTCTATACCAATAATTTTTCCCATAGTTCTATATTTTTTATTTGTTTATATTCGGTTGTTTTTTCGGTGGCTTGCGCCGCCGACATCTCGTTTTTTCCAAATCTTGTGCCAAAGGGGTGTGTCGGCTTGTGCGGGTAGGTTTTGTCAGTTTTTGGGGAGGTAGATGTGGTATTTTGTGTCAGCAATTATGACGATTTGTCATTCCCGGCGGTGGCATGCCGCTTTGTGTCGTATGGCTGTGGGCTGATTGTTGTGGCGGGTGAATGATAGTGAAAGAGTGTGCGTCGGGCTATAATAGGTGTTAATTGACAGGTGGCTTGTTTTTGTTTTAGCAGGTCGTGGCGTATATTTGCATGACCGATTTTGAGTGATGTTTATGTCGTTGCGCTTTGTCATATTGTTGTCGCTTGTCGCTGTTGTTTCGACGGTTGTCGTGGGGCAGACGGTGGAGTTGCCCGATTCGTTGTTCCGCTCGTCGGCGGGTGGCTTGCATTTAGGCTTGGATGGCAAGGAGCTGCCTTCGACGGTTGTTCCCGAATCGACTGTGGAGCCGTTGTTTCTGACGCCTCCGGCTCTTACGTTTAAGGATTATGTGGAGGCTCCGGCTCGCGATAATTCGGTGCTTTTTATGGATTTGCCCGATGTGCCTTCGGAGTTTTTCCTGCATGTGTTGTTGTTGCATCTTTCGAAGGTGAAGATTCCGGGGCTGGATGAGGAGTTGGAGACGTATCGTATTATGTTGGAGAATTTCAATCGCAATCTGTATGGGGGTGGCAATTATTCGACTCCGTATGTGCCAGCTATTGTCAAAGACCATTTCGGGGCTTCTGTGGGAGGCTTATCGGCCGGGGGTGGGCTTGTGTTTTCGGGCTGTTTAGACCCCGTGGAGGCTTATCGCCGATATATGCAGCAGAAACGGCTTGAACGGGCACGGCAGGTTATCAAGGAGTTTGAGGGTGATGAGTTGCCTACGCGTGACCAGACGGAGGGTATGAAAAGTGTGAAATTAAAGTTGCCCGATTTGTTGAAGGAGGAGAATTTCGACGTGAAGGTGAAGAAGGATGGCGATAACCCTCCATTCCGACCGTAGTGTGCCGTCGGTGATTGTCTGATAATGTGCCGTTGCTGCGGCGTGCTGCCGTGTAGCGGGTAGCGGCAGTGAAATGAGTGGAGGCCGATTTTTTAGAATAATGAGTGTATAATAAGGTATATATAGAGAGGGCAGGTTGCCTGATGGCAGCCTGCCCTTGTTGTGTTGTTGCACGTTTGGGGTTGTGCTGTGTTTTACTTGCGGTAGTCGGCCAACATGTCGGCTGTGAAGTTGCCGATGAATGAGGCGTGCTTCTCTACCTCGGCTTCGCCCATGTTGATGTAGGTGCGTGCCGAAGCGGCGAATTTCTCGTTGCGGGTGGTATCGAGCAACAGGAGGTGCCCCATGATGATGTTGCCTGCCATCTCGACCAAACGACGTGCGAGGAAGTCGAGCAGCTCGTTGTCTTTGGTGGCGAGTACGTGTTCTACGGCGGCAGCGTATTTCTCGCGCATAGCTTTCAGACGGTCGCGCAGTGGTTCGAGCTCGGGAAGTATCTCGGCTGTCTCGTATTCCATGATTTTGTTGAGGAATGTACCGGTGGTGACGTGGCGTATGGCGGCTACGACTTGCAGTTGTGTGGTGCCTTCGTAGATGGATGTGATGCGTGCGTCGCGGTAGATGCGTTCGCAAGCGTAGTCTTTCATAAATCCCGAGCCTCCGTGTATTTGTACACAGTCGTAGGCATTTTGGTTGCAGTATTCGCTCGACATGCCTTTGGCAAGGGGTGTAAAGGCGTCGGCGAGTTTCTGGTATGCTTTCATTTCGGCGCGTTCTTCGGGCAGGAGGGTGCGCTCTTTGGCGATGTCTTCCCATGTCTTGTACATGTCGACGAAGCGTGTGGTCTCGTAGAGCAGTGAGCGCGAAGCGTCCAGCTTGGCTTTCATGTTGGATAGCATCTCGTAGACGGCGGGGAATTCTATGATGGCTTTGCCGAACTGGCGACGGTCTTTGGCATAGGCGAGGGCTTCGCGATATGCGGCTTCTGATACGCCTACCGATTGTGCGGCGATGCCGAGGCGGGCGCCGTTCATAAGTGCCATTACGTATTTGATAAGACCCATCTTGCGGCTGCCGCAGAGCTCGGCGCGTGCGTTTTTGAATACGAGCTCGCAGGTGGGCGAGCCTTTGATACCCATCTTGTTCTCGATGCGACGCACGGTTACGCCTCCGTTATTGCGGTCGTAGATGAACATGGAGAGGCCGCGGCCGTCTTTGGTGCCCTCTTCTGAGCGGGCGAGGACGAGTGCGATGTGGCCGTCGCCGTTGGTGATGAATCGTTTCACGCCGTTGAGGTACCAGCATTGGTCGGACTCGCTGTATGTTGCTTTGAGCATGACGGCTTGCAGGTCGCTACCGGCATCGGGCTCGGTGAGGTCCATGGCCATTGTTTCGCCGGCGCATACGCGAGGCAGGTATTGGGCTTTTTGCTCTTCGCTGGCAAATTCGTAGATGGTCTCGGCGCAGTCTTGCAGACCCCAAATGTTGACGAATCCGGCATCGGCGCGGCTTACCATATCGGCAGCCATGATGTAGGGGACGAGCGAGAAGTTGAGGCCGTTGTAGCGGCGGGGGAGCGATATGCCCATGAGCCCGGCTTTGACGAGGGCGTCGAGGTTTTTCTGAGTGCCTTGTGCATATACTACATGCCCGTCGACAACGTGCGGACCTTCGTGGTCGACGTCTTCGGCATTGGGAGCTACTATTTCGCCTGCTATTTCGCCTGCTATTTCGAGTACTTTCTCGTAGCTGTCCATGGCATCTTCGTAATTGAAGGGCGCATAGTCGTACTTTTCGGCATCGGCAAAGTTGCGCTCTCTCATAGTCACCAGCTTCTGCATGAGCGGGTGGGTCAAGTGATGTTTCAGGTCACTGTTGTCTGTATAGAAATTCGACATAATTTCTTGGTTTTAACGGATGCTGTGGTTACTTGGAGTTCTTTTTATAGTATTTGATGAGTCGCGGCACAATCTCTTCGACATTTCCGGTGATGACGTAGTCGGCTATCTTGTTGATAGGAGCGTTGGGGTCGCTGTTGATGGAAATGATGATAGAGCTTTCCTGCATACCGGCGATGTGTTGTATCTGCCCCGATATGCCGCACGCGATGTAGAGTTTGGGACGTACGGTGACGCCGGTTTGCCCTATCTGACGTTCGTGCTCGCAGTATCCGGCATCGACGGCGGCGCGGCTGGCGCCGACTTCTGCTCCTAATGTGGCAGCGAGGTCGTAGAGCATGGCGAATCCTTCGCGCGACCCCATTCCGTAACCTCCGGCAACGATGATGGATGCGCCCTTGATGTTGGCTTTCGATTTTTCCATCTGGCGGTCGATGATGTCAACCACGAAGTCAGCATCGGTTACGTATTTCGATACGTCGAGTTTTACTACCTCGCCGGTGTATGCGGGGTCGAAAATCTCTTTTTTCATGACGCCTTCGCGAACGGTGGCCATTTGGGGTCGATGGTCGGGATTGACAATCGTGGCTACGATGTTTCCGCCGAAAGCGGGACGTATTTGATAGAGCAGGTTTTCGTATGTTTTCTCGGCTTTTTTGTCTTCGTGAGAGCCTATTTCGAGCGATGTGCAGTCGGCGGTGAGGCCGCTATGCAGCGTAGAGGATACGCGGGGGCCTAAGTCGCGGCCTATGCTCGACGCACCGAGCAGGCATATTTGCGGTTTTATTTCTTTGAAAAGCCCTGTAACGATGGCGGTGTGTGGCAGCGAGGTGTAGGGATATAACCGCTTGTCGTCGGCTATATATACGGTGTCGGCTCCGTAGGGGAATATTTGTTTTTCCACGCCGTCGAGTTGGCTGCCTATGACGAGGGCTTCGAGCTTGCAGTTGAGGCGGGTAGCCAGCGCACGACCTTTGGTGAGCAATTCGAGGCTGACATCGGCGATGATGCCGTCTTCTATTTCGCAATATACAATGAGGTTATTCATCTTTTTCTTGTTTACATGGTTTTGAATATCGCTTTCATCGCTTATCCGATGGTGTGGTTGGCGATGAGTTCTTTCATCAGCTCGTCTATTTCGGCCTCGGTGCCGTCGAGCTGTTTGCTCTCTTTGGCCTGGAATACGACGTTCTCAACGGCTTTTACTTTGGTGGGTGAGCCGGCGAGGCCTACTTGGTTGAGGTCGGCATCGACGTCGGTGACGCTCCATTCTTGTATGTTGAGGTAGGGGCGTGCTTCGTAGAGTGCGGTGTCGGAGAGTTGTGCTTTTTCGCTCGGCGACTTGGCGTATTTGTATTGCTGTATGCGGCGGGCGTTGCGCGGGCGGCATTCGTCGGCGCTGCCGTTGACTGTGATGACGAGGGGAAGGGGGCATACGACGGTCTCGACGCCGCGTTCCAAACGTCGCTTGATGGTGGCTTTACCGTCGGTAACGGAGACGATTTTCTCGGCATAGGTTACTTGGGGTATGCCTAATTTCTCGGCGATTTGGGGCCCGACTTGTGCGGTGTCGCCGTCGATGGCTTGGCGACCGCCGATGATGAGGTCGTAGTCGCCTATTTTGCGGATGGCGCATGAGAGTGCGTAGGAGGTGGCAAGCGTGTCGGCACCGGCGAATGCGCGGTCGGTGAGGACGATGCCTCCGTCGGCTCCGCGGAACATGCCTTCACGGATGATTTCGGCGGCTCGCGGGGGGCCCATGGTGAGGAGGGTTACTGTTGAGCCGGGGTGCTCTTCTTTGAGTTGGAGGGCTTGCTCTAATGCGTTTAAGTCTTCGGGATTAAAGATGGCGGGCAGGGCGGCACGGTTGATGGTGCCGTCTTCTTTCATCGCGTCTTTTCCCACATTGCGGGTGTCGGGCACTTGTTTTGCCAGAACAACGATTTTCAAGCTCATGATTTTGTTATTGAATATTAGATTAAAATCTTGTTTTTGTTTTCTCAATAGGCTACAAAGTTACGAAAATGATTGATAAACACAATCGTTATGGGGCAAAAAGGGGGCTTTCTTTGTGTTTTGCCATTTGTATTTACGTTTTTTTGCATGTCGCGGCAGAGGGCGTTGCGAAAAGGCCTGATAGCCCGGGGCGTGTGTGCTGCCGGATGAGTCGGCATGTGTTTGGTTGCTTGCCGGTGGCCTTGTCGGATTTTGATAGCGGCGACCGTTTGCGGGCTTGCAGCCGATGACGGAGTGCCGGTCGGTTGCGGCTGCAAGCTGCTGCGGCTTGTGGCTCAGGCGCGGAACCCGATGCTGTACGGGATGGAGCGGGAGCTGGCAATTTTTAGCGAAGGTCGTATCGTGTCGATGTCGATGGCCTCGATGGTGCGGTAGTAGGTGAGGTCGTCGGATCGCTCTTCCCGCAAGGTGCGTTGTGCTACGGCAGGCAGGATGTACGAGGTGATGAGCTGTTCCATCCAACGGGCGTTGCTGAAATAGCGGTCGTGCCCGGCCAGTGTCTCGGTCACGATTTGGTACAAAGCATCGGCGGCTTCGTCTGTAATGCGGCATCCTCTTTTTTGTATGAATTGATACCCTATTTGCATCAGTTCGTCGGCTGTGTAGTCGTCGAATCGGACGATGTGGGGGAAGCGGCCTCGCAGACCGATGTTGGCGCTTATCATGCGTTCCATCTCCTCTTCGTAGCCGGCGAGGATGACGACCATGTCGCTGTCGGCAGTGGCGAGAGCCGTGAGGAGCGACTCTATGACGCGGTATCCGAAGTCCTTGCGGTCTTGCGTGGTGTCGCACAGCGTGTAGGCTTCGTCTATGAAGAGCACGTTGCCGCGTGCTTGTTGTAGCAGTTCTTGCATGTTGCGTTCGGTTTCGCCGATGTAACGTCCTACGAGGCGGCTCCGTTCGGCTACGATGACGTCGCCTTTCGAGAGCAATCCCAATGCGCGGAAGATGCGGCCTGTCATTTTTGCAACGGTCGTTTTACCGGTGCCGGGATTTCCGGTGAAAATCATGTGCGGGCTTGTAACGGGCATGTTTTTGGCTCCCAACCGACGGCATTTTTGTTCCCATTGGATGTGTCGCGTGATGCCCTCGATGGTCTCTTTCATGCCGTGTAGTCCGGTCATTTGTTGCAGCTCGGCGAGGCACCGGGTTAAGGAGTCGCTGCGGCGGAGCTTTTGGATGTCGACGTCATCGGCTGTGAGGGTGGTGGCGGTTTCGGGGTGTGTTTTTATGTCGGCGAGGGGCATGTTTTGCAGTTTTTGGTGCAACGCTTGTTCGAGTTCGCCGGCGTATTTTTGTAACTCGTCGATGGAGAAGTCGGGTAGAGTGCCGTTGGCTTGGCTCTCGGAGAGGTAGGTGTAGAGTTTGGTGAGGGCGCTGTCGCCGAGCCGGATGCTACCCCGCCTTTTCAGAAGCCGGACGATGGTGTATAGTATATCGTCGATGCTGTTGGCTTCGACATCGAATCTGTATTCGGGGGTGAAGTAAAGTTCTATATCGGGATATAATTCGAAGAACCGTTTTGTTTCGGCATGAGTGCCCGACAAAACTATTTGTTCCCCTTTGCGGAGGTATTGCCGCATTTTTTCGACGATGCCTCCGCCCGATGCTCCGAATGTGGCGGACAGGTTCCTTATTATGTATGTGTTGTTTTCTCCCTCTAAAAAGGCGAACGGCTTGCTGTTTTCGCGCCATGAGTCGTCGCTGTTGCCGACGTTGGGGATGGCGAGGTCGATTTCTTTGTTAACACCCCGAATGTTGCCGGCGAGGATGGCAATGGTGTTGGCGCATTTCGTGCGGGTGTAGTTGTCGTCTGTTACAACAATGTTGGAGGCTTGTGTGGTGTAGTCGGCAATGTTGTTCTCTTTGAGCTCTTTATAGAGCATCTTTTTGTAGTAGAGTGCAAAAACGCGTTTGCGTATGGCCGTTAGCCCCGGGTAGAGATTGAGCCAATGAAAAGATGCTTTTTCTTGGTTCTCGATTTGTGCAATAGCGCGGAGTATTTTTTCGTCGGGAGTGTCGTCGGTCGGGAGCTGAGGGCTGCCTGCCAACGAGAGAGGCGCGGCGGTGATATAGGTGCCGTTTTGCGAGAAAATGAGGGTGTAGCGACCGTTGCCAGACCAAAATATATCGGGCTTGAAATCGAATGTTTGTGTGTGCCCTTTGGGAGAGAGTTGCAGATAGCAGTCGGTGGTTCCTATGCGGCGGTAGTTGGAGTCGATGCAGATGATGTGATGGCGGCTGTATGCTTTGTAGTCGGCATTGAAGGTGAGTTCGACGGTGATATTGCGGCAACTCCCTACGAGACGGTCGCATGTTGTGGCGGTGTGTGCCGTGACGGAGGGCGTTGTGGCGTCGGAGAGGGGCGAAAGGATGTGAAAAGGGTATATCGTGTGGTTGCCGCAGCAGGTCATGCCGGTGTGTGCGGTATCGTTTATGCCGCTTATGACAAGCAGATAATTGCCGGCGGGGAGAATGCTTTTTTTGCGGTTGAACTGCGACTCGAAGAGGTCGTTGAGTTTTGCGCGGCATGTGACGACTGCTTTGCTGCAACCGGCTTTGAATATGGATATGAACATGGGCTCGGATGCAAAGGTGTTGTCTTCGGTATGGAACCAGATGGTGATGGGATTGCCGTCGCAGTCCTCGTAATAGGGCGGCTCGTAATTGCCGCTCTCGTTGATGACGAGGTATTCGCGGCTTGTCTTTATGGTAAGGAAGGTAATTCCGTGCCGCGTGTTATCGACGTGGGGTACATGATATGTGGCACCGTCGTAGATAAGGGTATCGCCATCGGTCTTGGCGGTTGCGGTGCAGCGGTTGCAGGTGGTATCGTTGGTGGCGGAATATATTTTTTTATTTGTATTTTTACTCATAGCAATATTGTTTTTAGGGGTGAATAAAATATGGGCTGCAACGCCATAGAGGTTGTGTCGCAGTCCGGTCAGGATTTGCTTTGCATAGGCAAAGCGCAGTTGTTGCGCAGCTGTGGAGGAATATTTCTATTCTTCACGGCAACGCTTGCGATGTGTAATTCGGAAAGGGACAAGAGGATATAATAATCCCTCCCGTCACCGAAAGGATGTGACGATATGCTTTCTCAGAATGTCAAAGAACGCAACTATGAGCACATAGCAACCCTTGGCGGGTTATTGCCAAATGCTTTTAGTCGGTTCTTTACGCATTGTAAATGTGAGAAAATCATTGTCATTTCTTTTTCTGAAAAATGCTATGAGTAATTTTATTCCGTCGGACAGCTCCGTTTTCGCCTTTTGCCACGTGTCATGTTTATATGGCGAAAGCTCACGGCCTGAGCGGACTGCAAATATGAGGATAAATCGGCGATATTGCAAATTTTTTCGGGAAAAATTGGTGCTCTTTCTTCGAAGAGGATGAAAACAGATGTTTCTGCAATGCTCTTATCCCTGAGTTTATCGGATTTCTTTGGTGGTACGTGGCGATAATAAATGTATCCCTTCGGAATGTTGCGGTCGTTTGCAGTTTCTGCCGATATATTGCCAATACTTTGCTGGTGTTTCATTCCGAATTTTGTCGCCTAAGCAGCTCTTTGTGTCGGTGGTGTCAGGTATCCCGTATTAGGGCCGAGAGGGCTTTTATGAAAAAGAAAAAGCAAGACTCGCGATAGAGCCTTGCTTCGTAGTGGTGACTCCGACAGGATTCAAACCTGTAACCTTCTGATCCGTAGTCAGATGCTCTATTCAGTTAAGCTACGGAGCCAACATTTACCCCATTATTATTGTGATCCCGACAGGATTCAAACCTGTAACCTTCTGATCCGTAGTCAGATGCTCTATTCAGTTAAGCTACGGGACCCTTGCAGTGTGACTCCGACAGGATTCAAACCTGTAACCTTCTGATCCGTAGTCAGATGCTCTATTCAGTTAAGCTACGGAGCCAAATGCGGATGCAAAGGTACAATTATTTTTTTAAGTTGTATATATTCGAGGCAAAAAAATCTTCCCATTTTTATTCCCGAGTTTTATCGGGTTGGCGTAACGAGTTGTGTAATAGCATTTTTTTGTCGATTTGTTGCGGCGTGGAGGCAATGATGTGGCAGTCGTGGCGATTTCATTGCTCAGCGGTATAATGCTGCCCCCCAAAAAAATTCTATAAAGAAAAGATAGCTTCGCTAAGAGTAAAAATGAATATGGAAGTTCATGCTTTTGTTATGAATAAATTCCTAAAAGAAAACCGCCTTATTCTTATAAATAGCATGTTGATATAGAGGCAAATGTTATAGTCTTAGTAAGGGATATTGCTACTATACCGGTACTTTTTAGAATTTAATGTTTATGTTTCCCTATTGCAGCCGGAGGTTTTTGTGCTCCGACAAGAGTTTGCTAATGGGAGTCGCGGATATCAGGTTACTCTAAAAATTTGGGGGCGAAGAGTTGCATGCCGAGGGTGATGCCGAAGTTCCATTGCGACTTGGGAGCGTTGCAGTAGTTGGCATAGAGGCTTACGGAGGCGAAGGGGAGGCTGTACACGATGGCGGCTTCGCCGAGGAAATTGATGCGCTCGAAGTATTTGCCGTAGTAGGGTGTGTTGTTGTCGTCTTCGTAGATGGGACGCCACGGGGCAAAGCCGTAGAACTCGGTGCGGAGTTGCAGCGTAGGTGTTATTTTCCAGATGGGCAGGATTCCTGCTGCGATGTATTGGTTAGCCCGCAATCCGGTGTTGAAAGTGTTGCGAGTGGAGGGTGTGGGGGTGAAGGAGGGGGCTTGTATCATCGTGGCGGTGTAGTTCTCGCAGAAGGTGTTGTTGTTGAAGGCTATTTCGCCGCGCAGCCCGATGGCAAAGGGGCTTTCCATGGGTATGTAGTAGTGTGCCGAAGCAGTGGCTTGTATATAATTGTGCATGCGTTCGGTTGAGGCGAGGTTGTCGTCGTAGGCCGGGTCGAATCGTTCTTGCCCGTATATGTAGCTGATGGTTGCTGCAAATTGCCCTCCTTTGGTGGGGTACATGGGGTTGTCGAGCCAGTTGGTCTCGATGTGTGCCGAGGTTTGCAGCAGCAGGTATCGGCTTTGATCTTTGTCTTCGGTGCCGTAGTCGATTTGGTTACTTTGGTAATAGCGGTTTACCAAATAGCCGCCGCCGACAGTAATTTCGGCTTTGGCGCGGCTGAGGATGGGTAGTCCTAACGAGAACTTGATGTAGTTTTCGTTGTTGGATATGAACGTCGGGGTCTTGAAGGCGTAGAATAGTTTGGCGTTTTCGTAGTAGTTTTGTATTTGCGCTACTAAGATAGTTTTCAGGTACATGGGCGTTTTTCGACCTACGTCGATGCGACCCGAGAACATGCCGGCGTTGTAGGATTGCCCGATGTAGAGACCTACGTCTAAGTTCATAGAGTTCATGCTGAGGGTACGGTAGTGCCCGCCGAGGTATATGGAGTTGTCGTTTTTCGATGAGATGAATCCGCCTAAGCCGAGTGAGAATCCGCCTTTGCTTTTGGCTGTCAGATGCAGGGTGTATAGTCCGGTGCTGTCGTTGTAGATGGCGTGCGGCACGAGGTCGGCGATTTTCTGGGTGGATATGTTGCGTATAAATCCGCGGTGTGCATCGTCGAGAGAGAGCAAGGAGTCGCGGGTGTAGAATTGGCGTATGATGTATTCTTTTTCGCTTTCTTTTACGCCGTCGACGGTGATGGAGTCGAAGCGTATTTTGGGTGTTCGGCTTTTGAAGGCACGACGCGATATTTCACGACTTTCGGATGTGACTTCGCGCGTGATGCGGCTTTTGATGGAGTCGATCATGGCCAGACCCTCCTGATAGCCTTTTTCGTAGATGCTTTGTGCGTCTTGGAAGTCGAACATGGTGTAGTCTTGTACGGGGCAGGTGACGATGATGCCATTGTCGGGTTGTATGGTGTAGTCGTTTTCCTGCATGACGAAGCTGAGGAGTTGCGAGATGACGTCTTGTTGGCTCAGGGGCACTTGTGTCGTGTCGTTTGATGCAAGAATGCTGCCTATCATGATGTCGGGGTGGAACTCTTCTTCCATAGGTTTGACGGGAAAATTGTCGTATATGCCGCCGTCGTACATGAGCGAACCGTTTACGGTGATGGGTTTGAATGCAATTGGTATGCTCATGGAGGCGCGTACGGCGTCGCCTAAGTTGCCTGAGGCGAATACTTGCTCGCGCTTTTTATCGACATCGGTGGCGATGGCGCGGAACGGGACGTATAGATTGTCGAAGTTGCCCTTGCATTGTGCCGTATAGGGGTCGAAGATGTCCATGAAAGCGAAATTCATGGGTAGGGGGCTGATGACGCTTTCGGGGAGTATGCGTTTGAGGAGGTTGATGGGGTTTTGTGTGGTGTCTTGTTTTGTGCCGAGGTTGAAGGTGACGATCTCGGGGGTCTTTTCGGGTAGCAGGAAGTAGCTGAGCTCTTCTTTGGGTATAATGCCTAAGGTCCAGTTGATGAACTCTTGCGAGTTGAAGAGTTGCATCATCTCGTCGGGGGTATAGCCCATGGCGTAGAGAGCCCCTACGATAGCCCCCATAGAAGTGCCTGTAATGTAGTCGATGGGTATGTTGTACTCTTCGAGAGCTTTGATGAGCCCTACGTGGGCGATACCTTTGGCTCCGCCTCCGCTTAACACAAGACCTACTGTTTGTGCTTGCAGCGGGCAGCAAAGCAGTAGAATGGCGATGAGGGTGTATATTTTGTTCATATTTTCCGATGGACTGTCGGTGGTTTTGCCGACGTTGCAAACGTACAAAAAAAGTGCGAAAGTAGCTATTGTGTGCTTTGTATAAATAGGAGTGGTGTCATTTCGGGAGAAAGTTGGCTCGTGCTGTTTTATTGTGCGAATGTATTATATTAACATGTATAGTGACAAAATGTCTATCGTTCCAGTTTGTTACAAAAATATGTTGTAAAACATGTTTATAACATCGTGAAAATCAAGTTGTTGTTGTTGGTTTGATGTAATTTTCGGCTTAAAAATTTGGTTTTTAATAAATATGGCATTAACTTTGCAGCGCAAAGAGATTGAGAAGGACGTATCGAGCGAGATATGGTACAGTCTCTACTGCCGAAAATCGGCGGGGATTCGATGTTTAAGCGTGATGCCCTGATGTCGAATCTTAGTGTAAACCTAAATACTTCGATATGAAGAAAGTACTTTCTGTTGTCGTAGTAGGGGTTGTCGTACTGTTGTTGCTCTCGGCATTCAGTCCGCGGAAGCGAGGTTTGAAGCCGGGCAATATGGCTCCGGAAGTGGCGCTTGCCGACACGACGTTGTTGTCGACGGGGGTGTCAGATGGGCGTTACACGCTCTTGAACTTTTGGGCAAGCTATGATGCTTCGTCGCGTATCGCCAATATTTGTTATGATGAGGCAGTGTCGACGTTAGGCAGTACGCGTGTGCGTTATATCGCAGTTTCGTATGACCGGTATGCCGAGTTGTTCGATGCGATAACAAAACGTGACGGCCTGAGCATGGCAAACCAATATTACGACCGAGCCGGTAATCATTCGCCGTTGTACAAACATTACCGGTTGCAGAACGGGTTTGCAAGTTACCTTATCGCTCCCGATGGGACGATAGTGGCGCAGAACCCCGACTTACCTACCTTGGCAAAAATCCTTGGAGAATAAATGATGAGAGGCTGTTCGGCTGTGATGTCGGACAGCCTCTTTTTTTAATATAGCAGTTGTCTTTTGGGGGTGTGGCTTGCAGCGGATGTCGGTTTTGTGGTATGGTGAATTTGCATTTCGGCCGAGCCAACCTGAAAACTTCGTTTTCGTTTGTCTTGGCACTCGCCTTTCACTATCTTTGCACAAAGCCTGCGGTGGGGATGATTGCCTGCGTGGGTTTGTAATGCAAGAATATTTATAAGAAGAGGAATTATGGCTTTGTTACACTCCGATACTTGTTTGAGCGATGCTATTTTGCATGACACGTCGCTTATACCTGTCGTAGCCCGTTTCGGGATAAGTTTGGGTATGGGTGATAAGAGCATAGGGGCCGTATGTGCCGAGCGTGGGCTCGATACCGACTTCTTCATAACCATACTGAATACGTTTATCAATGAGAATTATTTTCCCGAGAAGCGGTTGCAGTCGTTTTATGCCGGGTTGCTGATAGACTATCTCACTAAGACAAATCTTTACTATGCAAAATTTCAGTTGCCTAATGTGGAGCGTCACTTCGGCAAGTTGGTAGAGTGGGGTGATGGAGAGAATGGTAATTTAGTGGCGGTTTTTAAGTTTTTCGAAGGGGTACGCAAAGAGTTGCTTGCCCGTATTGAGTCGGACAAAAGTGTGTGGTTTCCAGTCTTGCGCGAGCGCTTGCGCAGCTATGGACATGTGACTGAGATTGTGCCTGTAATCGACTTGCCCACTACCGATACGGTAGAGGAGAAACTCAACGATTTGTTGAGTTTGATTGTGAAGCATCTCACGGGTGATTATGACATCAATCTGTGCCATGCCGTCATCTTTGCCTTGTGTAGTCTTCGCAACGATATACAACAACATAATCGCATACGCAACCGCATATTGCGTCCAGTGGCAGCTGCGTTGCAATGCGATTCGCCCATCATATCTTTGCAGCCATGATTTTTGCGATAGTTACGCCGTCGACATTGACGGCATTGGGGTTACAGTGTGTGCTGAACCGCTATTTCGATGCCGAGGCAGAGATTTTTAGGTCGGCGGCCGAGTTGATGGAGGCTCGTCCCGAACGTTTCGACGCTTATTTTGTAATGCCTGATATGTGTCTGGGGTGTATCGATTTCTTTCTGCCGCGCAAGTCGAAAACGGTGCTGCTGGGTGGCGGACAGGCTACAAATGCGATGTTCATGTCGCTCGATGGTGATGTGCCCGAGAGCGACTTGATAGATGCCGTGGATAGTTGCATTGCGCGTATCGGAAAGGGCGGGCTGCCGGCGCGCGAGGAGCTGACGCCTCGTGAGACTGAGGTGTTGCGTTGCGTTGCCCGCGGGTTGATGAATAAGGAGATTGCCGATGTGTTGTGTATCAGTGTCAATACGGTGTTGACGCACCGCAAGAATATTACGGCCAAATTGGGTATCAAGACCGTGTCGGGGTTGAGCCTTTATGCGATGATGAATGGATTGATAGAGTCTTGCTGAGAGTGTCGTCGGGTATCAGGCTGTTTATGGGAGATGCGGCGCAAGGCTCTCGACGTAAGTGGAGGGGATATTTACTATGGCACAACCTAAGGACTCGATGCGTACGATGATTTTGTTCTCGCCATTGAAGCTGCACAATTCTCCTTCGAGCCCTTTCAACGGCCCTTTGATAACGGTTACAAAGTCGCCTATGGCGAGGTTTTCGTTGACCATCTCCACGGCTTCGTCGGAGAAATCGAGGAGGAACATGAAGGCTTTCATCTGACGGTCGGGGACTACGGCGGGGTGGTTTTCGCCTTTGAGTTTGAGGAATGTGACTACGCCTTGTGTTTGCAGTACTTGCAGCTGCCTTTCTTTATCGACACGAACGAAGATGGTGCCCGATATTACAGGTACTTCGACGCGTTTCTTGCGGTATTTCCATTGGCGCAATACAGTCTGTATAGGCAGATAGCAGGTTATGCCTTGGGCTTGGAGGCGTTCGCGAACTTTTTTTTCGCAACGCGAAGCTGTGTGTGCAACGAGCCATTGGGGTGTGTTGTCGTTATTCATAGATAATCCTATGCGTTTTGTCTTATACTCAAAGGTATGAAATTCTTTTTGCAACAGGGTTATTATTTGCGAAGATTCTGAGAAATAATTTCGGGGGGAGATTCTCCCGACGTGGAGCGGGCGGATGTTTGGGCGATATTGTATTTACAGGGGATTGACGGTGTAGGGGGATTGTGGTATAAGGGCGCACCCCCGACGGTCTCTTTGAGGATGACAGACGGGGGTGTGTCGTGAAGGGTTGCCGAGGGGGCTCGGGGTTACCATTTGACGGGTTGGTCGAGAATGACACCGTCTGTGACATCCTCGGGCGTGAATGTGTCGCTCTTGTACTGGATGCAAAGCATGATAAGCGGTGCCGTTCCGTTGTTGCGAACTGAGCGTTTCCCTTGGGGGGATACTCTTACGATAGTGCCTTCTGATACCGGAATTATCTTGTTGTCGACCTGAAACTCGCCGTTGCCGGAGAGGAAGATGTATAGCTCTTCGTGATTTTTATGGGTGTGTAAGAATCCGGTCTCCGTGCCCGGCATAAATGACTGGAATGAGAATTCGGAACCGGTGGCATGAATGGCAGCTCCGCAAAATACCTTGCCGGGTATCTTTACCTCGGGACCCATGGAGAGGAGGTAATCGCTGATTTCATTGAACGGGCCTACGCTGATAGCGTCGAAATTCGGCGCTGATGCAATTTCTTTAATCTGTTTCATGATAATATGTAAATGTTGTGGTTTTGCAGGGCAAAGATATTTGTGCCTGTGCCGGTAAACAAGAGGGCACTTTTATCTCATTTAGTAACCCGGATGATACTATTCTTGGGAATTAGCATCTTGCAGGGGGTGATATTAATATTATTTAGTATTGCGGCGAGTCTGTGTAAATTGGTTATCTTTGTAAAAGAATGAAAGAGGCGATTATATATGCAGAAAGTACGGTTTGATGAATATTTGGTCCCTGCTTGTCCCATACGCCAGATATTGGCCCGAATCAGTGACAAGTGGTCTTTGTTGGTACTTTATACGATGCGCACGAGGCCCGACGCAATGCGTTTCGGCGATTTGCGGCATGCGATACCCGATATCTCGCAAAAGATGCTTGCCAATACATTGCGTACATTGGAAGAGGATGGTTATGTAAGCCGCAAGGTTTATGCCGAGGTGCCTCCCCGGGTAGAATATTCGCTGACCGAACGGGCTTTTTCGCTGATGCCTCACATAGATGCTCTTATCAAATGGTCGGAGGAGAATATGAAAGCTATACTGGACGATCGTCGCAAGCAGCCGGCTGGGGATGTGTAGGGGAATCTTTTATGTTTTGTATTTTTTAATAAAAACTTTTTTATTCGGCTCGTAAGAAATGCGACCTTTGTATAATAACGTAAACCACATATCACTATTCACTATGAAGAAAATTTTAGTATCCTTATTTTTATCTCTTTTTACGTTTATGGTAGTCGATGCAGCTGACCCGTTTAACGGCAAGTACAGTACCCCATACGGAACGATTCCGTTTGATAAAATCAAACTTTCTGATTATGAGCCTGCTTTCAAGAAGGGCATTCGCATGCAGGAGCAAGAGATTAATGCCATTGTAAACCAACGTTCTATGCCTACGTTTGAGAATACGATAGAGGCGTTGGACCGCAGCGGCAGTTATCTCTCGCGCGTGGCAAATGTTTTCTTTGCCCTGCTGAGTGCCGAGAGCAATGACGAGATGATGGCTATCTCGCAGCGGGTGCAACCGTTGCTCTCGGAGCATAGCAATAATATCTCGTTGAATGAGAAACTTTTTGAGCGTATCAAATATGTCTATGACAATCGCGACAAGCTCGACCTGAATACCGAGCAACAGACCTTGCTCAAAGAGACGTATGACTCGTTTGCCCGCAATGGCGCCAACCTGAAAGGTGCCGACCGGGAGCGTTACCGCGAGCTGACGGCCGAGTTGAGCAATCTTACGCTTACTTTCGGACAGAATGTGCTGCGTGCAACGAATGCCTTCTCGATGCAGCTTTCGCTTGATGATTTGGAGGGGCTGCCGCAGAGTGCCATCGATGCGGCTGCCGCGTTGGCCAAGAGCAAGGGTGTGGAAGGTTATATGGTGAATCTTTCGTATCCGAGTTACAGCGCGTTTATGAAGTATTCTACGCGTCGCGACTTGCGTGAGAAACTTTACCGTGCTTACAATGAGCGTTCTATCGGCGGCGAATTTGACAACATGCAGATTTTGGCGCGTATTGCCGAGGTGCGTCTCGAAATAGCCAAGCTCTTTGATTGCCAAACGTATGCCGAGTATAAGTTGCAACATACGATGGCCGGTACGACCGACGGTGTATATGATTTGCTCAACCGTTTGCTCGAAGCCTACAAGCCCGTGGCTTTGCAAGAGGTGAAGGAGCTCGAAGGTTTTGCCATAGGCAAGGAGGGCAAGGATATTGAGCTTATGCCGTGGGACTTCTCGTTCTACTCGGAGCAGCTCAAACATATCAAATATGACCTTAACGACGAGATGTTGCGCCCTTACTTTGAGTTGAACAACGTGATAGAGGGCGTTTTCGGGCTTGCTACCCGCCTCTACGGGCTTACATTTACCGAGAACAAGAAGATACCCGTTTACCATCCCGAGGTGCAGGCTTTTGAGGTGAAAGATGTCGATGGCAAATATGTAGGTGTGATATATACCGACTTCTTCCCCCGCGACGGCAAACGCCAGGGTGCGTGGATGACCGAATTCAAAGGCCAATGGAGAGAGGAGAACGGCAAGGACAGCCGTCCGCATGTGACGATTGTGATGAACTTTACGCGTCCTACCGAGAATGCTCCTTCGCTTCTTACATACGATGAGGTGGAGACTTTCTTGCATGAGTTTGGTCACGCTTTGCACGGCTTGCTCTCGGAGGTGACTTATCCGTCGCTTGCCGGTACGAATGTATACCGTGATTTTGTGGAGCTTCCGTCGCAATTCAACGAGAACTTCCTGACGGAGAAGAGCTTCCTCGACGGCTTTGCCAAACATTACCAGACGGGTGAGGTGATTCCCGACTCGTTGATACAGAAGATAGTGAAATCGAGCCAATATCATGCTGCCTATGCTTGTGTGCGCCAGCTTTCGTTTGGTATGCTCGATATGGCATGGCATACCATCACGGCTCCCGTGGCCGACCCTGCTGCTTTTGAGATAGAGGCGCTTGCCTCGACGCAGGTGGTGCCTGTTGTGGAGGGCGCATTGCTGAGCCCGCAATTCAGCCATATCTTCTCGGGCGGTTATGCTGCCGGTTACTATGGTTATAAGTGGGCGGAGGTGCTCGATGCCGATGCTTTCTCGGTATTCAAGGCACATGGCGTATTTGACCCGGCTACGGCAGCTTCGTTCCGCGACAATATCCTTAAACGCGGCGGTACGGAGAACCCGATGGTGCTCTACAAACGTTTCCGCGGTGGCGAGCCTACCATCGAAGCGTTGATGCGTCGCGACGGTATTATCAAATAAGAGCGAATAGTTCTCTATATAAAGAAAGCCGGATAAGAATATCCGGCTTTCTTTGTATAGGGTTGTAAAGGCGATTGAATCCAATAATGGGGGTATAGAGGTGTATTCTGAGGAATGTATATGTAAAAATGTTGTTTATCAGATGCTTGTGTTGTGCGTAGGTAATTTCCTGATACAGCCTGTTCTTTGCAGCGGTGACTCCTGATGATGCCTCTATGGTGAGAGGCGGGTACTGTTCCCGCAATTATTTATTACTTAAACAGTCGTATAGGGTATAACTGTTTTTTCTTGAAAATTGCCATTTGTGGTATGCTTGTGTAGATGAACTTTTAACTCCTTTTCTCGGCATGCCTTCGCTTACTTCTCCCCGTGCATCTATGTCTATCCATACGGGATGGATTCCGTGGCTTTCCAATGAGAATCCGGTAAGAAGTTTTTTCAGATAGGTCGATTGTGTATTGATGGGAGTTGTTTTGTGGCTCTCTTCATATTTGACGAAAGATTGTTTTTCTGAGTCTGGCTCCCAAACCAGAAAACAGAGCTGCGTCATGTCTATGACAACGTATTGTCGAATCAGGACACTTGCACGGTATTGCTCGTCTTCGTTCTCAAAGGTTATATCATAGCCTGAGTCATGAGGGTTGAGGCTCATTATAGGAAGGTACGGGTATGCTTCGATGTTCTTGTGATTGCGGTGGTACATTATTTCATCCCGAATGGGAATCGGGCAGCCGCTTTCTGCATGAATATAATATTCGATTGTTTGTAGAAATATGCGGTAAACTTCGCAGTCGTTACGGTCTCTGACACTTATATAGCCGCCATACAGGAAGCTCTCTGCAAGCTCCTTCAACTTGCTGTCTAATATATTGTCTAACTCGTATTCCTTCAATGCAGTTGTATCGATATTTGAGAATATCTTTTTTAATGAAAATGATTCTAATTGGGCTTTAAGATTCATGGTCTGTCAAATTATTTTTTTAGTAAAAAGTTGATTAATTGTTTGATTGTCAATTCAATTTTTATTGGTTCTTCTGGATGCCATTCTTACTTTTTGATATTCCATGTGATGCAATGCAGGCCTCCGCCTTTAAGGACTATATTGCAGCAATCGATAGCTCTTATTGTACAGTATGGAAATGCCGACCGGATATATTTTTCGGCAATTTCATCCTCCTCTATCCCGAATTTGGGCATGATAATCTTATTGCCTACTTGCAAAAAATTGATATATGCCCAATTATAATCCAGGTTGGGATTTTTTACGGGGAAAAGCATCTCTGTTACTTCGTAACCGTTTTTTTCGAGCACACTTCTCATCTCTATCGCTTCGGCTTCATCGTTTTCTCTGTGATTGCTCATGAGAATGCGGTTACCGTCGCAATATTTTATAAAGCCATCGGAGTGTCCATATATATCGGCTTCTTCGTTATCGAGGCTGCCGGTAGGATGCCAGGGGATAATGATAACCTTATGGTTGAATATCTTTTCCAGCTGTTTATGGAAGTCGGCATCGCCTATCGGTCTGTTGTTTTCTGTAAATACTTTACTTGTCATAACCACGTTCTCTCCGCATAGTACAACGTTGCCTCCATCGATAATGATGTCTGTCTCGCGATAGCGAATGCCCAATTTCCGGCACGCCTCCGTACAATCTGTTATATAGTTCTCCCGGCTTTTAACATTAACCAAGTAATCTGGTGCGTATTTGTATTTTAGAAAGTCGTTGCTCTCGATTTGAATGGGCATGTAGTCTCTGGCCCAAATATCTTTGGAGTCATAAATGTTGGCATATTTGATATCTAATTCATCAAATAGGTTTGTCAGCTCTTTGTAGAAATCTTTGAACTCTTTCCAGTAGCCGAGTTTATATGATATATATACAAAATTGGTCTCTCTGTCTTGTATCATTGAGGCTGTATCTTTGTGCGCTGTGAACGGTTGTTTGTCCGGTTTTATTTCAGCCCTACGGTTTCGCGCATGGCGGTGCGGATGGTCTGTGCTTCGTCGCGATTTTCACGCAGGAGAGAGAGGATGAATTTGATGTATTTGTCTTTGTTGGCAAAACCGCACATTTGTACGACGCCGCAGTTGGGCAACATCGCTTTTTGGTTGTAGACGCGCAGGATGCTGTTGTAACGTCGTCCGGTGACGTAGCTGCGGAACTCTTGGCACAGGTCGTAGTAGAGTTTGCGGGGGTTGCAGTCGCGGGTGAGATTCTTTATGTGGCTTTCGTATTCATCGATGTCGTTTGAGCGACGGTCGATGTTGCATTCGAGCTCGCGTTTGGTGCGGTGACGGGTGTGGAGGAGGGCTTGCGACTCTAACTCAGCATCGAACATGTTGATGATGTTGGTGCGAACGGTGCCGAAGACGTTGTTTTCATTTTGTCCCATGCGCCGGGCTACGGTGCGTATGACGGGTTCTATGAGCAGCAGGTTTTCTATCTCGGCAACGTCGGGGACACTGATGTTGCGTTGGCGTAACGACTCTACTTCGCGAGAGGTGCGGCGGTCGCGGTCGACGATACCGTGCGACTCGATGTGGTGGAAACTTTTCAGGTCGGCAAAGGTGCGTGTGGTTTCAATCACTTTGGTGCATCCGCCGAGTGCTTTCACGGTGTATTCGGGGTAGAGTAAGGTATAGAGCTTTATGTCGATGCTATGTGTGTCGGTACCTTCGATGAAGAGAATAGGCTTGCGGCTGCCGAGAAGGTCTAAATAAACCTCTTCGGGGAGTTCGCCGAGGCTTTTGATGGTTTCGTATTCCCATGTTTGTTTTTCGGCGTCGAATGATTTTACCCAAATGCAGGTGCTTTCGCTGCGAGAGGCGGCAAATTCGAGGTCGTGTGTAAGATAGACGAACATGCAATCGGGTCGCAGTTGCTCTATGGCATCCCATAGCGATTTCATGATGGAGCGGTGCAGGAATACCTCGGGGTCTTCTATGAGGATGACTGAGTCTCTCTCGGCGAAGAGTGTCGATGCGATGAGGTATAGTACGGCTTTCTCGCCGTCGCTGAGCCGCATGGCGGCGTAGTGCTTGGGGTCGTCGCCTGCCATGATGCGCAGTTCGCCGGCAATACGCAGCATTTTGTTTTGTGGGAAGATGTTTTCCCACATGCGTTGTACGCGGTCTAACTTGGTGGATGGCGGCGGATTTTTCTTGTAGTTTTTGTTGCTGTTGTTTCCTTTGTATGTGAGTATGTTTACAAACTCTTCGTACAACAGCAGGTAGAGCAATTTATCGAACTCGGTGTCGATATTGCCTACTTTGTATGTGCTTTTTTCTTGTAGTTCGTTGTAGATGTCGGAGATGCTTCGTCCTATGACGTTTTCTTTATGGGGCACGATGAATAGGGCTTTCAGTGCCGAGAGCCGGAAGAATGGTTTCCCGTTTCGCCGGTGGGCTATTTCATCGCCGAAACGGCTTTTCCCCGACCCGTTTGCGCCTATGATGGTAATGGCGTGCTGATTGTCGGTCCATTGTGTTTGCCCGTTTTTTGTGTGGGGAGGCAGTTCGATTTTCATGGTCAGGCGGTTATGGGGTGAATCTTTTCAAATATACGGTTTTTTTGCGAGTTGTGCTGTACGGTATGCTATTTTTATGTATCTTTTGCTAAAATACAGAGTGTCCCGGTGTACCGTCTGAGAAAACTTGTTTTGTGCTGTGTGAAGGAGCTATGGCGAAGGTTCACATAGCTTCCCTTGCCAAGCGTTGCGTTGCTTCATCCGGCGGGTGATACGTGCTGTGAGTTCGTAGTTCTTGATGCCCCATCGGGGGGCTATCAGTAGGGATGCCGGTGATTGTGATGCGAACCGTTCTATGGCGATGTCGGGGCGGAGGTGTTGCGCAAAGTCGATGGCGAGGTCGATGTAACGGTCTATGTCGGGGATGTCGAAGTTTTCGGGATGTTCGGCGTATTCCTGCCCCATGACGGTGCCCTTGATGAGTTGCAGTTGGTGGAGTTTGATGGTGTGCAGGGGCAGCTGCGACAGACGTTGCGCGTGCGTGAGCATGTCGGAGCGGCTTTCGCCGGGAAGGCCTAAGATGAGGTGTGCCCCAGTGATGATGCCTGCCTCGGCTGTGCGGCGTATGGCGAGTGCGGCGGTGGCGAAGTCGTGCCCGCGGTTGATGCGTTGCAGGGTGCGGTCGGAGGTGCTTTCTACGCCGTATTCTACGGTTACAAATGTGTGTTGCGCCAACTGCGCAAGGTATTGCAGCAGTTCGGGCGGCATGCAGTCGGGGCGGGTGCCTATGATGATACCTACCACGCCGGGAACCGACAAAGCTTCTTCGTAGCGTGCGACGAGTACATCGAGGGGGGCATAGGTGTTGGTGTAGGCTTGGAAGTAGGCAAGGTATTGCATAGAAGGGTATTTGCGTCCGAAGAAACGGATGCCTTCGTGCAGTTGCCGGCTTATGCTGCTCTCCTTGCGGCAATACTCGGGATTGAAGGTGTGGTTGTTGCAAAAGGTGCATCCGCCATAGCTGATTCGCCCGTCGCGATTGGGACAGGTGAAGCCGGCGTCGACCGATATTTTCTGCACTTTTCCCTCGAAGTATTGCCGCAAGAAGGCGGCGTAGTCGTAGTACCTTGCTTGTTCCACAGGCAGCGTGTTGTTATCGCATACGGTTATAGAACTCGACGACGGCAATGATGCCTTTTTCGTACATCTCTAAGGGGAAATTTTCGTTGGGCGAGTGTATGGCGTTGGATTCCAAACCGAAGCCCATCAGTACCGATTTCAATCCTAAGACGCGCTCGAAGATGGGTATCACGCCGATGCTGCCTCCCCGACGAACGGCGAGCGGCGGTTGCCCGAAGGCAAGTGTAAATCCGGCTTCGGCAGCTTGGTAGGCCGGTATGTCTATGGGGCATACGTAGCTCTCGCTGCCGTGCATGGGCGTAACCTTGACGCTGACGGTATCGGGTGCGATGGCGGTGAAGTAGTCGATGAATTGTTGCGTTATGCGGTGGTAGTCTTGGTGCGGCACAAGGCGGCACGATACTTTGGCATAGGCTTTCGACGGCAGTACGGTTTTAGAACCTTCGCCGGTGTATCCGCCCCAAATACCGCAGATGTCGAAGGTGGGGCGTATGGCTGTCCGTTCGAGCGTGCTGTATCCTTTTTCTCCGGCGAGAGCTTTCACGCCGATAGCCCGGCAGTATGCCGCTTCGTCGTGCGGTACAGCGGCCATCATGGCACGTTCTTTGGGCGAAACTTCCTCTACATCATCGTAGAAGTGCGGTATGGTGATGCGGCCGTCGGCGTCGATGATGCCTGCCAACAGGCGGCACAATACGTTGATGGGGTTGGCGACAGCACCGCCGAAGTGTCCCGAATGGAGGTCGCGCGAGGGGCCTGTAACCTCTATCTCCCAATAGGCGAGGCCGCGCAGTCCGGTGGTCAGCGAGGGGTGCTCGCGTCCTATCATGCTGGTGTCCGATACCAAAATGACGTCGGCTTTCAGCAGTTCGGTGTGGTTGCGGCAGAACTCTTCCAATCCCGGCGAGCCTACTTCTTCGCCTCCTTCGAGAAGGAATTTTACATTACAGTGGAGAATGCCTCGTTGCAAGGCTATTTCGAAGGCTTTCAGTTGGATGAAACTCTGTCCTTTGTCGTCGTCGGTACCGCGTCCCCACAGGTGTTCGTCGCGGACTTCGGGCTCGAAGGGGTTGCTTTTCCAGAGTTCGAGCGGCTCGGCGGGCATTACGTCGTAGTGGCCGTAGACGAGGATGGTGGGCCACTCGGGATTTTGTATCTTTTCGGCATATACCACGGGGTTATACCCTGTTTCCATCAGCTCGGCACGGTCGGCTCCGGCATCGAGGAGCAGCTTGCACCACAGGCGGGCGCAGGCATACATGTCGTCTTTGTGCTCGGGCTTTGCGCTGATGGAGGGTATGCGCAGCAATGAGTAGAGTTCGTCGCGGAAGCGTTCGCGGTTTTTGTTGATGTAATCGAGTGTTTCTTGCATAGCGATTATAGGTTTTCGGGTAATGATTTTCGGCTGTTGTGTTGCAGGCAGTGGTCGAGCAAGACCATAGCGGTCATGGCCTCGACAACGGGGACGGCGCGAGGTACGATACAGGGGTCGTGTCGGCCATGTGGCGTATAGGTTACGGGTTGTCCGTCGTCGGTGATGCTCCGGGTCGGCCTTGACAGGGTGGGAGTGGGCTTGAAAGCTACGCGGAAGTATATATCTTCGCCGTTTGAGATGCCGCCTTGTATGCCGCCCGAGTGGTTGGTAAGCGTGGTTATGCGACCCTCTTGCGAAACGAAACAGTCGTTGGCTTGCGAGCCGCGCATGGCTGCTGCGGCAAATCCTGCCCCGTACTCAAAACCTTTGGCGGCATTGATGCCGAGCATGGCTTTACCCAAATCGGCATGCAACTTGTCGAATATCGGTTCGCCCCAACCGGCCGGTATGCCCCGGACAATGCAGGTAACGATGCCGCCTACGCTGTCGCTCTCAGACCTGACGGCCGCGATAAGTTCTTCCATGGCGAGAGCCGTAGGAGGATGCGGGCAACGCACGGCGTTGTCGTCGATGTGCGAGAAGTCGTATTGGTGGTAGTCGCCCGGGAGTGCGACCGTGCCTATTTGCGAGGTGTAAGCGGTTACCGTGACACCCATGCCATGCAGTACTTGCAGGGCGATGGCGCCTGCTACGCAACGTACGGCCGTTTCGCGAGCCGATGCGCGGCCTCCGCCCCGGTAGTCGCGTATGCCGTATTTGGCCGTGTAGGTAAAGTCGGCATGCGAAGGGCGGAAGAGGTGTTGCAGGTCGTTGTAGTCTTGGCTGCGGCAGTCGCTGTTGCGTATGATGAAACCGATGGGGGCGCCGGTGCTTCGTCCCTCGAAAATACCCGAGAGAAACTCAACGTTGTCGTCTTCGTGTCGTTGTGTGGTAATGTCGGATTGCCCCGGACGGCGACGGCGCAAGAAGTGCCGTATCTGTTCCATGTCGAGCCGAATGCCGGCGGGCAGCCCGTCTATGACGCCGCCTATTGCCGTGCCGTGCGATTCGCCAAAGGCAGTGAGCCTGTATAGTGTACCTGTCGTATTCATGTCGTAGCGGTGAATAGGGTGATAAAGATACTTCTTTTCTGCAAAAAAAGGAGTATGTTATTGCCTGTTTATACAAAAGCTGTACATTTGTGTATGTGAAACCGCCGACAGGCGGAGTTTGTAAAATAAAAACTATATGTTTATGAAATCGATGAAATCTTTGTGTGTGGTATTGGCGGCAAGCCTCCTGTTTGTAAGCTGCAATATGTCGAACGTCGGCAAAGGCGCGTTGATAGGCGGAGGCTCGGGTGCAGCCGTAGGTGCCGGTATAGGTGCATTGATAGGTAAGGGAAAGGGTGCAGCCATAGGTGCTGCCATCGGTACGGTGGTGGGTACGACTGCGGGCAGCCTTATAGGCAAGAAGATGGATGATGCTGCTGCCCAAGCAAAAGAGATAGAGGGTGCCAGCGTAGAGCAGGTGACCGATGCCAATGGACTGAAAGCTGTGAAGGTGAGCTTCGACTCGGGTATTCTTTTTGCGTTTAATTCGGCGGAACTGAATGCACAGTCGCGAAATTCGTTGAGCGAGTTCTCACGTATCCTTATGGATAATCCCGAGATGGATATAGATATTTACGGGCATACCGATAAGGTGGGTACTTATGAGGCAAATATGAAGGTGTCGCAACAACGTGCCGAGGCGGTGGCTTCTTACTTGCGTCAGTGCGGCGTGAACAACAGCCAGATTGCCAAGGTGCAGGGTGTGGGATATAACCAATATGACGAGTCGTTGAGTGCGGCCGATAATCGCCGGGTAGATATATACCTCTATGCCAGCGAAGAGATGATAAAGGCTGCCGAGAATGGTACGTTGAAGTAGTTACGGCATCTTGTAGAGATTAAAAAAATAGCGCGGGGCTGCGATGCGATTGATTCGCCGGCAGCCCCGCGTTGTCGTATGTTTTACACCTTGGTGTTGTTGTCAATGACTTTATGCTTCGGTATTTTGTGCTTTATGCCTCGGCGTTGTTGTCGGTGGCTTGTTGAGCCGCTTCTTTTTTTGTGTAACATTCGTTGAGGTATTCGCCGGTGAGTTGTGCCGCCAAGGCGACGCAGTCGGCGCAGGGGCGACGTCGATAATAGGCGGGAGTACGTTCTTCGGGCACGGGCGAATCGCTTTTTTGTGTCAGTCCTAACAGCTCGCGGCATACGATGCTGCCGCATTCGTGACGGAACTTCTCGGCGAGTTGCTGTACGCCGGCATATATTTCGGTACGTACTTTGCGGTCGGTATTCGATTTGCCCCAATGGGCGGTACCGCTGATGATGAACATGCCTGTAACGGCGCCGCATACTTCGCGCAGCCTGCCCATTCCGCCGCCCAGAGGCTCGACGATGGCGGCAAATTTCTCGGGGTCGATGTCGGTGATGTCGGCATAAGCCATGATGACGGCTTGCGAACAGTTGTATCCGTTGAGGAAGGCAGCGCGGGCACGTTCGGCGCGCTCTTCTACATTTAGTTTTGTCATATCGTTGTCTGTTTATAAGTTACCAATCGATGGGTTGTATCCCGTGGGCTGCGAGGTATTCGTTGGCTTTACTGAAATGGTGGTTGCCAAAGAAGCCGCGGTGAGCCGAGAGGGGAGACGGGTGCGGCGATTGTAAAACCAAATGACGGGTGCGGTCGATAAAAGCTCCTTTGCGCTGAGCGTATGCACCCCAAAGAATAAATACGATGTGTTTGCGCTTTTCGGCCAATTGATGTATTACGGCGTCGGTAAACTCTTCCCATCCCCGGTTTTGGTGTGAGCCGGCCTGATGTGCCCGTACGGTGAGTGTTGCGTTGAGCAGCAATACGCCTTGTCGTGCCCATCGCAGCAGGTTGCCGTTGGACGGGACTGGCTTGCCTAAGTCGCTCTCAATCTCTTTGAAGATGTTCTGCAACGATGGGGGGAATTGTACTCCTTCGTTGACCGAGAAGCAGAGTCCGTGGGCTTGTCCTGGTTCGTGATAGGGGTCCTGGCCTAAAATAACGACCTTGACGTTGTCGAACGAGCATGCGTCGAATGCGGCAAACATTTGTTTTCCGGGTGGATATACCGTGTGTGTGGCGTATTCGTTGCGCACAAAGCGTACCAACTCGTCGAAGTAGGGTTTATCGAATTCGGTTTGCAGATGTTTTTTCCAGCTCTCTTCTATGCGTACATTCATACGGTGACGATATTTCGTGTTTCAAATTCTTGCAAAGCTACAAAAGATTTACTACTTTTGCCACGCTTTTCGGTGAAAAGCACCGGAGAATGCACTCATAGTTCAATGGATAGAATTTCGGATTCCGGTTCCGACGATTGGGGTTCGACTCCCCATGAGTGTACGACGAAGCGATACGTGTGAGCGTGTCGCTTTTTTGTTTTTTGTGTGGTGGGTATAATGGGGTGGGGCTTATCCCGGAATGTGATACGGGGCTGTGCCGGAATGTGATACGGGGCTGTGCCGGAATGTCGTGTTCCGATACAGCCCCGTAGGGTTTTATGCCTGTTTTTACAGGGGGTTGCCGATAGATGCCATCAGTAGCCCATGAGCTTGCGGGTGGTGCTGCCTTGGGCGGTGATTACTTGCAGGATGGCAGGGGTGTCGAGGTTGAACGTGAGGCTCTCTTTGCCGGTGGTGGCCGAGAGCAGGGCTCCTGTCATGCTGTACAGGTAGGCGGTTGCTGTGCCGTCGAACCCGGCCACGTGGTAGCGGTTGCCGCTGCGTGAGATGCGCAGGGGGATGTCGCGTGTGGCGTCGACCGATGCTTTTACGTAGGTGGGGTAGATTTCATTGATGCTCTCGCCGTCGCTTTGGCAGGCGCGTACGATGTGGTCGACAAGGCTGTGCAGATAGACTTCGAGGGCGGTGTATCCGGTGCCGTCGTGCCACAGTTGGTTGGCATCGGAGTCGTCATTGGGGTCGAGCCCGTTGGCCTCTTCCCATACGTCGGGTATGCCGTCGCCGTCGCTGTCGGTCTCGGGTGTGCCGGATGTGAGGACAGGCCAGCCGCCGACGTCGGATGTGGCGTCGATGATGCCTTTCAGGCCGCTCTTGGAGCCTTCGTAGGTGTAGCTTCCGTTGCGTATTTCATCGGCGATGCGGGTGTCTTGCGAGTCGCGCCGGTAGGATGCTCCGGCGTATGCCAGTACCTTCTCGTAGGCTACTTGTGCCGTGTGGGTGGTGACTGTGCCGGCATCGTATTCGACATCGGAGCGTATGCCTTGCGCCGGCAGCTCGGCGTTGCGTGTGTCGGGGTGTATGCCGTTCCAGTTGTCGGCATTGGTGGCGGCGATGGCTTCGGCGGCTTCTTGTACGTTTTCGTAGGGTGCCGAGCCGTCGACATAGTTGCCGGCTACGTAGAATGTGCCCCATACGCCTTTCATCTGTTGGTTGGTACCGTCGTCGGCATTGGGGGCGAAGATGCGTGCCGCTATGGAGCGTTTGGTGGCGGGACCGGGTTTGTAGTAGTTGTTTACGAAGTTGTAGCTGCCGCCCTCTCCGGCGTAGGCGCTGTTGGTTTGTCCCCAGTTATAGAGGACGTTGTTGCGGAAATCGACTTTCTCCAAATCGGCCTGGTTGCTGTAACGGCTGCCGCACATGCGCGGGTTGCGGCTGTCGTGGTGGGCAAGGATGTTGTGGTGGAACGATGCGTTCTTGCCGCCCCAGATGCCGCCGTATCCGTGCGAGCCTTTTATGTGGATGCTCTCTTTGAGGCTTTCGGCGATGAAGCACCATTGGAGGGTGAAGTTGGTGTTGTCGTAGAATGAGGCACACTCGTCGGTGCTGAAACTCATGGAGCAGTGGTCGATGATGATGTTTTTGTGGTTTTGCCCCTCCATGGAGTCTTTCTCTTCTCCCGTGAGTTCACCCATCCGGCAGCGAATAAATCGGATTATCACGTTATCGGCATTGATTTTGAGCTGATGGTTTTTGAGGCATATTCCGTCGCCGGGGGCTGTTTGACCGGCAATGGTGATGTTGGGCGATTTTATTTCGAGGTCGCTTTTCAGCTCTATCGTGCCCGATACGTCGAATACCACGGTACGTGCTCCCGTTTTGAGTACAGCGTATCGCAGAGTTCCTCGTCCGCCGTCGTCTTCGAGGCTCGTTACGTGATATACCGTTCCGCCTCGTCCTCCTGTTGTGGTATAGCGGGCATGTCCTTCTGCTCCGGGAAAGGCGGGAGTTTGAGCATGTAGGCCTGAGAGTAATGAGGCAGCAAATAGGATGACAATGATTCTTCTCATAATCTTTTTTTGCAAGCAAGCGGCACGGCTTGTTATTGCCGTACCGCTTGCATTATGTTAGTAATAGGAATGGTTATTTTACAATGATGGGTTTGTATTTGGGTACAAGAGCCTTCATGATGCTCCATGCAAGCAGATAGGCTACTGCGCAAATGCAGAATACTATCATGTATGCGCCGGGCTTGCCTTCCATGCCTAAGAACGAGAATGCCGAACCCATCTTCTCGGCGTAGGTAAACAGCTCGCCTGCTCCCAAGTTGATGAGGAGCGAGCCTATACCGCCGGCCATGGCGCCTATACCTGTAATGGTAGCGATGGTAGATTTGGGGAACATGTCGCCGATGGTAGAGAAGAGGTTAGCGCTCCATGCTTGGTGTCCGGCTCCTGCCAAACCGATGATGATGGCGGGGAACCATGCCGATGTTGCGCCTAAGGGTTGTGCGAAGAGGGCAAAGAGGGGGAAGAAGGCAAAGATGAGCATGGCGCGCATGCGGCCTGCGTAGGGTTCCATGCCTTTTTTCTCGACAAAGAGCTTGGGTAGGTATCCACCGTAGATAGAGAGGACTGTGACGATGAGGTAGAGCACGAAGATGAGAGCCATACCCATAGATGATGACGACTCGTAACCGAATTGGTCGGAGAAGTATGCAGGTGCCCAGAAGAGGTAGAACCACCATACACCATCGGTGAAGAATTTACCTACGACGAATGACCATGTTTGTTTGTACTTGAAGCATTGCAGGAAAGGTATCGTTTTTTCTGCCTTTTTCGAGGTGGCTGCGTCGGCTTCTTTGTCGTCTTGGTTTATATAAGTGAGCTCGGCAGTGTTGACGTGTTTCGAGCGTTCGGGGCTGTCATAGAGGTATGCCCAGAAGAACATCCATACAAAGCCTATTGCACCGATGATGATGAATGCCATTTCCCAACCGAAATGTTTGGCAAGGATAGGAATGGTAAGCGGGGCTGCCAATGCGCCGACCGAAGCACCCGAGTTGAAAATAGATGTGGCAAAGGCGCGGTCTTTCTTGGGGAAGTATTCGGCTGTTACCTTGATAGCCGCAGGAAAGTTACCGGCTTCACCCAAAGCGAGTATGGCGCGGCATACGAGGAATAGCCATACGCTCAGTGTCGCTATTGCTACTGCCATGGCACTACCGGCTTCTACGGCACGCAATGCAGCTACTGAGTCGAGACCCTCTACTTTCATGGTAACCCAGCCGCATCCTGCATGCAAGCAAGCACCCAGCGACCAGATGAATATAGCCCAAATATAACCTTTCTTTATACCCATCCAATCTACGAACTTGCCGGCGAAGAGACATGCTACGGCGTAGAAAATAGAGAAGAAACCGGTAATCATACCGTAGTCGGCATCATTCCAGTGAAACTCGGGGGCAATAAAGTCTTTCCATGTGAGTGACAGTACCTGTCTGTCTAAGTAATTGACCGTGGTGGCAAAAAAGAGCATCATGCACATAATCCACCTGAAATTGGTCATTTTTTGTCCATTAGTCATGATAGAAGATTTAATATGTTTGTTTTGTTTTTATTCCTTTTTACTAAGGCACGGCAAAAATAATAACTATAATTTGATTATACAAGTAAAAAGAGTAGTTGGGATGGTGTTTCTTCTGATTAATTTATATACTTTTGCATGCGCATTCGTCCCTTTTTTGGGGGTATGCCCTATTGTAACGAGAGAGATACTTAAATTATTAATACCATTTTCTATGAGACAACTATCACAAATCGCTGTTTCTTTTCTGACAGCATCCTTGTTTTTATCGTGTCCTGCTGTTCTTACGGCACAGACTGATGCATCGGAGTCGTGGGCTGTGCGTATGGTAGAAAGCGAAATGGCGCGTAACCCCGAGGCTTGGCAGCTCGATTTTCAGCCTAAGCTGAAATGGGATTACTGCCATGGCTTGGAGCTGCGGGCTTTCCTTTATGTTGCCGAAAAGTATGACCGTGCAGACATTCGCGATTACGCTGTGTCGTATGCCGATACGATGGTGAATGCCGACGGTACGATAAAGAAATATAAATTGACCGACTATTCGCTTGACCGTGTCAACTCGGGCAAGTATCTGTTCGACGTTTACGACCTTACCAGTGAAGAGCGATATAAAAAGGCTCTCGATTTGCTGCGCAGCCAATTCGAGAACCAACCGCGCAACGACGACGGCGGTTTCTGGCATAAGAAGGTATATCCTCACCAAGTATGGCTCGACGGTATCTATATGGGGTCGCCTTTCCTTGCCGAGTATGCCTATCGTTACGAAAACGACCCGCAGCGTTCGACCGACTATGCCGATGTGATACGTCAAATCGTGATGGCTGCCAATCATACGTACGACTATGAGTCGCGCCTCTATAAACATGCTTGCGACGTGAGCCGCCAAATGTTTTGGTGTGACCCTGTGACCGGACAATCGAAACATTGTTGGGGACGTGCGTTGGGATGGTATGCCATGGCTATTGTGGATAATCTCGACTATATTCCTGCCGATTTCGAGGGACGGGAGCAGGTGGTGGATATTTTGCTCCATATTGCCTCGCAGCTCGAACGCTATGCCGACCCTGAAACGGGTTTGTGGTATCAGGTGATGGACCGCAGCGGCGAGCCCGGCAACTACCTCGAATCGTCGGCTTCGTGTATGTTTGCTTATGCTTTGTATAAGGGCGTGCGTCTCGGTGTGCTGCCCGAGAAGTATCTTGCCGTTGCCGATAAGGCATGGCAGGGCATCCTCGACCGTTTTATCAAGGTCGATGACAAAGGACTTGTGCATATTACCGAGGTTTGCGCCGTGGCCGGATTGGGCGGTAAGGAGAAACGCTCGGGCGACTACGACTATTACATCCATGAAATGAAACGCGACAACGATGCCAAAGCCGTAGGGCCTTTTATTCTGACGGCTCTCGAAGTGGAGCGTTTGCAAGGGAAATAATCGTGCGATTTCATCATATTACAGCCATAGAACATTAAACCTATCATCATGAAAAGAAACTTTATAATTCTGTTTTGCGCTCTTTTTGCGTTTATAGGCGCATGGGCGCAGGAGACACCTGCAACCGAGGTGCCTGCTTTCCCCGGTGCCGAAGGATATGGCAAATATACCGTAGGAGGCCGTGGCGGCAAAGTATATGTAGTGACAACACTCGAAGATTATGATAAGGGCGAGACGCCGATAGAGGGTTCGTTCCGTCGTGCCGTAGAGAAACGGGGCGCACGTACCATCGTTTTTGCCGTGGCCGGCAATATCATGCTGAAACGTATGCTCGATATTACCAAAGACAGTGTCACCATCGCGGGGCAAACGGCTCCGGCTCCGGGCATCTGCGTGTGCGGCCATCCTGTGCGCATCAAGGCAAGCAACGTTATTATTCGTTATATGCGTTTCCGTATGGGCGACATCAACAAGGAGGAGAACGATGCTCTGTCGAGTACGGCTTCTACTAAAAAGGGTATTTTCAATAATATCATCATCGACCACTGCTCTATCAGTTGGAGTACCGACGAGTGTGCCTCGTTCTACGGGAATGAGAATCTCACCTTCCAATGGAATATCGTGTCGGAGAGTCTGCGTCAAAGTGTCCATGTGAAAGGCTCGCATGGATACGGCGGTATATGGGGTGGTAAGGGTGCTTCTTACCATCATAATCTGCTTGCGCACCACGACAGCCGCAATCCCCGTTTCGACCACCCGGGCGTAACCGATATTGCGGGTGTGATAGACTTTCGCAACAATGTGATTTATAATTGGGGTGCCAACAGCTCGTATGGCGGTCAATGCCGTACCATCAATATTGTCAATAACTACTACAAACCGGGTCCTGCTACGACCAAGAGCAAGCGCAACCGCATCTTTGCTCCCGAGCTTCGCATCAAAGATAAGGTGTATGGCTATGGTGAGTATTATGTAAACGGCAACTTTATGGTTGGCGATAAGAAGTGTACCCAAAACAACTGGGCTCGCGGCGTGCAACTGAGCAAGAAAACCGACGACCCGTTGGTATTCAGCTACGACACGATACGTCTGAAAGAGCAGTTGCCGTATGCCGGGCTGCCGTACACTTCGGCTGAGGATGCTTACGAGCAAGTGCTTCTCAATGCCGGTGCTTCACTCTATCGCGACCCCATAGATACGCGTATCGTAGAGGAGGTGCGTGAGGGTAAGGCTACGTATGGCAACAATGGGCTTATCGATACGCAGGAGCAGGTGGGCGGTTTCCCCGACATGACACAAACGGGTGTAACACCTGTTGATAGCGATGGCGACGGAATGCCTGACGAGTGGGAGACGGCCAATGGCTTGAACCCGAACAAAAAGAATGATGCCAATCAATATACGCTCTCGAAAGAGTATACCAACATAGAGATGTATATCAACTCACTCGTTCCCGCCGAGGCGATGCAGATTGTGCCCGATAAAAAAAAATAATCACCGTATCCCTTGACGGGAAGGGTGATTACACAACGTTTTACGATGCCTTTGAGCATATACGCGCGTTTATGGATTATACCGTGACGGTGCGTGTGCTCAAAGGCATCTATCGTGAAAAGGTGCTTGTACCGGCGTGGCTTACTCATGTAGAGATTGTGGGCGAAGACCCTGACAGTACCGTTATTACGTGGGACGACTATGCCGCCAAAGACAACATGACGACTTTCCGTACCTACACCATGCGTATCGACGGTAACGACATCACGCTGCGCAACCTGACGATTGCCAATACGGCTGGACGGGTAGGACAGGCCGTTGCATTGCATACCGAGGGCGACCGCATACGTATTGTGAATTGCCGTTTGCTGGGTAACCAAGATACTTTCTATACCGGGGGTGAAGGCCGGCGGTTGTATGTGGAGGATAGCTATATAGAGGGAACGACCGATTATATCTTCGGTGCGGCTACCGTGTGGTTTGAGCGTTGCACGTTGCATAGCTTGTCGAATTCGTATATTACGGCAGCTTCTACTCCGGCCGCAATTCCTTATGGCTATGTGTTTAACCGTTGTTCTCTGACGGCATCCCAAGGGGTGACAAAAGTTTATTTGGGGCGTCCGTGGCGACCGTATGCCTCGACTTACTTTTTGCATTGTACAATGGGGCGGCACATCCGACCCCAAGGCTGGCATAATTGGCGCGACCCTGCCAACGAAAAGACAGCCCGGTATGGAGAATACGCTACCGAGGGCTGTTCTACCGACGGCCGTGTATCGTGGGCGCGGCAACTTTCGCCTGCCGAAGCCGAGCAATTCACGCCTTCGGCGATATTTGCCTACGGGGTGTCGTGGGTGATTGAATAGAGGTGTGGCGGATAGCGGCTGCACGTGAAGACCGGCGGGGTGCAAAAACGATGCGAGGCTGGGACAAGATGTGAAATCTGTTGCAGCCTCGCAGTGGGTTGTGCTGTATGAGAGTAATTATCTCAGGAAGATGTTGTGTTGCAGTTCGTCGCCGATGGTGGTTTCCGGGCCATGACCGGGATATACTACCGTATCGGGCGGTAAGGAGCATATACCTTTGTGCAAGGAGTTGATGAGTTGCTCGTAATCGCCTCCGATAAAATCGGTGCGGCCTATGCTGCCGCAGAAGAGGGCATCGCCGCAGCATACGAATCCCGACTCGGGCGCATAGAAGGCAATACCGCCGGGAGAGTGCCCCGCAGCATCTATGACTTGCAACGGTTCGTCACCGATATAGAGGGTGTCGCCGTCGGCAAGGTATTTGGTTATGGGGACGATGTCGGCGGGAGCCGGCGTGTCGAAGGCAATGGCTTGTTGTTTCATCATATCCAACAACGGCTTTTCGGCGGCATTGGCTTCGACCTCGACTTTGTAGGTATGTGCCACAAACGGTACGCCGTAGTAGTGGTCTATGTGCAGGTGAGTGAGCAACAAGTGTTTCACCGACAGACGATTGTCGGAGATAAAGCGGTCGAGCGTTTCCTGCTCGTCGCCGGTGAGGCAACCCGGGTCGATGATGGCGCATTGCAGGCTCTTTTTGTCCCACAGTACGTAGGTGAGTTCCTGAAACGGGTTGAATGTAAACCGAGTTATTTCCATCTTATTGTGTTTCGATTATATCTGTACGTAGACTACTTTCTTGGTCGCGAAGAAGGGCTCGGTGAAGTATTTTTTCAGTTCTACTTCTATGCCCCGTTTTTGCAGACGTTGCATTTCGTGTTGCAAGTCGCCGCCTTTCAGGTATAACAATCCATTGGGCAAGGCATTGCGGTGTGTGCCGGATATGTTTTTCCGAACCAATTTGATGATGTCTTGCAGAGGCATTACGCCGCGGCTTACAGCAAAATCGTATTTCATCTTCTCTTCTTCGATGCTGCATTGCCGTAAGGAGACGTTGTCGAGCCCTATGGCTTTGGCTATCTCGGTAGCTACCATGATTTTTTTCCCGGTGCGGTCTATCAGGTGGAAGTGGCATTGCGGGAACATGATGGCAAGCGGTATGCCGGGAAATCCGCCGCCCGTGCCTACGTCTATGACCGATGTGCCGTCGACAAATCGCAGTGCGCATGTTATACCCAGCGAGTGGAGGATGTGGTGCTCGTATAGGTTGTCGATGTCTTTGCGCGAGATGATGTTTATCTTGGCATTCCACTCGGGATAGAGAGAGCCCAAGGCAGTGTACTGTTCTTTCTGTTTGTCGGTGAGGTTCGGAAAATATTTTTCGATGAGTTCTATCATTTTTCCTTGTTGTTAATGAAGTTACATAAAGGGCTGTTTTCGGGTATGAAGTAGCTTATATCGTTATACGACAGGGTGATGGATGTTTCGCCCAAAGCATAACAACCTATCTCGTAGGGATTGTATACCCATGTAACGCCCGAGTCGTCTATGTAGAAATTTTCGGTGGCGGTGATGCCTTCGGGGTCGAAGTAGCCGACGTCTATCAGGGCATCGCTATTTTTCAGTTCGAGGTCTTTTACGAGGGTGTCTATGAGCATTTGGTTTATCTCGTCGATATATTCCGGGGTAATGACATCGTTGAGCGTTATACGATTCATAGCGGGCAGGTATATCACGTAGTAGAGACTGTTGCTCATTCCGTGGGCACCCCCTTCGTATGAGTAGCTGTTGATGTTGTATGACAAGAAGTCGTTGTTGTTATAAACCGGTGCTATCTGTGTGAGAGAGGTGAATGTTATTTCGGACGAGAGCTCTATTTCATTGCATAATGTTGTGAGTCCGTCTTTCATTTCGTTCAGTGTATGCTGAGCGATGGTATCGGCCGCCTCTTTCAATGAGGTATATTGACTGTATTCGGCGCCGAAAATTTGCGAAGCCAGCAGTGCGTTGAGTCGGGCGAGGTCGCTTTCCGATTTGTAAGCCGTAGGGTAATCGATGGATATTTTCACGTCGCATTTTTTTCCTGTGTCACAGGGGATTTGGTAGGCAAGTTCTATCATAGTGTGGTCGGTACATACGCTGTCGGTTGCCACATTGTTGCTTTCGTTTGAGGTCTGTCTCGATGTGCATGCAGCCAGCGCTGTGCAGAGGCAAAATCCCGTGATAAATAATGCTGAATGTTTCATTATTTTGAGCTGTTTATATATAAATGTTTTTTGTCGTTTTTTTGTTTCGAGGTCGTCGGGGCGGTTACATGTTGTCGAAGCCTGAGAATGGTACACCCATGCGTTCAGCCCAGTCGGGGTACTCATTCAGTACTTTCATCGGTTGGCGGCCATACCATCCGTAACCGATGCGCCGTTCGTACTCTACGTCGGCCAAAGACCACACTTTCTCGCCCGAGCGGCGGCAGAAGAAGGGTTTGTTGCTCTCTAAGTCGTAGTAGCGAGCCCATATTGGGCGGCGGCTCGACTGGTCTTCTATGACAATCCTGTCGTAAATGTTTTTGCCTGTAACGGAGTCGGTTCCGATAACAACTTTTTCTACTTTGATGCCTTCGATACGGTTGTTCCACATCCATTTTACGCCACAGGTGATAGCATCTTTCACCTCTTGGCTCGGGTTGTCGATGCTCATAAGCATCAGCAGAATACGGCTACTCTCGGGAGCGCACAGGCCGGGTAACTCGTACGACCGGGCTTTGACGGGCTCGTAGGTGTTATTGTCGTGTTGCTGTGCCCATATTGTTTTTACACCGTTTTGTACGATTTGGCATCGCAGGATGACGTCGATACCTTTGTGATATGCTGCGGCGATGCGGTTGATGCTGTTGCGACTCAGCCATTTGAAGAGCGGGTCGCCCTGCACGATGTCGCATAGAAATTGCATTACGTTGGTCGTTACATCGTCGTTGAAGGTGATGGCATCGGCATCCCATCCGCGCCATCCGCCATTCTCCTTTTGGGTGTTAAGAATATACTCTATGCCGCGTTCGGCAGCATGACGGTATTTGTCGTCGCCGGTTCTAGCATATACATCGGCAAGATAGGTAACTTGCGGTATGACGTTGCGATTATCGATGGTGCTTTTTCTGTGTTTGGGCGTGAGCGAGGCAATGACGGAATCGGGGTCGAGTTTGGCGAGCCAATCGATGTTTTTCATCCAACCTCCGTCCTCGTTTTGGTATGCGACGATGTTATCGGCAATGTGTATGAAATCGTTTTCGCTCCAACGGGGGTAGCTGCCTTCGGGATGCTCCATTTGCCAGTGCTTTATGCCGTCGTTGAAGTATTCGAGCGAAGGGGGGGCTTGCCCGTATATTGCTGAGGCGAGAGCCATACAGCAGAAAACCAGTAAGGTACGTTTCATGTGTTTCTGTATTTTGTTTGCCTCAAAAATATTTATAATGCGGCTAAAAAACAAATTTGTATTGTCAGAAAATTTCTTGTACTTTTATGCTTTCAATAAATGATGTATTTGTTTTATTTGCTGTGTTATTGATATGATGACGTCGGTCATTCTATATATTGTCGTGTCGCTTGTGGCGGGATTGGCAGTCGGTGCATTGCTGATGCGCGTGTCGCAGAGCGGTGTAACGCGCGATAAACTGCGTGCCGAGCTCGACTTGCAAGTCGAACGCAATCGCAACGGCGAATTGCTTGCCGAGTTGCAGGCGTGTAAAGCGGTTGTAGAACGGTTGCAGGAAGAGGTGCGCGGGCTTTCGTCAGAGAAGTCGCGCCTCGAAGCCGAGGGGCGTGCGCTTACCGAAAAATATAACGAGAAAAACGAGCTTTGCAAGCAGTATGCCGACGATATATCGGCTTTGCGACGCGAAGCCGACGAGGCACATGCTGCTCGCATACGCTTGGATGCCGATTATAGGGCGTTGCAGGAGAAATTGGAGACGCAGAAAGCCGAGATAGAGAAGTTGCATGAGCAGACGTTGACGCAGTTTAAGGTGATGGCGTCGAATATCATGGACGAGAAGTCGAAGGCTTTCAAGGAACTGAACGGCGAGAGCCTGAAAACGATACTCGACCCGCTGAACCGCGATATAGAGAGTTTCAAGAAACAGGTGGCGCAATGTTACGAAACGGAAGCGAAAGAGCGTACGTCGCTGCAAGAGCAGATACGCCAGCTCACGATGCAGAACGAGGCGATGCGGCGCGAGGCCGATAAGTTGTCGACCGCTTTGAAGGGCGGCAGCAAGGTGCAAGGCGATTGGGGTGAAATGATTCTGCTCAATATCTTGCGGCAATCGGGCTTGCGCGAAGGGTCTGACTTCGAGGTGCAGAAGACGGTCGATGCCCAAGGCGACAACAGTCGTCCCGATGCTGTGCTGCACTTCCCTAACCACGGCGATATGATTATCGACTCGAAGGTGTCGTTTACCGCCTATGACAATTATATGAATGCCTCTTCCGATGAGGAGCGGCGGCGATATGCCCGGCAGCATTTAGAGTCGGTCTATGGGCACATCGTCGAGTTGTCGCGCAAGGATTATCCGGCACGCAATAGCCGTTCGCCCGAGTTTGTCATCATGTTTGTCCCGATAGAGTCAATGTTTATGCTTGCCCTCGATGAGGCGCGAGCCCAAGGCAAAAACCTTTGGCACGATGCGTATGTGAAGCGTGTCATTATCATGACACCCACAAATCTAGTTTTGGCGGTGCGTATGTTGCAGGATATGTGGCGGCAGCAGCGTCTCGAAGCCAATATACGAGCCATCAAGGAACGCGCCGAGAAGATTTATTCTCAGTTTATCAATTTTGCCGTCGATATCGATGCCGTGCGAGCCAATATCGATAAGGCATTGGCTTCGTGTGACAGTGCGCGGAGGCGGCTTACCTCGGGCAATAATAATCTTATCGGGCAGTTCGAGCGGATGCGCCATCTCGGGCTTGAACCCAAGTTGCCGGCAAGTGCCTCGACGTTGCGAACATGGTCGCAAATGCGCGATGAGGCAGTGGGAACGGATGATATGCCGGCCATTGAAGAAGCTGACGAGGATAACGCCGCCTTGCCTGATGTCGAGGCGTAATTGAGGCAAGAAGAGGTGGCAGCTTATTGCCCGATAGTGTGCCGATTGCTATTCCGATAGGCTGTATAGAGGTCTGTGGCGCATTTGCCGAAAATATTTGTTAAGCGTGTGAAAAATATTGCGGTTTCGGTTAGGATAATACAATGCTAATACATACCTTTGCAGCGGTATTAATTGAGATAGGCTATGAAAAAGGTTCTTACTATTGCGCTCGTAGCCCACGATCGTCGCAAAGCTGAGATGGTAGAATGGGTAGAGCATAATGCTGAATTATTATCGCATCACCACTTGGTTTGTACCGGTACGACCGGCAGACTGGTTAAGGAAGCATTCCAACGTAAAGGAATTGCCGCCGAGGTTGTGTGCATGAATTCGGGACCTATGGGTGGCGATGCCGAGATAGCAGCGATGGTGGTGCGCCATCAGATAGATTTGGCTATATTCCTTATCGACGACCTCAATCCGCAGCCGCATGAGGCCGATATACAAATGTTGCTCCGTCAGTGCCGCATCCATAATATACCTATTGCTTGCAACCGTTACAGTGCCGACCTGATGGTCACCAGTACGCTGTGGGATGAAGAGGACTATGTTCCTACGCAACCCAAATACGTGCAGTTCTTGCGTGACGAAAATATGCAGGAATTAGGGATTGAAAATCAAAGTCAGCCCCTCGAAGACAAGACAACAGCATAACTTTTTCTTGACGAAAAAGTAACGATATAGTTTTTGTGATAGTTATAATAGAAGATTGGAGGCTGCGCATCCTTGTGAAAGAATGCGCAGCTGTTTTTTTGTATATACCGAGAGTGGCAGGTGCATTGACCGCTGCGGAGGATGTGCTCGAAATGCACGAAGAAATGTGCTTATCCTGTCGTGAGGCAGGGGAGAGAATCGGCATATTCGTGGCGTAAGGGATATGACAAAGGGAAACACTCTCCCGTATGCCAAGGCTTATGCCTGCGTGGCATGGTACGAGACGAGCGTTGCCGATAGGCTGTTTGCAGCCTTCGATTTTTTACCCCAATCGTTTCTTTACGGTGGCGGGGTTGCCGGCGGCGAGGCAGTCGTCGGGGATGTTGCGTGTCACTACGCTGCCGGCGGCTATGATGCAGCGGTTGCCAATGGTTACGCCGGGGCATACGATGACGCCGCCGCCCAGCCAGCAATCGTCACCGATTGTCACGCGATGGCCTGTCTCTATGGGTTTGCGCCGTTGTATGTAGTCTATGGGATGGTTGGGCGTGTATATTTGGCAGTTGGGACCTATCTTGCAACGGTTCCCGATAGTGATGCCGCCGCAGTCGAGCATGGTGGCTCTGTAGTTGATGAATGTGTCGCTGCCGATGGTTATCATGTTGCCGTGGTCGCAGTAGAAAGGGGGCGCGATGTCGGTGGTGGGGGGTATGCCGGGGATGAGAGCCTCTAAGGCACGGCGGTGAGCCTCGGTGTCGTAGTGGGGAGTGCGATTGAAGGTTTCGTTCTTCATCATGCACTCTATGTGGCTCTGTTGTGGTTCGGGGGCAGAGAAGTCGTAGAGCATGCCTCGCTTCATCTTTTCGAGTTCGTCCATATTGTTTGTGTGTCGGGTTGTTGTGGGCATATCGGTTTTGTGTAGGGGCGGGTTGAAAGCCGTCGGCGGTTGAAGGATTTTAAGTCCCCCAACCGCCGATGGCGAGCAGATAGTTTCCTACCCGATGTTTCGTTGCAATCCGTTGGGGTTATTCCCACTCGATTGTCGAAGGCGGTTTGGAGCTGATGTCATACACGACGCGGTTGACGCCTTGCACTTTGTTGATGATGTCGTTGGAGACTTTGGCAAGGAAGTCATAGGGAAGTCGTGCCCAGTCGGCCGTCATGCCGTCGGTGGATAGTACGGCGCGCAGAGCTACGGCACGTTCGTATGAGCGTTCGTCGCCCATTACTCCTACGCTCTTGACGGGGAGCAAGACGACACCGGCCTGCCACACTTTGTCGTAGAGGTCGTTATCGATAAGGCTTTGTATGAATATGTTGTCGGCATCTTGCAGGATGCGAACTTTCTCGGGGGTGATGTCGCCAAGGATGCGCACTGCCAATCCGGGACCGGGGAAGGGGTGGCGGCGTATGAGCCGTTCGTCGATGCCCAGCTCGCGGCCTACGCGGCGTACCTCGTCTTTGAAGAGGAGGCGCAACGGTTCTACGAGTTTCAGGTTCATGCGTTCGGGCAGCCCGCCTACGTTGTGGTGGCTCTTTATGACCATGCCGGTGATGGAGAGCGACTCTATGACGTCGGGATAGATAGTCCCTTGTGCGAGCCACTTGATGTTGTTGAGTTTTTGGGCTTCGCGGTCGAAAATCTCGATAAATCCGGCGCCTATGATTTTGCGTTTGCGTTCGGGGTCGGTTACACCGGCCAGTGCGTTGTAGAAGTATTCTTTGGCATCGACGCCTATCACGTTGAGCCCCATGTGCTCGTAGTTGGCAAGGACGTTGGCAAATTCGTTTTTACGCAGCAGTCCGTTGTCGACAAAGATACATGTAAGGTTGTGACCGATGGCGCGGTTTAGTAGTACGGCGGCTACGGTAGAGTCTACACCACCCGAGAGGGCAAGCACCACTTTGTCGTCGCCCAGTTTTTCGCGCAGCATGGCTACGGTGTGTTCTATGAACGAAGCCGGAGTCCAGTCTTGTTTGCATCCGCACACGTCGCGCACGAAGTTGGCGAGCAGCGTCATGCCGTCTTCGCTGTGGTAGACTTCGGGGTGGAATTGTACAGCCCATGTTTTTTCGCCCTCGATGCGGTATGCGGCGTTGCGTACTTCATGGGTGCTGGCAATGCAGGTAAAGCCGGCCGGAATTTCGGTGATGGAGTCGCCGTGCGACATCCATACTTGCGAGTTGGGACGTATGCCGTGCATGAGAGGGTCGTTATCGTCGTGCCAAGCAAGGTTGGCGCGTCCGTACTCGCGGGTGTCGCTTTTCTCTACTTTGCCGCCGGCGCTGTGTGCAATGTATTGTGCACCGTAGCATACGCCGAGAAGCGGGTACTTGCCTCTTATTTTCGACAGGTCTATTTGCAATGCCTCGGGGTCGTTTACCGAGTAGGGGCTGCCCGATAGGATGACGCCTTTGATACCCTCTTCGTTGCCGAAGGGGAACTTGTTGTAGGGCAGCAGTTCGCAATAGGTGTTGAGCTCGCGTAAGCGGCGGGCTATCAGTTGGGTGTATTGCGACCCGAAATCGAGAATGATGATTTTTTCCTGCATTGTAAGTTTATTAGGTGTTAGTGTTGTATAGGTTGTCATTTCCTTTTCTTCGATGAGGCTTGCGGCATGGGTTTGCCGTATGCCATACGGCGCACTTCGGCTATTGCCGAGGGTTCGCCGGCAATCCACATTACATCTTCGACGGCGAGAGTGGTGCTGCCATCGGGGTGTAAGAAGGTGTCTTTGTCGCGTTCGATTCCCACCAGCAGGCAGCGATAGCGGTCGCGCAAGTGCAAGTCGCGAATGGTTTGCCCTATCCATGTGGATTGCTCGCTGATGGATATGTAGGCATATTTTACTTCTTGCGATGTCGTGGCGGTATTTGTTACCTCGCCCGACTCGACGATGGGCAGAAAGTCGTGTATCTGTTCGGCCGTGCCTATCACACCGATGGTGTCGCCGGGGAATAGCTTTATGTCGCCGCCGGGGATGTTGATGCGCCGTGTACCGCGCACGATACTCACGATGTTGACGCCGTATTTGTGGCGTATATCCGATTCCATGAGTTTTATACCGGCCAGCGGACTGGTCTCCTGCAACTTCATGGTGGCTATTTGCAGGTTGTGTATGAGCCCGCGTCCTTTGCGGCTGAGCTCGCGCTGGTTGAGGTTATTATAGAAATTCTCTTCTAACTTGCCAAATTGTTTTTGTATCGTTTTGGAGAAGAGTATCATGCTTATGACAAAGATGGCGAGGCCGATAAACATGCCTATGTATGAATAGACCGTCAGCAAGAAGCCTATGACTAATGCGATGGCTGTGAGGTAACGCAGTACGAACAGCAGTACCAACGGTACTTGGTTGACGCCTTTTTCTATACGCAGGGCACGTATTATCTTAGTGTCGATTCTTCTCATGGACATAGCCCACAAGAATGGCGCCATGGTTGCGAGCGTTATAATGGTACCTATAAGGGTGCCTATGGCTCCGGGCAGAAGCTCGTCCATGAGCGGGAAGAGCCACAGGTGTGCGGCTATCATGATGGCGATGCAGAGGATGCCGTATATAAGTATGTTGCCGATATAGTTGGAGGCAACGACTTTCCACCATGCTTTGCTTTCTTGTATCTCGGTCTTGCTCGCAGCATAATTGTCGAGCAGTTCTTTGATGCGTGTCGGGATGAGCTTTTCTATTTTATCGGAGAAGGGTTTGGCGAGTTTTATCATGTAAGGGGTAGTAAAGGTGGTTACTACCGACACGGCGACCACGATAGGGTATAGAAACTTGTCCATCACGCCTAACGAGATACCGAGCGATGCGATGATAAACGAAAATTCGCCTATTTGCGAGAGGCTGAATCCGGCTCTGATGGCTGTTTGTCGCGGTTGTCCCGAGATGAGCATTCCGATGGTTGCTAATGTGGATTGTCCTATCACGACCACCAGCGACAAAATGATGATGGGGAATGCATATTGTACCAACGCGTCGATGTTGACCAACATGCCTACCGAGATGAAGAATACGGATCCGAAGAGGTCTTTGATGGGTTGTACTACTTTTTCGATGCGTTCAACCTCGACTGTACTCGATAGGATTGAGCCCATGACGAATGCTCCTAATGCAGCCGAGAAACCGGCGTACGAAGCTATTACTACCATGCCGAGGCATAAGCCCATGGCGACGATGAGCAGGGTCTCTTCGTTGAGGTACCTTTTTATTTTGCGAATAAAGGTAGGCAACAGGTATGTGCCTACTACAAACCACAGCACGAGGAAAAATACCAGCTTGGCTATGCTGCCTATGAGAGCTCCGCCTTCTACCCGCCCGGCTGCCACCGATGAGAGTATCACCATGAGTACTACGGCCATGAGGTCTTGCACGATGAGTACCCCGAAGACGGTTTGCGTAAAGGGGGCTTGTTGCATACCTAAGTCGTTGAATGCTTTGATGATAATCATGGTAGATGACATGGACAGCATGGCACCGAGGAAGATACTGTCGAAGACGGTGAAGTGCAGCAGCTGTCCCGCCATGTAGCCTATGGCTATCATGCCTACGGCTATGGTGAGTGTGGTAGTAAAGGCTGTTCCGCCTACGTGTAGCAGTTTCTTGAAGTTAAATTCCAGTCCTACGGTGAAGAGCAGGACGATAATACCTATTTGCGCCCATACGTCTATATCGGCAGGATCGGCTATCGAGGGGAGGTAATGGAAGCTGGGGCTTGCCAAGAAACCGGCTACGATATAACCCAATACGACAGGTTGCCGCAGTTTCTTGAATAGCAGTGTCACTATGCCTGCCAGCACCAAAATCAGTGCAAGGTCTTTTATGAGAGGTTGAAGTTCGTTCATCGTATTATCAGCTCATTTCGTTTTGCAATGAGATGTTTGTTGTGGGGCGTATTGTACTTAGTAGGGCGAATATTCGAGCAATGTCGCTGTTGCCTCGCATTTGCACTACAAAGTCTATGGTTGTTGTCGTTTCGGTATAGTTGTAATTGAGATACCACTCATGGAGTCGTATGCCGTTTTTCTTGAAGAAAGTACGGTACTCGTCTATCGAGTCTAAGATGATGGGTAACCGCATGCGTATGACATTGCTTTCCCACTCGAACTTGAAGCGGTGTTCGTAATAGTCGAGTATGATGAGCGTGAGCAATATTAAAATCATGGCTATGAAGGCGATTGCATAAAGCCCAATGCCTACGGCCAATCCTATACCGGCGGCAACCCATATACCGGCAGCTGTGGTGACGCCTCGTACCGATGATTTTGTCTTGATGATGGCGCCGGCGCCGAGGAAGCCTATACCGCTGATTACCTGTGCTGCTACACGGGCAGGGTCGGTGTTGGTATCGGTGGCGTAGAGCTGCGGTATGGCTGCCGATACCAGCATGGCGAGGGTGGCACCCATGGCGATGAGCGCAAAGGTACGCGAGCCTGCGATTTGTCCCTTGCGTTTCCGTTCGAAGCCGATGGCTCCACCCAGCAATGCGCTCAGCAGTAATTTGAAGAGTGCCGATGCCGTGGTTACTTCATTGCTGCACAGTACTTGGGTGTAGTAGCTGTATAGTGCATCCATGGTTGCGATGTGGTTTGTATCTCGTTATACGGTATCAGTTTTTGCGACTCCACATACGCTCGCTGTCTTTCACCATGCGCTCGTCTTTTTGTATGCCCGATATGGCAAGCGAGTTGACAATGATGGCGCACACAGGGAATACTACATAGGAGGTAGTGGCAAACGAGGTGGGATGTAGGTCGGTATAGGTGATGTAGCCGTATAGTATCATCACGATATAGACGGTGATGTAGAACAGTATGTTGATGCGGCACACGAGCAGTTGCGTCTTACGATTCTTGAACAGGAAGATGGTTATGACCGATAGCAACGCTGTCAGCAGCGACAGTATGGCCAATGTGTAGTTTTGGGTAGAGACGGTAATGGCGTTTTCCGAGGCTATCGTTTCGAGTCCTGTCGTCGTGAGCTGGTAGCTGGCATCGGGGGTTGTCAGCGTCATGTAAGGTGTAAATGCGAATATGGCCATGAAGATGGCGGCGAAAAGCAGGTATAACGATTGTATTCTTTGTATCATATCGGTTGTTTTTTTGAGATATTTTATTGGACGATGTGTTCGAATCGAGGCGGTATGGCCGACTCGAAGAAGAGTTGTTGTTTCGTAATGGGGTGTATGAACCGGATTGTCGCGGCGTGCAGCGCTACACGTCCTAAGGGGTTGCAGAGCGAACCGTACTTACGGTCGCCTATGATAGGATGCCCGGTGTCGTGCATGTGTACGCGTATCTGGTTTTTACGTCCGGTTTCGAGCTGGACTTCTACCATGGAGAATCGTGAGTTGTTCTTTATGGTTTTGTAGTGAGTCACGGCAAGTTGTCCATCGGCAGCATTGGGAGTGGAATACATTTGCATGGCAGCGTTTTCTTTCAGGTAAGAACGTATTTCGCCTTGCGGAGGTTCTATCGTGCCTTCAACAATGGCAATGTATTTGCGTTCCAATACGGTTTTGTTCCAGTTGCGTTGCATGGTTTCTTGTATACCTTGACGTTTGGCAAAAATCATTACGCCCGAGGTGTCGCGGTCTAAGCGGTGCACGATGAATATGTGTGCCTCGGGGTCTTCGCGTTTGACATAGTCGCTGACGATGCGGTATGCGGTCTCGGTCTTTTGGTTCTGTGTAGCCATGGACAGCAAGCCGTATCCTTTTTCTACGACGACGAGGTAGTCGTCTTCGAAGATGATGCGCAGCCGTTTGTGCTGGAAGAGGCGGTATCCCCGGGTGAAGTTTATGGTCACTTGGTCGCCTTTGTGCAACGGTATGTTGTATTTTGTGGTGGGTATCCCGTTGATGGCTACTTGTCGGTGCGTAAGGTATGACTTGACGGTGGTACGCGACTTGTCGCTCATTGTGGCAATGAGAAAATCGAGCAGTAGTGCCGGCTCTTTTACCGTGTAAGTGTGCTCTTTGCAGGGGCGGCGCGGGGGTCTTTTCTTGGTCGGTGTCATAAGAATGTTGTTTCGTCTGTTGCCTGCTGCCGTGTATCGGGGTGTGGCTCGAAGGCTCTGTTTCTGTTTTTCAAAGAGACGTGTGTTGCGTGCATATTACCGATGTTACCCGGGTTACGGGCTGTCAACGCCGTATCTTTGCTATTACGCTGCAAAGATACGGTTTTATCGTCCAATTAAGAAACGGTATGCTTTATTTTCTCGCATTTGGTTAAGGCCTCTTTGCAGGCTTATGTGTATAGTTTTGCGAAGCGAAGAAGGATACAATAAAAAATCTCCTTGCCTCCACGGCAAGGAGATTTTTTATTGCGGTTTTGTGGGTAGGCGTTATTCGTTGATGATTACGCCGCTTTCGTTCGTGTCGCAAGAGCCATAGTATTGATTAGCGGGTGTATAGTCGATGGGAGCTCCGGTAGCATCGTCGATGAACTCGACGTGTGAAGCGGGCTGGCAGGAGGTGATGATGATGTTGTTGGCTCCTGTGGTGCCGTTGCCTGTACCACCGTTGTTGATTAATCCGATGAATCCCGATGTCAGTTTATAGCTTGATGCGCTTCTCACTCTGATGTAGATATCATCGGTGCGGCAGTCGGTGAATCCGACGTAGCGGCTGCCAACTACTTGACCTACTAATCCGCCGGCTTGGTAGCCTGTGATATGTATGTCTTCGGCCGAACAGTTCGTGAGCTTGGTATTGCCGCCGCCTACGCCAATCCAACCAATCAAACCGCCGATGTTTTGGGTCGTTTTGTTATTGGATGCCTTGATGTAGACGTGTTTGGCATGTACGTTCTCGAAGATGGCGGTGGTGCTCCAATTTTGTCCTGTGTAGCCGATGCAGCCGGCAAAGTAGGCATACTCTTGGCTGTGGTCTACGGGATTACCATCGACGTCGGTATCTACTTTATCGCAGGCGCGGCCGTTGATGGTGATATTCTCGAAGGTGAGGTTGCGCATGGTACCTTGGAACTTGCCCCATACTCCTTGGTAGGCGTTGGCAATGAAGAATATGTTGTAGATATAGTATTTGGCTCCGTATGTGCCGTCGAGCGTGAAGTTGCGCAATGTGTGACCCTGACCTTCTACTGTGAAGGATGGCTCGCCGTTGCTGGGATAGATGGGCTTCCAATTCATGCCGCCCATATCGATGTCGTTTTCGATGATGAATGTAGTACCGCTTGCGATATTGTCGATATTGTCGGGCAGCCAAGCAAATTCGTCGCGTGTTTTTATGCGGTAGGTTTTTGTGGCAGCGTCATACTCGGGTTGGGTAGGAGTAAGTATATTGGGGTCCCACCACTCTTCGCCTACGACAAAGTCGTTGACGAAACCTTCGTCAATTTCTATATTTATGGTTCCACCGGTAGTGAGCATGTTACCTATGACGGTGGTGAGCCAGTTGCGTTGTATAGGTACGTTGGTGTTGAGGTCGCGTACTATCAATGAGTTGGTGCCATCGAGGAAATCTATTTTGAAATGGATGGGTTGTTGCTCGTCGTTGCAAAGGAGATAGTCCACGAGAACTGTGCGGTTGGCGGCTGTCTTGTCGTAACCTGTTTTGTAGTATTTCTCTTCTTTGCTGTTGCTGATGGTTGTGGTGAGCTCTATGCCGGTTGCATCTAAATCGCCGCCCGCTATGTTGCCATCAACGGACAGAGCTTCGCCAGTGACGGCGTTGATGCCTTCGAATCGAGTGCAGTTATAGTAGGTTACTTTGAAATTGTCGGGCATGGGGAGACTTTCGTAAGCCCAGTCGGTGGTGACGACGCGCAGTTTGGCGAAGGGACGTTTCAGTGTGAGGGTTTCGTTGAAAGAATCGCCGGCCGTAAGGTCTTTTGTCCCGAAGTAAGCGTCGCGGCTCTCGTCGTTCATTTGTGCCGTTACGTCATCGATAAGAGCAATGTTGCGGAGGTCGGCCGTGTTGTAGTGAAGATCGGTCGTTTCGCCTTCTTTTACAAAGTCGGCCCATGCTACGAGTTTGTACTTATGCTCGGGAATAAGGCGCAATTCGTAGGTTACCGATTGGTATCCTGTGGACGCAATTTTTATTTGCGGGCTGATTACTTGCGTTTCGCCCGTCTCGTCGTACACGGCGAGTTGATAGCGCAGGTCATATACTGCCCAATCGACGTTGCTGATACCGCCCAATGCACTGTTACTTTCCTCGCTTACGGCGCGAGTGTTTAGTGCATCGGGAGGTGTCAAGGTTACAGTCATAACTTCGTTTCCATTGTTGATGTTTCTGTCGAGGATGTCATTCTGCGTACATCCTATAAGGCTTAAAGCAGCCACTCCTACTAATAATTTAGCTTTCATAACTGTTTGTAATTAGAGTGTTAATAATTTGTTTCGTTTAATATGTCACTTCTACCACGTGTTCACCCTCAAATTCGTCGTCGATGCCTATACCACCTGAGCCACGTTCGAGAGTAAGAAAAGGACCTCGTACTACGGTTTCTTTGTTGCGTTGCAACGGGATGTCGATGTTTTGGTAGTGGTTTATTTCGTTGCCATCTTTGTCGTATATAAACAGGTCGGCCATTACATGGTCTTCTTTATCGCTTGATACCAGCACATAGTCGTATGCCAAAGGTGTTTCTTGGCTTCCGCTTCTTGTAGATGGGAGTTGGGGTTGTATGACGAAAGAGCTTGCTTCTATGAAACTGTTGGGCTGTTGTGTCGCCACGTTATATCCGTTACTGATGTATTGACGGTATATTACTTGCACTTGCATCTCTTCGAGGCTGCCTCCTGCTGCTACGAAATCGTCGATGTCGGTGGCGTATATTTTATAACGTCCCAAAGGCCGGTCGGTATATACGGGTATGTAACGTTGGTCTGTTACATCGCGGGCGAGATTTTCGTGAGAGTAGCTTTTGATGATGGTGTGACCCTGTTGTGAGGCGTTGAGGTCAACGGCAAAGTCGGTATATCCCGTTGCTGCGCTTTTGTGGTGATTGACACGCGGTGTGTGCCCCTCGGTGACGCTTACCATTGAGAGACTTGCTGTTTGGTAGTGCCAGTCGGCTGGTTCTTCGGCAGGTACGTAGTCAGCCCAAGTGAGGATTGTGTAGTCGCCCTCGGGTAGCTCTATGTGGAGGGTGTCTTGAGGCGGCAGCATGTCTTTTTGTACGACTTTTTCACGCCGGGCTACGATGTGTGTCGATTGTGAGCTGCGCAGGGCGTTGCGTTCGCCTTGGTGTACCTCGGCGACGAGACGCATGGCGAGTCTGTCGTCGGCCGTGTATGGCTCGGCGCTTTCTTCTGCGAGTAATTTTTCTTCCGATACACCGTCTTTGTTGTACGTTATCTCTTTGTAATAGAGAGGTGCGCTACGGTCGACATTCAGCTCTACGATGATGTGCGATGTGGCCGGTAGCGGATACTCGTGAATAGTGGCGTCGCAGGCGTATAGTAGCAATAGCCCGCTCACGAGAAATATGGTATAGAGTTTCTTGCGGTTCATATTGCTATTTTATTTTCTTTGTTTTTAGAGGTTTAGCCCATTTGTACGACAAGGTGATACCTGCCCGTGTGATGCCCCAGTACCATGCCTGTCCAGAGGTGAAGCGTGGTCCGTTGTCCCAATTACGGTATGCGTCGTAACTGTACTCGGCAAAGCCGAAGCCTATGTTGAACTCCAATCCCCAATGCCCGGTTTTGTCTAAGGGTAGGGCGTAGCCGTAGCTGAGACCCATTCCCCAAAGGGCATGGTTGGGGTCTTGATAGCGTGCGTAATCGTTGAGCGCAATGTTGAAGCCTACTATGTGAGTGTGCAAGCCTATGAAGTGCCCTTTCATGACGTCGCCTATCCACCACCGCACTTCGGGCTGTGTGGCGAGCAGCCTGATTTTACGGCGTGGCGTAAAGAGGTCATAGGGTGAGTACCATACCGGAACGTCGAGTGAGAAGTGCTCCCATAGCTGAACTTCGAAGCCTAAGTTGGCAGTAAGCATAGCGGTAAAGAGAAGATTGTTTTTGATGGCAAAAACCCATTCTCTCGGTGATGCAACCGTGAAGGCTTGCGGTGCCGGGGCAAGCTCCGTCGCGGGGGAGTATGGTACTGCTATGTGAGGTTGCGCCGCGATGAGCTGCTGCGGAGTGTCGTAGCAGACTATGACCATGCGGGCGTTGCGGAAGGGCGGAAACAATTCGCGGATGATGCGGTTCCATGTTTGTCCGCCATCGATGGCTTTTATCTTTTGTTTCCTTTTTTCGGTATCGGGCTCGGTGGCGATGATGTTGAGAATGTCGTCCCGATGCGGGAATGTGTCTTTTTTTCTGAGGGCAACGGTAAAAGAGTACCAGTCTTCCTCTAAATTTTCTATTCTGAGGAGCGAATCGGGCAGCTCTGTTGTGCTGCGTAGGTATTGCGCAAGGGCTTGCGAGCGGTAGTGCCCTAATTTTTTGTTCCAAGCCGGAGGGCCTTCGGGCGATGCACTACCTCCTATCCATATATAGGCGAGATGGACTTCGGGTTCGTTTATTATTTGATTTATGGTGGCTGCAATGCTATCGATGGGCTGGGCGTTTTGCAAGTCGTATTTGTTGACCTTGAATATAACGGGAACCAAACTCGTGTTTGCATAGAAGAATGCCGAGTCGATTTGGCTCATCGGCAGGAATGTTACATATTCGGGGTAGCCTGCGCGGTTGTAGATGCGGGCTTTATCGGTAGTGGTATATGTGTTGTTGTCTGTATTATTGTATGAAGAGGGCGTGGCATAACCATAAAAGCTGCTCATCATAATAATGGAGATGATGATGGTTTGTAGGTAATGCCACACTATGTTTTTCATACCACTTAGATTAATTGTTAATTATTTGTTGCAGATATATGAATTTAATAGTTCTTTCCAAGACTTTGGTCATTTTTTTTGTTTTTTTAGGAAGAGAGTATTTAGATGGTATATTTTGAGTATTTATTCCCTGTTGATTTATTATTTATATAAATCGACGGCCTAGTCGACAAAATTCAGGATGAAAATAGTAGAAAAATATCCTAGTTGACAAAATTCAGGATAACGCTCAATAATGCCTTGAT
>CALUJY010000014.1 GCA_944321085.1 uncultured Barnesiella sp.
ATCTAAATGATCCCCTGATTCCGGGGCTTTTTGATTAATTGTTTAACTCGTCCCATTTTAACGGGACACTAATGATGTAAATTATATGAATATGTTTATTAATGACAATGCAAATTTATGGTACGGCGGGTAAAGCGATGTTTATTTTTTGTTCATTTATGGATAAAAACAGCTTTTATCGCATCTTCCCGGAGTATTTGCCGGTTTTTACAGCGCAAGACTTACCCGTATGCGCTTGCCTTTGATTTTTTCTTGCTTGGCCTGCTGTATGGCTGTGTCGGCGTATTCTTTTTCTACGGCGACATAGGCGTAATGGTCTTTTACCTCGATGAGGCCTATTGCTTGTGAGGGGATATGGCACCCTTGTGTGAGAAATCCGAGGATGTCGCCGCGTCCGATTTTTTCGCGTTTGCCGGCAGCGAGGTGCAGTGTCGTCATGGGTGGCGCAGCCGGAGTATGCGGCGCAATATTGAGCGGCAGGGGCACGGCTTGGGTGTCGGTAGGTAACTCTTCGTGCGGGGCGACGATGAGGTATGCCGTGCCGTCGGCGTTCATGCGGGCTGTGCGGCCGTTGCGGTGGGTGTAGGTGGCTTCGTCGAGCGGTAGGTCGTAGTGTATGATGTGTGCTACCCGGGGAATGTCGAGCCCACGTGCGGCGAGGTCGGTAGCGATGCAGATGTATGCGCTGCCGTTGCGCAGTCGGCATAACGAGCGTTCGCGGTCGGGTTGTTGCATACCGCCATGAAAGGCAACGCATGTGATGCGATGCCCGGCGAGGAACGAGGCTACCTGCTCAACGCCCTCACGTTGGTTGCAGAATATGATGGTGGGAGCATCGTCGATGCGGCATAGCAGTTGCAGCAAGGTATTGCGCTTGTCTTTGTCGGGCGATGATACGGTGCGTACCGACAGGGTGTCGTTGACTTCGCCCTCGAAGTGTAGACGTACGGCTTTTCCCATCGAGAGGAAATCGGGTAGGTCGGTAGTGTCGGTTGCCGATGTGAGTATGCGCAGCCGTGGTTTCCTGGTGGCGGTAACGAGGGCTTCTATTTCGGCGAGAAATCCTAATTGGAGGCATTTGTCGTACTCGTCGATGACGCATGTCGCTATGCGATTGAGACAGAGTGTGCCGCGACGTAAATGGTCGAGCAGTCGTCCCGGGGTGCCGATGACGAGGGCGGGGTGTCCCGACAGCGAAGCGGCTTCGTCTTTGAAAGAGTGCCCGCCGTGACAGCAGGCAATTTTGAACCCCGATGAGATGGTGCGCGCTACGCTGTCGACTTGCAGTGCAAGTTCGCGGGTGGGCAATATAACGAGAGCCTGTATCTCTGTCTCGACGCTCTCCAAACGAGATATGAGCGGGATGAGGTATGCCAATGTTTTGCCGCTGCCGGTAGGTGCCACCAATACGACTCCGCCATCGTTGCGGCAGGCTGCTATGGCGGCTTGTTGCATGGCGTTGAGTGTGGCGATACCCAACCGCTGCATTGCGGTGTCGATGGTAGCGCGGGCGTAGGAGCAATTCGTCGTGTCGCTTATTTCAGACATGCTAAGTGTCCTTTTATGACAGCGTTTGAGAAGCCGGCCTCTTCCATGGCGATGAGGCCTTTGATGGTAAGGCCTCCGGGAGTGGTGACGCGGTCTATCTCGGCTTCGGGGTGTTCGCCATGTTCGATGATGAGTTGTGCAGCGCCGCGCATGGTATATGCTGCCATCCGTGAGGCTTCGGCGGCCGGGATACCCATGGCGATGCCGGCTTCCATTGCGGCACGCAGGTAACGCATGGCAAGGGCTGTGCCGCTCGAACAGAGTACCATGTATGCGTTGATATGCTCTTCGTCGGTGAGCAAGGTGATGCCCATGCTGTCGAATAACGATTGTACAAGAGCCGTCTGTGCTTGCGAGGCGTGGTTGGCGGCAATGACGGATATGCCTTCGCCTACGACGGCTGCGGTATTGGGGATGACGCGAAAAGTGGGGCAACATCCACAGAAAAGCTCATCGTAGTGGCTGAAAGGTACGGCGGCTACGACGGAAATAATCATGGTCTCTCCCGGCTTGATGCAGGGTGCTATTTCGCGAGCTACGGGGTCGAGAATCCACGGTTTCACGGCAAGAATTACTATATCGGCATCGCGGGCTGCCTCGGTGTTGTCGGTGGTGATGTGGCATTGCGGGAACGATGCTTTCAGCGCGTCGAGTTTGGCTCGACTTCTGTTGGCTATATAGATAGAGTTATTGCGGGCTAACTCGCTTTGAGCCAATGCTCGTGCAACGGCTCCTCCCATATTGCCCGCTCCGATGACAGAAATTTTCATTGCGATGTCGTTGTGGGTTTAGTATGCAGATGATTTCAAAAACAGACCGGTGGTCTCTTTCAGCCCGAAGATGAGGTTCATGCAGTGTATGGCCTGCCCGACAGAGCCTTTGAGCAACGCATCGGACGCTGAGGTGATAATGAGTTTACCCTCTATGATGTCTATGTGCATGAAGCATTTGTTGGTGTTGATGACTTGTGCCGTGCAAGGAGGCGTCTCTATGATATGTACGAAATTGTGGTCGTCGTAGTATGAGGTATAGAGGTCGCGGGCAAAATCGGTCGTGATGTCGGGGCTTTCGCTCCACACCGAGGTCAGTATGCCTCGGGCGAAGGGAGTTTCGACAGGGACGATGTTAATGTCGTAGGCAAAACTGTTTTGCAGCTTTTCAATATTTTGTTTTATCTCGGGCAGCAACTTTTTGTTGAAGGGAGGTATCGGACGAGCCCCTTCGGCGAATGGCTTAGCTATGGTAGCAGCCACTTGGATGTCGCTGCGTATCAATAGGTTTTTGGCAAGCGGCAGTAATGCCAGCTGTATGGTTGTTGCCATGACGTCGGGGATGGCAATGTGCCGCGACTCACCCCGTACGATACGTTTGCGGTTGAGCTCGGGTAAGCCGTAGATGAAGTCGTGTTCGGCACTTTCGATGGTGAAATCGCCCGAAAAGTCTATGATGGCGAGATTTTGTGGGAACTGCTCTTGGTCGAGCCGGCGGCACATGCTGCCGGGTTCGAAACAGCAAAAGAGGATGTCGATGTTATCGAGGTCGATATGCGAGCAGTATTGTATCTCTGTGTTGCCCGTGAGGTCGGGGTAATACTTGGTGAGCGGTTGTCCCAAGCGGGTAGGGTTTTGTATGGCGATGGTATCTACATCGGGATGGAATATCAACAGCCGCAGCAGTTCGCCTGTCAGCGTGGAGTTTTCGTCTATGATGCCGGTTCTTATCATGCAGTATGTATTTTAGTAAGGACGCAGAGCTGGAATGTAACGCGAGAGAATATCGTAGGCTTTTTTGTGCGAGGTGCCTTCTTGCAAAACGACCAAGATGGTGTCGTCGCCTGCGATGGTACCCAGAATTTCGGGGCTGTGCCCGAAGTCGATGTCGTATGCGATGCTTCCTGCAAAACCGGGGCTTGTCTTTATGACGGCGAGGTTTTGCGAGAATTGAATCGAAAGAAAGCCTCCCAATTCGTTTTGCGAGGGCTCTTCGTTGGTAGGGTATTGTATGGCATTGCCTATGCTGTCGGTCTTAGGCAATACGTAGATATATTTTCCGTCGGAGTCGGGAACTTTGGCGATTTTCAGTTGCTTTAAGTCGCGCGAGAGGGTTGCTTGGGTTATGTCGAAGCCTCGGCTCAGCAGCGGTTCTAACAGTTCGTCCTGACTGCTTATGCGTGATTTTACGATGATTTCTTTAATGGCATCGAGCCGTTCTTTTTTCTTTTTCATAATGGGAAGATGTATTTTTATGCTTCTGCAAGGGCAAATTTAGTTATTTTCGTCGATTATATCGACGGTTTGGTTATTACTTTTGCAAATATATGCGTAATATATGTTAAACTTTCCGGCGATTGCCTGTGAAAGTGATAATTTGTCCGATATGGTTGCCCGAAGCAAGAGAGGGGAATGATGTGGTAGCTGTCGGGAAAACGACAGGTCGGCCGCTGTGCGCCGGGTGAGAGTCGGAAATCTATATTTCTGTGTAATAGTTTGATATAAAGTATATTCCGTTCGGAAATAGATGGTCTGGCGGGCAACTGAGTTGCGGGTAACCCGTGATAAAAAATACCGGTTGCACCGTTTGGTGCAACCGGTATTTGTATCGGTGTCGTATAGAAAATTACAATACGATTTTTGTCGTTTCGGTAGTCCCGTTCGACAAGTTCCATACCACGAGATATACGCCGTGGGGCAGTTCGGGCAGGAAGCAGGTCGAGGCTTGTTGACGCAATGTGTAGCTGGCTACATGCAATCCGGCCGTATTGTAGAGGCTCATTTCGGTAACTGCTACGGGTGCGCTGAAAGTGAGAGCGCGAGCTGTGGCGTCGTACCACGATGAGAGCTGTTTGTCGCTGCGCGGTGCCGATACAGCGGCCGAACGGTCTATGATGTCTTGCAGATACATTTCCAAATTGGTGTAGTCGTCCGATAGGTCGTATCCGTTGGGGTCGTCTACACCCTTCTCGGCTTCCCATTCGTCGGCCATACCGTCGTTGTCGGTATCGGCAGGAGCTTGTGTCGAGGCATATTCGGGGTAGCCGCCTACGTTGTCTTGCGAGTCGATGATACCTGTGCCTGCACCGTAGGAGTCGCCATAAGCAGGAGCTATTTCGCCGGCAGCTTCGGCGAGGATACGTTTGTCTATCTCGTCGAGCTTAGGCAGTCGGCAGCCCGCATTGGCAAGTACGGCTTCGTATGCTTCGGCAGCCGATGTGATGGTAACGCCGCTCGACTCTTCGGGCAGCTCATAGAGGCGTTGGAACGTCGAGTCGTTCTCATAGAGGCCGCCTTCGAGGTCAACGCCCTTGGCGCTGCTTGTGCTGTTGCAGTTATACCAGTTGTCGTTGTTGATGTCGGTGTAGTCGCCTTTGAGCTTGTCGTCGGTGGGGTTGGGCCGGTCGGGTTGAGGCTCCATATAGTTGCCGTCGATATACCATAAACCGTACTGACCCTCGGCGGCGTGGCTGCTTGCTGCTTTATAAGAGAGGCGGGCAAACCACCGGTATTGTTGCTTCCATGTGGCGGGACCTGCCTTGTAGTAGTTGTTGCGCAAAACATTGTGGCAGTATGCCCCTTCGCGCGAGGAGTAAAGTTCGCCGCCGTGTACGGCCTCTTTCTTGCCCCAGTTGTAGATGACGTTGTTTACCACCTCTTGTATTACTTGATAGTCGTGCCCCTCGGCATCGTCGCGTACACCGTTGAGACGAGGCGAGCGGCTTACGCAGTGAGCGAGCAGGTTGTGGTGGTAGGTACTGTGTTCGCCGCCCCATTGTGAACCGTAGGCGCGTTGCCCTTTGGCGTGGTAGCTGTTATAGAGCGGTTCGCTGAGGATACACCATTGCATAGTGGTATATTTATTATCGTACATGGTGGTGTTTTCCTCTACCGACCAACTGAGCGAGCAGTGGTCGACGATAACGTTGGTAGCATTCTCAATATCGAGAGACGATTCGTTGCTTTGGTTGCCGTCGCCCATGCGGAAACGCAGGTAGCGGATGATATAGTTGTTGCCCGAGAAGTAGATGCGTCGTCCCGAGATGCAGATACCGTCGCCCGGTGCCGTTTGTCCGGCAAGGGTGATGTTGCCGCGGTTTACTTTGAGCACCTCTTTGAGGTCGATACGACCCGAAGTGCGGAATACGATAGTGATAGGGTCGTTCCCCTCGGCTTGCAGAGCGGCTCGCAAGCTGCCCTCGATGGGCGTTTCGCTCGAAGTGTAATCTTCGGTATTCGTAACGAAAACGACACGTCCGCCGCGTCCGCCGGTGGCGAAGCGTCCCCAGCCTTCGGCTCCCGGGAATGCAATGGGGCTGTTTTCTTCGGCCATCGAAGCCGTAGGCAGTGCGAGCAATGCGGCACATGCCATGATGATAAACTTGTTCATGATAGTTGATAGATATTGGTTAATGGCGCAAAGATAAGCATTTATTGTCGAATGCAGGTAAGACGGGCTCTCTTTTGTTGTCGCTCTGTGTTAGAGGGTTGTCTGTCGGTGGGGTAGAGATACAGCGGCGATAAGAATCTTTTTTTACGGATGCGACAGATGAAAAACGGACGAGGCTGCGGCAGAGTGCCGGAAAAGTTGTATTTTTGCATTATGTATTACATAGTAAAGACATTCGAGATTTCGGCCGCTCACAGTTTGCGGCTTTCCTACCCGAGCAAGTGCGAAGAGTTGCACGGACATAATTGGGTGATAAGAGTGTATGCCCGTGCGCAAGAGCTCAACCGCGACGGAATGGTTGTCGACTTCACGCACGTCAAGGAGATGATACAAGAGCGGCTCGACCACCGCAACCTCAATGATGTGTTTCCCGAGATGAATACTACGGCCGAGAACTTGGCGCGTTGGGTATGCGAGCAAATCCCCGAGGCGTATAAAGTCATGGTGCAGGAGAGCGAGAACAACGTGGCGTATTATGAGAAAGATTAACGAGATTTTCTACTCGTTGCAGGGCGAGGGGTACTTTACCGGTACGCCTATGGTATTTGTGCGCTTTTCGGGTTGCAACCTCGCTTGTGAGTTTTGCGACACCCGTCATGCCGAGGGTCGGATGATGGACGATGCGGCCATATTGGCTGCCGTGTCGGCTTTTCCGGCGCGACGAGTGGTGCTCACGGGCGGCGAGCCGTCGTTGTTTATCGACGATGCTTTCATTGCGATGTGGCATGAACATGGTTATACGGTGCACATAGAGACCAACGGCACTTGCGAGCTGCCTGCCGGTATTGATTGGGTGACCTGTTCGCCCAAGATAGATTGTCAGCCGGGCGGAGGTTTGCCGTTGAAACTACATCGTGCCGACGAGTTGAAAGTGGTGTATCGCGGACAAGACCTGTCGCAGTTCGATGCGTTCGAGTGTCGTGTGCGTTGCCTGCAACCCTGTTCGGGAGAGAATATTGCCGAGACGATGGCTTACTGTTTGGCGCATCCCGAGTGGCGGCTTAGTTTGCAAACCCACAAGCTGATAGGCATACGATAGAAGACCGGCACTGTGCGGTGGGTTGACGGAAAGATATTTTATGTTGATCCTTGTTGAGGCTGCCGCGTTGTGTGGCTATTTGCCGGCTTCCTGTCATGATTTTTTCGTGAAAGAAAAAAGGGCTTTATAAGTTATATTTGAGGAATAAAGTGTATATTTGCCACATCGAAGGGGTGCTGCACTTTTGCGGCTGAGATTATACCCTATGAACCTGATGCGGATAATGCCGCCGTAGGAAACGGATGCCTGAAAACACTCTTACAATCGCTTCCCTTTTCCGTTCATAGTGTGACATGCCGTCTTTTGCACTCCCCGAGGCAAGAATGAGCATGAAACGTTATCCTACAACCCTCATTATAGCAGGGTCAGATTGCAGCGGCGGCGCCGGCATACAAGCCGACGTGAAGACTTGTGCCGCTTTGGGTGTATTCGCCACTACTGCCATTACGGCGGTGACGGCGCAGAATACTATGGGCGTGCGGGGCGTCTATGCCGTGTCGCCCGAAATGGTAAAGGCGCAGATTGAGGCCGTTATGGACGACTTTGCGGTAGATACCGTGAAGGTGGGTATGCTGTGCAATGCAGCGATAGCCGGTGCAGTGGCCGATGCGTTGGAACAGTATCGCGATGTGCCGGTCATCCTCGACCCCGTAATGGTCTCCACTTCGCGACATAAGTTGCTCGATGACGATGCCGTTGCTGTGGTGCGTCGCCGTCTTTTCCCTTTGGCAACACTTGTGACGCCCAATTGCGATGAGGCTGCCATGCTTGCCGACGTGCCGGTAACAAGCATCGACGAGATGCGTGTAGCGGCCGGCAGGCTTATGGAGGCAGGTTGCAAGGCGGTGCTTGTCAAGGGCGGGCATTTACAGGGAGCACAATCGGTAGATTTGCTGTTTGGCATGTCGCAGCCCGAGCGGGCTTTCGAGGCTGCATTCTGTCATACCAACAACACCCACGGTACGGGTTGCACCTTGTCGTCGGCCATAGCGGCGTGTATGGCGCGGGGCTATGACTTGCCGGCTGCGGTAGAGGCTGCAAAGACCTATGTGACGGGAGCGATAGAGGCCGGAGCCGATGTCTTTGCCGGGCATGGACACGGTGCGTTGAATCATGCTTTTGCACCCCTCCCGTTGCAAGCAACCATAGAAATGTAACAGATGATAAATAATTTGCAGAATGAAAGTATTCTTAAATAATAAAGAGATTTGCGTGGGAACGCGCGTTACCGTTATGGAACTCTTGGCGGGGCAGAACCTGCATACGAGCAATGTGGCTGTGGCTGTAAACAACAAGGTCATTTTGCAAGCTGATTGGGAAAATTTTTTCTTGTCGGAAGGCGATAAAGTGACCGTGATAGCAGCAGCATACGGAGGTTGACGGTATGGCACGGCTCATAGGCATTACCGATACGAGGATGTTACCCGGTGAAGGCCGTCTTATTGAGGCCGCATTGGCCGGGGGGGTCGATAGTGTGCATATACGCAAACCCTGTGCCACCGATGACGAAGTGCGTCAGCTGTTGCTCGACATCGCACCGACGTATCGCAATCGTCTTGTGTTGCACGATAGTTATGCATTGGCCTCGTTGTATGGGCTTCGTGGTATTCATGTAAACGGCAGGTACGGTAGCGCCGAAGCCGCGGGTTGTCACCTTGTGAGCAGAGGGTGTCATTCGCTCGATGAGGTAGCTTCGGAGAAAGAGAAGTACGAGTATCTTTTTTTAAGTCCCATTTATGACAGCATATCCAAGCCCGGTTATAGAGCGGCGTTTGACCCGACAACATTGCACGAAGCTGCGCGGGCAGGCATCATCGACAGCAAGGTGGTAGCGTTGGGCGGTATTACGCCCGAGAATGTCGCCGAGGCGATGGGCTACGGATTTGGCGGCGTGGCCGTCTTGGGATTCCTTTGGAGAGACCCGCAGGCCGAAGCCGTAGAGAAAGCGGCTTCCCGACTGAGAGAGTGCATAACCTCCTTGAAATGAAAGAACTTTGAAAAAATAGACGCATGTTACAATTTATAACGCATAAAAACGACCGATATGGATATGTGGAAGGTGCCATAGAAGCACTTGCCGGCGGTTGTAAATGGATACAGTTGCGCATGAAAGAGGCTACTGCCGATGAGTTGCGCGATGCCGTGAAGATACTCAAACCGGCCTGTGCCGAGAAAGAGGCCATCTTGGTGATAGACGACCATGTTGAGTTGGTAGCCGAGCTCGATGTCGACGGGGTACATCTTGGAAAGAATGATATGCCCCCCGCCGAAGCCCGTCGCCTTTTGGGTGAGAAATATATCATAGGGGCTACTGCCAATACGATAGAGGATATTCGTGCCTTTGCGGCGCACGATGTCGACTATGTAGGTTTAGGCCCTTACCGCTACACCAAGACGAAACGCAATCTGAGCCCCGTGTTGGGTATCGAAGGCTATCGCCGTATTATGGGGGCGTGTCGTACCGAGGGTATAGAGTTCCCGGTGGTAGCGATAGGCGGTATCACCATCGACGACCTGCAACCGCTCATGGAGGCCGGAGTTGCCGGTATAGCTCTTTCGGGCACAATATTGAATGCGCCTTCGCCCCGAGAAACGACAGAAACTATCATAGAAATGCTAAACAAAATAAAATATGGAGAGTAAAAAATTGATTATCGGCGGCCGTGAATTCGGCTCGCGTCTGTTTTTAGGAACAGGAAAATTCAGCTCGAATCTCTTGATGCAGCAAGCCATAGCAGCATCGGGTACCGAAATGGTTACGATGGCAATGAAGCGCATCGACATGAACAATGCCCACGACGATATGATGGAGCATATCAAAAACGACAAAATACAGTTGCTTCCCAATACGTCGGGTGTGCGCGATGCCGCCGAGGCAGTGTTGGCGGCACAGTTGGCGCGAGAGTGCTTCAAGACCAATTTTATAAAGTTGGAGATTCACCCCGACCCCAAATATCTATTGCCCGACCCGGTGGAGACACTCAAAGCTACCGAGGAGTTGGTGAAGATGGGTTTTGTGGTATTGCCTTACATACAAGCCGACCCTGTCTTGTGCAAGCGACTCGAAGAGGTCGGTGCCGCTACCGTAATGCCGCTGGGCGCGCCCATAGGTACCAACAAGGGCATACGTACCCGCGACTTGCTTGAAATTATCATCGAGCAGAGCAATGTGCCGGTAGTGGTAGATGCCGGTATAGGTGCACCGTCGCACGCTGCCGAGGCGATGGAGTTGGGTGCCGACGCCGTGTTGGTGAATACCGCTATTGCTGTTGCCGGCGACCCCGTGCGCATGGCCGAGGCCTTCCGTATGGCTGTCGTTGCCGGTCGTGAGGCTTACGAGGCCGGGTTAGGAGCGCAGTCATTCCACGCCGAGGCAAGCAGCCCGCTGACCTCTTTTCTCGATTGATATTTGTATCACCCGCAAATACATTGAATGATGAAAATAGAAAACAACATAGTAAAAGATTCTTATCCCGGTTCGGAAAAGATATATGTGGCCGGTAAACTCTTTCCCATAGAGGTGGGGATGCGCAAGATAAATCTTACCGACACGGTGAAGATTGTCGACGGCAAGCGTGTGGCTACGCCCAACGACCCGGTGTATGTCTATGACACAAGCGGTGACTTTACCAATCCTGCCGTAGAAGTGGACATCAATGAAGGGTTGCGCCGCTTGCGTGAGTCGTGGATTCTCGACCGCGGCGATGTGGAGCAACTTCCCGATATTACCTCGGCTTATGGCCGCCAACGTCGCGACGACCCGTCGCTCGACGCTATCCGTTTCAAAAAGACCTATAAGCCCTATAAGGCCAAAGAGGGACGGCAAATCACGCAGATGTATTATGCCCGTAAGGGTATCATCACGGCCGAAATGGAGTATGTGGCCATACGCGAGAATGTAATGAACGAGCAGCTTGGCATTGCAACGCATATTACACCCGAATTCGTGCGCCGCGAGGTGGCCGAGGGTAGGGCTATTATTCCGGCCAACATCAACCACCCCGAGGCCGAGCCTATGATTATAGGCCGTAACTTCCTGGTGAAGCTCAATACGAATATCGGCAACTCGGCTCTCTCGTCGGGTATAGCCGAGGAGGTGGAAAAAGCGGTGTGGAGTTGCCACTGGGGTGGCGATACCCTGATGGACCTCTCTACCGGCGACCACATACACGAGACCCGCGAGTGGATTATACGCAACTGTCCCGTGCCGATGGGAACGGTGCCCATTTATCAGGCTCTCGAAAAGGTCAACGGCAAAGTCGAGAACCTTACCTGGGAGATATATCGCGATACGCTTATCGAGCAATGCGAGCAGGGTGTAGACTACTTTACGATACACGCCGGCGTGCTGCGCGCCCATGCCGAGCTGGTGAAAGAGCGCCTTACCGGCATCGTTTCGCGGGGAGGCTCTATCATGACCAAGTGGTGCGTGCTGCATGACGAGGAGAGCTTCCTCTATACCCATTTCGACGAGATTTGCGAGATACTTGCCCGTTACGACGTGGCCGTGTCGCTGGGCGACGGTATGCGTCCCGGTTCTATACACGATGCCAACGACCGCGCACAGTTCCTCGAACTCGATGTGTTGGGCGAGCTCACACAAAAGGCGTGGGCACACAACGTACAGGTTATCATAGAGGGTCCCGGCCATGTTCCCATGCAGAAGATAAAAGAGAACATGGAGCGTCAGATTACGAGCTGCCACGAAGCACCGTTCTATACCTTAGGCCCGCTTACGACCGACATTGCGCCTGCTTACGACCATATCACTTCGGCAATAGGAGCGGCGCAAATAGCGTGGTTGGGTACGGCCATGATATGCTACGTTACGCCCAAAGAGCACCTCGGGCTGCCTAACCGCGAGGATGTGCGCGACGGAGTTATCGCCTACAAGATTGCGGCCCATGCTGCCGACCTTGCCAAAGGTCACCCCGGAGCGCAATTGCGCGACGATGCCATGGGCAAAGCCCGCTACGAGTTCCGTTGGAAAGACCAGTTCAACCTCTCGCTCGACCCCGAACGTGCCCTTCAATACTATAAAGAGGGTAGCGAGTTCGACGGTAATTATTGCACCATGTGCGGGCCTAACTTCTGCGCCATGCGCCTCTCACAAGATATAGAGAAGTGTACCGAGCGTCATTCATAAACCAAACGACTATAAAGAAAGGACAACAAAAATGTTTTCCGATGAAATAACGAAATATTCGTGGGACGATATTACGGCACGTATTGCGGCCAAACGTCCCGTCGATGTAGAGAATGCTCTCTCGAAGCAGGTTTGCGACATAGAAGATTTCATGGCGCTTATCTCGCCGGCTGCAGCACCTTACCTCGAACCGATGGCGGCATTGAGCCGCAAGTACACGCAAGAACGTTTCGGGAAGGTTATTTCCATGTACATACCGCTCTATATCACCAATTCGTGTACCAATTTCTGTGTCTATTGCGGTTTTAACCATAACAATCCCATAGCACGTGTCATACTCACGCCCGAGGAGATAGAAAACGAGTGTAAGGCGATACGTCGTCTCGCTCCGTTTGAAAATATCTTGATAGTGACGGGCGAGAATCCCCGTGATGCCGGTGTAGATTATCTCGAACGGGCGTTGCGCGTCATTCGTCCCTACTTCAACAATCTCTCTATCGAGGTGATGCCTCTCAAAAGCGAGGAGTATTACCGCCTTACCAAATCGGGGCTCAACGGTGTGGTATGTTTCCAGGAGACCTACCATCGCGAGCGGTATAAGGTGTACCATCCCAAGGGCATGAAGTCGATATTCGAGTGGCGTCTCAACGGTTACGACCGCATGGGACAGGCCGGTGTACACAAGATAGGCATGGGCGTGCTCATAGGGCTCGAAGATTGGCGTACCGACGTCACTTTCATGGCTCTGCACCTGCAATATCTGCGCAAGCATTATTGGCGTACACGTTATAGTGTCAACTTCCCCCGTATGCGTCCCAGCGAGGGTCACTTCCAGCCCAATGTGGTGATGAGCGACCGCGAGCTGGCGCAGCTTACGTTTGCCTATCGCATATTCGACCACGATGTAGATATTTCGGTCTCTACTCGCGAAGCGGCAAATTTCCGTAATCATATTGCCACGTTGGGAGCCACTTCGCTCAGTGCGGGCAGCAAGACCGACCCGGGAGGTTACTATACCTATCCGCAGGCTCTCGAACAGTTTGCTGTAAGCGACGAACGTACTCCGGCCGAGGTAGCCGAGGCTATCAGGACTATGGGATATGAAGTCGTGTGGAAAGATTGGGATAAAATTTTCGATTGATATGTCGGTAGATGAGCTATATTCCCGACAAATGATGTTGCCCGAAGTGGGGCGCGAGGGGCAGCAGCGGTTGCTGGCCGCTCGCGTACTCGTTGTGGGCGTAGGCGGATTGGGTTCGCCCGTAGCGCTCTATCTCGCTGCTGCCGGGGTGGGGCATATAGGTCTTGCAGACGGCGATGTGGTGTCGTTGAGCAACTTGCAGCGGCAGGTGCTGTATGCTACGGAAGAAGTGGGTAAGAGTAAAGTGGCGTGCGCCCGGCGTCGTCTCTTGCAGTTGGCGCCGCATATTGCGGTCGATACCTATGATTGCAGGCTCGATGCCGTTAATGCCCGCGACCTGATAACCTCGTACGATATAGTGGTAGATGGTTGCGACAACGCAGCTACGCGCTATGTCATAGACGAAGAGTGTGCCCGGCAAGGCAAACCCTATGTCTATGCCGCCATCTCGGAGTATGAGGGGCAGGTATCGGTATTCTCCATGCCCGGAGCTATGTGTTATAGCCATCTGTACCCCGACCGTGAGGCTGCCATTGCAGAGCCTGCAACGCCGCGGGGCGTGTTGGGCGTATTGCCCGGTATAGTGGGTTGCGTTGAGGCGGCCGAGGTTGTAAAGCTCATTACCTATTGCGGCGAGCCGCTCATCAATCGCCTTTTTACCATCGACGTGCGCACCATGCAGAGCCACGTGTTCGATTTGTAACGGTGCTGCCACCCTCTCCCCTCCGGAGGTTATTGCTGTGAGTCGGAGCGGCGACTGCCCAACAGTTCTATCGAGTCGGCAACGATTTCGGTAACGTTGCGTTGCGAACCGTCGGCTGCATTATACTGCCGTGTGCGTAATTTCCCTTCTACATATATGGGCGACCCTTTGCGGATGTATTTTTCGGCAATTTCGGCCAGCCCGCGCCATGCCACGATGGTGTGAAACTCAGTGCGGTCGGGTGTGCGGCTGCCATCGGCATTTTGTCGTCCGCGTTCGGTAGTGGCAAGGCGGAAAGAGGCCACGGGCAAATTCTGCTCCAAGTAGCGCACTTCGGGGTCTGTGGCGACATTTCCCAATAATATGACTTTGTTTACTGACATAATAATAGTGTTTCGGATATACTGCGGCAACGCCGCTCTGATGGGACAAATATAGTGTATGTCGGAAGCAAATACAAAAAACCGAGCGTGTATATTTTTGTTTTGCTGAGGCGGTATCCGTATCGTTTTGATTTAGTGATGGGTGCGTGACGTACGGAACACTCTGCTCTGACAGCCGCAACCAAGCTCGTCGGATTTTCGTGCCACCGGGACGGGGTTGCAGTACTTTTTCTTGCATATTAATTTTTGCAGACAGCAAATCCCCTAAAAAGAATTTCGCGTAACGGCAATTTGCCGCTACGCGAAATTCTTTTTAGGGTGCTTACCTCCCATCACGTGGCGAGGTGGCTCCTATACTCTGCGCAGGGTGAGAATCTCGCCGTTGTCGTTTATTGTCAATTCATCTTTTGTAATCGACACGACTGTTAACGTGAGATTTTCGATGGCGTCGGAATTCGGTGTGATAGCAATGATGTTGTTGCTGTATGTATAGGTGAAAGCGAATGAGACAGTGACGCCTTCTTCCATGACACCTTTTATTTCTCCTGTTTTATTGGCATTGAATGTGAGCATGATGTAGGTATCCTGCAACTCGTAATTATCGTAACGCCACGTGCCTATGAGCAGGTCTTCCTCGTCTTTGCTGCAACTTGTAAAAATGCAGGCTGTAAGAGAGCAGACAAGCAGCACAAAAAGCAAATTGATTTTTTTCATATGTATTATTTATGGAAGTGAATGAATGTTTGTCGTTATCTTTATGATAAAGCGCTGGTTGTTTATCGTTTTATCTTCATCACCTCGCTGCCGCAACGGGCAATGTATATACCTTGCGGAGCAGTGCGCATGTCTATCAAGTTGTTACCGCGGTAAACGAGCATGCCTTGCACGTTGTAGACGTCGATAGTTCCATTGGCCTCGATGCGATAGTTCTTGTAAGTGAGGGCAGGAGCTGTTTTCGTAGCGTCTATACCTGTGGGAGCCGGGTCGACAGTAAATGTATAAGAAAATACCGGGTTTGTTGCGGCACTACCCGAATAGGTAATTGCATTCTCACCGAAAGTGACGGTGTAGGTCTGGTCGGTGTTGAGGGGGAAGTTCGGATTCTCTGTGTCAGGTTGGAATACCAATGTGTTTGCTTCGGTATTGAGTACTCTCACGCTGTATTCCGTTCCTATTCCGTCGCTGATGGTGATGTAGTCCGTATTGACGCTCTCAATATCCTTGGGTAGCGTGATGCCCATATTCAGCAAAGAACTCAAATCATTGAAAGCTATATTGCTGCCATTTTCGGGATAGGATGCTATGTAAGGTTGTAAACTCCAAGTTGCAGTATTGAGGTTTACATTGATATAATATACACCAGCCAAGAATTGGTCGCCATCTTGTGCGTTTGCCGGGGTGTTGAATACCCAGTCTTCCCAGTCACCAACAAGTGGTTTCAAGTTGTAATCGGTGAAAGATTGGCTTACGAATACATTTGAGCCCGTAGCTCCGAAAGCGGGATACCAATCGCTGTCGTCGGTGTTATAATATGTAAATTTGATGCTGCCATCGTTTAGCAGTTGTGCCGAGGTAGAGAAAACGCCGTCGGCATCTTTTGTCATGGCTGTTCTGTCCCATTGAAATTCGGTAGCATCACCTACGATATAAAGCTGTTCGGGTGAGGCATTCATTACGTATACCCAATAATCTGACGGGTAGATTTGTACAAATACAATGTATTTGCCGGCCGAGGAAATAGTGCAATTTCCCTTATTGTAATTCAGAGGTGTTCTTCCATTAATTGTAACAGTACTCTCTGAGCCTAAATTATACTGTCCATCCCAATCGTAGGGATTGCTGCGGAATTTGAAACTACCGGGATTCATATCACCAATCCAGCAGTACATTTCTATACCGCTTTCTTGGCTTACGGACTTCATTTCTAAGGCATTGTCCCAGTCAGATACAGCATCTCCGATGATGTATAAACTTTGTGCTTGGGCATATATGCTCAGCAAAATAGCAGATGAAAGAATAAGTAAAAGTTTTTTCATGTTACATGTGTTTTTATATAGTTATGTTATTTGTCTTATTAGTAGTAGTTGTTGTATTATTTGCACGCAATATTACAGAATATTTACATGTCCATATTCTTGTATATGAGTATAGTTGAAGAAAAAATAATGCAAACGTGTGCACATTTGCTTTTTGAGAGCTCTTGCATTATCTTTGCAATAACAATCGCGCATGAAAGCGGAGTCGCGCCTATATGTTGCGAAAGAAAAAACGTGTGTTATGAAAAAATATCTTTTTGCCATTTTGGCAGTGGTGTGTGTGGCTTCCGGTTGTAACCAGAAATCTGCCGATGCGTCCGAAACAACCACAAGCGATAGCCTGTCGGTAACCGATACGGCTGTTGTCGACGACCGGGGGTACAAGGTGCGTGTGGGCGATGATGCCCCGCTTTTTACGACTGTCGATGCTTTGTCGGGCGACACGGTACGTCTTGCCGATTTGCGTGGCAAGGTAGTGATGTTGCAATTTACGGCAAGTTGGTGCGGAGTATGCCGCAAAGAGATGCCGCAGATAGAGAGCCGTATATGGCAACGTCATAAAAACGATACGACTTTTGCATTGTTGGGTATAGACCGTGACGAACCGGCCGAGAAAGTGGCGCGTTTTGTTGAGCAGACGGGTGTGACCTATCCGCTGGTTCTTGACCCCGATGCCGATATTTTCGGGCTTTATGCCGACAAACAGGCAGGGGTGACGCGTAATGTGATTGTAGGACGTGACGGTCGTATTGTGATGATGACACGTCTTTATGAAGAGGAAGAGTTTGACCACATGGTTGCCGTGATAGACAGCCTGCTTGTCGCATCGCCTGTAACGGAATAAAAATATTTTACCCATGAGCAACGAAGTACTTATAGAATATTGCAAGGCCGAAGTGTTGCGCGACGATATGCCTGTGCTGAAAGATGTGAATTTTACACTTCATGCCGGTGAATATGTTTACCTGATAGGCCGGGTGGGCAGTGGCAAGAGCAGTCTGCTCAAAACCATGTATGCCGACCTGCCGGTGACGGCTACCACAGCCCGGGTATTGGGATATGATATGGAAAATATTAAGGAACGCGATGTGCCGTATCTGCGTCGCAAGATGGGTATCGTATTCCAAGATTTTCAGTTGCTTACCGACCGCTCGGTGCGTGATAACCTTACTTTTGTGCTGCGGGCTACCGGTTGGAAAAATGCCGATGAGATGGAGAGCCGTGTCGTTGAGGTGCTCTCGCAAGTAGGTATGCGCAAGAAGGCCTATCGTATGCCGCATGAGCTGTCGGGCGGTGAGCAACAGCGTGTGGCGATAGCCCGTGCGTTGCTCAATAAGCCGCAAATTATTTTGGCCGATGAGCCTACCGGTAACCTCGATCCCCAAACAGGCAAACAAATCGTGGAGCTCCTGCATTGGATTGCAGGCGAAGGTACGGCAGTCATCATGACGACGCACAACCTTGCATGGTGCAAGGAGTATCCCGGGCATACATATCGCTGCGAAAACAAACAATTAGTAGAGATGTAGCCTGCATGCGCTGTATCGTTCTGTGTACTGCGAGTGGTACTACATATTATAAAGACAACATATTTATAGATACGAACTGATGAAAGTACTCAAATTCGGCGGTACGTCGGTGGGAACGGCACAACGCATGCAGCATGTTGCCCACCTCGTATGCGATGGCGAAAGCAAAATTGTGGTACTCTCGGCAATGGCGGGTACGACCGATACCCTTGTAGAGATTGCCGACTATCTGTACAAAAAAAATCCCGATACCGCCAATGAAATAATCAATCGTCTCGAACGAAAATATTTCGACGAGATAGCTGCGCTATATGCTACGGAGCCTTTCCGCCAAAAGGCCGCCGATGGCGTAAGAAGCCGTTTCGATTATATTCGTTCGTTTACCCGCGACCTCTTTACACCCTTCGAGGAGAAAAATATCCTTGCGCAAGGCGAATTGATTTCGACCGAGATGTTTACTCTCTACCTGAAAGAGCAGGGTGTGAATGTGGCGCTTATTGCAGCCCTCGACTATATGCGCATCGACCGCAACGGCGAACCTGACCTGCCATATATCAAGACGCATTTGGCCGAGTTGCTCAATCAGAATTGCAACGCCGAATTTTATGTGACCCAAGGTTACATTTGCCGCAACGCATACGACGAGGTCGATAATCTGCAACGCGGTGGCAGCGACTACTCGGCATCGTTGATAGGTGCTGCCATAGAGGCCGAAGAGATAGAAATATGGACTGATATAGATGGCATGCACAACAATGACCCCCGTTATGTAGAGGGTACGTCGCCTGTGCGGCAGCTGCTGTTTGAGGAGGCTGCCGAGCTGGCCTATTTCGGCGCAAAAATATTGCATCCTATCTGTATACAGCCTGCCAAGTTGGGCAATATACCGGTGCGCTTGCTCAATACCATGTGTCCCGAAGCCCCCGGCACGCTTATATCGAACAACGCCGGCGGAGGGGGTATCAAGGCGGTGGCTGCCAAAGACCATATTACGGCCATCAAGATAAAATCGGGGCGCATGTTGCTTGCCTACGGTTTCTTGCGGAAGGTGTTCGAGATATTCGAGAGTTACAAAACGCCTATCGATATGGTGACAACCTCTGAGGTGGGCGTTTCGGTGACGATAGACAATACGGTACGTCTGCCCGAGATACTCAATGAATTGCGCAAGTATGGCACTGTGACTGTTGATGAGGATATGGTAATCGTATGTGTGGTAGGTGACCTTGAATGGAATAATGTAGGTTTCGAGTCGCGTGCCATGGCAGCGATGGAAAACATCCCCGTGCGTATGGTATCTTACGGCGGTAGCAATTACAATATATCGTTCCTCGTGCGTAAGCAAGACAAGGTACGTGCCTTGCAGGCTCTGAGCCGTTCGATTTTCGGCGCGGGTAGTTGAGGTGTGCGAAATTCTCGAGATATTCTATTCTTTTGTGATGAAAAAAACGACACGGTTTCCTCTTGGCGCTTTCGAAAAGATAGAGACGCCCTTTTATTACTACGATACCGACTTACTGCGTTACACGCTTGCCGCACTTACGGCAGCTTTGCCGCCGCAAGCTAAGGCACACTATGCTGTGAAGGCTAATATCAATCCTCGCATGATGAAGATAATAGCGGCGAGCGGTATGGGTGCCGATTGTGTGAGCGGAGGCGAGATTGCTGCTGCCATCGAGGCTGGCTTTCTTCCGCAAGATATCGTCTTTTCGGGCGTGGGAAAGAGCGACAAGGAGATACTTGCGGCATTGCGATGTGGTATAGGTTGCTTTAATGTGGAGTCGGTCGAGGAGCTCGACGTCATAGACCAACTTGCCGCCACTTGCGGCGTTACGGCTCCTGTGGCGTTGCGTCTGAATCCGCATATCGATGCACACACCCACAAATATATCACTACGGGATTGAGTGAAAACAAGTTCGGTATAGATATTACCGTTGCCGATAAGGCCATAGAGCGTGCGCTTGCTTTGCCTAACGTGCGCTTGCGAGGAGCTCATTTTCATATCGGTTCGCAAATTCTTACGCTCGAACCTTTCCGCCTTTTATGCCGTCGCATAGGTGAGTGGCTGCGGCAATGGCGAGCACGGGGCATTTTTATGGAATATATAAATGTGGGAGGCGGTTTGGGTATCGATTACGATGCGCCCGATGAGCATCCTGTACCCGATTTTGCTGCTTATTTCGACGTGTTTGCCAATGAGCTTGCGTTGGATGAGGGGCAGACGCTCCATTTCGAGCCCGGTCGTTCGGTAGTGGCGCAGTGTGGCAGCCTTATTACGCGAGTGCTTTATGTAAAACAGGGGTTGAACAAGAAATTTGCCATTGTAGATGCCGGTATGAACGATTTGTTGCGTCCGGCTCTCTATCAAGCCCGCCATGAGATTGAGAACCTTACAGAGCCCTATGCACAGACCGATACCTACGATGTGGTAGGCCCTGTGTGTGAGTCGGCCGATGTCTTTGCAACCGATAAGGAGTTGCCCGCAGTTGTGCGTGGCAGTATGCTTGCCATTCGTTCGGCGGGTGCCTACGGCGAGACGATGGCATCGCGTTATAACAGCAGGGAGTTGCCCTGTGCCTATTTCTCCGACGACCTGTTGCCGGCCGGGCAGAAAATCTGATGTAGAGTAGAAAAATATATGTTAAACTTTGTGTAATCGCTTGCAAGTTTAATTGAATGATTATATCTTTGTACTGCAATTAAAATTAAAATCATTCTAAATAAATGGACAAACTGAGGTCACATATACAACAACGCTTGACAGAGCACGGCATAAAGCCGTCGTTGCAGCGTATTGCCGTCTTGGAATATCTTGTGACGCATGCTACGCATCCTACCGTCGATACGATTTTCAGCGACCTCTATCCCTCTATCCCTACGTTGTCGAAAGCAACGGTTTACAATACGCTGAAACTCTTGGTACAGTGCGGTGCCGTGAATATGATAACCATCGACGAAAAAAATGCGCGTTACGATGCCTGTACTACGCCGCACATGCACTTCCGTTGCCGTAAGTGCGGAGCTATCTTAGATATAGAACAAGAGTTGCCGGTAACTTTGGGTTTACCCCGCGGCACGGTGGTGGAGAGTAGCCAGACTTACTGCTACGGCGTATGTGCCGAATGTAACAAGCAAGATATAACTTTACATTAATATATAACCATCTAAAAAAGGAAAGATTATGAAATTCATTTGCACTGTTTGCGGTTATATCTACGAAGGTGATGCCGCTCCCGCAGAATGCCCCCAATGCCACGTTCCCGCTTCGAAATTCAAAGTATTGGAAGAGAATAACGGTATAGAGTTTGTTGCCGAACACCATATCGGTGATGGCGTTGTAGAAGACCAAGAGGTAATGGAGGGTCTGAAAGCTCACTTCGCCGGCGAATGCACCGAGGTAGGCATGTACCTTGCCATGAGCCGTCAGGCCGACCGCGAGGGCTATCCCGAAATTGCCGAGGCTTACAAACGTTTCGCATGGGAAGAAGCCGAGCATGCTGCCAAATTTGCCGAACTGCTGGGTGAAGTAGTATGGGATACGAAAAAGAACCTCGATGCCCGTATGCACGCAGAGAGTGGTGCTTGCGCCGATAAGCTGCGCATTGCCAAACGTGCCAAAGAGCTGGGTTACGATGCTATCCACGACACCGTACACGAAATGGCTAAGGACGAGGCTCGTCACGGTAAAGCCTTTGAAGGCCTTTACAACCGCTATTTCAAGAAATAAGCTGTAAATAGCATTCCTGCAAAAATATAGGGCTGCGAAGAGTCGTTAAGATTCTTTCGCAGCCCTTGTTTTATCGGAGACTATATCTTGTCTAAGGGCAGGCGGTTGTGGCGGCTCTGCCTGAATGCGGTAGGGGTCATCCCCGTTACACGCTTGAATTGTGTACTGAGGTGTGCTGCACTCGAATACCCCATGCGGTAGGCAATCTCGTTTAGTGTGAGTTCATCGTATGCCAATAGCTCTTTGACGCGCTCTATCTTCTGTGCAATATAGAATTTCTCTACCGTTGTGCCGTGAATGGTAGAGAATAGTTCGGCTGCTGTGTCGTAGTCCATGCCTAACTTGTCGGCAATGTAGTCCGAAAGATTTATCCGTTGCTTTGTGTCGCTATAATGCACCAGCTCTATGATAGTTACGCGAACTTGCTCGGCGAGGCGGTGTCGGCGGTCGTCTATCAGTTCAAACCCTAAGACACGCAATTCCTCTGCTATTGTCGGTAACAAGGCCTCGGGTAGTTCCTGTGCAAGGACTGCTTCGCCTAACGTCACATGCTCAATGTCCAAACCGTGCTGCTCTAACAACGATTGTACGGCCATGATGCAGCGGTTGCATACCATGTTTTTGATGTATAGTCTCTTCATATAGGCTGGATAATGGAAAGCGTCGGAAGAAGCATATAACTGTGAGGCTTGCTTTATCGGCTGTACTTCGGTGTCTCGATAGGCTTATTTTGTTTTGTGTGCAAATAAAATCTTGCGCAGGGTTGGAAATGCGAGGTTCAGGACAATATATGTACAGCGCAGTAGGAATATAAAACAGACCGCCATCCCGCGTGTCGGGAGAGACTTCGCGGGATAGAGGCGGTGTGTAGTATCAGATATTTCAGCAAGAGAGACGATTACGGCTCGATAGCTAAGCGGAAGCCTATAAAGGCATCTTTATAGTCGGTAGGAGCAAACGACCGTACGCTGGTGCGGCAGTCGCTGGCAGCCGATATGTAACCGCCGCCGCGGAAGATTTGTTGGTCGGAACTTCCACCTTTCGGGTCGGTCTGTGCGGCAGATGAGTAAGGAGCATATTCGTCTTCGCATATCTCATATACGTTGCCGCTCATGTCGTAGAGCCCTATTTCGTTAGGAGCTTTTGCTGCAACGGCATGCGGTTCACTGCTATCGGCCGATGTCCATGCTACGGCAGCAAGGTCGTTGCTACCGCTATACTTGGTACTCTTGCTCTCCATTGCGCCGCGGGCTGCATATTCCCATTCGGCCTCGGTCGGGAGACGGAAGGTGTAGCCTGTCTTTTTCGACAACAGTTTCACAAACTCGTGGCACTCGTATATGTTGATGTTGGTCACCGGCAGATTGGCACCCTTTGTTATCGACGGGTTGTAGCCCATGATAGCTTCCCATAAGGCTTGTGTACACTCTGTGGCAGCTATGTAATAAGGCGAGAGGGTCACTTCGTGTACCGGTTTCTCGTCGGCTGCGGCATCGGAACCTTGCTCGGGAGTAGCACCCATCATAAATGTACCGCCGGGGATATATACTACGTCGATGACTACGCCATCGGTAACGGGTATCGATAATTGTTCTATGCCGTTACCTGCTATTGCGGCAGAATCGGTTGTGACTGTGATAGTTGAATCGGGAACAGCAACGGCCGTTTCTTGTGCCGTAGCAAAAACGGCGCAGGCGATTAACGACGTTGCGCAACAGAAAATCCTAAATTTAGTTGTCATAATATTGTTTGTTAAAAAATAATGTTTCGTTGTTTTTGTAATAGCATTATATCATCATAGTGCAAATATAGTGAAAGGTGAGAGCTGAGGCAAATGAAAACGGAGATTTCAAATATGACTCAGCCGAACCGCCTCCTATATTCTACAAATATAGGCAAAGCTGAGGGTAAAAGAAATATCTCCGCTTAATTTTTTTGCAGAATTCACGCCAGTGCTATTTGAATATAATGAAAAAACGGTAGAAAAAGAAAATTCGTTTTAGATTCTTGCTGTGTTGTTTTCTGATTATGCAAGAGATACTCATGTCGTAATCCCGGTAACGGAAAGGAAATGCCTTATACCGGCAAATATTTGATACGTAGAACAATAGATGCCTTATGACACCAATTGTTACCACCTCTTTGTAGATATGGAAGCCGATTGTATTTGTATCCTTGGGTTAATTACGTGCAGCGGCAGGTTGCCCGCAAAATCCTACGATTTTCTCTTTTCAAAATCTTAAAGGTGCAAACTTTGTTATTATGCAATAAATATATAAATTCGCCCTGCAAATTACGATATAAAAAAATATGAGCAAGACACTATTTACAATATGGCGGCATACGTTGGCCGCGCTTTTTTGTGTGCTGGCAACTACGGCAGCAGCACAGTCACTCCCCGATGGTAATACAACCTCGGGTATTACCACATCGGAGAAACCCATTGATACTTTTGTGGCAGAAACATCATTGCGTCCCGTTCGTCCTATCGCATTCGGTGCAGAGATAGGTACCAATATCGACCTCTCGGGCACGGAAAGCACTTGTTTCGATATAGATGTGTATGCAGGCTATCGCAAGGGGATGATACAATGTGCAGGTGTGGGTGTCGGCATACACCCCTCGTTTGCTCATAAGCGGCTGTTTATTCCTGTTTATGCCTTATTCCGTTGCAACTTCAAGCCCGGCAAGTCGCTTTGCTTTTTCGATCTGAAAGCCGGTATGTCTATCAACGAACTTACACCCGATGTGCATAATACGGGCGCATACGCCTCGGGCGGCATAGGTTTTAATCTTGCGGCCTCGCGACAGTTTAGTACCTATGCTATCATAGGGTATAGCTTCACACAGATAACACCTTTTGCCGATGGTGAGACGATGCGCAACGAGCATGCACTTCACGCAGTCTCTATCCGAATAGGTATAACATTCTGACCAATATCTTTTTGCCATGCGTTACATATATTTCGTTTATCAATGGCTTATAGCAGTGCCTATTCTAGTGGTAATCACTATTCTGACAGCACTCATAACTATGGCAGGATGCGCCATAGGCAATCGTGATTGGTGGGGCTTCTATCCGCCCATGTTTTGGGCACGATGCTTCTGTGTATTGCTCTTTATACGCACCGAGATACGCGGGCGCGAGAACATAGACAAAAATACCTCGTATGTTTTTGTGGCGAATCACCAAGGAGCTTTCGATATATTCCTGATATACGGTTACCTCGGGCACAACTTCAAGTGGATGATGAAGAAACAGTTGCAAAGCATCCCCTTTGTAGGTGCAGCTTGTGTAGCCGCAGGGCATATCATGGTAGATAAGTCGACCCCGGCAAAGCTCAAACACACCATGCGTCTTGCCGAGCAGACCTTGCAAGGCGGTATGTCGCTCGTCGTATTTCCCGAGGGTACACGCTGTCAGGATGGCCGGTTACACCCCTTCAAACGCGGTGCATTCCTGCTCGCCGAGGAATTTTCGCTCCCCGTAGTACCCCTCTCTATCGATGGTTCGTTCCACTTGCTGCCTCGTGGCGGCATGAATGTACATCCCGGGAAGGTGACGCTAACGATACACAAACCCATTATGCCGCCGGCCTCAGGAAAGTACGATATGGAGACACTTATGCGCCTCTCTTACAATAGCGTGGCGTCGGCACTCCCCGGAGAGAGCCCCTTGGCATAGCTGTTATAAGCCTTGCAGAAAGCTGTTTTAGCACAATGTCGAGGCGAGGAAATGAAGTTGTGAATAAATATTAATAATATAATTTTTATAACGCAGTGCGATACAAGTAAAAGAAAAAGCTGTAAATTTGCACTCCGTAAACGAAAAGCTTGTCCGGTGGTGTAATGGTAGCACTTCGGATTCTGGTTCCGCCTGTGAGGGTTCGAGTCCTTCCCGGACAACAAGTTTGAAAGAATTAGACTAAAAACATTCCATACGGTCGCATAGAGATGCGATACAAGATGGAATAGGAGAGATGGCAGAGTGGTCGATTGCGGCGGTCTTGAAAACCGTTGAACTGAGAGGTTCCGGGGGTTCGAATCCCTCTCTCTCCGCAATAAAGGGTGTAAATCAAGTAATTACGAGATTTACACCCTTTATTACACCCAAGAATATAAGGCTGACTGTACGGAATTAAGAGTAATGTTTTACAAGACTAATTATTCAAAGATAAAACATATATCTGCTTTTCTGAATCATTGCAGAAATCATCTTCTTTAAAACTTCCGAATTTATGGATGATATTAAATCCAGAACACTTTAAATAGAAGTCCAATTCTTGCGGGAAGAACATCCGCATATCTAAGTTTTGGATTGAATGAAATACACCATCTATATAATAATGCCACCTTATACGATTGATTTGAGTTGCGTTTTCATAACACATTGTTTGCTTTATCACGACTTTCCGTCCGTCATCAGTGGTATATTCAGCCGTTGTTTCTTTCTTTTTTTCTCCGTGAACAATATATCGAATATTAGGGTTGAAGCAATCCAATAGAAAAACTCCGTTTCTGCGGAGATGTTTCTTAACCATTTCTAAAACCTTAAACAAATCTTCGTTTTTATATAAATGATGAATGGAATTAAAAGGAATGAAAATAAAGTCGAACTTCTTTCCTAAATCCAATGTCCTTATATCTTCTTTCACAAAATCTATTGACAGATGTTCTTTTTCTGCTTTTGCAATTGCTTGATTAAGCATAGAAGTGGTATAATCAACACCAGTTATATTATATCCTTCTTTTGCAATAGGTATTGTCAAACGTCCTGTACCACAACAAAGTTCAAGAATTCTTGCTTCTTTATCCTTGGGTAACCACTTCTTGTAAAATTCCAAATCATCTAGGAATGTGTTTAACCCGTCATAAATGGCAGCATCATATATTAAGTCTCCAACTATATAATTTTTATCCATCATCAAATATTTATTATCAGTTTGATAATTACACAAAAGCATTTAATTGATTATATTCAACATTGTTGTGATATCTTCTGTTATCATATTAACTTTTGATTTTTCAATTAAAAGATTTCCTCCAGTCATAATGTAAGATGGTATTATTCTCATTTCCTTATAATAAATTTTAGAATTTCGTAATTTATAGGTGGAAACCGAAGGTATTATATTCTTTCCTTGTTGTTTTTTTGCAATCATATTAAATACTTTCTTTGAAACATCCCCCATAAGCATAATGACTTTTATATTAGGAAATAAAGATAATTCCGTTTCAAGATAAGGCAAACTATTTTCTATGTATCTTTTCTCTATTGAGTATTCTGTTTTTGGAGTTTTAACTGCATTGGTGATATAGATTCCTGCTTGTAAAATATCATCTATAGAAAAGAATTCACTTCCTGCTTTTTGAAAAAGGGAAATAGCTGTTTTCACATAATCAGCATTGGAGCTTCCATAAAAATCATGTAAAGGATTAGCTGGTACAACCTCATTTATCATGATTGCCTTAATCGTAAACGGATCAATTTCAATATCATTTAGATATATGCTATTTGTAGTACCATATTTAGTTTCAATTTCTTTTTTTACATTCATATTCTACTCTTTTAAAATGTTGGTTGTTACTTTTGATATAACGGGAAAGTGTATTTATCATTTCCGTTCACATTTTAGTCTCAAATCTGATACGTATTGTTTTTGTCGTTTTTTCAGATACCATTTTGCAAATGGGTATAACCACCATTTCTTTAGACGCACTGATTCTGTGAACTGTATTTCAGTACCTTTCCCTGTTTGGGTAAAATATCCAATCCATTCTCCTGATAAGTTTTCATTATCCATGAGAAAAGAATATTTCATTAACGGCTCAACAACTGTGATGGTAAAATGGGTCTCATATCCATCTTTACTCGTTTCCTTAAAATGCTTTTCATCGAAAACTTCAATAGATATAATATCGCTTCTCCACGAAAAGTCATGAAGTGAGGTTACTACATGCCATACAGTAGCCAAATCTGCCTGTATTGATGATTTGATAGTTGATTTCATTATAGGTTATCACAATTTGTCTCACTGTTTCAGTCTCTGAAAATATCTTTGCTTAAACGTTATTATAAATTTTCGTGTGCAAACTCCCCATTAATCCAAAATGTAGCTTCTGTGCCTGTAAAATGCAGAAGTACATAATTGGGGTCAGTAGCACCACCGGGAAAATGGTGGATGAACCATTCTTGCCACATTTCTTTACGTATAGCATCATTGGTAATAATTTCAACTATGCCACGCATTGACACTCCATCACCATAATGGTCATAACAAAGTCCAGCTTTGTTATTTTTACGGAAGTCATTTACTTTTACGGATGTGCTACTTGTTGCCATCCATATTTCATTAAAACCACGTGTCTTTATTTTAGACATTTGTACAGGACGCGGATAACCTTCTTCATCTATGGAAACCACTGTTACATTTTCGCATTGGGATAGCAAATTGGTGGCTTTTTCGGCTAATGTTCTCTTATCTTTTTCTCTCCACCGTTTCAGTTGAGGAAAATATTGTAACATTTGTTCTTTAGCCTGAACAGGAGTAAGATTCCACCCTGTTTCTTTGTTTATCTGGTCGGTAAACTGTAGGCAGAACTCTATCATTTGGCTCATAGAGAAGTCTTGTGTAAATCTACCCTCCTTGTAACAATATATACAGAAGTCATTATTCTGACTTCCATCGGCATTTGTACCTTTGTTTACATCCGAAAGAGGCATACCGCAACTTTGACAAAATTGTTTATCCATATAATTCAGTATTATAAGTGATGCCATAAAGATATGAAAAAAGAGCAACCAAAATACCATTTGATTACTCCTTTCTTCTAAATTTGAGCGATTTAACAATTACAATTTGAATCCTCTGCTTTTTCTTGGCTCTTCTGTTGGTCTTCGTAAACTTTGCCGTAATTTATCAAACTGCTCTTTGAACCATTCTCCCATCTGTATCCTGTTTATAGTCAGTATAAGCTTACCGCTATCCATCGGATGTTTCTCAACCCTGAAAACATCGTTTTTGATATCAAACTTACGTCTGTGTTCTTCGGAATAAATTTTGCCACTACATTGTATGGCTTCTTTCTTTGTCAAGAGGCTTTCTATCATGTCTTTGGTAAATCCGATAACAGCGCATAATTTTTCCATTCTCAACATTTCTTTGAACATTGGAAACCATCTGTGTGCCTTTTCAAGCAAGGTGTTCAGCCGAGAAATTTCCATGTCTTTGGCTTCAAGCTCTTGATTGTGTATTCCTTGAAGATTGCGTATCTGCTTGCCGTGCTGTTCCTGCATACGTTGCATTTGGGCTTTCAAGTCATCAATGCCCTTGTCCCGTTTGGCAATTTCCTGACGCAATTCGTCATTGGATTGCTCCAGTTTCTTCATTTTCCCGCTGCCGAAAAGAGAACCCACTCCGCTTGCTATGACAGTGGCAGCATCGGTAGCCGCGCTTTTGAGCTTGTCCGTGCGTATCTCCGATTTTACCTGATTGAATTCCAGCTCGGTAAGATTTACTTGTTGTTCCTCTTGTCGTTCGTACTGTGGAAGAAAAGTTTATTGCAGAACCGTAAAGTCCCTTGTTTTGGTGAATGAGGCTCTGTAAAAGTGTAATGCCTCAACGCTCGCGGTGTAGTTACACGTATCGTTGCAGTTGCTCTATTGTCGTGTTAGCCATGCACTCGATAATTCCCCCTCTTGATGGGTGTATTGTGTGGTAACATTATGATTGTCGAGGTGAATTATTCTCTTTTAGTATTATTTATTTTGACATTTAGCGGCTTTTAATAATTCAAATTAATTATTTATTTTATTGGGTAGGACGAATAAAAACTTTATTTTTGAATAAAAATTGCAGTTTCGTTAAGTAACAATCAATGAAAAGGAGATTAAATTTTTTATTCTTGATGATACTATTATGTTCTATTGTATCATTTTCTCAAAATAATATAAGCGGTATTATTAAAAATACGCAAGGTGAAGCATTGGTTGGAGCATCTGTGATTGTTCGTTCTTGTCAAGATATACTCTTTCATAGAGAATGCGTTTCTAAGGAATCAGGAGTATTTGAATTACAGAATATTCCATCTGCAAGTTATAATATAGAGATTTCTTGTATGGGTTATTCCCAATATACATTAAATTTGGAATTATATGAGTCTGTCAGTCTTGGGAATATTATATTAAAAGAGAAAAACCAAAATCTAGACGAAGTTGTCGTTAAAGGAGATACAAGAATTGAAAAGTCTGATAAAGTAATACTGATTCCAACTGCATTGGAAAAGGAACATGCTGTCAATGGTTTCGATTTATTAAGTATCATGCAGATTCCTGATCTTGATATTTCTTCAGATGCCAAAAACATCTCAACGGTGACAGGTGGGGAAATAGTTGTTTGTATCAATGGTATGGAGGTTCAGCAAGAAGAATTATCTACGTTGCTGTCTAAGAATATTCAGAAAATAGAATATGTACGTACTCCAAGTGGAAAATATGTGGGGAAAGCAGGGATGATTAATATTACTATCAAACAAATTGATTTTGGCGGAAACTTATATTTGTCAGCTAATCAGGGATTGGTTTATAAAAATGGAGATTATACTGCTTTTACAGATTTTACAAAGAAGAAAATTACTTTTTCTCTTACAGCATCGGGAGGCTGGTCTCGTAATAGCAGCTATACGGAAGGTACAGAACAATTTAGATTTGCAGATGGAAAGGAACTGTTGCGAAAAACAAACAATAATAATTCTTTGTGCAGGGAGAATAATCAAGCTATAAAATTCAAAATAGTTTCCATTGGCGAAAAATACAAGTTCAATTCATTCATTACCTTGACAAGGCAAGAACAGCCCGGTTCCAACTTTTCACAGAGTACATCGTACACTGGCAGTATAGAGACTATGGCTGAAAAAGATATTCATACTTCTGGGAAAAATTTATCACCATATTTATATGCAAATTATTCGATAAGCCTGCCAAATAACCAAGATTTGAATATAACAGGTGTTGCCTCTTGGGGGAAAAATGAATATTCAAGTCTATACAATGAAACAGGACAGGTTCCTATTGAGTCTGTTGTTGATGAGAATAATTATGGCATAACAGGAAATATCGTCTATACTAAATCTTTTAAGAACAATATAGGGCTATCAATAAATTTGTATCACAATCATATGGCCTATAAAGATGTTTATAGCGGATCATCAACAGGCATACAGAAGTTATCAACAGATGTTAGTCAGGGTGACGTACAGATTAGCCAATCTGGTAAACAGTACTTTTATTACGCATCAGTCGGATTGTCAAATTCAGCCATAATATTGAATGGTATCCATTATAATTATTGCCATCCAATAGCTTTTTATGGAGGCAATTTTGCCTTTAATAATAAACATTCTTTGAATTTGAACGGGTATTATTCGCATACATTGTTTGAACCTTCTAATAAAAATTCTATGGTTGTACCTATATCTTTCTTTGAAAGCGTCAAGGGGAATCCCGATATTAAACCGTTGAGAGCTTTTGGTAATATTATTTCCTACAATGGTCAATGGGGAAATTTTTTGTTCAATGCATCTTATAACAGTTATATGTATTTTGACAATATGGTACATTATTATTTCGCAGATAATGATAGAATATATAATACAATTGTAAATGATGGAGTGTTCTACGGAAATATGTTGACTGCCACATTCGCTTATAAAGCCTTCGATGACAAGTTACGGTTGAGTGTAACAGCTATTGAAGAATATAACATGATCAGAGGAGAGATATACGATTTGTCTAAAAATATATTGAGAGCCCGGCTGTCTGTAACGTATCTTTGTGGCGACTGGATGATAAAGTTTAACTATCGAACTCCTTATAAGGCCCTTGACATCAGAATGCCTTATTTTGTAACGAATCAATCGGTGTACGAACTTCAAGTTGGTTGGAATCATAAGGCATGGAGTGTAGAGGTAATGGTAAGGAATCCGTTTAATAAATATGACAAGAATCATATCACCATGGATTACGGGTGCTACAAGGAAGATATGTGGAATTACAGCGAGCCGAATGGCTGTAATATCAGCCTAAAACTATCGTATAGTTTCAGTTATGGCAAGAAGTCGGAACGGGGAGATGTGACAATAGAAAAATCGACAAAAAGCGCTATTATGAAAGGCTATTAGTGTAAGAAGAACTATTTGTATTCCTTGAAGATTGCGTATCTGCCTGCCGTGCTGTTCCTGTATTTGCCGCGCCATGATTTATGCTGTCGTGTGTTATCAGTGGTCATTCCTTAAATGACTTATACATGACGAAATTTGTAAGTTTCAGTCTGTTGGCTTTCTGTCTCTGAGTTTTTATAACTGTGTATCCTTTTTTCTCAAAAAACGGTCGTGCCGTTAGGCTTGCTTCTGTGGTTATTTTTGTAACTCTAAATTGTTGGGCAATATGTTCTACCTCGTGAAGAAGTTGGGTGGCTATGCCTTTTCCTTGCCAATCTTTGTGTACGAACAAAGAGTGTAAATATCCCTCTTCGTTCATTGACGAGAAGCCTATCATGCAGTCATTGTCATCGAATGCTCCTATAAATATAAAGCGATTTTGGGATAGCAGATTTTTCAGCTTTATACTGTCGATACAGGATGCCCAGTCTTTCACTTCTTCCTTAGAGTAGTCCCGAATATTGATATTTAGCACGGTAGAGCGAAATAGATTTTGCATTTCGGGAATGTCTCTTTCTTCGAGAGAACGCATCTTGTATTTAGGCTTTGGTTCTTCGATTTTCTTTACCATAATATACTCATCTATGGTTTCTTTTGTAATTGTAAACCCAAGTTTGAGGTACATATCGACTGCATAATTGGCCTTTTGCACCGAAAGCGATATTTGACGGTAACCTTTCTCTTGCAGTTCTTCGATTATTGTTTTCATCAGTCGGTGGCCGATGCCTTTGTTTCGATATTCTTTGTATAGAGATATGGAAAGCGATGGGGTAGTGTCATCTACATGACCATAGTCGTGCATAATTCTTGTCCATACTGCTCCTATAACCTTGCCATTATAATCTGCTACCAAGCAATAGTCATCCTTTTTCGTACCGAAGTCTTCGATGTATATTTTTAGTTCCGGTAAATCAATCACCTCCCGAGGAGGAGCTTCTACACCTTCGGGGATGAAGATTGCCTCATAAAGAAAATCTCTCAGTAAAGGAGTTTCGTCGGGCTTTAATGCGCGTATTATGTATGGCATTGCTTTATCCATGTTGCTTTATGAGGTATTAAAGATGCAAAAAAAGGAGTTGTAATTTGTGTTGGAGAGGTTGAATGGTTATTTAGTTTCATTTCTCCCAAAAATGATGCTATGAAAAGAAATATTCTCATGGTGTCTTTATAATCGGCCGTTGTCGTTCCATTCGCCGTAAAGGATGCCTTTGCGCGTGTTCTCAATAAATTTGTCCAGTCGTTTCCTGAAAAGTTCCGGTTGTTGTTTTTTTATTTGTATGGTATCTATTCTTACGCGTTTGTAAAGTTCCGGTAGTTGGCAGAAGTTTTTCCATACTGTGGGGTCGGATTGCAATTCATGTAGAATATCGGGGTCAATGGTAAAGCCGGCGTCTGTCATGTTTGGCAATAAGGATCTTCCAGCGTCGGTCATCAGTCCCATCCGTTCCATCCTGCGACAGCGCTCCTTGTTCAGCTCCGACCATTTGCTACGTGATTTTCGAGGACAGAGCTTTTGAGCAGTCACCCCATCGGAAATTTTTTTAGTGGTGCTGTCTATCCAACCGAAGCAAAGAGCTTCTTCCACTGCATCGACATACCAAAAGGTGCAGTTATCAGTGGGTCTGCCGCGTTTTACCACTACCCAGCATTCTGTCTCCTTGTCGTGGTTTTGCATCAGCCATTCCCTTAATTCCGACCTCGATTTAGCATTCAGCAAATTATTTATTTTCATATACGGTTGTCTGCTTTTGTCTGTCTCTCATATTACAAAGATAGCGAAAGGCGAGTGCCGAGACAACCGGAAACAAAGTTTTCGGTTTGGCTATGCCGAGCCGCATCCTATCTTATTCAAAGATACGCATTATATGTAATTCGCGGCGATATTCTATTGTATTATCCAACTAATTAGAAAAAGGCTTTTCATATAAGTATGTAAGGTATTATTGTATTTGTGTTACTTATAAATTGTTGTCTGTTATTGGGTTCCACAAAGTTGCTCGTATATATTATATAACAGTGTTTTACATGGATTTTCCATATTACTTCCGTGTATATATTTATCTTGTTGCTGCCAATTGTTACATTCAAACGCGGAGCGTTGTATTTGTTCGTAACACTCCGTGTTATAAATATTAGTGGTTGGTTGAATGTGTTCTATTTTTCTTTATATGGGGATAATGAGTAGAATGTAGCCTATTGTGGAGGCGAAGATGTAGCCTGTATGATTAGGTAAAAGAATTTTGTGAAAAATGCGGGAGAAAGTTTGGAGAATACGAAAAAAGCAGTTACCTTTGCATCGCTTTTGAAATGGTGGATGTAGCTCAGTGGTTAGAGCACCGGATTGTGGTTCCGGGTGTCGTGGGTTCGACTCCCATCTTCCACCCTTTTATTGATTGAGAGCATTGCATGAGCAATGCTCTTTTTTTGTTGTCCTGTGAGGGGACTTGTTTGTCGACAAAGTCTGTTTGTGCCGTTTGCCTTGGGGGTGGCGCAAGTGTAATGTTTAGTCTCTCTTTGTCGTGTTTGAGATCTGTTGATAGGGGCGAACGTTTCTGAGTATTTTTGTCTTTGTTAGGGATACTGTATGTGTCGGATGCTGTGTTGACAGAGACGATACGATTCGGAAGGGTTGTTTATTGGGAGGCTTTGCTCGTCGTTTTGCAGGGGTGCTGTATGCGTTTGACGCTATGTAGACAGAAACAATATGTTGCGGAGTATTTTTTGTCTCTGCTCGTTTGCAGAGATGCTGCATTTCCTGTATTTATTTGGTTAGCTACGTTGCTTTGCTTTTGAGTACTTGCTTGTCGGAGGCCTCAACAAGTGTAGCATGCGGCAGGGTATAGGTTCCTGTGTGGCGGTTCATGGGCGGTTTGCTGGGAAGGAGTTGTTTATTGTAGGTCGTAAAAAGTAAGAGCGGTTATCCTGTCGGGATAACCGATCTTTGTTTCTGTGATCCGCCTGGGGCTCGAACCCAGGACCCCAACATTAAAAGTGTTGTGCTCTACCAGCTGAGCTAGCGAATCATCAGTAATGCCTTTCTCTAAAAGCGTTGCAAAGGTATTGTTTATATTTAAAACTGCAAAATTATGGCGTGATTTATTTTGTTAATGAATATTAATTGCCTCATTTTTCGCTATTTCCCGTATTGTTTGCTTTGTCGTCGTCGGGCGGGACTATGTAGCGATGGTAGTATGAGAGTAGCAGTGACGTGAGTGGCAGGGCTATTATCATGCCTATTACGCCCAATAGTGAACCCCATATCGAGAGGGATAGCAGGATAATGGCGGGGTTGAGACCGGTGGCATTGCCCATAATACGGGGTACCAAGAATCCGTCTTGTATTATTTGTACGGTGAGATATACGGCGGTTGTGCTTATGGCAAGCAGCCAAAAGTTACTTCCCGTATCGGCTGCGCCTATTATGCAGAGTAGGGCGGCGGGGATGTAGCTGAGTATCTGCATGTAGGGTATCATATTGAGTAGGCCTACGAGTAGTCCCAGCGGTATGGCCATGGGCAGGCCTACGATGAGGAACCCTATGCAGTGCAGTACACCTACGATACTTGCCACGAGGGCTTGTCCGCGAAAGTAACGGTTCATGCTTTCTTTTACGTCATTTCCTATGCTGAATATCGGTTTACGGTATTTGTGGGGGATGAGGCGGCTGAATCCGCTGATAATTTTGTCGTAATCGAGCAGGATGAAGAATACGTATAGCAGGACAATTCCCCAGCTAATGATGGTGATGAGGCCATGTACCGATGAGGAGAGTAGGTTGTAGGCTTGCGTGAATACGTTGCGGCCTAATTCGCTCCATTGTTCGCGACTGAGTAGTGCGCTTATGTTTTCGAGTGATATATATTTTTTGATGGTGTTTTGAAGTTCTTGTGGGAGGAAAGGGATATCGCTTGTGGAGCTTACGTAGACCGATGCGAGCTGGTAGAGGTGTTGTGTTTCGTTGGCAATCATGGGAGCAATTAGTGCGATGATGGCAGCCAATATTATCGTTATTTCTGTAAGGGTCAGAATGATGGACACAATACGTTTGCGCAGTCGCATGATGCGTTGGTTCCACTCTACTACGGGGTTTATCATATAGGCTATGAGCCATGCTACGAAGAATGGCAGCAACACGCCTTTGAGCCGGTTTATGAGCAGGAGGATGCCTGTAATGATGAGGAGGACGATGATTATGCGTACGACGCGGTCGAACGTGAATGGTCGCTTGAAGTAGTCTATCATTGTTGCGATGCCGTTGATTTTTTGTTATTTTTTGGGGGCGTGTGTGTTTGTTTGCAGTTATGTGTTTTGTGTGTCGTGCTCGGTTTCTTTCTCTTTCTCTTTCTCTTTTTCGTGTTTGAGGTAGCATTTGCGACAGAGGGGTTGGTATTCGTTTCTTTCGCCCAAGAGTACGCGGCGGTCGCTGTCGACAAGTCGGTAGGAGTAGTTGGCTATGTGGCCGCACTCGACGCAGATGGCGTGTACTTTGGTTACGTCGTCGGCGATGGAGAGCAGGGCGGGCATGGGGCCGAAGGGTACGCGGCGGAAGTCCATGTCTAATCCTGCTACGATGACGCGGGTGCCGTTATTGGCGAGTTCGCTGCATACTTCGATGATGCCATCGTCGAAGAATTGGGCTTCGTCTATACCTACGACGTCTACGTCGCTTGTCATGAGCAGTATGCTATGCGAGTTGTCTACCGGCGTGGAGTGTATGGCGTTGCTGTCGTGCGATACGATGTCTTCTTCTGAGTATCGTTTGTCGATAGCGGGTTTGAATATTTCGACCCGTTGACGGGCTATTTTGGCGCGTTTGAGGCGGCGTATCAGTTCTTCGGTTTTGCCTGAGAACATCGAGCCGCATATTACTTCGATACATCCTCTACGGCTGGTCTCGTAGTTGTTTTCGTTGAATATCATTGTTGTTGTTGACTGTTGTCGGTTTGTGTTGCCTTGGCGGCTGTTATTTTATCACGTAGGTTTCTATCCATTGTTGCAGGGTGGCGAGCAGCATGTCGTGGTAGGCAAATGTTTCGTGCGAGCCCCATCCGTGTCCGCCTGTGGGTACGATGTGCAGTTCGGCGGGAATGCCTTGTGCCGTCAGCGATTGGTAGTAGCGCATGCTGTTTGCTATGGGCACGGCGTTGTCGTCTTGGCTTACCATGATATAGGCCGGGGGCGTGTCGGTTTTTACTTGCAGTTCGTTAGAGAAACGCTCTATCAATGCCCTGTCGGGTGTTTCGCCCAGCAGGCTGGTGCGTGACCCGGCATGCGTGATGGTTTCGTCCATAGAGATGACGGGGTAGAGCAGTATTTGGAATGCCGGACGAGTGTCGGGGTGGAAGGCTGTGGCAAGTGTCGAGGCTAAGTGCCCGCCTGCCGAAGAGCCCATCACGCCTATTCGTTGCGGGTCGATGCCCCATGCTGCTGCGTGGCTCGATATGCCTCGCATGGCCTCTTCGATGCTCGCTAAGGGGGCTTCGCAGTTACCATAAGGGAGGGTATAGCTCAGTACGAATACGGTGATACCGTTTTGGCAGAAGAAGGGGGCGAAGTTACGTCCTTCGTAATCCATCGTTTTGTATTGGTATCCGCCGCCGGGGCATATAATAATGGCAGCTCCGCACGGATTTTCGGGAGTATACATTTCCATGTATGGGCGGTTATCGGTGTATGCTTGGTCTATGGGTGAGCCTTCTATGGCGAGGTAAGTTGTATTTTGTGATGCGCCTGCAAGTGTTGTGGCGAGCAAGAGTGCTGCGATGGTATGTTTCATAATATATGTTTGGTTTTATACAATGGTTTCATGTATCTGCCTGTTGTCTTGTCGTATAACAAGGAAGGCATCGACTCCTTAGGGCCGATGCCTTTATGAGAAGGGTCACACCGAAGAATGCGATGAAACTCCGAAAAACAGGATTTGAGTGCTTCCGCCCTTTTGTAATCCACCGTGCTTAGCAACCTCTCTCGAGGTGTGGCCCGCCATTAGAACGCAAAGCTTTTCTCGGTATTTCATAAAATTTGATGAGTTTCCCAATCTACTTGAGTGCGACCCGAAATCCTCATCTGTTATGGTATTACAAAAGTAATGTGTTTGATTGTAAAATGCAAGTATTAGAGTGTTAATTTTTACATCGAATGGTTTCTTTTTGCTTTTCCTTCTTCCCTAAATTCCTGATGACAGGTATTCGGGTCGGGTGTTGGCAATGTTTTCCAATTCGTGCCACAGCTTTTCGTCGGGTACGGGTGCAACGACATCGACGATTTGGTGTGATACGGGGTGTTCAAAAACGATGCGTCGAGCCAGAAGCGATATGCCGCCGTCGGGGTTGGAGCGTTCTGCTCCATATTTTAGGTCGCCTTTTATGGGGCATCCGGCTTTGGCGAGTTGGCAACGTATTTGGTGGTGGCGGCCGGTTTTCAAGTTTATTTCGAGCAGGTGGTATCGTTCGCCGGCTGCGAGCAGACGATAATCCAGTTCGGCGCGTTGTGTGCCGGGACGGGCTGTGTCGTATGCGATGCTTTTGTTGGTTTTCTCGTTGCGGGCAAGATAGTGTACCAGTGTCCCGACAGGTTGTGGCGGTCGGTTTTTCACGATGGCGAAGTATGTTTTCTTTATCTCGCCTTTCTTGAACATTTCGTTGAGCCGCGATAATGCCTTGCTCGTTTTGGCAAAGATTACCAATCCGCTGACGGGACGGTCTAACCGATGCGTCACGCCTATGAATACGTTGCCGGGCTTGTTGTATTTCTTTTTGAGCCACTCCTTCAACGTTTCGCTCAGCGGTGTGTCGCCCGTTTTATCGCCCTGCACGATTTCGTGGCAGTTTTTGTTGACGATGATGATATGATTGTCTTCGTATATGACTTCCATATTCTGCAAAGGTAGCTGTTTTTTGTGATTGACCGGCGGCGTAGGTGTAAAAAAGGCGCGTGCCTTTTTGCGGCAACGCGCCTTGGATGGTTGTAAGTTGTCTTTTACATATTCATACCGCCGCAGCAATGTATGACTTGTCCGGTGACATACGACGAGAGGTCTGATGCAAGGAATGTGGCAACGTTGGCAACGTCTTCGGGCGTGCCGCCGCGGCGCAAGGGGATTTGTTTTGCCCATTCGGCTTTCACTTCGTCGCTCAGTTTGGCGGTCATGTCGGTGATGATGAAGCCCGGGGCGATGGCATTGGCGCGAATGCCTCGCGAACCTAACTCTTTGGCGATAGATTTGGCAAGGCCTATCATACCGGCTTTCGATGCCGAGTAGTTGGCTTGTCCGGCATTACCCGATACGCCTACAACGGAGGCCATGTTGATGATGCTGCCGCCTTTTTGACGCATCATGATGGGTGTGACGGCATGGATAAAGTTGAATGCCGATTTGAGGTTTACCGTTATCACAGCATCCCATTGTTTCTCGTCCATGCGCATCATCAGACCGTCGCGGGTGATACCGGCATTGTTTACGAGGATGTCTATACGGCCGAAGTCTTTCAAGATTTCGGCTACTACGGCATGAGTCTCTTCGAAGTTGGCGGCATTCGATGCGTAGCCTTTGGCTTTTACTCCGTATGCGGCAATTTCGGCTTCTGTGGCTTTGGCATTCTCGTCGATAACGAGGTCGGTAAATGCGATGTTGGCACCTTCCGAAGCGTACTTCAAAGCGATGGCTTTACCAATACCGCGGGCTGCTCCTGTGATGACAGCTGTTTTTCCTTCTAACAATTTCATAATTCTATCTGTTTTTAATAAACCCTCTCTCCGTGTTGCGGGAGAACAGGGCATGTTTGGTATATCTGTTTTCTATTTCATGATGCCGTATAGCAGGAAATCGGCGATGAGGTTGCGCATTCGCATCCGCTCGACCCCAACTTTGGCAAAGTGGTTTAGTATATATGGAACGTCGAGGCCTTTGAGGGCGCTGTGCAGGATAAAGGCGGCTACCATTGTGTCGTGTACGATAAAAACTCCTTTCGAAACGCCTTCGTCCAAGATGCGTTTCAGTAAGTCCAGTTCGTGTATCGACATTTTTTTGCGGGCGCGTTCTACTTCCCAAATGTCGTGGAAAAACTCAGCTCGCAGAGAACCGTTACGTTCTACCACTTCGCGAATACATTCGAGGCGAGCCTCTATATAGCTCTCGAATTTCTCGCTGGGTGGCATTTCTTTGTTGACGACGGCCGAGAGTCGGTCGTACATCCGGTTGGCTTCTGTCGCTACTACCGCTTGATATATCTCCTGCTTGTTGTTGAAGTAGGTATATATCGTGCGGCGGCCTTTCCCCGAGGCTACTGCAATGTCGTTGACAGTGGTATTGGTAACCCCCTTTTTGGCAAATAGACGTTGCGCTTCTTCTACGATATGTCGGTATGTGGCATCAGACATTTTTATTCTCGCATGATGTAACTGCTTGCACAGTAAAACTGTTGTTGCGCAAAAGTAATACATTTATCACAATTTTCAAGGTCTGCCTGTTCTTTTATTCTGAATTTTGCTGTTATAGGGATACTGAATGTATCTTTGTAAAACTATTAATATTCTGATAATGTGCGTATTATATAATTGTTTATATTTTTTAATACAAAAACAGAGGCTGTATTGTTGCATTCTTGGAAGATGTATATTACCTTTGCAGCCGTAAACATCGCGGGGTGGAGCAGTGGTAGCTCGTTGGGCTCATAACCCAAAGGTCATTGGTTCGAATCCTTTCCCCGCAACTAAGAAGGAGGGCAGCTCAAACAAGAGCGGCCCTCCTTCTTTATATAAAATACTTCTAAGAGACTTGCTATCTGTTTTAGTATGCTGCGGGAAAAACGGTGCTGTTGTCGTGGATGGTGAGCGAGTCGTCTGATGCATCGTTGTTATTTGAGAGTAGGAGAGGGGTTGGCGTATCTATGTCTGTCTCGATAGAGTGGACAAGAAGGTTGCTGAGTAGTGAGGCTGTGGCTCTCATATAGCTTTCTCTATTGGAAGGTCTGACTGTGGATATTAGTGTCGGTCGGTGTAAAATGAAGTATCTGCTCTGAAATGTGTTGATTCTTTGTCTGTTATAGAGCCCGATGCCCGAATATATCGAAGTAGGAGAACAAAATAAAAGGTGAATTGTTATATCTAATTAGAATGAAAAACACATTATTTCCTATCGGGTCGATAAGATGATTTATGGTATTGATTGCTTGTTATTAATGATATAGTAAGTTGATTGTAAACTAATTATAAATATATGGCAACAGTAAAGGTCAAATTTCGAGCTTCTTCTATACCGGATAGAGAAGGGGCTTTGTATTATCAGGTAATTCAAAATCGAATAGCAAGACAGATTCATGCGGGATACAAGGTATATCCAGTGGAGTGGAATGCAGAATGTTCTGAAATTATGCTATCTGCGGATATGGATGAAAGTAGAAGAGATTATTTGATTTCGCTGAAAGATGCTTTGGGCGAAGACCTTATGCGATTAAAAAAAATCATTAATCATCTTGAAAGTTCATGTAAAGACTATTCGGCGGAGAAAGTGGTGGAATTGTTTTGTGCACCCATAGATGATAGAGGATTTATGGCCTTTACAAAGAAACTTATTCTTCAATTGAAACAAATCGGGAAAAGACGTACAGCCGAGACCTATACTACCACTCTTAATAGTTTTATGCGTTTTAGGGATGGAAGGGATATCCCGGTAGAGGAGGTTGAGTCGAATTTAATGGTTGAATATGAGTCTTACTTGAAAGCTGCGGGTATTTGTCCGAATGCAACATCGTTTTATATGCGGAATCTTCGGGCAATATATAACAGAGCCGTTGATATGGGGCTTACGATGCAGCGATAATACGGGTATTGATAAAACTGTCAAACGAGCGGTTTCGTTGAAAATAATTCGTCAAATAAGAAACCTCGATTTAACATTAAACCCATCCTTAGATTATGCCCGGGATATGTTTTTATTTTCATTCTATACACGTGGCATGTCGTTTGTAGATATGGCATTTCTGAAAAAGAGAGATATCCAAAACGGAATCTTGTCGTATCGTCGTCAGAAAACCCATCAACAACTCTTTATTAAGTGGGAAAAACCTATGCAGGATATTGTAGAGAAATATGATACTCGAAATACTCCTTATCTGCTGCCCATTATTCGCAATATGCAGGTAGATGAACGGAGGCAATATAAAACAGCTGCACATCGAGTAAATAGTAAGTTGAAAAAATTGGGTGAGCAAATGGGGTTGACAATTCCGCTAACGAGTTATGTCGCTCGTCATGCGTGGGCAAGTATAGCCCGAAGTAAAAATATCTCTATATCTGTTATCAGTGAGGCTATGGGGCATGACTCTGAAAATACGACGCGCATTTATCTCGCATCTTTGGACACCTCTGTGGTAGATAAGGCTAACAGCCTTATACTTAAATCTTTGTAAAAGGATATTATAGGAATAAGTATATTCCTGCGTACGGATAGATAGACTGGAATGCCAGTCTATCTATCCGTATATTTTTTATATGTCAGAAGTTTTGTGTAAAAGTGTTTGTGATGTTTATGGGAAAAATAGCCTTTTGAATTAGTAAAATTATTTTCGTTTTGGTGTCATTGTTGAATGTATACATTCGTATGCTGTGGATGTGTCTTTTTGTACGAAATATTTCTCTTTACTTATTGGATACTGGTATTTTGAATGTATAGAGAAAAAGGTTCGATTTCCCAAGTCTTTTTTTGTAATTAAATTGCTTATTATTAGATGGTAAAGAATAGATAAATATAGCGAAAAGTGCGAATGCTTTTGTTGAGCAAAAATAGGATTCTCTCCATAGGAGAAATAAAGTTGTGCAAATATACGTAGATTATTGCACCGCATAGCATAAACGGAGCTCTTTTTTATGTATTATTTAATCTAAGTTCTACTATTATTGAGTATTATTCGACGAAACCAACTTAATTATCACTATATATCAACAAATTACATTTATATTGTTATCTGTTATTTCTCCTATGGAGAGAAATAGCAGGTGGACGTCAATTAAAGTTGTTAGTGCTATATACATAAAGATTGATGAAACGTTTCCTGCAATGTAAATGAGTGAATGGAAAAAGGGGAATTTCCCCGAACTTTTAGTAAAAGAGGCCGTAACTGCTTGGAATACAATGAATATTGTTTCTTTGCAGGACTAGAAAGTTTACTCTAACATCAAATAAATAAGCAAAATAAATTTTTAGGAAGTGTCGGTATGTCCGATTCTGATAAATATCCGCAGATAGATGACGAACAGAAATATTGGTTCGTTATGCGAGACCTCAAACGTCCTAATGCCAAACTTCCGGCATATAAGCAATTGGCTGATGAACATTATGAGGTGTTTACGCCCATGAGGTGGATTTTGAGAATAAAGGATGGCAGAAGGATACGAGAAAGAGTTCCGTTTATGCAAGACCTTCTTTTTGTACACGGGAAGAAAAGCGAAATAGATAAGGTTGTCGAAAGAACACCGACTCTCCAATTCAGATATCAAAGAGGTGGCATCTGTAGAAATATGATTGTTAGAGATGCTGATATGGAGAAGTTTATATATGCTGTAAGTGTTTCTGAAAACCCCAAATATTATCTTCCTGAGGAAATCACGGTGGACATGCGAGGCCGTATGATACAGATAATAGGCGGGAAATTAGATGGTTATAAAGGAGTATTACTGACTACACGAGGTTCGAAGAACAAACGCTTGTTAGTGGAACTGCCGGAGTTTTTTTCGGTGGGTGTAGAAGTAAATTCCGAGTATATCGAGCTATTGTGATGCTCGATACTCAGTCCTTTATAAATTTTCAAGTGGCTTTATTATAATTGCTAACGGTTATATTTAAACCATACATTTGATCACACTTTCTCAATACGTTTGACAGAAGATTTTATTATTAAAAGTTCTGTTCTATTCCCTCGTTTCGTCTCGGGAGTGGAGCAATAGATAACACGTGTTGTATAAATATGTTGGCATTGGCAATACTGTTCTTCCCTTTATTTTCTGTCGTTTGGGAGATTTAATCTGATGAATAAATAGAAAGTATCATCTCCTGTATTCTTTTTTGCACGCATAATAAATTTATTTTAATCATGGATTTTTGGATTATAAATGTTTGTATGGCATTTCTTCTCTGTGTCTTTCTTGCAGGAATAGTAATACCGCAAATTCTGTTGATAGCATTTCAACGAAAATTATTTGACGTCCCCAACGAGCGCAAAATACATCATGACGTAGTGCCTCGTTTAGGTGGTATAGCTTTCAAACCGGTGATATTCTTTTCAGTATTTTTACTATTGGGAATCGATTTGATGTTGGGGCATCTCGATGTCTTGACGGAAATGCACCAAGAGGCTCAATCTCTATTTTTCGGATTCTGTACAATCATGTTGCTCTATTTGGTCGGTATTGCCGATGACCTTATCGGAGTAAAATATCGTGCCAAATTTGTCGTACAGGTATTATGTGGTATCATGATGATTGCGGGCGGTGTTTGCCTCAACGATTTGCATGGTGTTTTTGGAGTGTATCAACTCCAAACATGGATAGGGTATGCTTTTACTATTTTAGCGACTGTTTTTATTATTAATGCTATTAATCTTATCGACGGAATTGATGGTTTGGCATCCGGCTTATGCAGTATCGCTTGTCTGTTTTACGGGGTTATCTTTTTTTACCTCGAACAGTATATCTATTCTATGCTTTCGTTCGCTACCTTAGGAGTCCTTGTACCGTTTTTCTATTATAATGTATTCGGTAAAGCAGAACAACATAAGAAGATATTTATGGGGGATACAGGTAGTCTTACTGTCGGTATGATGATTTGCTTCCTGAGTATCAAGTTGATTCAATGTGTCCCAGATGAAGGGTCGAATTTACCGAATCCTATAATTTTGGCTTTCTCTCCATTGGTGATTCCTTGTTTCGACGTGATAAGAGTGTATATGCACCGTGTAAGAACCGGGAAAAATCCGTTTCTTCCCGACAAAAACCATATTCATCACAAACTGATAGCATTAGGTATTCCTCAGCGCGTAGTCATGATGATGATTGTTGCAGTCTCGCTCCTTTTCACGCTTGGTAATATTGTATTATCAAGATATATCGATATCAATCTTTTATTGATCATAGATATATTAGTGTGGACTGTCACAAATATTTGGCTCACTAGCCGTATAAAAAAATATAACAAAATAAACAAGATAGTATGAAAATAAAAAATATCCTGTTTTCAATAGGAATAGTGATGATGTTAGGCTCCTGTGCTACACCTAATGTCGCATATTTCGAAGGAGTGACTCCCGGAGATTTAGAAGAGGTAGCCCATCCGATAGATATCCGGATTCATCCCAATGACAAAATATCTATTCTTGTAAATAGTAAAGACCCGCTATTGGCTGATTTGTTTAATCTTCCTATTATTTCTCGCCAAGTCGGTAATACTAATATGACTTCTAATAGTCAAGGAGTGTCGGGTTATACAGTTAATAAAGACGGATATATCGATTTTCCTGTTTTGGGCGCTGTTTATGTAGCGGGAATGACTCGTGAAGAGATTGCGAATTATATCAAAAATGAATTGATTCAAAGAAATTTGGTTAAAGACCCTGTGGTTACAGTCGAATTTATGAATTTAACGGTATCTGTTTTGGGTGAAGTCGCTTCTCCGGGGCGTTACAATATAGATAAGGATAGATTTACCCTTTTGGAAGCCCTCAGTATGGCCGGTGACTTAACCATCTTTGCTAAGAGGGATAATGTATTGGTACAACGTGACGAAAATGGAAAGAAGGTATTGTATAGAGTTAATTTGAATTCCGGACAAGACCTGTATGCTTCTCCCGTATATTATTTGCAACAAAATGATGTCGTATATGTTGAACCTACTTCCATGAGGGCGCGACAGGCTACCGTTAATGGCAATAATGTCCGTTCTGCTACATTCTGGATGTCGCTTGTATCATTGTTGACAACTATTACCGTGTTATTTATAAAGTAAAAATATAATCGATATGGCTATCAATAAAAATAAGGAAACAGAAGATTTTATGACTATCAAAGAGTTGTTCTACCTTTGTGCTACCAAATGGAAATGGTTCGTTTTGTCATTGGTAGTAACATTGGGTATAGCAGTATTGTATTTGTTGCATACACCTTCGATATATACTCGTACAGCATCTGTGCTAATCAAAGAAGATTCCAAGGGAAATTCTGCATCTTCGGGTATGGAGGCTTTTTCAGACCTTGGTCTCTTTCAATTTGGAACCACTGTCGCTAACGAGCTGCTTGCATTTCGGTCTCCGGCTATCATGACGGAGGTTGTAAGTCGGTTGCATTTATATATGAATTATTATGTCCCCGGTCGTTTTCATCGGCAAGTAGCTTATGGGTCGACATTGCCGGTGACAGCAGTATTATGTGATTTGTCCGAGAATGAGTCGGCTGCTTTTACCTTGGATATATCGGATAAAGGACTGCTGTTGTCTGATTTTTATCGTAATGGGGAAGAGATAAAGAGCGATGATGTAAAGGGGCTGCTGTCGGATACAATAATTACTCCGATAGGCCAGGTTGTTATAGCGACGACACCTCAATATAATCCCGAGCAAACCTACACTATTTATGTAAATAAGTCTCCTCTATATGGTACTGTCAGTTCCTATGCAGCTAATTTGTCTGTTGCATTAAATAATGAAAAAGCTTCGGTTATAGATTTGACTTTCAAAGATGTATCTACCCAACGTGCCGAAGATGTGCTTAACACATTGATTGCCGTATATAATGAAAATTGGGTAAAAGATAGAAATCAGATTGCTGTTAGTACATCTATGTTTATCAACGAACGACTTGGGGTCATTGAGCAAGAGCTGGGTAGTGTTGATGAGGATATATCGTCATATAAATCGGAACATCTGTTGCCGGATGTGCAGGCCGCATCGAATATGTATATGGCTCAAAGCAGTGAGACGAATGCTCAAATTCTGGCTCTGAATAACCAACTTTATATGAGCCGCTACATACGAAACTATTTAGCTAACGATGCTAATAAAAATCAACTGTTGCCGGCTAACTCCGGTATAGAGAGTGCCAATATTGAATCGCAGATTACAGAATACAACAGGCAGTTGTTGCAGCGCAATAATTTGGTTGCCAATAGTAGTACGGAGAACCCGTTGGTAATTGATATGGATCAATCTTTGGCTGCTATACGTGTGGCTATCACTCGTTCTATCGATAATCAAATAGTGACGTTGAATAACCAAATCAGCACGTTGCAACAAACAGAACGTCAAGCAACTTCTCGTATTGCCGCGAGTCCGTCGCAAGCCAAGTATTTGCTTTCGGTCGAGCGTCAACAGAAAGTGAAAGAGGCACTCTATCTTTTCTTGTTGCAGAAGCGTGAAGAGAATGAGTTGTCTCAGGCATTTACGGCATATAATACACGTATTGTTACTCCTCCGCAAGGCAGTATGGCACCTACGGCACCTCAAAAGAAGAATATTATGTTGGTCGCCTTTGTCATAGGATTGTTGCTTCCTGCTGTAATTATTTTCTTGCGAGAGACTATGAACACCAAGGTACGAGGCCGTAAAGATTTGGAGGGTATTACTGTTCCGTTCATAGGTGAAATTCCATTAGCTGTCAGCAAGAAAAAAGGACTGTTTAGGCATAAAGCGTCTGAAATAGAAACTATTGTTGTAAAGGAAGGAAGTCGTAACATTATCAACGAAGCATTCCGGGTGTTGCGAACCAATCTCGAGTTTATGACAGGAACCGACCCGAAGTCGAATGTTATTGTCGTTACATCGTTCAATCCCGGTAGCGGAAAGTCGTTTTTAACGATGAATATAGCAGTAAGTCTTGCTATTAAAGGGAAGAAGATACTTGTAATTGACGGTGATCTGCGTCGAGCTTCGGCTTCATCTTATATAGGTTCTCCGAAGCTCGGATTGAGTGACTATTTGGGTGGCCGTACGATAAACCTTTCTGATATTATCGTAACCGATAAGAAATATCAGAATTTGGATATTTTACCGGTGGGTACTATTCCTCCTAATCCGACAGAATTGTTGTTCAATAATTTATTGAAACAGGCCATAGAGAGAGTGAGAACACAATATGATTATGTATTGATAGACTGTCCTCCTATTGAATTGGTGGCCGATACTCAGATTATCGAGAAGTTGGCCGATCGTACCATCTTTGTAGTACGGGCTGGATTACTCGAAAGAAATATGTTGTCGGAGTTAGAGAATATTTATACCGAGAAGAAATATAAGAACATGGCCGTGATATTGAATGCCACTGAAAGCAGTGGTAGTCGTTATGGATATAGATACGGCTATCATTACGGTTATGGCCAAGGCTATCATTATGCTTCCGATGAGAATGCTTGATAGTGAATAGCATATAATAATCACAGTTCACATTATAAAACCGTATTATCCGATAGTATCACTGTGTGGCCGTTTAAGAAACTTGTATCGTTAAAAGATAGTGCTATATTCAAAGGATTCATAGATTGGCATTCGCATATTTTGCCGGGTGTGGATGACGGCGTACAGACGATGGAAGAGTCTTTGGAGATTCTAAACCTGTATGAGCAATTGGGTGTGAGAGCCGTATGGCTCACTCCGCACATCATGGAAGATATTCCCAATACTCCTTCATTTTTGAAAGAACGTTTTGTTGAGTTGCAAACAGCTTATACAGGGAAAGTTCGGTTGCATCTTGCTGCCGAGAATATGCTCGATAATCTTTTTGAGGAGCGATTAGAAAAAAATGAGCTATTGCCATTAGGCGAAAGTGGTGACCATTTATTGGTGGAGACAAGTTATTTTAATCCGCCGTTAAATCTGTATGACATTCTGAACCGCATCAAGGCAAAAGGCTATTATCCGGTTCTTGCTCATCCCGAGCGATATGTTTATATGGATAAATCCGATTACTGGCAATTACGTGAACTGGGTGTGAGGTTCCAGCTTAATCTTCCTTCGTTGATTGGATTATATGGCAAGCATGCTCAAACAATAGCAGAACAACTTAAAAAAAGGGCATTTTATGATTATATCGGGACGGATATTCATTCCGTCAGATTGTTACAAAAATAATAATAAATAATATATTAATTATGAAAGGTATAGTATTAGCAGGCGGTTCCGGGACGAGGTTATACCCGATAACCAAGGGTGTAAGCAAGCAGATGCTACCCATCTACGACAAGCCGATGATCTATTATCCCATCTCGGTGTTGATGCTGGCAGGGATACGCGACATATTAATCATCTCCACGCCCCGCGACCTTCCGGGCTTCAAGCGTCTGTTAGGCGACGGGAGCGACTACGGCGTCCGTTTCGAATATGCCGAGCAACCCAGTCCCGACGGCTTAGCCCAAGCGTTTATCATCGGAGAGAAATTCATCGGCGACGACACCGTCTGTTTAGTCTTAGGCGATAATATCTTTCACGGCGCCGGCTTCTCGGCAATACTGAAAGAAGCCGTGAGGAATGTCGAGAAAGACGGCAATGCCACCGTCTTCGGATACTGGGTCGACGACCCGGAGCGATACGGCGTAGCCGAGTTCGACGCAGAAGGCCGCTGCCTGTCGATAGAAGAGAAGCCGGCGGAACCGAAATCCAACTACGCCGTAGTTGGACTCTACTTCTACCCCAACAGCGTCGTAGAGGTAGCCAAGCATATCAAGCCGTCGGCACGAGGCGAGTTAGAAATAACCACAGTCAACCAACACTACCTGCAAGAGCAGAAGTTGAAAGTACAGACCTTAGGTCGAGGATTTGCATGGCTCGACACCGGCACCCACGATTCGTTGTCGGAAGCCTCGGTCTTCATCGAAGTGATAGAGAAACGGCAAGGGTTGAAAATCGCCTGTTTGGAAGGCATCGCCTATCGCAAAGGCTGGATAAGCCGCGAGAAAATGATAGAGTTGGCACAACCCATGCTGAAAAACCAATACGGACAATACCTGCTGAAAGTCATCACCGAGATAGAGCAGACAGGGAAAGAGAATCTCGATTAAAAAATGGAAGTCATCAAGACGTCGATAGAAGGCGTTGTAATTATAGAGCCCCGCATATTCAAGGACGCCAGGGGCTACTTTTTCGAATCTTTTTCACAGAAAGAGTTCGACGAAAAAGTCCGACCGATACACTTCGTTCAAGACAACGAAAGCAAGTCGAGCTACGGAGTAATGCGCGGCCTACACTTTCAACGGCCACCCTACACACAAAGCAAATTAGTCCGCTGCGTCCGCGGTCGCGTCCTCGACGTCGCCGTCGACATCCGCAAAGGTTCCCCCACCTACGGGCAGCACGTCGCCGTAGAACTGAGCGAAGAGAACCACCGCCAGTTCTTCATCCCCCGCGGCTTTGCCCACGGCTTTGCCGTACTGAGCGAGACCGCCGTCTTCCAATACAAGTGCGACAACTTCTACGCCCCGCAAGCCGATGGCGGCATCAGTATCCTCGATACCGGTTTAGGCATCGATTGGCACCTGCCCCAAGAAGCCGCCCTGCTGAGCGAGAAAGACACACGCCACCCCCTGCTCAGCGATTTTGACACCCCCTTCGATATCAACGACAATCTTTATCCCGAATTCAAACAATGAATATTTTAGTCACCGGCGCCAACGGCCAACTCGGCAACGAGATGCGCAACGTAACACGAGATAGCGCCGACCACTATATCTACACCGACGTTGCCGAGCTCGACATCACCGATGCCGCCGCCGTAGAAAAGACAGTCGCAGACAACGCAATAGACGTCATCGTCAACTGCGCCGCCTACACCAATGTAGACAAAGCCGAAGACGACAGAGAATTAGCCGAACGACTCAATGCCCGTGCCGTAGAGAATCTGGCCTGCGCCATCCGGAAAAGAGACGGCCTCTTAGTCCACATCTCCACCGACTACGTCTTCGGCGGGAACAAGAACAACACCCCCTGTCGGGAAGACGAACCCGGCACCCCCACCGGCGTCTATGGAGTGACCAAACTGCAAGGCGAAGAAGCCGTCATCCGCAGCGGCTGCCACTACCTCATCTTGCGCACCGCATGGCTATACAGCGAGTACGGGAAAAACTTTGTGAAAACGATGCTCGACCTGACCGCCACGAAACCCGAGCTACGAGTCGTCTTCGACCAAGTCGGCACCCCCACCTACGCCTACGACTTAGCCGCCGCCATCTACGACATCGTCGAGAAGCGCCGCTACGCAGGTCGTGACGGTATCTACCACTACTCCAACGAAGGCGTCTGCTCATGGTACGACATCACAAAAGTGATAGCCGAATACGCCGGACACACAAGCTGCGATATCCAACCCTGCCACAGCGACGAATACCCCTCGAAAGTCGTCCGTCCCAGCTACTCGGTACTCGACAAGAGCAAAATAAAGACCACCTTCGGCCTGAAAGTTCCTTACTGGACAGACTCGCTGAAAAAATGTATCGATAACCTCCAACACCAACAATAGCAATAGCAACAACAACAACAACAACAACAACAATGAACCACTATACAAGACATATCCTCATCACCGGCGGCGCCGGCTTCATCGGCTCCCATGTAGTCCGCCTCTTCGTCAACAAATACCCCGATTATCACATCATCAACCTCGACAAGTTGACCTATGCCGGTAACCTCGCCAACCTCAAAGACATAGAAGAGCGCCCCAACTACACCTTCGTGCGCGCCGACATCTGCGACTTCGATAAAATGCTCGAAGTCATGCAACA
>CALUJY010000015.1 GCA_944321085.1 uncultured Barnesiella sp.
TTCGTGTCATTTTTTTTGCCGCCGCGCAGCCTTTTTCCCGCCACTTAGAAGGGAAGGTCGTCGCTGCTGTTCTCTCCCGATGACGGAAAGGGGGACAGCTCTTCGACTACGGGGGGCAAAGGAGGTATATCGGCTGCTGCCGGAGCGCTGTTCTTTTCGAGCTTCCAGCCATGGATACCTGTGTACCAACGGCCGTTATACTCGCGGCTCTCTATGTCGAAACTCAATGTCACATCATCGCCTATCTCGACAGGATATTGATCTACTTTATCGCCAAAAAAGTCGAAACATACTTTACGAGGATATTGTTCTTGTGTTTCTAACACATATTCCCGTTTTTTCCACTTATTCCCGGCACGAGAAACTCCCTCTTGCAAAGGGAGCACGTGTATAATTTTACCTTTGATTTCCATAATAATTTATACTAATGAGTAAGACTGCAAATATAGCGATTTTTTATGAGAGACAAATGGCTCGCGGCTAAAATGCTCCCATTTCAGCCGCGAGCCGCCAAGAGTCGATACGTCTTATGCTTCTTTTGTTTTGCGCACCTCGAATGTATTTTACTATATGTATGCTACCGACATAGAATGCGGTGGCGGATTAGGTTTTATGAGGGTATCATCAGTAAGGGGGTATCGGCATGGAAGAGCATCTTATGGGCGATACTGGGATTGAAAAGCCGGGCAAAGAGGCCTCGCCGTCTGTTGGGGATAACCATCATTTCTATATTGCGTTGCTTGAACAACGACTCTACTTGTTCGAGGAACTTATTCTCTTCAAATATTACATAATCGAATTTATATCCGGGATAGTGTCCTATGCAGTATTCGCGCATTCCTGCCAGCTTTATTTCGTTCCAATGATCGTGCTTCTTGGAGAGATATACAAATGTCAGGGAGAAATGCGACTGGCCGAAGAGACGAACAAAAGCATCGATCGATACCAAATCGCGTTGCTCGAAGTTAGTAAAGAAAGCTACTTCACGGAGTTGCGAGAGGTGTGTTGCCGAGTCTTCGGGAATAGCCAGCACGGGACAGCGGCTACTATCGAGTACTTCGGCGGTTACACTGCCTATAAGATCGGTTTCCTTACGGCTCTTGCCCCGGGTGCCCATAACGACGAGAATGGGTTTCTCTCTCTCGGTATATGACTCTATAATCTCCTCGGGTATGCCTTCGACTATCTTGTAACTGAATACTACACGCGGCAACTCGCCTTTGTCGATACACTCTTGCAAGCGTTTTACCAATCGCTCCATCTCTTCGCGAGCGGCAACCATTTCACTATGGAAAGTGTCTTGCTCTTGTGCCTCGAACTTGAAGGCGTCGGGGAAAGAAACGCTCAACGCATCGGTTACATAGAATGTATGTAGCAGAAATACGTCGGCATCATGCCCAAAGGCAAACTCAAAACCGATACGACATGCCTCGAACGAATATTCAGAAAAATCGACCGGAATGAGCACACATTTTCTCATGGGAGTTTCCTCTTCGGAATTTGCCTCTTTTGAAATGGCCTCGTCGAAGATAGGATACTTTTCCAATATCTCCAAAGCATGCGGTAAATCGCTCTCCCTGATACGCACTCGCACACCTGATGAGATAACGGGTTGTACAAGATTGACATTTTGTATCACAGCGGGGATACCCTCATTTTCGAGGACACCTTTCATGATTTGTGCCTGTTCGTAAGTGCGAATGGCTAATGTTACGAGATGTTCTTGGTCGTTCATATCAATTTGTTTTTTAAGGGTTAAAGGAATACATCTAACAACGCTGTTCGCCGCAGGCAACAACGATATGCAGCGTTGTCTTCTCTAATTTTGACTGCCTTTCGCTGTTTCTATATGCCACACGAGACCGTGCCTCATTTTGCAATTCGACACAGCCTCGTATGCATACGTGCGTAATCGGCGTCTCCGCCTGCCTACTCTTTATTTTTGGCTTCTTCGAGAATCTTTATCGCCATATCATAAATCGTAGTATCGTCGAGGACTACAATTCCACCATCGGGACCGGGTTGAATATGCAAACCACAATTCTTACCATACGCATAGTCGGTACCTCCAAAATAATTGCGAACCGTCTGCACAGTAACATTTAACTCGTCTGCGATGCGGTGAATCGAGCCCTCGGGCAAACTGCCTTTAATACGACGGAGCTCATTGAATGAAATGGTCTTAGTCATGGTATACTTGTTTAAATGTGAACAATTTTATTTCGCAATAAATTTATGGCATATCAATGGGAAAAACAAATTTTTTACGATTTTTTTCTACCGAGAGACAAAAAATCACGCAATAACATACGAAATGAATGCTCCGCCTACCAACAGCAGACATACATAATATGAAAAGATTTTTACCGAGATACTGCCTCTGTATGGTATGTCGACATCGGGTAGTCGGCCGACAGATTGTAAACGCCGTCGAACCCACTTATATACATTATATATAACTATACCACCCAATACACCGGCTAATGCACCAGCCAAAATATCGCCGGGATAGTGTACCCCCAAATAGATGCGCGAATAACTTACAATAACAGCCCATAGCAGGATAGATACCGTAAAAAGGCGATTGCGAAAGACGCCTATCAAGAAAACCGCTGCGCCGAAAGCATTGGCGGCATGGCTCGATATGAAGCCATACCGCCCTCCGCGGTAGTTATTGACAAGTGTTACCAACTGCCCTATCTCCTCGTCGTGCGTAGGACGCGGCCTGTGAAAAATGGGTTTGCAAATCGACGAGGCAAACTGGTCGCACAAGAGTATGGTCAACGCCACACCGGCTACAACGAGTAGCGCTTCTTTCCACGAGGCTCTGTAAAAAAGAAGCAATAGCAGCGGCAGTATCACCCAAAGATTCGACAGACGAGCCGAGATGAACCAGAAAAAAGTATCGAGCCACGGCAAATGGTATCCGTTGCAATAGAGCAATAAACTTTTATCGAAGTCTATAAGCGAATCGAGCATACGGCAAGCGGCTGTTATTATACCTAACAATTATATTACCTCTATCGACGAACTCGGCAACCATCCACGGTTTCCATCGGCGATTCGTACTTCTATCCAGTCGCCCACTTTCTCCATCAATGTCACCTTGGTACCTTCGTGCAAGACAAAAAGGTCGGTACCGCTATCGGCCGGGGTACTTTTAGCCGTCACCGTAGGCGAAAAAACGATAGCTTCGTCGTGCGCGTTACGGCGATGATTTTGGTCGATGGCACAGGCATTGGCAATAACCGAAATCAGCAACATGGGGAGCGCAACGAAGAATCCGGCTTTCTTCACCTTGATATTTCGCACAAAAATATAGAAATAGAGCCCTATCAAGAAGAGGAGGAACGAGCCTACTCCTATGACAGCCCACATATTGCTACTGCAACAGTCGCGCAAGCCTTGCGCCCATACGGTGATGAAGAATTTGCCCGCCGGCTCTATCTTGTCGGTGATTTTGCTATTGGCTAATTGAAGGTTGGCGCGTGTATCGCCATCGCCGGGATTCAACAAGAGAGCACGCTCATAGTTGAGTATGGCAGCAGCGTAATGCCCCATCTTATAGTAGGCATTTCCCCTGTTGTAATAGAGGGATGCCGACACACCTTCGTTCACCTCCACACTATCATAGAGGGCAACGGCGTCGGCATAACGTTGCGCATTATAGGCCTCGGCAGCACGTTCAAAAGTCGTCTGCGCCGTAGAAGAGAGAGAGGCACATACAACAAGTGCCACGACCCAATATATTTTACGAACCATATCTGTTATCTATTTTTTTAACGTATTCTCCATTTCTCCTATCACATCAACCGTCTCGCCGAAAAGCGTGTCCATCGCCTCATCGGACTGCGATGGAGCATAACGGGCAAACTCGCAACGGTCTAATATGGCGGTAAAGCGATTTATCAAATCTTCACCGACCCCGCAACGCGATAACTCTTGTTGCACGTTGTCGCGCGACAATTCCGATATAGGCAACGTGAGTTTATCGCTCAGATAGCCCCAAACGGCCTTCAACACCTCTTCATAGAAGTGCGCATCGTCGTGGGCTTTCATGTACTTATCGGCAACTTTAAGGCGTCGCAATGCCACTTTGTTGGCTTTGCGATTACGCATGGCGGCTACATTGGCATTAGCGGCAGCCTGCTTGCGATTGACTATCGTATATATCACAAAAAGCAATGCCGGGATAATATACCAAAGCCAATAGGTCCACGCCCCTACATACAGCGACGGCGACTTCTGCAAATGGCCGGGCGATTGCTTGATATAGTGTATATCGGTATTCAGCAACCGGAGGTCTTGCTTGTTCGAAAAATTGTTTACCGTAACAGCTGCATTATCGGCACCTTTCTCTACCTCGATTTCAAACCCGGATGTCGACAACGTCTTGTATGTGCCGGATTTCACATCGAAGTAAGAAAATTCTACGGGAGGTATCTTGAACGAACCAGCAAAACGGGGTATTATCGTGTACTCGATAGTGCGCGTACCCGACACACCGCTCTCAGAGGCACGCATATCGAGATTGACTTGCGGGTCGTATGTCTCGAAATCGGCCGGGAACTCGGGCGTGGGGTTTTGCATGAATTTAAGGTTACCCGTACCCTTCACATGCAATTTCAATGTGAGGGCTTCATTGGCTTTCACCTTATTCGAAGAGAGTTCGCCCGCAAAAGTGAATGAGCCTACGGCTCCCGCATACGAAGCCGGCTTACCGGCCGGCAGAGGTATAGCATTGATTTTCACCGCAGGCGACACAAGGGTTTGCTCTACCTGCTGCGGCACACGTGTGGGGCCGAAGAATCCGTTTACGACTTGGAAAACCACAAGCGCCACTTCATACTTGCCTTCGTTGATTGTAATTTCACCCGAACGCTGGGGGAAAAGTAGGTATTTGCGCAGCACGGCTGTTTTGTAATTTTTGCCTTTGTAATTTTCCAATTCATACGAACGGTCTTGCGGCAGCTCTATCTCCTGCGTCACAAAGCCTTCGAAAGAGGGCATCGTCACATTCTGTAAAGCGAGGTCAGAGGCTCTTGTATATAGCTTTATGGTGGCCACAAGCGCTTCTTGCTCGCATACCTTGGTACGCGATACGATAGTACGCACAAAAGTCTCGGTATCGTTCATATCGACCGACGACAGCATGGTACTGCTGCCACCGCCTTGTTGCCCCGACGAGGCCGGAGCATTTTTGTCGGGGGGCAATATCGTCAAACTCCATGTATTGGAAGTGTACGTCTTGCCGTCGGCAGTAATTGTGGCAGGCTCTATTTTATAAGAACCCTCTTTGTCGGCTCGCAGGGTGACGATGTGCGACTCTGTCGTCTGCCTATCGACCTTGCCATTCACGATAGAGACGTTTGTTCCTCGCGAAACAGCATCGTACAAAACTGTACACCCGGGGAAATCGGGAATCTTAAATTCTTTTCCCGAGGCATTATACAAGGTATATTCCATTTGGAACTGCCTGCCCTCTATCACCTGACGGGGACCGTTTACCTCGAAACGGACTTGTGCGTCGACCGCAGAAACCGCTGCTATCATCAACGCACCTACCAATAATAAGATATGTTTCATCTCTCGCATATTATCTTCTCACGCAACGTTACGCAATCGGTAGGCAAGACTACCACTCTTTGTCGGTTTTCTTGCGCTGTTGTTGTTGCATCAATGCCTTTTGCACTTTCTCCTGTGTGTCTCGCTCATCTTCTTGCATGGCATCGAGTATCTGTTGCGCATTTTCTTTCGACATGCCGCCCTGCTGCTGTTGCTGTTGTTGTTGCTGCTGCTCGGGTTGCTGGTCTTGCTTATCTTGATTGTCTTGCTTATTCTCTTGTTGTTGATTGTCTTGCTGCTCCTGCTGCTGATTTTGTTGTTGCTGCTGCTGTTGGTCTTGCTGCTGGTCTTGGTCTTGTTGTTGCTGCTCCTGCTGCTGTTTTTTCAACAGCAGTTGCGCCAGCCGCAAGTTGTAGCGAGTCTCGTCGTCATTGGGGTTGCGACGCAAAGCATTTTTATACTCTTCGATGCTCTGGGCATAGTTTTGCTCTTGCATAGATATATTGCCCATGTTGTGCCATGCCTTAGCCTGCAAGACAGGGTCGTCGGTCGTGCCTATGGCATTCTTATACTCGGCACGGGCATCGTTATATTTTTGTTGACGGAAAAGCGAATTACCCAGATTATACGCCGCCAGCGGGCTGTCAGGATTGGCATCGACGGCTTTACGGTACTCTATTTCGCTCTCGACATATTTTTCTTGGTTGTAAAGTTTGTTGCCTCCCCGCACGCTGTTGCGCTCTTGCTTGGGATTTACTTTATGTTCGTCGGGAGCAGCAGCAACGGCCTGCGGCTGTTGCTTTTGTTCAGCCTGTTGCTCAGCTTGTTGCCGCAACTGGTCGGGGTCGGGCTTAGGCAGCTGTGCAACCGTCGCAGACGGGAAACAGAGAAGCATCATCAGAGGGAAACTATACAGAACTATCTTTTTCATTGCCTTTACTTGCTTTTATTTCGTAAAGAAATTGATTTTGCTTATTATGCCGTTCTTGCGGTCGAGGAGGAAAGCATCGACAAGCAGTATCACCAATGCTATCCACGCCAACCCGGGGAATTGCTCGTTATACTCCGAATAGACTTTGCTATCGAGTTCGGTCGTCTTCATCGTATCAAGCTCTTTCTGTAATGCCCGCAAGGCCCCGTTGGTATTGTCGGCACGGGCATAGATGCCCTTACCGGCACGAGCTATCTCCTGCGCCATTGCCTCGTTGAGCTTGGTGATAACCACATTTCCGTCATTGTCTTTGATAAAATTATTGTCGCTGTTGCCTACGGGAATGGGGGCACCTTGTAACGAACCTATACCTATCACATCGACCTTGATACCTTGCTCGGCTGCCGCAGCTGCTGCTTGTACGGCATCGTCTTCGTGATTCTCTCCATCGGTAATCACAATGATTGCCTTATCGGCAGGGCTATCGGGCGAAAACGATTTCATAGCCGTCGAGATAGCACTTCCTATTGCCGTACCTTGTGTGGGTACCATCTGCGGATTGATGGATTTTAGAAACATCTTGGCTGATACATAGTCGGTCGTGATGGGTAATTGCGTATAGGCATCTCCCGCAAAAACGATGAGACCCACTTTATCGTTATCCAAATCATCGACCAGCTTAGAAAGCATCATCTTTGCCTTATCGAGGCGTGTGGGGTTGATGTCGCGCGCCATCATAGAGTTCGACACATCTAAGGCTACCATCACCTCTATGCCTTTCTTCTTGACGGTCTCTAACTTCGACCCGAACTGCGGACGCGCCAACATAAATACTATGACGACGAATGCCAGCGTCTGCAACACTATCTTCACCAACGGACGCCAACGCGACACATCGGGCGACAGCACCGACAGGAAAGCCGGATTACCGAATTTCGCCAGATTCTTGCGGCGGCGATACCGGGCATATAGATATAAGCCCCACAAAAACGGGACTATAAGCAGCAAATAGAGATATAAAGGTTGTGCAAAACGAAACATGATATTTTCCTTTCTCTTTTATTGGGGGCTTTACGGGATATTGCGCAAGACAGTGTTCCGCAGACATATTTCTATACCCAACAGCAACAATGCCAAGATAGCCCACGGCATATACTCCTCTTCCTTGCGGCTGAACTCCTTGATAGAGAGTTTGGTTTTCTCCATTTGGTCTATCTCTTCAAAGATATTTTGAAGCGCAGCCTTGTCGGTTGCCCTGAAATAGGCGCCTTCGGTCGTAGAGGCTATCTGCCTGAGTTTGGCTTCGTCAATCTCTACGGGCATGTTTTGGTAGCGTATTCCGTAAGGCGTCTGTACCGGATAGGACGCCATGCCTTGCGTACCCACGCCTATGGTGTAAACTCTTATACCGAAGGTACGTGCTATCTCGGCCGCAGTCAACGGGTCTACGACACCGGTATTGTTGGTACCATCGGTCAGCAATATGATGGTCTTCGACTTGGCAGGTCCCTCCTTGATACGGTTAATGGCAGTAGCCAATCCGTCGCCTATCGCCGTACCATCGTCTATCATACCGCAATATACCTCTTTCATCAGATTTTGCAGTACGGCATGGTCGGTTGTCATAGGACACATCGTGAAGCTCTCACCGGCAAATATGACCAATCCTATATTATCATACTCACGACCAGCCACGAAACGCGCCGCCACATCTTTGGCAGCTTCAACACGGTTCGGCGAGAAGTCGCGCGCCAACATACTGCCCGATATATCCACGGCCAAAACAATATCGACACCTTCGGTCGAAGAGTTTTGCCAACGGTCGGTCGACTGCGGACGCGCCAATACGATAATGACGCACACCACAACCGCCATACGCAAGGCAAACGACACGTGCCGCAGGTATTCCTTGTAGCTGCGGGGCATCTTATCGAATGCCTCGGTAGAGGAGAATTGCATCGAAGCCTGCGCCTTGTTCTGCTTGAAGATATACCATATCGTTGCCAAAACGGGCAACAGCAACAGCGCCAGACACCAAGGATTTGCAAATACCATTTCTAATCTTTTTTATAGCGTCGCCGGCACAAACCCGGCGTGCGATTTTCGTTTATTTATTCTCTTTTTCGTCACTTTGGGGCGTATCGGCTGGCTCGGGCTCGGGTTGAGGCTTGGTCAGCTCCACAAAATCGACAGCCTGACGCATGACACGCTCGTTATCATCGGGCATAGGACGCATCTTGGCGAACTTTACGAAATCGGCCATAGAGAGAATCTCGCTCAAATAGCGGTTCACCTCACGCAAAGTGCCGTTTTGTTTCAGAGCCTCTATGATTTGCGCCGAGGTCATCTCCATGGCGCTGATGCCGAAACGGTTGTCGATATACTCACGCAAGATGTCAACCAAACGGGTATAATAGCTCTTCTCCTGCCCTTGTTGCCAAAGTTTCGAGTCGCGCAAGGCTTGCAATGCCGCCATAGCACGTTCGTAAGGAGGTTCTTGCTTCTCGGCTGCGACAGTCTCTTGCGGCTTGCGTTTTCTTTGCCAATAATAGTATCCCCAAATACCTGCGGCTATTACAACCAAAGCCAGCAACACATACCACATCCAACCGGGTATATAGTCCCACAAAACAAACGGAGGCGCCACCACGCCTTTGATATCCATAGGCTGTGCAGTGGTATCGACCTCTATGGGTACTACTTTGAGGCTCAACGACTCGGTAAGAAAAGTATCGGCACCGAAAATATACTCGAACGGCGGGATATAGTAAAGCCCCGAGTCAAAAGCAGTAACCAACACTTCCTGTTTTATCTGTATACGGTTGTTTTGCAAAGCGGTCGTATCGGGCTGCGTCACGTCGAGCACCTCTACACCGGCCGTCAGCGTATCGGTAATGATAGGGAACAACACCGGCTTGTCAGCGTCTTGCACGAGCGACAGGCGGACAACGGTCTGCTGTCCCATCCACATCACGCTCGAATCCATTTTTGCCTCTACGACAACCTGTGCTGCTGCATGGGGAGCAATCACGGCTATCAGAGAAGTTACTATGATAAGCAATTTTTTCGTCATTGTCTTACTCTCATTCTATGGGGGAAGTCTATCCTCTCCGTTTGAACAAATTCATCAACGCTACCACATAATCCTCATCCGTAGCTACTGTGGTAATATCCACGCGGTTTTTCCGGCATGCCTCCATCGCAGCGGCTTGTCGTTGCGCCCACCATTCGGCATAGCTCTTACGCACTTGCTTCGACGAGGTGTCGACCCACCGCTCCGTGCCGCGCTCGGCATCGCGCAACTTCACCAAACCTACGTTGGGAAGCACCGTTTCGCGCTTGTCGTATACCTGCAACGCTACTACGTCGTGCCGCCTGTTGGCAATGAGCAGAGCATCGGAGTAATTGAGGGGAGCTATAAAATCGGATATAAGGAAGGTCGTGCAGCGGCGTTTGATGGCGTTGGTGGCATATTCGAGCACTTTACCTATATCGGTTCCGCGGCCTGTCGGCTCGAAGCCTATCAATTCGCGAATGATATACAGGATATGCTTCCTGCCTTTTTTGGGCGGGATGAACTTCTCGATCCTGTCGGTAAAGAATATGACACCAATCTTATCGTTGTTTTGTATGGCAGAGAATGCCAGCGTGGCGGCTATCTCTGCCATCATATCGCGCTTGAACTCGCCTACGGCACCGAAGTCGCGACTTGCCGAGACATCGACAAGCAACATCACCGTCAGCTCGCGCTCTTCCTCATATACCTTAATATAAGGTTTGTTGTGCCGGGCGGTAACATTCCAGTCTATATCGCGTACATCGTCGCCATACTGGTACTCGCGTACTTCCGAGAAGGCCATACCGCGCCCCTTGAAGGCAGAGTGGTATTGTCCCGCAAAGATGTTGCGCGACAAGCCGCGAGTCTTTATCTCGATATGACGTACTTTTTTTAGCAGCTCACTGTTTTCCATACATTATCCTCGCATCTTCTTTCGAGATTCGGGTAGGAAGGCATCCTCATCAGGGTACCTCTACACGATTGAGTATCTCGCTTATTATATCTTCGGCCGTCATGTTATTGGCCTCAGCCTCGTAACTCAATCCTATGCGGTGACGCAGTACGTCGTGGCATACGGCGCGTACGTCCTCGGGGATGACGTAACCCCGCATCTTCAAGAAGGCATAGGCACGGGCGGCAAGGGCAAGATTGATGGAAGCACGAGGCGAAGCTCCGAATGAAATCATGCTCTTCAACTCTTTGAGGTTGTAGTCTTCGGGGAAGCGGGTGGCGAAAACTATATCTACGATATAACGCTCTATCTTCTCGTCGATATAAACCTTGCGGACGATGTTGCGGGCATCTATAATATCGGCGGGTGTCAATACGGGTTTTATCTCTTCGAAAAGATTGTCTATGTTACGACGTATAATCTCTTTCTCTTCCTCTTTCTTGGGATAACCTATCACGACTTTGAGCATGAAACGGTCTACCTGCGCCTCGGGCAACGGATAGGTACCTTCTTGCTCTATGGGGTTTTGCGTAGCCATTACCAAGAAGGGGTCGTCGAGTTTGAAGGTCTTTTCGCCAATGGTCACCTGACGCTCTTGCATGGCTTCGAGCAAGGCACTTTGTACTTTGGCAGGAGCACGGTTTATCTCATCGGCCAAAACGAAATTGGCAAATACCGGGCCTTTCTTTATTTGGAACTGCTCTTTGGCCTGACTATATACCATAGTACCCATCACATCGGCGGGCAGCAAGTCGGGCGTAAACTGTATGCGGCTGTACTTGGCATCAATCAACGAAGCAAGCGTCTTGATGGCAAGCGTCTTGGCAAGTCCCGGGACACCTTCGAGAAGGATATGCCCGTTTGAAAGGAGGCTTATCAACAGCGAGTCGACCAAATGTTTTTGACCCACTATTGTCTTGTCCATGCCCATGGTTATCGTATTCACGAAAGAACTTTTTCCGGCTATCAGGTCGTTCAATTCACGAATGTCTACGGTTTCACTCATAATGGTCTTACTTTTATAGTGATTATTATTTATGTTTCTTCGTCGTTATGTTTTTTACGTATTATTTTGTCTGCAAAGATAGTGACTGCGTGGCTTATAAAAATCGGCATATTGTTAAAATTACGAGTGTTATTAATTAAAAAAAGCTAAGCATACCCCTCTCCTTTTAACTGCCAACCGGCATTACAGGTATCCGACCCGATATGTTATCGCTTCACCTTCAACGAGTCGGCGATGTTCAACGCTTTGCGTATCGACACGCTGTCGGCAGCCTCTATCCCATACTTTTCGCGTGGAGGTATCGTCAGCACGGTACCGGCCTCGACATTGTCGGGGTTCGATATGATATTTTTGTTCGCATCGTATATATATACCCAAAACGCCTTGTGTCCATAATGTTTCAACGACAAAGTAGTAAGAAACTCACCCCTGCCCAACGTATCTTTCACTACCCCGGCCGATGCAGGCTGTACGGCTGCGACAGCCACCCGATTATCGACGCTATCGGTAAGCCGAGTTGTGTCGCCGCTTTCAGAAGGCAATGCAGCAACAGTATCGGCCGTCGTGGCGGGAACAGTAACCTGCACCGCGGCAACACCCTTTGCTTCGTCGACAGAGGCAAAAGGACGATGCACAACTATATAAACAGAGAACAACACAAATGCGGTAATTGTTGCAGCGACAACAGCGCCTATCCAAAAGCCCCGCATCCGCTCGCGACGCAACAAATCGTTCATATTTTCGGGAGAAGATACATCGGACGCCTCCTCATCGGTCGTGGACGGCACAGCAGCCCCGAGTCGGTCATTCGCTTCCTGTACAGGTTCTGCCTTTGTAGGTTCTGAGGGTTGCTCGGCAACAGCAGCAGGCTCAGACGGTACATCGGCCACAGTATCGGACTGCGACAGCTCCGTCTCGACAGTAGAAGCGGCAAGGTCGCCGCTCTCTGCCTCGGCGGGTTCTGAGGGTTCTTCGGCAACAGCGACAGGATCGGACGGTACATCGGCCGCAGCATCGGGATGCGGCAACTCCTCATCAGTCTGAAACGAAACAATCGCCTCATCGTTTCCCGATTCATCATCGAGGTCTTCTACATCCTCATCGGACTGTACACTTTCGGTAACCCGCAATGCCGAAAAATCGGCATCATCGGATAGCACCTCGGCCGAAAAACAGGAAAACGGCTCGTTTACCGCATCACGTACTCGCTTCTCGGGAGTAAACACCAATTTGTAATGCCCGGGCACAAGGAAAGGTTCGCCCGTCTGTACATTGACAGTTGTACGAGGTTCTACCCACACAGGCTTGAACAAACCCAATCCCTCTATCTTCAACGCCTCGCCCGAGGCAAGCGTTTCGGCTGTAAGCGAAGCCATCTCTCGCAAAAAGAGTTCGGCCTCCCGTTTGCTGCAACCTTGCCGGCGAGCCACCCACTCGGCCACATCGGGCAGCGTTATCTTTTGATTCATTGTTTAGCCCTCCCCTTCAAACTGTTTTTTATATAAGTATTGGGCTTGAATACCACCACTATTTTAGGAGGTATGAGCATACGCTGTCCCGTAGCGGGGTTGACAGAGATGCGCTCCATCTTCTTCCGCGCCTCGAACGTACCCAAACCCTGTATCGTCACACTATCCATTTGCGCGCAACGCTCGGTAACAACCCGACAAAAGCTCTCTATCATAGCCTCTGTCTCGCCTTTCTCTTTCCCGGTGCGCTGCCGCAACAACTCTACAAAATCCTTATATTCCACAATATTACGCTATCTGTTACAATTCACGGGCTTTGCTCGCAGAGACAAGCCCGACTTACACGATACAAAAATACATTTTTTCTGCATATCATCGGCTGTTGCGACCGCTTACCGCTCTTGCAGCTCTCGTTTCAAACAAAAAATATACACTATCAAACAAAAATTTCACCTGCACAACGGCACGATGCCGTAACTTTGCATCCGTAAAACTATTCCATCATGAAGAAACACCTTATCTCTATTTTTGCAGCAACTGCAACACTCCTTTTACAGGCCAATACACCCAACTTCGACATGGTAGGCTTTGCCACTCTCGAAGGCGGCACTACCGGTGGCGAAGGCGGAGAGACCGTATATCCTACTAACTTTGAAGAACTGAAACGTTACGCCGAAGAGGAAACGACGCCCTACATCATTGTCATAAACCGCGAAATAAACACCGGTATTACGGCATACGTAGATACTACCAGCGGCCACATCTCCACACAAGGTGCCGAGAACACCATCGCATCGACCTACGGCGAAATCATTAAATTGGGCTCCAACAAGACGCTCATCGGCGAGGACGACAAAGGATTCCTCAACCGGATAGGCATCAGCATTCAATGCAAAGAGAACATCATTATCCGCAACCTGCGCATCTCCCTGCAAGACGTACCGGTAGATAAAAGCGGCGAGAACAAAATCGTTGCCTTCCGCGACGGTGCCGAGGTTTTGGTAGGCGACCCCGACTGTATCTCGATGCAGGCCGACGATGAGAGCCTGCCCGCAAGCCAACGCATCACGCAACACATCTGGATAGACCATTGCGAGCTATACAACTTCCCCAAAGAGACCGAGCACAAAGACCGTTATGACGGACTCATCGATGCCAAGAACGATACGCGATACGTCACCATATCGTGGTGCTACTTTCACGACCACAGCAAAGCCTGTTTGTCGGGAAAAGGCGACAGCGACAACTTCGACCGCACCTGCACATGGCACCACAACTATTTCGAAAATATCAAAGGCTCGCGTCTGCCGTTGCTCCGCTTTGGCCGGCACCACTATTTCAACAACTACATGAAGGGTTGCGAAGACGGTCTTGACGTCCGTATCCAATCGAACGCATACGTAGAGAATTGCTATTTCGAGGATACCAAACGTCCTGTATTCGGGAAACTTTCGGAAGGCGGACGCGCCACGCTGGTCGACAACATCTTCAAAAGTTGCAGTAAACTGCCCCCTGAATGCACCAATATAGACGGTGCCAAACAAGAGACTTTGAAAGAGAGCGAACAGTTTGAACCTACCGACTTCAACCCCGCCGACTGTTACAGCTACGATGCCGTACTGCACAACGCCGAAGAAATTCCCGACATCGTACCGCTCTATGCCGGTGTAGGCAAATTGGGAAGCAGCGCAACAACTATCGCCAAGGCCGACAAGCCCTCGATAAAGGCTTACGCCGCCAATGGTCAAATACGTATCGAGGGCGGTAAAGATTGCCTCGTAAGGATATACCGCGTCAATGGCGTAGCTGCTGAGGCCACAACTATCGCAACGGACACCTTTACAAGTACACGTCTGCCCAAAGGTATCTATACTATACAGGTAGCCTCGCCCCACGGCGAAACACTTCTTACAACAAAAATAAAATTGTAAGCATAAGATACCATACCTATCACAAGAACTATACAAAAACGCTATTTCCAGACAGGGTGGAACTGCCGATAAAGCGGTTCCACCCTGTCTTTTGGACGAGATGCAAATCATACAAACAGATAGAACCTAACGGGAGATGATAAATCATAGGCAACACAACATATCGAGAGCAACAAATCACTACCTTTGTCACCGCTAACCAGAACAACAAGTATGACACAACGAGTACGGACATTTACTTTACCGGTTGCTATGATTGCCGGAGCCCTCGCGCACGACTTTGCAGGATATATCGTATTCCTCACCCCTTACCTCATATTCGCCATGCTGTTGGTAACTTACTGCAAGCTATCGCTTCACAGCATACGCATATCACCTATGTACCTATGGCTCATCCTTGTACAAGTGGGTGTCTGTTGGGGATTTTACGCTCTGCTGGCTCTTTGGGACCCTGCCGTAGCCGAGGGAGCATTCATCTGTATTTTCTGCCCCACAGCCACCTCGGCACCCGTTGTAGCTGCCATGTTAGGAGGCAACCTCTCGGTACTTGTTTCATACAGTCTGCTCAGCAACATGGCAGTAGCCATCCTCTCGCCCATATTTTTCTCTTTTATCGGCGTACATACAGACATGGGCTTCACACAGTCGTGCCTAACCATCTGTCGGCAAGTACTCCCGTTGCTGCTGCTGCCGCTCCTTACGGCCTACCTGCTGCATTGTTTTCTCCCCCGGGTACACGAAGCCATCCGCTCGAAGCAAAGTATTGCATTCTATATATGGGCAATATCGCTCTTTATCGTCGTAGGAAAATCAGTCAACTTCGTACTGCAACAACCCAGCTCCTATATTCCCGAGGAGATTGCCATGGCCGCCATTGCCCTATTGTGCTGCGTAATGCAATTCTTTGCCGGTCGGAAAATAGGGGCAGCCTATGGCGACAGGATATCGGGAGCACAAGGTTTGGGACAGAAAAATACCGTTCTTGCGATATGGATGGCACTTACCTACCTGCACCCCATAGCATCGGTAGCTCCTGCCTCGTATGTCGTGTGGCAAAATATCATCAACTCTACACAAATCGCCCTAAAAGAGAAGAAAGAGCGCAACCGATAAACCGCAACATCGCTTACCGCTTCCGAAAAAGGCTCCTAAAAGCGTAAAGAGCCTTTTTCATGCTTCACAGCATACCCCTATATCAGTATTTTAGTTTTATTAACTATAACTTTTCATTTTAACCCATTATTTTCAGCGAAAGCGATAAGCAATTCGGTTATTTATCTTAAATTTGCAGCATCAATCATTGGCAAAAGATTTGGAAAACATAAACTTCAATACTATTAACTACTAAAAAAGAGCTTATCATGGAGACCTTAGTTGAGAAAATTAAAAAAGAGTGGGAAACATTTGAAACCAATGCTAACGCCGTAGTTGAAAAAGGTAATAAAGCTGCCGGCGTACGTGCTCGCAAAGCCAGCTTGGAGTTGGAGTCGCTTTTCAAAGAATTCCGCAAAGCATCTATCGAAGCTGGGAAAAAATAATGTATCATTCATTTTTTCTTCTAACCACAAAATTAAAAACTTCGCCAATAACATAAATTGGTGAAGTTTTTTTTCATTCATCATGAAACTTTCCGACGAATGGTTCACGGCTATCGCCGAGAGCGAAACCGGCAACCGCACAATATTCATATCGGGACGATGCCATATCGACGATTTCAGGCTATCGGGAAAATTTCCTTACCGCGTAGAAATAACATGGAGCTACCACCCCGACTCTAACGGGATGCCCGACGAAAAGAGTGCCGAACTGATGGAAAATGCACTCACTGCTCTCAAAAAGGCCATGGAAAAAGACAAACTCGCCATTCTTACAGGTATCTATACCGGTGACAGTGAGCGAAATATGATTTTCTACACCCGCAATATCCTCGCCTTTGGCAACAGGCTCAACGACGCACTTGCTCCGTTCGAGCAACTACCCATCACTATCTACACCGAAAACGACTCGGAGTGGAACGAATATGCCGAGATGCAGACCCTCAACCCGGGTGAAGAGGAGGAAGACGACGACAACGACAAGTTGTAATAACAGCTCAAAGAACGCAAGCACTCGACGACATAAGAAATACAAACCAACATTTAACTGTTTCTACACAGATTATTTTTGCTAATCTCACCCCGAAAGGATAATTTTGCACCCGAAAATAATCCTATCAATTATGGATAACATGCAAATAAAAATAGCGGCAGAAACCAACATCGGGTTACGCCGCAACAACAACGAAGACCGCTTTGCCATCTGCCCATCGCTGATGACTGCCCAATGGAACGATTCATACGCGCAAGCATCACTCCCCGACAAAACCGATGGAGCCATGATTGTCATGGCCGACGGCATGGGCGACATGAATGCCGGCGAAGTTGCCGCCGACATCACCGTGCAAACTTTTATCAAATACTTTTCACCGGGATATATGGAACCTTCGGTCGTCGAAAATGACGATAACGGCATACAATATCTCAAAGTCGTAAGTGGTACAGCCGACCGACGCATCAAACAACGCGTCTATGACGACCCTACCACATGGGGTATGGGTACGACGCTTGTAGCTGCATGGATATACAATAAGAAAGCGCATATCGCATGGTGCGGCGACAGCCGGGCATACCTTTACAACCCGCAGATGGGTCTCAAACAACTCACCCGCGACCACCTATACATACAAGAGCTCTTGGATGCCGGTCGCATCGATGCCTACCACGCAGCGATGCACCCCGGACGCAAACGCATCACACGATACCTCGGCGACGACCGCCAGAACGTGCGTCCCGACACTACACTCCTGCCCTTGGCAACCGGCGACACGCTGATGCTCTGCACAGACGGCCTCACCGAGCTTCTCGACGACAACTCTATCGCACAACTCCTGTTGCAATACGATGCCAAGCCCCGCGAGGCATGTTCAGCCCTTATCAAAGCTGCCATAGAGGCCGGCGGTAACGACAACATCACCGTTGCCGTCTTGCATGTCGATAACGGCGGCATAGAGAATGCGTCGCGCGAAAAGACCGAGTATGCTCCCTTCTTCGGATAACTGCCTCGGACAACGACGAAAAAACATGTCAGTATACACAACAAAAGGGCGACACATACTTTGTGTCGCCCTTTATTTTATACATTATATAAATAATAAATAACTCAACTATGTAGCCAAGCGATTATTCCACCCGCTTTGCCAAATAGATGATTACCGGGAAGTGGTCGCTATATCCGTTAAGATAACGACCTTGCGCATGCGTGCGTAACGGATAACCTTTATATTTACCGGTCTGCTGACGCAGGAATTCTTTGTTGAAAATCTCGGTCTTAAAATACTTCAAGGTCGAGCGGTCTTTCCCCACAAGGTTGGCCGAAAGTATCATTTGGTCGAACAAGTTCCATGCTCCGTTATATGCCAGCGTACCTATACCATGGTCATACAAATCCCACATAGCATTGAAGTAACCGCCGGGAGTTACCTCGTCTTGCTTCTTCACCGCACCCAATACCTGACTCACGCTCTTGTTATAGGGGTCGTCATTAAGGTCGCCCATGATAATAACTTTCGAATCGGGGTCGGCAGCCAGTACCGAGTCGGCAAGATGACGCGTGAGAGCAGCAGCCTCCTCACGGCGGGGACTCGAAGCCTCCTCACCACCCCAACGCGAAGGCCAGTGGTTGACGATAAAATGTACTCTTTCACCTGCCAACCGACCGCTTACCAAAAGCTGGTCACGTGTAAGATCATCGGGAGCACACTTCATGTGCAAACGCGCACTGATGGCAGTATCTACCACAAACTGGTTCTTATCATAAAGCAATGCCACGTCAACGCCACGACGGTCGGGACTATCGAAGTGTACAATGCCATAATTACGCCCGGCAAGCGGTTCGGCAGCTATCAAATCTTCCAATACGCCCCGATTCTCTATCTCGCTCACCCCTATCACGGCAGGACCTTGCGGACAAAACTTGTCGGTGGCAAGTTTACTCAGCACATAGGCAAGATTATTGACTTTGTTACGATATTTGAGTGCGCCCCAGCGATAAGTACCCGTAGGCGTAAACTCTTCGTCGAGAACGTCGGGCTGATCGATGGTATCGAAAAGGTTTTCCAAATTATAAAACGCCACCGAATACACAGCAACTTTGCCTTGTGAATAGGCAACAGTCGTAATAACGAAGCTCAACAAAACGAATAATACAAATTTCTTCATATAACCTCTATTTACAATATGTAATATAATATACCATTTTTTTCACGGCGTAAATATAGCATATTCCGTCCAATAACAAATCTCATAGACATGAAAACTTTCATTTAACAATACAAAAGTACAAACAACAAAATGCGACAAGCCTCTACAACCCATAGGAAGCACTATTTGCCGATAAGCAATATTTTTCATAGCAATGAAATAGGATAATAGGAAAACTTTTCTTTAATTTGCAGACTTTACTATTTTTCAATTTCCTCAATCGGTAACGGTAGGGAATACAAGGGCAAAATGCTCCATAAAAACATATATGAAAACACATTGTAAGTATATAAAAAACAATACAATCTGATCATTCCAAAATTAAACCTTTACTTATGAAGCGATTTTTTTGGACAACAATCCTACTCTCTTTCGCCGCTTGTCTGCCAGCCGTTGCAGGCATAGTGCAAGGTATTGTTGTCGATAATGAAACGAAAACGCCCATTGCCGATGTACAAGTATCGATTCCGGGCGATGAGAAAACCGTGAAAACGGGTTCTGACGGACAGTTCGAGTTACGAGACGTAACCGAAGGCAAAACCACCATTACATTCTCCAAGAATGGCTTCGAACCGCAAGCCTTCAACATTACCGTTGTCTCTACTCCGTTGGTTATCAACACCGAGATGCAACGGAAAGTCGTCATCGACGATATGAGCGCCGAAGACAACGCATTACTCTTCGATGAGGCTCTGCTCGAAGACGAAGGCGCCATAGCAAGTCAATCGGTAGCCTACTTAACTTCATCGTCAGATGACCCCTACCTTAGCACATCGAGCTACACATTCAGCCCCATGCGCTTCTCTCTGAGGGGATACGACCAACGCGACCACGCCACCTCTATCAACGGTATTGACTTCACTGACAGCGAGCGTGGCAGGTTCAATTACTCGGGTATCGGCGGTCTTAACAATGCCACCCGCAACAAAGACGTTATCAACGGCCTCGATATGACAGGCTATTCTTTCGGTTCCCTCACCGGTGCTACCAACATCAATACCTACGCCGCCGAGTATGCAGCAGGAGCACATGTAGGTTTGTCATACACCAACCGTTCATATATGTTACGCGGGCAAGCCACTTACGCCACAGGCATTATGGATAACGGCTGGGCATTCACCGGTTCGATTGCATATCGCTGGGCTGACAAAGGCCGCAACGAAGGTACTTCATACAACTCTTTCGGCTATTTCTTTGCTGCACAGAAGATATTCGGAGACCACAGCATCGCTATCACCACATGGGGAGCTCCCACCGAACGCGGACAATCGAGCGCTTCGACGCAAGAAGTTTACGACTACCGCGGTATATACTACAACTCATATTGGGGCTACCAAGACGGCAAAGTGCGTAACTCGCGCATCGTACAAAGCTACGACCCCACAGTCGTTGTCAACTACGATTGGAAAATCAATGACCGCAGCAACCTTAAAATAGGTGCCGCATACCATTATAATAAATATAGCAACAGCGCGCTTGCATTCTACAATGCTCCCGACCCGCGCCCCGACTACTACCGCAACTTACCGAGCTTCCAATATACCAACCTCAACGTAAACGGACCGGAAGATACCGACAACCCATTCTACAACGATGTAAACACCGACCTTTACAATGCTCTGCGTAATGAATGGATTAACAACAACACCGACATTACACAAATCAACTGGGCAGCTCTCTACCAAGCCAACTACCTGAACAACGCCGCTGACCCCGATGGCAGCGCACACTACATATTGGAGCGTCGTCACAACGACCTCATGGAGTCGGCTCTCAATGCCCTTTACACCAACCAAATCAACGACAAGCTGTTGTTGCATGCCGGTCTGTCGGGCAAATACGGCAAAGGCATGCACTACAAGACGGTCGACGACTTGTTGGGAGGTAATCAATGGATAGATATCGACCAATTTGCCGAGCGTGATTTCAGCACCAACACCACCATTATCCAAAACGACCTCGACAATCCCAACCGCGCCGTTCATGAAGGCGATGTTTTCGGTTACAACTACAATCTGCATATTGTAAAGGCATCGGCATTCATCGACAACTTCTGGAATACCCGCTACCTCGATATTTACTATGCTTTGGCACTCAATTACACACAATTCCAACGCGAAGGTCTTATGCGTAACGGTCGTGCCGAAGTGATAGGCGAGCAATCAAAAGGTTTCGGAAAACTCACTTACTTCCTCGACCCGGCATTCAAAGTCGGGCTCACATGGAAAGCCGACGCCCACAACCGCGTAGTAGTCAACGGACTTATCGAGAGCCGCGCCCCGCTGCCTTCGTACAGCTACGTAGCACCCCGTGTAAAAGACAGACAGCTCCCGGGTCTTACCTCCGAGAAAGTTCTCTCTTACGACATCAACTGGATGTTTAACTACTCACGCATACAAGGTCGGCTCACTCTCTTCCAAACCCACATGCAAGACGGTACCGAAAGCACCGGCTACTACAATGACGAGTTCCACACATTCGTCAACCATACTTTGAGCGGTGTAGACCGCGTATTCCGCGGCGTAGAGTTGGGTCTTGACATAGACCTCATCTACGGCTTCTCGCTGCAATTGGCTGGTACATACGGCGACTACCGCTACACAGACAATGCTATCGGTGTAATGAGTGCCGAGAACGGTTGCAACGTATTTACCGGCGAGATACCCACCGACCTTACCGAGAGTACCGATGTAATAGAGACCGTATATACCAAAGACCTTATGGTAAGCAACGGCCCGCAACTCGCAGTAAGCGCAACACTCAGCTACTTCCATCCCAAGATGTGGTTTGCCGACGTTACGCTGTCGTACTTCGACAAGAACTACCTCGACTTCTCGCCCTCCCGCTTCACCAAGATGAATGTCAAAGGTGGCTACTATCCCAATAAAGACGGCCAAATGCAATACTATGCCGGTTACACCGAAGAGCAAAAGGCTCTCTTGGGCACACAGGAGCGCCTCAAAGGAGGCTTCCTGCTCGATGCTTCGGTAGGTAAAGTCATCTACTTCAACAACCGCAAGCAACAGCTCAACATCAACCTCAGCCTCAACAACTTGCTCAACAACACCGACCTTGTAACAGGAGGTTACCAGCAAGCACGTCTGAGCCGCAATACCCGCAGCGCAGTCAAAGCGATACAGACGGTCGACAAATTCCCCAACCGCTACTACTACGCTTGGGGCTTCAATATGTTCCTCAACGTCGCTTTAAAGTTCTAAATCCTATACAACCAACTAAAAAGCATATATAATTATGAAATACAATAAATATACATGGGCGCTGTTGGCAACACTTGGCTTTACGATGGCAGGCTGTGCCAAATTCGACCCCATACCAGCCGACCAACTTATCGTCGGCAACGATGCGGCATGGACTGAGACCATGTCTATTGCCGACTTCAAGCAGACATTCGACCGTAAAGACTCTGTCTTCTCTATCAACTATATCGATACCGAAAGCGAAGTCATCATCAAAGGACGCATCACCTCTACCGATGTGGCAGGCAACATATACAAATACATGGTTATCCAAGACACACAAACAGGAGAAGCTCTCAAAATCAGTGTCGATGCCGGCAGCCTCTCGGGAACTCTCCCGCTGGGACAGGTTATTGCCATCAAGTGCAAAGGTCTCATTTTGGGTCGCTATGCCGATATGGTGCAATTAGGCGTAGAGACTTTCAACACCAATTACAGCCGTGTTGAGCCGGGTCGTATTCCCTATCCCTACTTCGATGCCCGCGTACAACTCATAGGCATCCCCGATACGTCGGCCATCATTTTACAAGAGATTACTATCCCTGAGTTGCTTGCTTGCGACTCTACTATGTACGGCCGACTCGTCAAAATCAAAGACGTACATTTTACCGGCTTGGGTGACGGTGGAGAGCGTCTCAGCGACGCAGACAAAATCTTCGCGCCCTCGACCTTCAACGGTACTTACAACGTAGGCTATCCGCAGGCTCGCCAGATTGCCGATGCCGATGGCAACGTTGCATACATCTCATCGAGCGAATATGCCCGCTTTGCCGACATCCGCATCCCCGACGAAGACCAATGGGGCGATGTAGTAGCGCTCGTAAGCTGGTATAAAAACTCACCCACGACCGAAGGTGAAATACAGCTCACTATACGCACACTCAACGATTTGGAGGGATTCGAGACTGGCAGCGCACCTACCCCCACTCCCGCCATTTTCAGCGAGACATTCCTCAACGGAACACTGGGCGAATTCACAGCGTATAGTGTAACGGGCACACAAACCTGGCGAGCCGACAACCAATACGGCGCCACCATATCGGGCTACCAGAACGGCAGCAGCCACGCCAACGAAGACTGGCTCATCTCGCCGGCCATCGACCTCTCGTCTTGCGAAAAGGCAGCCATCTCTTTCGAACACGCCATCAACAAAGGCGATGTAGCCAACCTCAAAACCAACCACACCCTGTGGATAAGCGACAACTACACCGAAGGAGACCCCAACAATGCCGACTGGACACAAGTAACCATTGCCACCTACCCCGACGGAACAAGCTGGAACTATGTATCATCGGGACAATGCAGCATTCCCTCGCAATACCTGAAAGCCGGCGTACGCTTTGCCTTCAAATATCTGTGCAGCGACACCGAGTCGGCTACATGGGAAATGAAAAATCTTACTGTAAAATAATCGTTGAAAAATAAAAAATTATGAAGAAATTATCATTTTTCGGCTTAGCAGCCATGACTATTCTCTTCGGAGCTTGCACCAACGCCGAGCCGTTCGACCCCAATGGCGGCGGCAATAACACCGACTATACACAACCTGCCGGACAAGGAACAGAAAGCGACCCTTATAACGTATCGGCAGCCCTCGTTCATAATATGGACAGCTCAGAGGTATGGGTAAAAGGTTACATCGTAGGTCAGGTAGCAGGTAGCAGCCTCAGAGACGAGGCTGAGTTCGAGGCTCCCTTCCACGGACAAACCTACGATGACGGAACGGTTGCCGAGCAAGGTACCAACCTGCTTATCGCCGCCAAAGCCGACGAAACATCAACATCGGCCTGCCTCGTAGTGCAACTCTCTGCCGGCCAAATACGCGACGTACTCAACCTCGTGGAGAATCCTACCAATGACGGCAAAGAGGTGATGATAAAGGGACAACTCATCAAATACTTCGGCGCTGCCGGTCTCAAAAACACCACAGCTGCCAAATTCGAAGGCCAAACCATCGGTACACTGCCAGACGAACCCGTCAACCCGGGTAACTTGGAAGGTGACGGCTCCAAGACCAATCCCTACACGGCTGCCGACGTAGTAACGTTGAACCGCAACGGTGCCAGCGGTTGGGTAAAAGCCTTTATCGTAGGACAAATAGCCGGTAAGAGCATCAGCGAGAATGCCGAATTCGATGCTCCGTTTACCATCCCCGACGGCTCGCAACGTGGCACCAACCTGCTTATCGCTGCCGATGCCAACGAGACCAACACCGATAACTGCATCGCCGTACAGCTGCCCGGAAACGCTGTAAGAGACGGCATCAACCTGCCCGAGCACCCCGAAATGGATGGCAAAGAGGTGATGCTCTATGGCTCGATTGAGGAATACTTCCTCACTCACGGCGTGAAGAACGTAACTTGCGCCATCGTCGAAGGTGTTACCTACGGTACCGACCCGGGTGAAGGCGGTGGCGACACTCCCACAGGCAATGTAGTATTCAGCGAGACATTCCTCAACGGCTCATTGGGCGACTTCACCGCTTACAGCGTAGAGGGCGAGCAAGTATGGGGCATCGACACCCGTTACGGAGCCAAGATGTCGGGCTATGTAGAGGGCACCAACTATCCCAACGAAGACTGGCTCATCTCGCCGGCCATCGACCTCTCGGGCAAAGCCTCGGCTACCATCGTATTTGAGCACGCCATCAACTTTGCCGATATGGCCAACCTCACCAACAACCACACCTTGTGGGTGAGCGACAACTACAACAGTGGCGACCCCAGTACAGCTACATGGACACAAGTAACCATTGCCAGCTATGCCAGCGGTAACAGCTGGACGTTCTCTCCCTCGGGCGACTGTGTCGTTCCCTCGCAATATCTCAAAGCAGGCGTACGCCTCGCCTTCAAATATATGTGCGACGACACCGCTTCTTCGACATGGGAGATAAAGAATCTCAACGTTTACGCCGAATAACACCATCTTCATTTTGCTACAAAAGAGCCTGCTCCCGTCGGGGAGCAGGCTCTTTTGCTTTTCGCCCGACATATCCCGACTACCACAGCAGTACATGCCGAGACCGTAGCAATGAAAAATTATAACCTTGCCTACGCAACTGCATGATACTTGAAATAAATTGTGTAACTTCGTATTCCAAAACCAGCATCATAGCATGATAGACCCCGCAACCATAGAACGCATAATGGAGGCAGCCAACATCTACGAAGTCGTATCGGACTTTGTAACGTTGCGACGCCGAGGTGCCAACTATGTGGGGTTGTGCCCTTTCCATGAGGAGAAGACCCCTTCGTTCTCGGTATCGCCGGCACGAGGTATCTGCAAGTGTTTCAGTTGCGGCAAAGGCGGAAACGCCGTGCATTTCATTATGGAGCATGAGCAAATATCCTACTACGAGGCACTGCGCTATTTGGCACACAAATACAATATAGAAATACACGAACGCGAGCTTACCGACGAAGAGAAACAGCGCAAAAGCGACCGCGAGAGTATGCTCATCGTCAATGAGTTTGCGCAAAAATTTTTCGCCGATACCTTGTTCGAAAACCCCGAAGGACGCGCCATAGGCATGGGGTACTTCCGCGAACGGGGCTTCGGGGAGGACATCATCCGAAAATTCGGACTCGGATTCTCGCCCGAAAAGCGCGACGCTCTTGCCACGGAAGCCCTCGCAAAAGGGTACAAAAAAGAGTATCTCATAAAGACCGGTCTATGCTTAGAGTCTCAAAACGGCAACCTTTACGACCGCTTCAAGGGGCGTGTCATTTTCCCCGTATACAGTCTTTCGGGCAAGGTCATCGCCTTTGGCGGCCGGGTACTCAAAAAAGACGATAAAACCGCCAAATATGTCAACTCGCCCGAGTCGGAAGTGTACCACAAAAGCGACGTGCTATATGGTATATTCCAAGCCAAGCAAGCCATCGTTCGCAACGACTGCTGCTACCTCGTAGAGGGTTACACCGACGTACTCTCCATGCACCAAGCCGGCATAGAGAATGTGGTGGCTTCGTCGGGCACTTCGCTCACACCCGGACAGATACGCCTCATACACCGTTTCACCAACAACATCACGGTACTTTACGACGGCGACGCGGCAGGCATTAAAGCCTCTATACGAGGCATCGACCTTATCTTGCGCGAAGGGCTCAATATAAAAGTAGTGCTGCTGCCCGATGGCGACGACCCCGACTCGTTTGCCAAAAAACAGAGTGCATCTGACTTTACGACATACATAAAAAGTCACGAAACCGACTTTATCCGCTTCAAAACGCAACTACTCCTCGAAGGGGCAGGCAGCGACCCCATCAAACGCGCTGCGCTAATTGGCGACATCGTGCGCTCTATCGCCATCATCCCCGATACCATTCTACGTTCGGTCTACGTACAAGAGTGTGCGCGATTGCTCGAAGCCGATGAAAAGATGCTCATGCGCGAGGTGAACAAAATCATACGCAACAACCGCGAACAAGAGCTCAGCAAAAAGCCTGCGCCATACACGACCGACACACAACCGCACAACGCATCCGCAACCGGGACACCGACAGTGCCCCAAACCGATGAGACGAACCAGCCGACCGGCACTGCGACATCGACCGGCGAAGGCACGACCGATGTAGCGACCTTACCGACAAGCGACATCGACACGCCTGTTGTTACGCTCCCCGTCAAGAAAAAGACCGAAAACCGACTCTTTTCAGAATGCGAACGCGAACTTATACGCTATATCCTACGCTACGGATTTGCCACCATGCCCTACTACAACGAGGTAACCGAAGCGTATGACTCTTGCCGCGTAATAGACTACATCGCACGCGAACTTGCGGCCGATAACATCACGTTCACTCACCCGCTCTACGCACGCATGTACGACGAAGCCCGTCAAATCTTGCCCGAAGCTGCCGCTGAATATGGCGAATTGCAACTTGCCCAACGAATTGATGCGTTACAAACCAAACGGCAACAAGAGCTCGAAGCTCTGACACAAGCCGATGAAAAACTCATCGCCAGCATCGACGAACGTTTTCACAACGACTGCAACGCCATACGATACGAAGCCGAGGCCTCCTATATCGGGCACCACTTCATCAACAGTCCCGACAACGAAATAAGCCTCCAAGCAGCCGATTTGATAAGCGACCGCCACCAGCTCAGCAAGATACACACCAAATTTCAGGTTGTGGCGCGCGAAATAGATACCCTCGGCGAGCTCATACCGCGCGCTATCTTCGAACTGAAAGATACCATCGTAGTGCGACGCATCGACGAACTGCGCAACGAACTGCGTACCACAACCGACGAAGGAAAAGTAACCCACATCATGGAAGAGATAGCCCAATACATGGAGGTGCGGAAAGAACTCGCCCGCTATTTGGGCGAACGCATCGTCACCCCCAAAGGATAGAAAAAGATATACATCTGCCTCACATTATTTCTTTTACCGACGCACGGCACGCACATCAGACAGATTTCACACAACTTTCACAACATATCGTCCCCCGATAATCGATATATTTGCTATTTTTGTAGCGCAAAAAATATTTATAGCAACAATCGCTATCTTACATAACAAAATACAAACCCTTTTATGTACTATCTCGAAGCCAACAACATTGTCAAACAATATGCTTCGCACAAAGCACTCGACGATGTGACCGTTCATGTTCCCGAGAATTGCATCTATGGGCTTTTAGGCCCTAACGGTGCAGGCAAAACCACCCTCATTCGCATTATCAACCACATCACAGGCCCCGACAGCGGAGAGGTGTTTATCAATGGCCGACTGTCGGTACCGTCGGATGTCGACAATATAGGTTATCTGCCCGAAGAACGCGGACTATACAAAAAGATGAAAGTGGGCGAACAACTCATGTACCTTGCCCGCCTGAAAGGTCTCTCGCGCATCGATGCACAGACCCGCATCAGACAGTGGTTGCAAAAGTTCGAAATCACCGATTGGGAGAAGAAAAAAGTCGAAGAGCTCTCGAAAGGTATGCAACAAAAAATACAGTTTATCGCCACCGTGATTCACCGTCCCCGGCTACTCATTTTCGATGAGCCTTTCAGCGGATTCGACCCCGTGAATGCGAACCTCCTCAAAAACGAGATTCTCGAACTGCGGAAAGAGGGTGCCACCATCATCTTCTCTACCCACAACATGAGTTCGGTCGAGGAGATTTGCGACGAAATCACCCTCATCAACCGGTCTCACGCCGTACTGCAAGGCAAGATAGGAGAGATTCGCGAGAGCCACAAAAAGCATCTTTTCAAAATTGCATTCACCCAAGGCACACCTCCAGCCGATACCGACCTCTATAATGTGGTAGATACCATAGGTGAAACGACCGCCATTGTACGCAAACGCGATAAGTCTGTCACAAACAACGAATTGATAAGCGCACTGATGCAACAATGCGAGCTCACCATGTTTGAAGAGATTCTCCCCTCGATGAACGAAATCTTTATCGATACCGTGGGCGAAAACAACAACCCCGACATGCTGTCATAAAAGCTAAAAACCGAAGAGCCATGAGTAAAATTCCCTTGATTATAGAAAGCGAATACAAATCGCGGGTACAGAAGAAATCGTTTATCATCATGACGATTCTCTCGCCCATACTCCTTGTACTGATATGTTGCATACCCATCTTCATAGAGGTATTCAACACTCCCGATATGCGAAACGTCACTGTGGTAGACCAAACAGGACTGTACCGCAATGTCTTTGAAAACACCGACGAATATACGTTTACATACTTAGACACGCCCGCCTCTACCGAGCAGATGCGCGAAGATGCCGAGCCGTATGCCTATATCGTCATCACAGGCAACTTGCTTGACAACCCGTCGGACATGGCGATATACTCGCACAAGCAAACAACAACGGGCTTCGAGGCGCACGTACGCAACTGCATGGAAGAGTATCTGCGCGAACAGAAACTCGCCTCTTTCGACATACCCAACCTGCAAGAAATCATCGACGAAAGCAACATCAAGCTCAATATTACCTCTATTCGCTTCGATGAGGAGGGCGACACGCAAACCTCGGCCGACTTTGCCACATTCGTAGGTATGGCATCGACCCTAATCATTTACATCTTCCTCTTTATGTACGGCGGCATGGTTATGACCAGCGTCATGCAGGAAAAGACCAACCGCATTGTAGAAGTTATGGTATCGTCGGTAAAACCGTTCGACCTCATGCTGGGCAAGATTATCAGCGTAGGGTTGGTAGGACTTACCCAAATAGCTATTTGGGTATTGCTTATTTTCGGACTGATGGTAGGCGTTGGCGCTATCGTAGGCATACCTCTGCTTACGAGTGAAAGCGCCTCAATCGCCCAATCGCTCAATACCGCAGGCGCCATGGCAACCACACCTGCCGTAAATCCCGAAATGGCCGAGATAATGCAAACCTTATCGGGTATCAACTTTACCCAGATTATCATCAGCCTCGTCCTCTATTTCATAGGCGGATATATCCTCTATGCTTCGCTCTTCGCAGCCATAGGTTCTGCTGTCGATAACGACTCCGACACAAACCAATTTATGGTGCCCGTCACCATCATTATCCTCTTTGCCTTCTATGTAGGTATTTTCAGCGCCGAAAATCCCGACGGCGGCATGGCTTGGTGGTGCTCTATGATACCCTTTACATCGCCCATCGTCATGATGGTGCGCATCCCCTTCGGCGTAGGACTGTGGGAAATCATACTCTCATTGGTGATACTGTACGGCAGTGCCATCGGCATGACTTGGGTTGCCGGACGCATTTACCGCGTAGGCATACTCATGTACGGCAAGAAAGTGTCGTATAAAGAACTCTTCAAGTGGATTAAATACAAGGCCTGACGCCTATACACACTCGGGGGGATGCCCACCGAAAGGCGAGGCAAGCCCCCGAATATAAAATACGGCACGTCGCTGCTACACGAATACCATAATATTACTATGAAACGACATTATATTCTCCCATTCTGCATTGTTGCTTTGTGTGCCATCTTGCTTACCGCATGCAAAAGCAAGCAACAAACGGTGACCGCATTGCCTTCGTGGCTCCAAGAACAGGTTGTCTCGCTCGACCAACGTTACAGTGTCATCACGCTCTATGAACTCGATGGAGAAAGTTATTATGCCCTCTTCTGTCGCGGCCCTCGCCAATCGTACGACATGAACCGCACCACCATTTACGACGCAAACGGCAACATATACATGACCCTCGGCGGACTGAAAAAGAAGACCGAACAAGAGGCTTATTTCTTCACAAACGCTATCGATAAAGGCATTATCTGGAAGTCGGAAACAGCCCGTCAGGAAGACCAAGAAAAAAGCGACTCATCGCTATAAACACAGCTTTCCATTAGGAGAAAAAAACAGGATGGCATCCCGAAATAATTGGGGATGCCATCCTGTTTTATGTTTAGGGAATTTACGCCTTGTTGCTTGCGGCAGGAGGGTCTTGTTCCGAATCGACAGATGTCAAAAAAGGGTCTTGCAACTTAACAGGTTCGTCGGGAATGGCAAAAACGCCTGCTGCATTCTTATCAACCCGTGGCTTACGCTTGCGAAATACCATAGAATCGGCAAGCAAGAAGTTAAGAATACCCGATATAAGCAAAGCAGCGAGATTACATACCACCACATTCCACTTGAATGTAATGACAAACACCTGTAAGAAAAGCATTTTCACGAGAAATCCCGCTACCGACGAGAGGTTGAAAATCACAAAACGCGACCAAAACGTGCGCATGCCGCGCCTCTCTATACGTGTGCGCCATATCCAAAAATAGGAGCATACATAATTGCTCATCACCGCAAACTCAAAAGAGATAATGGGCGATACAACATTACGCCCGAAATATGTGCCGCTAAGGATAAAGGTAGAGCATATCCACAATACGAGTGTATCTACGCCCGTGCCGAGCAACCGGCTCAGCACAAACTCAATATAAGTACGCACTATCCTTACCGACAGCTTTCGTCCCATTACTTGTCTTGCGGTTTATACGGCTTTAACGGGTCTTGCTCCGAAAGTATTCGACGGTCTTTCAGGAACTGTGAGAACTGCATTACAAAAAGTATCACTGCTATGGCTACGCCGGCAATATCGAAAACGCCATACTCTACATTCTTTCCCAACACTTCACAACTCATCCGTATGCCGACCCACGGTGTGTACATAACCACAGTATTGATAATAATAACTATTAGGCGGAACTCCGTAGGGCCTAAGCTACCATAGGTAAGCCTGAACTCGCCTTTCAATATGGTGCAGACATAAGTATAGATAGAGAGTACCAAATAGCCGGCCAATACCAAGAGAGCTACATCGAGTCTGAAAATAGGCGACAATCCGGCACCTATACACATAATGCTTATCGTTATGGCATCGAGCGTATGGTCTATGAAGAAACCGTATATCGGACGTTGCGTATTGCGTACACGTGCCAATGTCCCGTCGAGGCTATCGCCATACCAATTGATTACCAAGCCTAACGACGACAACCACAAATACCTGATGTCGAGATTTGCCAAAGCAAAACCTACGGCGCATACAACGGCGCCCAACACACCGATATACGTTAATACGTCCGATGTCACCCAACGCGGCTGCTTTCCGGCAAGCCATACAAGAACTTTCTTCTCAAGAGCATTGAGAATAGAAGTTTGAATTCTGGTAGATGTCTCTTTTCCCATAACTATCTTCCATTTTTATCGTTTCTGTTTTTCTTTCTTTTTCGAGAGAGGCAGCAGATAGCAACCTCTGTAAATGAAGTGTTTCTACTTGGTATCGCAACATACTACATTGGTCAACCGCCCGGCAAGACTACCCTCCTTGCAGTCGAAGCGACTACTCGTCGCCCTCGCCCGTGAGGTCGAGTACCTCTTTATCACCGCTGCGATCTACATACTGACGACGCAAAGGCGACGCGTGTATTTCGTCATCGAAAAGACGATTGCGATAAATATCTATTGCCGTATATAATGCTTTTCTGAACGAAGCCTCCGACGCCTTACCCTTGCCGGCAATATCATAAGCCGTCCCATGGTCGGGTGAAGTGCGTACGAACGGCAGACCGGCCGTAAAATTAACCCCTTCATCCATCGCTATCGCCTTAAACGGAGCCAAGCCCTGATCGTGATACATTGCCAACACTCCATCGAAGTGACGGTAATGCTCCGTCCCGAAGAAACCGTCTGCGGCGTAAGGACCGAAGCAAAGCCACCCTTTCTGTTTGGCAGCTTCAATAGCCGGCATGATGATAGTCTGCTCTTCGCTTCCCAACAATCCGTTTTCGCCGGCATGAGGATTGAGCGACAAAACAGCTATGCGCGGCTTCTCTATGCCAAAATCGCGACATAAGGAAGCCCGGAATACCTCTATTTTTTCAAGTATTAAATCTTGCGACAGTACATGCGACACTTCCGACACCGGTATATGCCCCGTTACGAGAGCTACGCGCAAATTGTCGGTAAGCAATATCATCAGCGACTTGCCTCCGCCGCCTAAACGGTCGTCCAAATACTCAGTATGACCGGCAAAAGCAAAATTGTCGGACTGTATCGTGTGTTTATTGATGGGTGCCGTAAGCAATACATCTATCAAGCCCGCACGCAGGTCTGCCGTAGCGCGGTCTAACGCCATATAAGCCGCCTGCCCAGCTTGCTCCGATGGATAACCTATCTCTACTTTCACCTCCTCATCGATGCAATTTACCAAATTGTTCTGTCCATCTACGACCGACTCGGCCTGCGTCACAATATTGAAATTCACAGGTTCCATGTCCAATGCTTTCCGATGGTAAGCTGCGACCTTCGCCGAGCCATACACCACAGGAGTACACAACTCGACGATTCGAGGGTCTGAAAGGGTTTTCAGTATTACCTCGTAGCCTACACCGTTGATATCGCCTTGGGTAATACCTACCTTTATTATTTTGCTTTCACTCATTGCTATATGTTTTAAGAATGAAAACTTTTTTCATTCTTAAAGTTTCCATTCGAACTGTCAAAGGTAAGCCTTTTTGCACAAATATCCTCAAAAAATGCCGCCCTTTTTATCAATAATACACATTTAACTGTTTTTTGAGGACGTAGAAAGCATTCCGCACGCCGCATAAATATCTTCGCCTCGCGAAGCGCGTATCGTTGCGGTAACACCCCGACTGTTCAAACGGTCGCGAAAACGCTCCATCACACTCGCCTCGGCAGGATACAAATCCACCCCGGGTATGGCATGGAAACGTATCAGATTTACACGACAAGGCAAACCGCCTAACAAGCGGACAAGAGCATCGGCATGAGCCATACTATCGTTATAACCTTTGAAAATAATATACTCGAACGATAACCTGCGTTGCCGCGTCCAGTCATACTCGCGCAAGAGCGACAGCAATTCGCGTATCGGGAACGACTTCTCTACCGGCATCACCTCGGCACGCTGCTCGGGTGAAGGGGCATGCAGACTGACGGCCAAATGACAACCGCACTCATCAAGGAAACGGCGCAATCCGGGCTTATAGCCTATTGTCGACACCGTGATACGATGCGGGCTCCAACCCATACCCCACGGCTCGGTAAGAATACGTATCGATTGCAACAAGGCTTCTACATTATCCAGCGGCTCACCCATACCCATGAAAACAAGATTTGTCAGCTTCTCACTCTCGGGTACCGACACCACTTGGTTGATAATCTCGTGTGCCGTTAGATTGCGCGTAAAACCTTGCTTACCGGTCATGCAGAAATAGCAATTCATCTTGCAACCGACTTGCGACGACACGCATAGCGTAGCGCGTTCTTTATCGGGGATATAAACAGTCTCCACCCCCGAGGTCGCCCCGACAGAGAAGAGATACTTTGCTGTACCATCGACCGACTTCATGGCATCGCAAGGGGCATGATATCCTACGTCATATTGCTCCGACAACATCGCACGGTGTTGTTTGGATATGTCGGTCATATCAGCAATATCCGATACTCGCCGTGTATAAAGCCAACGTGCTAATTGCTTGGCTGCAAAACGCGGCATACCCTGATGTTGCGACAACTCTTGCAATTCTTCAAGGTTCTTTCCTACCAAATGTTCTTTCGCTATATTTCCCATATTCTGTATGTTTCCGACCGCCATTCGATCCCACAAAGCTCATCGACACAGCTCTGCTGAACAATGTTATTTCGCATGGGGCGATACAAAAAATGCAAGCCACATACTTGTTGTGACTTACATCTTAAAAATTGTCGGGGTGAGAAGACTCGAACTTCCGACCTCCACGTCCCGAACGTGGCGCGCTAACCAACTGTGCTACACCCCGAATTAGTTTAGCGGCACAAAGGTACAATAAAGTTTCCGAAATACAATAGGCATGGGGCTTTTTCTTTCAAAAGAAAAAATTTTTCCACATCCCGGGCAACGTAAGCACCGCTCATCATCGTGACACAGACATCATACGGCCATCGGTCACGCCTCCACATACCCTCTCAATCCTGAATATATAACCATCGACGCGCCACACCGCTCACCTTCTCAACTGAATATATGGCCATCGACGCGCCACCACTCAACGGGAAAATACATATATAGATAAATAAAAGAGGCTGTGAACGTTTTCCGTCACAGCCTCGCGATTATTGCGGAATAGAATAATTATTCTTCTCCTTTTTCCAATTTCTCTTTCAAAGCAGCAAGAGCGTCTATATCACCCAGAGTAGTCTTCTCTACCGCAGGTATTGCCGATGCTTCCTCGGCAGCTTTCGACTTCTTGGCAGCACGTTGCTTAGCAGCATTCTCTTTGCGAGTTTCAGCCTTAGCCTCATCCTCATAGATACGGCTGTGCGACAAGATGATACGTTTTGCCTCTTTATTGAACTCTATTACTTTGAAATCGAGAGTCTCACCTACTTGGGCTTGCGAACCGTCTTGTTTTACAAGATGCTTCGGAGTTGCAAAGCCTTCTACGCCGTAAGGATTCAACGAAATAACGGCACCGCGGTCGTGCATCTCATCGATAGTACCCTCATGGATAGAATCTACTTTGAAAATCTCTTCCAACTTATCCCAAGGGTTGTCTTCGAGTTGCTTGTGGCCCAAGCTGAGACGACGGTTTTCTTTGTCTATTTCCAAAACTTGTACCTCAATCGTTGCACCTATTTGGGTAAATTCCGACGGGTGTTTGATTTTCTTCGTCCACGAAAGGTCAGATATGTGGATGAGGCCATCTACGCCCTCTTCAATCTCAACGAATACACCGAAGTTCGTAAAGTTGCGGACTTTGGCAGTATGGCGCGAACCGACAGCATATTTCGTTTCGATGTTTTGCCAAGGATCCTCTTTGAGTTGCTTGATACCGAGCGACATTTTACGTTCTGCACGGTCGAGAGTCAAAATCACAGCCTCTACCTCATCGCCGACTTTCATAAAGTCTTGTGCGCTGCGCAAGTGTTGCGACCACGACATCTCCGATACGTGTATCAAACCTTCGACACCGGGGAGTATCTCTATAAATGCACCGTAATCGGCCATAACGACAACTTTGCCTTTTACTTTGTCGCCGACATTCAAATCAGCGGGCAGAGCATCCCAAGGATGAGGTTGCAACTGTTTCAAGCCGAGGGCGATGCGTTTCTTTTCTTCATCATAGTCGAGAACTACGACGTTTATCTTTTGGTCGAGCGTAACAACCTCTTCGGGATGATTTACACGACCCCATGACAAATCGGTAATATGGATGAGACCGTCTATACCACCCAAGTCTACGAATACACCATAAGATGTGATGTTCTTTACCGTACCGGCCAATACAGAACCCTTTTGCAAGCTCGAAATAATCTCTTTCTTCTGTTGCTCTATCTCGGCCTCTATCAATGCTTTGTGAGACACAACGACATTGCGGTATTCTTGATTGATTTTCACAACCTTAAATTCCATCGTCTTGCCTACCAATATATCATAGTCGCGGATAGGTTTCACGTCGATTTGCGAACCGGGTAAGAAAGCCTCCGTACCACCGAATACATCTACAATCATACCGCCTTTGGTACGACATTTGATATAACCGGTGATTACTTCATCATTAGCAAATGCTTGGTTTACACGTTCCCACGAATGAGCAGCACGTGCTTTTTTGTGCGACAGCACAAGCTGTCCTTTGTTGTTTTCTTGCGACTCAACGTATACTTCTACTTTGTCGCCCACTTTCAAATCGGGATTGTAGCGGAACTCGCTGATAGGAATAATACCGTCCGATTTGTAACCGATGTTTACCACCGCCTCGCGTTTGTTCATAGAGATGATGGTACCCTCTTGCACTTCTTTGTCTTTTACAGTGTTGAGGGTTTGGCTGTAAGCTGCCTCCAAGTCTTCACGGCTTTTTTCGCCTGCAACCTCGCCTTTTTCAAAGGCATCCCAGTCGAAGTTCTCTACCGGGCTTTGCATTTCTTCACTCATGTTTTTAATTAATAATTAGGATTTTGTGATTAATAAGTTAGACATTATGCGGTCTTAAAATCGCGGCAAAGTTACACATTTTTTATTTCTACGCAAAAAATATCCTCTATTTCATTCAAAAACCTTGTTTTCAGCCTTATAACTACGACAAACGGGGCTCTACGCCTCATTCTTCCACACAAAATATCTTAGCGCTATACTTCACCGGCATTATGGCTTTTAACAAAACCGAGAAAAGGAAACAGTTATGTTTTATTGATAAATATTCGTATTTATTATGATACAAACAAGCTGATATTTCATTGCTGTATATACCTTTGCATAAACAACCAACTAAGCCGCAAGGCTGGTCGTTGTTTCAAAAAACACTTTTTCTATTACTCACACTAAATTATTACAACATGAGAAAATGGATTCTTCCGGCTATCGTCGTAACGCTTATGACAAACGCCGCATGGGCACAGGAAAACACAACCGCATCTAAAGGTGACTTCGGCACTGAAATTTCATTCAACCCCTTCGACCAGAATGGCAACACATTCAGCCTCGATGCTCTGAAACTCCGCTACTTCATCACCGACCACGATGCCGTTAGGCTCTCTTTGGGTTTCGGCATCACCAAAGAGACAGTCAAAGATGAGGATACACCGGATGATTATGTAAACACTATTTCGGGCGATTTCAGTATCGACTTAGGCTACGAACGCCACTTCAAAGTAGCCAAACGTCTCTCACTTTATGCCGGCGGCGAAGTTGGATTTCTCTCTCATTATGCGTCGGGTAAAGGCAAAACGACCATTGCAGGTACTACCACCACTATCGACTTCAAGAACATTACCACTGTCAATGGCGACCGCGCATACGCAGCCTTCACAGCCGGTATCTTCACAGGTCTTGACTTCTATGTTTACAAAGGTCTTTACTTAGGCGCCGAGCTTGGGCTCTACATGCAAACGGGCAAAACTCTCAAAGCTGAGGCTAAAACCACGGTTGGCGATATTACCAACATAACAAAATACAATAACACTACCACTACCACATCATGCCAATTCGGCGTTACCCCCACAATCCGTCTGGGATGGACTTTTTAGCCTGACTATGTAACAAATATCACAATAACTTAGCTACTTTCAAAAACAAATAGGGCGCGCGAATTTTCGCGCGCCCTATTTCTATATTATCCAATTCTTACAATCGGATTATCGACGTATCTTCATCACTTCGTTGCCGCAACGTACGATGTAAATACCACGTACAAGGTTGTTCAAGTCGATGCTTTGTTCACCGCTCTTTACAAGTACACCTTGCAGGTTATATACCATGATTGTACCATCGGCCGACACTTCGCGACCGTTGTAGCGAATCATGTTTTCGTTCATAAGCGGGCTTACGGCATCGGTACCGGCATTTACTTCGAGAAGTATCTTCACTGCACAATTATAGTCAACGGTAAATGTAAATCCACCTTGTATATTCAAGCCATCGAACACAACTTCTGTAAAGGTAGCAGCCTTGCGGTCGGTCAACTGATAAGAACAGCTTTGGCCGTTGAACTCAACGATATGGCCTTTCGGGTCGTTGTTTTGGGTACAACCGATAAAGGTTACTTTCGATACATATAATCCACCGGGAACAGTTACTGCATGTTGACCGTCTTCTATGGGTATCAACTTAGCAGCAGACGTTTCACTATTATAACTGTAAACCGAAGCACTGGTTGCACCATCGAGCGTATAACCGACGGGGAACGTACCGGCCTCAATTGTCACAGAACTTGCAGACAATTCTGTAAATGAAGCGTTTACAGTCAAATTACCGGTAAGTATCGTACCTTCGGGAACATCCCAGCCGGTAAATACATAACCATCTTTCACAGGTTTCTCTTCGGGATATACAACAACGCTTTGGTTCTCCATGGTAGCAAAGACTACATCATCGACCATAAATGTCACTGTATAAGTGGGAGCCTCTTTCCATGTTGCATTTACAGTAAGGTCGCTTTCGAGCTTCGTGCCTTCGGGAACATCCCAACCGGTAAAGATATATCCTGCTTTTACGGGATTCTCTTCGGGATAGTTAACCGTTGTTTGACCTTCCATCTCGACGTAAACCTCATTATCTACCATGAAGGTTACCGTATAAGTGGGTATCGAAGAGTCTGTTACCGTCAGTACATACTGTGCCGATGCAGCTTGATATGTATCTGTCGCAGTTACTGTGGCTCTGATAGTAGTCTGACCTACACCGACAAGCGTGATATTGCCTTCGCTGTCAACAGTAGCGACATGCTGATTAGAACTGCTATAAGTTACAGTACCGTCAGAATTGTTTTGGAGCGTCGGGTAGGTATTGGTAGCTCCGGGAGCCATATCGGCTGATGCCGTCGAAGCACTAAATGCGAAAGTCGGTTTCTCCAATTCGCTGGCATCTTCACTGACGGTAATAGTGTAATAATTGAGACCGCCCGAGCCTTTTACAACGATAGAAGTCTTGCCGGCCGGTACCGTGTAAGTAGCCTCAACCTTCGACGTACTTTCCGAAGAAGCTATCGGTTCGCCTTCTACTATAAGATTGCGCGTACCGTTGCTATTGCCGGTATTAGCAAATACGAATGTCAGTTTTTGTCCGCTGCTTACAGGAACATTCATCGTGAAGGAGCCTTGCAGATATTGACCTTTGCTTGTATCCCAACTGATGCGGACACTGCCTTGGAACGTTATACCTTCGGTCTCGGCAAAGCCTAAATCCGTAGCCTCGCTGAACGAAGCATCATAGCGGTTGGTACCATCGCCAGCATTCACCCATACACTGCTGTTGTCCGTTACGGCTGCCTGCGTCTCGCTGCTCCATGAGGTGAAGTCCCATTTTTTGGCAACTACCTCGCCGCCACCTGTCGTACCGCCTTCGCTGTTCTTACCATCGGTAAATGCGGGATATACATACAAATCGGAGCTGAGACGTTGACCTTGTGCAGCAGACCATCCCACAAATGTGTAACCCTCTTTGGTAGGGGTGTTCTTGGGATATACAAGTTTCGTTTGATCTGTCTGAGTATCAAATACAATTGTGCCTTCTACATCGGCATAATATGTTACCGTATATGAAGCCGGAGCCGAAGTCGTTTGCGTGAATGCGGCTATCTCAACAAGAGTAGTCTCATAAGAGCGGATAGCACTCATCAGGTCGCTGTTCACATCGTAATCGGCATCATCTATACTGTTATCAAAACCACGCCACGTAAAGTCGCCACCTTGCATACGGCCGGCACTGGCTTTTACCTTTGCAGGCACGGCAAGGGTTGCATCGGGCGTATAAGTGTACATCAACGACGAATTGGTATCGAAGTTGTTATAAGTAGTACCACCGGCCAATGTTTCATAGGAAGATGGCACTTGCTCGTTTCGCGACGAGGCTTGATAAGCATCGAAGCTGGTAGCATCGACCTTTGTTGCGCCGGAACCTTCTACCGAATTGGCTGTTATGTAACTGAAATTGCTACTGCACTCTACAAAAATGTTGCCATACGATTTTATCATACCGCCGCTCTCGCCCGAGAATGTACCGTCGCCCGAAGCATCGGTACCTTGTTTCGATGACATCATGGGGCGATTGGTGTTACGGAAATAGTTATTTTCTACAAAAGCACTTGAACCTGTCGTAACGCCGACACCATACTTGGCAACTCCATCGTAATAGTTATTATATATGTGTACCGTCATAGTACGGATACGCGGGTGACGCGAATCGGAGTGGTCGAACCAGTTGTGATGATATGACATATAGTTAGGACCGCTCTCCGATTTCATACCGCAAAGCGACATTTTACCCGAATCCCAGAAGTGAACATACGAGAAAGTACAGTATTGCGAGTCGTCTTTCACGTCTAACGAACCGTCACCTTTGGCTTGGTCTGATGCACTACCGGCCTTTCCATAAAATATATCACAGTGGTGTACCCACATCTTTACAGACTCTTTGATAGAGATTCCATCGTCGTTAAAAAGAGCAATACCGAGGTTACGCATCTCTACGTTGTTGGCTTTCACAAAAACAAAGCCCCAGTCGCTCAACCAAGCATCGTCACCAATACCCTCAATGGTTACTTGCATAGGTATGGTGTTATTTTTACCTTTCAACTGCATGGCATCGGCATCGCCATAGAGCTGACCGCTCGTTGTATTGATATTGCCTATGATACGAACTGCAAGAGGACGAGTCTCCAAACCTTTCTCGTAGGCTTTCAGGATTTCACCCAAACCGGTACATGTGGTTTCGGTTTTAGCATTGAGAACCGCCAGTTGCACATTATCAACGTTATCGTTATTGATATACAACACGCGGGCATTGTCTTTGAGGGTACCATCATTATTATAGGCACCTACTGCAACACCGTCTTTATGCGCAAAACCGTCACGGTCGTAAGCCTGTACACTTACGGTTTTGGTTTCGGTAGCACTGCCGGATATGACACTGCCGCTTTTCGTGGCTTCAATCTTAAACTGATAATTACCGGGCTTCAATCCGACGGCATCGGCACGACCATACCAACCGTAGTTGCGAATCAAATCCTCATCGAGTTGTTTCCAATTGGTATCAGAAGCTCCTTTTACATAAACATTGTACATGTCGGCTCCTTGGTAAAGCTCCCACGTCACGTAGGCACTCTCGTACCATCCCACTACTTGCTTGACTGATACTTGCGCCCACGCAGCGCCAAAGCATGTAGCCAGCAACAAACAAATTGCAAAAATTCTGTTTTTCATGTCTCTCCTATTATATTAATTGTAATGAATTTCTATCGGTCCATCACATGTCTTTGGGTAAAACCTCATAACAGAGCATCCGTCAGGGCAAAGACAGCACACAAAAGTAGCTTTTTTAATTTCTACGTGTATTATCCGAAAATTTATATACCAAAAAGTATATCGTTTTTACCAAAAAATACAAGCCTGTAACTCAAACAGGCTTGGTATAGAGGGGTAGAACGATGGCCGGGACAATTATTATACCCATAAAATATCGCTACTAATTGCGACATAGGAGCTTCTCGACGCTCCTTCTTGTCAGATTCATTACCTTAAAACAGCACCGATGTGGTTACGCCTATGGTTGCCGTATGAAGTATGACAGAGCGTTTGTCGCTATGTTCTATGCCATAGTAAGAATTAGGGGTTGAATAGGCTGTCATGGCATATCCGCCATAATCGCAAAAAGCCTTCACTCCGAAATTTCGGCGGGCTACCACCGAGAGTGAAGCTCCTATTTCGTAGTACAACCCGGCTTTATCTACTTGCAGGGCATCGGGGACTATATTGACATCGGATATGATATTGCAACCTATCATGGCTTTGAGACCGGCTCTGAAACGGGCTCCTATGGGATATGAGCCATATCCGCCAACGGCTATGGAGGCCGCGTTTATCGAATATGCCTGTTCTTCTGAAAAACTTTCAAGAGCCACCGGTATGCGGGCTACCGTAGCCTCACCGCCGATACCCCAATAACGATGTGCATACCACGCTCCCTCGACACCCATACGACTTCCCATAGAGGGGAGAAGACGCAATCCATTTCCCAAATCTACGGCAGCCGTAGGTAAAACCATACCCATATAAAGTCCGGCATTAGAAGGTTTCTCGGGGACAGAAAAGTCGGGATGCGTCAGCTGATACAGACCTTTTTCTTTGAATATAAGGTCGGCAAAAAGATAGCCGAACTCCACCGACAAAATGCCGATACCCGCTCCGGCAAGGACATCCGATATCCAATGACGGTTATTGAGTATCCTCGATACTCCTACGGTAGTAGCCACGACGTATCCGCCCACACTTATCCACGGGCTCACGCAACCGAACTCTTTATCTAACATCGCAGCGGCCATAAACGCCGTAGCCGTATGCCCCGACGGGAAGGAGTTGGGCGTCGAACCATCGGGTCGCATGGTTTGCATCGAATATTTCAAGCCATTTACCGTAATAGCCATGAGAGCTACCGAGAAAGCATCCGACACCAACATACGCCCCCACGAGCTGCGTCCTTTTACACCACACGCCTTTATGATAAGCATCGCAGCTGCCGGCGTATATTGCAGATAATCGTCGTATTTGTGGCGGAATGTAGGAACATAAGCATCGCGTAATTCCTTGAACTGCTCGGCTACATAGTATTGCGTAGCAAAGCCGCTCACCAACAGCGGTACGCCTACATAGGTCATCTGCACATATTTGTTTGCATAGAGACTACCGGCAGGGATATATGCTATCGTGTCGCCTATATTATAGGTAATAGTATCAATCGCAAAGGCAGGGACTTCCGCAACAATGGTTGTCGTATCACCCGTTTCATCGGCCGGAGAGGCAGCCGCTGCATACTGCGATGTCGAAGCTGCAAACAGCACGACGACAGTTGCCCATAGTAGAAAAGATAATTCGGAGAAAGCTCTTATTTGCATAATTCTAAAAAGTTAAAAGGGCTTACGATAATGCACGCCGCGCCCCCACACATTGCAAAGATAGACAAAATAGGCATTATAAACAGCATAGCATACCATATACAACGAAAGGATTGCCGCAACACCGACAATCCTTTCGATAATATGACCCTATTTATCTTATCCCGATTAGAACATATAACCGAGCGTAATAGTCCATGCACCAGTTTTAGCCTTGCTGAAATTCACCACATCGCCAAAACCTATTTCAGATGCAGTACCGAGTCCCCATCCGTATTGTACGGCAAGGTCGACATGCTTGATGATTTCAACACCGATACCCAAGTTGATGGCTACGTCGAAACCTTTATTCTTGATAATATTACCGGCATTTTGTACCGTCTCACCCAAACCTTTGATAGACTCGCCCACTTTGAAAGCGAAACTCGGACCGGCATAAATAAACGGTATAACAATGTCTTCTACAACAGGAATTTGCAATTTATACTTTAAGTTGATAGGTACCTCTATATAATGAATGGTATTGGTCACTGCTTCTTTTGTTCCAAAAAGCGACTCGAAAGCATCGCCCATTACATTATCACCTATTTCATATTTGGTTCCTTTGGCAGTATACATCACGCTGGCATCTACTCCGAAACCTGCAATGAAAATCCACTCTGCGGTTAAACCACCTGTGAAATTGGCCAACGACGTACCCTTAAAATCCAAACTCTTGGCATTGTCCCAGCTCAAATTGGAAAAGTTTGCACCCAATTTGGCCCCGAAACGCAATTGAGCGTTGGCTGCCGGTGCAGCTGCTAGAGCCACAGCGGCCAATACGATACAAATTAGTTTTTTCATAAGTTTCTCTTTTTTAATATGTTCTAAGTTATTGATATTTCAGTCATGCAAATACCGGCAATATTGCCGGCTGCAAACTTTTGCTTGCCGCCACAGCATCACGCAGCTTATATACAACCTCGCAACACAAAACGGCTCTTTACAACTATCGCAAAGATAGTTGATTAATAATAGATAACAAAAAAATTGCCGAAAATATCTATCGGTCGTTTCATTTCGTTTGTAAGGTTTTGCCCTATTCTCTTTCGAGGGAGAGAGTAATTAGTAAGATGGTTATCCGATGTTGTTAGGAGAAATCAACATATCTCATTTTTTGCCATATATAAAAACGGGGCTATGACCGAATTTCACTATTCGTCATAGCCCACAGATACAAAATACAATCAAAAAATTATATTTTCCTCATATACAACTCATTATTTATCGCCCTTGGCAAACACGTTCCACACAAGAGCCGAAAGAGCTGCACCACAGAAAGGAGCGACAATGAAAAGCCACAGTTGCGAGAGGGCTACTCCTCCCTCAAAAACAGCAGGTGCTATGCTTCGTGCCGGATTGACAGATGTACCGGTGATAGGAATGCAAACAATGTGAACAAGTACAAGCGTAAGGCCGATAGCAAGCCCGGCAAAGTTACCGGCACCCTTCTTCGGGTCGGTTGCACCGAGCACCACGAGCACGAAGATGAATGTAAATACCAACTCAGCAATGAATGCTTGCAGCATTTCGCCTTCACCGAAGCTGTTGGCTCCCGTAGCTGTACCACCGGCATGTGCTCCGGTAGAGACAAGCGCAAAGATAATAGCTGAGCCAATAAATGCCCCTATTACTTGAAACAGCATATAAAAAGCGGCATCCTTTCCCGACATGCGCTTTGAAAGATATACTCCTAACGTGATGGCCGGATTGATATGACAACCCGATATACCACCTATGGTGTATGCCATGGCTACAACAGAAAGGCCAAATGCAAATGCTACACCGAGCGTACCTACACCTGCACCACAAGCAGCTGCTATGTCGCCTGCAAATACAGCACTACCACAACCCATGAGGACAAGTACCATTGTACCTATCATCTCTGCAAGATATTTTTTCATACACATTAATATTATGTCGCATTTATGTGGATAGATGCGACGGGTTAACAAACTATTATAGGCAAATGTAATAAAATTTCTGCGCACTCATCATAAATACATAAATTATTTCTGCGAAGAAACGGCCGAATGGCATTTTGCGATAAATTGACTAAATTTGTCGTGCTGTTTCTGCACCCCATCAATCGAATATGGAAAACGAAAACAAAATAACTCAGGACTCAAAACAGACCGACGACGAAAAATATATGCGTATGGCGTTGCAAGAAGCCCGCGCCGCAGCTGCCGAAGACGAGATTCCGATAGGAGCCGTCATCGTGTGCCGCGGCCGTGTTGTCGCACGTGCCCATAACCTGACAGAACTGTTGCACGATGTGACTGCCCATGCCGAGATGCAGGCCATTACGGCGGCAGCCGACAGCTTGGGAGGTAAGTACCTGACCAACTGCACAATGTATGTCACGATAGAACCGTGTGTAATGTGCGCAGGCGCCATAGGATGGGCTCAAATATCGCGACTTGTCTATGGTGCCGGCGATGCCAAACGAGGGTTTCAACGGTTCGCCGCCGGCGCTTTGCATCCCAAGACAAAAGTGACACAAGGCGTATTGGCCGAAGAGTGTGCGGCTCTGATGCAAGAGTTTTTCAAAGCCAAACGATAAATCCGGGGTAATCCTACTCTCTTTTTGCAAAATACAGACTGCAATTCTCTTTCATAGGGACAAAAATTTCCGTCTTTCTTTTTTGTATTGCAGGTATCTTGTACTACCTTTGCACTCCGAAACAAGAAAGGCCGAAACGGGCATACAACATACTACATCGACGCCCACAAATACAAGTTCGCATCATGACCATAGGGAGATACAGATATAATAAGACAAACGCGATTTGCTCTGCAACCTCGGCTTACTACGCAGTAGGCCCGTTGCCGGTGCAATGGTTTACTGGTTATATCTAAGTCTTCCATTATACGGCAGATTGCACCATATAGAAGATAACTGCCGCATCAATGACATAATTCAGAAAATAGTTTGTCGGACAAATGCTCTACGATGTACTACACAAAACATCGTATTGTGTTGCGTGCTGCAACAAGCGTCAATACCGACAGGAAAATGATTTAAGATAAAAAAGATTTGTTATGTTTTTGTTTTTAGGACTATTATTCGTGTCTACAGCGACAGGATTGATACTACGCAAAGTGTTGACATTCAAAAAATTAGAACGTTCTATTGCATATACCATCTATGCCATGCTTTTCGCATTCGGCATCACGATAGGCTCCGACCCGGGCTTTTTCGATAATATAGGACGCTACGGAATGCAAGCTGTGGTATTGTCTGTTGCCGGCATCATAGGCAGTATATTCGCCTCGATGCTCGCATGGAAAATTTTGCGGAAAGGAGGTAACTATGAAAAATAGTATCATTGTATTGTCGTGCCTCATAACCGGCATTCTTCTCGGACATCTGATGCCCGAAAATATCGTGAGCTTATGCACCAATCTGCCACACTGGTTGCTCTATTTACTCATTTTACAAGTAGGACTCAACTTAGGAGCCAACACCGACCTGAGCAGCGTGCTGCACTCGCTCAAACCAAGCGACTTGCTCTTCCCGCTTTTCACAATAGCCGGCACATTGCTTTTCACGGCAATGGCAAGCCTGTTATTAGATTCATGGAGCGCCCGCGACTGCATGGCAGTAGGCAGCGGCTTTGCCTACTATTCGCTTTCGTCGGTACTCATCGTACAACTCAAAGAAGCAAGCATCGGCGTAGACATGGCCTCACAGTTGGGTGCCATAGCACTTCTTGCCAACATGATGCGCGAAATGTTTGCCATCATGGGCATACCGTTCTATTCTCGTTTCGGGAAATTGGCTCCTGTATCGGTTGCAGGCATTACATCGATGGACGTATGCCTCCCCGCCATCACACGTTATGCCGGCAAAGATATGATACCCATAGCTATCGTACACGGACTGATACTCGAAATAAGCGTTCCGCTGCTCGTCACATCGCTATGCAACTGACATTCTGCATACTTTCGTAATTTCATAGATACTTTGTAGGTAAAGTATGAGTTTTTGATAAAATAGGCGTGGTACAGCTTACCGCGCCTATCTAATTTTGTCATAGCATTACAACAAACGTATATACGAACTTAATATTAAAAGTATCATGAAAAAAATCTTTACGATTTTATCGTTAGCCGCAGCTTTCAGTATGGGTATGCAGGCTCAAACATTATTAGTAAATGACTTTGAAAATGGTGACGGCGGTGCCTACGTGGCAGTAGATGGTACATGCGAAGTGATAGACAACCCCGCTACCGATGGTATCAACAACTCGGCAAAAGCGCTGCAAATCAACAGCACCAACTTTGCACAAGTAGGTTTCCCCGTAAATCTGCCCGAAGGTCGCACTCTTGCCGATTACACAGCTGTTCGCTTCCAAGCGTTGGTTTTGCCCGGTAACAGCAATACCTCTTGGATCGGATTCAATGTAGGTGTCTCGCAAGACTATGAGACCATGGACCTTATCGACCCCACCAATGGCAACGGTGCTGCATGGGGCGATTGCGTAGAGAATACTTGGATTGAGGTTGAATTAGCCTTTAACGAAGACCTCCTCAATCAATTCCTTGCAACCTACACCTCTGACGTGCGCAACGTGATGATAAAATTGGGTCGTGCCGAATTTGTTTACGCAGTAGACAACATCCGTCTCGTAGAGAAAGAGATGCTCGACGACCCCAACACCATCTTCACATTCGAAACGATGGATTTAGGCCCCAACACTCGTTGCGGTATGCCTTGGTCGGGTTCTTGCGAAGTTGTTGAAAACCCCTATACCAACGGCATCAACACATCGGCAAAATGCCTCGAAGTAAACGGCGTTGAATGCTCGCCCGTTACTCTCGCCGGCGCACTCCCCGAGGGTCACACATGGAACGACTATACCGGTGTTAAATTCGACCTCTGCATCATATCGGGCGACGATGTTGCTTGGGCAGGAATTGAATGCGGCGTACGTCAAGACTCTGGCAATCACGTAAAATTTGGTGGCGCATACGACGAAACAGGTGCTGAGACCGCTGCCTATGGCGACGCTTTGCAAGGTACTTGGCAAGAGATTACTCTTACGTTCAACACCAACCTATATGCCGACGCCATCAACGAAAACGCATCAGTACCCACCTTCTACCTCCGCTTAATGAAGAACAACCTCACTTATCTTATAGATAATATCACTCTCACAAGCGAAGGTGGCGCAGCAACCACAATTACCAACAATGCAAAAGCTGCTCAAATATACGGTATGCAAAAAGCTGTTGTCGTTAACGCAAACGAGGCTCTCACCGTAAACGTATATGGTATAGACGGCAAATTGGTAGCTGCCCGCAAATTGCAAGCAGGGCACCATGAAATAGCCCTCGAAGCTGGTATCTACATTGTAAACGGCAAAAAAGTAGTAGTATATTAATTGTTTTGAATTCTCATCTCATTCATCGGGAACGCAATAAAACAAGAAACTCTACTGCCCGTAAAATGAATGAGATTAGTTAACGCAAACAGGTAATAAGCAAAAATCCTGTTACTAAGTCTCGACTTGTGAAAGTCGGGACTTTTTTATCATTGCAACTGAACAGCAACTAACCAGCATGAATGAACGTTTTAACCTCTCACACGCGTACTCTGCCTATCGTAAATTCTCAGAAAGTTGCCTTACAATCCAAGAACCGGGGCTATCACGTTCCATCAAGAAACATCACGACGAGAAAACAAATATCACAATTCAGCTCGGCTCTATCTTATACGATTATTACAGCCTGCCATATTACGATTATGACTTTTTTTCATCATATCTATAAGATACAAAATTGTACCATTATAATAAGCCAAACAACAATACAACATCACATCTCATTTCAAAAACAATGAATTCGTTATGATTTTTCACATTTTTATCTTGTAAAAATATTTCATTATATTATATACATAAATCAATACAAAAGCCTATTAGCAGCCACTCTTAAAAGGACAATACATGTTAGACTCTAAAAAAATCTATCACAAACAGCCACATATCAAAAATTCAAATATCTGTATCACATTAAGCATCACATTTGTTCCATTTTTTATGTATATTAGTACTTTCAATGCCAACAAACATTCTGAACACACTATTATTTTAGTTTTTCATCATGGTTGCTGAAAGGAGTTGCAACGACGAGTTGCGTGAAGCTATATGCAATTATCTTGTTGAGCATGAACAAGAATTATATGGTTTTGCCAAACGGTTGACTCGATATAATATACCTAATGCCAAAGATTTATATCAAGAGACAGCATATCGCGCACTCTCTAATGCCGCGCTTTACAAGGAGCGGGGTACTATCGGGTCGTGGATATATACCATCATGTTTCATATATTCCAAAATGAATGCAAGAGAGGGGCTAAGGTAGTCGCAGATGCTGAACCGACAGACTTCTTTATTAAAGATATTGCCCCTGCTCCCGATGAGCTTTATGCTCTCAACGAGATTTCTTTGGCTATCGCTTCTATCAAGAATGAAAAGGAACGTATCATGATGACTAGATGGATACAGGGATATACTTATGCCGAAATTGCCAAAGAGTTAAACATGAAGTTGGGAACAGTAAAAAGCGGTATATTCCGTCTGAAAATTTATATCCGTGTGATGCTGAAATAACATCTATCAGACGAATTTCACACATTTCAAAGAGAGGCTAACACCAACAACAAAACCACAGGACAAGGAAAATCTTTCCAAATAAAAACATCTCGTGCCATAGAATTACTATTTCGCATAATTCACAATACCTCGTTTCACCATATAGAATTAGGTAAGCATCAATCTACCGACGATGCCATGATTCAGTAGAATAATTGAGCCTGATAAATAAAGCGGATAGGAAATCTGTTTATAAAACAAATTAGAGAATTGGATGATTGAGTTAGCGTCTGCCCGGTTCTGCCTTGTTTTGTTATTGTTGGAAATGGTTTGTGCGATTGGGATGGTTGAGTTAGTATGTATGTTTGGATGGTTAGGTGTTGTTGGATTGTTTCGGATTGTTTCAGTTTATTCTGTGTTGTTCCTGCTTAGGCCGGGGTGATTGTATTGCCGGGGCTTGTGGTTGCGGGAGGGTTTGGCAGCTATTCGTGTTTTGTCGTGTCTTGTGTGGTTTTGATTTTGTTATCTCTCCGGCTTTCTGATTCCTGATTCCTTCTTCCTCCTCCGCCGTGTCGTGTCTTTCCCGCCTTAGTTTAGTTTATTGCATGGCTCGCAATGTATTACAAAAAAAGCCCTCGGAGAGACTTGCGTCTTCCCGAGGGGTAATTTGGCAGCGACCTACTCTCCCGCTTGCACAGTACCATTGGCGCGGCCGGGCTTAACTTCTCTGTTCGGAATGGGTAGAGGTGGATCCCCGGCGCTATTGCTGCCTTTATGCTTTTTCTTTTATTTC
>CALUJY010000016.1 GCA_944321085.1 uncultured Barnesiella sp.
GTTTCTGCAAATATAAGCATTTTATCCGCTTATGCAACTTATAATCAGGGATTTAATTTATAGAAGTCCCCTTATATATCTTTGTATATGTATCAAGGCAAAGATTTTGGTGTTGGTACATTAAAGTATATAAGTGTGAGATATTATTGTAAGCCTTCGTCATCCCTCCATCCTGTCCGGAGAAGGTTCCCTTCAACGTATATGTCCCGGTACTCTCGTCGTAACTGTCAGTACCCTGCCCCGAAATCATCATCGGGCGGTTGCAGTTGCGGAAATAGTTGTTCTCTACAAAAGCCGACGATTCGGTCGTATTTCCTATACCGTAAACCGATACTCCATCGTAATAGTTATTATAAATATGGGCTGTCGTATAGTGCAACCGCGGACAACGGGAATCGGCATGGTCGAACCAATTATGATGGAAAGTGATTTTCAGGTTCTCATCCTCACCCGTGGTTCCGCCGCATCCCATCACCTTGCCGCTGTCGAAAAAGTGATTGTAACTGATGGTAATCGACGTCGAATTATATTTCATATCTATGCTGCCATCGCCCTTCACTTGGTCTGCATCACTGCCGGGAGCACCATAGAAGAAATCTATATTATGCAGCCATATATTCGAGTTATCGGTATCCATAGACACAGCATCGTCGCCAAATAACATGATACCGACATTTCTTATCTCTATATTGTGGGCACGTTTGAAACAGATACCATATCCGTAGAGCGTTGCATCCGTACCGATACCCTCCAAAGTAATATTTTCAACCATCGACGTCGTGTTGTTACGGCCTTGGAAGTTGATATAATTGTCATCTTTCAAGCCCTCGATTTCATTCGATGTTATGGTTCCTATCATACGGATGATAAGGGGCGTTTTATCGGCTCCTTTGCCGTAAGCCGACAGGATATTGCCCAATCCGGTATATACGGTTGCTTTCCCTTTGCTATCCAGAACCTCGCAGGTTACCGTATTCACCGTTTTGGCCGACACGTATATAATGCGCGCATCATCTTTCGGCGTACCGTCGAGGTTGTATCCGCCGGGCACATTGCCATTGTCAAAAGCAAATCCTTCACGGAGATGCGGCATTACCGTCAATAAAGGCGTGGTAGCTGTCTCCAACAATCCGCCATCGTTATCGAAAGCCTTGATGGTTATAGTATAATCACCGGCCTTCAAACCCGGAATATCAACGCGCAAGCCCTCGGGATACTGACGCACAAGAGGAATATCCGCCACACATTCATCCACGCCGTTTCCACTGTAACTCACTTCATAACTCACGGCTCCGTTTACGGGCTGCCAATTAGCGTAAGCCGATTCAAGCCAGCCACCATATCCGTCAATCGTAATAGCCGGCGCCTCGCTGACCACCGACAAGGCTACTGCCGCAACTACGGCAGGCAGAAATCTTTTGCGTTTGTTATCCATTGGAATCAAATTTAATATTGTTTCGAAAAATTCTCTGTCGCAAAAATAATTCCCTCATATATTTCACCCGCCCTAAAAATTATCAAAACAAGGTGGACAAACTATCCAAAAGAGTATCGGAGTAGTAAAAAAACAGTTTTTACATTATGTACCGGCCACAAACAGCAGCTTTGTAAAATGACGACAAAAAAACATTCTAAAATATTTGGTGAATACAGATATTTTATATTACCTTTGCGGCGTTCTTTCGAAAAGAAAACATAGAAGGCCGATTCGTCTATCGGTTAGGACGTAAGATTCTCAATCTTAAAAGAGGGGTTCGATTCCCCTATCGGCTACATTACTACGATACCTCGCTACCCACTGCGAGGTATCTTTTTTTAACACCATTACCCTGTTACAAAGCGAGAAAAATTATCCAAAGCCTACCGGCAGCTCGATTTTTTTTCGTATCTTTGTTTGCTAAAAATGCAACGCTCATCAGATGGCGTTTTACTCATACACACAATGACCCATAAGGTCGCATGTATGGTATAAAATTCTTTCTTACAGCGCAAAACAAGTAAATATGTCAGAAGAACAAGAGAAAAACAACACTTATTCCGCCGATAGCATTCAGGTGCTCGAAGGGCTCGAAGCCGTGAGAAAACGTCCTGCCATGTATATCGGCGATACCGGGATAAAAGGATTACATCACCTTGTCTATGAAGTTGTAGACAACTCCATAGACGAAGCCCTCGCAGGCTATGCAACCCACATAGAAGTCTTTATCAATTCCGACAACTCCATCACCGTTATAGACAATGGTCGCGGTATACCGGTTGACCTGCACGAGAAGGAGGGGAAATCGGCTCTCGAAGTTGTCCTCACCGTACTGCATGCAGGCGGAAAATTCAACAAAGGCTCTTACAAAGTGTCGGGCGGACTACATGGCGTAGGTGTTTCATGTGTCAATGCCCTCTCTACTTACCTGCGCGCCGAGATACGCCGTGAAAATAAAGTCTATATGCAAGAGTTTGCCTATGGCAAGCCCCTGCACGACATACAAGTGATAGGCTCATCCAACGAGACCGGTACAACGATTACCTTCAAACCCGACCCCGATATATTCCGCGAGACCACCGAATACGATTTCAAAATCCTCTCAAACCGTCTGCGCGACCTTGCATACCTCAACGCCGGCATTACCCTGACGCTGACCGATAAACGCCGCCTCAACGAAGACGGCACTCCCTATAAAGAGGTATATTATTCAAAAGAAGGGCTCAAAGAATTCGTTCGTTACATCGACTCGAACAAGGAGCACCTCATAGACGACATCATACACATCTCTACCGAGAAACAAGGCATACCCGTAGAAGTTGCCATGACCTACAATACGTCGTACAACGAAAATATCTACTCGTATGTCAACAACATCAACACCATCGAAGGCGGTACACACCTTACGGGCTTCCGCATGGGACTTACCCGCACGCTTAAAAAGTATGCCGAAGACTCGAAGATGCTCGAAAAAGTGAAAATCGAGGTCAGCAGCGACGACTTCCGCGAAGGACTTACCGCCGTTATCTCTGTCAAGGTGATGGAGCCCCAATTCGAAGGACAAACCAAAACCAAATTGGGCAATAGCGAGGTGGCAGGTGCCGTACAAGTTGCTGTAAACGACGCTTTGGGCAAGTACCTCGAAGAAAATCCGAAGCAAGCCAAGGCTATCGTAGAGAAGGTAATTCTTGCCGCTCAGGCTCGCCATGCTGCTCGCGCCGCACGCGAAAAGATACAACGCAAGACGCCCCTCACCGGCGGCGGACTGCCCGGCAAATTGGCCGACTGCTCCTCGAAAAACGCCGATGAATGCGAGATTTTCATCGTCGAGGGAGACTCGGCAGGCGGCTCGGCCAAACAAGGGCGTAACCGCATCTTCCAAGCCATCCTTCCGTTGAGAGGAAAAATCCTCAATGTAGAGAAAGCCATGGACCACAAGGTCTTCGAAAGCCAAGAAATCAGCAATATGTTCAAGGCTCTGGGCGTCACCATAGGTACCGAAGAAGACAGCAAAGCCTGCAACATAGAAAAGCTGCGCTACCATAAAATCATTATCATGACCGATGCCGATGTCGACGGCGCACACATTGCCACGCTGTTGATGACATTCTTCTTCCGCCGCATGCGCCCCATCATCGAGCAAGGTTACCTCTACATCGCCACACCGCCCTTGTATAAATGCAAGAGCAAACGCAATAAAATAGAAGAGTATTGCTGGACTGACCTGCAACGCGACCGCTTTATTGCACAATACGGCGAAGGCAAAGAAGAGAACATAGAGATACAACGATACAAAGGTTTGGGCGAAATGAATCCCGAGCAACTTTGGGAAACTACCATGGACCCCGACAACCGCATACTCAAACAAGTGCACATAGAGAATGCAGCCGAGGCCGACCGCATTTTCTCGATGCTCATGGGCGAAGATGTCGCTCCGCGACGCGACTTCATCGAAGAAAATGCTACTTACGCCAACATCGACGCATAACCGCCTTGCATCGTAACACATCGTACACGCCTGCCCGACACTTGTCGGGCAGGCTTTTTTATTCCCTATTATACACTATCGTTATGTTAATTTAATACTACCGGAAAGCGTTTCCTTCAAAAAAATAATTTACTTTGCATAAGAGGCTGCGTCCCATCCGCGACACCGGCCGAAAGTTTCGTAAAGCGTCAAAAATTATGCTCAACACGGCGCCACTCCGTCACGAGCACACAAAAAGATACCATCATGTCTGCAAAAAAGAACACATCAGGCAAAAGAATGTCAAGCGAAGATCTGCTACAACGCATCGTCGCCCTTTTCAACAGAGAACCCAACAAATACTTCAACTACCGCCAAGTATCTCATGCCCTCGGATTAGAAAAGCCCGAACAGAGGCAACGTATATATGAGATGCTCGCCACCATGGCGCAACAAGACTTCCTTACCGAAACAACGCCGGGACGCTACCGCAAGAAAAACCGCGGCACCAAAGTTACAGGTACTTTCGAACGCCGCAGCACAGGCAAAAACCATGTCGTAACCGACGACGGCGAGCAAATCTTCGTAGCCGAACGCAACTCGCTACACGCCCTCAACGGCGATACAGTAGAGGTGTACGTATATGCCAAACGGCGCAACTCAGAGACAGAGGGCGAAGTTACCGCCATCCTCAACCGCAGCGAACAGGTATTCATAGGCGTGCTGTGTGTACAGAAACAATACGCATTCCTCATCACCGATGACAAAACCCTCGCCAACGACATATTCATCCCCAAAAACAAACTGCACGGAGGCAAGAACGGCGAAAAAGCCATCGTACGTATCACCGAATGGCCTACCGAAGCCAAAAACCCGCTGGGCGAAGTAATCGATGTATTAGGCGAAGCCGGAAAGAACGACACCGAGATGCACGCTATCCTCGCCGAGTACGGGTTGCCATACCGCTACCCCGAGAATGTAGAAAAAGCAGCCGATGCCATATCCGACGAGATACCCGCCGACGAGATAGCCCGCCGCGAAGATTTCCGCTCGGTCACCACATTTACCATAGACCCGCGCGACGCCAAAGACTTCGACGACGCCCTATCTATACGCAAGCTCCCCTCGGGACACTGGGAAATAGGTGTACATATTGCCGACGTCACCTACTACGTAAAACCCGGCAGCATCATCGACAAAGAAGCCGAGAAACGCGCCACATCGGTGTACTTGGTCGACAGGACTGTCCCTATGCTACCCGAGAGACTTTGCAATTACATCTGTTCGCTCAGACCCGACGAGGACAAACTTACTTACTCGTGCATCTTCGAAATGGACGACAATGCCAACGTCCTCTCCTCTCGCATCAGACACACCATCATACGCTCCAACTACCGCTTCGCCTACGAAGATGCACAAGCCATCATCGAAGGTGCCGACGGCAATTGCCGCGACGAGATACTCACCCTCAATGCTTTGGCACAAAAACTACGCGCAAAGCGTTTTGAAAACGGCTCTATCAGTTTCGAACGACAAGAGGTGAAATTTGAAATCGATGCCGAGGGACATCCCATAAGAGTATATTTCAAAGAGTCGAAAGAAGCCAACAAGCTCATCGAGGAATTTATGCTCCTTGCCAACCGTACTGTTGCCGAGTCGATAGGGCGCGTACCCAAAGGGAAAAAGCCCAAAACATTCGTTTACCGCGTACACGACCAACCTGACCCGGTAAAAATTAACGACCTTGCCATCTTCATCGGCCGATTCGGGTATCGGTTCAGAAGCGAGGTTTCGGCCTCAGACCTTTCCCGCAACATCAACCGCCTGCTCGACGATATAAAAGGGAAACCCGAAGAGAACCTCATCTCTACCATTGCCATCAGGTCTATGGCTAAGGCCGTATATTCTACCGAAAACATAGGGCACTACGGACTGGGCTTCGAATACTACACACACTTTACATCACCCATACGCCGCTTCCCCGACATGATGGTACACCGCCTGCTCGACCGTTACATCGCCGGCGGCCGCAGCGTAATGGAAACCACGCTGTCAAACAAATGTAAACACTCGTCCGAGATGGAACAACTCGCAGCCAATGCCGAGAGAGCTTCTATTAAATATAAACAAGTGGAATTTATGAGCGAACACTTGGGCGAAGAGTACGACGGTGTCATTTCGGGCGTTACCGAATGGGGCTTCTACGTAGAGATAAACGAAAACAAATGCGAAGGATTGGTTCCCATACGCGACCTCGAAGACGACTACTACGAATTCGACGAGAAAAACTACTGTCTTGTAGGCCGGCGCAAACATCGCATATACCGCTTAGGCGATGCCGTGCGCATACAAATCGCTCAGGCCAACTTAGACAGGAAACAACTCGACTTTGCCCTCGTAGAGCCATAGTACCCACATACAACACCAACTCAGCACACTATATGCCACGACAAAGCCTGCAACAGCAACAAAAATTACAGCAGAAGTTATCGCCTCAACAGATACAACTTATGCGGCTGCTCGAGCTCAACGAGCTCGAGATGGAAGAACGCGTCAAGCAGGAGATTGTAGATAACCCCGCCCTTGAAGAGGGCAGCGAATACCCCGATAACGACCCTACTCTTGCCGATATCAATGTCGACGAAGAGGGGAAACCCACCGAGACGCCCGAACAACTCTCTTTGGGCGACTACTCCAACGAAGACGAAATACCCGATTACCGGCTGGGAACCAACAACTACTCGCCCGACGACAAGCAGGAAAACATACCCATAGGGGCAAGCTCGTCTTTCCACGACTTCCTCGATGAACAACTCGGCATGCGCCCACTGAACGAAACAGACCGTAAAATCGCCGAATACATCATTGGAAACATCGACGACAACGGCTATCTGCAACGCCCGCTGGCCGCCATATCGGACGACCTCATCTTCCAAGCCGGCATCGACGTATCACCCGAAAGGATAAACGATATACTGCAAGTCATACAAGACTTCGAGCCCGCCGGTGTAGGTGCATCCGGCTTGCAAGAGTGCCTGCTGCTGCAATTAGAACGCCGCAACGGAACGCCCTCGAACATGCTGGCATACCGCATTATAAACGAATTGTTCGATGCCTTCTCCAAGAAGCACTACGACAAAATCATCAAACAATTAGACATCACCGAGGATGAACTCAAAGCCGCCTTGCACGAAATAAGCACCCTATCGCCCAAGCCCGGCAGCGCATGGAACGGCGGAGCTGCCGACTCGCCCGGCGAACACATTACGCCCGACTTCGAAGTCTATGAACAAGACGGCGAATTGGTCGTAAACCTCCTCTCGGGCAATCTGCCCGAACTCACTGTAAGCCGACGCTACAAGGAGATGTTCGACGACTACAACGCCAACAAAAACAACCGCACTCGCGAACGCCGCAACGCCCTGCTCTTCGTTAAGCAAAAGTTAGAAGCTGCACAATGGTTTGTCAGCGCCGTGAAACAACGGCAAAAAACACTTCTCGACACCATGCTTGTCATAGCCGATCTGCAACACGACTTCTTCTTCTCGGGCAATGAGCGCGACTTGCGCCCCATGGTACTGCGCGATGTCGCCGAACGCACAGGTTACGACATCTCTACCATCTCGCGTGCCACCAGCAGCAAGTATGTGCAAACACCCTTTGGAATATACTCTCTGAAATACTTCTTCTCGGAAGGCATACAAAACGAGGCCGGCGACGAAGTATCAACCCGCGAAATAAAAAATATCTTGCAGTCGTGTATCGACGAGGAAAACAAAAGCAATCCTCTCTCCGACGACAAACTATGCGAGATGCTCAAAGAAAAAGGCTATCCCATTGCCCGACGCACTATTGCCAAGTATCGCGAACAACTGGGCATACCCGTAGCCCGGCTCAGGAAAAAATTATAAACGCAATTACAGGGAGGCTGTATCGTAATGTTGCGATACAGCCTCCTTTTATATTTTCGTCTGTCATCAATAACCACATAGCCAAGCACATCATCACCGAGCGCCAGAAGCGGATGCCTGCAACATGCCAAGCCGGGCAATCCCGACAGGCATATACAAAATTAAAGTGGTTTCATACAATCCTATACAATAAAATGTGTAATTTTGCACAATGACTTTTATAAGGTAACAAGCATCCCTTTTCGAGATGCCGCCGGACAAAAGTCCTAATAGCAAGAAGCATTAATACACCCCTTGTATCATGAAAATTTTTGCGCGTATCTGTTCTACGATATTTCATCCGCTTATTATTCCGACAGTAGGAATATTCATTTCGCTCTTTTTTTCTTACATGAGCCTTTTGGGTGACCAATACATCCTGACCTACACCATACTGGTAGCGTTATTCACCATTGTTTTTCCCTGCATAGGCGTGTTGATGCTTTATAAAATGAAACTCATAACGAGTGTAGGATTGGTCAACCGCGAAGAACGTACGTTGCCTTACATCATCTTCTTGGTTTGCTACATAGCATGTGCCGTCTATCTGTGGATAGCAGGACTGAGAGGGATACAGTTCGGATTTCTGATAGGTGGTGTCGTAGCCCTTATATGCGATCTCATTATCAACCGATGGTGGAAAATAAGCGTTCACATGACGGCGATAGGCGGCATGACAGGGCTTGTATTTATCATGAGCTACCTACAATATATCATGTACACCGACTATATGTTCTACCTGCAAATAGGTACGATATTGGCCTCGGGCTGCTTGGGCACATCGCGCATTCTGCTAAAACGCCACACTTTGGGACAAGTCGTAAGCGGTTTTGCCAACGGGTTCTTTTGGATTTGCGTCTCGTGTTATATCTTCTTGCTGATTACATTTATCTGACCCCTCATAAGATATGCAACCTATCGTAAGTATCATCATGGGCAGCACCTCAGACCTCCCCATCATGGAGAAAGCTGCACAACTTCTCAACGATTTTGAAATTCCGTTTGAGATGAATGCCTTATCGGCGCATCGCACACCAGCCGAGGTTGAAGATTTCGCCAAAAACGCCGAGCAACGCGGTATCAAAGTCATCATTGCCGCTGCCGGTATGGCAGCTCACCTGCCGGGCGTCATAGCATCTATGACCACGCTGCCAGTCATAGGTGTCCCCATCAAATCGAGCCTCGACGGTATCGACGCCCTGTATGCCATCGTACAAATGCCTCCGGGCATTCCTGTTGCCACTGTCGGTATCAATGCAGCACTCAATGCGGCTATCCTTGCCACCCAAATATTGGCTCTGAGCGACGCCCGTATCGCCCAGCGAGTACAAACGTACAAGATACACCTTGCCGACAAAATCGTCAAAGCCAACAAGGAACTTGCCGACATCCACTACGACTTCAAGACCAACTGACAAGTTGTTGCCGGCTCACACCGACTTTATAATACAACCACTACCCAGGACTGTAACATAGCCCGAGCCATAAACGTGTACCCTATGGATTTATACAATTACCATCGACGCAAAAGCACTACCGTACAAATAGGAGACACCCCGATGGGTGGCGACAACCCCATCAGAATACAATCTATGACCAACACATCGACGCTCGATACCGAGAAGAGCATAGCACAGTGTATCTCTATCATCGATGCCGGCGCCGACTATGTGCGCCTCACGGCACAAGGCCGACGCGAAGCCGAAAATTTGGCCGACATCCGTGCCGGACTGAGGCAACAAGGCTACTCCACACCGCTCATAGCCGATATTCACTTCAACCCGCAAGCTGCCGAGGTGGCCGCCTGCAACGTCGAGAAGGTACGTATCAACCCTGGTAACTTCACCGACCGCGCCAAAACTTTCACGCATCACGACTATACTGACGAAGAGTATCGGGCTGAACTCGACCGCATACGCGAACGTTTGGTTCCTTTCCTCCACATCTGCAAGGAACACCACACGGCCATCCGCTTGGGTGTCAATCACGGGTCACTCTCAGACCGTATCATGAGCCGCTACGGCGATACGCCGCGCGGTATGGTAGAGTCGTGCCTCGAATACTTGCGTATATGCCGCGATGAGCACTTCGACCATGTTGTCATCTCTATCAAAGCCTCCAATACGGTCATCATGGTAGAGACCGTACGAATGCTCGTAGAGGCTATGGACGCCGAAGATATGCACTATCCGCTCCATTTGGGCGTTACCGAAGCCGGTGACGGCGAAGACGGCCGCATAAAATCGGCAGTAGGTATCGGCACGCTGCTGGCCGACGGCATAGGCGATACCATCAGGGTATCTCTGAGCGAAGAGCCCCGCAACGAAGTACCTGTGGCTCGGCTTTTAGTCGATTATATTACCGCACGCGCAGGCCATCCTGCCATTACACCGCCTGCCGCAAACACGCCAGAAAAGCCCGGCGACATCCGCACATGCGATATAATAGGAGCCGGCTGTACACCCGTAGTCATTGCGGAAAAAGCAGGCAACCTCACACCCGATTATCTCTACGCAGGGAGCCACATGCCGTCGGCAGTTCCGGCACAGCGTACCATTGTAGACTATACAAACTACCATCCCATGCGGCAGGTATTCCCGCTTTTTACGGCTGCCCAAGCAAGCAGTATGCCATCGTGCAACGCCGAGGTTTGCTTTGCCGCCATATCGTGCGACGAAATTACCGACGAATGGCTCAACTGCGTCATGGCTACACCTTCGGCAGCAATCATTCTTTCGTCGCGACACATCAATCCTGTTGGCGACCTCCGCGCTGCCATAGCCCGCATCAGAGCTTCCCAATGCAAGGCTCCCATCATTTTACACATGCAATACGACGAGATGCTGGCCGAGCATCTGCAAATGAAAGCAGGAGCCGACTTGGGCGCCCTGTTCATCGACCGATACGGAGAGGGTATATGGCTGCAAAACAACGGTACTATACCGCAAGGCGATATATGCGATTATGCCTTCACCATTTTGCAAGCAGCACGCCGACGCACCAGCAAGACCGAATATATATCCTGCCCGAGTTGCGGACGCACCCTCTTCGACCTGCAACAGACCATCAAACGTGTCAAAGAGGCTACCGCTCACCTCAAAAACCTGAAAATAGGTATCATGGGGTGTATCGTAAACGGCCCCGGAGAGATGGCCGATGCCGACTACGGATATGTCGGCTCGGGACCTCACCGTATCGCCCTTTACAAAGGGAAAGAGTGTATAGAACGCAACATCCCAGAGGAGGAAGCCGTAACACGCCTTATCGCACTCATCAAAGCCAATGGCGACTGGCAGGAGAAAGAGTAAAGGTTCCCCTGAGCGACTGGCCTTATCTATTCCTAAATATGCTAACGGGGCTGTGACTTTTCATATCGTCACAGCCCCGCCATTATAAAACAAACCGACGGTGTCGCCTATTGTAAGAGGTGGTAGAGATTTTCACGGAAACGGATTTACATCCACTCAGTACCGAAAAGAACGGGAACTACATTACAAAAAGATTAACCGCCCACCGCTTCGCTCTCTAAAAATTGCTTTGTCGTTACCGCTATGGCAACCCAAGGAGAGCGTTTCTCCTTAAAATTTATAACGCCCGTCGCCTTTGTATGTCACGGGAATTTCACGATTAAGGCTCTCTTCCAACGAAATGAGCGTTTCGGTCGATACCACGCCGGGAATGACTTGAATACGTCTGTTCAACAAATTCATCAAGTGTTCATTGTCGCGAGCAACCATTTTGCACAACATAGTATACGGGCCAGTAGTAAAATGACTTTCTATAATCTCTCTGATATTCTCCAACTCCGACAATACATTTCGATACAACGAAGCCCGTTCAAGTTTCACACCAACATAAGCACATACATTATAACCTAATACTTTGGGGTCAACGTGATACCCCGAACCGGTAATGACATTCAGCTCTATCATGCGCTGTATTCTTTGATGTACAGCAGCTCGCGACACCCCACATACGACAGCGACATCTTTCGACGGGATGCGTGCATTATTCATGACAATTTCCAAAATCTTACGGTCTAAGTCATCTATCTTCTCCATACCTCAAAAAGTTTATTTTTTTACATAAGCACCACCGAATAATTCGGTTTCAGAAATCATAAATACAAAAATAATAAGTATAATAGAAAAAAGAAAGAGAGAAAGATAATTTTGTACTTTTATAACAAAAAAAACGACAGAGCGGTAACTTGCTCTGTCGTAAAAGTATCATAAAACTATTTTTATTTTACTCGATTGAAAATTTCAACTTCGAATATCAATGTAGAATTCGACGGAATTTTATCACCTGCACCACGTACACCATAAGCCAATTCGGCAGGAATATAGAATTCATATTTTGCTCCGGGCGACATCAGTTGCAAACCCTCTTTCCAACCTGCGATGCCTTGGCTCGGCATAAAGCGCGTCTTGGCATTTTGGTCGAAAATCGAGTCGTTTATCAATTTACCTACATACGACAACTCTACACGCTCGTTGGCTTTGATTTTCTCGCCGCGACCCTCTTTTATCACTTTATAGAGCAATCCCGACTCGGTCTTCTTTACACCTTCCTCTTTCTCTTTGGCAGCAAGGAAAGCCATACCGGCTTCGAGATTGGCTTTTGCCTCGGGAGTAGATGCAATAGAGTCAAGTTCGGCTTGTTCTTTTCTCTCTTGTGCCTGTTGCAACATAGTAGTGTAGAGACCGCGAGCTAACTCGGGAGCTATCATCAATGCAGAGTCGCCCTTAACGGATTTCTCAAAAGCTGCCATAAAGACTTCGACATTGAAATCTACATCGAGGTCGTTGCTCATGCGCTCGAAGAATTGTTTGAGTTGAGCACCTTGTGCCATACCCATATAATATGAATTTTGCTCCTTGCTACTCTTGATAGACTCTTTCAAACCTTTCAAATAGAGGTCAACATCAAGATCATTCAGCTCGGGATACATTCCCGTAGCCTTAGCCTCAGCCATACCCGAACCATTCATCACACCGAAAGCATAGCTGATACTGTCGTTTTGGTCTGTCACCGACATGGCGGCTTTGTTACCACAAGAAGTCACAGCCAATGCAGCGGCTGTGCAAAGAGAATAAACTAAAATTTTTTTCATAATCGTATTATATTACTTTGATAAGTTCTACTTCAAAAACCAATGCCGAGTTGGGAGGTATCGACCCAGCTTGATGCTCTCCATAAGCCAGCTTGGAAGGTATATAAAGTTTCCAACGCGAGCCTTCGGGCATTAATTGCAAAGCCTCTACCCAACCGGGGATAACCTGATTGACACCAAATACAGCAGGCTCACCCCTTTGTACCGAGCTATCAAAAACCGTGCCATCAATCAACGTTCCATGATAGTGGCATTGCACACGGTCGGTAGCCGACGGTTTGCGTCCGTTACCTGCCGACAGAATTTCATATTGCAAGCCACTGGGCAAAGCCACTATACCGGGACGTTTGGCATTCTCGGCAAGGAAATCCTCACCTTTCTTCAAGTTTTCGCTGGCAGCCTTATTGATTTGCTCTTGCAGTTTCATGAAAAAGTCGTTGATAATCGTTTTTGCTTCATCGATACTGAGAGCGGGGTCTGTCTGCTCCATTACTGCCTTTACACCTTGTGCGAAGTCATCTACTTGCAGGTTGCGAATGCCCGAGGCAAGGTAACTATAACCTACATTCATACCCAAGGCATAACTTAGCTTATCCATTCTTATTTACAGTTTATATTTATGATTATTTCATGCGATTGCAAAGATAGAGCCTTTCAACTATAATATCTTGCCGCAGAAGTTAAAAATAACATAATTTCGAGTACAATAGCACTGACAAACAATTATTTTATCGATATTTATACCATAATAATCTGCCCGGCAATCACAATACTGCGTCAAGCCGACAAATCGGACATACCTTAGTCCTGAGCAGACACTGCATAGTAACAAAAACATATAACAACCAACCATGAAAAAAAATTTAGTTGTACTTACAGGAGCCGGCATGAGTGCCGAGAGCGGGATTTCGACATTCCGCGATAGCGGAGGCTTATGGGAACGTTACAGCGTTGAAGACGTTGCGTCTATCGAGGGATGGATGCGCAACCCCGAATTGGTACAAAATTTCTATAACACACGACGCAAAGAGCTGGTAAAAGCACAGCCCAATGCCGGACACATAGGGCTTGCCGCCCTCGAAAAAGAATTCAACGTGCAAATCATCACACAAAACGTCGATAACCTGCACGAACGCGCCGGAAGCACCTCGGTACTGCACCTGCACGGCGAGTTAATGAAAGTACGTTCGATATATAACGACAAGCATATCTACGAACTCACTACCGACCATTGCGAGATAAGCATGGACGACCGAGACAAATATGGCGACCCGTTGCGGCCTCACATCGTATGGTTCGGCGAGGCAGTTCCCATGATAGGGCCAGCCATAGACATTACCGAATCGGCCGATATTTTCGTAGTGATAGGTACCTCGCTCAACGTATATCCGGCTGCCGGATTGTTGCAATACGTAAAGCATGGCGTACCCATATACCTCATCGACCCCAAACCGGTAAATGCACCGCACAACCTTGCCATCCACTTTATCCGTAAAGGTGCCTCGGAAGGTGTTGCCGAACTGACACAGATTTTATCTGAGCAGTCGAAGTGACAAAGAGTATAAGAACACATCACAAAAACAGCCTTGTCGGAAAAGACAAGGCTGTTTTTGTTTCTCTTACAAAGGCTTCTCGCTACGGCCTACCGCACCGAGAGCTTGCACACGCGGACATGGCGGCCATCGGTAACCCGCAGCAATACAATACCGCTATATGTACCCGTCGAAACAACAACACGTCTATTGCCCGTCGAACTATCCATCTTGCGGCCCTCTATCGTAAACAACTCAACAGCAATGCGACTACCGTCGCCACACGTCGTTACAATCTCTCCCTCTCCGACTACAACACACACATCGAACGAATCGGAATGTACTCCTTCTACAGAAGACGGAGCATCTACAACAGGCACAATATCGGCATTTACCACACGACCGGTGGTACCATCTACCAACATAGCTATGACTTTGAGCTTCTCGGTACGCATAATCGACTCGGGAAGCACTATTTCATAAAAACACTTATACTCCTTTTGCGCCTCTATTTGCGACGGGAGGCCGCCCTGTTCTCCTCTAAACGACGGATAGATACCCCGTGCTATATCGTTCAACGGAACGCCTGCGCTGGCAGGCAACGACTCCCAACCTCCCACATAATGAGAAGTTCCGGCATAGTAGTTTCGTTGATAATATCCCGTGACACTATCCTCAGTCAATACATAAATAACGCGCCAATCTACATTGCTCTGCCCTTGCGCGCTCTCTATCGAAGCGGTAGCCCATACTTTGGTCTCATCTTCACTCAGATAGGCCACGACGTCTACACCAGCCTCGGGCAACTGGGTCATACATGTATCGAAAAGCGACACCCACGAATCGGGAGCATCGAAATTATACTCGCCACTACCCCACGGTGAAGATATGTATGTACGATTAATCCATCCGACGGGAAAAGCCGTAAGCCCGACCGACGAAAGGGCGGCATCGTACTCATCGATAGCCAACCCGCTGTTGTTATGCACAGCCACAGGCGCAAGATTGTCGGGGTACATGTGCATGAGCGTATCTATGGCCCATATTCCCGAAGGACAGTTTCCGCACCAAAGTCCGGTATGGTCTTCTATGACCACACACCGGTTATACGTTCTCACTACCGACGAAGCAACGATAACAGGGTCGAAACCATCAGCTTCGACCTTCAACGTATATTCTACTGGCTCGTTACGTTCGAGGGGGATAGCATGCTGCAACGTAAAATCATACGACTCGCCGCTACCAATAACCACATCGCTTAACGGCTCGACAATAAGCTCATCGCCGTATGCAAGGCTCAACGTTACATTTTCGAGAGCTACACCGCTCATATTCTCTATAACGCCCGTAGGGGCATACGCGTCGGTATCTGTCACACGGGGCACTTCATGCAATGTCACCGCCATTTCACGTCCCGCCCATATATTGTCGATGGCAATAATACCTTTGTCGTAACTCTGATTTACAAAAGCAATGTATATGGTTTGCCCCACATAGTCGTCGAGCGACAAAACATGCTTTACAAACTCACCTTCGAAATTCTCTGTTTCTCCGGCCTCTTCCTCCTCTACCTGCCACACAGGTTCCGCCGGGAACATCTCGGGGTCAGGCCCCTCGGTAGAGATGAAGACTTTCAGCCCGTCGCACTTGTCGAGATAGAACGACTGCGACTCCCAAGACAAAATATATCCGGTCTGCTGGACTGTCACCGCCGGCATCACCATCCAGTCATCGGCTTGCCCTGCGGGTGAATATTGCGAAGTACTGCCATAAAAATAATCGGTACTTGCGGTGCTATCAAGCAACGGTATCCATGCTTTACCGGCACGAAAGCCCAACGACCGCATGAAAAAAGATGGCGTCAATCCATCACAATCGTAGAAAGAAACTTCTGGGGCTTCACCGCCGTCAAAACCATAGTCCAACAACACATCGGCACGAGCCACTCCTACAACAAATACCAAGGTCAATACACAAAGATAGATTTTCTTCATAGCTGTATAATAGTTTCTGCTGCAAACATAAGAAAAAACCTATGAACAAGCACTATAATTTTGTCCAAAAACGAAGAGAGTCGTTAAGATAAAACTATTTCCGATTTTTCTCTACAAAAACATCCCGTATAAGTTAAAATACGTAATTCTTAGGCATATCCAATTTTTTATTCGTATATTGGCACAGTAAGTTTTATACAGAAAGCTCTGCTTCCCCTTTTATTTAGATTCAAATCTCTGGCATGAAACACAAATTTTATATCTATTGTACCAATACAGCTTCGAAAATAGCTGTTGAAGGAGGAGAAACGCTCCTCGATATATACAACCGTCTTGATATTCCCTCAGAGTATCCGGCCGTAACAGCGCGTGTCAACCACAAATCGGAAAGCCTCGATTACCACGTTTACAATCCTTGCGATGTAGAGTTTGTCGATATTACCGACCCATCAGGCATGCGAGCCTACGTGCGTTCGCTATGCTTCGTGCTGTATAAAGCTACCGCCGAGTTACACCCCGGCAGCCGCCTGCGCATAGAGCACTCCATATCGCACGGCAACTATTGTGTACTGAAAAACGGCGGTACACCTCTTACAGACGAAGACATCAAAGCGATAAAACAACGCATGCAGGAGATTGTCGCCGAGGATATACCTTTTGAGCACAAACTCGCACACACCGAGGAGGTGATAGAGATATTCCGCAAGCAAAACATGCTTGAAAAAGTGGCGTTGCTCGAATCAATAGGCGACCTATACACCAACTATTATCTGTTGGACGGCCTTGCCGACATTTATTACAGCTGGTTGGTACCCTCGACAGGCTATCTGTCGGTATTCGATTTGGTACCGTATAGCGACGGCATGTTACTGCTACCTCCCGATACCGCTACACCATCGCGCCCGGCATCTATCATCAACCAACAAAAGATGCTGCGGGCCTTTGGCGAATACATCGCATTCAACCATATCGTGGGGCTCGACGGTGTAGGCAAGCTCAACAGCGCCATCGAAGAGAACCGCGCTACCGAGCTCATACAGGTTGCCGAGGCACTACACGAAAAGAAGATTGCCCAGATTGCCGAAGAGATTGCTACACGTTTCAAAAACGGCGGCGCCCGCATCGTGCTCATATCGGGCCCCTCCTCATCGGGCAAAACGACCTTCTCCAAGCGGCTCTCTATCCAGCTCATGACAAGCCTCATCACCCCGGCCGCCATATCGCTCGACGACTATTTCGTCAATCGCAAGGATACCCCGCGCGACGAGAACGGCGACTACGACTATGAATCGCTCTACGCTCTCGACCTCGAACGTTTCAATTCCGACCTGAACCGCCTTCTTGCCGGCGAACGCGTGGCACTGCCCACTTACGATTTCAAGAGCGGCACTCGCATCGAGACAGGGCGCACTATGCAGCTTACACCCAATACGGTACTCATCATGGAGGGAATACACGGACTTAACCCCGACCTGACGCCGCACATACCGGAGCATCAAAAGTTCCGCATCTACGTCTCGGCGCTGACTTCCCTCTCCATCGACGACCACAGCTGGGTACCTACTACCGACAACCGTCTGCTGCGCCGCATCGTACGCGATGCACAAAGCCGCGGATGCTCGGCCAAAGACACCATCGCCCGTTGGAAAAGCGTACGCAAAGGCGAAGACCGCTGGATATTCCCCTACCAAGAAAATGCCGACGCCATGTTCAACTCGTCGCTGATATTCGAATTATCGGTTATCCGCAACTACGCCACCCCCATCTTGCGAGTCGTACCACGCAACTGTCCCGAGTATGCCGAGGCTGCCCGCCTGCTCAGCTTCCTGCACTACTTCCTGCCTCTGCCCGAAAACGAAATACCGCCCACCTCCCTGTTGCGCGAGTTCCTCGGCGGCAGTAGTTTCAGATACTAACGACCGGCAAACACACGACAAAGGGATGAACAATAACAAGTCCCGCCCCCCGCTCTCCGAACAATAAAAAAGAGACTGTGGCAAAATTATTTAGCCACAGCCTCGCTTGTATCCGAAATCTGTTCAATCATCAAATATACTTGTCGTCGAACTTCACGCGGGCATCGGTGACAAACTGACGGATGCGCTGCTCGTTATCTTTGGGACAAATCAGCAATACATCGTCGGCCTCGGCAACCAAAAAGTCGCTCAACCCGTCTATCACCACCAACTTGTCGCCCTTGACGGCAACAAGGTTATTGCGGCTGTCATACATGAGCGTCTTGCAATTCTGCGTCACATTGCCCTCGGCATTCTTGGGCGATACATCATACAGACCGCCCCACGTGCCTATGTCACTCCATCCGAAATCGGCACACATCACGCATACATTATCGGCTTTCTCCATCACACCGAAATCTATCGAAATAACAGGGCAAAGGTTATATGCCTCATCTACTGCCGCTTTCTCGTCAGGCGTACACATACGGTCGCTTATCTGCTCGAAAAGCGACGATACATTGGGCAAATAACGCTCCAACGCCCGCGTAATGCTGCGTACACTCCACAAGAACATACCCGAATTCCAATAGAACTCGCCACTCTCCAAGAGCACACACGCCATCTCGTAATTGGGCTTTTCAACAAATGTTTTCACCGAACAAACCTCTTTCTCATAAGGCTCACCCACCTGTATGTAACCGTAACCCGTCTCGGGGCGGTTGGGGGTAATACCCAGCGTAAGCAACTTGTCGTGACGCGCCACAAACTCAAAGCCCCCTTCGATGCAACGACGGAACTCATCCTCACGCAATATCAGATGATCCGACGGAGCCACAAGAACAACAGCATCGGGGTCGATAGCTTTGATATGGTATGTAGCCCACGCAATGCAAGGTGCCGTATTGCGACGATGCGACTCCAACAGTATCCGCTCTTCGGGCACCTCGGGCAACTGCTCATGCGTAAGCGCGGCATACGCCTCATTGGTAACGATAAAAATATGATCGGTAGGTATGATACGAGATAGACGATCGTAAGTCATCTGTAACAGCGTGCGTCCGCTGCCAAAAAAATCGAGAAACTGCTTCGGACACGACGTGCGGCTGAATGGCCAAAACCTGCGGCCTATACCGCCGCTCATTATAACACAATACCGGTTTTCCATGACACAAATTTCTTTTATAATCCGACTCTTATTGAGAGGGCTAATTTACTATAAAATCCCGAAAAAAGCACCATTTTCGCCTATTTTCTTTATCAGAGTTATAATAAATTATCTTAATATATCGTTCTAAATAACGACAACGCCACACGTTGCAATGTACAACTCGCCTACCTGAAACCCTACAAACGAAAGCCTCCGAACTCCCCCAAAAGGTATAATCGGAAGATAAAAAGAAAACATCAGCAAAAAAACATCTCAAAATTTGCACATTTCACCGCAAAGCACTATCTTTGCCCCCGCTAAGCCCAGATGGCGGAATTGGTAGACGCGCTGGTCTCAAACACCAGTGGATTCACTTCCATGCCGGTTCGATCCCGGCTCTGGGTACAGAGCGATGGGTCAATTATTTGGAAATCGAATAATTGACCCATCACTATTTATGATTGTTCCCTATCATATTGTAACAAAGTTGTTTTTTTGAGTTTGTAAATAACCCTCCACACGGTAAGACGACAACTCTCAGAATCCCATTGATAATAAGTAAATTATAGAGATTATACAGCCGACATAGAGCATTTGTAAGAGGTGCGAATCTCGTTATATTGCTTGATTTTGTATATTAGAAATACTGTTTCATATCGACCCAAAGTATTAGAGTATCGAATTCTTCTGCGACATCATTGGTTGCCCGGCAAGTCGGGGAACGGAGCATAAAATCAATCTGTTTTTGCACTAATCTTTATTGAAACAAACAACTCAAAGGAGAGTATCAAAATAAAATTCTTAGAGTTATGACAAGAAGTAGGTTGTGATAAGACTGTCTTATGATAGAAGATTGCAGAAAAGTTTTATACCAATGATTCTACTAAATATGAAATGAATCCATAAAATTAGTTACTTTTGATGTGATATTATATATAGATGGTATGTCAAGGATTCTGATTATAGACGATGAGCAGCAATTACGGAAATTATTAGCTCGCATCATAGGTCTTGAAGGTTATGAAGTTCTCGAAGCAGAGGATTGTGCCCATGGTATGAAAATGCTTGCACAATATGACTTTGAGGTCGTATTATGTGATGTCAAGTTACCCGATGGTAATGGCGTCGACCTAATTGATAAAATTAAAAAAGTAGCTCCATTAACCGAAGTGATTCTGCTCACGGCATACGGCAATATCCCGGATGGAGTACAAGCAATCAAAAACGGAGCATTCGATTATATTACGAAAGGTGATGATAACAATAAAATTTTGCCGTTATTGAGTCGGGCTGTCGAAAAGTCCGAATTACAGAAACGGTTAGCTCGTTACGAAACAAAATCCTCGGCAGAATATTCTTTCGATCGTATCATCGGCTCCTCTCCCGCCATGCGTCAAGCCACCGAGCTGGCCAAAAAAGTAGCCGGGAGCGATGCTTTTGTCCTGCTCACCGGCGAAACAGGTACTGGAAAAGAGGTCTTTGCCAATGCTATCCATCACGCCAGTTCCCGAGCCAAAGAGGCTTTTGTTGCAGTAAACTGTTCGGCTTTTTCCAAAGATTTGCTCGAAGGAGAACTGTTCGGACACAAGGCCGGCAGTTTTACCGGAGCGACAAAAGACAAAAAGGGATTGTTGGAGGAGGCCGACGGGGGAACTTTATTTCTGGATGAAATAGGTGAAATGCCGATGGATCTGCAAGCGAAATTATTGCGTGTACTCGAAAACGGCGAATTTCTGAAGATTGGTGATACGCGTCCCAAACGTGTCAATTTACGGGTGATTGCTGCTACAAATCGAGACCTTGAACAGGAAATCGTACAAGGAAATTTCCGTGAAGACCTTTATTTCCGCCTGTCGGTTTTCCACATTCATCTTCCGGCACTAAGTGAACGGCCGGAAGATATTGAAGAGTATATCCACTTCTTCGTTGAACAATTTACCAAAAAAATGGGAAAACGCATCGACCGGATAAACAAAGGATATATTACCGCCATGAAACAACATGTGTGGCATGGAAATGTAAGAGAACTCCGTAACGTTGTCGAACGCAGCTTAATCATGACTGACGGAAATATTGTCTCCATTGATGCCCTGACCCCCGACTTCAAAATATCTCAACAAGCCGAGACATTATCTGATTCGCTCGCGCTGGAAGATATTGAACGCAAACACATACTCAAAGTCATGGAGTATACACGAGGAAATAAAGCGGAAGCAGCACGTTTATTAGGAATCGGTATCGCAACATTATATCGAAAGCTGGAAAGCTATGGCATAAAATAACAATAACTCTATCATTTTGAGAGAGGGGGCTTATCATATTGATAAGCCCTCTCTCTCTTTTTTGTACTTCTCAATATTTCATAAAATACTATCAAACAATCTATTAATTACTATTTGATTTGTTTGGCCTTCTCTTTGCAAAGCTATATTACAAACTTAAACATACAAAAACAATGAATGGATGGGATGTTGCAATCATAATGATTATAGGCGGATATTTCTTGTATCCGTGTATGCACATAGCGGAGTGTTTTGTAAAAACGACTACAACAAAAAAGCAGAATTAAAATAGTGTCTCTTAAATAGGAAAAAATGAATGAATTTTTAATGTTCATAGCCATGTTAGCCTTAGGCGCATTGTGCTACTGGTTTTACTACAAATGTGTCGACTGGTTCGAAAAAATCTAAAACATAAGATTATGTTCATAGGACTTTTATTATTGAGCATACTTGTATTCATCTATCTGATGTATGTGCTCATCAAACCCGAAGAATTTTAAGTGTGAAAACATTTTACAAAAACGTGAATAAATGAATACCGAAATTTTAGGGGTAATTCTGCAATGGGTCGCTTTGGTGGCTCTTAGCTATCCTTTGGGACTGTACATTGCCAAAGTATATAAGGGGGAACGTACTTGGAGCGACTTCATGGCCCCCGTAGAACGATGGATCTACAAATTATGTGGAATCCATCCCAAAGAAGATATGAACTGGAAACAGTTCCTAAAAGCATTGTTGACCGTCAATGTATTTTGGTTTGTTTGGGGGATGATTCTGCTGGTTTGTCAAGGCTGGCTTCCGCTGAATCCGGATGGAAACGAAGGACGGTCTCCCGATTTAGCATTCAATACAACAATCAGCTTTATGGTAAACTGTAATCTACAACATTACAGTGGTGAATCAGGTCTTACCTATTTTACACAGTTGTTCGTCATTATGCTTTTCCAATTTGTGACAGCAGCCTGTGGAATGGCAGCGCTCGCCGGTATCATGAAAGCTCTCGCTGCTAAAACAACAAAGACCATCGGGAACTTTTGGGTCTTCATGACCCGAAGCGTAACCCGAATTCTGATGCCGCTTTCTTTGCTGGTAGGTATTTTGCTGGTTATCAACGGTACTCCCATGTCTTTTGACGGTAAGCAAACACTCGAAACCCTCGAAGGCAATGAACAGGTAATCAGCCAAGGCCCAACGGCTGCGATTGTTCCTATCAAGCAACTCGGAACCAATGGTGGCGGATACTTCGGGACAAACTCTTCCCATCCGCTTGAAAATCCCAATGCATTCACGAATATACTCGAATGTTGGTCTATTCTAATTCTGCCAATGGCCATGGTTTGGGCTGTCGGATTCTATATTCGCCGTAAGAAACTGGCCGCATGGATATATGGTGTGATGCTCTTTGCTTTTACAGTTGGCGTATGCGTGTCCGTTCCACAAGAAATGAACGGCAATCCCCAAATCGACAATATGGGTATTGCTCAGGACCTCGGCTCGATGGAGGGTAAAGAAATTCGTATCGGCTCGGGAGCTTCGGCCATGTGGGGCATGGTGACCACTGTTACTTCAAACGGATCCGTAAACTCGATGCATGACAGCCAAACCCCGCTAAGCGGGCTGCTCCAAATGCTCAATATGCAAATCAACTGCTGGTTCGGTGGTGTAGGAGTCGGTTGGATGAACTACTTTGCCTTTTTGATAATCGCTGTATTCATCAGTGGTCTGATGGTCGGAAGAACTCCCGAATTCCTCGGCAAAAAAGTGGAAGCCCGAGAGATGAAAATTGCGACGCTGGTGGTGCTTATGCACCCGTTCCTGATTCTGGTCGGAACCGGCATCGCCGCGGCCATTGCTGCAATCCATCCGGAAATCGGGTGGCTCAATAACCCCTCGTTCCACGGATTGAGCGAAATGCTCTACGAATACACCTCCGCGGCGGCAAACAACGGCTCCGGATTCGAAGGTTTGGCCGATAACACGCCTTTTTGGAATATTTCGACCGGAATTGCACTGATTATGGGGCGTTATTTCCCAATCGTAGGACAGGTTGCCATTGCCGGGTTACTTGCTTCGAAGAAGTATATTCCCGAAAGTGCAGGTACGTTAAAAACGGATACATTTACTTTCTCTCTGATGACTTTTGTGGTAATTATCATTGTAGCGGCACTCTCTTTCTTCCCAGCTTTGGCATTAGGCCCGATTGCAGACTATTTAAGTTTCTAATTGCAGAATAAATAAGATGAAAAAACAAATCAATAATACGCTGTTTGATAAACAGCTCCTGAAAACGAGTTTAGTGGAATCTTTCCGAAAACTTGACCCTCGGAAGATGATCAAGAATCCGATCATGTTTACAGTAGAGGTGGTAACAGCCGTCATGTTGCCGATGCTTGTCTATATTGTTATCTCGGGAGACAATTCACAAGGTTCTTTTTGGTATAATCTGATTGTTTTTGTGGTTTTGTTTCTAACCGTTCTATTTGCCAATTTTGCAGAAGCGATTGCTGAGGCTCGTGGCAAAGCACAGGCCGATTCACTTCGTAAAACGAGAGAAGAAACACCTGCAAAACTGGTTGTCAGCAATGGAAAAACGAGAGTTGTAAGTAGTTCGGAATTGAAACGTGGTGATATTTTCGAATGCGTAGCAGGCGATACCATTCCGGCCGACGGAGAGATTATCGAAGGACTTGCCTCCATTGACGAGAGTGCCATCACGGGAGAATCAGCTCCTGTTATCCGCGAAGCGGGTGGCGATAAAAGTTCGGTGACAGGTGGAACCAAAATACTTTCCGATCGTATTTTGGTCAAAGTAACCGCTCAACCCGGAGAAAGTTTTCTCGACAAAATGATAGCTTTGGTAGAAGGGTCTTCTCGCCAGAAAACACCCAACGAAATTGCATTGACCATTCTCTTGGCAGGTTTTACACTTGTTTTCGTCATCGTCTGCGCCACTCTAAAACCCTTTGCTGATTACATCGGTGCCAATATCACAGTTGCTGCTTTCATCTCACTGTTTGTCTGTCTGATTCCGACGACCATCGGAGGTTTGTTGTCGGCCATCGGTATTGCCGGAATGGATCGGGCACTGCGGGCCAACGTAATCACTAAATCAGGAAAGGCCGTAGAAACAGCCGGAGACATAGACACGTTATTGCTTGATAAAACAGGAACCATTACCATAGGCAACCGAAAAGCGACCCGATTCTATCTTGTACAAGGCAAAGATTCCAAATCATTTATACGGATGTGTGTCCTTTCTTCCGTTGCAGACCAGACGCCAGAAGGCAAATCCATCGTAGAACTCGGCTCAGAGCAAGGAATTAAAGTAGACCCTCGAGAAATGGTAGGTATGCGGATGGTTCAGTTTACGGCCGAAACCCGTTGTTCCGGCGTAAACATGCCGGATGGAACCCGCATCCGCAAAGGAGCAACCGAAGCAATCCGGAAAATTGTTACCGAAGCAGGCCATGCTTTCCCGCAAGAAATTGATGAAATCGTTCAAAAGATTTCTGCCAATGGAGGAACGCCTCTGGTGGTTTGCTCTAATGAACAGGTACAAGGAGTCATCGAATTGCAAGACATTATCAAGACCGGTATTCGGGAACGCTTTGAACGACTCCGTAAGATGGGTGTAAAAACCGTAATGGTGACCGGCGACAATCCTTTGACTGCTAAATATATTGCCGAAAAATCAGGAGTGGATGACTTTATCGCCGAAGCCAAACCGGAAGACAAGATGGAATATATCAAACGGGAACAACAAGCCGGAAAATTGGTTGCCATGATGGGTGACGGCACAAACGATGCCCCGGCTCTTGCCCAAGCCGATGTCGGTGTAGCCATGAACAGCGGAACTCAGGCTGCCAAAGAGGCAGGCAATATGGTGGACTTGGACAACGACCCGACTAAATTGATTGAAATCGTAGAAATCGGGAAACAGTTGCTTATGACTCGCGGAACGTTGACCACCTTCTCTATTGCCAATGACGTAGCCAAATACTTCGCTATTGTGCCGGCATTGTTTATCTCTTCGATTCCGTCATTGCAGGCTCTCAATATCATGCATCTTCATTCACCTGAAAGTGCAATTCTGTCGGCTGTAATCTTCAACGCGATTATCATTCCGCTGTTGATTCCACTGGCTCTTCGTGGTGTGACCTACAAACCAATCGGAGCCTCCGCTCTGTTGCGTCGAAACCTGTTTATCTATGGGCTGGGAGGTATTGTAGCTCCGTTCGTAGGAATCAAACTGATAGATATTTTAATTAGTGTATTTTTTTAATTGAAAAACAATCATGAAAAATTTATGGATATCGCTTAAATTTACCTTGGTGATGTGTGTAGTACTCACCATTGGGTATGTGTTGATCCTGCGTCTGACAGCCACAGTTGCTTCTCCGAATGATGGAGAAGCTCCGGTTGTGGAACTAAATGGGAAAGTTGTTGGTGCTGCTAATGTCGGACAAGTATTTACCGACAGTATCTACTTTTGGGGGCGTCCCTCTGCTGTTGATTACAATGGCGGCAGTTCAGGTGGCAGCAATAAAGGAACCAATAATCCGGAATATTTGGCCGATGTAGAGGCTCGTATCAATGCTTTTTTGGAAGCTCATCCCTATCTCGAAAGAAAAGATATACCTGCAGAAATGGTTACAGCTAGTGGATCGGGGCTGGATCCGGACATCTCTCCACGTGGAGCCGAAGTACAGATTCGTCGTGTCGCCGAAGCGCGTGGAATGTCGGAAGATCAAGTTCGGAGAATTGTGGGAAAAACCATCCAAAAACCTTGGTTAGGACTTTTCGGAACTTATAAAGTAAACGTTTTGAAGCTTAACGTCGCTCTTGATGAAGCTCAAAATCGAGAATTATTGCCATAAGCAAAGTTGTCTATGAAACGTTTCATATTATATATATTGGCTGTACAGGCAATGTGGCCGGCAATCTCGGCCTCGCACAAGACAAGGGAGTCTCTTTTAGTGGCGGAAGCGACTTAGTTAGTAGTTATATTTGGAGAGGAGTTTATGAAGCAGGTGTCAGCTTCCAACCGACAGTGACCATGAGCATCGGAAATTTTTCGGTAACCGCTTGGGGATCGGTAGATTTCGCATCGACTTCTTACAAAGAAATGGACATTACATTGGCCTATACCTTGGGACCTGTCACCCTCTCGTTAGCCGACTTGTATTGGGAAGGAGGTGCCGGGTCTCGGGAGCTAATCGAACGAAATTATTTTACTTTTGGCAGCAATTCTCCTCATCGTATTGAAGTTGGCGCTTGCTGGATCGTTTCGAAAAAGCTCCCGTTCACTCTCTCATGGTATACAATTCTCTTTGGTGCAGCCGATGTCAATAGCCAAGGTAATCGGGCTTACAGTTCATATTTCGAAATCGCTTATCCGTTCCAAGTAAAAAGTGTAGACATGAAAGCCGGTGTCGGCATGGTGCCGTGGAATGCGTATGGCACTTATGGGGTCGATCGGGATTTCTATGTACAAAATATTCTTCTCAATGCGAGTAAAACATGGAGTATCGGCAAAAATGGCGATATGAACATCGGATTATTTACCAATCTGATTTGGAATCCTGCCTTGGAAGATGTTAATTTTGTAGGAGGTATTTCTTTCAGAATATAACAGAAAAAATGCATAGCGACACGCGACAAAGCGCACAACATTTTCTCGATTTGATTAAACAATCGCATCGGGGGAAGTTTAAGGTCTACATCGGCATGAGTGCCGGTGTAGGCAAAACATATCGTATGCTACAAGAAGCCCATCAATTGTCCGAAGCCGGAGTTGACGTTCGAATTGGATATGTGGAAACACATGGACGAGCTGATACAGAGGCTTTGGTTGACGGGCTCACTTTGATTCCACGAAGGAAGCTTTTCTATAAAGGGAAAGAGCTTGAAGAGATGGATACACAGACAATCATCAATCAACATCCAGAGATTGTCATCGTAGATGAATTGGCTCATACCAATATTGAAGGAAGTGTAAATCCTAAACGCTGGCAAGATGTCATGCAGATTTTGGATGCAGGGATTAGTGTGATTTCTGCTGTCAACATACAGCATTTGGAAGGAATCAACGAGCAAGTTCAAACAATTACTGGTATTGAAATCAAAGAACGCATTCCGGACAGTGTGTTGGCCATGGCCGATGAAGTGGTCAATATCGACTTGACTGCCGATGACCTGATTGAACGGTTAAAGGCCGGTAAGATTTATCGACCTGATAAAATTGCAGCTGCATTGGAGAATTTCTTTACGCATGACAATTTACTTCAACTCAGGGAGCTGGCACTGAAAGAAGTCACCATGCGAGTGGAAAAGAAGGTTGAAAATCAAGTTGTTTCCGAAGGGAAACTGTGCCATGAATATTTGATGGCCGTTATTGATTCGTCCGAAAAACGGGCGCGTCGGGTAATTCGAAAAACAGCCCGTTTGGCCACACACATGAATGCTGCATTCATCGTCCTGTATGTTCAGTCGGATAAAGAAGATATGGATCGCATCCCGTTGGCAAATCAACGCTATCTGATAAACAATTTCAATCTAGCATCGGAATTGGGTGGAGAAGTTGTACGAATCCATTCAAACCATTATATTGAAACGATTGTAGATGTCTGTCAAAAACGTAAAATCAATACAGTCTGCATCAGTGGTCCTCGATTTTCACTATATTCGCTGTTTTTAACGGCTCTTCGGTTTCGACATTTATTGAATCGATTAGCCAAACTCAATGTGGATTTAATAATTTTATCGTGATGAATCTTCGTAACAGATTGACATTAGGTATAGGCGTATTATTCGTGCTGATTCTTTTATTAGGCCTCCAATCGGTCAGATCAGTCCGACAGCTTTCCGTTGCCTCGAAAGACATACTTGCTGATAACTATAATTCCGTACATTATGTAGAGGAAATGCTCCGTTCGTTGGATCGTCTCACACAAGACTCTACATCACGGGACGTTTTAATAAATAGTTTAGCTCTTCAACAACAAAACATCACCGAAGTAAATGAGAAAGAGGCTACTTCTGCATTAACCCAAAAAATCGATGCCCTGACAGATTCGGTTTCTATCACCCAAATCCATGAGATTCGCAATGATCTCTATCAGATTATGGAGTTAAATATGAACTCTATACGATCCAAAAGTTCGGATATGGAATCACGTGCAGAGGGCGCAGTCCATTGGCTTACCATATTATCTATACTGTGTATCTTATTGGCGGCTATTTTTCTGATTCGCTTTCCAGCTATTATCTTGCGACCAATCGATAAATTGAAACAAGGAATCACCCAAATCGCCAATTACAATTATGATGAACGTCTCGATTTCGGCGACAACAAAGAGTTTCGTGCAGTTGCCACTTCATTCAATGATATGGCCTGCAAACTGTCAGAATATCGACGTAGCTCTCTCGACCGGCTTATGACAGAGAAGAAAAGAATAGAAGCCATCGTCAACAGTCTGCATGAACCTATCATCGGTTTGGACTCGGAACGCAATATTCTTTTCATGAATAACGAGGCTTTTTCAATCCTGAACCTGAAACGAGATAATATCATAGGACGTAATGCGGCAGAAATAGCCCTGAATAATGATCTGCTGAGACGACTCATCCGGGAAGTGTACGCAGAAAACGACAATGATCATGAACATGAGCCATTGAAAATTTATGCAGACAACAAAGAAAGCTATTTTCAAATGGATAATATTCCATTATACATAAATCCCGTAGGTGAAACTCAACAACAGTTTGTCGGGAATCTTATTATTTTGAATAATGTCACCAAATATAAAGAACTGGATTCTGCCAAAACGAATTTCATTGCGACAGTCTCTCATGAGATGAAAACTCCTATCTCGTCGATACTGATGAGCCTGCAATTACTCGGAGATTCCCGGCTTGGCTCTCTCAATGAAGAACAAACCCAATTATTAGGTAGTATTCGAGAAAGTAGCAATCGACTGTTAAATATTACCGGCGAGTTGTTGAACCTCACTCAGGTAGAATCAGGGAAATTAAAGCTGATGCCTAAAATCATAAAGCCTATTGAATTGATCGAATATGCTATAAAAGCCACACAGGTATTGGCAGAACGGTTTCACTGTTTTGTAGAGGTAGAATACCCTGAAAAAATATCGAAATTGTTTGTGGACAACGAAAAAATAGCTTGGGTTATTACCAATCTACTCTCGAATGCTATACATCACTCTCCGGAAAATTCCCGCATTATTATCGGAGCAGCACAACATGACAAGCAAGTGGATATTTTTGTGCAAGATTTCGGCCGCGGCATAGACCCTCGTTATCATAAGAGTATCTTTGACAGATATTTCCGAGTTCCCGGCACCAAAGTTCAGGGAAGCGGATTGGGACTGGCCATCTCGAAAGATTTTGTGGAGGCACATGGAGGTACTATCTCTATTGAAAGTGAAATTGGGAAAGGGTGCCGATTCACCATATCGCTCCCGGTTTAACTTCGGGAAAAGGGGGAGTAAAATAATTTATTTATTCCCCCTAAAAATTAATGCCTGTTCCGCTTTTTTTACTTCGGAGATATTGAAACAATCTAATGTCCTTTCACAAGGAAAAGACGGTTGCCGTTGAAAATTTTGCTTGTGTTATTACACCGAATTTTATTCCCCCTTTAATTTAGAAGTTTCATGAATATCCGACACTACATCCATTAAATTTTTTCTCTCAACAGATAGAAACAGGTAGTACTGAAAAAGTTGCGTAACCACGGAATGCGGGCTACCAATGGCGAAAGGACGCGGGGACGCAGCCCGAATTTTATCTCATAGTGCGGATTGACAAAGTACAACCGACGGTCTACGATGGAATAGCCTGTCTCACCGACAATCTTCTGGAACATCTCTATCGTTGTACCGGTCTCTTTCACGTCTATAAGATAGGCTATCATGGCATTGCTCTCGCCTGCCAACTGCAACACATATTTATACAGGAAGCGTGGCAGCAAATGCACAAACGGCAGGTGCGACACAATGCGGCTATGAGCTATTTGCTGATGCCCTCCGAAGGGCATTTGCCATGCCGGGAAGCCAACAAAAATAATTCCGCCGGGAGCCAAGTATTGCCGCGTCTTCTCCATAAAGCCCCGTTTGTCGGCAATATGCTCTATCACATCGTGTACCAGAATGAGGTCGAACTGATGACGCAACTCGCGCAGCTCGAAGATGTCCGATGCTATGAAAGTGCCTTCGGCTTGCGACTCTTCGAAGTATGTTCGCGCCTGTTCTATACGCAAGATATCCATATCCACCCCGCACACCTTGCTGCCTCGACGGGCAAACGGCAAGAGATTCCCCCCTTCGCCACATCCTATTTCGAGAATGTGGGCATCCTCCCACTTTATAGAAGTCGCCGTCTCTATATAGGGGATAAAATACTTTTCGGAGGTATCGGCAAGTTCATCGAAGTATTGCCGACGGTTTTGATGCCGGTCTTGCATAGCTCTTTGCTGTAAAAAAACGAACTGTTTACTGTCACATATCTGCCGGCCGGCTACGAACACGCGTTTACCGCACGCAAACGTCAGGCTTACCGGCACATACCGCTGCGACTCGTGTTTATGTGACAAAAGTAATAAATTTTGTTTCTTATTTATCGGCAGAAGAGGAAAAACGACAGAAATACTCATAGGACGACAGGGTATGGCATATCATCGACGAGAAAAACTTGTCGTATTGTCGCCTATTGTTGTGGCAGGATAGCCGTTTTGGGTTAAATTTGCAATTACCGACACACCTTTTCAAGGTAAATACGTACCTTTGCACCCGAAATAATAATATTGGTATGGGATATAGTTTTGGAATAACTCTCGATGAATTGTACCGTGCTATCGGCAGGGAAGTGTATGAGCAGTGTATCGTCAAGAAATCTCTCGCCCGTATCGATGAACGCGGCTTGTTCCCGACTCCTTATAAGCGGGAGGATTACAAACCCGAGGGGCGTTCCCGCGGCCAAAATTTTGCGGCGTTGCAACTTGCCTGCGAGGTTATCGACGACGCAGGAAACATCATTTCGCGCGAAGGTTTCGAGTCGTTTGCCGAGATGAATGTCGAGGTATGCGACCTGCTCAACGAGTTTCCCGAAGGGCATTTCTCGAAAGTCATGGTGCAACTGGTAGCTTTCGTAAATATCTACGAAAGCATATCAGACAAGTACATCGAAGACCGTATCGTCTCTGATGTCATAGAAATGCCTCTCGACGATAAGCCCAACCGCATTATCCGCGTCGATTGCCACCAGCTGCTGCACCCTCGCAAAGCGTAACGCAAGCGAAGCGTGCAGGGACGGTCATGCGCCGAAGAGGGCGACATGACGGGCACAACAAGCCATAGTTTTCACACCACAGGTTTTTAATAAGTATTACAATGGATAGGTATAAGGCCGGCGGTCATGTAGCGATGCTCACTGCCGGTATCGTATGGGGACTGATGTCCCCTATCTCAAAGATAGTCTTCATGTCGGGCGAGGTATCGGGATTGACACTCGCCACCATGCGCGTTACGGGTGCTGCCATCGCCTTTTGGATAGCCTCTATTTTTGTCCCCAACGAGAAAGTGCCCCCGCGCGACCTCTTCTTGCTTTTCGTTGCATCACTGCTTTCCATAACATTCAACCAAAGCTGCTTTGTCATAGGGCTCTCATACACCACACCTATCGATGCCACGGTAGTAGCCACCACCACGCCTATCATCACCATGATACTGGCCGCTATCGTACTCAAAGAACCCCTCACCAGCAAAAAAGCATTGGGCGTATTCATGGGGCTGAGCGGTGCTCTGATACTTATTCTCAGCGGCGCCCATGCACATAGCAGCCACACGGCAGTCAACAGCGTATTAGGCGATACCTTATGTTTCATCGCACAATGCTCGTTCTCCTGCTATCTGGTATTCTTCAAGAACTTCATCACCAAGTACTCATCCATCACCCTGATGAAGTGGATGTTTCTCTTCGCCACTCTCTGCGTACTGCCTTTCGACATCAAAGAGCTTGCCTCTATACCCTATGTCGAGCTATCCTCCTCGGTATATGCCGGCATTGCTTACGTGATACTGATGGGCACTTTCTTTGCTTACCTGATGATACCCATCGGACAGAAACGCCTGCGCCCCACTACTATGAGTATGTATAACTACACGCAACCTGTCACGGCATCGTTGCTGTCGATATACTGGGGCATGGACAACTTCTCGCTAATCAAAGCCGTTGCCATCGTATTGGTATTTTTGGGAGTGTATGTGGTGACACAAAGCAAATCGAGAGCTCAGGTAGAGGCCGAAGAGAGAGCGTTGAAAGCTGCCGAAGCGGAGAAATCGTCACAACAGCCCCATGTATAAGCACAAGGGATAAGCAAATTGCACTGCTGTTGTATGACGGTGCGTTAACTCGGTTGTCAGATTGTCATACTCCACTCACCCAACAGGAAGCGAGCCACTCCATCGACATCGTTACCGCCTATAATACCCGTCGCACATGCCTTGGTCTCTGCAACGGCATTTTCCACAGCGTATGAACGCGATGCCACTTCAAACATAGGTATATCATTACGGTTATCGCCGAAAACCACTATCTCATCGGCTCCAGCATCACGGGCCAACCGTTCTATGGCCGCAGCCTTAGAAGTTGCCATCGGATATATCTCCAAATATCCCATGCTGCTGTCGGCAATATCCCGATATAAATAGCTCTCATGCCCGGGCAAGGCGACCACCGCCTCGTGGGCTGCACACAACTTATCATATTCGCCCATGCAGAAAAGCAATATCGTTTGTTCCGAAAGTCGATTGTAATGAGCTACTTCGATAAAACGTTTGTAGGGCGAACCTGTACGTTCCGACACGAAACACTCTTGTGCCGCCGACAATGGCGGACGATATGCCACATGCAACAACGACCCTTCGAGGTAATATATCATCGGCGACAGGCCTTCCTGCAATAACGCATCGACAATCTGCCGTGCTGCCTCCCGATGAAAAAAGGATGCCGAAAGGTACTCATGGCGACACAGGTCGTAGGTAAGCGCACCGGTCATCAGGACTACCGGAAGTTGCAATTTCACGGCCTCCATCAACGAAACGACCGTCGCCGGAGTACGTGCCGTGGCAATAGAAAACAACATGCCATCGGCTATCAACTTATTGAGTGCCGCCGCCGTAAAAGAGGATACACGCGACTGCGAATTGAGCAACGTGCCATCTAAGTCGCTTACATACAGAACTTTATTTTGCCTTTTCATTGCCTTGCAACTATAAAAAAAGACCTGCACTCACCATCGTGCAGGTCTTCGCTCTTCAGGTTGGACTTGAACCAACGACCCTCTGATTAACAGTCAGATGCTCTAACCGACTGAGCTACTGAA
>CALUJY010000017.1 GCA_944321085.1 uncultured Barnesiella sp.
CACCCATACGTTCATACCACAAACCCTCATACGTATTAACATGGCACTCGGTGTCGATAAACACGGTTACAGGGCTGTTATTCCACGGACGGCCAAACCACACTTGCGTATCAGAGGGATTGCCCGGGGCTGTAATAAGAGTATTCTTAAATACATATCCCCAACGTGTACAGTTTGTTTCGCCGGTCAGGTCGGTCAAGTCATCATAGTGTCCCGGAGCGACAATATAACCGCCCGAGTTACGCACTACGTTAATGGTACAACCGTCGAAGTAGACATCGCCGCCGCCGTATATAAAATCGACAGCGCCTTCAATCATACAGTTGTGGAAGAAATTGCGGTCGCGATAGTGATATATGGCACTGCCGGCAGCCGCCGTATTGCCTTCATTGCGATTACGCGTCTTAGGCGAAAGATATGTATCTTGATAAGAGCGAATGCTGCAATTGTTGAACGTCACGCGGTCGCCCTCTACATAGAGAGCCAACGCTTGCGGACCTTCTTCGCGGTTTACAGTCCACCACTCATTATCTATCGTCAGGTTTTCGGCATAGAAATCATTGGCCATCACTACCAATGTAGCCGAATTGGAAACATCGTACCAATGCTTCTCGGGGGCATCTACGTCGCCACCCGAAACACGGTCTTGCGCAATAACGACGCCATCGCGGTCTTGTCCTATCAGGTGTATATACGGTTTATAGACATACAAGATATTACCGGGAGTCGATGTTGCGGTCGTTGCTGTTTGGTTCGATGCCGCATCGGTATAATAATACTCTTTATTTGCCTGATTCATTTCGACTATAACTCGCGGGTCGCCGTTGGGGTCGTTGTAATAACCATTCTTGATGAAAATGAGCCACGGCTCGGTACGGTCGGCGGGAGCAGCCTCTATGGCTTCCCAAATGGTTTTGTACTGCCCTACCGTCTCATCTGTTGCCGGAATGGAGGCAGCCAACGAGCCGTCGACAATAGCATGGAACACATGTTTATCGGGAACAGGACGAGTCATCGTCGTAAAGTTGAGTTCAATATCTTCGGTCGTAGCGACACCCGACGCATTCATAATCATACCGGCAGGCAATGTAACGGTATAGGGCGTACTGTAATCGAGACCCGAATAATTGAATATCAGCGAATTAGAAACAATTCGAGGGGTCAACGTTTCGCCGTTGAGCAATACTGCAAAATCGCCGTCGGCAAGCGCAATCTTCTTATCGAATGTAAAAGTTATCGTACCCGAAGCCGAGGCCGTGTTGCTGCCTTCGGCTGGCGTAGTAGCAATGACAGCCGGAGCTACGGGGTCATAGACTACAATGGGGTCGGCAAAAACATATATGTCGGTCACACCTGTTCCGTCATTGCCCGAGCCCAAGATATTGCCTGTGCTTATCCAACGAATCCATACCGTCTCCTTGTCGTTACATTCTGCGGGCAACTCGGCATTCAACGGATACCAAGCCTCGGCAGTCCCATAGCTTACAGAAGCAAGGTCGTGGAACTCAACTCCATCGACAGAGTATTGCATCGTTTGCGTTTCGTAATACGAGTAGCTGCCCATGAGCATCGCCGACTCGACCTTCACATTTTCATAATCTTTGGTAGAGAACGTAGCCTCGAAATAACGGTTGTCACCGGCAATATCGGTAGCCCATTTGAGAACACATCTCTTGCCCAATCTTTGATTATTCAACCACGCACGATTGGTTCCGTCGGCCAAATACATGCGGAACATACCCCTGTTGGCAGCCGCTGAATAATAATAGGCAGCCTGTCCATTACGGTCGGCAGGCTCGGGGTCGAAGTCCCAACCCACAATGAAATCTTCTTCAACAAAATTAGCCGTCACTTCGGTATCGCCGGTAATCGTGAGCTTGCGTACTTTTTCGGTCGTACCATCTTCCCAACCCGTAAAAGTAGCCACTCGCGTATCTACGGCAGTCAATGTTACCTCGGTTCCCACAGGAAGATAACCGTTTTCGGGCTCGGGTGAGATGGTATATTTACCATTTCGTGACGAGGTATTAACCGTTATTTTATATAAATCGAGCATCTCAAAGTTGGCTATTACCGACTTATCGGCATCGAGCAAAAGCTCAAACGAAGCCTCTGTCGAGAGCTTCTCATCGGTTGTAGCATCTGTCCAGTTGGCAAACTCATAGCCGAAATTAGCCTCGGCCTTCAAATTCACCGTCGTATTGATGTCATAGCTGTCGGCAGGCGGTGTAACCGTTATTACACCGGCGCCCTCTATATTTAACGCTGTGGTAAGCGAAACTTGCGGCTCGGTCGAGACATACTCTCCGTAAATCCACAAGTCGGCCATATAGGCGTTAGAACCTGTATTCATATTATAAAATTGGAGCATAACGCCGGCATCGCCTACCTGTTTGCCCAGCTCGGCAAGTTTGGCCGTAACATCCACCTCCACCTTCACACCGGCGCGGGCATTACCTACGATAAGCGTATTATACACGATATCCCACGAGGCACCGCCATCTACCGACACTTTCATACCCCAGCCACGTTTATCACCGGTAGCCGAGTGATTGTAAACAATACGAGTAATAGATTTGAGAGCCGACAGGGTAATAGAAGCCTCCGATTTGTTACTCATAAGATAACCGATGGTCATATCGGGTAACGGATTATTTGTATTTTCTTGTACAGTCGTACCATCGGTTACAATACGTACATTCTCGAAACTGAAAGTAAATTCTTCGTTAGAGAAATCTGTTACCTGCGTTACAGGTGCTGCATCATAATTGGTGCCGGTTGTAGTCCAACCCTCATTGAATCCCGAGTAATAGAGCAATCGCTCATCGGCACGGGAAGTCATGGTAATAACCGCCAAACCAAGGGCGGCCAATAAAATCTTTTTGTGCATAGTTTATAGTGAATAGTTTGTATTAGAAAAGAGATATTGCAAAAGCTGCCCGGCCTGCAAGCCGGGAGCTTTTACCTAATAAATTAACGAACTATCTTCAATGTATTTTCACCGCTACGGGCTACATACACACCTTGCGGCAAAGCATGCAAGTCAAGGTCGCCTACCCCGTAAGCCACACATGCGCCGGCAAGATTATATACCATCATGGCTACACCGGCCTCGCCGCGCAAGGTCGTACCTTCGTAACGTAAATTGTTTTCTTGACGAGGAGCATTCACTGCACCCGACGACGATACGACACCACCGATATACAGATTCGAAAGACATATCGTTTTACCATTTGCCTCGCCATTGTACCACGGATAGACGCGCAGCAAAAGTGTCTGTCCGGCAGAAACCTTCACCATAGGCATAGCCTCTATGGCATACATCGTGTTCTTGGCGTTTTTGAGGTTCTCCGAGATAACCACCTGATTGGCAAAATTTTCTTCTACCGAATACTCTACGCGCCATATCATGCCGCTGCCACCCGAACCGCCGATATATATACCAATGGTATCGACCGTCATCTCACTACCGGGATTGGCCGTAACACCGAACTGTATGTAACGGTCACTCACGGCATCTATTTCGCCGGCAGGCCACGTATCACCCTCTATACAGTTGCGTTGTGTTTTATAACCCACCTCTATACCGCTTTCCTCAGGCCATACAGCATCGCTACCGGGCGAAGCATAACTCTTGGCATACATCTTGCTCCATGACTCGTCGACAGGAGTAACAGGGCCTTCGACTACATAATCAGAGGTTTTTGTGAGTTCCCAAAATACACTGAAAGGTTCGCCGTCGGTAAGGTCAACCACCTCCATAGTCATGGGTATGGTGTTACCTACATTGCCATTAGTAACCGTCAGCTCGCCCGTAATGATACCGGCCTCCGAACCTACGCATCTTACAATGAAGCGTGTGAGAGCAAGAGCGCCGTCGGTGTAAGGGATATCGATAGAAGATTGGAATGCGACACCATCGGCGCTGACAGTAAATGGCTCCGTAGCCGAAATGGTAATGTTACCCTCGGCTGGCACAAGGTCCATACCCATGACGGTACATTCGTAAGTCTTCACGGCATTGGGATAGCCACGACCGAAATCTACCGTAGAGGGGTTTACTATAATAGAAGCCTCGGCATTGACATACTCGGCAAGAATATTCTGACGTACCATATCTTGGGCTACCAAACGTGCAAAAAGCATTGCGCCCGTAGCCGAGGTGTGCGTATTATCATCGGCACAATAGAGTTGAGCCGTCGCCTCATCCACACCATATTCTTCTACGAGTTGGGCTGTCATCTCGGTGTGGTCTATAAGAAGCACTCCTTTCTCATCGGCAACCTCTTTCATAGCAAGTACATAGTCGAGGTCGTGCGAGCCATCGGTGCTGAGGTTGTGACGACCCTTTTGCGTAATCTTACCGTCGCTGCCGAAATATTTGCGAACGATAGGCGTAACCAACACGGGAGTAGCATTCAGCTCACGTGTTTCGTCGATATATTTGCGGAGATATTCTTTATAAGTACCGAAAGGACTTGTTCCGCGGGTATCGGCAATCACGCTGTCGGGATATTGAGCTTGCAATTCGTCGCCATCCACGCCATCGTTTTTCTCGTCGTTGTGAGCAAATTGTATAAAAACATAGTCGCCGGCAGCAATCTGTTGCTTCACCGTAGTCCAATACGGAGCTTCATTATAAAAGCTTTTGGAACTCGACCCGCTTTTGGCTCGATTGTTGACCACGATGTCTCCCATAAAAAATTGGTTGAGCATCTGTCCCCAACCGCGTTTGTCGGTCGTACCTTCTTCATAATTGGCCATCGTGGAATCGCCGATGGTGTGAACTTTGAGTGCCTGAGCATCGTTCATCGCGAAGAACGACAACATGCAAGTGGCGGCACATAAAAGAGAAAAATTGTGTTTCATCGTATGTGATTTTGTTTTGTGCTTTCAGGTATTCATGCAATAGCATTTCAACGACACAAAAGTACTTGCATACGCCATAACTGATAGGGGTAAAATTGTACAGAAATAGGGGTAAAATCATTGTAGGGGCATTTTCTTCGCTCCTTCGGCATTTTGTTCCACAAACTCCATCGGAGCCAGACCCGTCTCTTTTTTGAATACCTTACCGAAATATTTGGCATCGCTGAACCCCGTCATATATGCCACTTCGGCCACCGTATGTTGGCGCAGCAACAACAACTGCTTGGCCCTTTTGATACGGATGTCTTTGATAAAAGTCAATGGCGTGACATCCAAATAATCCTTGATACGCTTATAAAAAATCGTACGACCTACATGCAACGCATCGGCCAGCTCATCGACCGTGAAATCAGGGTCGGCAATATGCTCTTCGACACATGCAACAGCAGCCTGCAAGAAACGCTCTTTCTCGGGCATTACCTCGGGCGAAGCCGGCATAATATCGAGCGTTTCGGCTTTTCGCAAGGCCTCCATCTTGCTGCGTCGATGCAGATAGAAGGCAAATGCCAACAGCAAAACAAAGAAAACTCCGCCAATCCAATAGACCGATTGAAACGACGGCCGCTCCACATCGATAGCAAACGTCTTGCCATTCGAAGTCCATATACCATAGCAATCGGTAGACCGCACCTCCACACGATGCCGTCCGGGCAACAAGCGCGGCAAGCGTATGTACCGGTCAACCGGTACAAGCTGCCATCGCGTATCACCATCCAACCGATAGGCATAACGAATACTGGTAGGATAACGATAATCGATAGCCACTGGCTCTACTGCTATTTTGACATCATAGGGAACCCGCAACAGCGTATCTTTCGGCACATAATAAAGCGAGTCGCCGACATGCACCGACTTCAAATAAAGCGGCGGTATGTAACTATCGTCGTAATACTTGTTTATCTCTAACCATCCCTCGGCATAGCCTATACGCAAGACACTATCTATCATGCAAGGATGCGCCTCTGAGAATGTCATATTGTGATGAAAATACGACTGGTCGAACTGCTGCACATCGCCGTCGAGGTCGTAACGCACCAATTTGTTGTCGCATACCATCCATAACTGGTCGTTCTCGTCGGCTGCCAGCGTAAGAATTACGTTACAAGCTACATCGCCGAGCGATACCGGTACAAGCGCATACCCTTCCTGCCCGTGCGAAAGCATAAAGAGGCCGGCACCCATGGTCGACACATAAACAGCATGCGCCGTAGGGCATACAAACGAAAAGTCATACCCCTCTTGCTGCCATACGAGATTGAGTTCGGCATCGAAAATATACAGTCCCTCGGTTCCCGCCGCCACTATATCCGAATCCAACGAAACGACATAACGTATCTTCTTACCGGGTAAAAGCGTTCGCGGAAGGGTTGCCGTCTCATCGTTGCCATCATCGAGAAAATAAATGCCGTCGCCAAAAGTCGCAACCCACAAACGTCCCCGCACATCGCGAAAGACATCGTAAACCATATCGTTGATTAGCGAGCCGTCGGCAACGCAATAGTGTATCACATCATACGATAACCGCCCGACCTGACGGCAACAGAACAGACCGTCGCCTTTTGTGGCAATCCATATTCGACCATCGGCCTCCTGCTTGATGACATAGACGCTGCGGGCAAACGGTTCAAAACGTTCGACAACCTTGCCTTCCGGCGAAAGGCATCCCAAGAAACGGTTGGAAGAATCGTAAACGTAAACAATACCGTTTTTGGTAGCTACCCAACGCGAGCCGTCGGCCAAAAGGCAAAACGCCCTTATTTCGTCACCATAAAAAACGGCATCGGCATCGTCGATGACACGTCGATGATAAGAAAAAAGCCCCGAAGCAAAAGTTATCTTATATAAGGCATCGTTAAAAGCAACCCACAAATTGCCTTGGCGGTCGGTATATGAAGCAAGCAACGTCCGCTCGAACGACTTGTTTTCGTTGACTGTCAAACGGCGTGGAACCCGCCACTTGTCGGCTGATATAACAAGGTCGTTATCCTCGACATGCAGGCGGTAGGGATTGTGTTGACGAGGTTTGAGCGGTACATCAGCTGTATCGAGAGAAAATCCACACAACAGGCGGTCGAAAAGATAAGTTTTGTCATTATCGCCCACACATACCAGATAACGCCCATCAACAGCAGGCCGCACGCTGTGCAAACGGCCTATCACATTACCGTTATCGAGCCGATTGAAAGTATCGAAAACCTTACCATCGTAGCGACACAGTCCGTTCCATGTGGCAATCCACAAAAAGCCGTCATCATCTTGCGCCATATCGAAAATGATACGATGCGACAAACCATCCTGCGTGGTATATACATCTACCCGCATATCGGTATGTATCGAGCTCGCTACAAAGGGTATCGATAACAATACCACAAGAAACAATATACGTTTTATGCAAACAGGCACGGGAACAAACTGCATTTAATAAGCAAATATACAATATTATTATGGTAAATGCAATAACGCCATTTGCTTCTCATTCGAGAGAGGGACTTCTGCAACATCTACCAATCGACAACACTCATCAATCCACAAACCGAACGACGATAGTCGGGTTGCACAAAGGCAACATAACACGTTAATATTATAAAAAGCAATTTTGTATCGCTCAAAATATAACTATGTTTGCACCGAGATAATCATAAATCCACAACACACGACAATATGAAGGAATTACGAACCACCACCGTATGGCTGCTGATGCTAGCTATGGGTATATCGACAACCGTAGCTTCTCCGCGGCTCGATTTTTGGAACCGCAACAAGAAAAAGAAAGAAAAAACCGAACAAACAGCCGATACGACACGCAGCGGCTACGACAAACTCATTGCCGGCAGCAAAGCTGCAAAAGGCATGTTCGACACATACCTCACAAAGAAGAACGAGTTATTGATGGAGATTCCCGACTCGATGCTCAACCGGGTCTACCTCATATCGAACCGCATTGCCGCCACCAGCGACACCCGCATGGGCGTAGCCGGCGAGATGATTACCACCCCCACGATGATACGGTTCAGCCGCAACGAACAGGCCGTATTCCTGCATGAAGCGCAAACTTCCGATATGGTAAAGCCCGGCGACCCCATCGCCCCCTCTTTCGACAAAAACTTCGCCGACCCCATCGTTGCGAGCTTCAAGATAAAAGAGCGTAACCCGTCGGGTAAAAGCGTCATCGTCGACGTCACAAGTTTCTTTACGGGCAACACCCCGCTCATCGACCCGCAAGGCAATCTGCGCAAGAAAGACAAAAAGAGCGGCGGCAGCGGCTTTATAGAGAGTGTCAAAGCATTCCCCGAAAACATCGAGATACGCTCCGTCATCCACTATACAGGCGAAGAACCTGTCACCCTCACCATGCACCGGTCGCTGATACTGCTTCCCGAAGAGCCCATGAAACCCCGTTTGCGCGACAAGCGGGTAGGATATTTTTCGAGCAACAAAAACATCTTCACCACCGATGCCGACAAGATTGACAAAGAGACATACATACACCGCTGGCGCATCGAGCCGCGTACCGAAGACCGCGCGGCATACTTCGCCGGACAATTAGTCGAACCGGCCAAACCTATCGTATTTTACGTCGATACCGCCTTCCCCGAGAAATGGCGCAGTACGATACGACAAGGCATCGAGGACTGGAACACCGCCTTCGAAGCGGCCGGATTCAAAAACGCCGTCATAGCCCGCGACTACCCGTCGAAAAGCGAAAATCCCGACTTCGACCCCGACGACATGCGGTACAGCTGCGTCAAATATGCCACTACCGATATTGCCAATGCCATGGGACCGAGCTACGTCGACCCGCGTAGCGGCGAGATTCTTACCGCCGACGTGATATGGTACCACAACGTACTCTCGCTCGTGCACAACTGGCGTTTTGTACAGACCGGAGCCGTAGACACCCGCGTACGGAAAGAAAAGTTCGATGACAAAGTGATGCGCGAATCGTTGCGCTACGTAGCGTCGCATGAGATAGGCCACACCTTGGGTCTGATGCACAACATGGGGGCAAGCTACTCTTTCCCCGTCGACTCGCTGCGCAACCCCGCTTTCACACAAAAATACGGCACCACGCCCAGCATCATGGACTATGCCCGCAACAATTTCGTGGCGCAACCGGGCGACTATGAACGCGGCGTACGGCTCACGCCTCCCATCTTGGGTGTCTATGACATCTACGCCATTAATTGGGGTTACCGCCTCATCGAGGGTGCCGAAAGCCCCGCAGACGAACGGCCTGCGCTCGAACGCTGGATTGCCGACAAAGCCGATGACGCAATGTATGAATTCGGTGCCCAACAATTCCCCTATACCATCGACCCGACCGACCAAACCGAAGACCTCGGCAACAACCACATCCTTGCCGGAAACTATGCCATCAGCAACCTGCGCATCATCACCGCCAACTTTATGAATTGGCTGCACAGCCCGGGCGAAGAGTACGACGACGCTCTGACGACCTACAACGCCATCATATCGCAATACAAACGACATATAGGCCATGTAGTACCCTACATAGGCGGCATAGTTTACAAGGAAGTACGCCAAGGCGACAACCTGATGCCCTACTCCTATACCGATAAAACTACGCAGAAAGAGGCATTGCAATGGCTCGTCAACGAAGCCCGCACCTATCGTCAATGGCTCACCCCCGACTCGCTGCTGTTGCAATTAGGATTGCCCTTAGACTCACACCAAGAGCTGCACACCAACCTATACGAACGGCTGCTCGCCTGCGACGTGCTGTACCGCATCTATGAGGGGAACCGCCTACAACCTGACACCCACTACTCCGTATCAGAATATTTAGACGACGTAATCGACGAAGTATTCAAAATGACACAGCGCAACCGCAAGCTCGATTTGGTAGAACGCGACATGCAACGCACCGTCATTGACATACTGCTGCGCAACTACGCTCCCGACAACAAAGGGAAAATTGTCGCACTCGCCGCATCGGAAGATAAATATCTGAAAGAGTTCTATTTCAACGAACCGGCTTTGCCTTGCAGCCACACTCTCTGCGAGAGAAATGCCGCCGAAACGGCTTTCACACGTATTACCATCTCTACGCCCAAATTCAGCAAAGACGAGTTGGCACCTTATATGTTAGGGGCTCTCAAACGTATCGAGACCCTCTACAAGCAGCACCGGGCTGCCACCACAGATAGCGATACGCGCAATTTCTACGACTACCAATTACTGGTGATACAACAGGGCTTGGAACCCGACAAGAAATAAACGGGCTACATCACACCGCCGGCAAACGCCCAACAGTTACGCCGGCTGAAACTCAAATAGAGAGGGAGGCAAAGATAACTTTGCCTCCCTCTCTATTATCCGGCAACATTCCGGCAATATTTTTCTTCATCTCCCCAAAGGCTCTCTTGCTATTCTTCAGGCATCTACCACCCTTTCACACACAGTACTACTATGAAACTCAAAGCAATCGTCAGTAAAATATAGATAAGCACACCCAACAGCGTACGCCATACCGTACTCCAAAACGGACGGGGGAAAAAGGCAAAAGCAGCCCAGAACGTAAGCAACAAATATACCGTCATGACCACCCCAATAAAGCGGTTAAAAAAGGCTGCATCAAGATATGTAAAGGGGGTGACCAAGATAGAAACCAACAAATACAATACCCACATATAACAGCATCCGAGGAAATACTCTACCCAATTATACTTCTGGGAGCCTCCCTTATAGAAAGCCATCTTTATGGCCAACACGATAAACGGTATGGTCAGGATGGTCACAAAAGTAAAGTGCGAAACAATCCATTGAGATGATTCCGATACACTTATACCCGACATGGTTCCGGGAATAACCGGCACAATATTATTTATAAAAACAGCTATCACGCACCACACGGCAAGGAACTGTACCGGTGCCATGTAAGGTTTGCGACGTCCGGCAAAATAGTCGGTCAACAGCTGCTGCGGATTTCGTATAAGCACCCACGTCGTCCGCATGAAAGTATTGTCCATATGGAAAATACCATGCACCAAACTCTCCAATACACTCTTCCACGTCAAGCGGTCGGTCTTGGCACTCTGTCCGCACTCACTGCAAAACTTGCCATCGACCTCTTTTCCGCAATTTTTACACAATATCATTGTTTTTTTTGCCGCAAAGGTACAAAAATTCAATAAACCACAACTTCGCCCATAATCTCCATAGTTATGGAATGGGCTACGTAACTACATCAAAAAAATTAGACAAAAGCGAGTAGGATGACATACGGACACAAAGTTTACGGTTCAGCTCACCCGAGCGACATTCCATCTTATCTCGCCATCACCGCCGAAACAAACAGCAGCGGAAAGCCTTTCACGGCCTCCCGCTCCTGCTCATACTGTGACTATTCGTATTGCAATTATAACTCCATGATAAGCACGGCGCGCTTCACCAACGAGAGCTTGTCGCCCCATGTCACCTCTTTGTCGGTGATAATATCGCGACCCGATGTTGCACCGTCCAATACCTCGGCATAAGGAGCCATGGCCAGTTCTACCGGCTTGTCGGTACCGTTGATAACGACAAGCACACGCTTCCCTTCATACGTACGGGCATATACATATACCCCCTGCTGCGGAATGAAGTGCTTCATATCGCCCTTGGCAATAACCTCATTGCCCTTACGCCAGTGCAATATCTTGCTCAAATAGTTAAACATGGCGCTTTCGCGAAGCGTACGTTGAGCCGGGTCGAAAGCATTGTGCTCATCGCCCTCCCAGCCGCCGGGGAAATCCTTGCGCACATATCCGTCGGTAATCTGCTTGGTACCGTTCATCATTATCTCCGTACCATAATAGAGCTGCGGTATGCGCCGCGTAGTCAGCAAGAGAGCCAGCGCCTGTTTAAGCGCAGTTGCATTCTCGCCGTCGCGCAAGAAACGGTCGGTATCGTGGTTCTCTATAAAAGCCATTACCGATGCCGGATTGGCATAGAGATAGTCATACACAAAATGGTTATACACCTTGTTCAACCCCGACATGTAACCGTCTGTCTCCTCCGTGAAGCACTCGTTGACAACCTGCCAGAGGTGGAAGTCCATCACCGTTTTCAGATTGCTGTTGCGGGGAGCCGAGAGGCGCGAGTCCTTCTGCCACCAAGCCGTGTAAGCCGGATTCTCGCACCACGTTTCACCTACGACATTGAAGTTGGGATACTCCTCATCGAGCTCTTTGAGCCATTGCGACATACCGTCATAGTAAGCATAGGGATGAGTATCCATGCGGATACCGTCGATGTCGGCACTTTCAATCCACCAGAAACTGTTCTGTATAAGGTAACGCAAGAGATGCGGATTACGCTGGTTCAAGTCGGGCATCGTGATGACAAACCACCCGTCGTTCATCTGGCTGAAATCGTATTGCGAAGCATACGGGTCTACATGCGGCGTCAACTTATAAGAGGTCTGCACGAAATGGTTCTTGTAGTCGGGATTGTTAAACCAATCTTTCGACGGCATATCAGCCAACCACACATGTTCGCTGCCGCAGTGGTTGAAAATCATATCCATCACCACCTTCAACCCCTTTTCATGCGCCTTGTCGGCCAGGCGGCGGTAATCCTCATTCGTACCGAAACGGGGATCTACCTTATAATAATCGGTCGTTGCATAACCGTGGTAGCAGCTCTGCCTGCGATCTTCGTAGAAAGAGTCGCTCATATCGTTTTCGAGTACAGGCGTAAACCAGAGAGCAGTAACACCCAGCTCGTTGAAGTAGTCGAGATGCTCCTCTATACCCTTTATATCGCCGCCATGACGGGCGCTGGGCTGCGAGCGGTCTACCACATAGGGCTTCATACCCTCGATGTTGTCGTTCGAGGGGTCGCCATTGGCAAAACGGTCGGGCATGAGCATATAGAGCACATCACCGGCATCAAACCCCTTGCGGTCGGCAGCCGCACGTTCACGCTGGCGCAATTCGTAAGGCAACACATACTTTTTCTTGCCTTTCTGTTGCAAAGTAAGCTCAATCGTACCCGGTTGCGCATCGGCGACATTCAGATAGACAAAGAGATAATTCTTGCTATCCAGGCACACCACACTGTCCACCTTCACACCCGCAGCGTCGGTAGTCACCGTCGCATCGCCTATCCCCTCGCCATAAAGCATGATTTGCAAGGAAGGATTTTTCATACCGGCAAACCAATAGGGAGGGTCTACCTTGTCGATCTTAATCTTAGGAGCCGCCACAAGCGTTCCTATCATAGCCAATAAAGTCATTACAAGTGCAATCTTTTTCATAGAATATAGCTATTGAGTTATGTATGTATATATATATTTCAAGCCGTTTGTTCCTCGCCATGCGTCTCTTTGACAATCCACACTGACAGTGCGCCGGCAAAGAGCAATACACCCGAGAGCACAAGCATATAATCTTGCGGAGCAATGCCATCGGCCGGAGTAAGCCATTTGACCAGCAGACCACCCATAAGGGCTGCAATAATCTGAGGGATACATATCGTACCGTTGAAAAGGCCCAGATAGGCACCCATATTCTTACCCGACAACGAATTGGTAAGAATCGTAAACGGCATGGCAAGCATGGCAGCCCAGGCAAAACCTATGAGGAAATAGGAAATAAAGAGCTCGTAGGGCGTAGTCATATAAAGCGTAGAGACAAACCCTATGCCACCCAACACAAGGCTCAACGAATAGGCAAACTTACGGTTGCGGAACAACGGCAACACCACAGCCCACAACACCGAGCCTATCGCCTGCACGGCAAAGAGCACGCCCACCCAGTCGCCGGCAGCCTGATACTGCCTCGACGCCGTATCGAGCACCAGCGTATCGCCCACACTCTTGAAAGGCGCGTCAAACACAGTCTCGGCAATAGCGCCATTGGTATAAGTCCACATATACATAAAGGCCGCCCAACAGAAGAGTTGCACCAGACCCACCGTCCAGAACGTTTTGGGAGCATGCACAAGCAACTTTATCATATTAGGACGCTCCTCCTTCTCACTCTCCTTGATACCATGAAACTCGGCATACTCCTTGGGAGGCATCTCCTTGACCGTAACACTGGTATATATGACACACAAAATAAGAATGATGGCTCCTATATAGAACGAGTAGATAACCGAGTCGGGGATAACACCCTCGGGAGCAATGCTGCTGATACCTATCGCCGTGAAAAAATAGGGGAAAAGATAACCCACCAGACTACCGGCGTTACAGAGGAAACTCTGTATGGAATAGGCCAATCCCTTCTGCTTCTCGTTCACCATATCGCCAACCATCATTTTGAAAGGTTGCATGGCCATATTGATAGAGGTATCGAGAAACATCAGCGACACAAGCCCGAAAATCATGGCCGCACCCACCGTCATGCCGAAGCTGCCCGCATTGGGCAACAGGCACATAACCAAAACGGAGATGAGCGAACCCACAAAAAGATAAGGGATACGCCGGCCGAAACGAGTCCACGTACGGTCGCTCAGCGTACCTATAATAGGCTGCACGATGATACCCATCAACGGCGGCAGCACCCAGAAATAACTCAAATCATGCGGGTCGGCGCCAAGCGTCGCAAAAATACGGCTGATATTGGCGCTCTGCAAGGCATAGGCAATCTGCACGCCAAAAAAGCCGAAACTGATATTCCATAATTTCCAAAATGATAAATCTGGCTTCGTTTTCATTTTATCTCTTTTATATTTATTGTATTAATATCTCTTTATCCATTGCACAAGTTACCGCTTGGTAGTACCGCGCAGTATCAACTCGGTTTTCACAATTTTATTCTTATAAAAAGGCTTGTCGCCCGTACCATCCAATTTGGCAAGGAGCAAGTCCATCGCACCCTTTCCCACCGCCTCACCAGGCTGATCTACCATCGAGAGAAGCGGCTCCGTAGAACGGGCCGTCACATCATCAGAGAATCCGCAAATAGAGACATCGTCGGGCACTCGCAAACCCACATTCTTGCAAGCATACAGAATACCCACCGCCGTATCGGCATTGACAGCAAAAAAGGCATCCGGGCGAGGCTCCTCACTCAGAAGGCGCGTCGTAAGCTCCATCGCCTCATGACGCGTATCACACTCAAAAATCAACGCATCATCAACCACAATACGATGCTTGCGCAACGCATCAAGATAACCGTTGCGCCGATTCTTCGATATTTCAAGGTGCAAAGGCGACGTATAGAAAGCAATCCGCTGACAACCGGTCACAATCATATGTTCCACGGCCGTGAAGGTTCCCGTATAATCATCCACCACCACACGCGAGGTATTCAGGTCGGGACAAATACGGTCATAAAACACCAGCGGCACCTCATCCTCTATCAGCCGGCGAAAATGCGTAAAATCGCGCGTCTCCTTCGCCAACGAAGCGATGACACCGCAAACCTTCGCTTTGCGAAACGCCTCCACGGAGGCGACTTCTTTTTCATAACTCTCACCACTTTGGGCTACAATAATATTGTAGCCTGCCTCTGAGGCAGCTTTTTCGATACCCGAAAGGACACACGAAAAAAAGTAATGCACCATCTGCGGAAGCAAGACCCCTACTGTATTCGAACGGCTGTTACGCAAACTCAATGCAACAGCATCGGGACGATAATTATGCTCACGAGCATACCGTTGTATCGCCTCTTTCACCGGCGCACTGATATTGGGGCTATCCTTCAAAGCCCTTGACACAGTAGACGGTGCGCACCCTATAGCCTTAGCAATGTCTTTTATAGTAATATGTGACGACATGGCGTATTAGATTTAAGGTATATATACAAATCGGCATTCAAATTTCCGATTTATCATGCAAAAAATTTGCTTTACAAATATATTTTTCATCAAAATATAATGCAAACGATTGCATACGGAAAAGCACATTTTTTTGTGAAATAATCGCGAAACGATGTTAAAGCTACTTATTTTTGTCCTTGATATGCTATGAAAGCCCCATTAACCTTTTAGTAAAAAAGAAAACCAAATATTAACAACAACTTTTTTAATCTATTACGCATGAATTACGTTAGTTTAAAAGTCCCCAGAGTGCTCGCAGTAGCCATGCTATTGTGTCTCTCAATAGGTGCTTTTGCGCAGCAAATCACCGTGATGGGACACGTAAAAGACGCTACGGGAGAACCGATTATCGGAGCAAACGCCATCGTGGTAGGCACCACAACAGGTTCTATGACCGATCTTGATGGCAATTTCACATTAAAAACAACCGAAGGAGCTACCATCAGAGTAAGCTATATCGGTTACAAAGCACAAGATGTAAAAGCCGCAGCATCTGTCGAGGTAACACTCGTAGAAGATGCCATGATGCTCGATGAAGCTGTAATCATCGGTTACGGTACAGTAAAGAAATCAGATGTTACCGGTTCGGTGACGGCCATCAAGCCCGACGAAATGAGCAAAGGTATCACCACCAACGCACAAGACATGATTGTGGGTAAAATCGCCGGTGTAAACGTAACCACCACCAGTGGTACCCCCGGTGGCGGCGCTACCATCCGTATTCGTGGTGGATCGTCACTCACGGCATCCAATGACCCCCTTATCGTTATCGATGGTCTGCCTCTCGATAACGACGGTATCAAAGGTGTATCCAACTTCCTGAGTACCATCAACCCCAACGACATCGAGACATTCACCGTTCTGAAAGACGCTTCGGCAACCGCCATCTACGGTTCTCGTGCATCTAACGGTGTAATTGTAATCACCACCAAAAAAGGTGACAAAGGTGCCAAACCCCGCGTTACTTACAGCGGTAACGTATCGGTAGGCGTACGTCGCAACTCACGCCAAGTAATGACAGGCGACCAATTCCGCGCTTTCGCCCAAGAGCGCTACGCAGGGCAAGACGATGTATTGGCACTGCTCGGCACAGCCAATACCGACTGGCAAAACGAAATTTACCGTCCCGCTCTCAGCCACGACCAGAACCTGACTATCGCCGGTGGTTTGAAATGGATGCCCTACCGCGTATCGTTCGGTTACACCAACCAAAACGGTATCGTGAAAACATCTAACTTCGAGCGTTTCACCGGGTCGGTCAACCTCGCCCCGTCATTCTTCGACGACTATCTGAAATTCAACATCAACGCCAAAGGCATGATTGTCAACAACCGTTATGCTCCCGGCGAAGTGATTGGTGCCGCTGCATCATACGACCCCACACAATCTATCTACGGTAACCCCGACAACGCATTCGGCGGCTACTTCCAATGGGCTGTAAACGATGGTGCCAACTACAACACCCAAGCCAACAAAAACCCCGTTGCTCTCCTCAACCAACACGACGAGACATCCAACGCATGGGACTTCATCGGTAACGTCGAGGCCGACTATCGTCTGCACTTCTTCCCCGATATGCACATTCACGCCAATATCGGTATCGATGTGACGAAAGGTAAACAAACCCTCTACCTGCCTTACGAATCGGCCGAGGCACACCTCCACGGCCGCACGGGCAGCGACTTCCAGTTCAAATCGAACAAGATGTTGAATGCCTACATACAATACGCCAAAGAGTTCGGTGTCAACAACCTCGACATCATGGCCGGTTACGAGTGGCAACACTTCTACCGTGAAGGATACAACCATTACGTAGGTCTCGACGGTTACAGCCCCACGAGCGACGAATGGAAAACAGAAAGCTACCTCGTATCTTTCTTCGGCCGTTTGAACTACCACCTTTTCAGCCGTTACATGCTCACAGCCACCATCCGTTACGATGGTACATCACGCTTCGCACCCGACACCCGCTGGGGTCTCTTCCCCTCGGTAGCCCTCGCATGGCGCATCAAAGACGAAGCATTCTTGCGTGACGTAAGCTGGTTGAGCGACCTCAAACTCCGTTTAGGCTGGGGTGTTACCGGTCAACAAAACATCAACCGAGGCGACTATCCCTACTTGCCCGTTTACACCACAAGTACCGACCACGCCTTCTACCCCTTCGGCGACATCTACTACGCATTTGCACGTCCCGATGGATATAACCCCAAACTGAAATGGGAAGAGACAACTACCTATAACGCCGGTTTCGACTACGGCTTCCTCAACGGACGCATCCGCGGTGCCATCGACTACTACTACCGCGAAACCAACGACTTATTGAACATGGTAAGCGTATCGGCCGGTACCAACTTCGCACCCAGCGTTATCAGTAACGTAGGTTCGTTGGTAAACCAAGGTGTTGAATTCTCGATAGACGCTACCGCCATACAAACCAACGACTGGACATGGGAACTCGGTTATAACGTAGCTTGGAACAACAACGAAATCACCAAACTGACAACCGGTAGCGGCGAAGGCTACTACGTACCCGCCGGTAACGCATCGCGCGGTACAGGTTCGCCTATCAAAGTACATGCCGTAGGCTATCCCGCCAGCTCGTTCTATGTTTATCAACAAGTTTATGATTCTAATGGCAAGCCCATTGAGAACCTCTTCGTTGACCGCAACGGCGACGGTATGATAAACGACCAAGACAAATACATCTACGAGAACCCCGCAGCCGACGTCACCATGGGCTTCACCTCGAAACTGATGTGGAAAAACTGGGACTTCAGCTTCTCGCTGCGCGCAGCACTGGGCAACTACGTATATAACGACACCGATGCAGACAACGCCGGTCTCGAAGTATACTCGACCCTCGGCTTCTTCTCGAACCGCCCCGTATCGGCACTCGACACCCAATTCTTGGGACAAGGCGACTATTTTGCCAGCGACTACTACGTACAAAACGCTTCGTTCCTGCGTTGCGACAACATTACGCTCGGCTACTCATTCAAGGGCAAAACCGTCAGCGGCCGTGTATACGCCACTGTACAAAACCCGTTTGTAATAACCAAATACAAAGGCTTAGACCCCGAAGTTGACGGAGGTATAGACAACAACATCTATCCGCGTCCGCTCACAACGATGCTTGGCCTTACACTTGAATTCTAATCCAAACTACGCAAAACAACAACCATGAAACTAAATATCAAAAATATCATTCTCTGCTCATCGATAGCATTGGCTGCCGGACTGAGCTCTTGCGTGGACGACCTCAATGTAACGCCTATCAACCCACAGGTACAACAAGAGTTTGACCAGCAAGCCGTATTCACCAAGATATATGCAACCCTCGGCTTTACCGGTATGAGAGGTCCCGACGGAAACGGGGACCTGACTGACATGGGTATCGATGAAGGTAAGAGTGCTTTCTACCGCATGATGTGGGACTTCAACGAGCTGCCTACCGACGAAGCACACTGCTGCTGGGGTGACGTAGGTATCCCCGAGATGAACTATGCACAATGGACATCGTCGCACACTTTCGTACAAGGCCTCTACTATCGCCTCTTCTTCGACATCACATTGTGCAACCACTTCCTCGAAATGACCGAGGGCATGACCGATGCCGAGTCCGTAAAACAACGTGCCGAAGTACGCTTCATCCGCGCGCTCAACTACTTCTATCTGCTCGACCTCTACGGCAACGTACCTTTGGTAACAGAAGTACTCGATGAGCCCCCGCTACAAAGCAGCCGCGCCGAGTTGTTCAACTTCGTTGAGACCGAACTCCTCGCCATCCCCAACGACATGAGCGAGCCCCGCACCGCAGCCTACGGCCGCGCCGACCGCGCCGCAGCATGGTTACTGCTGGCACGCCTCTACCTCAATGCCGAGGTATATGTAGGACAAAACCGCTACAACGATGCTTCCATCTACGCCGACATGGTAATGAAAACATCCTACGAACTTTGTCCCAACTACCAGCACCTGTTTATGGCCGACAATGACGTTGCCGGCGGCGTAAACCGAGCTATGCAAGAAATCATACTCCCCATCCGTCAAGACGGTGACAAGACACAATCCTACGGATGCTCCTTCTTCCTCATCGCAGCCACACACACCAGCGGCATGCCCGATTGGGGTAGCATCGACGGCTGGGGCGGTATACGTGCCCGCAAAGCCCTCAGCGACAAATTCACCGGCAGCGACGACCGCTTCATCTTCTACACCGAAGGCCGCAACCCCGTCATCACCAACACCTCGGCATTCACCGACGGTTACAGCGTGACAAAATGGACCAACCTTCGCGCCGATGGCGGAGCCGTATCCGATGAAAAGATCCCCGATACCGACGTACCCTTCTTCCGTTTGGCAGAGGCCTACCTCACATACGCCGAAGCCCAAATGAGAATGGGCAACGAACCCGAAGCCCGCAATGCTGTCAACGAGTTGCGCATCCGTGCCAATGCAGCCACATTCCCCGTCGTAACGCTCGATATCATACTCGACGAATGGTGCCGCGAGTTCTACTTCGAAGGCCGCCGTCGTATGGACCTCATCCGCTACAATCGCTTTGGCGGCTCCACCGACTACAACTGGGACTGGAAAGGCGGTTCGGCCAACGGTACCACATTCGAGAGCAAGTACAACCTCCTGCCCATCCCCGCATCGGAGTTGAATGCCAACCCCAATCTGGTACAAACAGAAGGATATTAACACCACACCTTAAAAACAGAATAGTATGAAAAATATAAAATATATTATTCCCTGCGTCTTGGGCATGGCATTACTCGCAAGTTGCCAAGAAGAGGAAAAAATCACCATAAATCCGGCAGCAGAAGACGGCACACTCACCTTTGTGCTGAACGAACCGGCCTACGACGATTACGTATACGTACTGCGCTCCGCCGACGCCGACAGCGTCATGGAGACACTCACCGTACGCATGCAACCCGACTTCGGCTTCACAGCCGCCACAACCTATTATGCACAAGTATCTTTCAGTGAGCAATTCACCGAAGGTTCATACCAAGAGCTCAGCACATCAGGTGCCGCACAGAAAATAGCCATCAACACCCGTGAGATGAACGAAGCCATAACCCTGCTGCAAGGAGAGAATGTCGACGAGAATCCCGGTATCATGGACATCTATGTACGCCTGCGCGCTTTCCTCACAAGCTCTACCACAACGGCCAATGGCGACACCCCGCACGTAAGCCCCTGCTACTCAAACGTAATAAAACTGCGCGTGCAACCCTACTACATGTTGCTCGAAGACATGCTCCCGCAACCGCACTACATCATCGGTTACATTGACTGGGCAAACGACGCCAATGCACAAGGTACAACCCTTATACCGTTGAGCCTCGTTGAAAATTACAGCTATGACGAAATAACCGGCTACGGCGAGTTCACATACACCGGCTGGTTCGAGGCAGGCGTAGGCTTCAAGCTCATCAACGTCGTAGGCAGCTGGGACGAGCAATGGGGTAGCTCCGACGGCACCATCAACGGCTTGGTACACAACGACGGCGGCTCCGGCAACATCGCAGTAGAAGAGAGCGGTTACTACACAATAACCACCAACTCGCTGGCCGGACAAGAAAGCTGCACCATCGAGAAAGCCGATGTAACACCCGCATCTTACGACTTTATAGAACTCGTAGGTTCGTTCGAGAACTGGGGCGAGAATCCCATACGCATGGACGCTTTCAACATGACTAACCCCCACATATGGACAACGACCGTCACCTTCGAGGCCGACTGCGAAGCCAAGTTCCGCGCTAACGGCGAGTGGGCCGTAAGCTGGGGCGGCGACTCATTCCCCTATTCGACCATCAAGTCTGGCAATAACATTCTTGTAAAAGCCGGTACATACACAGTCGTACTCAACGACATCGACGGCAACTACTATTTCTTTGCCAAAGAATAATGTAACAAAACAAGGAGCGGCGGTATAAGCCGTCGCTCCTGAACAAAAAACAAACCACAAAACAGCAAACAAAATGAAAAACATCTCGATATTAAGTACGTTGCTCGCAGGTATGGTTGCAATGTCGGCATGTACCGACTACAATACTCCGGTAGCAGACCCCTTCGGTTACGAGCCGGAAGACCCCGCACAAGCAACCATCAGTATCAAGGCACAAGCATACGCGCAACCCGTCGTTATAACAGACGCAAGCGCCGACTCCATTGAAGCCTTCACCATAGACCTCAGTGCAACTCCCGAACTGCCGTCAAATGCATCATTCGAGTACACCTTAGCCATGTCGGCTACCGAAGATATGAACAATGCAGTAACCATTCCTGTCACCATCGAAGGTAACACCGCCAAGATTGCTACCGCCGACCTCGACGCTACCGTTAAAAGCCTGTGCGGCAGCAAAGCGCAAGCATACACCGTATACTCGAAGCTGACAGCCGTTATACGTACCAGCGAACGTTGCATAGAACTCTATTCCAACACACTCGCTGCAACCGTTACACCCAAAGCCCTCCCCATAGAAAGTGCATACTATCTGATAGGTGACCTCCCCACTTGGGACTTCTCGGCTGCTGCCAACTGGCCTTTTACAACAACCGACGGCGAAATCTTTACGATGACCGTAACCGTAACCGGACTAAGCAACTGGAAAGTCGCTCCCCAATCGGCAATAGACAACAATGACTGGAATGTCGTATTAGGAAATACACTCCAAGACCAAAATCCTGCTATGGGAGGAACTCTGATTGCCAACGGCGGTTCAATGACACTCCCCGATGCCGGTACATACGTCATCACACTTGACATGACTTCCTACACCTATAATGTGACATTGCAATAAACATTATTGACACATACATAACAAGGAGGCGTATATGTGCGCCTCCTTGTTATTATCCCGATACACTCATAAAATTACAAATCCCTATTTGTCACACATCGTTTTATACCATCGCAAGAAAACAAGTCGAAAACGGCTATAAAAACCGAAACCGACAAAGCCACTACACTCAGATAATACTACATCGACACAAACATACAATCAAACATAAATAATCCTTGATATGAAAAAGAACTTACTGCTTTTTATCCTTGCCTTCATAGGCATAACTGCGGCTTCGGCACAAGGAACAGTATCAACCGTTCCCGCCACACTCAATGCCAACGAGCAAGGAAAAATTATTTTTGAGGCTGCACCATCATCGCCTCTCTACAACTACTCGGGCGATGTATACGTACACATCGGTGTTGTCGACGGCTCCACATGGAACTATGTTCCTGCCGATTGGAACGAGAACATCGAGAAATGCCGCATGACACGCGAAGGCTCGGCCAAATGGTCTATTACACTCTCTCCCACAATACGCGAATGGTTCGGCGCCACAACCCCGGTAAAAAAGATAGGTGTCGTATTCCGTAACGAAGACGGTACGAAAAAAGGCATCGCTGCCGACCGATTCATCAACGTAGTCGACGACAACCTGTACGCCGACATCATTGTCACCCCCGAAAGCGATATCCTACCCATAGGAAGCAATATCACCGTAAAAGTAACAGCCACCGAGGCAGCCAATATCACACTACACGTAACCTACCCCGGAGGAAACAACGACACATTCACAAGCGACGGAGCTGCTACTTCTATGACAACACCGTCTCTTACTCTCTCTTCTGCCGGCACACTCACGCTCGAAGCCGAAGTAACAGCCAACGGCGAAACAGCACGCAGTGAGAAAACAATCACCGTACGCGAAGAAGTGACCCATGCCACACGTCCCACCGGTGTAACCGAAGGCATTAACATAATAGACGAACACACTGCCACTTTCGTCCTCTTCGACAGCGACAAAAACGGCAAAGCCAGCGACTGCGTTTATTGGATAGGCGACCTCAACCAATGGCAAACGCAAAACGAGTACCTCATGAAACGCGACGATGCCAACAAATGCTGGTGGATAACACTCTCTAACCTCGACCCCTCCGTAGAATATGCTTTCCAATACTACGTAGTAACCTCAGAAGGCACTACCGTGAGACTTGCCGACCCTTACAGCCGCAAAATACTCGACCCGTGGAACGACCAATACATAGATGAAAGCGTCTACCCCGGATTACGCGAATACCCTGCCGAATACACCTCCGACCCCGTTACGGTATTCTCCACAAAGCCCTATAAATACGACTGGGAAGTAACCGATTTCACCATAAAAAATCGCGACAACCTCGTCATATACGAACTGCTCATACGCGACTTTACCGAGGAAGGTACCATCAAAGCCGCTACACAACGCCTCAACTACCTGCTTTCATTAGGTGTTAACGCCATAGAACTCATGCCAGTACAAGAATTCGACGGCAACATCAGTTGGGGCTACAACCCGAGCTTCTTCTTCGCTCTCGACAAAGCATACGGAACCGAAGAAGACTATTGCCGCTTCATCGACGAATGCCACAAACGCGGTATCGCCGTTTTCCTCGACGTCGTATATAACCACGCAACCGGCAACCATCCCTATTGCAAGCTGTGGTGGAACAGCTCCACAAGCAAACCCTCAGCAAACAACCCGTGGTTCAATGTCGATGCTCCTCACCCATTCAGCGTATTCAACGATTTCAACCACGAATGCACCGAAGTTCGCAACTACATCAAACGCAACCTGCAATACCTGCTCACAGAGTATAAGATAGACGGCTTCCGTTTCGACCTCACCAAAGGCTTTACACAACAAAGCAGCAACGAGTCGACGGCCAGCAACTACGATGCATCGCGCATCGCCATACTCAAAGATTACCACGCAGCCATCAAAGCAATCCGCCCCGATGCCTGCATGATATGCGAACACTTCTGCGCTGAAAACGAAGAGAAAGAACTGGGACAAAACGGCATCATGCTGTGGCGTAAGCTCAACAACGAATACAGCCAGACAGCTATGGGATATCAGGAATCGAGCTCATTCACAAACCTCTATGCCGACAATAACCGCATGCCCTACAACAGCCTCGTAGGATTCATGGAAAGCCACGATGAAGAGCGCACACAATACAAAGCCCTCACCTACGGCATCAGCTCTATCGCCGGCAACCTCGAAACACGCATGAGCCAAGCCACCTGTAATGCAGCCATGTTCCTCACCGTACCCGGTCCCAAAATGATATGGCAATTCGGAGAACTCGGTTATGACATCAGTGGCGGTAACGGTGACACCGACCCCAAAGAACCACACTGGGAATATTATGACGTACCGGCTCGCCACGACCTATACACGGCTTACTGCAAGCTGAACACCCTGCGCAACTCCTACCCCGAGCTGTTTGCCACCAACGCATCCTTCTCGTGGAATGCTTCGCAAAGCGATTGGAGCGGAGGCCGATACGTATATCTCAGTACTGCCAACGGCGACAAAAACGTCGTAGTAGCTGCCAACTTCACCGAGAACAATTCGACACTCACCCTCAACTTTGCCCACACCGGTACATGGAAAGAACTGTTGAGCGAGACACAACTCGATATAACCAACACCACTTACCGTCTATCGGTTCCGGCTCACAGCTGCGTAGTATATACCGACTTCACCGTAGCGGGCATCGATGACGTCACAACCGACAAAGCCACACTCGCCATCTATCCCAACCCGGCCACAGACTACGTATATGTAGGCCAAAACGCGAAACTGACAGTGATAAACCTCGCCGGCTCAAAAGTAGCAGAAACCTACGGCAACAGCATCGAAGTACGCAACCTGCCCCAAGGTATCTACCTACTGCAAATGGAACGCAACGGCAAGAGCCAAATTGCAAAATTTATTAAAAAATAAAGACATCATACAATAAACAGACGAGCCCCTCATGCTTATAGGACATGAGGGGCTCGTCATATAATAACGGCAACAAATGTTAATAAATATATAATATACAAAAAAGAGGACAAAAGAAGCCTTTTTACACATAAACGCACAAAGAGGCATGTTTTCAGTTTTTTTTCGTCATCAGCTTGTTTTTTTCAAAATATTCTCCATATCTTTATAGCTGATTTGAAAAACGGCTTTTCTAACTCGAAATATATTTGAGATAAAGCATAATGGAGAACCAAATTAACAAAACACAGATGGACAGTACTTTTTTTACCCGGTTGGACGAATTCATGCAATACAAAGGCCTGAATGACAACAAAATTACAGTGCAAGCCAAAATTGCAGTAGGAACCTTAGGTAAGCAACGGAGAAGCGGCAAGGGTCTATCATATGAGAGTATAGTGAAAATACTGCGCACATACCCCGAACTGAACCCTGCATGGCTCATGCTTGGAGAAGGCGAAATGCTGAAAAAAAATGAGCAACCGCCAGCCAATCTTGTAACCATCCTTGAAATTGTGTCAAGCCAAAACGCAATTATCAAAAAACAACACGAGAAAATCGACCTGCTGATAAGCCAACTCGATTACATCCGTACACAAATTTCTACCGAACAAGAAATCACCCGTCGTATTGCAGAACACTTACAAGGTGGGTTCTATCAATTCCATTTTTTATTTCTTGCATAAGACAGCAGAACCCTTTAACTGTCTTGAGCAAGATAA
>CALUJY010000018.1 GCA_944321085.1 uncultured Barnesiella sp.
AAAGTGGTGCCACCAGGAATCGAACCGGGGACACAAGGATTTTCAGTCCTTTGCTCTACCATCTGAGCTATGGCACCATCGTCGTGTTTGCGGGTGCAAATGTAATAACATTTTTTGAATTACCAAAACATAGGGTGAAAAAAGTAATGACATAGGGTCATATTCTCATTGGACGGGGGTTGAACCGCAGAATGGATTGTACGAATGGCTCTGATAGATGACTGCCTGCTATATGTGGCAAGCACACCTCCCAGCAAGGGAGTTTCTGCAATCTATTCCCCCCAAGAAACAATTTCGCGGGATAAGGTCTTAAACCTACCTCATCCTAATGCCGGTGAGAAAACGACCGGTTGTCGCCCCTAAGGCTCGCACGGAGTAGAAGGTGTCGCACGCTGTGAAGGTGTTGATGCCGCACACTTCTATATGCGAAAGCTCTACGCCGCATTGCAAGAGCAGATCGGCATTGGCTGCGGCAAGGTCGATATATGCCTTACCGGTAACCGCATTGCGTACCATTATGGATTTGTCGTCGAAACCCGCTTCGGTAAAACGGGCGACTACTTCGTCACCAACCTCATAGGATGCGACACCTATGCAGGGAGCTATGGCAGCGTAAAGTCGGGTAGGGTCAGTACCATAGCAACGGGTCATGGTTGCCACGGTTGCACTCACAATCTTGGCCACCGTGCCACGCCATCCGGCATGTATGGCGGCTATGGTACGCGTCTCAGGGTCGTAAAGCAATACGGGTACGCAATCGGCCGTAGCTATGGCAAGGGCTATGCCGGGCATATCGGTTACAAGGGCGTCTTTGCCATAGAGGGCAGCTTGTTGCTCGTGCCGGGGCATCGACAACAGCTTTTCGTCTATGACGGCAACTGCATTGCCATGCGTCTGCTGCGGAAATACAAGGTGCTTGCGCGGCAGGTCTAACGCCTTACACAATCGGGCAAGGTTAGCTTCCACGACTGGAACATCGGCACCGGAATATAGCCCAAGGTTGAAATCGTCACCGGTTGCCGTGGTACGTGTGGTGACAAACGTGTCGACACCGGCCTGCCGCGACAGGTTGTCGAAACGATAGAACGTCAGTCCTTTATTCTCTGTTACAAACATTTACCAATCTTCCTCCCTGTCGGTGCTTTCGACATCGGCATCGTCGTAAGAGTCGCCCATGCCCAAGTCGTAGTCGTCTTCGGCCGTTTCGCGGTGACGCTTGTCGAGGTCGCGGTGCGTAAAGGTAAGCACACGGTTACTCTCGTCGTTGAGCGTAATCCACAACACATCTTTCAACTCATTCAATCCCGCTCCCGTCACGGCCGAAATAAATACCGTAGGCAGGTCTTCGGGCAGATGCTTGCGCAACCCGTTGAGGTAGTCGTCGTCGAAGAGGTCGGTTTTGGTTATGGCCAGCACCCGCTGCTTGTCTAGTAACTCGGGATTAAATTCGCTCAACTCGTGCAGCAATATGTCGTACCGCTCGCGGATATCTTCGCTATCGGCAGGTATCATAAAGAGTAACAAGGCATTACGTTCTACATGCCGCAGGAACCGCAGCCCCAACCCTTTGCCCTCGCTGGCGCCCTCGATAATACCGGGGATGTCGGCCATGACAAACGAACGGTTGTCGCGATAAGAGACGATACCCAAATTGGGTTCGAGTGTCGTAAAGGGGTAATCGGCTATTTTAGGTTTGGCAGCCGACACAGCGGCCAAAAGGGTCGATTTCCCGGCATTGGGAAATCCTACCAACCCTACGTCGGCCAGCAATTTCAGTTCCAAAATGATATTGCGCTCTATGGCAGGTTCACCGGGTTGCGAGTAGCGCGGAGTTTGGTTGGTGGCCGAACGGAAGTTCCAATTCCCCAAACCTCCCCGACCGCCCTTCAAGAGGATGAGGCTCTCGCCGTCGTTGGTCACCTCGGCCAGGTACTCGCCGCTGTCGGCATCGAAAACCACCGTACCGCACGGCACCTCTATCACCTTGTCTTCACCATCTTTCCCGGAACTGCGGTTGGGGCCTCCGTGCCCGCCGTTTCCGGCCAGCACGTGTCTCGAATATTTCAGGTGCAGCAAAGTCCACAGATTACGGTTTGCCCGCAATATGATATTGCCACCCCTGCCGCCGTCGCCGCCATCGGGACCGCCTTTGGGTAGATATTTGGCACGGTGCAAATGGGTAGAACCGGCTCCGCCTTTGCCCGAACGGCAAAAAATCTTTACATAATCGACAAAATTAGATGCTGCCATACAACGTATTTATGATTTTCGATGCAAAGATAGTGCAAACGAGGGCAAAATACAATGCCTGCCCGAGACTTTGCCCTGACAGTAACAGCAGAACAATGAGGGGAAACAAAAATAAGCAGCACATTCCTGTTTTTCCGCATCATACCGACCACGCTATCGTTGCATAACGAAAGCGGCTGCCTCTCATTGTGTATGGAGGCAACCGCTTTGTCATTCAGAGCTGTACGGTAGGATTATTCGCCCCGTCCGTGACAGTTTTTATACTTCTTGCCGCTACCGCAGGGGCAAGGGTCGTTACGTCCCACACGGGGAGCTGCCACAATAGGCTGACGAGGTTGTGCACCGCGATTTGCCGATGCGCGACGTGCCTCGTCCATCGAACCTTGTCCGGGATATTGCTCTTTCGACGCATTATAGCGGCTGTAATCTTGGCGACGCTCGGGAGCTGCCTCGCGTATATCTTGCGGCTCGCGCACATATATCTGTCCGCGCATGAGCAGAGCCACAGCCTTGCGGTTCATCGTGTCGAGCATATTCTCAAAGAGCTTAAACGACTCCAATTTATATATCAACAGCGGGTCTTTCTGCTCATACGACGCATTTTGTACCGACTGACGCAGTTGATCGAGTTCTCGCAGATGCTCTTTCCATGCCTCGTCTATCGTCATAAGCAATACGGCCTTTTGGAAGTTCTTCACAACCGAACGCGACTCCGATTCGTAGGCCTCGTCCAAATCGCAAGGTATTCCGAATACGCGCTTGCCATCGGTAATGGGCACGCGGATGAGACCTTTCAGGTGACGTTCCTCAACAAAAGGTTTGATGTTGAGCTGGGCTATCTCGGCCATGCGGTCGCCCTTGCGTTTGAAGGTCTCCACCACGGCTTTATATAGCATATCGATGCGCTCTTGCTTACGCATACCCATAAACTTGGCGGCATCGGCGGGCATCTCTATGGCAAATACCTTGAATACCTCCAACGAGAGAGCCTCGTATGCACTGCTATCGTCATAAGACTCGACAAGCGACTCTACAAGGTCGTAGAAGGTATTGAGGATGTCTAGACCTATGCGTTCGCCCATCAGAGCGTGGTGACGCTTGGTGTAGATGACGCTACGCTGCGTATTCATCACGTCGTCATATTCAAGCAGACGTTTACGGATACCGAAGTTGTTCTCTTCTACACGGCGTTGAGCATTCTCTATCGACTTCGATACCATGTTGTGCTCTATCATCTCGTCTTCTTTGAAGCCGAGGCGGTCGAGCATCTTCACCACATTGTCAGTGGCAAAGAGACGCATTACCGTATCTTCGAACGAAACAAAGAATACCGACGAACCGGGGTCGCCCTGACGTCCGGCACGACCACGCAACTGACGGTCAACACGCCGCGACTCGTGACGCTCCGTACCGATGATGGCAAGACCGCCGGCATCGCGCACTTCGGGAGTAAGTTTTATATCGGTACCACGACCTGCCATGTTGGTAGCTATGGTCACAACGCCCTTCTCACCGGCATGTGCTACGATTTCGGCCTCTTTTTGGTGCAACTTGGCATTGAGCACATTATGTTTTATCTTACGTTGGGTAAGCATACGGCTTAACAACTCGGAAATCTCTACCGACGTAGTACCCACCAGCACAGGGCGGCCTTGCTCTACCATCTTCACAATCTCTTCGATGATGGCATTATACTTGGCACGCTTGGTCTTGTACACGCGGTCGTTCATATCGACACGTATAACAGGTTTGTTGGTAGGAATAGTCACCACATCGAGCTTGTATATATCCCAGAACTCACCGGCCTCGGTCTCGGCAGTACCTGTCATACCGGCCAGCTTGTGATACATACGGAAGTAGTTTTGCAACGTAATGGTGGCAAACGTTTGGGTGGCGGCCTCTACTTTGACATGCTCCTTGGCCTCGATAGCTTGGTGCAACCCGTCGGAGTAACGACGGCCTTCCATGATACGGCCAGTCTGCTCGTCGACGATTTTCACCTTATTGTCTATCACCACATACTGGTCGTTGAGGAAGAAGAGCGTATAGGCTTTCAGCAACTGATGCACGGTGTGGACGCGCTCGGCCTTTATGGCATAGTTTTGCAGATACTCGTCTTTCTTGTTTTGACGCTCTTCGGGGGTAAGCTGTTCGTTTTCCAGCTCGGCAAGTTGCTCGCCGATGTTGGGCAAGACAAAGAATTCGGGGTCTTGACTCTTACCCGTCATCGTGTCTATACCTTTGTCGGTGAGGTCTATGGTATTGTTCTTCTCGTCTATCACGAAGTAGAGGTCGTCGGTAATCTCGGGCATACGGCGGTTGTTATCGGCCATATATATCGCCTCGGTGGCGAGCAAGAGGGGTTTGATACCCGGTTCGCTCAGGAAGCGTATCAACGCGCTGTTCTTTGGCAAGCCTTTGAAACAACGGAAGAGCAATATGGCACCCTCGTCGCGGGTAGCCTTGTCGTCCGATGCCAACTTCTCTTTTGCCTCGGCCAACAAGTGCGTTACAAGGGTACGTTGTGCCTTGACAAGCTCCTCGACCTTGGGGTTAAACTCCTCGAACATCTGGTCGTCGCCCTTCGGGGTGGGACCTGAGATAATAAGCGGCGTACGGGCATCGTCAATCAACACCGAGTCGACCTCATCGACAATAGCGTAATTGTGCTGACGTTGTACGAGGTCGACAGGCGAACCGGCCATATTGTCGCGCAGGTAGTCGAAACCGAACTCGTTGTTCGTACCGAAAGTAATATCGGCCTCATAAGCCTTGCGGCGTGCCAGCGAGTTGGGTTCGTGTTTGTCGATACAATCGACCGACAATCCGTGGAACATGTAAAGAGGACCCATCCACTCCGAGTCACGCTTCGACAGGTAGTCGTTGACCGTAACGACATGCACACCGTTACCCGTCAAGGCATTCAGGAATACCGGCAAGGTAGCCACCAAGGTTTTACCTTCACCGGTAGCCATCTCGGCTATTTTACCTTTATGCAATACTACGCCACCTATTAATTGTACGTCGTAGTGAACCATGTCCCATGTCACCTCGTTTCCGCCGGCCATCCAGTGATTTTGGTACACAGCTTTGTCGCCGTCGATATGCACAAAATCGTGTGATGCGGCGAGGTCGCGGTCGAAATCGTTGGCTGTAACCACAATCGTTTCGGAAGCGGCAAAACGTCGTGCGGTCTCCTTGACTACGGCAAAAACTTCGGGCAGAACCTCATCAAGTCCCTCCTCCAATTTCTTCAAGATGTCTTTTTCCAATTTGTCCACCTCATTCCACATGGGGGCACGTTTGTCGTAATCGGTATTTTCTATTTCTGCCTTTAACGCAGCGATACGCTCGCGGTCGGCAGCGACTTTCTCGCGCAGCTTACTCTTCACGACATCGATGCGGGCGCGCAACTCGTCATTCGACAGTTTTTCAAGCTCGGGCGAAATCGCTTTTATCTTCTTGATATAAGGTTCTATCTCCTTGATATCGCGTTGCGATTTATTACCGAACATCTTTTTCAAAAAATCATTCAATCCCATATATGGTCTCTTTTTTACTCTTAAATAATAAAATAAAAGGGGGGGTATCCCTTAACGGGTGCAAAAGTAGTGATTTTTACCTAATAAATAAAATATTATGCCACAATGACGTGCCTTTGCCGGCACACTACAATACCGGACGACGCGCAACGCAATCACATAACGCTCTCGGCTGTGGCCGTACAACCATTCGGAGAGCGTATGCGCAACACGCGCGCTACGGTGGGAGCAATGGCGGTGACCTCAACGGGCGATGCTATCTTACGCGCAGGCACTTGGGGCGCCATCAGTATAAAAAGCGATTCTACGGCATTGTGCCGCACATATTCGCGTGTGTTTGCGGCATCTTCATGCACCACCTCCCAGCCGGGAACAAGCTCGACAAACAAATCGCCCGAATAACGCGGCAAGAGGCCACGACGCAGGGCATCGGTATGCTCGTTGGTACTGCGCAACAATATGCGTTGCAAGGTATATACATCTTGCACACCGGCCATGTCTATCAAGAAAGCGGCACACTTATCGCGCAATGTATCGAGGTCGAGGTCTCGTTCCTTGATGAGTTGACGGTTGAGAAATATCTGATTGTGATGGTATCCGGCCACCCATTCTTCATTGCCGTACAATGCCATCAAGTACATGTTGAGCAACGAAACGGCACGCTTGGGATAAAATTCGCCCGACTCTATCTTGAAAATAGAGGGCTCTCGCCCGTCGCCGGTAAAATGGCCGGTCGAAGTCAGGAATATGACGGTATTCTGCAAACCCACACTGTGCTCGATGGCATCGAACAGACGTGCCAAATCGCGGTCGAGCCGCACGTAGGTATCTTGCAGCTCTATGCCATACTGTTGTATGTCGCCATGATTATAGGGCGCTGCGGTATAGCCAATATTGACCATATCGAGATAGCCGCGCTTACCCAGTTGCCCGTTCTCTATCAGTTCTATGGCCACATCGGTAACTTCGCTGTTGACAAGCGCCGAGGTCTTGAAGCGCTCATAGCAGGTGCGGTCAGCCCGCGAAAAACCATGCTTGAACGAATAAGGTTGCGTATAATATGGTATGGCCGTATATTGCTCGGCGGCATATACCGGCATCCATTTCATGGTGTCGATGCGCGACGAGAGCGACTGCGTGTAATTGCGTTGCAAGATATATGCCGGCGCGTCGTTGTAATATGTGGTAGTAACCCACTTGCCGGTCTCATCGTCTATCCACAAAGCACAATTAGCAATATGCCCGCCTGCCAATATCGACGTTGCGGCATCGGGAGCCACGGCATAGACACGTCCTAATCCGTTACCTGCGATTTTCACTTCGTCGCTCAGCGTCGATGTCCGCAAAGCCCTTGCCGAATAGGTGTCGTCGGTAGCGTTACCCATGTATTTGGCATCGGTGAGGAGAGAACGGCTTTTACGCGACGCCGCATCGAACACGGTCTCGGCAGGAATACCGTTATAAAACGGAATAGTGCCTGTATATATCGTTGCCGTGGCGACGGCTTTGTCCATGTAAGGAAGGTCGAAACGCACTTTGTCATAGACAACGCCGCTACTCAACATTTTTTTGAAACCCTTTTCGCCGAAAAGGTGTTGCAAGGCATAGAGATAGTCGCTCCGTAATTGGTCGACGGTAATTCCTACCACCAACATCGGAGTCTCGCCCGGAGCCACCGCCTTGGCGGGCACCACAGCAAGGGTAAGCAATATGGTTGCTATGACTTTATTCATTTCTATGCAACGATGCCGGTTTATATGTACGCGTCGAGACACGATATAACACTATATAATTTACCGAACGTAAGGCCGATGTAGCTATCAACGGATACACGCCTATATTATAATGTTGTATGCCAAACACTGCTGTTATCAAGAACAACAGTATCGCCACGAGGTTCAAAACGTGATATGCCCGCACCACTCCGCGCATGCTCCGCACATAGGGCAAAGCGGCAGCTATCAGGCTCAGCGGCGTGAGCCACAGGGCGTTATAGTTGATTGTCGTAGCAGGATGTTCCGAAAAGAATACGAGGAAATATATAATTACACTTCCCAAAAAACAGAGACCGAAAAATACCGAATCGAACCACAACGAAACACGACGGTATTGCCGGTCGACGTAGGTGACGCCTACGGCTATCAACAACAGCACAAGCCCGATAAAATGCGGCGTCAGATACCACGGCGTAGGGGGTAAAACGGGCGAACTGCCGGGGTCGAACAGAACTTGCTCGCTGCTCACAAGAGGTAGCTCCGTCCGTATCGTATCGGAAAATCCGACAATCACCGCTTCCCGACACGCCTCTTCCAAAAGTATGGGTACAAACATCTGTTCCCGCCATGAAGCCGGTCGGTCTAATTCGTGTCCCAACGCCAAATCGACGCCAAACATAAACCAACTGTAATTGTCGGCATAGCGATGTATCAACATACGGAACGACGGCATTTCATGACCCTCGCCATACTGCACCGTGCCGGAGTCCTGCACCACCCGCTCTATCATATCGCGAGGTCGCGTGGCGCAATTATCGAACAGGAAATTATATCGGTACACCCTATTTTCGGGTCGTGCGTTTTGGATAAGCGCATCCAATAGCTGCCGTTTGTCTTCGGGTGTCAGGTTCAACTCTTGTTCTACCACCTTAGAGCCTCGCATGACATAATCGACCATAAAATCGTCGAAGTCATACACGCCCAACATATAATCGGTCTGCCCCGCAGTAAACTTATATACGAAATTCCCGCTTGCAAAACTGAACATGCCGTAGTTGAATGCCCAATCGAAAGCATCGCTTCCGCTCCGCTGAACCCGTATCGCCGTATGCCCGAAAAGCTCATATATCTTATCGCCGGGATAGCACGTCACCAAACTGATGCGCAAATCGTCGTCCACAGCCACCGTGTCGCTCTTATCCGATATAGGCTGAGCGCACAAGCAAGCCGCTTGCAGCAACAATATAATGACAAAAAGATAACGAAACCGTGATAGCATGTTATTGCGTGAATATATAGCGGCGGTAAAATTAGTACAAATAACAGAAACAGCCTCCCCGCAGCTTCCTGTTTTTTTATTTTTAACCTAAAACCGCTGCTGTTTGCGAAATTGCATTATCGATTTCAGGCAGAAGACAAAATGAAAATGAAAAGAGAGCCCGATGATAAATTCTGAATCGGACGCGGCTATCCGTACTATCCCCATCTATGTTTTTTTAAGCAAAAAACAATGTTTCGTAACATGGCCGAGTGAAGAAAAAGTTTAATTTTGCAACCGAATAAAGACATTACCACTATGAAAACCAAAATTTTATTAGCCGTATGTGCATTATTCTTCTCAATGACAAGTATGAGAGGTCAGAACATTTCGCTCCCGGCTCCGCAACTTGCCGATAACGTATCGTTGGCAACCGCCTTGCAACAACGTTGCTCGCAACGCAGCTACGACACAGTCCGCCCCCTCGACAAACAGCAACTGTCTAACCTGCTGTGGGCTGCATGGGGGTATAACCGCGAGAACAAGCGTACAGCTCCTACGGCATTAGACAAGCAAGACATTACACTCTACGTCTTCCTCTCCGAAGGAATATATCGGTATGATGCCCGCGAAAACACACTTGTAGAGGTTGCCCGCGGCGACCATCGCGCCGCTACCGGCAAACAACCTTTTGTAGCGACAGCTCCCGTCAATATAGTATTCGTATCAGACACCCGGCTACTCGATAACGCTGTCATGAGTGCTGTGGGATGCGGCGCCATCGCGCAAAACATATACCTATATTGCGCCTCGGCAGGACTTGCAACCGTAGTGAGAGGCTCTTTCGATGCCGAAGCCCTCAACTCGCTGCTGCACCTCGACCCGGCACAAAAAGTCATGCTCGCACAAACCATAGGTTATCCTGCCCAATAAAACACAATGACTATACGTGCGGTTATCGCCTTACTTCTGTTTGCCACGGCTTGCTGCCTGACGGGATGCTCCATGCAGGCCTCCGAGAAATATAAAGACCTTGCCGAGTATGCCGACATCGACTTCGTCTACAATGCCGACAGCCTTTACAACACTATCGACACCGAGTCGGGCACTACACCCTACATAAGCCGCCGCAAGAAGTTGGCGGCAGGTTATCGTCGTACCTTCAACGACCTGAACGACATCCACATGCAAGCGGCCATCCGCAACGGTATAGAACCGCTGGAAACGCTCGCCGAAGCCGACAGCATGGGATTTTGGACACTGGCGCGCATCGATAGCTGCCGATACTACAAGGTAGAGAAGCTCACGCACTCGGCGCCATACCTTACGCCACAAGCCAAATGGCTGCTCATGAATATAGGACGGAATTTCATCGACTCGCTCGCGGCACACGACGTTTCGGGGTATCAAATCATTGTCACCAGCCTCCTGCGCACCGACGACAGCATACGGCGGCTGAAACGGCGCAACAGCAATGCAAGCGAAAACTCGGCACACAGATTCGGCACAACGTTCGATATTTCATACATCCATTACAACCACACCGACTCGACCTCCTTCATGCCCGAATATCGGTTGAAAGAGATTCTCGCCGAGGTGTTGTACGACCTGCGGGCATCAGACCGCTGTTACGTCAAATATGAGGTGAGACAAGGATGTTTCCACATTACTGCCCGATAAAACAGATATGAAAAGAGTTGCTTTTCGCCTTACCCTCTTTACAGCCGCGATATGCCTGCTTGCTGCCGCCGGAGGGTGCAATGCCCGCCGCGACGGAGCGACGGGAGACAACGAAACCTCGCAACGGCTACTACCGGTGAAGTATGCCCGCGGCTTCAAACTCTCGCAAGGCAAGGGTTATATATGTGCCGAGTTGGCTTACCCGTGGGATACCACACGCCTCTTGAACAGATACATCTTGGTACACAAAGACAGCGCCCTGCCCGACCCGATGCCACAAGGGACGGTGGTGCGCATCCCGCTCGAAAATACCCTCGTATTCTCATCGGTACATTGCAGCCTGCTGCAAGAATTAGGGAAAAGCGATGCCATAGGCGGGGTATGCGACAGCCAATACATATACAACGACTCACTGCAAAACAGGTTGCGCAAAGGCCTGCTCATTGATGCGGGCAGCTCCCTTACGCCCGATATGGAGCGTATCATCGCCATGCAACCCGAGGCGATACTGCTATCGCCCTACGAAAACAGCGGCTACGACAGGCTGCAACGCACAGGCATCCCTATCATAGAGTGCGCCGACTACTTGGAGACTTCGCCTTTGGGTCGTGCCGAATGGATGCGCCTCTTCGGCCTGCTATATGGATGTGCTGCGCAAGCCGACTCACTATTCGCAACCGTAGAAAAGGCTTATACCGAAATAAAAAAACAGATGAGCGACGTATCGAGCCGGCCGACGGTTATCAGCGAACGACGTACGGGTGCCGTATGGTATATGCCCGGCGGAAAAAGCTATATGGCGTCTCTCTTTGCCGACGCCGGCAGCTCCTATCCGTGGAGCGACAACGAAGATGTAGGCTCTATGCCGCTATCTTTCGAGAGGGTACTGGAAAAAGGCAGAAATGCCGATTTTTGGCTCATCAAATACAATGCCCCCGACGAAATGAGCTATGCCGATTTGGCAGCCGAATATGCGCCTTACCAACGTTTCAAGGCTTTTGAAGAGCGACGGGTCTTTGCCTGCAACTCCGACAAATGCCCATACTACGAAGAGACACCGTTCCATCCCGACAGATTGCTGCAAGACTTTGCCGCCATCTTCCATCCCGAACTTTTCGGTGATTATACACCCTATTATTACCACCCCTTAGCAGCAGAATGAGCAACACGCCAGCCACATATCGCCACAACAGCGGCTTACTCATAGCCATTCTTGCCCTGTTGGTTGCAGGGTTGTGGGTAGCCAACCTCTTCGTAGGCTCTGTGTCTATCCCCTCACAAGAGGTGTGGCGCATCTTATGGGGCGGCGACGCCAGTGTCGAAAGCTGGCAATATATTATCTTGGAGTCGCGTCTGCCGCAGGCTGTAACGGCACTCTTGGCGGGAGCCGCCCTTGCCGTTGCCGGCTTGCTGCTGCAAACCGTCTTCAACAACCCGCTGGCAGGTCCTTCTATCCTCGGTATCGATACAGGAGCTTCGCTGGGCGTCGCTGTCGTCATGCTGGCAAGCAACATGCTAAATCTCGCCAACGGAATGCCCGGTGGCATCGCTGCGGTAGGTGGAGCCTTTGTAGGTGCGACAGCCATCATGGCGGTCATATTGTTCTTTTCCACTTTTGTCCGCGACAACCTTATGCTGCTCATCATAGGTATCATGGTGGGCTATCTTGCCTCGTCGCTCATTTCGCTGCTCAACTTCTTCGCCACGTCGCAGCAGGTACATGCCTACACCATGTGGGGGTTGGGAAACTTGGGCAACGTCACCCTGCAACAACTGCCGCTCTTCGCATCGCTCTCGCTGGCAGGGCTCTTCATCTCGGTTTTGCTAGTAAAGCCCCTCAATGCCATGCTTTTGGGCACACGATACGCCGAAAATTTAGGCATCGACATCAGGACGACACGCAACCTGCTGCTACTCTCTACCGGCTTGCTCACTGCTGCCGTAACGGCATACTGTGGTCCGGTGGCATTCATCGGACTTTCTGTACCGCACATTGCCCGGTTGTTATTGCGCAGCAGCAACCACAACAGCTTATTGCCCGTCACCATGTTGTGCGGCGCGGCCGTACTGCTGTTATGTAACCTGATAAGCACACTGCCATCAGACGGTATCATACCCATCAATGCCGTTACACCGATTATAGGTGCACCGGTCATTATCTACGTCATTGTAAACCAAAGAAAAATCAATTACTTCAACGGATGAAACCCGCCCCCGCCATATCGGCTCAATGCCTCGACATAGGTTACCGCACCGGAAAGGCCGGACAACTCGGCATACAACGGGGGCTTCATATAGACCTATATCCGGGCGAACTCACATGCTTGCTCGGTGCGAACGGAGCGGGTAAATCCACACTGCTGCGTACCCTATCGGGGTTTCAACCGCCGCTGGGAGGTTCTATCTGCATCGACGGCAGACCAATAGAAGAGATAAGCAAACGCGACCTCTCTCACCTCATCGGCGTCGTGCTTACCGACCGCACCGCGATAGGCGGACTAACGGCTTACGAAGTAGTCGCTTTGGGACGACAGCCGCATACGGGTTTTTTCGGCCGCCTCTCGCGTGCCGACGACGAGATTGTCCGCAACGCTCTTGCGGCTTGCGGCATCGCGACGAAAACCCACGAGTTTATGGCTTCGCTTTCCGACGGAGAACGACAAAAGATTATGATTGCCAAAGCCTTGGCACAAGAATGCCCCATTGTCATCCTCGATGAGCCTACGGCGTTTCTCGACGTGGTGAGCCGCATAGAAATCATGTCGCTGCTTCACAGTATCGCTGCCGAACAAAATCGCGCCATACTTCTCTCGACACACGACATAGAGCAAGCCTTGGTGTTGGGCGACCGATTGTGGCTGTTATCGCGTGAATACGGAATGCAAACAGGTGTGACGGAAGACCTTATCCTCAACGGAGCTTTCGACCGACTTTTTCCGCACGCCGCTATCCACTTCGACCCGCTACACGGCTCATTTTATCCTACCGTGACACGGCAACATATCGTCGATGTCGCCTGCCACGACGAGACCTTGCTGCACTGGGTGGTGAACATTCTCAACCGCAACGGATATGCAGCCAATTTAACAGCCGGCACCGAATGTACCCGCGCCTTGTTGCGCATCGCTTCGCCTCACGACATCGCATGGAGCTGCGGCACGGAACAAATCGCATTCGCTTCATTCGAGGAGCTCGCCATGTTCCTTAAACAGAGAAACGACTAAACCGCACCGTCGTATTCACCCCATCATTATCCTACCATAACAAAATGCCATTCTCGGCAAATTGCCAAAACAATCCTATACCTTGCTCCGTTTGCACTATCTTTACATAAGATAGGCGGCTCTCGGCAAATTGCCAAAGCGAGCTTTGCATTTTGCCCTCGTTTGCACTATCTTTGCACCGAAATTCAGGCAACGCACGTTATGAATACCGATTTGATGAAAGGCGTAAAAAATATCCTGTTCGACCTCGGCGGCGTCATCATAGACCTCAACCGTCAGCATGTCATCGACGCATTCAAAGCAATAGGGTGCGAACAAATTGGCCAATCATTAGACAATTGCCATCAACAAGGGCTCTTCTTGGACTTGGACGAGGGGCGCATATCGCCTGCCCAATTCCGTGACAAAATCAGGGAAATCACCGGGCTCGATATTACAGACGAAGCCATAGACCATGCCTACAACCAATTTTTGGTAGGTATCCCCTTATATAAACTGCAAATGCTGCGCCGTCTGCGCGAACATTATAAAGTAATCATGTTGTCTAATACCAATGCCATCATGTTCGAGAGCGAAATCCCTCAATTTTTTACAACCGAAGGTCTCACGATGAACGACTACTTCGACCACATTTTCCTCTCTTACAAGTTGGGCATCTCCAAACCCGACCCCCGCTGTTTCCAAGCCGTCATAGACCAATGCGGCATCGTTCCCGGCGAGACACTATTCTTAGACGACTCGCAGGCCAACATCGACGCGGCAGCCCGGATGGGCTTCAAAACATATTTGGCACGTCCATATCAAGACTACACCTCCATATTCAATCTGCACTGACACAACCTTTCGCCGCTCTATGAATATCATATACCGCCCACAAGAAATAAAGAAACCTCTCTACGCTGCCATCGGCATGTTCGATGGTGTGCATCGTGGGCACCGTTCGCTCATAGATATAGTACGCGAAAAGGCTCGCATCATAGGCACCGATTCGGCTGTCATTACATTCAGGGAGCATCCGCGCGAAATTTTACATCCCGAAACCCACATTCCGTTACTCTCTACCTTCGACGAGAGGATGCAACGACTCGAAGCCGCCGGGCTCGACTATGCCATCGTATTCGACTTTACCCCGCAAATAGCCCGGCTATCGGCTCGCGACTTCCTCGCCCTGCTGGCCGAAAAATATGCTTTGAAGGGACTTGTTATCGGCTACGACCACCGTTTCGGGCACAACCGCAGCGACGGTATCAACGAATACAAGGCATACGGTCAGGAGTTCGGCATCGAGGTGATACAGGCTGCTCCGTTCCTGATAAATGGTTACACGGTATCGTCGTCGGCCATCAGAGAGGCTTTGATGCAACGCGAAGTAAGCAAAGCCAACCTCATGCTGGGATACCGGTTCCCACTCTCGGGCTGTGTTGTCGACGGACACCGCATAGGCCGCTCATTGGGCTTCCCTACTGCCAACGTCCAATTCACTGGGAGCAACAAATTACTGCCGCCGGTGGGCGTTTATGCCGTGACGGCAACCTTGCCCGACGGTTCGCTCCACAACGGCATGATGAATATAGGATACAGACCCACCGTCGACGGCGACCATAGACTCTCGGTTGAAGCCCATCTCTTCGACTTCAACGGCAACCTCTACGGACAAAACATCACCATCGCTCTTGTAGATTATATACGCGATGAACGTAAGTACGAATCGCTCGACGAACTACGTACCCACCTTATACACGATGCCGAAGAGGCTCGACGCATCATTGCGCAAGATAGCGCAGATGCCTAAATAAAATAATTCTGCTTATTCAACTTCGGATTGCACAGCAACAGCCCGCTGTGCTGCATGTCCATCGACACACGCACCCTTGTGTCGCTTACCAAACTCCGCCACAATTTGCGCGGCGTCTTGTAGCCAATGCCTGCCACTATCACCACAGCATAGGGATGCAATGCCTCTTGTAATACCTCAGCGAGACCCTCATACATATAGGGACGCATGTGATTGACAAGAATAAACGGCCGCTCCGTTTTCTGCAAATAGGCTTTTATACCTTCTTTCCACGTCTTTACCTCAACGACCTCGGCAACACAATTACGCGCAGCCAACCAACGACGCGTATCCTCGACGCGTGCCGACCGGGGCTCCAAGATTGTTATGGCGGCACGACTGCATGCACGCTGTATATAGAGTGTTGTGACACCTCCCGACGAGCCTATTTCGAGAATTTGTTCGGGCTGATAACGATTGACAATTCTAAACAGCAACCGACCTCGTTTCTTCTTCACCTTGTAATCGGCTCTTTGTCCCGACGAATTGTTCAAAATATACTGTATCTCGTCATAGGCATAAAATCGTGCCTTCTCACGCAACACCTCGGTGATGAGGCGATAGGCGTATGGAGAATGCACGCCGAAGCCTCGACGCTGCCATATCCGAGTCCAACTCTTTATGCGGGGATTCTTACCGGTACTCATCAAGTCTTACTCTTTATCGTGTTTCTTCGTATTATGCAGCAACTTTTGTTGCCCGAGCGTAGGAGACACGTAATTTTGCTTTTTATTTCCTATCAACGAATATACTACTATCGCTACCAATGACAGCAATATGATACCTATCGAAGCGAACGAAACACCTTCGGTTATGGCAATAGAGGCCGGCTCGAAACGGAACACTATCTCATGACTGCCGGCAGGAATAGTAAGCGCGCGCAACACATAGTCGGCACGAGCTATCTCTACCGGTTGGCCATCGATGCTTGCCTGCCATCCCCACGGGAAGTAGACCTCTGAAAAGACAGCGACACGAGGTTGCGCCGACCGGCTTACATAACGCAACTGATTGGGTTTATACTCTACCAGCGCGATGGAGTCGCCCGGTGTTGCATTCACAGCCATGGCATCGATTCGTTCCTTGAACTGCTTGTCGACTACGGCCGTACGCGACGCCTCAAAGGTATCGAGCGCTGCCATTTCGGCATCGGCATTATCTACCCACATCACCTCATCGACAAACCATGCGTTACCCAAAGCGTCGGGATTAGGTATCACCTGTAACGCCGTACCGTCTTGACTCGGCACAATGTAGTATTTGGTGTTGAGCATATTTATCACCTCTGGATTCATCTTCGACAGTTGCCGGTCTATCAGGTCTTGATAGCGCGTCAGTTTGGCTGCATGGTAACCGCCTATCGACTTATGGTAGTACGACGTACGCGCGTCATTGAAAGGACCCGAAGGCGAGGCAAGATTAAATACACGGTAATTGGGGTCGGGGTCTTGCAAAATAAGACGGTCGGCATCGGTCATCGGGAAAGGATTGCTCATACGACGGTTCTCGACGAAACAATCGCTGTTGAGGTAACGCTTGTTGACCAACCCCATATCGACCAATACGAGTGCACACAAGAGCAACAATGTCCAACGCGAAGACAGTTTCTTCTGCAAATAGAGCCATATCGCCACACTTGCTGCCACGACAAAAAGCAATGTGCGCAACGCATCGGCAGTAAATACCGCTTTGCGTGCCTCTTCGATACCGGCAAAGAGCTGCGCCAAAGCCGGCTCACTGCCCACCATATCGAACTCATAAACACTCATAAACGGCCCAAAAATACCGGGGAATATATAGGCCACAAGAGCTATGCCGCCCGTGATACCGGCGGCTATATAGAATGCCCGACGACTTTTCTCGGGGTCTTCCATCAGTTGCTTCAATGCCAGCACGGCTAACACCGGCATACAGAACTCGGCTACGACCAAGATACTCGATACCGTACGGAACTTGTTGTACATCGGGAAATAGTCGATAAACCAATCGGTAAGCGGCATAAAATTCTTACCCCACGACAACAATATCGACAACAGCGTTGCAGCTACCAACGCCCACTTCACGGGCGACTTCACCGTAATGCATCCCATGATGAAGAGCAGGCATATTATAGCCCCGGCATATACCGGTCCCGAAGTACCGGGTTGGTCGCCCCAATAACTGTTTACCTGCGAGAGATAAGGACGCACCTCTGCCGGAGCAGCCTCTGCGGCCGCCTTTTGCGACGATAACGCACCCGATGCCCCGCCTTTTATATTGGGTATCAGCAACGAGAAAGTCTCCATCTTGCCATAGCTCCATTGCGTGATATAGTCCTTATTGAGCCCGTCGGATGTATTCTCGTCGTTCTTGTTCTCGGAGGTCAATTCCGAGTGCCCCCCGCGCATGGTCTCTTTGCTATACTTCTGGGTATGATACAAATTAGGCAGGTTGGCGCCCACGGCAAGCACCGCTGCCACAGCAAGCACGCCACTCGCTTTCCAGAACCGCGGCATCTCCTTTTGTTGCCACAATACGACGGCAAAAGCTATCACAAAAGCCACAATGACAAAGAGGAAATAATAGGTCATCTGTATATGGTTCGACGCTATCTGCAACATGGCAAAGAGGGCGGCAATACTTCCGCCTAACCAATACCGGCCTTTATAGGCAAGTACGATACCGGCCAACGTAGGCGGTATGTAGGCAAGAGTGATAAACTTCCAGATATGACCGGCTTCTATGATAATGAAGAAATAAGAAGAGAATGCATACGCTATGGCTCCTATCACGGCATAATGCCACTTGACACCCATAGCCAGCATAAAGATGAAAAAGCCCGTCAGCATAATGAATACCAACGATGCCGGATAGGCTATCCAAAGGCTATACAAGTGGTCGAGGAAGCGTATCACGGGATAGGAAGAGTAAGAAGGCGAGATTTGGAACGTAGGCATTCCCGAGAATGCCGAGTTAGTCCATCGCGAAGTCTCGCCGGTGGCTTCCTTGAAAGCCCGAGCCTCCTCACCCAAAGCAATACCTTGCTGTATATCGTTTTGAAACAGTACCTTTCCCTCGAAAATATCAGGTGTAAAATAAGCGTATGATATAACTATAAAAAACAATATCGAAACGATATAGGGCAACGCCTTACTCAGCTTCTCTTTCATATTCAAGTGTATAGTTTTGCTTAACAGACTATTTACATTTTTTTTGACAAGACAAAGATACTATAAAAGAAAATAATCTCGCTTTTTTTATCATCTTTTTGACATATCAGTCAGCCGACCGACTCATTTTTTCTCAAATAGCACATTTCCCGCCTGCGGTCATAATTATAGACAGACCGACGACTGACGCTCCGACAAACAGAAACGCCTCCCGCAACCGCAGTTGCCGGGAGGCGTCGCTATCAGTACAATATTTATTTATTCTTCGCTATGGTTCTCACGACGGTCGTGGCGATGCTCGCCGCCCTTATCGTTACGACGGTCACGACGCTCGCCGCGGTTGTCGTTACGACGTTCGCGACGCTCCTCATAACCTTCGGGACGAGGTTGCAAAGCCTTCATCGAGAGACGGAATTTACCGGTTTTGGGGTCTATTTCGAGCAGTTTCACTGTCACTTCATCGCCTTCGTGAATACCCGAAGACTCCATGTTTTCGAGGCGGTTCCAACCTATCTCAGAGATGTGAAGCAAGCCTTCCTTACCGGGCATGAACTCTACGAATGCACCGAAAGCAAGTATCGACTTCACCGTACCGGTATATACCTCACCTACCTCGGGTTGCTGAGTGATGGCTTTGATACGACGTATAGCCTCGTTGATAGAATTGCGGTCGGGAGCCGATACCTCGATGTGGCCTTCGCCATCTATCTCATCTATCGTCACAACAGCACCGCTGGCCTCTTGTATGCCTTGTATTATCTTTCCGCCCGGGCCAATCACAGCACCGATAAGGTCTTTGGGTATCACCATGGTTTCGAGACGCGGAGCGTGCGGTTTGAGGTCGGCACGCGGCTCGGCAATCGTATCGGTAAGTATATTGAGGATGTGCATGCGGCCTTCGTGGGCTTGCATCAGGGCTTTTTCCAATATTTCATACGACAATCCGTCGCACTTTATATCCATTTGCGTAGCGGTAATACCGTCGCGTGTACCGGTCACCTTGAAGTCCATGTCGCCCAAGTGGTCTTCGTCGCCGAGAATATCGGAGAGGACGGCATATTTTTCGTTGTCGGTAATCAATCCCATGGCAATGCCGGAAACGGGTTTCTTGATTTTTACACCGGCATCCATCAATGCCAATGTTCCGGCACATACGGTAGCCATCGACGACGAACCGTTCGATTCGAGAATATCCGACACAACGCGGATGCAATAAGGATAGTCGGCAGGTATCATGCGTTTGAGGGCGCGGTTGGCAAGGTTACCATGTCCTATTTCACGACGGCCTATGCCACGTTGTGCCTTGGCCTCGCCGGTAGAGAAGGGCGGGAAATTATAGTGCAACAAGAAACGGTCGTGACCTTGGTTGAGCACATCGTCGAGCAATTTCTCGTCGAGTTTGGTACCCAACGTAACGGTTGCCAATGCTTGTGTCTCGCCACGAGTGAATATAGCCGAACCGTGAGGGCCGGGCAGATAATCGACCTCGCACCAGATAGGACGTATCTGTTTGGTGGTACGGCCATCAAGACGGATACCTTCGTCGAGAATGCAACGACGCACAGCCTCCTTCTCCACATCGTGGTAGTAACGTCTTACGAGAGACTCTTTCTCTTCGCGCTCTTCCTCGGGAAGGGCATCGATATACTCTTGACATATTGCATCAAAAGCATCTTGACGAGCATGTTTGTCGGCATTGCCTTGGCGGGCTACGGCATAAGTTTTGTCATAGCATTTTGCCTTTACATCGGCGCGCAATTCCTCGTCGTTTATTTCGTGGCAATATTCGCGTTTAACGGTAGAGCCTACTGCTTCGGCAAGCTCTTTTTGTACAAGGCAGTGTACCTTGATGGCTTCGTGAGCGGCTTTGAGAGCTTCGAGCAGGTCTTGCTCCGATACTTCATCCATCTCACCTTCAACCATCATGATATTTTCATAGGTAGCACCTACCATAAGATCCATATCGGCACGCTCCAACTCTTCGAAAGTAGGGTTGATGCGGAACTTGCCATCGATACGTGCTACACGTACCTCTGAAATAGGACCGTTAAAAGGTATATCCGACACAGCTAATGCGGCCGAAGCGGCAAGGCCGGCAAGAGCATCGGGCATGTCTACGCCATCGGACGAGAACATGATAATATTGACAAATGTATCGGCATGATAATTATCGGGGAACAACGGACGCAACACGCGGTCGACAAGGCGTGCCGTTAAAATCTCATAATCCGAAGCACGTCCTTCGCGCTTGGTGAAACCACCGGGAAAACGACCGAAAGCTGAAAATTTCTCTTTATACTCTACTTGCAAGGGCATGAAATCGACCCCCTCGCCTGCCTCCTTGGCAGAACAAACCGTTGCCAGCAGCATGGTATTGCCCATGCGCACCTCTACGGCACCATCGGCTTGCTTCGCCAGCTTGCCGGTCTCGATGGTAATGGTACGTCCATCACCCAAATCGATGGTCTTTTTTACAACATTCATAAATCTATTTTTCTTATCCATTAAAAATCATGCAAAGGTATATAAATTTCGGATGCAACGAGATGAGAATGAAAGAAAAAAATATAATATAACCATAGCATAAAATATGAAGTTGTTTTATCGTATTTTTTAACCATAAACCACTCTCAGCCTCCATGTGGATATTCCCCTCGGAATTTTTTCCGTATCCGCTATGACCGAAAAACTCCGGCTCTATTTTCGTGTGCCGATAACCGTACAAAACAACTCAACGGTCTGTACGGGCGCATATACAGATAATCAACGGAAAGACCTCTGTTTTGGACGTACAGGTACAAATATTCGCAGAAAATGCGTAATTTTGCAACACTTTACCAAACTAAAAAAGCAATGAAGAATAATATAATGAGAAATATAGCCGGTGCGGCTCTTGCTGCGCTGTTGCTGACGGCTACGGGTTGCAACAACCGTCAATTTACGATAGAAGGAACAGTAGCCGGAGCTGCCGGCGATACGTTGTATTTAGAGAACAACACATTGACGCCGACCGTCGTGGTCGATTCGGTAATATTGTCCGAGAACGGCACTTTCCGTTTCAGACACAAAGCTGGCAATCATCCCGAATTTTATCGTCTGCGACTTGGCGGAGATGTAGTCAATTTGCTGGTTGACAGTACGGTATCGACCTTGCGATATTCAAGCAACAAACCGGAATTTGCCACACAATACACCATAGAAGGGAGCGACGATTGCCGCCTCATGCAACAAGTATCGCTTGCCGGTGCTCAACTGAAAACACAGGTAAACCGCCTGATGCAGAGTGCCGACAACAACGATATGGCAGCCTTACAAGCCGAGCTCTCCGACAGTTTGCAAACCTATAAAAAGAATATGACCGAACTGATATTGCAAGCCCCTTCGTCGCCCGTGGCATATTTCATAGTGATGCAACAGGTAAACGGGATGCCTATCTTCGATACTTTCGACCCGTCGGACAACCGCATCATCGCGGCCGTAGCTACAGCGCACGACATATATGCACCCGGCGAACCCCGCACCGAATACCTGCACAACCTTGCATTGCAGGGTATTGCCGCATTGCGCGCCGAACGTAATGGCTCACAGCACATCGATACCGACACATTGCCCAAGACGGACTTTATCGATGTGACGCTCTACGACATGCAGGGTCATAAGCAACGGCTCTCCGACGTCACAAAACGCCATCGCGTAGTGTTACTCGACTTCACCGCATACGGGTACGAATATTCGCCCGAATACAACATGTTGCTGGCTTCGCTCTACAAAAAGTACAACACACGCGGATTCGAAATATACCAAGTATCGTTCGATGCAGACGAACATTATTGGAAAGTATCGGCCGACAATCTGCCGTGGATATGCGTACACGATACCGAGAGCCTATACTCGTCACTGATACAATTGTATAACATACAATCGCTACCCACATGCTTCATCATAGTCGATAACGGCGACCAATTCCTGCGTCCGACAAGCGACGAAGAATTGGAAAAAGAATTAGGTAAAATCTTCGGATAAAAGACTTAACAAGGGCAAGACAAAAGCAAAAATTTTGTCTTACGATTTGCATAAGTCAAATTTAGCTTCTATCTTTGTCCTCACAATAAAGCAAAAAGGAGACCCGGTCCACGAGGCGGGGTTTCTTTTTTGTTATATCTTATCCAAAAAAAGAATAATTTATTAACCTAAAAATATAAAAGAAAAAACATGGCTTTCAATTACATGACCGAAGCCGGTCTGAAAAAGCTCAAAGAGGAGCTTACCCGCCTCGAAAGCGAGGAACGCCCCAAAGTAGTACACGCCATCGCCGAAGCGCGCGATAAAGGCGACCTCTCGGAAAATGCCGAATACGATGCTGCCAAAGAAGCTCAGGGTATGTTGGAAATGCGCATATCGCAACTGAAAGACACCATTGCCAACGCTCGCATCATAGACGACAGCAAGCTCAATACCACCGAGGTGCAACTGCTCAACACCGTGAAAATCAAGAATGTGGCAAACGGTATGACCATGCAATATTCCATCGTATCGGAAACCGAAGCCGACCTTCGTGCCGGAAAAATATCGATAGCCACACCCATCGCCAAGGCTCTGTTGGGCAAACACGTAGGCGACATTGTAGAGGTAGCCGCTCCGGCAGGTAAAATCAAATTCGAGATACTCGAAATCTCCATTTGATTTCTACCGGATAACCTCATAAAGTTTCTCTCTAACACTCTCACCGAGACACCATAATTAAGCGGGGAAGCAACGAAAACACCGTTGCTCCCCCGCACACTTTTTGCCAAAAGACAAAACCAACCTATCAATTATACCAAAAAACATACCCATTGAGGTAAGTGGCAAAAAGCAACCATAAAATATACGGCACGAAAAGCCACGAAGCAGCCCGACTCAACCGATAACTACGCAGCATATAGAGCACTGCTATCACGTCAAGCAGCAACAAATCTATAAGTCCCCACGTAGGATTGCACCAATAAAAGAAAAACCAGCTCCACGCAAAATTGAGCAACAGCTGCAACACGAAAAGCAATATTACACCCATCTTATCTTTGGTAGGTGCCGAAAGCGTAAGCCCGAATGATATACCCATACATATATACAGAATACTCCATGCAATAGGGAATACAACATTGGGTGGCATCAATACCGGCTTTTGCAACAAAGGATACCATACGGCAAGCGCTTCTACCTGAAAATATGAAGCCGAAAGCCCTACTAACAAACACAAAATTATACCTAACGGTATAGCAAATAAACGTCGCATAGCAATATATTTTTATTGCTCTAACAACCGGCGCCTACCCTTTGTTTGAAAACAAGGCCATATAAACCCAGCCCCTGACAAAAACAAACCGACAGGCAACATCGTGTTACCTGTCGGCCTGTACCCGGAGCGGGACTTGAACCCGCACAACCGCAATGGTCAAAGGATTTTAAGTCCTTCGTGTCTACCATTCCACCATCCGGGCGAATGGAGCGAAAAACGGGACTCTAACCCGCGACCCTAACCTTGGCAAGGTTATGCTCTACCAACTGAGCTATTTTCGCATTTTTGCGCCGACAAAGATAGCTTGCTTTTTTGGGTTAAGCAAACTTTTACAAGCTTTTTTATTTATCATCCCATGCAGATTTATACATCTCCTCACACGTAAATGGTCAATAACTCATTAGCACCATCGACAATATCTACATAGAACTGCGTCGCTAGCCCCCCTGCCAAGCTTATTGTGAAATGCGCTATACGAGATACCAATATAAGCACTTGTTTATTACCTACAATTCATTCTATTGCAAGAAAAGCGGGGTTGGAAAACAAACTTTCATCTATTATACAGAAGAATTTTATATCGGGCGGCAACATTATATAATATGCGAATAGCATCTTTTAGGGAATAAGATAATATAGAGTTTCGCCAAGGTGTACAGCGGGTAGAAACCGTGAGGCGGGATGCAGATTCCTGTTCTGTCGAGTGGAGGTGGTATTA
>CALUJY010000019.1 GCA_944321085.1 uncultured Barnesiella sp.
TCTTCAGGTTGGACTTGAACCAACGACCCTCTGATTAACAGTCAGATGCTCTAACCGACTGAGCTACTGAAGAAGATTCCTGCCTCGAAAGGCGTGGCAAAGATAAGGCCTTTTTATCAAATGCGCAATAGATTACCCGCTTTTTTTATCGATAAAGTAACTTTTATCCATTTCACTCATTATTCCGGAGTCGGTTACCGCTCTATCACAACATATATCCATCGCTATACGACGCGCAAAAAGAGAGTCCCCAAAAAGAAAAGATTGAAAGCCGACCGTCGTTTTCAACAAATAAAGTTAAAAAAACGAGGCAACTACATCAGATACAAAAGCTCTCCACTATCTTCGTAGACATTTTACAAGAGACCATTTTATGAAACATCATCATATTCTCGCTGTTTGCACCGCTTTACTTTTTGCAAGCAGCATGACGCCGGCTTCTGCCGACAACCTCGACAACGACAAAGACAATTTTTCTTTCTCGCAAAACCTCGACATATACACCCGGTTGCTGAAAGAGCTCACCACCTATTATGTCGATACCATAGACCTGTCGAAAACGGTCAACAACGGTATCAACTACATGCTTAACCGCTTAGACCCCTATACCGAATATATCACCGAAGCCGAAAGCAAAGACTTCTACACCCACACAACGGGTGAATACGGAGGCATCGGGTCTTATATCATGCAACGCGACGGCGGCGTATTCATATCGGAGCCTTACGAGGGGCAGCCCGCCCAACTTGCAGGGGTACGTGCCGGAGACAAAATCATCATGATAGATAACGATACGGTAACCGGATGGAGCAGTTCACAGGTGAGCGAACGCCTCAAAGGACAACCTAATACACCCCTGAAACTCACCTTGCTGCGCCCGGGTACAAGCAACGATACCATTGTCATCAACCTGACACGGAAAAAAATTCAGATGAATGCGGTACCGTACTACGGCATCGTAGGTGACAGCATCGGTTACATTTACCTCAACTCATTCACCGACAAAGCCGCCGAGGAGGTAAAAGAGGCTTTCCTTGACCTGAAAAACAACAAGCACATCAAGGCTCTCATTCTCGACCTGCGAGGCAACACCGGCGGTATCATGGAGGCGGCCATACAAATCGTCAACTTCTTTATACCCAAAGGCGTAGAAGTGCTGCAAACCAAGGGCAGAATCAGACAGTGGGACAAGACATATAAAACGACACAAGAGCCCATAGATACCGAGATGCTGCTTGCCATCCTTATAGACCGTAACACGGCATCGTCGTCCGAGATTGTCTCGGGAGCTCTGCAAGACCTCGACCGCGCAGTCATCATCGGCGAACGCTCTTTCGGGAAAGGATTGGTACAGCAAACCCGCATACTACCCTATAACGGCATGCTCAAAGTGACCATAGCCCGCTACTACATTCCCAGCGGACGCCTCATCCAAGCCATCGATTACAGCCACCGCAACCCCGACGGCACGGTAGCGCGTATCCCCGACTCACTTACCAATGAGTTCAAAACCGCACACGGACGCATTGTCCGCGACGGCGGCGGCATTAAACCCGACATCGAACCCGAAGTAAAAAAGGGCAGCAACCTCTCATACTATCTGATGCGTGACTTTCTCATCTTCGATTTCGCCACACAATATGCAGCCTGCCACGACTCCATCGCTTCGCCCGAGACGTTCTATCTCACCGACAGCGACTATGCCGATTTCAAGGAGTTCGTACACAAACGCGACTTCAAATACGACAAGCAAAGCAATAAGATACTCGACTCGCTGCGCGAGGTAGCCGAATTTGAAGGATACCTCGACGACAAGACACGGCAACTGTGCGACAGCCTCGCCGCACAATTCAACCACGACATAGAGAAAGACTTAGATACTTTCCGCCCCGAGATAGAGGAGTTGCTCACCACCGAGATTGTGAAACGCTACTATTTCCAACGGGGCGAAATGATTGTAAGCCAACGCAACGACAGCGACATAGATACCGCCGTGGAAGTACTCAACAACCCTGCCCGCTACAAAGAGATTTTGTCGCCGTCACAGCCGAAACAAAAATAGCACAACCACGCTCTGATTACCCCACAGCGGGAACCCGCAACACTTCTCAAAGGATATACCCTACCGACACCCCTATCGAAAAGATATTGTTGCGCGCCTGTTGCAATACGGGTATGGCTTGCTTCGTCAAGTCGGGCAGATAGGCCAGATTGATTCCCAAACGAAGGTGCGAGAAGTCATAGGCACATCCTATCTCTGTCTTTATACCGAACATGACACTTTTATCGAAAAGCTCTTCATTGAGCGAGCTACCCAACGGAATATCCACCTTGGGGCCTATTCCTACATAGGCATGAAAATCATAATATGCCAACTTGAACCTAAACGTAGTATTGAAGTGCAGGTTGTCGCGTCGGTAGTGCCAATCTATCACATTCTCAGCAATACCATGCTCTGTCATAATACATATATGGTCCATACCTCCGGTAGCCATATACCCCCCCTCGCTCGACAGATAAAACCAACGGTGTTCCAACCAATCTATTCCCACGCGAGCGGTATATCCAGTAGCGGTATGGGTAAAGAAATCATACTCGTTACGGGTCATGGAGGAGAGTGTCATACCGTTTTCTATCTTGATAACTTGTGCACACAACGGCAAACAACACGCTACAAGGCACAGCAGTGCCATCATTATCTTTTTCATAACAGATGATTTTTCGGGTATCCGGGCAAAGATAACAATATTTTATTACCGCATAGTGACGCCCTCTCTAAATAAATAAATAAATAAAAAAGCTCTTGCCCCGATGGAGGCAAGAGCCGAAATTATCTTGTACCCTTCACGAACTTACACATTGAAACGGAAGTGCATGATGTCGCCGTCTTGCACCACATAATCTTTACCCTCGATATACATCTTGCCGGCATCCTTGCAAGCGGCCTCCGACCCGAGAGCGATATAATCGTCGTACTTTATCACCTCGGCACGAATAAAGCCTTTCTCGAAATCGGTATGGATAATACCTGCACATTGCGGAGCTTTACTACCTTTTATATAAGTCCACGCCCTTACCTCGGGTTCACCGGCGGTAAAATAGGTCTCTAAGTTGAGCAAGCTATATGCCGACCGTATAAGACGCGACACGCCCGACTCTTCAAGCCCCAGTTCATCGAGGAACATTTTCCGCTCTTCGTAAGTCTCAAACTCGGCAATTTCCGACTCGGTCTTGGCAGCAAGAATCAACAACTCGGCATTCTCGGCTTTTATCGCCTCGCGCACTTGCTCTACATAGGCATTGCCGCTCACGGCGCTTGCCTCATCGACATTGCACACATACAACACCGGTTTGTTGGTCAGCAGGAAAAGGTCGTGCGCAATACGCTGCTCATCTTTTCCCTCAAATACCACGGTACGGGCAGCCTTGCCCTGCTCCAAAGCCTCTTTGTAGCGGCTCAGCACTTCATAGGCCAATTTGGCCATCTTGTCGCCGCCGGTCTGTGCCTGTTTTTGCACCTTTCCGATGCGGTTCTCTACCGTTTCGAGGTCTTTAAGCTGCAATTCGAAGTCGATAATCTCCTTATCGCGCACCGGATTTACACTGCCATCGACATGCGTGATATTATCATCATCGAAGCAACGCAATACATGGATGATGGCATCGGTCTCTCGGATGTTGGCAAGGAATTTGTTACCCAACCCTTCGCCTTTGCTTGCGCCCTTCACAAGTCCGGCTATATCTACTATCTCTACCGTAGTGGGGACGATACGTTTGGGATGTACCAACTCCGCCAAACGGTTAAGCCGCTCATCGGGAACGGTAATAACACCCACATTGGGCTCTATCGTACAAAACGGGAAATTTGCCGATTGTGCTTTGGCATTCGACAAGCAGTTAAACAACGTCGATTTGCCCACGTTGGGCAATCCTACTATTCCGCACTTCAATGACATGATTTTACTTGTTTGATAATCTATTTATAAAGCGGCACAAAATTACGATTTTTTATCGAAACGACGCAGTTGCAACCCGCTCAATTCCACCTTATACGACAAGAAGAAGTTATAGCCTCCTCAGAAAGGAGCGACAGACCGATATAGAATTGTCGGACGAAAGATGTAACCCAACCTTATGTTCCCGATAATTGTTACAATCATGCAGGGTTTTGCATCGACGCAGCCGTGCATCGACACATCATCGGGGCTTCTTATGAAAATACTTTCAGAAACCGTACATTCCGGAGCCATAGCTCACTCGCTGCTGGACAAAATCAGGACATTCCTTTCGCACTGCGGCCTTCCGGATGCCCTGCAAGGGAAGTACGACTCATGGATTTACATCGCTATCGTAGCCATAGCCGCTTTTGCCGCAATGACGATATTGCGGCTCTTTTTATCGTATCTGCTCATCCCGCTCCGCCGGCGGAAAAAGGGGACACTCATACGCGAAATTGCCGATGAAGAGGTAGTAGCACACCTCTTGTGGGGCTTGCCACCGCTTGCCGTACTGGTCATGTCGCAACTTGCCATCACACAAGAAACACCCGGCATGCGCTTCGTAGAACGGATATGCGCCATAGTTGTGGTATGCATCACCGTATGGACTATCAACACGCTAATAACAGCGATATGGAATGTTATCTCGATAAAGGGCGACATGCGTAACCGCCCCATGAAGGGTTTGGCACAAATCATACAAGGCATATTCATAGCCATAGGTGTCATTATATCGGTATCTATCCTTATCAACCGCTCTCCTACGGCTCTGATAACAGGCTTAGGAGCCTTTGCAGCAGTCCTCATGCTGGTTTTCAAAGACACCATTCTCGGTTTTGTGTCGGGCGTGCAGCTATCGCAATACGACATGGTGCGCAAAGGCGATTGGATAGAGATACCCGGAACTCCCGTCAACGGAACGGTACTGGATGTAACCCTCAACACAGTAAAAGTACAGAACTTCGACAACACCTACATCACGCTGCCTCCCTACACGCTCGTATCGCAATCGGTACAGAATTGGCGCGGCATGACCGAGTCGGGCGGCCGACGCATCATGCGCTCCTATACAATAGACCTCAACACCGTACGATTTTGTACACCCGAAATGCTCGACTCGTTATCGCAGATAGAACTGCTAAAACCGTATATCCAACAGAAAAAAGCCGAACAAGCCGCAGGAAACACAATCAATACCGACGACCCGACAGGAGCCGTCAACGGCACTATCGACACCAATTTGGGGCTTTTCAGAGCTTATCTGGTACTCTATCTGAAAAACAGCCCATACATACATAACGAAGATTACACACTGATGGTGAGAAACCTCGAACCCACCGAAAACGGCATCCCCTTGCAAATATATTGTTTTACCCGAACCACCGATTGGGTAAGCTATGAGTCGATACAGTCCGAAATTTTCGAGCATATCGCCGCCATCATGCCGCGCTTCGAATTATATCCGTTCCAAAACGCATCGGGACGCGACTACATCACCCAGTCGCTCATCTCGGCCGGTTACCGGCTTGGCCATATAGCAGGTGCTCCCTACGGCATGATGCACGACGACGGCACGAACGACTCATCTGTCACACCGCAGCCGTCCGACTCATCTCCTTCAACAACTGCACCGCCTCCAACAGCGTAGCGACCGATTGCACTACCATGGAACGACGACCTCCCATATCGCGCAACTTGCACCGCCGCGGATTATGTTGCAAATAATTGAGTACACGACCGAACATATCGGACTGGTAGTATGCCTTGTGCTCGTCGCCGACAAAGTAAAGATACATCTTGCCTTGCTTCAACGACACTTTTTCAAAGCCCAGCTCTTTGGCAACTCGGCGCAAATTGACAACTTGCACCAAATCGAGCGTAGCAGCGGGAATCTTTCCGAAACGGTCGCGCAACCGCTCGCAGAAGGCAGCCACATCGCGCTCCTGCTCCAAACCGTCGAGTTCTCTGTAAAGAGATATACGTTCCGACTCCTGCGGCACATAGTCGTCGGGGAGCATCAGCTCCAAATCCGATTCAAATTGGCAATCGGCAACATACTCTTTATTCTCTCCCGTTCCGTTGTCGCCATAGTACAACTCGCTGAACTCTTGCGTCTTCAACTCCTCGACCGCCTCTTGCAATATTTTTTGGTAAGTCTCATAACCCAAATCGGCAATGAAACCGCTTTGCTCGGCTCCCAACAAGTTGCCCGCACCGCGTATGTCCAAGTCTTGCATGGCGATATGGATACCACTGCCCAAATCGGAGAAACTCTCTATGGCTTGCAAACGACGACGCGCCTCCTCGGTAAACACATGCTGCGGGGGCACTAACAAATAACAAAATGCTTTACGGTTGCTACGTCCTACACGACCGCGCAGTTGATGCAACTCGCTCAATCCGAAATTTTGCGCATTGTTGATAATTATCGTATTGGCATTGGGCATATCTATGCCGTTTTCTATAATCGTGGTAGCAAGCAGCACATCGTAATCGTAATGGATAAAATCCATGATTACCTTTTCGAGCTCGGCCGGCGGCATCTGCCCATGCCCTACAACGACACGAGCATCGGGTATAAGCCGTTTGATAAGGTCGCGCAATGTATATAGCGTCTCTATCTGGTTGTTTACGAAAAAGACCTGCCCGTTACGGCTCATCTCAAAGTTGATTGCCTCACGGATAATGTCCTCGCCGAAAGTATGCACTTCGGTAAGGATAGGATAGCGATTGGCGGGGGGCGTGGTGATGGCCGACAGGTCGCGGGCGCCCATCAAAGAGAATTGCAGCGTACGCGGTATGGGCGTAGCCGACATGGTAAGCGTATCAACGTTGACCTTCATCTGTTTCAACTTCTCCTTGACGGCAACACCGAACTTTTGCTCCTCGTCGATGATAAGCAGCCCCAAGTCTTTGAACTTCACGTCTTTGCCTATGATACGATGTGTCCCTATGAGAATATTCACCTTGCCATCGGCCAAATCTTTGAGCAGCGCTTTCACATCCGAGGCTTTACGCGCACGGCTCAGGTACTCTATGCGTACGGGAAACTCTTTGAGCCGCTCCGTAAACGTTTGATAGTGTTGGAATGCAAGCACTGTCGTAGGTACAAGTACTGCTACCTGCTTATTGTCGCACGCGGCTTTGAAAGCGGCACGAATGGCCACCTCGGTCTTGCCGAAACCTACGTCGCCGCATATCAGACGGTCCATCGGACGCGCACTCTCCATATCGGCTTTCACCTCTTGCGTGGCTTTCAGCTGATCGGGTGTATCTTCGTAAATAAACGAGGCTTCAAGCTCGTGCTGCATAAAATTGTCGGGAGAGAAAGCAAATCCCTTTTCGTCGCGACGAGCGGCATAGAGTTTGATAAGGTCGCGCGCAATGTCTTTCATCTTACTCTTGGTGCGCTCTTTCATCCGCTCCCATGCTCCGGTGCCGAGGCGATTGAGCTTGGGCGCCTCACCCTCTTTCGACCGATATTTCGACAATTTGTGCAACGAGTGGATGCTCACATAAATAAGGTCGCCGTTTTTGTATATCACTTTTATCGCCTCTTGGCGTTTCCCGGCAATCTCGGTATGTGTCAAGCCGCCAAATTGCCCTATGCCATGATCGACGTGCACCAAATAATCGCCCACCTCTATCTGTTGCAACTCACGCAACGAAAGCGCCATCTTGCCCGACCGCGCACGGTCGCTTTTAAGATTGTATTTGTGATAACGGTCGAATATCTGGTGGTCGGTGAAGCAACAAATATGCAGGTCATTATCGACAAACCCCTCGTGCAAAGTGCGCAATACGGGGACAAACTTTATTTCATCGCCCCGTTCACCGAAAATTTCGCGCAAACGGTCGGTCTGTTTCTCGCTATCGCTGGTGATATACAAACGATAACCGTCGGCTATCAACCGCGAGAACGACTCGCTTACCAATTCGAAATTCTTGTGATAGATACCTTGCAGCGAACAATGGTAGGTTATGACAGCTTGCGGCTGCTCCAACGAATGCTTGCCATACTCTATCCATCGGAACTGTTCTATCTGTCGGGCAAAACGGTCGGCATCCACTACTTTCTCCATGGCATGTACATCAACCTCCTCGGTCAACAATGCCTGCTCGGCCAACGTTTCGCCGGCAACAGCCCGTATGCGGTCAATCGTCCATTGCACGTCGCGGAAAGCAATACAGGTGTTTTTTTCGATGAAATCGAGTATCGAGATACCTTTTTCCACCTGATTGCACACATTGGGTATGATATAAATCTCGTCTAAATTATCTCGCGACAGCTGTGTCTCCACATCGAAAGTACGTATGCTCTCAACATCTTCGCCGAAGAAATCGACACGGTAAGGATACTCATTAGAATACGAAAATACATCGAGAATACTACCCCTGACGGCATACTGCCCGGGCTCATATACATAATCGACCTTTTTGAAACCATATTCTTGCAAAACATGGCCTACGAAGGCCACATCGACCGATTCATTACGGGTGATATGCAGGGTATTCCGCTCCAAGACCTGCTCCTGCACCACCTTCTCGGCCAATGCCTCGGGATAAGTCACCACAAGAAGCGGCTCTTTTCGGTTCAGCCGGTTCAGCACATCGGTACGCATGATACCGGCCGGCGCATCGACCTGTCCATATTTGATATCCCGCTTGTATCCCGACGGGAAGAACGCCACATGCTCGCCATGCTCTATCTGCTCTATATCATGAAACAGATAGCCGGCCTCGTCGCTATCGGTGGCAACGATAAACGAAGCTCTCGGCAGCTGCAACAAATTGAGAAGGGCGAATGCCATCGACGAGCCTTCGAGCCCGTCGAGCGAAATGCGACGCATCTTCTCGTCAGAGAGAAGACGCGCAAAAGCCTTCTGACGCGACGGAGTATTGATAACCGATTTCAGTTCCGACAATTCCATACTTTCACAAACCTTTTCACCGCAATACGATGATAAAATATAAATAAAATACAGATATAATATAGATAATATATTAAAACTAAATCAATGAGCATCAAGCCAATTATCAGCAACACCATAATCGGCAATCAACGGGACACTCAGGCGGTAGGCATTCTCCATCTCTTCGGTAACGATACGGGTCACCTGCTCCACCTCGTTCTCGGGAACATTGAAGTCGAGCTCATCGTGTACTTGCAATATCATGCGGCTCTCCAAATGCTCGCGTTCCAACCGCTCGAAGATACGCACCATGGCTATCTTGATAATATCGGCAGCACTGCCCTGAATGGGTGCATTGATAGCGTTTCGTTCGGCATATCCGCGCACCACGCTGTTGTGCGAATTAATGTCGGGTAACATACGCCGACGGCCGCACAACGTTGACACATACCCCTGCTTGCGTGCCACCTCGATACTTTGCGCCATGTGTTCTTTGATTTGCGGAAAAGAGTCGAAATAACCGTCGATAAGCTGTTTTGCCTCGGTCCGCGAAATGTTGAGCCGCTCGGCCAGACCAAACGCCGATATACCGTATATGATACCGAAATTTGCCGTTTTGGCCTTCCGCCGCATATCGGCCGTCACAGAAGCGACCGGTACTTTATATATCTTGGCTGCGGTAGCGGTATGAATATCGGCACCCGAACAAAACGCCTCTATCATGTGACGGTCTTGACTGATATGCGCCATGATACGCAACTCTATCTGCGAATAATCGGCCGACAAGAATTTACATCCTTTCTCGGCCACAAAAGCACGTCGTATGCCTTTCCCTTCGGCATCGCGAATGGGAATATTCTGCAAATTGGGATTACTGGAACTCAATCGTCCGGTTGCCGTCACGGTTTGGTTATACGAGGTATGTATTTTTCCTGTGGAGGGGTTTAGCAACTCGGGCAGGGCGTTGATATACGTACTGAGCAGCTTGCGAAGGCCACGCAAATCGAGTATCTTCCCCACTATGGGATGCACCGGACGCAACCGTTCCAACACCTCTTCGGTAGTGGCATACTGACCGCTCTTGGTTTTCCGTGCCTTTTCGTCTATTTTGAGTCTCTCGAAGAGCACCTCTCCCACTTGCCGGGGCGACGATATGTTGAACTGCATGCCGGCTAGCGCATAAATCTCTTCTTCGAGCGTTGCGATTTGCCGCTCCATATCGTGAGCCGAAGCGCGCAGTACCTGCGTATCTATGTGCACACCCGTTATTTCCATCTCGGCCAGCACACGCACCAACGGCATTTCTATATTCTCGAAAAGGGAGGTCATCTCCTCCTTTGCAATCTCGGGACACAACGCCTCATACAACTGCCACGTCACATCGGCATCCTCGGCCGAGTATTCGGCCACATCGGCAACCGGCACCTGACGCATCGACAGCTGTCCTTTCGATTTCGCACCGATAAGCGTCTCTATGGCTATGGGACGATAGTGCAGGAAAACCTCGGCGAGATAGTCCATATTGTGACGCTGCTCGGGTTGCAGCAAATAGTGCGCCACCATAGTATCGAACATCTTGCCACGCACCGTCACACCGTAATTGCGTAAGACGATATAGTCGTACTTGATGTTCTGCCCCACTTTCAGCGAAGCGGTATTTTCGAGTGCCGAACGGAATATTTCCACCACAGCCATCGCAGCCTCACGCTCCTCGGGCACAGGCACATAATAAGCCTCGTGCGCCTTCATAGCAAACGACAATCCCACCAACTCGGCTCGCATGGGGTCTATGCCGGTCGTCTCGGTATCGAAAGCAAAAGCATCGGCACACCCCAACAGGGCTGCCAAGTCCCACATCTCCTCCTCACTCTCAACGAGGTGATAGGTATGCGGCGTATCGGCATGAGTAGCAAATGCCTCCTCGGCCACGGGTGCTGCCTCAGGCTCGGTATCGAAGAGGGTAGCCTGCACGCTTTTGGCTTTTGGCTCGGCTTGCGGCTTGCCCAAAATGCGGTCGGCAAGGGTGCGGAACTCCAAATCGGTAAATATTTTGCGCAAGGCCTCGCCGTCTATGGGCGAACGCAACAAAGCATCTTCGTCAAATTCTACGGGTACATCGGTCTTTATCGTAGCGAGGAAACGCGAGAACTCTATCATCTCCCTATTCTCCACGATACGACGTTGCAACGCACCTTTCAAGCGGTCGGTATTGGCGAGCAAATTATCTATACTGCCATACTCCTGTATCAGCTTCACGGCCGTTTTCTCGCCCACACCGGGGCATCCCGGTATGTTGTCGGCCGTATCGCCCATCAATCCCAATATATCTACAACCTGCGACGGCGACGCGATGCCATATTTCTCGCATATTTGCGGTACCCCGAGCACCTCATAATCGCCGCCGAAACGGGGACGGTACATAAAAGTGTGCTCCGTAACCAGCTGCCCGTAGTCTTTGTCGGGGGTCATCATATAAGTCTCGAAACCGGCCGCCTCGGCTTTGCGCGACAACGAACCTATTACGTCGTCGGCCTCATACCCGGGCACCTCGATGATAGGAATACGATATGCCTTGATAATCTCCTTTATCACAGGCACCGCAAAGCGTATCGCCTCGGGGGTCTCTTCGCGTTGCGCCTTGTACTTCTCGTAGGCCTCATGGCGAAAGGTAGGCCCTTGCGGGTCGAACCCCACGGCGATGTGGGTAGGATTCTCACGCTTCAAAATTTCTTCGAGGGTATTCACAAAGCCCAAGATGGCCGAAGTGTTCTCGCCGCGCGAATTGATACGGGGATTTTTTATAAAAGCATAATACGACCTATATATCAACGCATAGGCATCTATCAGAAACAACCGTTTGGCTTCGTTACGCTCTTTTGTATCGTTTTCATTCATCTCGATATGGATAATGCCACAAACAAAAAATGGCAGACAAGCTATTTTCTGTGTGCGGCGGTTTGTCGTTTTCGTTTTGCCGGAGACCGGCGATAGCGCAAAGATAGTGAAAGTCGAGTGCAGAGACAAACGAAAACGAAGTTTTCAGTTGGCTATGCCGAGCGCATCCTATCTT
>CALUJY010000020.1 GCA_944321085.1 uncultured Barnesiella sp.
ATGCTTTCAATGATCTTCTAGCGGCTCTTCACCGCTCTTCGCTCACCCCGTTTTTTCGGGTTGCGGGTGCAAAGGTAATACCTCTTTTTATTCCTCGCAAGGGTTTGAGGCAACTTTTTTCAAATTATTTTTCGACAAACCGCCGAAGGTGTTTTGTATCAGACGGTTATTCGTGTCATTTTTTTTGCCGCCGCGCAGCCTTTTTCCCGCCACTTAGAAGGGAAGGTCGTCGCTGCTGTTCTCTCCAGACGACGGAAAGGGGGGGTAGATCTTCAGATACGGTGGGCAAAGACAAGTATATTGTCACACCCTCAGATGAAACATTATAAATCGGAAGAAACGCTATAAAACAGAAAAGGGGAGCCAATGCCCCCTTTTCTGTTTTTATACTATAATTATTACAGCGTTTTGAGAGCTTCTTGAATATCGGTATTATTGGGATCGAATTCAAGCATTTTGTTCCAATATATTTTAGTGCTGTCTTTATATGCTTTTGCTTTGGCCGGAAATTGAACAGCCTCTTCGCTATATGCTTTGAGGAAGTTGTAGTATCCGAGATAACGATAGCCTTCGATATATGCTGCTACGCGCGACTTAGAGAGATTGGTCGAATCTTGGTTCAGAACCTCTATTGTTCGCTCATAGTAGGGTTTTGCAGTACCTTCTTTTGTCTCGGGGTCACGGCCGGCTGCGGCACGTGCGCGCCACATATAACCTAAGTAGTTATCGGGAGCCTCTTCTATAACTTTTGCAAAGAGTGTATCGGCTTTCATCAGATATGCTTGTCCGCCTACGGTATCGGCCATACCTACACGGTAGCATGTCTGACCAAAACGGAAGTAATCCATCACACGCAAGTTATCAGCAGCATTGTCCATATACTGCGAGTAGAACTTGATAGAAAGCGGATAGTCTTTGGCAGCCTCGTATGCGCTACTTATTTCTTTCAGAAGCTCAATATTCGTCGAGTCCATGTTATAAGCTTTCACAAAATTGGCAGCGGCACTTTGGGGGTCACCAAGTTCCATAAGCACATCGGCATAGCACTCGAAGTCGCGTGAAAGGAATGCGTGGCGAACGCTGGGAGGTAAAGCGAAGAACTTAACGCCCCAATCTCTTGCCTCCTCGAAACGTTTCATCTCGAAAAGGTTATAGAGGATTACACGGTTGAGCACGAAGTTATTGGGCTCATTCTCCAAAATAGATTTGGCGAGGTCGTACGATTCGTTGAAACGTTTACTATAAAAAAGGAGTGTTGCGAGACGGGCACGGTCTTCTACGAAATGGTTGGGATTAGCTACATAAGTTTCGTACGCCAAAGCAGCCTTTGTGTATTGCTGGTTCTTGTAATAGGCTTCTGCCAATTCGCGTTGAGCAAGGGCTGAATCGGGAGCTTTTTGAAGGAGCTCTTCGAGCTTACCGATAGCCATTTCGGGATTGATATCGAAATACATGTGAGAGTATTTCACATAAGCTTCTACGCAGTTGGGATCGAAGTTGATAGCCATTTCATAATAACCACAAGCATCACCGTTGCGACCTTGATCGGCAAGCATATCGCCCTCGAAGAGATAAATGTCGGGGAATGTCTTATCGGCTTTGCGAGCATTCTCAAGATACTTCTCATACCCGGGAACGCCTGTTTCGTAATATGCTTTGGCGATTGCGAGGTTTACACCGGCATCTTTTTTATTCTTTTTAAGAGCTTCCTTGAAGATTTTCTCGGCTGCTTTTTGCTCAGAACGCAGTTGCAACTTTCCTTGACCAATAAGATTATATACATTCTCAGGGTCAACTTCAAGTCCTTTTGCATAATACTCGGCTGCTTTCGCATAATCTTCATTCTGGAAAGCTATCTCACCTAAATAGTAGTAAGATTCTGATTTATTCGTACTGGCATCGTTGATGGTACGTTCCAAGATAGTGCGTGCATTATCGGGCTGATCGGCCTTGAAATATTCTATACCATCGGTATAATCACTTGCCCATGCGCTACCCCATACAGCAGCTGCAATGGCGAAAACAGTTAAGAATTTGATTCTCATTTCTATAAACAATATTTGGTTATTTATTTAAAATCATCTGACACGTTTACTACACGTTCTTCGATACGCGCCGGAGAGATATTTGTTTTCTCAAAAATCTTCTGTCCACGTTGTCCGGCTACAAATATAGTAAATCCCGTACAAAGACCGTTATACGTTTCAGTTTTTATCATATAAATTGACCTAAAAAAAGGATAATCGCCCGAAGCAATATAGGCTTGGAAAGGTCCGAAAGGTTGCGCATCGGCCGTTTTTTTAATGCGCACGGGCGAAACGAGGTCGCGTACCAAGACATTCGCAGAGTCTCGCGCTTCTATCCATGCCGAACCCAAAACACCGATGGCGTTGGGGCGACGGCTCACTTCGCGTATTACTTGCAAGCTATTTTCTACGGCCGAAACGCCGGGATATAATTTCATAGGGGCACAGATAGAATCTATCACATAGCGTACCGTACCCGAATAACGATTATCGAATATGACTTGTATATGATCGAACTTCGAGTCGGGGAAAAGTTGGTTCCACTGCGTAACCTCACCAGTCATAATGCGGCGAATATCATCGACCGTAAAGACGGAGTCGGGATTCTGCTTGTTTACCACAAAAGCTATGCCATCGACAGCCACATGGGTAGAGCGGCTTTCGAGGCGATTCTGAATAATAGCCTCTTTTTCAGTCGCTGTAAGCTCTCGGGAAATAGCAATAAGGCGCACGCTATCGTCGAGCAATGCTTTAACAGCCTCCGTTTCACTCACCGGTGTCGCTGTTATATAAGCTCCCGGATTGGAACGGGTAAAAACAAAAACGTGTTGATTGAGGACGTTGAAAAACGACTCGTCACACATAAACTTGATGTCGCCTTCATACATGCGGCGGTCTATACCACCTTGCGACGAACAAGCCATCAAAGAGAGCAATGTGACAAGAAAGATAGAAATGGATGAAATTTGCTTCATATAAAACAAGTTATACTATTTACTACCTTTATATACGCGATACCCGCGATAGATACCATAAAGGAAGAAAACCACTCCCATAACATACCTGACCCACGACGGGACAGTGTGAGTAAAAAGAGGGGTAAACAGAAGGGCATAAGCCATGGCAAGATAAATAGCCACCATAATAATACCCATCGTCAATCGCAGAGGCGAAAGATGAGGTTTCGTGTCATCGTCTTGCGAAGGGCTGTCGCCATAATGTCCGTATTGCGTCATAATATTTGTCGTAAAAAGAATGTGGTTGTAAAAATACCCGCAACCTAATATACAAGATAATAGGTTGCGGATTATTAGAGTATCTGATGTGCTAAGCACATGAGAAATTACATAAGCTTAAACTTAACAGGAAGTGTAAAGTAAACCGGCACTTCGTTACCGTTTTGCTTTCCGGGAATCCATTTAGGCATTCCTTGCAGCACGCGTACGGCCTCTTTTGCAAGCGAGGGGTCGGGGCTGCGGAGTACCTGAATATTCTCGATAGAACCTGTACGTGATACAACGAAACGCAAGAGCACTTGACCCTGTATGCCGTTCTCCTGAGCTACAGCCGGATAGCGGAGGTTATCGTAGATGTATTTCATCAACTCAACATCGCCACCGGGGAACTGAGGCATTTGCTCAACAGCCTCATAAACTTTTTCTTCCTCGGGCTCGGGTTCGGCAATTACTTCGCGGAAGTCAGCAATATCCTGAGCATCTTCGGTATCTACACCTTCAACATCGGCGATAGAAATATTGATATTGCTTTGCGCCATTTCGTCCTGTGTACGGATTTCCTCTTCGTCCTTTACGTTCTCATCTGCTGTGATGACAGGAGCCGTAAATTTGATAGAGCTCTTCAAAGGAGGTGGCGGCGGAGCTTCCACAATAGGTTGAATCTCTTCGTTCTTTTCAATCTCTTGGTCTTCAAGGTTGGCCATTTCTACCTCGGTAACTGTAAAGTCAATAGCAGCTTCCTTTTCCTTAGGGATTTTCTCGATAAGGGCAGGTATGATGAATGCCAACGCAAGAGCCACAATCGAAGCGATGATAGCGACAAGGTGACGTTTTCCGATTTCTTGACGGATAACATACCCGCCAAATTTCTTATTCTTGCCTTCAAACGCTAATTCGCACCACTTCGATGAATTCAAATCAATGCTTGCCATAATTTGTTTAAATATTAGTCGTGAGAATTAGGTTACTATTTTGCTCCGAAATCACTCGATGCAGCCAGTTCGCCTTTCGTCTTGAAGTTGCCCATGAGGAATAAGTCGCCATCGGTCATATCAACAACGGCATACTTACCCACACTGCACACAATCATCTCGTCGAGGACGTCAACAAGGCTTTCGTACGTGGCACCGGGACCATTGATATACTCATTATCGGTAGTAGAGGTTTTGGCTTTGATGACTACCATCGGGGCTCCTTTCAGCTTCTTGGCTTCGCGGACAGCCTCATCACGGGTTTCCATCAAGGCATTTATCTCCTCTTCTGTTTGACTCTTTGAGAGCTTACGGGCTTTTACCTCAGACTGAGCTGCCTCGAAGTCCTTGTTAGCCTCATCAACAAGTCCGATAACTTCTTCATTACGCTCCAACAGCAATGCACGGATGCCGTTCGGGTCAGCAGGGTCGAGCGACGACTGCGTCAGAGAGGTATAATCTTTATAGTTGGGCTCGCCCAAATAGTAAAATACCTCATCGTTATCGCCCAGCAATATCGTGATAGCTTCCGAAGCTTTCAGTTTACTTTGTTCTTCTTCCGTTACGGCGTCTTTACTCGGCATTACCAAATCCATGGTACGACTCTCTGTCATCGTTGTACAAAGCATGAAGAAGGTAATCAGAAGCATGTTCATATCCACCATAGGCGTAAAGTCCACGTGAATCTTCATCTTCTTCTGTGCGCCTTTTTTCTTTTTACCGTCGTTATCTTTTACTTCTACTTCTGCCATAATATAAATGAATTAATGACTCAAACAACCGGCTTATTCGCCTTGGTTCAAGGTAGTTATTAGACTAAAACGGTTTTGACGAATCTCTTGTAACGAATCCATTACTTTTTTCACGACATCGTAAGGTGTATGGCGGTCGGCTTTAATAATGATTTTGAGTTTCTTTTGGTCATTATCAAGCGCCGCATAATCCTCACTATCTCTCATTCGTTGACTGCCGCATCGCGTAGCAAAATCGACCCAATCTTTGAATTGGTTGTCGGTACTATCGCAAGGGATACCCCAATTTTTCAAGTCATTAGCTTGGTCTTCGAAACGTTGGTCGAGGAATTGGGGCAAGTCTTTCATCGGCACACCGAACCAGTCAGAGAGGCGGAACGTATTTTTTTGCGCCTCTGTAAGTTGCACCTCGGGGTGCACTTTCAACATTTCGTTAAGTGCTCCTTCGCGGTCGAAAGTATTATCGAGGCCGATAAATACTTTACCGGTGGGCTCGATGAGGATTTCGAGAACATCCCTGTCGGGAATTTCAAACTCCGAAACCGACGAAGGTGTGACAACTTGTTGCGGTTCTTGTTGAACGAATGTAGATGTCAGCATGAAGAAAGTAAGCAGAAGCACAGTAACGTCACTCATCGCAGTCATATCGATGAGCGTACTCTTCTTTTTTACTTTTACCTTTGCCATATTACAAAGTCCTTTCTTTAAGCTGAGTGATCAAAAGATTAATGGGTTTTTGCGTAAGCGTTAACGATGCAGAAACCAATCTCATCGATAGCGTAGGTAAGGTTGTCTATCTTATTAGAGAAATAGTTATAAGAAATAACGGCAAGAGCACCGGTAGCAATACCTGTTGCAGTATTAACAAGGGCCTCAGAAATACCGGTAGAAAGAGCTTGCGAGTCGGTAGCGCCATCACCGGAAGCCAAAGCGGCAAATGAACGAATCATACCCAACACAGTACCGAGCAGACCGAGCAACGTACCAAGAGTGGTGAGCGTAGCAACGATGGGAAGGTTTTGTTGAAGAGCCGGCATTTCGAGAGCGGTAGCCTCTTCGAGTTGTGTTTGGATGGCTTCGAGTTTTTTCTCTTTCGACAAAGAATCGTCTTTCTCAACTTGCTCATATTTGATAAGAGCCGAAGCAACAACGCTGGCAACAACGCCTTTCTTCTTCTCGCAAAGTGCATTGGCTTTGGCCAAATCATTTGCTTCGAGAGCAGCTTTGATTTCAGCAACGAATTTTGTGGTATTACCTTTACCATCGGCACTCATCATAGCGATAAAACGCTCAACAGAGAGAACGACAACGGTAAGGAGGCAGGTCATAAGGATAGGAACAATGAAACCACCTTTATATACCGTGGCGAGAAGGTCGCCATTGAGGGGATGACCATTTACAGGATCGCCGTCAGCGAAACGAGAGGGATCACCGCAAACAAATTGATAAAAACAAAAACCGGCAACGGCGCATATCAGGATCACCCAAATAGGGCTCTTGATTCCGATCACATTCGACTTTCTCGTCGCTGCTTTCTTCACTGTCTTAGTTTCCATAATAAAATTTTTAGTGTTGTTTTTAAGTGTTATTTAAATTATTTGGTTTCTTTTTATTGGTTTCTTTCTTGTCCTCAGGAAGTTGTGTCGAATAAGGAGAACCGACCGCTTTATGCGCCCCCAGTATCGCTTGCTCCTCGTGTTGCATCCTCGCGAAAGTTTTTCATATTATCAAAGGTTCTGTCAGTTCGAGGGGCAAATTTAGGACATATTTTTGAGTAAAAAAAATGCCAATTACATTTTCTCGCTCTCAAAAGCAATTACACGACATAATTTCACATCGTTTAACGCCAAGGATTTCAAATATATGTTATAAAACATATTTATGTAACTTATCGACACTTCTTATTCTGAAAACGAGCGAAAAATAAATTTATTGCTCGTCGCAAAAACTCATCCCAATTATTAAGTATTATTCACCAGTTATTGCAACACATCTACCCGCCCCCACATGATAACTTCCGCACCAACCGAATCGACGCCTGCCGACATAGAACATATTTAAGCTGATATAATTTTGAAGGATACAGAGAATGGAGTAACTTTGCCACACTTAACCAAAAACGACATGAAGCGTATTGTATGCCCCAAATGCGAGCACAAGTTCAGTTTTGACGAAACACGATACAAAGGAGCAAAAAACATCTCATTTGCTTGTCCTGAGTGTCGCAAGCATTTCTCTCTTTCCATCGACGAGATTGAAGAAATAAACAAAGAAAAATTCTCTTTCCCTTACGGATATATCAGCGTTGTAGAAAACAGCTTCTGCTACCGTCAAACTTTCGGTCTGAAACCGGGCGATAATATCATAGGCCGTCACTCTCCGGGCAGTGCGGCCGATATTGCCATAGAAAGCGGCGACATGAGTATGGACCGTCGTCATTGCATCATCAACGTAAAAACGCAGGGAAACGGCATTGTATGCACTCTGCGCGACAATCCCAGCCTCACCGGCACATTTCTGCGGCAAGAAATACTTGGCGACCGTGACCGGGCAAGACTCTGCGACGGCGACATCGTGACGATAGGCGCCACAACTCTCATCGTGCATTTACCCGAAGAAGAAGAAGAAGAAGAAGAAGAAGAATATTTCGATTAAAGCATCGTCCTCGGGGGATACTTAACCTCCGTGACCCGGCAAAACTCCACAGCGGCGACATCTACTCGCACACCATTACCGCCGGCCGCAGCTAATACTGCCGCTCGCCGAAGATGGTCGTACCGACACGCACCATGTTGCTACCCTCGCGCACGGCTATATTATAATCGTGGCTCATACCCATAGACAGAATATCGAAATGAGGCCATTGAAAGCGAATGCGCACCTCATCGAACAAACGTTTCAATGTAACGAAGTCGGCTGCTACACGGGTTTCGTCATCGGTATTCGACGCCATCCCCATCAGTCCGCGAATAGCCACATGGGCATATTCCTCGGGGTGGAAATCCGATAGAAAAGCGAGACACTCATCGGACGAAAAGCCATATTTCGTCTCCTCTGCTGCCACATGCACCTCCAAAAGGCAATCCACCACTCGTGGCAAACGAGCTGCCTGACGCTCTATCTCGGTCAAGAGTTTCACACTATCGACACTATGTATCAATGATATATAGGGTACAATATAACGTACCTTATTGGTTTGCAAGTGCCCTATAAAATGCCAGCAAATATCGTCGGGCAGCTGTACACGCTTCTCTTCGAGCTCTTGCACGCGACTCTCTCCGAAGATACGTTGTCCTGCACGATAGGCTTCGAACAAATCTTCGACTGGGTGGAACTTCGACACTGCCACCAATGCCACCCCGTTGGGTAAAGAACGACGTACCTTGTCGAGATGTTCTGCTACAAGCGAGGTCATGACAGGGGCACCTCCTTTTCAGGCGAATGTGTTGCCGGTGTATCGGGAAGCGAAGCCTCATAAGGATATACGTCGAGGAGCAACGTCTCTACAATAGATGTCACCTCCCAATCGGCCATTGTCCCTTTCATGCAAATATTGAGATTATCGAGAGCCGTAGCAAAATCGGCGGCCTGCACCAAAATATACGTTGCCGTACGCTTCTCCATACCGCTTTTCTCATCGAGGGTAATAAAGCAAATCTTGCATTTATACCATTTGTCACCCGTAGCATCGTAATACACATCGCTATAATTGGCGCGTTTAACGGCCGAGACCGAAAATTCGCCCGATATAAAAGGCTGTATTTCCTTGATAATACGAGACTCTGCCTCGGTAAACGAGAGAGCATCTACCAAATATGGTTCTGTTACTTTTTTTTGAAGCCCGTTTTCGAGCGTCTTATCATATTTTACTTTGCACTCAAACCAGTTTGCCATAATTTACTACATATTAAAATATATATCAGTAAGCTATTTTATCTTCTTTCACCTGCCATTTGCGGAAGGCTGCGATGGCTTCATCGCCCAACACACGCACCGCAGGTATAGAACGCTTGGTAGGGTCTAACGAAAGTTGTGTGTAGATAAAAGAATCATCGAAATCGATTTCTTTGGCATCATACTGCGTATTGGCATAGAAAATACGGTCGATGTGTGCCCAATAAATAGCCGACAAACACATCGGGCACGGCTCGCAGGAGGTATAAATCTCACATCCCGAAAGGTCGAACGTACCAAGAGCACGCGACGCCTGACGTATTGCCGATACTTCGGCATGAGCCGTAGGGTCATTATCGGCCGTAACACGATTAGTACCACGAGCCACCACAACGCCGTCTTTTACTATCACTGCGCCAAAAGGGCCACCACCATTATCTATATTCTCCATAGAGAGAGCTATCGCCTCTCTCATCCAATTTTTTTGTTGTTCGGTAATCATCTTATTAAATCTATATCTTTTTTACAAAGGTAATCATTATGACCTCACGATATACTTTTATCGTGACAAATCAACGAGTATATGAACTATTGATGCCATCTATATAATCGAGCAAGTCTTCACGCCCCATTTTCTTCTCCGACGAAGTGACAAATACAGGCGGAAGCTCCTCCCATGTTTCATGCAATTTGGCTTTATACGCCTCGATATGACGGGTAAGCTCCATCTTCGTTATCTTATCGGCTTTGGTAAATACCAGCGCAAACGGCACACCGTGCTCACCCAAAAAGTCGATAAACTCCAAATCTATCTTCTGCGGTGCATGACGACAGTCGAGCAAAAGGAACAAACATGTCATGGCATCACGCTTCAATACATAGTTCTTGATGATGCGTTCGATACTCTCCCGCGCCTCTCTGCTACGACGGGCATAACCATAACCGGGCAAATCTACAATATACCAACTGTCATCGACAATAAAATGATTTATCAATGTAGTTTTACCCGGCATCGCCGAAGTCATGGCAAGCGATTTTTTACCCGTCAGCATATTGATAAGCGACGATTTGCCCACATTGGAGCGTCCTATAAAAGCATACTCGGGCAGGTTGGTATTAGGGCACTTTTCTACATCGACATTACTGATAACAAAACGGGCATTTATCACTTCCATAGTCTTGTACTTATTAGTTATGCAACCACAACAATGGCTGTCGCCGTGGTATAATGAAGACGACAAAGATAATGAAAGTTGAGAGCCGAACAAAGAAGCTCGATGCTTTTGCTCGACTAAAACAAAGCCTATCTTACGCAAAACGATACCACGAGCAACAATTTCAACTATAAAAAAGCCCCAAAGCATGCTAAAAAACGGGGACTATACCATATCACATGGTACAGTCCCCGACAGATTATTCGTGTATAAGGACGAAAAAATCAATCTCTTTTCACGACGCTACAAGTTTCAGCGTACGTTTACTTTTACCACCTTGTCGGCAGCTTTCACGATATAGTTGCCATCGGGCATATAGAACGACACATTCCGGTCGCATGCGACACTGTTTACCATACGACCTGTCATATCGTAAACCGTAACCACGGTATCGCCTTCAACGCCGCGTACATATACCGTATTGTCGGCAGCAAAAATCGAAAGGCTTTCTTCTTCGGGCGACACTACCGAAGTAGGCCAAGAAATTTGCATCGTAGCAGCCTCGCCCAAAGCTCCATACTCATTGACCGATTGAACGCTCAGTTCGTTGGGGTCGGCATTGGCAGCCGGCGTTCCATAGATATGAGCCGCATCAGAGGCAAAGGTCAACTCAAACGATGTATCGGTAGTTATTCCCACTACATTGCCGCCAATCTTCACCACATAGCAGATAGCATACTGGTCGCCCTCCCACTCTATGTGCATTTTGTTGTCCATAAAATAATGGTCTAATGCAGCGGGAGTTGCCGCTTTCTCTATAATGGGAAGCGGATTCCACTTACCCACAGCCGGATGGTCGGTGCCATCGCCTGCCAAAACATTGGCTATGGTATATTGTGCAGCCTCCTCATCGGTAAGGAAGTTTTTGGTCGTGTTATACTCGTTGCCATCACGGTCGTAATAAGTGGCGCGCGAATCGGTATTCATCGGTTCACCGTCGGCATTCCACATATTATATACAGCCCACAGACGCGGTATGCCACCCATACGTTCATACCACAAACCCTCATACGTATTAACATGGCACTCGGTGTCGATAAACACGGTTACAGGGCTG
>CALUJY010000021.1 GCA_944321085.1 uncultured Barnesiella sp.
TCTGTTTCTGCAAATATAAGCATTTTATCCGCTTATGCAACTTATAATCAGGGATTTAATTTATAGAAGTCCCCTTAAATCATTGTTTCTGCCATTTATATATTGGAGTTTGTTATTTTGTGGATTTATACTTTTGTGCGAAATTATTCCGTTTACAGCACAGTTTATAAATGGCGGATTTTCAGAGCAAATCAGGCAAGGATATTATGGTAAACTGATATGCGAGCTTTTTACTAAACCATTGGCTTTTCATCTTTGGTTCTTGCGTGATTTGATTGTGCTTGTAATATTATCTCCGGCAATTTATGCTTTACTACGGTTTTGCAAGGGGTATTATGGCATATTGTTGTTAGGAATTATTGTTGTCAACGTTGTATTATCTATATCTATCAATCATTTTGCTTCATTCTTTTGGTTCTCATTAGGAGGATATATAGGTTATAATAAGTATTCGATAGAGTATGAGGGGCTTACAAAATATGCTATCATTATATTGTTGATGTATATTGTATTGGTAATATTGCGAGTTGAGTCGATTCTACCTAAAAATGTGTCGATTCTAGTAAATATTATCGGAGTTTTGTCTATATGGGGATTATATGACACTTTGTGCCGTGGCAGAGTGTTACCTGATGATAAATTGTTATGTAAATGCTCATCATATACTTTTTTTATATATTGCTTTCACGAACCTACACTTAATATTTTTAAGAAACTATTGATTAAAACTATTGGGCTGTCACAAATTTCACTTATTATTTCATACTTTTTGTCGGTGATTTTGATGCTTATTTTTGCATTATGGGTGGGATGGTTACTCAAACGAAAAATGCCTCGGCTTTATTTGGCACTTTCCGGTGGTAGATGATATAATAAAGGAAATACTTGCATACAAGCTGCAAGAATACAATACATTCAGTATCTTTGTAAGATGTAGGAAGCAATAGGTGGGGTGAATTTTTAAAATTTTGTTTTCATTTGTCTCTGCGATTGTCTTTCCTTATCTTTGCAAGAATAAAAACAACAGTATCATGAATAACAGGAACCATGTAGTTATAATGGCCGGCGGCATTGGAAGCCGTTTCTGGCCTATGAGCACACCCGAGCGTCCCAAGCAATTTATCGATGTAATGGGATGCGGTCGCAGTTTGTTGCAATTGACAGTCGATCGTTTCTGTGGTGTGTGTCCTCCCGACCATGTATGGGTGGTTACCTCCGAGCAATACGTACAGTTGGTACAGGAACAATTGCCCGAGGTTCCTGCCTGCAATATACTTGCCGAACCCTGCCGTCGCAATACCGCGCCGTGTATTGCCTTCGTTGCGTGGAAGATACGCAAGCATTTCCCCGATGCCAATATTGTGGTTACGCCCAGCGATGCTTTGGTTCTCAACACGGAAGAGTATCGGCGTATAATCTCTGTCGCGCTCGATTTTACGGCCGACAGTAATGCCATTGTGACGATAGGTATTCGTCCCAATCGCCCCGAGACAGGTTACGGTTACATTGCCGCCGGCGACCGATTGCCCGGGGCAGATATTTGTAAGGTTAGTCAGTTTAAGGAAAAACCAACGTTAGAAGTTGCTAAGTCATATATCGCAGCCGGCAACTATTTTTGGAATGCCGGTATCTTCGTGTGGAATGTGAATACCATTGTCGATTCCATAACCCGCTACTGCCCGGCACTTGCCGCCATATTCGACAAGTTGCAAGCTTCATACTATACCCCCGACGAGGGAGAAGCTGTAAAGGCTCTCTTCCCGCAGTGCGAGAATATTTCCATCGATTATGCCGTCATGGAGAAATCGCCCGATATATTTGTCTTGCCAGCCGATTTCGGTTGGAGCGACTTGGGTACATGGGGTTCGTTGCACACACATCTTTCGCACGATGCCAATGGAAATGCCATGGTTGGCAATGTGAAGATGTACGATAGCAAAAATTGTGTGGTACACGTCCCCGAGGAGCGTAAGGTTATCATACAAGGTCTCGATGGTTATATCGTTGCCGAGAAAGACGATACCATCCTGATATGCCGTTTGAGTGAAGAACAACGTATAAAAGAGTTTTCGGCCGAGTGAAAGTAAGCATCGTCACAGCTACATATAATGCCGCCCATACACTGCGCGACACCATAGAGAGCGTTTTGGCGCAAGACTATGGCGATATAGAGTATATTGTCGTCGATGGAGCATCCACCGATGGCACCTTAGCTCTGTTGCACTCATACGAGTCGCATTTCGATGGCCGTATGCGATGGGTTAGCGAGCCCGACAAAGGGATATACGATGCCATGAACAAAGGTTTGCGCATGGCGACCGGCGATGTGGTGGGCACTATCAATAGTGACGATTTCTATAACCACGACGATGTTATTTCGCGTGTGGCGGCCTGCTTTGCCGACACATCTGTACAGGCTGTATATGGCGATGTCCGTTTTGTGCGTCCCGACGATTTGAATCGTACCATTCGTTATTATTCTTCTCGGCGTTTCACACCCGGTAAGTTTCGTTACGGATGGATGCCGGCGCATCCTACGTTTTTCACCTATCGTCATTTCTTCGACGATTACGGATACTATCGTACCGATTATCGCATTGCGGCCGACTACGAGTTGCTTATACGTTTCCTTTATACATATCAATTACATACCCGATACTTGGCATACGATTTCATAAAGATGCGTACCGGCGGAGCTAGTACTTCGTCGTGGCGCAGCAACTGGGTGCTCAATCGCGAGATAGTCCGTGCTTGTCGTGAAAACGGTATCTATACCAACATGCCTATGGTCATGATGAAATATTTTGTCAAGATATTCGAGTACCTTAATCCCGATAAAAGATGAATCTGCTTATAACAGGCATACACGGTTTTGTAGGGAGCAATTTGGTACGCGCCCATGCTGCATCGCATACTATATACGGTCTCGATATAGTGGCGCCTTATAAGGATGGTGTTGTCGCTACCTATTCGTGGAACGACCTTGACAGCGCTACTGTTCCGCCTGTCGATGCCATAGTGCATTTGGCCGGTAAGGCGCACGATACCAAAAACGAAGCCGCAGCCCAAACATACTTTGACATCAATACCGGGTTGACGAAGAAGATTTTCGATTATTTCCTTGCTTCGCAGGCTCGCGTGTTCATATTTTTTTCCTCAGTCAAAGCGGCTGCCGATACCGTTGGCGATACTATCCTTACCGAGGAGGTTGTGCCGTCGCCCAAAGGACCTTATGGTGAAAGCAAATTGGCTGCCGAGGAGTATATTCGTTCGCATGCAAGTATTGTCGATGGCGTGTATAGCCTGCCCGGCGGGAAACGGGTGTATATTTTGCGTCCCTGCATGATACACGGCCCGGGTAACAAAGGCAACCTCAATTTGCTTTACAACGTGGTGCGCACCGGAATGCCGTGGCCTTTGGCAGCCTTCGACAATCGACGTACTTTTACGAGTGTCGATAATCTTTGTTATGTCATAGGTCGGCTTATCGAAGGTACAGCTCCCGGCGGAGTATATAATATGGGCGATGACGAGAGCCTCTCTACCAACGAACTGATTGCCGTTATTTGTAGTGTATTGGGCAAGAAAACCCGTTTGTTGCACATCGGTAAAGGTGTGATGACGGGTTTGGCTCGCATGGGCGGTACATTGCATTTGCCGCTTAATCCCGAACGGTTGCAAAAACTCACCGAAAATTATGTGGTGAGCAACCATAAAATAAAACGAGCTCTTTCCATCGATACCATGCCTGTGCGTGCAGCCGATGGCTTGCGGCTTACCATAGAAAGTTTCGTAAATAATAATAAATAACCGATATAAAATGAAGAAAGCACTTATTACCGGTATTACCGGTCAGGACGGCTCATTTTTGGCCGAATTTTTGTTGGAAAAAGGATATGAAGTGCATGGCACTTTACGTCGTAGTTCATCGTTCAATACAGGGCGTATCGAGCATCTTTACCTCGATGAGTGGGTGCGCGATATGAAGAACAAACCCTTGGTTAATCTTCATTATGCCGATATGACCGACTCTTCGTCGTTGATTCGTATCATACAGATGATTCAACCCGACGAGATATACAACCTTGCAGCACAGAGTCATGTGAAAGTGAGCTTCGATGTCCCCGAATATACTGCCGAGGCCGATGCTGTGGGCACACTCCGTCTGCTCGAAGCCGTGCGCATTCTCGGTCTCGAAAAGAAGTGCCGCATATATCAGGCTTCGACCAGCGAACTCTTTGGTAAGGTACAGGAGATTCCGCAGAAGGAGACCACGCCTTTCTATCCTCGTTCGCCCTACGGTGTAGCCAAACAATACGGTTTCTGGATTACCAAGAACTATCGCGAGTCATACGGAATGTATGCCGTTAACGGTATATTATTCAATCACGAAAGCGAGCGCCGCGGCGAGAACTTCGTTACCCGTAAAATTACTTTGGCAGCAGCACGTATCGTGCAAGGATTCCAAGACAAACTCTATTTGGGAAATCTCGATTCGTTGCGCGACTGGGGTTATGCCAAAGATTATGTCGAGTGTATGTGGCTCATACTGCAACATGAGAAGCCCGAAGACTTTGTTATCGCTACCGGCGAGTATCACACGGTTCGTGAATTCTGTACATTGGCTTTCAAAGAGGTCGGCATAGAGCTTCGTTGGGAAGGCAAGGGCGTCAACGAGAAAGGTATCGATGTGGCTACCGGTAAAGTGTTGGTCGAGGTCGATCCCAAATATTTCCGCCCGGCCGAAGTGGAGCAACTTTTAGGCGACCCCACAAAAGCCAAAACGCTCTTAGGTTGGAATCCCCGCAAGACTTCGTTCCAAGAACTGGTGCGCATCATGGTAGAACATGACATGCATTTTGTAAAGAAATTGCACCTTAAATCGCAACTCTGATATGGAGAAAGATGCCAAAATATATGTTGCCGGCCATCGCGGTTTGGTAGGTTCGGCCATTTGGAACAATCTGGCGAGCAAGGGATATACCAATTTGGTAGGGCGTACCCACAAAGAGCTTGATTTGCTCGACGGCGTTGCCGTGCGTCGTTTCTTCGACGAGCAGCAGCCGCAATATGTAGTGCTTGCTGCGGCACATGTGGGCGGTATCATGGCCAACAGCCGCTATCGTGCTGATTTTATCTACCAAAACCTTCAAATACAGCAGAATGTCATCGGCGAGAGTTTCCGTCATGGTGTGAAGAAACTGTTGTTCCTCGGTAGCACCTGTATCTATCCGCGCGAAGCTCCGCAACCTATGAAAGAGGATGCATTGCTTACATCGCCGCTCGAATACACCAACGAGCCTTATGCCATTGCCAAGATAGCGGGATTGAAGATGTGCGAGAGTTTCAATCTTCAATACGGTACCAATTATATCGCTGTCATGCCCACCAACCTATATGGTCCGCACGATAATTTCCATCTCGAAAACAGCCACGTGCTTCCTGCCATGATTCGCAAAATCCATTTGGCACATCTTCTGCACACCGGTAATTGGGATGCCGTACGGCACGACCTCGATATCCGTCCCGTGGAACAGGTCGACGGAAAGGCTTCGGAGGGTGATATAGCTGCCGTTCTCGAACGGTATGGCATTACGGCCGAAGCTGTTACGTTGTGGGGTACGGGTACGCCGCTTCGTGAGTTCCTTTGGAGTGAAGAGATGGCCGATGCGTCGGTTTATGTGTTGGAACATGTCGATTTTGTCGATACGTATGCTCCCGGACAGAAAGATATACGCAACTGTCATATCAATGTAGGCACAGGCAAGGAGATTTCAATTCGCGGTGTTGCCGAGTTGATTGTGAAGACGGTAGGATATACCGGCGAACTTCGTTTCGACGCTGCGAAACCCGATGGGACGATGCGTAAGCTCACCGATGTGACGAAACTGCACAACTTGGGTTGGCATCACCGCATAGAGATAGAGGAAGGCGTAGAAAGACTTTATCATTGGTATCTCCAAGGCGAATTGTAAAACGATGAAGGCATACATCAGGTTATTGCGTCCCGCGCAGTGGGTGAAGAACCTTTTCTTGTTCTTGCCCCTCTTTTTCGGTCATACCCTTTTGCAGTTCGACAGGGTGTGGCCATGCTTGGTGGCGTTTGTGATGTTTTGCCTCATCAGCAGCAGTATATACATACTCAACGACCTGCGGGATGTTGCCTATGACAGGCAGCATCCCAAAAAGTGTCATCGCCCCATAGCTGCGGGGTTGGTGTCGTCGCGTACGGCGATAGTATTGCATGTGGTTCTATTGCTGTTGGCGTTGTCGCTTGGCTTGTTCCTGCCACCCGGTAGCCACGGTGCGTTGTATATTGTCATGGTATATTATGTGCTCAATGTGGCATATTGTTTCGGGTTAAAGCGCATTTCGTTGCTCGACGTCATGATTGTCGCAGCCGGTTTTGTGTTGCGTATTATGGCCGGAGCCGAGGCTGCCTGCATAGCCCCCTCGCATTGGATAGTGCTTATGACCTTTTTGCTGGCACTTTTTCTTGCGCTTGCCAAGCGTCGTGACGACGTGTTGCATTATGAGCAGACGCGCGAAGCGTTGCGCAGCAATGTAGCTTTCTACAATCGCGAGTTTCTCAATTCTGCCCTTACCCTTGTAGCGGCTGTGACGTTGGTGTGCTATATTATGTATACCGTCGACGAGCAGATTATGCAGCGGTTGGGATGTCGTTATGTCTATATGACTACCATTTTTGTCTTGGCAGGCATATTGCGCTATATGCAACTTACATTGGTCGAAGAGAAGAGTTGGAGTCCTACTCGTATATTGTTGCGCGACCGTTTCCTGCAACTTTGCATCCTGCTTTGGTTTTTGTCGTTTGCCATCATCATATATGGATAAGCCCACGGTAGCCGTTTTCGATTTCGACGGTACTATTACCACCCGCGACACATTGCCGCTGTTTGTCGATTTCGTCAAGGGTAGGGGGGCATTCACTTCGTCCATGCTGCGCCAGTTGCCGGCATTGTGGCGATATGGTATGGATAAGTTGGGAGGAAAAACGATCGACCTCTCGTCTGTGAAAGAAGCCGTCTTGTCGCCCTGTTTCGGCGGTATCGCTTGCGACGACATGCAAGTTACGGCACAAAACTTTGCTTCGGTTATCGAAAGTTGCCTCAATCGCCGCGTAATGCAGGTATTGCGCAGCTATCAGGAGGCCGGACACCAAGTGGCGATAGCCAGCGCCAGCCCCTCTGTATGGATAGAGCCGTGGGCTTTGCGTAACGGTATATCGGTCGTCATAGCAACCCGCATGGCTGTAACGAATACCGATGGCAGGAGCTCGTTTACCGGCTTTTTCGAGGGGCTTAATTGCAACGGCGAGGAGAAACGCCGGCGGGTCGAAGCTGTGTATCCTCGCGAGCATTTCCGCCTTGTGGCTTACGGCAACAGCCGAGGCGACTATCCGTTGTTGCGATATGCGCATGAGGCATATCTCTGTACCTCTCGGGCTATAACTCCGTTTGTCGCAGACCCTGCGTAAGACTCCGATTATGGTAGCGTATAACGCGGTATTGTGTTATATGACGGTTATGAGAGCGTGTGTGGAGCCTTTTATCGATGGTGCGACAACAGACATTAAGTGATTCTCTACCTCCTTTTTCCCATATAGTTTTATCTTCGACTGTTTTTAGTATTCACGTTGTAAGCAATAAGATATTATGCAATCTATATCATGGTATTATCCTGTTTTAGCTATCTTGCTTTTGGCCGCTGAGGAATTATATTTTCGCATTGCCGACAAGTGCAACATCATAGACCGCCCCAATGAACGCAGCTCGCACACCCACATAACCTTGCGAGGTGGAGGCATTATCTTTTGGGTTGGCGTGTTGTTGTCGTTTCTGTTCCATCCTTCGCAGTGGAGCGACTATGGTTGCTTTTTTGTCGGATTGACACTTATTTGCGCCATCAGTTTTTGGGATGACGTGCGTGGCGTACGCCAGTTGCCGCGTTTGGCGGTACACCTTGCGGCCATGCTGTTGCTCTTTGCGCAATGGCATTTGTTCGGGGGCGAGCCGTGGTGGTATATTGTGATAGCCCTTATTTTTTGCATGGGTACTATCAATGCCTACAACTTCATGGACGGTATCAACGGTATCACCGGCGGATATAGCTTGGTTATACTTGTAGCTATCGCTTATGCAAACTTTTACATGTTGCCCGAGCCCGTCGTACCCGAAGTGTTGTTGCACACTGTTACAATCTCGGTATTTATCTTTTGTTACTACAATTTCCGCCCCCGGGCACGCTGTTTTGCCGGTGATGTGGGCTCGGTAGGTATTGCATTTATTTTAGTCTATTTCTTGGGGTCGCTCATTCTTGCCACGCACGACCTGACGTACCTTGCCCTGTTGCTGGTATATGGAGTAGATAGCGTACTCACCATTGTGCACCGCCTCATGTTGCACGAAAATATAGGTTTGCCGCATCGCAAGCATCTTTATCAGCTCCTTGCCAATGAGCTGCATTGGCCTCACGTTGCCGTCAGTGCACTCTATATGGCTGTGCAGGCCGTAATAGCCGTAGGCCTCTTTGCTACTCCTGTGGCATATCGTCCCATCTATTTCTTTGCCGTACTCGCCGTGTTGTGCGTGGTGTATATATGCTTTATGCGCCGCTATTTCCACCTGCATGTAAGCAAATAGTAACAGTTGTAGCCATAAGGTTACAGATGCCCGATAGATTGGCGACATCACCCGTAGGGATGAAACAGAGCGTCCTGCAACTCAACGAAGTTGCAGGACGCTCTGTTTTGGTATATTAAGGTGGGGTTACTTGAATGTAAGTGTACCCTTTACACTCCCTTTTATATTATCAATGGTCATTTGAGCCTGCATGCGTTCGCCCTTCTTTTTGCATGAGCGCAATTCGATGTACAGAGGAAGGTGAAAGTCGCTGCTTTCAATTTTGTACACATTCTCGGCTATCCGTACGGCCGTTACATCATACGTCCGTTCGCGTATAATGGCCGGTATCAGTTCCATAGTGACTTTACCTATCCGGCCGTCGTCGGTTATAACTCTGTTTTTCGGTGAAATTGTTGTTTCGGCATCGTGATATACACCCACGATGTCATATCCTTTGGCCGCTGCTGCCGGCGACAAGCAACCGACGATAAGTAGCAGCATGATGAGATACTTTTTCATATTGTCCTCTTATTACAGTTATATTTATTTGACCAATTCCAAGTCGGTTAGTTTAATTGCTCCGCACAAAGTGTTCAGGTCAACACGTCCGGTTATGCCTTCGACTCTTCCGCGGTTGCTATATTGCCACATGGTAGGAGTGCGACCATCGTCGAGTCCGGGATGAGGCTTAAAGAGAAAAAATCCGTAACGGGCTATCCACAAAGGGTATTCGTTGAAACTGTTTTGTAAGTAGTCGTTATAGAATTTTTGGTGCGTATATAACAACGGCCGTGCATGCCACTGCTCTTGCAATAGTGCGGTAAAATACGCGATGCTGTCGCAGACCTGTTGGGGCGACAAACCACCGCACTCTTCTATGTCTATGGCAGGAACGAGGTCTTGCGGGTAGGCGCATGTTATATGCAAAAAATTCTCGGCTTGTTCCTTTACCGGTACATCGGGATGAAAGTAGTGGTAGCTTCCCACTTTTATGCCTCTTTCGCGTGCTGCGGTAATGTTATAGTCGTAGCGCGTGTCTTGGTGTGTAGCCCCTTCGGTAGCCTTTATGTAGGCGAATTTCACCGTGCCATCAGATGCGACCGTTTCCCAATCGATATATCCTTGATGATGAGATACATCGATACCCTGTTGTGTCGTGTCGCCATAACTGCCCACTTTGTCGTCTTTGGCAAAGAACAATACACCTGTCACTATTGCAATGGCAAGGATAGTAATGGCGATACCGCCTCCGTGGTCGATATGGTGTATAGCAAGTCGCATTATGCAAAGGTAATACAAACGGGGATAAAATGGTGTGGGAGGAGCTTTAATTTCTTCGTCGCGAGCCAATTTTGTCTTGCTATAAACCGATAGGGTGAGGGGCTCTGCATTTTATGGGAGCAGTGCCGATACGAAAAAAGAGATTGGAACCACTGAGGAACCAATCTCTTTCTTTCTTTTGTATGGGTAGTAACTTTATTATTTGCATGTTACTTGTTTGTTAATTTGCTATTTGATTACAGACACGATATTAGTTAAATATGTGACATTTTAAAGTTATAATTCATTAGTGTCCCGTTAAAATGGGACGAGTTAAACAATTAATCAAAAAGCCCCGGAATCAGGGGATCATTTAGATC
>CALUJY010000022.1 GCA_944321085.1 uncultured Barnesiella sp.
TTGTCTGTTTCTGCAAATATAAGCATTTTATCCGCTTATGCAACTTATAATCAGGGATTTAATTTATAGAAGTCCCCACAAGTCAATACCGGCAGGCAATGGTAAGAAATGCTGCATAAAACATAAACGGGGCTGTGACAAAAATATAACTTGTCACAGCCCTGTTTGTAATCAAAACGAAAGAAGACAAAAAGTCGACAAAAAGCCCTCCGTCTTCCGCCCTCAATCATTACACAAGAGTAAAAAAGAATACGACCAAGGGCTCCTATACCCATAAAAAAACCAAAAGAGAAAGGTTCTTTACCGAAACCTTTCTCTTTTGTTGTAACAATAAAGCATCACTGCTTTTTAACGTCATCCCTTGTCCTCTCGCGGGAGCTGCGCATGACACGCAACTCCCAATTCCGAGCCTTATTCAAGGCATAACTAAACACAACCTAAACAATCTTTCCAACCTATCGATAAACCTTATTTTAACAAACTATTCCTTAAAAAACAATCTTACCTTTATTCTTTGTAACGAAAACCTTAATTGATAAAACCAATCTTTACCTTAATCCTATTGTATATCTGCCACTTAAACAGTGGCGTGATTAAGCGGTTGTGTTAATTTTTTCGTTAATCACGATGCAAAGATAACATCCGGAAGCATTCCATGCAAGTATATAAGACAATTTTTTTATCGCCACGTCGTGCAAACGTGTGCACTCCATTCGAAATACGCCGCAAAATACTTTATAACAAATTATGCAACAACAATTTACACCACAAAACATTTCACGCCACCGCAGTACACATAACATGAAAAAAACAAAAACTATGACCTCGTTCTCGAACGAAACAAAAGGTACAAAAGTTTCACAACAAACATTCGAAAAAGTCGAACACGAAACATACGTTCCCACTCTTTCTGCACAGACAACGCAGCCTCACGACCTATAACCGAGAAATACAACGTATTAGTTACACAAAGAGAGATTTTACACGCCTAAATGCCAAATTTGCTTTGCATTTTGTACTCTTTTGCATTATCTTTGCAGTGAATACGAATAAAGGTAACATGAACACATTAGAACTAAGCGAACAAGAAATAATACGTCGCAACAGTATGGAAGAGCTGCGGCGTATAGGCATAGAGCCTTATCCCGCCGCCGAATATCCCGTAAACGCCTATACGACAGAAATAAAAGAAACATTCCGCGACGATGCTCCCCAGCGTGAAGTATCGGTAGCAGGCCGTATCATGAGCCGCCGCATCATGGGTAAAGCCTCGTTTATGGAGCTGAAAGACGCCCAAGGCCGCATACAAATCTACATCTCGCGCGACGACTTATGCCCCGGTGACGATAAGGAACTCTACAACACAGTATTCAAAAAGCTCCTCGACATAGGCGATTTCGTAGGCATCGAAGGCTACGTATTCCGTACACAAACCGGCGAAATCACCATACACGCCCGCAAGCTCACGGTACTCTCCAAGTCACTGCGTCCACTCCCCATCGTCAAGACCAAAGACGGTGTTGTGTACGATGCTTTCAGCGACCCCGAGCTGCGATACAGGCAACGCTATGTCGACCTCATCGTCAACGAAGGCGTAAAAGAGATATTCTTGAAACGCACCCGGATGTTCAACGCCATGCGCGAGTTCATCAATGCACACGGCTACGTCGAAGTCGACACCCCCGTACTGCAAGCTATACCCGGTGGCGCAGCTGCCCGCCCCTTCATCACACACCACAACGCTCTCGACATACCCCTATACCTACGTATCGCCAACGAACTATACCTGAAACGGCTCATCGTCGGTGGTTTTGAGGGAGTCTACGAATTTTCGCGCGACTTCCGCAACGAAGGAATGGACCGCTCGCACAACCCCGAGTTTACCGTCATGGAAATGTACGTATCCTACAAAGACTACAACTGGATGATGAAGTTTACCGAGGAAATGTTAGAGAAAATATGCCTCGCAGTAAACGGTACCACCGAAGTCATGGTAGGAGAAAACAAAATCAGCTTCAAAGCGCCCTACAAACGCATCACCATGCTCGACTCCATACGCGAACACACCGGTATAGACATAAGCGGTATGGACGAAGAGCAACTCCGTGAAACTTGCAAAAAGCTCGACATTGAAATAGACGAAACCATGGGCAAAGGCAAGCTCATCGACGAAATATTCGGTGCCAAATGCGAGGGCAACTACATACAACCCACCTTTATCACCGACTATCCCATAGAAATGTCGCCACTCACCAAACGCCACCGCGAAAATCCGCAACTCACCGAGCGATTCGAACTCATGGTAAACGGCAAAGAGCTCGCCAACGCATACTCAGAGCTGAACGACCCCATAGACCAACGCGAACGCTTCCAAGAGCAACTCCGACTCTCGGAGAAAGGCGACGACGAAGCCATGTTTATAGATCAAGACTTCTTGCGTGCTCTCGAATACGGTATGCCCCCGACAGCAGGCATCGGCATCGGCATGGACCGCCTTGCCATGCTCATGACCAATCAAAACACCATACAAGAAGTATTGCTCTTCCCCCAAATGCGCCCCGAGAAAGTACAGAAACGCGACAGCGAAGCAGCCTATGTCCAAGCCGGAATACCCGCCGAATGGGTAGCTCCCCTGCAAAAAGCCGGCTACCTCACCGTGAACGCCCTTGCCGAGGCACAACCCGCCAAGCTCCACCAAGAACTGTGCGGTATCAACAAAAAATACAAACTCAATTTAGCCAATCCTACGATCGACGAGTTATCCGCATGGATCGAACGGTCGAAAAACCAACAGTAACATGCAACCAACCGGTAAAATAGCTATCATGGGAGGCGGCAGCTGGGCAACCGCCCTTGCCAAACTTGTACTCAACAACGAAGAGAACATTCTATGGTATATGCGCCGCGACGACCGCATCGAAGACTTCAAGCGCGACGGGCACAACCCCGCCTACCTAACCGACGTAGCCTTCGACCCCGACCGGATAGAATTCAGCTCCAATATCAACGAAGTGGTCGATAAAGCCGACACTCTCGTGCTGGCAACACCGTCGCCATACCTGAAATCGCACCTCGAAAAGCTCACTACAAGCCTCAAAAACAAATTTGTAGTCACTGCCATCAAAGGCATAGTTCCCGACGAGAACTTAGTAGTATCAAGCTATTTCAAGCAAGTGTACGACGTACCAAACAACATGGTAGCTGTAATCGGCGGCCCGTGTCACGCCGAAGAGGTCGCATTAGAGCGCCTTTCCTATCTGACAGTAGCCTGCGAAGATGTCGAACGCGCACGCAGTTTTGCCTCCGTACTATCGTGCAACAAACTACGCGCCATTGTATCGACCGACGTCATAGGCATCGAATACTGTGCCGTACTGAAAAATGTTTACGCCATAGCCTCAGGAATCTGCTCGGGTATGCGATACGGCGACAACTTCCAAGCCATGCTCGTCTCAAACGCACTGAAAGAGATGTCGCACTTCCTCAGCGCCGTTTCGCCCGAAATTACACGCGATATGAGCGACAGCGTATATCTGGGCGACCTGCTTGTAACATCCTACTCACGATTCAGCCGCAACCACAACCTCGGCACCATGATAGGACGAGGCTACTCGGTAAAATCTGCACAAGTAGAGATGGATATGATTGCCGAAGGCTACTACGGCACCAAGTGTATGCACGAGCTCAACAGCAAATACGAGGTACCCATGCCTATTCTCGACTGCGTCTATGATATTCTCTATCGTCGCGCATCGATACACAAAACCATAGCCCGCATGGCCGATACCTTCCTATGAAAACAAACCATCAAATACAATAACAATGGAGAAAATAAATTTGGTCATTGAGAAAGCCCTCGGGACAGTCTCGCGGGAAACAGTATTCGGTCTGCAAGACAAAGCAGCCAAAGGAATGGAACAACTGCACCAAGGGACAGGTCAAGGAAACGACTTCCTCGGTTGGCTCAATCTGCCGAGCGAAATCTCCGATGCAGACCTCACCGAAATAGAAACTGCCGCTCGCAATCTGCAATCACGCTGTGAAATTGTCGTCGTAATAGGTATTGGCGGCAGCTACTTAGGAGCAAAGGCCGTTATAGAAGCCATGTCCAACGGCTTCGAACACTTGCGCAAACAACACAACGCTCCCATCGTACTGTTTGCCGGACAAAACATAGGCGAAGATTATCTCTACGAACTGCAAGACTTGCTCACCGATAAACAATTCGGTATCGTCGTTATCTCCAAGTCGGGTACCACTACCGAGCCTGCCATCGCTTTCCGCCTGCTCAAAGAGCAATTAGAGAAACAAGTAGGCAAAGAAGAGGCCGGTTGTCGTATCATTGCCGTTACCGATGCCGCCAAAGGCGCACTCCGCAAGCTGGCCGATACCGAAGGTTATAAAACATTCGTCATCGCCGACAACGTAGGCGGACGCTTCTCGGTGCTCACCCCCGTAGGTCTGCTGCCCATCGCCATTGCCGGATTCGACATCCGCGCCCTCGTTGCCGGAGCTTGCGACATGCAAAAAGCCTGCGGTGCCGACGTACCCTTCGAGCAAAATCCCGCCATGCTCTATGCAGCTACGCGCAACGCTCTCTACCAAGCCGGTAAGAAAACCGAGATACTCGTCAATTTCAACCCCAAACTACACTATTTCGCCGAGTGGTGGAAACAACTCTACGGCGAAAGCGAAGGAAAAGAGCACCTCGGCATATTCCCCGCTGCGGTCGATTTCACCACCGACCTCCACTCTATGGGTCAATGGATACAAGAAGGCGAACGCACCATCTTCGAGACCGTACTCTCTGTAAAAGAGATGCAGCACAAAGTAACCATACCTACCGATAGCGACAACCTCGACGGGCTCAACTACTTGGCAGGCAAACGCGTCGACGAAGTAAATAAAATGGCCGAACTTGGTACGCAAATAGCCCACGTCGATGGCGGTGTACCTAACATAAAAATAGAGATACCCGCTCTCACGGAACGCTATTTGGGACAACTCATTTACTTCTTCGAGAAAGCATGCGGTATCAGCGGTTATATCCTCGACGTCAATCCCTTCAACCAACCCGGCGTAGAAGCATACAAACGCAACATGTTTGCTCTGCTCAACAAACCCGGTTATGAAGCCGAAAGCAAAGCCATAAGAGAACGTCTCTAAAAGATAAGAGGATAGCCACCTCACAAAAAAAGGTACGCCATCCTACGCTCATTCCTTACGGGGCAGTAATCGAATCACTCGATTACTGCCCCGCTTATTATCTCTATGTAATAGATCACGTAAAATTTGTATATATTATCCCTTTTTCGCGCAAGTTTGTGTATAATAAATGTTAAATTTATATTCCTACTAATCTGCAAAAACTAATATAAATAAAGCAACAAGAGGAATTATATACACAAAATAACAATAAATATCAATAAAATAATAAACAATATAACTATTATTATAATTATATATTAGTCGATTTGGCCTAGTCGACAAAATTCAGGATAAGACCTTGGTAAAGCATTGATTTTAATATCTTTGTGAAGATTATTATAAATA
>CALUJY010000023.1 GCA_944321085.1 uncultured Barnesiella sp.
TTTCAAAAAACCGTGTAATTGGCTATATTTCAATAATTTCAAAGAACTATTTATCCACTTTTACGGGACAGTAGTGAGAGAAAATCTATTATTACAGTCACTGTATTGTAGAGGATGTGGTCTTGAATATTTGGATGTGTCTCAAAATAAGGAATTAAGAATACTTTCATGTGGCTTTAATTCAATAGGATTTATCAATCTCGAAGAAAACCTAAAACTTTCAATGTTAGATGTCCGACGCTGTGGATTAGATGAGTTAGAAGTAAAAAATTTAACTGAGTTGCAGCTTTTAAATTGTTCTGAAAATAAGTTGTATGAACTTCAATTATATGAGAATAAGAATCTTACTCATCTGAATTGTGCTTGTAATGACCTACATAATGATTTGTATCTTGGTGCTAATATAAAATTAGAAGAATTAGAGTGTAGGAAAAATTCTAATTTATATAGTATTACTATTTCGGATGGTCAATACATTAAAAATGCAAGCACTGAGATAAAACCTATGACATCTTCCTATAGACAATATCTCGAATGGAAAGAATATACATCAGAGCAACTAAATGATTCATGGGATGATAATGAAGATTGGGAAGACCAAAGGCTTGATGCTTTTGAATGTGATGAAAGTAATTATTGGAATATTGATTAATAAAAACAAACATGAAAGAAAGAGTATTCATTTTAATAATGAGCGCATTAATTTTGTTCTCTTGCACACCATCTAAAAATAAAAATACGTTTGAAATAGAGACAAAATTGGGAACTATAGTCAATCAAAAATGGTCTGATTATAGGTACAAATCACATTTCAAGAAAGGGCATTCAAGGGATAGCAATATTGAAATGTATTCAAGATTGGTAAAAGATGAAAATGGTGAATATTATATATTTACTAATGATATATATGTTCGTAATGATTCTGTGATATGGCAGGGATACAATAAATCTTTTGACTATAATGAATTTTTACAATTTGACAGTTTGCTATTAGAATGCAATCCACAAAATGTCACCGGAGATTTTACTCCAGAAGACAAATACATGAAACGGACTTATTATTTTAACAGTTTATATGTAGAAATACAGAAATCCCCGTATAATTATCATATATTCTTTTATTCCAATGGCTTTTAGTTAGTAACTAATCTTATTTCTTGTTGCGGATGATAAGCTGCAAATTATGCAGGTTATTATCCGCAAATTATATATTGCTGAAAACAGTTGTTCTTATATATTAGATGTAAACCGGCGTAGCGCAGAGAAATTAAAGCGGTGCATTATTTCGTTTTGCCCCCGCCTTGCACTATCTTTGCAATCTGAAATAGAGTGTGAGGCCTGTGTAGGCCTCGGCACAAGTAATATATCGATTATGGCAAATTTGAATATAGGTGATAAAGTACGGTTTTTGAATGCCGTAGGCGGCGGTATCGTGCGCCGCATGGAGGGTGAAATGGCATACGTCGAGGAGCCAGATGGTTTTGAAACTCCGATTCTGTCGCGCGAATGTGTGGTGGTAGAGCCTGCTTTGCCGCGTACTACTCGCAAGGCGGTGCAGGAGACGACTTTTGTTGCCGAGGAGTATCAGGCCAAAGAGTCCGAGGTGGCTGCGTCGAGCCATACCGATGCCGAAGAGGAGACGCCCGAGGGCGAGCAGTTGAATGTGTCGTTGGCCTTTATAGCGCAAGAACCCAAGCACCTCACTACGACGTCGTACGATACGTGTCTTGTAAACGATAGCAATTATTACCTCTATTTTACCTATATGAGTCGCGACGACAAAGGGTGGCGCACGCGCTATGCGGGTGTGATAGAGCCCAACACGCAAATGCAGATAGATGAGATACAGCAGGCCGATGTGAATGGTTTGCAGCGCATCGGTTTCCAATATGTAGCTTTCAAGAAAGGGAAGCATTTCACGATGAAGAACCCCGGCGGCGTAGATATGCGTTTCGACTCTACACGATTGTATAAGTTGCATAGTTTCAGACAGAACGCCTATTTCGATGAGGCGGCCTTGATGATTGACTTGGTAAAGAACGATGTGCCTGTGCGTCCGTTGGTGGTGAATGCCGATGAGGTGGCGCGTGCCATGAGCGAGAAGCGTGCCGCTGCAATGGCCGACAAGCCGCATGTGAGCAAGCCGAACCGCCGTCAGGCTGATATTATCGAGGTAGATTTGCACATAGGCGAGTTACTCGACTCTACGGCAGGTATGAGCAACAGCGATATGTTAGAGGTGCAGATGGATACCTTCCGCCGTGTGCTTGCAGAGCACAAGAACGACAAGGGGCAGCGCATCGTCTTTATTCACGGTAAGGGTGAGGGCGTATTGCGGCGCGCCATTGTCGATGAGTTGAGAACCAAGTATAAGCAATATACCTATCAGGATGCCTCGTTCCGCGAGTATGGTTTCGGAGCAACGATGGTGACGATACATTGATGACGGGAGCCCCGGTTTTATAATTTTATCCCCGCTGAGGCGCACATACCGGTACTGCCGTATGACCGATGGGGTTAGCAAAGAGATGAGTGAGATAGAGACTGCGACGTTGCCTAACGGCTTGCGGGTGGTACACTGCCGGCAAGGGGGCAATGTGTCGTATTGCGGCGTGACGGTAAATGCCGGTACACGCGATGAGTTGCCCGCCGAGAGCGGGTTGGCACACCTCGTTGAGCATACCATTTTCAAGGGTACGGCGCGACGTAAAGCGTGCCATATACGTACCCGCATGGAGAGTGTGGGCGGCGAACTGAATGCCTACACCACAAAAGAGGAGACGGTGTTGTATAGCATCTACCCTTCGGCCTACCACGAGCGTGCCATGGAGCTGATAGGCGACTTGGCGGCGCATGCCTCTTTTCCCGAAGCGGAGTTCGAGAAAGAGCGCGAAGTGGTGCGTGAGGAGATAGATATGTATCGCGATACACCCTCGGAGCTGGTGTACGACGAGTTCGAGAACCGTCTCTTTGCCGGCCATCCGTTGGGTAGGAACATATTGGGTACGGCCGAGGAGTTATCGGCCATGTCGCCTTTGCAAGCGCGTACCTTCCTGTCGCGTTGTTATCGTGCCGGTGAGATGGTCTTTTTCTCATACGCCGATGCTCCGTTCGGCAAGGTTATGGAGTGGGCGCAACGCTATTTTGGCGACCTGCCATGCGGTCGGCGCGAGGAGTGTCGCGAGCGACCTGTTGCCGTGGCTCCGTTCGATGAACGGATGGTCTACGATACGCATCAGGCACATGTCGTATGGGGTTGTCGTGCCTATGACCTGTATGACGAACGGCGGCTTGCCCTCCTGTTGCTGAACAATATGATAGGCGGCCCCGGGCAGAACAGCCTGTTGAATGTGGCGTTGCGCGAGCAACGGGGTTACGTCTATGCCGTTGAGTCGTCGGTGGTAAACTATACCGATACGGGGCTTTTCACCGTCTATTTCGGTACCGACGGCAAGTATGTGAGTCGATGCCTGCGACGTATCGCCGGCGAGATGGAGCGGTTGCGTCGTGGCGGGTTGACCCCTTGGCGGGTGGCTGCGGCCAAGAAACAATACCGCGGACAGTTGTTGGTGGCCGAAGATAATAACGAAAGCCTTGCCTTGGCCATCGGCAAAAGCTATATGCGTTATGGCGATGTGCTGTCGCAAGAAGAACAGGCACGACGCATAGAGGCGGTGACGGTAGAGCAAATGCAGGCCGTAGCCGACGAAATCATGGACACGCGGCAGTGGTCGCTGCTCGTGTTGGAGTGAAACGAACGACGAAGTAAAAAAGAGAATGAAGATAGGAAATGTAGATTTGGGCGAGCGTCCCGTGCTGCTGGCTCCCATGGAAGATGTTACCGACACCTCTTTCCGGCTGTTGTGCAAGGAGTTCGGTGCCGATATGGTATATACCGAGTTTGTCTCGGCCGATGCCTTGGTGCGCAGTATCGAGGCGACGCAACGTAAGTTGCACATCGTCGATGCCGAGCGTCCCGTGGCGATACAGATATACGGACGTTTCCCCGAGTCGATGGTCGAGGCCGCACGTCTCTGTGAAGAGGCGCATCCCGATGTGATAGACATCAACTTCGGTTGTCCGGTAAAAAAAGTAGCCGGTAAGGGTGCCGGTGCCGGCATGTTGCGCGATGTACCCAAGATGCTTGCCATCACGCGTGCCGTGGTCGATGCCGTAAAAGTGCCCGTGACCGTAAAGACGCGGTTGGGGTGGGACCATGACTCGAAAATAATCGTAGAGCTTGCCGAACAGTTGCAAGATTGCGGCATTGCGGCGTTGACCATACATGGACGTACTCGCAGCCAAATGTACACCGGCGAGGCAGATTGGACGTTGATAGGCGAGGTGAAAAATAATCCCCGGATGCGCATTCCCATCATAGGCAACGGCGATATAACGACAGCCGAACGTGCCGCCGAGTGTTTCGACCGTTACGGTGTCGACGGTGTGATGGTAGGGCGTGCCGCCATCGGGGCGCCTTGGATATTCCGCGATATAAAGGGATATGTGCGCGATGGCGTATGCCCGGCACCCCTGACGGTGCACGAGCGCATGGAGGTGATACGGCGGCAGCTGCGCGAGAGCGTGGCACGTCTCGACGAGCGGCGCGGCATTACGCACATCAGGCGGCATCTGGCAGCCACACCGCTCTTCAAAGGCATACCCTCGTTCCGCGATACCCGCATAGAGATGCTTCGTGCCGAAACAGTACCCGACTTGCTTGCCGTTTTGGAGCGCATAGAGCATACTTTCCTTGCATCGGAGGAGTAGTCTCAAATATCTATGCATATCGCGATGTAATACCGACGAAGGTTATAGACGGTATGATCAAAGATCAATTCTACTATTACCCATTCATGGTTAGTCTTATTTATGGGAGTGTGATATAGGGTTAAAAAATATTTATACAAATCGATTGTAAGGCTTTAATTTCTTGAATATAGATATATTGATGTAGTTTTATTTTTATATTTGCAATCATTAGTGTCCCGTTAAAATGGGACGAGTTAAACAATTAATCAAAAAGCCCCGGAATCAGGGGATCATTTAGAT